>CAVUWK010000004.1:0-418279 GCA_963745175.1 uncultured Acidimicrobiaceae bacterium
ACCTCGCAGGTCAAAACCTGGGATCGGCGTGGCTTCGGTCGAGCCTTCATTTGCACGAAACCGCCGTCGTGCCACACACAGAGACGAACGTGTTTTCAGCTACAGAACCTGAGAACGCGCGATTAAGAAGCGCCCCAGTCCAACCACCCGCTCCGCGCAATTTGAAGCGCACAGACGAGATCGCCTGCCCCTCAATGCCCCGTCCCCGAATCGGCAGCGGGCACGCTGGGCGATGACGACTCGGAGCAGTCTGAAACACTGAATACGTGGTTGAGATCAAGCGAGGCAACCGTCGAGAGCGACTGCTCGACCGCGGTCGGGAAGCTCTAGGCCACGATGCTCGGATGGAACGTCGTGGGCGTCTTCGTACTGGCCTATGCCGCGATCCAGGCCCAATCCGTCGCACTGGCAGGCTTTGGCATCGACAGCCTCATCGAGATAGGCGCATCGACGGTTGTCTTGTGGGAGCTAGCCGACGTGAACGCGGACCGTCAGCGCCGAGCTATGCGTCTCATCGGGATCGCCTTCGTTGGGTTGGCCGTCTACTTGAGCATTCAGAGCACAGCGGTGCTTGTTATCGGGTTTCATCCTCGTCACAGTGCGCTCGGCATCGCCTGGACTGCCGTGACCGCCGTCGTAATGTTCGGGCTCGTGTTCGGCAAGGCCAAGACGGGTTCGGCCCTTAACAACCCGGTGCTCCAAGCTGAGGGCCGGATCACCATGATCGACGGGATACTGGCTACATCGGTGCTCGCCGGTCTGGTGTTGAACGCGGCGGCTGGTTGGTGGTGGGCCGATCCGTTAGCTGGATACGTCTTGCTCGATTACGCCGTTCGAGAGGCCGCGTCGTCACTTCGGCAGTGACCCGAACATCCATCTCCGTCTGACTAGAACCCGCCCGGGCGCCGTCCTCGTCACCGCAAGATGTGGTGCTGGACTTCAATGTGACCCGTCGAGGGCAAGCACGCCCAGAGCAGCTGCCATCGACAGCGGCACCGCAACCACTCCGAGAAGGCTCGCTCTGGCGATGGACGGTCGAGCGCCGGCCGACTTCGCCGATCGGAGCCACAACAGCCAGGCGAGCGAACCGGTGACGAAGAGGTTCGGGCCGATGTTCAACCCCACCAGGAGGGCGAACGGTCGGGGCGACCGAGCCGCCAACAACGATGCAGCGGGAAGGTTGTTCACGACCACGCTGAAGAAGGCTCCGGCCACAGCAGTGCCCCAGGAGTCAAGGTGCGACAGGAGATTTTCCGGTCCCGACCATGCACGGCCCAACGTCCCGAGGGCGACGGCTACACCGAACAGGCCAACGAGCACGGGGAGTCCGAGAACCCCCGACGTGGTGCCGGGGAGACACTTCCGAAGAGAACGCCCGGACGCTGACTGCCACCATACCGACGGCCGCCACCGGGCCGGCTGGCGACCGGAGGACGAGCACCAACACGGTGACCGCCACCACCGCGATCAGTCCCCTACTCGAACACCGGCTGCTCTCGTTCCGATAACGGGGCAACCGTTGCCCGCAGTGACCGATGTTCGGCACCGCCTACTACCAGAGCGGTCACCAGTGCCGCTGCGATCGCCGCGGGGGCCATGTGCTTGAGGAACTGTCCTCCCGAGAGGTGCAGGTGCCCGAGGACGATCAGGTTGGTGAGATTTGAGCCGGGTAGCAGCAGCGATCCGGCATTGGACAGGAGAAGGCATCCATAGAGGAGTGCCGCCTCTCCTTCGCCCCGGTTGCGGGCCGTGTAGACGAGGATCGGAGTGAGGAATGCCACTGAGGTGTCGAGGTTCAATACCGTCGTCACGCTCACGATGAGCACGACGGAACCGACATAGAGGGCGAGTCCGTTCGGAGCCAGGCGAGCGAGAGCGTGTCCGGCGGCGGAGAACAACCGGTCCTCGTCGGCGACGAGACCCACCAGGAGAAGGCCCGCCACCAAGACGAACGGGGACCAGTCCTGTGCGGCAGCGGACCGGGCGTTATCGGGGCTGATCAGCGCAGCGCCGAGCGCTCCTGCACATCCAACGCCCGCCAACGCCCACCCGGTCCGACCAGTGGCATCGTGAGGCGCTTTCGATGCTTGTCGAGGCGGTCGCTCACGATCGCACTCTTGTCCGGATCCGGCCCAAGTCAGACCCTTCGACTGCCGGTTGCGAGCGGCGCCACCCGCTTGGCTTGCTGGCCTATCCCGACGGTGCCGAGGTGTCTTACCCTCCCAGCCTGCTGCGATCGGACGGAAACGACGAGAGGCCGTCCCCTCGCCGTTCGCCCCGCTACCCGGCGAACGAAGTTGAATGCTCGTCGCGATACCCGAGAAGGGAGAGCCGGTCGCCGGTCTCGACCACCACATCGCCGGTCGGAGTCAGCACACCTCCATTGCGAGCAATGGAGGTGACGAGCGTGCCGTCGGGAAGGGCGGCTCCGTGCAGCGGTTTTCCGGCGAGGACCGATTCCTCGGTGACCGAGAGCTCGAAGGTACCGGCGGAGCGCCGAGAGCACTCAAGCGCTGCGCCGAGGCGGACAGTTCGCCGCGATAGGCCGCGACGAGATCCAGATCGACAGGGTGCCGACCACCCGCTTGTCGTCGTCGAGAACGGGCACCCACGACATGTCCGCGAAGCGATCGATTCGAGAGCGGCGTCAAGATGGCTGTCGACCGTGACAACCGGTGCACCGGCGTCGGCCAGGGCGCCGACGTGGGTCCCGTGGTGCTGTGCGTGTGCCAGCTCGGCCACCTCGACCGTGCCCTCGAACCTCCCGGAAACGTCGACGACCGGAGCGCCACCAATGCCGGCTTCTCGGCTGAGATCGATGGCGTCGCTCACGGACGTCGAAGATGGCAGGACGAGCCGCGCGGCGACCATGCCCTGCCGGGTCGGGATCGAGGCCAAAGAGGAAGCCCTGCGGAGATGCGCCGCGCTTCGGTGTCGGCCCGGCTACGTATCTGGCTCCGGTAGATCGAGTCGTCGAAGTGGTGCACGATCAGCCAGGCCAAGCCAACCCCGACCAGGGCCGGCGTCAGGATCGACAGGCTGCCTGTCATTTCCGCCACCATCAACATGACTGCCAGTGGCGCGCGCGAGATGCTGCCGAAGCAGCACATCATCCCAACGATGACGTAGGGCGAGGGGTCGTGGCCCATCGATGGCGCGATGGGCTCGAAGAGCCGCCACACCGCGGCACCCATGAATGCGCCGATCACTATGCCCGGACCGAAGATCCCTCCCGATCCGCCCGTGCCGATGGATAGCCCTGTGGCCAAGATGCGGGCGAAGGGCACGATAAGCACGATCCACAGCGGGATGCCGAGGAGCTCGGGACCAAGGCACTTTTGGATCCAGCCGTATCCGGTGCCGAGAACCTCGGGAATCACGATGCCTATGCTGCCGACGAGCAGACCACCGATGGCCGGTTTGACCCATCGCGGCAGCCGGCGGATCCCGCCCGAGATCTGAGCGATCCTGTAGAAGCCTTTGGCATAGAGCAGCCCAATCAGGCCACCGAGGACCCCGATCAGGGCGAACCATCCGAGTTGGGCCGGGTCACCGAAGCGGTACGAACCGACGTAGCCGAAAAGGGGGCCGAAGCCCTCGACCGAACCGAAGACGGCGTAGCTCACAGACGACGCAATGAAGCACGGCAGCAGCGCGGCCGGGTCGAAGTCGTCGCGGTAGAGGATCTCCGAAGCCAACACGGCACCACCAAGCGGCGCGCCGAAGATGGCCCCGATGCCCGAGCCGATACCCGTCGCCACCGCAATGCGGCCGTCAGCCGGGTCGAGGTCCAGCACCCGGGTAAGGAGCGACCCGAAGCCTGCACTGATCTGCCCGGTGGGACCTTCCCGTCCGCCCGATCCTCCCGATCCGATCGTGAGCGCAGAAGCGACGATCTTGACCACGACGGCGCGAAAGCGAACGCCCTTGGGGTTGTGGTGCACGGCCGCGATTGCTGCGTCGGTGCCATGGCCTTCGGCCTCGGGGGCGAAGCGGTACACCAACAACGCGCCCAGAAGCGCCCCGGTGCCTGCGACCAGTGGCAGGACCCAAGGCCTGGCGGCGCGCGCTGCGCCCGCCACGTGTCCCTCCCCAGTGGGGGTCGGCACGCTGTAGCCGGCGAGGACTTCCAAGAAGAAATGGGTGCAAAGCCGCAGCGACTCGTAGAAGGTGACGGCGCCGAGACCAGCGATGGCACCGATTGCGACGCCGAGCACGATCCAGCGCTGCAGGTACGGCGCTGAGCGGACCCATCGGCCCACCGCTGCGGCACTCCCCCGGACGCGCTCCGAGTGGGTGGGATGCGGCGTTTCGCTTAGTGCACCCTCGCTCGGCCCCCCGCTCACAGGTCCCAGCCCGTGCTCCAGTCCTGTTCGGGCACCTCACCAGCGGTCTCGCTCAGATGTGCCAGGGCGGCCACGACCCTGCCCCGAGACTCTGGGGGGATCGAGGCGACGAGTTGTTCGATCTCCTGGCGACGCCGGGCGGTCACCGCGTCGACCAGTTTGCGGCCCGCAGGAGAGAGGGCGATACGGACCTGGCGCCTGTCGCGACGATCGGTCCGGCGAGTCACGAGGCCCTTTCTGACCAGGCGGTCGCACATCCTCGACGCGGTGGGGGGCGTGACCGAGACCGCGTCGGCGAGGGCCGCCACGCCCTGAGGACCGCGGGAGGCCAGGACCACCAGCGAGCGGTACTGGGTGAGGGTGACCTCTTCTCCGACGTCAGCGAGCGATCGAGCGGCGATGGCGACGAGGACCCGGCTGGCGCTCAGCACGGCATCGACCAGCTGTTCCTCCGTCGGAGGCGCACTCAGAGTTTGTTGCATACAGCATCTATTGTGCAGGCTATGGGTCTTCGAAGCAAGCTCGTCCCGCTGGGGCTGGGCCCGTTGTCCCTAGTGGCGGGGCTGCTCTATTCCATAGGCGGCCTGCGCCCCTGGTTGGCCGTTGCCGTTGCCGATCAGGTCCACGCCTCGCTTCGTCCCCAGCTGCGCAGCGCATAGAGCGCAACCCCTCGAGCCCGCCGCAGCTGCTCGCTCAGGGTCGCCTAAAACGAGCGCCCGATTTCGCGGGTAGACGGGTAGCTCCGACGGTAGGGGCGACCTACTCAAGGCCTCTGGAACGGGCTTGATGGCGAAAAAGCTCGCGTCTCCGCCGGACTCCTCGACCAAGGTAAATCCGACCATCGAACGGATCAGAGAGGCAACCAGGCCGGCCGCGATGGCCGGCGTAATCCATTGTTATTCCGCGTTCTGCCCGGCAGGTCAAGGGCCGGTCCGGGCCTCCGCTTCGTCCTTATCCTCCCTAAGCCTTCGGCTTGCACTTGACTTGCCTGTCACGTCCTGGGTTGCGGCTCATGATCGCGCTGACTTGCAGTGTTCGGACAGCCGGGAATTCCATTGCTACGCCCGAGTTGGGGTGAGTGTTGGATCGATTGGAGTGGATCGATTGCCGTGGCACGTTGGCCGCGACCTTTGATTCATCCCAACTTTCATCCCGACAATTCGGGCCCCAGAGAGTCCCGCGGCGTCTCGGAGCGTCCCGCACCAAAGTCTCGCGATGCCGATGAGCACCGAAGTCGGGACACAAGGAGACGCGTCGAGACAGTGCGACATTTGCCCGATCTCCCTGATAATGCTGAGTTCTACGCTGAGTCCCTCTTGCCCTACAACTTGCCCTACAAATCGCGCCAACTGCCGTCGTCGGGTGTCGTTGCTCGTCTACAGCATCCCTGCTCAGACCGTGCTGCGCCGTCCGGCGCCGTCCAGAACAACCCTTCGGGGCGGATTATCAGTGCTGCGCTCTAACCGACTGAGCTATAGCCCCCGACATCCGGCCAGGGCTCGGAAGTCGTCGAGGTTACACCACGACCCTTCTCCGTCCTCCACGCCGCTGGACTCCCGGTCACCCATTGGAGAGTGTCGATGCCACCAACGATGCGAGGGCGTCCGCCCCGGACCCGTCGATCGCCAGATGGGTGCCGTCTTCGCCGAACCACTGCGGGTTCTGGGCCGCCAGAGTCGCCCAGTCAGCGACGACGACGTTGGGGTACCTGGCCGCGCCGTTGGCGAGGACGGCGTTGTTGGGGTCCTGCCATGGGCGGTCGACGTGCACGTTCACGAAGATCACGCGGTGAGGCACCGCCGAGAATGGACATCATGTCGTTGAAGTCGGTGTCCGTGATCGGTCCGTTGGTACCCAGTGCGACGATGACGTCGGCGCCGAGCTGGCCCTCGGCCTTCAGGGTTTGCAGGATGAATTCGCCTTCGGACCATTGCCGGCTCACGGATGCGTCCACGTTGATGCCGGGGATCGAGGTCCTGAGCGGGTCCTGGTAATCGAGCATCACGGAGTCGCCAACGGCGGTCACCCGTCCGACATCGAACCCGGGCCCGGCGGGGCGCGTCGTTGTCGTGGTGGTGGTCGGAGGCGTGGGCGCTGTGGTGGTGGTGCTCGCCTTGTGGTGGGTCGCCGCGGTGGCGTGGTGTGCTGGGGAGGAGATTGCCGAGGTTTCCAGCACCAAAAACGCGGCAACGCCGGCCAGCACGGCGACGAGAACCACCGCGGCGGCCGTGATCTTGCCAGAAGGCCGGCCTCGTTTTCGGGTGGTCGCGTGGCGAGCCATGAAGAACAGTTTCGCCGTTGTCGCGTGCGGCCGGTCATCGCACCCGGGTTTAGCCAGGCAGTACGGCGTCCTCCGGCCACAACCGCACCGCGATTGACTGGCTCGCCGTCGCCAGGAGAACGCCGTCCTCCGACCAGAGGAAGGCGACCCCCTGGCCGTATCCGCCCACCAGCGCGTGCATGCGGATATCGCAGAGCACCCACTCTGTCGGCTTCAACTGCACCATGCGGAGCGTGTTGTCGAGGCTCCGTCCCATGGCGCGGCGTCCGAGAGGCTGGGAGACGGCCCCAGAGACGTAGTCGCCGAAGATGGCCAGGGTGGCGGCAGACGGAGTGAGGTGGCCCGGAACCCGCGCCCACAGTGCGGAATCCGGGCTCCCGGGGGAGCCGTCCATCTCCTCGAAGGACCGTCCCCGGGCTGCGCGGACCTCGACGCTGTCCATGATGGTGTTGCGGAAGAACTCGGGCAGGTACCGCGGCGGGCACTGATCGGGCGGCGGGACGTCCGGTGGCACGACCCACACTCCCCCGACCGCCAACTCGTCCCTCCCAAGGGCCGCGTTGACGGTGAGGATCTCTCGCCCGTCGACAGTCCCGACCGCTCGCGCCTGGGTGACGTGGCGGCCGGCGGCCGCGAGCGTGACCTCCCAGAGCAGCTCGGCGTCGGTGACGGCGTAGGACAGGTAGTGCGCGGTGGCCCACACGGTCGGGCGTCCGGATGCCGCCTCGAGTGCGACGAGTGCTGCGCCGAGCCCGCAGCCGCCGAAGAGGAAGTTCCCCGGCGTCGTGAGCTGCGGTGCCACATCCATCCGCCAGTGCAGGTCGTCGCCGTCAGGCTCCATCCCCAAGAAGGTCCGTGCGTCCACGGGGCCGCACCCTACTGGGGTCGGTCTCGCTGGCCGCAACCGGGCGATGACCCGCGGGTGGGCGACTCGCTCGCGACTCAGCTGCCGGTGGCCGGAAGGGGAAATCCGGCCACGGCGGCCCACTGGGGATCGATGACATAGGAGCCCGCGCTGTTCACATCAAGGATGACCACGGTGCTCTGGATCCTGTTGCCGGTCGACGGTGCGATGCTGATGGGCCCCGTGATTCCGGTGTAGCCGGTGGTGTGATCGAGAGCCGCAATCACCTGCTTCTGGTGCCATCCGGCTGTCTTCACGGCGTTCGCCAGGATCTCGACCGAGTCGTAGGTGAACGTGCCCCATGTCCCGGGGCTCGAGTGGAACATCGTCTGGTACGCCTGCACGTACCCGCTCGCGCCGGTGAACTGCTGGGCGCTCGGCACGCCGCTCGACACGCACGCGGATGCCACCGACTGGCCGGCAGCGGTCACGAAATCCGGGCCCTGGGCGGCGAGGTCGACGAAGCATCGCCCGGTCCCCATGGAGGAGGCTTCTTTCGCGATGTCTCCCGCTTCGGTCCCGTAGGCGGCGATGTAGAGGAGATCAGGATGGGCCAGTGCAATCTTCTTCATTGCTGCGCTGTAGTTGGTCTGCCCGGTCTTCACCGAGACGTTGGCCACGACGGGGTCGCCCGCTTTCGCGAGGCCGGCCTTCACCTGCTTCGCGATGCCAGACGTGTAGGTCGAGGTGTCGAAGATGATCGCGGGGTGCTGGGCGTGGAGCACCTTGGTGATCTCCTGAACGTCCACAGGTGCGACTTGGGAATCCATGGGCTGCGTCGTAACGCCGAACCCCTCGGTCTTGACGCTGGAGGTGAGGCGCACAATCGGCAGGCCGGCCTTCTTGTAGATCGGCAGATTGGCGACACCGACGGACGAGTTGAAGGGGCCGACGACCGCGAAGGCGTGCGCCGCGGCCACCTTCTTGGCGGCGGCGAGGCCGCCTGCCGCCGTCGCGTCGTCGTTCACCTTCAGAAGGGTGAGCTGCACGCCATTGAGGCCGCCCGTGCTGTTGATCTGGTCGACGGCCAACTGCGCGCCGTCTGCCATGTCGATGCCGGTGGAGGCCTGCTCTCCGGTCATGGGTCCTTCGACGGCGACCACGCCTGCCTTCGGGGCCGACTTCGCCTCGGCGGCGCCGGTCGGCGCCGTGGCCAGACCGACAACGAGCGCCACCGCGATGCCGAGCCCGCCCAAACACGATCGCGCCTGACGGCTTCCGATAGTCCGTCGCATGAGTCCCGCCCTTCGTTTCCCCCGTCCCGGACTGGCCGGGACTGATTTCCCGCCACGATAGGGCGAACGAGACGGTCGCGCCGGTCACCGTGGGCCTACGATGATGATCCCGATGAGCGGAGTTCGGCTCTGGCGGTCTCGGTTGCTCCGGGGGTGTAGCTCAGCTGGAAGAGCGGCGGCTTTGCAAGCCGTAGGTCGAGGGTTCGAGTCCCTTCACCTCCACCATGTGATGTGTCAGGTTTTCTGGGACAGGTGAACCCTCAGACGATATCTCTGACGCGTCCCTGATAGTCGACCGATGGGTCGAGTTCGAGGTGTCGCAAGGTGACCCCGTTTTCGTCGATCACACGTATGTCGAGGTCAGCCACCAAGACCAGGACGCGCTCGCCCTTGTGTGCTCGTCCCACCAAGACGTGGTGGAGCTTGGACCGATAGCGCAAGGTGAAACAGCCCGTCTGGTCGACGCGGTCCCGGCGGACCCGGGTGTGAGCCGACAACGGCTGCCCGCCGATCTCGATGACGGCCTTGTCGAGGCCGCGCCAGGCCTCCATGGGTGGGCAGCCCCGGGCGCTGTGGGGGCGCTCCTCGTTGTAGATGAAGACGAAGCGATCGATCTGGGCCTGGAGCTCGGCCAAGTTGGCCGCCGCTGGTTTCTTGGCCAGCCACTTCTTGAGCGTGAGGTGGAAGCGCTCCACCTTTCCCTGGGTCTGGGGGTGGTAGGGCTTGCCGTGTTTGAAGGTGATGCCCAAGGTGGCGAGCTCGATCTCCATGCCGCTGTGGCTGCCCCGGTAGGCCGTCGTGTAGATGGCACCGTTGTCGCTGAGCACCGAGGCCGGAAGGCCCCAAAGGGCCGCCGTTTCGTAGAAAACCCGCACCACCTCGGGGGCCGTGGCGACGGGGACGGCCACGCTCGAGAGCGCGGCGCGCGAGTAGTCGTCGACGAAGTTGATGATCTCGACCGCTTGGCCATCTCCCAGATGCCAGTGCGTCATGTCGGACTGCCACGTCTCGTTGGGCAGGTCTGACTCGAAACGGATCCAGCTCGAGCGAGGTCGCTTTTGGGGCTGGGGGGTGACAAAGCCACGGCGCCGCAGCACCCGGTGAATGGTCGAGAGCGAAGGCAGCGCGGCTCCCGTCTTGGCTCGAGGTGCCAGGCAATGGTGCGGGCTCCGGCGTCGAGACCGTCTTCAGCCAGGCGTTTGCGCCACCCCACGATCTTGTCCTCGAGCACCGCCGAGGTGAGGTTGGCCGGCACCTTGGGCCCTCGCCGCAGCGGCACCAGGGCCTGGTCGCCGCCTTCTCGGTAGAGGGAGACGTGGCGCTGCACCCAGGACTTCGAGCGCCCGGTCGCCGCCGCCACTGCCCGCACCGAGCGGCCCTCCACGAGCACGGCGTTGACGCAGTATTGGGCCAGCTCCACGGAACCACCTCAGAACGGGTGTCCCAGAATTGCTGACACATGGTGTCCCAGAAACTATGGAACCTCAGACCTTCACCTCCACTCGTTTCCTCTCAAGCGTGACGGAGGAGGGCTAGATGGCACCGTCCGCCGACAGGCTCGCGATCTCCTCCCACGAGTAGCCGGCCTCGAGCAGGACCTCCTCGGTGTGCTCCCCCAGCTCTGGTACTCGGGGACGCGCCGGCGGCGTGGGGTCCGAGAAACGGACAGGCGCTCTGACCACCTCCGTGGTGGTCCCGGGAGTATCCGGATCTTCGAGCCTTGCGATGTACCCGTTGGCCCGGACGCCCGCATCCGCCGCCACCTCGGCGTGATCTCGGACTGGGGCGAAGCGCAGGCCGGCGGCGCCGAGGAGCTCGCACCATTCCGCGGTCGGCCGGGTGGCGAACACCTCGTCGAGGATGGGCCACAGGGCTGCTTTGTCGTCCTCGAAGTACAGGAGCGTCGGGAAGCGCTCGATCAGATCAGGCCGGCCGATGGTCTGGTAGAAGAGGTCGCGCGCCGGACCTGCGGTGCCGACGATGGCGATCCACCCGTCGGCGGTCGGGAACACGCCGTAGATGCCCGGGATCATGGGGTGGCTGCGGCCGCTCGGACCCGAGACCTGTCCCGAGAGGAGATACCGGGTGTACTCCCCGGCCTGCGCCCAGAGTTGGCCACCGAGCAACGAGGTCTGCACCAATTGCCCTCGACCCGTGTGCTCTCGCGCGTAGAGCGCGGCCAAAATGCCGGAGAGAAGGTTCTGCCCTGAGATGTGGTCGGCGATGGTCGCACCGATCGCACTGGGGTCCGCGCCGTTGCCGCCCGTCGTGCTGATCAGGCCGCCGGCCGCCTGGGCGCTCAGATCCGCTCCTTCCCGTGCCGCATCAGGGCCTTCCGACCCGAACGAGGAGCCCATCGCGTAGATGATCCGCTCGTTGCTGGAGGCCGCTTCGGCGTATCCGAGCCCCCATCCGTCCATGGTTCCCGGCTTGAAGTTGGTGATGACAACGTCGGCGTCCTTCACGAGGCGCAGGAAGACAGCGCGCCCCCTGGGCACGCGCAGGTCGATCGTCATGCTCCGCTTGCCCCGGTTGTAGGCCGTGAAGAACGCCGATCGCCGGTCGCCGCGGTCGATGGGGAGCCACCGGCCCTGGTCTCCGAACCCGGGCAACTCGATCTTGATGACCTCGGCGCCCCACTCCTGCATCGTCAGTGAGGCCTGGGGGCCCTGGACGAGAAGCCCAGCCTCCAGGACACGGACACCGTCGAGAGGTCCCTGCCTCGGTTCGCTCGCGGTGGTCTGGTTGCCGGGGGTCATTTGCCCCACCTTTGTGACTGGCAACCGGCAGGTCAAGCGCAGAGCGTCGTCATGCCTCAGCGTGGACGCAGTCCTTCCCACCGGGAACGGGATGCTGCATCGTCCGCACGGCACGCCGGCTCCGGTGTAAGAGTTCGGTCATGTCCCGCGTCCCTCGAGACGACGTCGTGCGCCTCTACGACGAAGGTGTGCGCGCGTTCCAGGCCGCTGCGGAGGGCCTTCCCCCGGAGGAGTGGACCCGGACCGCCTGCGGGGCCTGGACGGTCGTGGAGCTGGCCCGCCACGTCCTGGCCGTCGCCGGCTGGTACCACGAATGGCTTGACCGGGCTGAGCGGGGCGACCCGGCCCCCGCGTTCGGCGTAGAGGACCTCGAGGCAAGGAATGCCGAGGCGCTCGGTGAGCTCGCGGACCTCGACGGGCCGGCAGCGGTCGAGCAGTTCGTCGCCCGTGCGGGCGCCTACCAGGCCCGACTGCCCGCTGCATGGGACCTGCCGTACGGCTTTCCACGAGGCACCGTCACGGCCGGTCTGCACGCCGGCATGGCGGGCTGTGAGTGGCACCTTCACACCTGGGACCTGGCCCACGCCCGGGGTTTCGGGCACCGGCCCAGCGACCCCGCCACCCTCTACGCGGCAACCGGGGAGTGCATCGCGGCGGCCGAGGGCGGCTTCCAAGGAAGAGTCGCCGGTGTGCTCGTGCCCCTGGGGTCCCGACTCCGGCCCTGGGAGGCGATTCTCCGGCGCTCAGGCCGAGCGCCCGCTGCGGACGACTGACCTCAGCGCCAGCCGACGCGGCGGAGCACGTGTGCGTGGCAGCGCTGTGTGCGCGCCCGCTCGAAGGTGCAGTCGGCCTCGGTGACGCAGCCGCAGCCGATGGCCTGGCCGTGGCAGGAGGGGCACCGCTCCATGCAACAGCCGGGGTGATGCACCCCGCCGATCGGAGTACCGCAGTCGCGGCACTCCTCTGGTTCGTAGCGATGCCTCGGCCGGAGTTCCTGGCCCCACGGGACGCGGGCATAGGCCCTGCCATTGATGATGACGGGGTCGGTCAGGCAGCTGATCCCCTCGGTCATCTCGCCGCCACAGTGCGAACAAATGGCCATGACTCTCCTTTGTTCAACCCTGCCGCCGATCATCTCAGGCCCGTGTGACACCGGCGCGGATGGCACGGGCCTCCGGCGCCCGGCCTGCCCTAGTCTTCGCGGATGGCGACTGTGAAGAGCGAAGAGTCAACCGCGGCCCGGGCCGGGTTGTTGTCGGGCAAGGTATGTGTGGTCTCGGGTGTCGGGCCGGGGCTGGGTCGCCAGGCGGCGAAGGCGCTCGCCTCCCACGGGGCCAATTTGGTCTTGGCGGCACGGCGCCAGTCGACCCTCGACGAGGTCCATGCCGAAGTCTCCGCTCTGGGAGCCCGGGCCATCACGGTGCCCACCGACATCACCGATCCGCAGGCCTGCGCCCGACTGATGGCAGCCGGGGCGGAGGAGTTCGGGGGCATCGACGTCCTGGTGAACAACGCCTTCCGCTTCGACGCCTTCAAGAGTTTCGAGGACGTCGACCTCGCCATCTGGCGCAAGATCATGGACACCAACCTCTTCGGCTCGCTCCAGATGACCCGGGCCGCGCTGCCCTCCATGCGCGCGCGGGGCGGTGGCTCGGTGGTGATGGTGGCCTCCATGGTGACGCGTCAGCCCCAGCCGGCGCAGGGCGGTTACGCCATCTCGAAGGGGGCGTTGTTGACGGCAACCCGGGTGCTCGCCTATGAGCTGGGTCCGTCCCACGTCCGGGTCAATGCAGTTGTGCCCGGCTGGATGGCCGGCCCGTCGGTCGACATCTACGTCGAGATGACGTCGACCGGCCGCGGCGTGCCGGCCCAGGTCGTGGTGGACGAGCTCAACGCGCGGGTTCCGCTCGGCCGGATCCCGAGCGACGGCGACGTCGCCGGATCCATCGTCTACCTTGCGTCGGATCTCTCGTCCGCCATGACCGGACAGGCGCTCGACACCAACGGAGGCGAGATCTTCGCCTGACGCGGCTGGGGTGTCGATGACGGGCTGGAAGCGTTACGTCCCTTCACCCCCGCTCGGGGTGCAGGAGCGGGGGTCCCAGGGCTGCAACGGCTCGACGGTGGGCGTGGGTGCCTGGAACGCGCCGGAGTTGCCGGTGTTGCCGGAGGTGGTCGTCGTGGTGCTCGGCGCGGTCGCACTCGAAGGGGCGGTGGTGGTGGTCGCGGACGGGGCGTTGACCGTGAAGTCGGTGCCCGTCACGACGGTGACCTGGGAGCCCGCCTTCACCTGCGTCGGATCCTCGGCCATGATCACGGCTCCCGACATCGAGTTCGCAACGGCCTGGGCTGCCGCCAGTTGGGCGGGCGTCTTGTCGGCGTAGTACACGACGGTCTCGGCCTCTTGGCCGACTGGTGGGCTGTCTCCGATCGTCCCGATGTGGAAACCCAGTGCCTGGAGGCTCTGCGCCGTCGTGGTTGCCTGGTCGGTGGCCCCGGACCCGTTGAGCACGGACACGGTCACCGTCGAGGGCGACGGGAGCGCGCCACCGGAGTACGTGTCCTCGTTGCTCGATTTGAGCCCGAGAAACTTGTCGACGGCGTCGTGGTCCTGAGGCTGGGCGGGGAACTCGATGTCTCCGTAGCTCCCTCCCTGGTACACGTAGTTACCGAACTGGTCGACCGACACCGGCACGGTGAGTTGCGGTGCCTTGTTCACGTTGACGTTGTGATAGCCGAGGACCAGGCTGATCATGTCTGAGGCCGAGAAGCCCGAGTCAACCGTCAGTTGCCCGGCGACGCCGGCGACGAGCTGCTGGTCGGTGATGGGATTGCTGAGTCCTTTGGCCTTGACGGCGGCCGCCAGCACACGCAGGAATTCGTGATCCCGGCGAATGCGCGCGATGTCGCTCTGCGACTCCTGGGGCCAATAGGTGGGGTCTTGGGTGGTCACTCCGGGACCCTTGTACTGCACATGGCGGGCCCGGACGACCTGGAGCGCCTGCGTGCCGTTCAACGACAGGCAGCCGGTGGTCTGGATGTTGAGGCCCGAATACGCGTCGTACACGGGCTCGGGGAAGTACATCTTGATGCCACCGAGGGCCTGGACGACGTTGATGAAGCTGTCGAAGTTCAGCTCGACAAAATGCTGGATCGGAATCCCGAAGTCCTCCTCGATCGCCGCGATGAGCTGGTCGGGACCCTGGAACAGCGCGGCATCGATCTTGTTTGCGCCGTCGGAACGGGCATTGGGGACGAAGAGGTCGCGCGGAATCGACAGAATCGATACCGAATCGTTCGTCGGGTTCAGGTGCAGGATCATGACCACGTCGCTGTTCACGCCGTTGACGCCCTGGGAGCACAGCCCGTAGGCGGGGTTCTGCACCTTCAGCGCACACCGATCCGTCGAACCGATCATGAGGATGTTTTGCGTCCCCGCGTCCTCGCCCTTGACGGGAGCAGAGGTGAGGTTCTTCAGGTCGATGCGGTGGATCTCGTGGTTGAGGTACCAGCCGTACCCGGCCGCGGCGCCCGCGACCAGAACCAGCACGAGCAGGCACGTCCCCGTCACCCAGGTCACGGTCCGTTTGCGGGAGCGGACCTTCGGGGCGGCGTGGGCCGGTCCGTGGCGCGCTGTCCCGCTCTCGGCCGATCTGGCCCTGCGGCCAACGCCGCTTCGGTTCGCCTCGTCGATCTGGCGCCCGAGCTCGTGCAGCCCCATTTCGACGGGATTCTCCGCCGGGTCCGGCGCAACGCCGGGCGGCAGCTCTCCGCTGTCGATCTCCTGGCCGAGTTGGTGCAGGCCTTTCTGGACGGGGTCGTTCTCGGGATTGGGAGGACTCATGTGGCGCAGTGTTCAAAACGAAGACGTGCGGCCGGTTGCTCCGGTCGACGCCCGTGCCCCCGAGATGGCTCCGGCACGGGACGCCGGAACGAGGGCAAAGCCTAGCGAGGGCCGCCCCCATGAGCCGGTCACGGGCCGGCCCGGCGGGCGGTGTCGCAGCCGACCCGCCTCGGTGCAACATGGGGTGCAAGATCAGGTCTGGCCTGCGGCGGCGGCTTGCCTGGACGCGATGCAAGGATGGACCGAACCCATGGGCGCGAGGAGTGCAGGGCTGCTGCTGTACCGAATCTCCCCTGAGGGCGTGGTCGAGGTCCTGATCGCCCACCCCGGAGGGCCGTTCTGGGCGCGGAAGGACGACGGCGCCTGGTCGATCCCGAAGGGCGAGTACCTCCCCGACGAGGATGCACTGGTCGCGGCATACCGGGAGTTCCAAGAGGAGGTGGGCCTGGCGGCCCCCGGCGGCGCGGCCGTCTTCCTCGGGGAGCGCCGTCAGCCCGGCGGCAAGCTCGTGAGTGTGTGGAGGCTGGAGGGAGACCTCGACGTGACATTCGCGTCGAGCAACATGTTCGAGCTCGAATGGCCGAGAGGCTCCGGAACGGTGCGGGAGTTCCCCGAGGTGGACCGGGTTGAGTGGGTTCCGGTCGACCGGGCCCGGAGCAAGCTGCTCAAAGGACAGGTGCCGTTCCTGGATGCACTGCTGGGGGCGGTTGCGCCCGAGGGCACCGGCCGGGAGAAAGGGCCCACCTCCCCGGCTCCGGACTGACCCACCAGACGCTCGAGGTGGTGAAGTTGCGAACAGATCGCAGATCCGTTGTTCTGCGCTCCGAGGTTCGCTGGTTTAGTACTTTTGGCTCTATAACTGACGACCGAGTGATCGGCCGACGTTCTGAAGCGAGTACTGGGTCGTCCACCAGCGGGAGACGCCATGAATGAACACGAAGAGAGGGCGTGGGCCGATCCCGGCCGGCGCCAGTTCTTCGTGCGGGCATCGATCTTCATCGGGCTCGGTGCGATCGCCCAGGCCAGTGCCGCGCTCCCTCCGGGGCCGCGCAACGCGGGGCTGTACTGGGCCAGCCTGGCTGTGTTCGCCCTCTGCGCGTTCTCTGTGTTCCTGCCATGGCAGCGCTTCCCCCGCTGGGCCATCCTCGTCCCGACCCTCGGCTACCTGGTCTCGGTGACCCTGCTGCTGATCTCGGGTGGTACGGACCCGAGCGTGCAGAGCACGGCAGGTGGTCTCTCGGCCCTGGTGCTGCTCCCCGTTCTGGCGATGGCCCTCTACTATCCGAGCTCGTACACGGCGATCGTCGTGTGCGGCTCGATGCTCAGCCTGGCGACGGTGGGGGTGGCCGTGCAGAGCACCGAGGCCACGGACCTCCGCCGCCTCTTCTTGTGGACCGCGGTGGGGGCGGTGGTCGCCATGACGGTCCACCACCTCCGGAACCGCCTCGAAGGGCAGGTTCGGGACTCAAGGGAGCTCGCTCGATTGGGCCGACTGATGAACGGGGCGACCCAGTCCCTCACCTCGCTGCGCGACCCCAAGGAGGTGATCGCCGAGGGCACACTCGCGATGTTCGAACTGGCGGGCACCGGGTTCCATGGCGCCGGGTACCTGCGAGTGTCTGATGGCGTCGTCACGCAGGTGGCACTCGTGGACGATCGCGGATCCATCCCGACCAGCTACCTCCTGAAGGATGACCCGTATGTGCGCCAGGTGATCGACAGCGGTGCTCCGCTGGTCACCAGGGTGGACCGCACCGCCATGGGCGCCACCTTGCGGTCTGTCACTGACGAGTTCGACATCACCGACGTCGCCCTGATCCCCGTGACCTTCAACGACGAGTTGCACGGCATCTTCCAGGTTGACAGCGAGGGCAGGCCGTTCTCGGAGGACGTGCTGGCCCGCTGCCGCTCCCTGGCCAATGTCGTGGAGCTCGCGCTGGGTAACGCGATCGCGCATCAAGAGCTCGAGGCCCAGGCCAATACCGATCCGCTGACCGGCCTGTCCAATCGCCGGGGCCTCTCGCTGTACCTCGACGGAGACCGGCGCCTGAACGCCATGAGCATCCTTGTGCTGGATATCGACGGTCTGAAGGCCATCAACGACGCGCACGGACACGACGTCGGGGACAAGGTCCTGGTTGCCGTGGCCCGGGCCGCCTCGGGGGTCCTGCGGGGGAGTGACCTCCTCGCCCGCACGGGTGGAGACGAGTTTTTGGCTGTTGTCGCCGATGCCGACGAGTCAGATGCCCGCCGTGTCGCCGACCGAGTCACCGAGGCCGTCTCGCGCATCAAGGTGCTGGGTGTGCGGACCTCGGTCAGCGTGGGATACGCCTGCTGCGGCAAGAACGGCGATATCGAACGGCTCCGGCAGCAAGCGGATGAGGCCATGTACGAGGCCAAGCACGTGGCGCGTCGGCAGCACGCCCGCCACCCCCGGGTCACCGATCGGGCGTGACTACCACCTGAACTCTGGATCAGCGCTTGGCTTTGGACTTGTTCAGGGTCACGGCGGCGCGCACCAGAGTCTTGAAGGCCTTCTCGTTGACCTTCTCGCCCTCGTGGATGTCGATGGCACGCCGTACGTTCCCCTCGAGGCTGGAGTTGAAGAGACTCGAAGGATCCTTCAGTAACGCCCCTTTGGCAAAGGTCAACTTCACGATGCTCTTGTAGGTCTCGCCCGTGCAGATGATCCCGTCGTGGTACCACGTCGGAACCCCACGCCACTTCCAGTCCTCGACGACGTCCGGGTCGGCTTCCTTGATCAGGGCGCGGAGCCGGCTGAGCATCTCGCCCCGCCAGTCATCGAGCTCCTTGATCCTGTCATCGATCAACCGAGAAGGAGACTTGCTCTTTTGCGACCCGCTCGTCGTCATACCTGACTCTCTTCATTCGTCCCGGAGCTCGTAGCTCCTCCCGGTCATGTCCCGGCGTCACCGCTCTACCGGGTTTCCGTGTCGGGCTGGCCGGATGTGACCCCCGGGCTCCTTCTGGGAATCAGACCTAAAATCCCAGTTAAACCCAACTATTTGGTCTTTGTAGGAGTCTACTCGACCACTCTGAAGGACTCTCGGAGACACCCATCGAGCGTTGCGCTCAACGCACTTCATCCCCGTCTGGTGGGTTGATTTTGGTCTCACGCGACCAAAAGACCAAGTCCGGCCGAGGGTTAGACAAATGACCATCTCTTTGGCGCAGGGCTTCGCCCTGTCTGTCCCCGATTACGAGGGACCTGGCGGTGATTTCGGCGCGGCCCGTCAACCTGGCTACGCCGTCCTCGACGGCATTCGTTCCGCCGAGCAGTTCTCACCCCTAGGTCTTCCGGGCGAGAGCACCCCGGTGGGCATCTGGGGATACTCCGGGGGTTCGTTGGCCTCCGGATGGGCCGCGCAAGTCCAGCCGAGCTACGCCCCCGAGCTCAACCTTCGAGGAGTCGCGGTTGGCGGGTTCGTCACAAACATCGTCCAAGCCCTCAACCAGATCAACGGCGGGGAAGCCTCCGGCCTGATTGTGGCCGTTCTCGACGGCGTGGCCAGAACTGTCCCGGCACTGGCTACGGCGCTCGACACGTACCTGACTCCGGCCGGCAGTGGCGCGCTGGCGAACGGCGCTTCCCAGTGCGCGGCCGCCGACGTGGCCGAATATCCCTTTGTGAACGTGAGCAACCTTCTGACGATTCCCCCCGCTCAGTTCCTCGCCATTCCCTCCGTCCAGGCTGCCCTTGATCGGCTCAACCTCGGTGGATCGGTCCCTGCTGCCCCAATGTTCGTCTACCACGCGGTGAATGACGAACTGATCCCCATTACCGGCACCGATGCCACCGTCGCGCCCTACTGCGCGAAAGGAGATTCGGTCACCTACACCCGAGATGAGCTCAGCGAGCATCTCTCGTTGGCCGTGATCGGAGCGCCGGCCGCTCTGGGTTGGCTCACCCAACTCTCACTGGAGGCGCGGTGCCTCAGGGGTGCACCACGGCAACCATCCCGTCGATGCTGCTGACGGCTGGGGACCTCGACGACGCTTCCTCGGTGCTTCTTGCCGACCTGAGGGGATTGCTGGATCAGCCCATCGGCCCCGCCGCGTTCGGCTGACACACCCCAGCGCCAAAATCGCGCCGAATACTGACGAGGGGCTCAGGCCGGTCGGGAACTCGACTCCCTGAACAGGGACTTGTGAGTCGGGCTGCCCGGATTTGAACCGGGGACCTCTGCGTCCCGAACGCAGCGCGCTAACCAAGCTGCGCCACAGCCCGTCCGCCCCCCGGGGGGAGCAAGCCGCCACACTACCGCGACGTCAGCCGGCAGCTTCCCCGGTGCCGTTGGCCGATTGGTCCCTGCCTCTCGCGCCGCTGTCGTCCGCACTCGCGGGGACTGCGCCGGGGTCGCCGCCGGCGAAGGTGGCCACCACCCGGGCCACCCGCCGTTTGTCCATCTCGACCACCCGCATGTCCCAGTCCCCGACGCGGACCTCCTCGCCCTCCGTGGGGATGTGGCCGAACCGCTCGAAGAGAAGCCCGCCCACGGTGACGTACTCGCCGTCCGGGATCTCGATGCCGATCCGCTCCCGCACATCGTCGACGTTCGTCTGCCCGTCAATCAGCCACCGTGTGTTGTCGACCCGGACGATGTCGGCCTCCTCCTCTTCGTCGAATTCGTCGTGGAGATCGCCCACCAGCGGCTCGAGGAGATCCTTCACCGTGAGCAGCCCCGCCACGCCGCCGTACTCGTCGACGACGACGGCCACGGCCCGGTGGTGCTTGCGCATGTCGGCCAGCGCCTCCAGAACCCCGAGCGACTCCGGCAGGAGATAGGGCTGACGCACCTTGCGGGAGATCTCCAGTGGGCTGGGGTCGGTGGCATCCCTCGGTTCGTCACTGTCACCGTCACCGTGACCGCCGTCACGCGAGCCGGCTCGGTTGGTCCGGAAGATGTCGTTGACGAAGAGGATGCCGATCAGGTCGTCGAGATCGTCGTGCACCACCGGGAAGCAGCTGTGTCCCGACGTGCGCACTGCGTGGGCGATGTCCTCGGCGTGCACCGGGATGGTCAGGAAGGTGACGTCAACCCGCGGTGTCATCACCTCGCGCACGTCCATGTCCCGCAGATCGGCCAGGGCCTCGGTGATGAACCGCTCCTGTTCGGAGGCCTCAGCCTCGAGGGACTGGCTCTGCCGGTCCGTCCCTCCAGGCTCGTCGGCGCCGACCGAGCGGCGCCACAGTCGTCGTGATCGGTGCGACACGGCTGCGCCGGGTCAGATTCTGGTCTCGGGTCCCGCTTGCAGCTGGGGTCCGCCGCCCACCAGCACGGGTACGGGCGTGAACGAGTCGTCGGCGAAGGTGCCATCGTCGAGCAGCGCCGCGACGGCGCGCCGGAGGCGCAGCGGGTCGAGCGGCTTGACCAGCCAACCCTCGGCGTCCGATCGGCGGGCGAGGAAGACGTCCGGTCGTCGATCGAGCAGCATGAGCACCGGAATGTGGTCCAGTGCGTCGTACGACTCCTGCAGCCGCAGCTCGAGGCAGACCGCCATGCCGCCCATGTTGCCCATCTGCATGTCGACGATGAGCAGATCCGGCGATTCCTCGGCCACGAAGGCCACCACCTCGGGACCCGAGGTCACGGCGCGCACTTCGATGTCGGGCCCGCTGATGACCGCCTCCACGTCCTTGCGGAGCGTGGGTGCGTCGCTTGCGACCAGGATGGTCTGCACCGCGGGGACACTATCGGACCCGTCAGCGGGGCCGGAAACCCGGTCGCGCCCGGATCGGCTCTCGGCGCGGCGTGGGGGAGCGCGTTCAGGAGAAGAGTCGGTCGGCCGCCCGCTGCAGCCCGACCAGCTCGTGCACGTCCTGGCCGAAGAGAGGGATCCGTCCGACCGGCGCCGGCGCCACCTGCGCGGCCAGGCCGGAGAACGCTGATTCCTCCCGGGCCGCCACCGCGTTGAGCGCGGCCAGGTTGGCCTCCAGCGGCCTCGAGCCCTGGCGCGGGGCGCGTCGCCGGGTCCCCGGCCCCGTTGCCGAAGGCGGGCGCGATCCGGTTGATCACCAGCGCGGCCACCGCGACGTTGCGCTCGCCCAGCTTCTCGGCGAAGAAGCCGGCCTCGGTGATGGCGTCGGGCCGGGCGGAGGTGACCAGGACGTATGCCGTGGCCGGGTCGGCCAGCAGTTCGTGTACCGCGCTGGCCCGGCTCCGGAAGCCGTCCTCCATTCCCTCGAAGGCCTGGAAGAAGCTGATCGCGTCCTCCACGATCTCGGCCCCGGCGACCTTGGCGATGGTGCGCAGCAGCGCCTGGGTGGCGACGCCGACCGCCCGCAGCGACATCCGGGTCGGCACCAGCAGGGCCCGGAAGAGCCGGTTCTCCAGGAAGCGGGTCAGCCGGCGCGGCGCGTCGAGCAGGTCGAGCGCGTTACGCGTGGGAGGCGTGTCGACGACCACGATGTCGAATTCCTCGGACTGGACCAGCTCGTAGAGCTTCTCCATGGCCATGTACTCCTGCGTCCCCGAGAGCGCGCCGGCGAGATTCTGGTAGAGCCGGTTGCCCAGGATGGACTCGGCCTGCTCCGGCGTGCGGGCGTACCGCTGCACCAGGTCGTCGAAGGTGCCCTTCGAGTCGAGCATCAGCGCGTGGAGGTGGCCGGGCCAGTCGCCCGCCACCTCCGTCGGCGTGTTGGGCAGCGACTCCACTCCCAGCGCGTCGGCCAGGCGCCGCGCCGGGTCGACAGTGACCACGCACGAACGCCGCCCGGCCCGGGCCGCCGCCAGCGCGATGGTGGCCGACACCGTCGTCTTGCCGACGCCGCCCGACCCGCAGCACACCACGACGGAACGCTCGGTCACCAGGTCCGGCAGCGCCGCCAGTGGCAGGCTCCGGGCCCCGCCCGTCCCCTCCGCCGACTCCATGCCCTCCGGCTCCGCGCTGCCCGTGCTCACGCCGCCTCCTCGGGCACCAGCATCCCCACGGCGTCGGCCAACGCGACGGCCAGCTCCTGGGTCTGCGCCGGCCCGATGGAGGCGGCGTCGAGCGCCGGCACCAGGAGGTGGGGCAGTGGGAGGTCCCGGCGCAGCCGGTCGATCTGCTCGGCCGACACCGCATGGCGGGCCAGCCGGAAGCTCCGGGCCTCCTCGAGCGCGGCCAGATGATCCGCCGCGACGGTCACACCGGCCGCCGCGGCCACGTCGGCCGCCGGTCGTTCCAGCCCGATCGGCTCGGGGTCGCAGGCGTTCACGATCACGGGGCCGAGCTGGACGCCTGCCTTGTCCTCGAGCGTGTAGGCGGACTCGATCGTCTCGGAGACCGGCAGCTCCTCGGGCAGGGTGACGAGGATCACCCGGCAGCGGGAGGGGTCGCTCAGCAGCTCCACCACGTCCTGGGCCTGGGTGCGCAGGGGTCCGCCCCGGGCGGCGCTGACCATCCCGCTGGCCGAGGTCAGGAACGTGATGGCATGGCCCGTTGCCGGCGCGTCGACCAGGATCAGGTCGGCGGCGCCCTCCCGCTCCAACTGCTTCACCTTGCCGAGCACCAGCACGTCGCGGATCCCGGGGATGGCGGTCGCGACCACGTCGAGGACCCCCGAGCGGGCCAGGCGCTTGGACACGCGCCGCAGGCCGTGGTCCTCGAGATACTCCACGAGCGCGTCGTCGGGCGTAAGCCGCCGCGCCCGCACCGAGCCGGTCGCCCCGGCCGGGCCGCCCTGCCCGGCGGGGACGAGCAGGGCTTCTTCGTAGCCGAGGTCTCCGTGGCGGCCGAAGGCGGCCGTGATCCCCGACTTGCCCTCGAGCTCCACGATGAGCACCGATTTGCCCACCCCGGCAGCCATCTTGGCCAGGGCCGCGGTCATCGTCGTCTTGCCCACGCCACCCTTGCCGGCGACGACGAGGACGTGGCTCTGTGCGCAGAAGGTCTCCACGTCCATGTTGGGGCGAGCGTAGTGGCCGGGCTTGCGCCGCAGATCCATGGCCGTCCAAAGATCCTGGTCACACCCCTTGAAAGCGGCAACCCCCGGCGGTAGCTTGACCCCAGCGGGGGGATCCGAAGTGCCCTATCGGGGGGTTCGATGCGCCAGGGACAAGATATGTGGCAGTTGAAGGCAGCGTGCAGGGGGCCGCAGGCTGCGGTGTTCTTCCCCCCGTCACACGCTGAGCGCAAGGAGGAGAAGGCCTTACGCGAGATGCGGGCCAAGACCATCTGCGACCAGTGCCGCGTCCGCGGCGAGTGCCTCGATTACGCCATTCGCATTCGCGAGCCCCACGGGATCTGGGGCGGCATGAACGAGATGGAGCGCAAGCTCATGCTCGACCGCCGGGCCAGCTGACCGCCGACCGCGATCCCCGCCTCAGTTCGTGGGCGTGATCTTCAGCTCCTGATCGGCCGCGAGCACGCCCCGGCTGTCGCACACGGCGCCGGGCTTGTCGCCGTCGACCGCGCAGATGCTGGCCGTGATCTCGTTGGCCGCGGTCACCACGGCCTGGGTCAGCGGGCTGGCCGGTGTCGCGAGATCGCCGGCGATCTGGCCCTGTGAGAGCCCGGTGAGGACACCTGGGGCGAAGCTGGCGCCGTTGAGGATCCAGCGGTTGGCCACGTCGAGCAGGGCGAAGGTATTGGTGCTCGCGCCGTAGCTGGCAACGGCCGCGGCCTGTCGGGCATCGGGCGTCTGCAAGTTGAGATAGCGCACCCCGGTGGGGTCCAGCGAGCTGTAGCGCTCCACCGACTCGAGGATCACGTACTTGCTCGTGTACGAGATCTTCCAGAAAGTGAACGTCGACAGGTCGGCGAACGCCGTGGTCGCGCTCGACTGCATCAACCCGAGCTGATTGAACGTGCCGAAGCGCGAGAGGGCGAGGATCAGGGGCCAGCGCTGGACGGCTGCGTACGGCGCGAACTCGGCCCCGTAGAAGAACACCACCGGCAACGGCGGCCCGCCGTTGGCCGCGGCCAACCACGTCGTTGTGCTGCTGTGCCCGGCCGGCTGCGGCGCCAGCACCGGGTTGGCCGGCGAGCTCACCCCGACGGCGTCGTAGACCGAGGCGGGCACCGACGAGATGGTCGAGATGAGCGACGAGGGGGCCGGGCTGAAGGTCTCCACGGTCGACGAGGTGCTCGGCCCCGAGTAGTCCCGCACGAGGACCAGGGCACCGAGGAGGCAGATGGCGACGATGATGAGCGCGAGAGCGAGGTAGCGACGCGGGATGTGGCGCAACGCGGGCGCCGGCGCGGGCTCGGTGGCGGGCTGGCTCATGGACCGGGTCAGGTTAGTCAAGGGGTGCCCTGGTTCCGGGGGCGCCGCCTCTTCCTGCCGGTACCCTCTCCGGCGTGCCTCCATCGGCCCCGCCGCCATCACCACCCGCCGCTCCACCGGATCCGGCCCGGGTGGAGATCCGCCCGGCCGCCACGGTGATGCTCGTGCGCGACGCGCGAGCGCCGTCGGGCGGGACGTCCCTCGAGGTGCTCATGGTGCGGCGCAACCTGCGCTCGGACTTCGTGGGCGGTGCCTACGTCTTCCCCGGCGGTGCCGTCGATCCGCTCGACGGGGGTGCCGAGGCCGAGGCGCTCTGCACCGGGCGCACCGATGCCGGCGCCAGCACGCTGCTGGGCTTCGCGTCGGGCGGCCTGGCCTACTGGGTGGCCGTGGTACGCGAGACCTTCGAGGAGGCGGGCATCCTCCTGGCCCGGCGCGAGGGCGGCCCCGACCTGTTGGCGGGGGACCAGGAGGTGGAGCGCTTCGTCACCGAGCGGGTGGCCGTCAACGCCGGGACGCGCCGCTTCCTCGACCTGTGCCGCGACGAGAACCTGCGCCTCACCGTGGGCGACATCCACTACTTCGCCCACTGGATCACCCCTCGTGGCGCCCCCCGGCGCTACGACACGCGGTTCTTCGTGGCAGCCGCACCACCCGGACAGATCGCCGCGCACGACGCCGGGGAGACCATCGCCGACGTATGGATCTCGCCGCAGGACGCGCTGGCCCGCCACCGCGCAGGCGAGATCGAGATCATCTTCCCGACCATCCGCAACCTCCAGGTCATCGGGCGCTTCGCCACCAGTGCCGCACTGCTGGCAGCGGCGGAGGAGGCCTCGAGCGCGGTCCCGGCCATCGAGCCGCGGGTGGTGCCCGACGGCAACGGCATGCGCATCGTGCTCCCGGGCGACCCCGGCTACGAGCGCGGGGCGGTGCCCGATCCCGGCGACGGCGCGGCGCGCGGCGACTTCAACGAGGCGGTGCGCGCCGTCTCCATGCGTGCCAACGAGGAAGGCCCCGATGCCGCGCCCGGACCTCGCCCGGCGGGACCCCCACCCGACGAACCGTGATCCCGCCGGTGCCGGACTTCGGCATCGGCCTCGCCCCCGTGCCGGGCCGGGTCGACGAGGTGGCACCGGGTGTCCTGCGGCTGACCGCCCCCAATCCGGGCCTCATGACCGGTCCGGGCACCAACACCTATCTGGTGGGACGCGCCGAGCCGGTCGTCATCGACCCCGGCCCCGCCGATGACGCGCACACGGCGGCCATCGTGGCCGCCGCCGCCCCGCTGGGTCCTGTGCGCACGATCCTCGTCACCCACACCCACGTCGACCACGCGCCCGGCGCGGCCGCGCTCGCCACGGCGACGGGGGCCCGGGTGGTCGGCTACGGCCCGGCGGAGGGCTTCGCGCCCGACGACTGCGTCGGCGAGGGGTGGAGCCTGTCCTGCCCCGGACCCCGGGCCGGCGGGCCCCTGACGCTGCGGGCGCTCCACACGCCGGGTCACGCCTCGGACCACCTGTGCTGGCTGGTCGAGGAGCATGCCCTCCTGCTCACCGGTGACCACGTCATGCACGGCTCGACCGTGGTGATCCGCCCGCCGGACGGCGACCTGCACCAGTACCTGACCAGCCTGACCCGCCTTCGTGACGCCAGGCCGCCCATCCGCACGCTGGCGCCGGGCCACGGGCGGCTGATGGACCACGTGCCCGACGTCGTCGACGCCCTGGTGGCCCACCGCCTCGGGCGTCACGAAACAATCGCGACCGCGCTGAAGCGGAGCGGCGAAGGAACGGTCGACGAGCTGCTCCCCTTGGTCTACGGCGACGTGACCGAGCGGCAGCTCCCGGTGGCCCGCTTCTCGCTGTGGGCCCACCTGCGGGCGCTCGGCCAGGAGGGCAGAGCTGTCTGCTTCGATGGGGTGCCAGCCGAGAGCACCATCGAGAGCCGCTGGGCAGCCGCCTGAACCGAACGGGCACCGGAACTCCGGAGCTCCAGCGCCCGCTGCGCGCCCGGCCTCAACTTGCGCCGGCGTCCCCCCGGGCCACGGCCGCCTCGACCCGGTCCATGAGCCGGGCCGAGCATCCCTGCACGTCGACGATCGGCGCCACGTCCTCGGCGACCACCCGGGCCATCTCCGTGAAGACGGCGCCCAGCTCGCTGTCGGGCCCCGCCAGGGCGACGGGCACGCCGGCGTCGCCGCCGGCCGCCAGATCGGGGTGCAGCGGGATGGAGCCGACCAGGGGCACCCCGAGGCCGTGGGCCAAGCGGGCCCCGCCGCCGGACCCGAAGAGCGCGTAGGTCGTGCCGTGTTCGCAGGTGAAGTCGCTCATGTTCTCGATCACCCCCGCCACGCGCAGGTAGCCGCGGCGCGCCATGTCGGCCGCCCGGGCCGCCACCTTCTGGGCCGCCACGGGGGGCGTGGTGACGACGAGGAGCTCGGTGCGCGGCAGGAGGCGGGCCAGTCCCATCTGGACGTCACCGGTTCCCGGCGGCAGGTCGATGAGGAGGTAGTCGAGATCGCCCCAGTGGGCGTCCTGGAGGAATTGCTGCACGGCGCGGGTCAGCACGAGCCCGCGCCACATGATCGCCTGCTCCTCGTCGGCCAGGAACCCCATGGAGAGCACCCGTACCGTGCCGGATCCGATCGAGCGCTCCAGCGGGACCATCTTCCCGGCCCGGGCCTCGACGTCACCTTCCATGCCGAGGAGGCGGGGGACCGAGAAGCCCCAGATGTCGGCGTCGAGGATCCCGACCACGAGGCCGCGGGAGGCCAGCGCCACGGCGAGATTCACGGTCACCGACGACTTGCCCACGCCGCCCTTGCCGGACGCGATGGCCAGCACGCGGGTCGACGCGGCGATCGCCGTCTCGGGCGCGTCCTCACGAGCCTTCCATCTGGCCCGCGCCATCACGGCGGCGCGCTCGTCCGCGTCCATGGCCGCCACCTGCACGTCGACGGAGCGCACCCAGTCCAGGGATCGCACGTGGTTCACCACGTCGCGCTCGATCTGGCTGCGCAACGGGCACGAGGCGATGGTCAAGGCCACGTCGACGATGACGTCGCCGCCCTCGACGGTGACGCCCCGGACCATGCCGAGGTCCACGATGGTGTCGCCCAGTTCGGGGTCCACCACCGCCCGCAGGCAGTCGCGGACTTCCTCCTGGCGGACCTCGCGCGACGGCTGCCCGGGTGTGGGCGTCGATGCGGCGGGAGGGGTCACAGTTGGGAATTGTACCTGCGTGGCGGGGAATTCTGACCCTTCCCGGCTGCGGCGCTGGAGTCCGCCGGGCGCCGGTAACATGGGACTCGTCCGCGGGGCACCCTGCATCCCGGGCAGTCGGTCGCCAGTCGTGCGGCGCAACGAGGAGGATCCAGTGACCACGATGTCCACTTCCGTCAACATCGGGAAGAAGCCGGCACCGGTGACGCTCAGCGACGGTGCCGCGGCGAAGGTGGCCGAGCTGCTGGCCCAGGAAGATGGCGAGGAGCTCGCGCTGCGGGTCGCCGTCAAGCCTGGCGGGTGCTCGGGCTACAGCTACGAGATGTTCTTCGACACCGAGGTCATGCCCGATGACGTGGTGCGCGAGTTCGGCGCAGTCAGGGTGGTCGTGGACTCGGCGAGTGCCGAGCTGCTGACCGGCTCGACCCTCGAGTACAGCGACGGCCTGCAGGGCGCCGGCTTCAACATCATCAACCCCAACGCCACCCGCACCTGCGGCTGCGGCTCCTCCTTCAGCTGAGCCCGGGGCAACCCGCCTCCTGAGCGGAACCGGCAACACTCCCGAGCAGTCCGCTGACATCGGCGCGCCCGCGCCCATGTCCGTCCCCTTCGTCCTCAACGGCCACGAGGTGGCGGTCGCCGACGGAATCACTCTCCTCGACGCCCTGCGCGAGGAGCTCGGTTGCCGATCGGTCAAGGACGGCTGTAGCCCGCAGGGCCAGTGCGGATGCTGCACCGTGTGGGTCGACGGGGCACCCCGGGTCGCGTGCGTCACCCCGGTTCGCCGCATCGCCGGCCGCCGGGTCACCACGCTCGAGGGAGCACCGGAGGACCTGCGCGACCGTTGGGCCGCCGCGTTCGTGCAGCACGGGGCCAGCCAGTGCGGCTTCTGCACGCCGGGCATCGTGCTTCGGCTGGCCGCGCTGGAGGGGGCGGGAACGGGGCGACGACCGACACGCCGCGACATCGAGTCCGCCCTGCGCGCCCACCTGTGCCGATGTACGGGCTGGCAGTCCATCGTCGATGCCGCGTGCAGCGTCCTGGGCGTCGAGGGCGCCGCGGATCCGCCCGCCGGTGAGCCACGCAACCCGGTGCTGGCCGCGTGGCGCGCCCAGTTCGAGGGACCGGCCTTCCAGACCTCGGGACCCGACGTGGTCCTCGGGGGCGGCGGCTTCGCTGACGACTCGGCGCCGTCGACCGCGCTCGTCCAGCTGGGGGCGGATGCACCGCTCGCCGCCGGGCTCCGTGCCGCCCGCGCCGGGAGCGGCCGCGTGCAGGGTCGCAACAGCACGGTGCCCCTCTCCCATCCGGTCGAGTTGCCTGAGGGCGACTGGGCCCTCACGTTGCAGACGACCTGGGTCGAGCCCGCCTACGTCGAGCCGGACGCGAGTTGGTGCCGACCCGGCCACGCGCCCGCATCCCCGCTGGCCAATGGCGGAGCCTTCGGGGGCAAGCGTCACAGCCCGGTGCCCGCGGGCGCCCGCGAGCTGACGGACGCCGCCGGTGCTGCCGTCCGTGTCCTGTGGAGGCGCGAGGACGTGGTGCGACGCGGGCCGAAGCGCCCGCCCCTGGCCGTCGGGCTGCGACCCGACGGCACCGGCACCGTGCGCGTCGGTCGCGCCGCGGGTTCGGCTGACCTGGAACCGCTGGCGGCCATGGTGCGGGCGTGCTGCCCGGGTGTCGAGGTCGACGTGGTCGATGTCGCCGGTCCGCCGGTGTCGCCCGACCTGCGGGGCGCGGTCTGGGCCGAGGTGCTGGCGGCGCGGACCGCGCTCGACGCCCCGGAGGCCGGGGTGGGGAATGGCCGGGTCCACGTCGCCGTGCCCGGGGCGGGCAGTGCCGGCGTCGAGCTCAGGCTCGGGGATGGCCCGCGGGGCCGGGTCGTGGTCGAGGTGTGGGCCGGTGAGATCCTCTGCCCCGTGACACTGCGCTCCTACGCGCTCGGCGCGGTGCACCAGGCGCTCGGCATGGTGTGGAGCGAGGGCATCGCCGTCGACGGTTCCGGGGAGCCGGTGGACCTCACCATCCGCTCCTTCGGCATTCTGGCGGCGCGTGACATGCCCGAGGTCACGGTCCGGCTCCACGACGAGGACGGGTGGCCCGTCAACGGCTCCGACGCCGTGTTCGTGGCGACCCTGGCCGCAGCCTGGATCGCCGAAGGGTCGCCCGGGCGCTGGCCGACGCGCCGCGATGCCGTGCGTGCCCCCTCGCGCGAAGTGGCAGCATCGGAGAGCTGAGAGGAGCGCAAGTGAGCCCAGCCGTTGGTCCGTATTCCCCCGTTCGCCGCGTCGGCGACTGGGTCATCACGTCGGGTCAGGTCGGCTTGGCCACCGACGAAACCGGTGCCGCGCGTCTGGTCGAAGGTGGGACCGTGCCCGAGCTCCGGCAGGTGCTGCAGAACGTGGCGGAAGTACTGGCCGTCGAGGGAGCGACGCTGCCCGACGTCGTCAAGACGACGGTGTACCTCCTCGACATGTCGGAGTTCGCCGCCGTCAACGAGGTCTGGGTCGAGTACTTCGCCGAGAACGGGCCGACACGGTCGGCCGTCGCGGTGGCGGCGCTCCCGATCGGCGCGCGGATCGAGGTCGAAGCCTGGGCCTACGCGCCGGTCGTCTGAGCGGACGGGGCGCCCGTCGGCGCCGCCGCCGGACCAGCGGCACCGTTGCGCGGCGCGAGACCAGGGTGCCAGGCCACCTGCCCGAAGCGGTAGCCGACCGAGCGGACGGTCTGGATCAGATGGGCGTGCTCCTCGCCGAGCTTGGCCCGCAGGCGCCGGATGTGCACGTCGACCGTGCGGGCGCCGCCGTAGTACTCGTAGCCCCACACCCGGCTGAGAAGGGTCTCGCGGGTGAAGACCTTGGCCGGGTGCCCGGCCAGGAAGCGCAGCAGCTCGTACTCCATGTAGGTCAGGTCGAGGACCCGGCCCGCCACCGCGGCCTGGTACGTCTCGAGGTTGAGCATCAGCGGCCCGTACTCGATGAGGTCCGGGCGCATGCTCTGACCGGTGCGCCAGAAGAGGTGTTGCAGGCGCGCCACCAGCTCCTCGGGCCGGGCGGGCAGGACACAGAAGTCGTCGTAGAGGTCGTCGCGCAGCAACAGCTCGCCCACCTGGTCGGTGCCGATGGCGAGGAGGAGCGGGGTCAGGGGCACTTCGCGTAGGCGGAGGTGGCGGCAGAAGGCGACGGCGGCGGACATGTCGTCGCCCGCCACGACCAGCGCGCCGGAGTAGCCCGTGGCGCGGCCGTCAGGGCCGGGTGCCGCCAGGTCGTCGGGTCCGGCCACGCTCTGGTGGCCGAGGCCCGCGCTCTGCAGCGCGAGCGTCACCTCGGCGGGCAGGTCAGCGGGAAAGCAGAGGAGGGGATCCATCGGTCCGTCGGATCAGAGGAGGGGCAGGTAGCGGTCCAGCTCGAATTGGGTCACCTGGGCCTGATAGGCGTCCCACTCCTCGCGCTTGTTGCGGATGAACCACTCGAAGACGTGGTCGCCGAGTGTGTCGGCCAGGAGTTCGGAGCCCTCCATCTCGTTGACGGCATCGTGCAGGCTCGAGGGCAGCCGCTCGATCCCCTTCTTGGCCAACTCCTTTGGCGTCAGGGTGAACAGGTTGTCGTCGGCCTCGGGCGGCAGGGGGTAGTCCTCGACGAGGCCGCGCAGCCCCGCGGCGAGGACCACCGCAAAGGTGAGGTAGGGATTGCAGGCGCTGTCGGGGGCGCGGTACTCCAGTCGGGTCGAGTCGCTCTTTCCCATTTTGACGACGGGCACGCGTACGAGGGCCGACCGGTTGTTGCGGGCCCAGCTGACGTGGACCGGGGCTTCGTAGCCGCCGATGAGGCGCTTGTAGGAGTTGACCCACTGGTTGCTGACGGCCGTGATCTCGCGGGCGTGGTACAGCAACCCGGCGATGAAGCGGCGCGCCACCTCGGAGAGCCCGTACTGGTCGTTCTCGTCGACGAACGCGTTGCGCTCGCCCTCCCACAGGGAGATGTGGGTGTGCATGCCCGATCCCTGCACGCCGGCCAGCGGCTTTGGCATGAAGGAGGCGAAGACGCCTTCCTGGCGCGCCATCTCCTTGATCACCATCCGCGTCGTCATCACGGTGTCGGCCATGGTGAGGGCGTCGGTGTAGCGCAGGTCGATCTCGTGCTGGCTGTGCGCGTCCTCGTGCTGGGTGTGCTCCACCGGGATGCCCATCTCTTCGAGCATGAGGACCGAGCGCCGGCGCAGGTCGCTCGTGAGGTCGGCCACCGAGAGGTCGAAGTAGGACCCGGAGTCGAGGGTGACCGGCCCCCGCGCCGGATCGGCGTCGGCGAAGTAGAAGAACTCCACTTCCGGCGAGGCGAAGAAGGTGAATCCGGCCGCACGGGCACGCTCGAGTGTCCGGCGCAGGGCGTGCCGGGGGTCACCCTCGAACGGTGTGCCGTCGAGGTTCGCGATGTCGCAGAAGACACGGGCCACCTGCGCGTCGTCGTGGTGCCACGGCAGCAGTTGAAAGGTCTTTGGATCCGGCCGGGCCAGGACGTCGGCCTCCTGGACCCGGCTGAAGCCGTCGATGGCCGAACCGTCGAAGGTCATCCCCTCGTCGAGCGCGTTCTCCAGTTCGGCCGACGTGATGTTGAACCCCTTGGGCGTCCCCAGCACGTCGGTGAACCACAGCTGGACGAAGCGGATGCCCCGCTCCTCCACGGTCCGGAGCACGTAATCCCGCTGGCTTTGCACCGCACCAGCTTCGCATGCCCGACGACCCGGCTCTTCCGGGACCCCGCCCCGGTCGACCCCATCGGTCGAGCCGGGACCACCGATAATCTGGGACGATGCCGCACCACCTGCGTCTCGCCGCTGCGCAGCTCAACACCGTCGTGGGTGATCTCGCGGGCAACGTGGAACGCATCCTCGCCGCGCTGGCAGCCGCCGAGGCGGCGGGAGCGGACATCTGCGTCGTCCCCGAGCTCGCCATCCCGGGCTACCCGCCCGAAGACCTGCTCCTCAAGCCCGGGTTCGTTGCCGACAACGTGGCTGCGCTCGAGAAGGTCGCCGCCGCCACCCGGCACTGCGCGGTGGTGGTCGGGTTCGTCGGCGCCGCCCCCGGGGGGTTCGGGCTGACCAATGCCGCCGCGGTCTGCGCCGGGGGACGGGTCGCCGGCGTGTACCGCAAGCGCTTCCTCCCCAACTACGGCGTCTTCGACGAGCAGCGTTGGTTCGTGCCGAGCGACGAGCCGCCGCCGCTCTTCGGCGTGGCCGGGTCCTGGGTCGGCGTCTCCATCTGCGAGGACATCTGGTTCGACGACGGTCCTGTCGCGCTGGAGGGTCGGGCGGGAGCGGACGTCGTGGTGAACCTCAACGCGTCGCCCTACAACCGGGGCCGTCGGGCCGAGCGGCTGGCCATGCTCTCGGGCCGGGTGGCCGAGGCTGGTTGCGCCATCGCCTATGTGAACCAGGTGGGGGGCCAGGACGAGCTCGTCTTTGACGGCGACTCCCTCATAGTGGCGGCCGACGGCACGCTGGTCGGATCGGGTGTCCAGTTCGCCGAGGACCTGGTCGTCGTGGATCTCCCGGTCGGGTCCCATCCACCGCGTGCGGTGACCGGGTTGCTGCCGCGGATCGCCGTGACCGAACCCCGCCGGGCCGATCGTCCCGCGCTGACGCGGGCGACGACCGCGCCCTGCGTTGAGCGACCACGCAGAGGTGTATTCCGCCCTGGTCCTCGGAACCCGGGACTACCTCGGCAAGAACGGGTTCAGCGAGGCGGTGATCGGTCTGTCGGGTGGGATCGACTCGTCGCTGGTGGCCACGATCGCCGTCGACGCGCTCGGCCCGTCGCGGGTGCACGGCATCTCCATGCCCTCGCGCTATTCGAGCGACGGCTCCCGGCACGACGCCGAGGTACTGGCCGAGCGCCTGGGCATCGACATCAGGACGGTCGCCATCGAGGAGGCGCACGTCGCGTTCGCCGCCATGCTGGCGCCGGTGCTCGGGCGCGAGCCCTCCGGGCTGACCGACGAGAACCTGCAGTCGCGCCTGCGCGGCGTGCTGCTGATGGCAGTGTCCAACGCCAAGGGGTGGATCGTGCTCACGACGGGCAACAAGAGCGAGATGGCGACGGGCTATTCGACGCTCTACGGCGACTCGGCGGGCGGCTTCGCGGTGATCAAGGACGTGCCCAAGACGCTGGTGTACGAGCTGTGCCGCTACCGCAACACGCAGGCGGTGCTCGAGGGCCTGCCGGGACCGATTCCCGACAGCGTGCTCGACAAGCCGCCCTCGGCGGAGTTGCGCCCTGATCAGCGCGACGACCAGTCGCTCCCGCCCTACGAGGAGCTCGACCCGGTGCTCCAGGGCTACGTCGAGGGCGACCTGACCGCGGCGGACCTCGTGGCCGAGGGCTTCGACCCGGCCGTGGTCGACCAGGTCGTGCGCCTGGTCGACGGCGCCGAGTACAAGCGGCGCCAGATGCCGCCCGGCGTGCGCATCACGACCAAGGCCTTCGGCAAGGACCGGCGCATGCCCATCACGAACCGCTACCGCTCCTCGGCCCGGGAGGAGTCCGCCGGTGGCTGATCCCGGGGTGACCGGGGTCGGCGTCGCCACCGCATCGTGGCGAGGCATCGACGAGCTGGCCGGGCTGGTCGGCGCCTACTGCTGGGTCGAGAACCGGGTCTTCCAGCTCAGCGGGACCTGGGCGACTGCGCCGGGCCGCGCCGGCGGGGACGGCCTCGACCCGGCGCTGCGGGTGTTCTGCGCCGGGTTGTCACGGCGCCACGGGGAGCTGGCGGTCCGCTGGGCCGAGCGCCTCCCGCTCCGGGCGGGCGTCGATCGGGCTGCCCTGGTGGGCCCACCGGCCGGACCCCTGGCCGGGGCGTTCGAGGACCTTGCCACGGTGCCGGACACCCGGGTCGCCGTGGCGGCCCTGGCCGACACGGTGCTCCCCCGCCTGCTGGGCGTCTACGGAGCCCATCTGGCGTCGGCCACGCCGGTCAGCGAGGGCCCCGTCCTGGAGGTCCTGGTGGGAGCCCACCGGGATGTGGCCGGCGAGATCAGCCGTGGCGGCGCCCTGCTGCGGGCGTCCGCAGAGGGGCTGACGAGGGACGGTGCGCTCGACGCCGAAATTGAACGGGCGTTTGACCAGACCAGCGTTTTCCCTGCTGTACCCGCATCTTGACAGTGCCATTACACTGTGTCAGCAGCCCGCGTACGCCCGAAACGGTCGCCGGCTGCGTTATCACGAGCGCGACAGCCCGGCCAGGTTCCCCTGCCGAGGTCATGGGACGGAAGGTTTGGCGACGATTTTGGCCAAGGAACGTATTGAGCGCGACGACGAGGATCTCGTCCGGCTCTACCTCACAGACATCGGTCAGTACCCACTTCTGACCAAGGACGACGAGGTCCGGTTGGCCCAGGCCATCGAGGCCGGGCGCGACGCCGAGGCCGATGTGGCGAAGGCACCCAAGGGGCTCACCACGGCGAAGAAGCGCGAGCTGCGCCGTGCCGTCATGGAGGGTGAGCAGGCCCAGCAAACGTTCGTGCAGTCGAACCTGCGGCTGGTCGTGTCGATCGCCAAGAAGTACCAGGCCTCCGGGCTCCCGCTGCTGGACCTGATCCAGGAGGGCAACCTCGGCCTGATGCACGCCGTCGAGAAGTTCGACTGGCGCAAGGGGTTCAAGTTCTCCACGTACGCCACCTGGTGGATCCGCCAGGCCATCACCCGTGGCATCGCCAACACGGGGCGCACCATCCGCCTGCCCGTGCACGCCGGCGACACCCTGGCCCGGGTGCAGAAGGCGCAGGCGCGGCTCGAGCTGAAGCTGGGCCGACCGGCCACGCTGGCCGAGCTGGGCATCGAGGTCGAGATGCCCGAGGACAAGCTGGTCGAGGCCCTGCGCTTCCGGGCCGAGCCGCTGTCGCTGTCCGAGCCGTTGCGTGAGGACGGGGACGCCGAGCTGGGCGACGTGGTCGAGGACCGTTCCGCCGAGTCGCCCTTCGAGGTGGCCGCCGTCTCCCTGCTGCCTGACGAGATCGGCCGGCTCCTGTCGCCGCTCGACGAGCGCGAACGCGAGATCCTGCGCCTGCGCTTCGGGCTGGACCGGGGCGAGCCCCGCACGCTCGAGGAGGTCGGCGAGCACTTCAACCTCACGCGTGAGCGCATCCGCCAGATCGAGGCCCGGGCCATGTCGAAGCTGCGCCACCCGTCCTCGGACACCGGGGCGCGTGATTTGCTGACCGTCTAACGGCGCCTAGGCTCTTCCGCCATGAAGAAGCTCCTCGTTCTCGCCGTACTGGTCGCCATCGGCGTCATCGCCGCCCGCCGTCTGCGCGAGGCGTAGAAGCCAACACGCTGCGTTACGCAGCGCGCCCGGCCAACCGTGCTGCAGCGTGGCGGCCGCGCAGACCGCGCCGCCACAAGATGAGTGCGGCGCCGGCCACGGCAAGGCTCGTCGTGATCACCGGCGTCGTACGGCCCACCCGGTCGCGCAGGCGGATCGGCTTGGTGAAGTTGCGCACCTCCCAGCCGCGTTCGCGCGCCACCTTGGCCAGGGCCCGGTCGGGGTTCACCGCCACCGGCCGCCCCACCGCCTCGAGCATCGGCAGATCGGTGCCCGAGTCGGAGTAGGCACTGCTGGCGGCCAGGTCGAGGCCGGTGCGCTCCGCCAGCTCGCGCATGGCGGTCGCCTTGGATTCGCCGTAGGCGTAGAAGGCCATGCGGCCGGTGTAGCAGCCTTGCTCGTCGACCTCGCCCCGCGAGCAGATGGCGCCGTCCACGCCGAGCAGGTCCGCGAGGGGCAGCACGATCTCCTCGGGTGAGGCGGACACCAGGTAGACCCGGTGGCCGGCGGCCCGGTGGAGCTCCATGAGCTCGAGCGCCTCGGCGTACATGATGGGCTCCATCGTCTGGAGCATCGTCTCGCGCACGATCTGGCGCACCTGGGCCCGGTCCCAGCCCTTGGTCACGGCCAGCATCGACTCGCGCACGCGGACGAGCCGCTCCTCGTCGGCGCCGAAGTAGAGGTAGATGAGCTGGGAGATGGCGGCCCGGGCCACGGTCCGGCGGTTGATGAGCCCGCCCTTGAGGAAAGGCCGCCCGAACGCGGCGATGGAGGCGCGGTCGATGACGGTCTTGTCGAGATCGAAGAAGGCCGCCTCCATACCTTCATGGTACGGGTGACTGTGCCCCCGCCTTGAGCAACCGTGACAATTAGAGGACGAGCTCGCGAACGTTTGGTGCTCGTGAACTGGGACGTCGCGGGGGTTGCGGCCAGGTTGCGGTTACTGACCCTGCCCCGCGATGAACAGCGCGTGCACGGCGTCCTCCGCCTCCGCCGTCACCAGGACGAGCACCTCGTCACCTGATTGCAGCGTCGTGTCGCCGCGGGGCACGACGAGGCGATCGGCCCGGACGACCGCCACCACGACGGCGTCGCGCGGGAAGGCGAGGTCCGCAATTCGGGTGTCGTTGGCCGGCGAGTCCTCGGCCAGGGTGATCTCGACCAGGTGGGCCACGCCGCCTTTGAACTGCAACAGCCGGACCAGGGACCCGACCGAGACCGCCTCCTCGACGAGGGCGGTCAGCAGCTGCGGGGTCGAAACGGAGACGTCCACCCCCCAGCTCTCGTTGAAGAGCCACTGGTTCTTGGGGTGGTTGACCCGGGCCACGACGCGGGGGACGGCGAACTCCTGCTTGGCCAGCAGCGAGATCACCAGGTTGTCCTCGTCGTCGCCGGTGGCCGCCACGACGACGTCGACGGTGGCGAGGCCGGCCCGGTCGAGCGAGGAGACCTCACAGGCGTCCGCCGCGATCCAGGTGATGTCGAGCGTCGGCCGCAGGCGCTCCACCAACTCGGGGTCCTGTTCGAACGAGGAGCACCTCGTGGCCGTTGGCGTGCAGGTCGGACGCGATGGCGGTGCCGACGCTCCCCGCGCCGGCGATGGCGACCCTCATGTGGCGCCGTCCCCGACCGCGCCTTCGCTGCGAGCCAGCGTCTCGTCGAACTTGCGCAGGGCATCATCGAGCACGGCGAGGTGCAGGACGTCGCCCTCCTGGCCGACCAGCTCGCGGGCATCGAGCCGGGGCACACCGGCGCGAGTCACGGAGACGAGGCTGAGGCGGCCGGGTTGCTCGATGTCGGCCAGGGGCCGGCCGGCCCAGTTCTCGGGCAACGAGCGGTCGATCAGGGAGAGGCGCCCGGTGGGGTCGGACCAGTCGCCGACGTCCTCGTCGGGCAGCAGGCGCCGCCGCACCTGGTCGATCGTCCACGTGACCGTGGCCACGGTGGGGATCCCGAGCCGCTGGTAGATCTCGGCCCGCCGGGGGTCGTAGATGCGGGCCACCACGTTGGGGATCTTGTAGGTCTCCCGTGCGATGCGCACGGTCAGGATGTTCGTGTTGTCCCCGCTGGTGACCGCGGCCAATGCGTCCGCCTCGAGCGCGCCCGCCTTCTCGAGGTCGTCCCGGTCGAATCCCGAGCCCAAGATGCAGGGGCCGTCCCACTCCTTGAGGCGGCGGAAGGCCTTGGCCGACTTGTCCATGACGGCCACCGAATGACCCTCGGCGCTGAGAGAGAGGGTAAGGCCCGAGCCCACGCGGCCACACCCGACGACGATGACGTGCACGCCACAGTGCAACACGCCGCGTCGGGTCTTGCAAAAGTTGAGCCGTTCCGGACCTGTGCCCGCTTTCCTACCCTCGGTCCTGCTGGTCAGGGATATCGGTCGAACACTGGGGTCGACCACGGCCCATGATTTACTGAGCGCATGCAGGAAGCCGAAGCCAGAGGTGACGATTCGGCGGAATCACGCTGGACAGGCACCAACGATCCGGCGACAGCGGTGAAACCCCCCCCGGACGCGCGTTTGAAGCCAGCCGCTTCCGCGCTGGCTCAGCTCGATCTCCCCGAAACCCTCCGCTACCGCATCAAGAACCGGTTGCTCGGGCCTCCGATCGCCACCGAGCGACAGTCCACCGAGCGGTTGGGCAAACCGACCGCCCTGGCGGTCTTGTCCTCAGACGTCATCTCGTCGTCGGCGTATGCCACCGAGCAGATGCTCATTCCCCTGATCCCGATCATCGGCATCGCCGCATTCTCCTTGGTCATCCCCATCAGCATCGCGGTGATCTTCGTCCTTCTCTTCGTGACCCTCTCCTACCTCGAGGTGGTCAAGGTGTATACGAAGGCCGGAGGAGCCTACGTGGTGGCCCGCGAGAACTTCGGCCTCAACGTGGCCCAGGTGGCGGCCATGTCATTGCTCATCGACTACACCCTGACGGTGGCAGTCTCGGTGGCGGCCGGCGTGGCCGCTGTCACTTCCGTCATCCCGAGCCTCACTCCCTACACGACCTGGATCGCCATAGGCCTCGTCATTCTTCTGGCGTATGGGAATCTGCGAGGAATTCGCGAAGCCGGCCGCACGTTCGCCGTCCCCACCTACTTCTTCATCGGCAACATGGTGCTCCTCATCGTCTGGGGGCTCTACAAGACGGCAACCGGGTCCCTGCATGCCCATCCGATCATGGGGCACCCGGGTTCAGTCCCCATCGGTACGGCAGGAAGCGGTCTTCTCTACGGGGCCACCGTGTTCGTGGTAATGAAGGCCTTCGCGTCGGGAGGCTCCGCCCTGACCGGAACCGAGGCTATTTCGAACGGTGTGAGCATCTTCCGCAAGCCGGAGTCTCGCAACGCCCGGATCACCATGATCTTGATGGCCACGATCCTCGGATCTCTCGTCCTCGGTGTCTCGGTTCTGGCTTCGATCACCCACCCCGTGCCCTACGTGTCCGGCACCCCGACGGTGATCTCCCAGGTTGCCAAGTACGTCTACGGAAGCCAGGGGCTCGGCGGGGTGCTCTATGCCATGCTCCAGATCGGGACGACCTTGATCCTCATTTTGGCGGCCAACACGAGCTTCACGGGCTTTCCGTTCCTCGCGAGCTTCGCGGCCGAGGACTCCTACTTGCCTCGCCAGTTGACGAAGCGAGGCCACCGTCTGGTGTTCTCGACCGGAATCATCGTGCTCACCGTTGTGTCCGTTCTCCTGCTCCTTATCACCCGGGCCCGAGTGGACAGCCTCATTCCGCTCTACGCCATCGGCGTGTTCACCGGATTCACCATGGCCGGGGCGGGGATGGCGAAGTATCACCTGACGCACCGGGAGGACCATTGGAGACGGAGGCTGGCCATCAATGGCACCGCCTCGGTGCTCTCGTTCATCGTGTTGGTGATCATCGCGGTGGCGAAGTTCAGCGAGGGAGCCTGGGTCATCCTTATCATCCTGCCTCTCGGCGTGCTCGTTCTGTTGCGACTGCACCGCCAGTACGCGGACGAGGAGCACCAACTGGAAGAGGGCGCAGCCGAAGCCGCGGCGGCGCGGGTGCTCAACCGCCACATCGTCGTGGTCCTGGTCGACCGCTTGGACATGGCGACGGCGCGGGCCCTCCAGTACGCACGGACGTTCAACGCTGACGAGTTGCGTGCGGTGCACTTCACGTTGGACAGCCGGGTATCGGCGGAGCTGGTGGCCGAGTGGAGCCGACTTGGGCTCGCTCGACTGCCGCTCGACGTCGTGGAATGCGAAGACCGGCGGCTCGGCCGGGCCGTCCTTGAGCTTGCGGCCGAGGCGGTAACTGACCAGGAGACCGAGCTGACCATCCTGCTCCCTCGACGAGGATTCGCCACTGGTTGGCATCGCCTGCTCCACGACGGCACGGCCGACCGCATTGCCGCTGCCGTTGCGCAACTCGACCACGTCAACGCCACCGTTGTGCCCTATCAACTCACCGGCGGCTGGTTCTCGAAGCGCCGTGCGCCTGATCGCGAGAAAACAAAGGGTGAGCCGGCCAATGCCGCGGCGGGGACCCGTTCGGATCGTTCGTCCGAGAGGGCGGCACGACGGGCCGCGGACCGAGAGGCTGCGGTTTCCTCATTCGAAAGGGCGGCATTCGGGGGCCATGCCGGAGAGACCACGCCCATTGGTCGGGTGGAGTGGCGCCAGCGCGTTCGGATCGCAGGTCGGGTCAACTCGGTGCGGACCCAGCCCCGTGCCGGCAACTCGAACCTCGAGTGCGTCCTGGCCGACGGCACCGGCAAAATTCTGCTGGTGTTCCAGGGTCGGCGCCAAATCGCCGGTATCGAGCCTGGTGCACGCCTCGTCGTCGAGGGCATGGTTGGCGACTGGGCCCGGCGGCAAGCCATCCTCAATCCCTCGTACGAGCTCGTACAGGCCAGTTCCGAGCGGTCGGTCGAGCCTGAGTGAACCCATCGACGAATCTCGAGCGGTCGTGTCGAGGGTATGACCTGGTCCTGCAGGGAGGGACAAGGGCTGCCCCGAACGATCCGGCGGAACTCTGAGCCGTCCTCCCTCGTCCGCAGCCGAGGGGGGACCAGCCAAATTGCCCGCCCGGTCGCCAGTCGCTAACGTGCCCCCCGGCCCGGCGTGGGGTGCGACCTCGGCGGGGCGCCCTCGGCCCAGGGTGACGACATCGAATGCAATGGTGCTGAGCGCTGCCGCACCGCACGGAGGAGGGCGCCTCCATCCCCTCCCCGCCAGACGGACAGGAACAGAAAGGGCACACCGGGAATGATCAGACTGCTCGCAGCCGAAGGCGGCTACCAGCCCTTCCACCTCGGCGGGACGGACAAGACCTGGCTCTACATCTGCCTGGTGGCCGGCATCGTCGGCATCGTCGCCGGCCTGCTGCTGGCGCGGAACGTGCTGGCCTTCGACCAGGGCACGGCCAAGATGAAGGAGATCGCCCTTGCGATCCAGGAGGGGGCCCAGGCGTTCCTGACCCGGCAGTTCCGGGCCATCGTGATGATCATCGTCCCGCTGGCCATCCTCATCTTCTTCACCGCCACCAAGGTGGTGAGGCCCGACGGGGGCGTCGCCCTGACCTTCCAGCAGGACGGCCTCTACCGGGTGATCTGCTTCCTCTTCGGTGCCGCCTTCTCGGGTCTGACGGGCTTCATCGGCATGAGCATCGCGGTGCGGGGCAACGTCCGCACGGCCGCCGCGGCCTCCAAGGGCGGCGGCATGGCCGAGGCCCTGCGGGTGGCCTTCCGCACCGGTGCGGTGACCGGCATGCTCTGCGTGGGCCTCGGCCTCGTCGGCGCCACCACCATCGTCCTCATCTTCCAGAACTCGGCGACGGCGGTCCTCATCGGCTTCGCCTTCGGGGCGTCGCTCATCGCCCTGTTCATGCGTGTGGGCGGCGGCATCTTCACCAAGGCGGCCGACGTGGGGGCCGACCTGGTGGGCAAGGTGGAGGCCGGCATCCCCGAGGACGACCCCCGCAACGCGGCCACCATCGCCGACAACGTGGGCGACAACGTGGGCGACTGCGCCGGCATGGCGGCCGACCTCTTCGAGTCCTACGAGATCACCATCATCTCGTCGATCATCCTGGGCTTCTCCGCCTTCGCCTCCATCCACAAGAATCCGACCCCGGCCGTGCTCTTCCCCCTCATCGTCCCGGCCATCGGGATCTTCGCCTCGGTCATCGGCGTGGCGGTGGTGCGGGCCCGCAAGAGCGACCGCAACGCGCTCGCCCCCATCAACCGCGGCTTCTGGCTGGCGGCGCTGCTCACCGTGGTCGGGGCGTTCCTGGTGGCCCAGTACTACGTGCACGACCTCAAGGTGTTCTGGGCCGTGCTGACCGGGGTCATCCTCTCGTTGGTGGCGAGCCAGATCACCGAGCAATTCACCTCGACCGAGCGCGGCCCGGTCAAGGAGATCGCCGCCTCGGCCCGCACGGGGCCGGCCACCACCGTGCTCTCGGGGTTCTCCATCGGCCTGGAGTCGTCGGTGTGGGCCATCATCGCCATCGCCATCGCCATCGGCGTGGCCATCGGGCTGGGCGACGGCAACATCGAGCTGACCTTCTACCTGATCGCCCTCATCGGCATCGGGCTGCTGGCCACCGCCGGCATGGTGGTCTCCGAGGACAGCTTCGGGCCGGTGTCGGACAACGCGGCCGGGATCGCCGAGATGTCGGGCGAGTTCACCGGCGAGGCCGAGCGCGTCATGGTCAGCCTCGACGCCGTGGGGAACACGACCAAGGCCATCACCAAGGGTGTGGCCATCGGCTCGGCCGTGATCGCCTCTGTCGCGCTCTTCTCGTCGTTCATCGAGACCATCAACTCCCAGCTGAACCTCCACCTGCACGCGAACCAGCTGCTCGTCTCGCCCTTCACCCAGATCAACGTGTCCAACCCGAAGACCTTCATCGGGTTGCTCATCGGTGGATCGATCGGCTTCCTCTTCTCGTCGCTCGCCATCCGGGCCGTCGGTCGCTCGGCCGGCACGGTGGTGCTCGAGGTGCGCCGCCAGTTCCGCGAGCACCCGGGCATCATGAACTACACAGAGAAGCCCGAGTACGGCCGCGTCATCAGCATCTGCACCGCCGCAGCACAGCGCGAGCTGGCCACGCCGGCGCTGCTGGCGATCCTGTCCCCGGTCATCGTGGGCTTCGGCATCAACTACTTCGCGCTCGGCGCCTTCCTGGCCGGCACCATCCTGACCGGGCAGCTGCTGGCCAACACGCTGTCCAACTCGGGCGGGGCATGGGACAACGCCAAGAAGTACATCGAGGACGGCAACGAAGGAGGGAAGGGATCGGAGGCCCACAAGGCCGCCGTCATCGGCGACACGGTGGGCGACCCGTTCAAGGACACCGCCGGGCCGGCGCTCAACCCCATGATCAAGGTCATGAACCTGGTGTCGCTGCTGATCCTGCCCGGGGTCATCGCCCTGCGGAACGACACGGGTGCCCGCCTGGCCATCGCCGGGGTTTCGCTGGTCGTGCTGCTGGCGGCGCTGGCCTTCTCGAAGCGTGGGTCCGAGGCGATGGACGCCGAGGACACGGCCGATTCGACGCCGGCTGCGGCAGCCGTCGCATCGGTCGATTGACCTGCTCAGGCGCATAACGAACCGTTCTGCCGTCGCCCTGGTCGTGCACCCTGCCCTTGACAGGCGGGGTGGCGGACCCCCACTCTGACGTGACCATGCCCTCCCTTCCACCGCTCCGATCGCTGCCCCGCGGGGTGTGCCGTGGGTAAGGCGCTCGTCATCGTGGAGTCGCCCGCCAAGGCGCGCACCATCGGCGGCATGCTGGGTCCCGACTTCATCGTCGAGTCCTCGGTCGGCCACATCCGCGACCTGCCGCGCGGCGCCGACGAGGTGCCGGCGGCGTACAAGGGCGAGTCCTGGGCACGGCTCGGCGTGGACGTGGACAACGGCTTCAAACCGCTCTACGTGGTGTCCTCGCCGAAGAAGTCGGTGGTGGCCAACCTCAAGAAACTGCTGAAGGGCGCGGACGAGCTGTATCTCGCCACGGACGAGGACCGCGAGGGCGAGTCGATCGCGTGGCACCTCTCCGAAGTGCTGTCGCCCACCGTGCCGGTCAAGCGCATGGTGTTCCACGAGATCACGCCGGCCGCCATCGCCCGCGCCGTCGACGAGTGGCGCGACCTCGACCGGCGCCTGGTGGACGCCCAAGAGGCCCGCCGCATCCTCGACCGACTCTACGGCTACGAGGTGTCGCCCGTGCTGTGGCGCAAGGTCATGCCGCGCCTGTCCGCCGGGCGGGTCCAGAGCGTGGCCACCCGGATGGTGGTCGAGCGCGAGCGGGCCCGGATGCGCTTCCGCTCCGCCACCTGGTGGGGTGTCGACGGCACGTTCACCAACGCCGCAACGTCGGGCTTCGGCGCGGCGCTCGTCGGGTTGGGCGGGGCCACCGTGGCCACCGGCAAGGATTTCGACGAGCACGGGGAGCGGACCGGCAAGAGCGACGTCAGGGTGCTGGTCGAGGAGGAGGCGACCTCCGTCGCCGCTGCCTTGGTGGGCCGATCCTTCACGGTGAGCGCCGTGACCGAGCGCCCGTTCCGCCGCTCGCCGGCGGCACCGTTCATGACCTCGACCCTGCAGCAGGAGGCGGGCCGCAAGCTCCGCTTCAGCGCGCAGCGCGCCATGCAGGTGGCCCAGCGCCTGTACGAGCAGGGCTTCATCACCTACATGCGCACGGACTCGACGACGCTCTCGGACGAGGCGCTGACCGCGGCCCGCAGCCAGGCGCGGCAGATGTACGGCGATGCCTTCGTGCCCGACGCGCCGCGGCGCTACGAGCGCAAGGTGAAGAACGCGCAGGAGGCCCACGAGGCCATCCGCCCCTCCGGGGAGACGTTCCGGACGCCCGATCAGGCCGGCCGCGAGCTGTCGGGGGACGAACTCCGCCTGTACGAGCTGATCTGGAAGCGCACGGTGGCCTCCCAGATGAACGATGCCACTGGGACGAGTGCGCAGATCCGGCTGACGGCCGAGGTGCCCGAAGGCGTGGCCCAGGGGCAGGAGGCCGAGTTCTCCGCCAGCGGCCGCGTCATCGCCTTCCCGGGATTCCTGCACGCGTATGTCGAGGGCGAGGACGACCCGGACGCCGAGCTGGCCGACCGCGAGGTGGTGCTGCCGGCGCTCGCCGTCGGCGACGTGGTCGAGGGCAGCGCGTTCGAGCCCGGCTCGCACACCACTCAGCCGCCGGCCCGCTACACCGAGGCCTCGCTCGTCAAGGCGATGGAGGAGCTCGGCGTCGGGCGCCCGTCCACCTACGCCAGCGTCATCGCCACCATCCTCGACCGCGGCTACGTGTGGAAGAAGGGCACGGCGCTGGTGCCCAGCTTCACTGCGTTCGCCGTGGTGGGCCTGCTCGAGCGTTACTTCGGCGATCTGGTCGACTACGGCTTCACCGCGGCGATGGAGGACGACCTCGACGAGATCGCCGCCGGACGCGAGGAGTCCCTGCCCTGGCTGACCCGCTTCTACTTCGGCTCGGCGGTGCCCGGTGCGGCCAACGGCCACGGCGACGAAGTCGAGACGGTCGGGCTCAAGGCCACGGTGGCAACCCACCTGAGCGAGATCGACGCACGCGAGATCAACTCCATCCCCCTCGGCAACGGAAGCGACGGCGAGCCGATCGTGGCCCGGGTGGGCCGCTACGGCCCCTATCTCCAGCGGGGGGAGGATCGGGCCTCCATCCCCGACGACATGGCCCCCGACGAGCTGACGATCGAGCGCGCCGAGGAGATCCTGGCCGCGCCGTCCAACGACCGGGTGCTCGGCGCACACCCCGAGAGCGGGCTCGACGTCCAGGTGAAGGCCGGACGCTTCGGGCCCTACATCCAGGTGGGCGAGGTGACCGAGGGGGGTGACAAGCCGCGCACCGCTTCACTGTTCGCCGCCATGGATCCGGCCACGCTCACGCTCGAGCAGGCGCTGGACCTGCTGCAGATCCCGCGCGTCATCGGGACGGATCCCGAGACCGGCGAGGACGTGGTGGCCCACAACGGGCGGTTCGGGCCCTATCTCAAGCGCGGGGCGGACACCCGCAGCCTGGGTAGCGAGGAGCAGCTGCTGACCGTCACGCTGCCCGAGGCGCAGGCGCTGTTCGCACAGCCGAAGCAGCGCCGTGGCCGGGCCTCCGCCGCGCCGCTGCGCGAGCTGGGCACCGACCCGACCACCAACCTGCCCGTCGTCGTCAAGGACGGGCGCTTCGGTCCGTACGTGACCGACGGCACGACCAACGCCAGCCTGCGCAAGGGTGACGTCGTCGAGTCCATCGACATCGAGCGGGCTTCCGAGCTGCTCGGCGAGCGCCGGGCCGCCGGCCCCTCGACGCGCAAGAAGAAGGCGGCCAAGAAGGCGGCGCCGGCCAAGAAGAAGGCCACCGCCAAGAAGGCCACCGCCAAGAAGGCCTCGGCGAAGAGCAGCACGGCGAAGAAGGCAGCCGGGGCCAAGAAGGCGACGGGTGCGACGAAAGCGGCGCCGACCGAACCGTTCTGAGATGCCGGCCCGGGGTCGCCTCATCGCGCTCGAGGGCATCGACGGCTGTGGCAAGTCCACGCAGGCGCGGGCGCTGGCCGAGGCGCTCGGGGCCACGCTCACCTTCGAGCCCGGAGCGACGCCCGTCGGCGCCCGGTTGCGCCAGCTGCTGCTGGCGCCCGACGCGCCGCCTCCCTCGCCACGGGCCGAGGCCCTGCTCATGGCGGCCGACCGGGCCGAGCACGTCGCCCTCGTCCTGGAGCCGGCGCTCGCCGCGGGGGCGTGGGTGGTCAGCGACCGCTACGCCGCCTCGACCATCGCCTACCAGGGCTACGGGCGGGGACTCGACCCCGCGGCGCTGAACGAGCTGGTGCGGTGGGCCACCGGTGGCCTCGCCGCGGACCTGTCGATCCTGGTCGACGTCAGCATCGAGGTGGCGGCAAGCCGGCTGGCCGCGGGGGGCCGCGGCGGCGCGGACCGGATGGAGCGCCTGGGGCCGTCGTTCGCCCGGCGGGTGCGCGAAGGGTTCCACGCCCAGGCCGCGGCGGATCCGCAACGCTGGATCGTCGTCGACGGCGAGGCGGAGGTCGGCGCGCTGACGGCGCATATCGTGGCCTCCGTGCGCGACCGACTGGGTGACGTGCCGGCTCCGGGCCGGTGAACGCGGCGCGGCCCGCCCCCGAGCTGTTCGCCGGCGTGGTGTCGCAGGACGCCGCGGTGGCCGCGCTGCGCGCCGCGGCCGTCAATCCTGTCCACGCCTACCTCTTCCGCGGGCCGCCCGGGAACGGCGGGCTGGCGGCCGCCCACGGGTTTGCCGCCGCGCTCCTGTGTCCCGAGGGCGGGTGCGGCCAGTGCGCCACCTGCCGGGCCACGCTGGCCGGGACGGACCCGGATCTGCACATCGTCCGCCGTAGCGGGGCGTCGGTGTCGAAGGACACGCTGCGCCAGATCGTCACGTTGGCCCAACGGCGTCCGCTGCACGCGGCGCGCCAGGTGATCGTGGTCCTCGATGTGCACCTCGTCCTGGACCGGGCGCCGGTCCTGCTCAAAACGCTCGAGGAGCCTCCGGGGGAGACGGTCTTCGTGCTTCTGGCCGACGACGTCACCCCCGATCTGGTGACCATCGCGAGCCGGTGCGCCGAGATCGCGTTCCCGCCGGTGGCCCGGGAGGACGTGATGCGCTGGCTGACCGCGTCGGGCGTGCCGCCCGAGATGGCGGCGGTGGTGGCGGACAGCAGCGGCGGGAACCCGGAGCGGGCCCGCATCATGGTCGACGACCCTGACGTGGCGGCCCGCGTCGCGCTCTGGACGTCGGTGCCCGACGAGCTGACGGCGGCGGGGATGACCGCCGCCGGACTGGCCCGGCGCGTCCTGGAGTCCGCCGACCGCGCGGTGGAGCCGCTGCGGGCGGCCCACGCCCGCGAGCTCGAGTCGCTGACCGCGGCGGCCAAGGAGATGGGCGAACGCGGGCTCCCCGGTCGCAAGGAGATCGTGGATCAGCACCAGCGCGAGGAGCGCCGCTTCCGCATCGACGCCCTGCGGGCCGGCCTCGGCGTGCTGGCCCGGGCCTACCGCGGACGGGTGGTCCGGGCCGCGGGCGGGAGCGTCGCGGCTGGGGACCAGGACGTCCGCAGCGCCACGGAAGCGGTCGGTCTCATCACCGAGACGGCCGCGGCGCTGCCGCGCAATCCGAACGAAACGCTCCTGGTGCAGTCGCTCTTCGTACGGCTGGCGGCGCTGGCGGCATAGCGGCCACCAGCGCCGCAACCAGCGTGGCGGGCCGATCGGCGTTAGAGTCCTCCCGATTCTCCCGACTTGGCGATACAAGAGGGGGTGGATGAGTGCTGGCGGTCACGTTTGCGGACCTGTGGTTCCGGGCCCGGCAGTTCCTCATTGCCGTGGTCGGTGTCGGGCTCGTCCTCGCGCTCGCGCTCGGCATGAGCGGGCTGGCGGACGGCTTCCACGCCGAAGTGGCCTCGACGGTGGACGCCGTCGGTGCCACGTCCTGGGTCATGGCGCCTGCCGCCCAGGGACGCCTGACCGCCTTCGCCGCGTTTCCCGAAGCCGACGTGGGCGCTGTGGCGCGTGAGCCCGGTGTCCACCGCGCCTCCCCGGTGCTCTTCGCTCCCGAACAGGTGGTCCGCGTCGCCGGATCCGCGATGCCCCAGACGGTCAACCTGATGGGGGTCCAGCCCGGCGGGCTCGGGGCTCCCCAGGTCGTCGCCGGTCACGGGCTTTCCGGCCCCGGTCAGGCGGTGGTCGACTCCAAGCTGCGGGCACCGGTCGGCAGCGTGCTCATCCAAGGCGGTCACCCCTACGACGTGGTCGGGGTGGTCGACGACCGCACCATGGACGGAGGGATCCCCATCGTCTACATGGGGCTCGCGACGGTGCAGCGGGCGGTCACCGGCGGCAGGCCGCTGGTCACCGCGGTGGCCACCACCGGCACGCCGACCGCCGCTCCTGGGGGACTGGTCGCGCTGGCGCCCTCGGCCGTGATCACCGACACCGTGTCGGCTTTGGGGAGTGCGGTGAGCTCCATCGACAACACGCGCTCGCTCATGTGGCTCATCGCGGCAGCCATCGTCGCGTCGATGCTCTACGTCGCCGCCCTGGAGCGGAAGCGGGATTTTGCGGTGCTCAAGGCCCTCGGATCCTCGTCGCGGACGCTGTTCCTCAGCCTCGTCGTCGAGGCCGTCGTGGTCACCCTGTTCGCCGCCATCCTGGCCGAGGTCCTGTCGCTCTTCATGGCGCCGCTCTTCGCCCAGCCCATCGACATCACGGTTGACGCCCGCCTCGTGCTGCCGCTCATTGCGGTGACGGTAGGTGTCATCGCCAGCATCTCGGCGTTGCGCCGCGTCACCGGCGCCGACCCTGCGACGGCCTTCGGATGAGCGATCACCTGCAGGTCGAGGATCTGACCGTCGCCTTCGACTCGGGCGGTTACGTGATCAAACCGCTCGACGGGCTGAACTTCAAGGCAATGGACGGTGAGCTGGTCGTGCTGCTCGGGCCGTCGGGCTGCGGCAAGACGACGCTGCTCTCGTGCCTCGCCGGGCTCCTCACCCCGACCGGCGGGAGGGTCGAGTTCGGACCGATCGTGGTCAACGAGCTGCGGGGCCCAGCGCTCTCCGAGTACCGCCGCCACACGGTGGGCGTGGTCTTCCAGGCCTTCAACCTGATCGCCAGCCTGACGGCGCGCGGCAACGTCGTCGTGCCGTTGCGCCTGGCGGGCGTGTCCCGTCGGGCAGCCAAGGCGCGGGCCGACGAGCTGCTGGGCCGCGTCGGGCTGGAAGAGCGCGCGCGACCACCGGCCCGCGCAGCTGTCCGGCGGGCAGCAGCAGAGAGTGGCGATCGCCCGCGCACTGGTGCACGATCCGCCCCTGCTCCTGGCCGACGAGCCCACCGCCCACCTCGACCACATCCAGGTCGAGGGTATCCTGCGGCTGATGCGGGACCTGGCCGCGCCCGGACGCATCGTCGTGGTCTCGACGCACGACGACCGGGTCAGCCAGCTGGCGGACCGGGTCATCGAGCTGGCTCCGCACTTCTCCGACGCCGACCGGCTGCCCGAAGAGGTTCGCCTCGCCGCGGGGGAGATCCTGTTCCGGCAGAGCGAGCGGGGCGAACTGATCTACCACGTCGAATCCGGACTGCTCGAGGTGTACCGCGAGCTGGCCGATGGTGGCACCGAGGTGCTGGCCCACACGGAGCCGGGTAATTACGTCGGCGAGTTGGGGCCGATCCTGAACCTGCCCCGCAGCGCCTCGGTCCGGGCGGTCGAGGATTCGGTGGTAACGGGTTACACGGTGCGTGCCTTCCGCCAGAATCATCCCCACCACCTGGTCGAGCAACCCGCTCGTACGTGAGCGGCGCCACCGGCTAACCGCAAGGGAGAGCGTGGGCGTGGCGGGGATTCAGTCGCCGGAAGAGGAGGTCGGCCGGCCCAAGGTGGACGTCTCGCGGCTCGAGATCCGGGTACTCGGCCCCGTGGAGGTCGCCTGGGACGGGCACCTCGTCGAGATCGGGGGAGTCAAGGCGCGGGCGCTCATGGCCCGGCTCCTCATCGACCGCCACATCATCGTCTCGGTCGATCGGATCGTGGACTCCCTATGGAGAGACCACGACGGGCCGGGAGTGGAGATCGCGCTGCGCTCGACCATCTCGCGCCTGCGCAAGCGACTGCGGCTGGCGGGCGCGCCGGAGGACGTGATCGTGACCCGGGCCCCGGGCTATGTCCTCGAGGTGCCGCCCGAGGTGACCGACGTCTTCCGGCTCGAACGCCTCATGGCGGAAGGCCGCCGGCAGCTCGCGCGCCGACGCCCCAGCGAGTGTGTCCGCCTGCTCAGCGAAGCCGAGGACCTCTGGCGCGGGGCGGCCTACAGCGAGGTTCGCGACGAGCCGTTCGCCCGGGCCGAGGCCCGCCGCCTGGAGGAGCTCCTGCTGTCGGCCACCGAAACGAGGATCGACGCCGAGCTGACCTTGGGCCGGCACGAGGCCGTCACCGGCGAGCTGGAGGCGCTGACCAGCGCCAACCCCATGCGGGAACGGCTGTGGTCGCAGCGCATGCTCGCGCTCTACCGCTCGGGCCGCCAGGCCGAAGCGCTGCGCGTTTTCCAGGACCTGCGGTCCATCCTGGTGGCCGAATTGGGAATCGAGCCGGGGCACGACGTGGCCTGGATGGAGCACGCCATCCTCGCCCAGGAGCCCGCGCTGGACTTTCCGGTTCCGCCCGAAGCCGGAGCGGGATCCTCGGCGGAACCGTCCGGGGCCGCGTCACCCCACGGCTACCAGGTCCACGTGCCGGCGTCACAGCTCGACGGGCCGCTTGTCGGCCGTTCCGACGAGTCGGCGCGGCTGCGCCGCTGGTGGACGTCGGTGCAGCAGGGCGGCGGCCGGCTGCTCGTGGTGGACGGCGATCCCGGCATCGGGAAGACCCACCTCGTCGCCGATCTCGCGCGTGCGGTGGAGGCCGAGGGTTCATTGGTGCTGTGGGGCCGCTGCGACGAGGACCCGGTGGCGCCGTTCCAGCCCTTTGCGGAGGCGCTCGGGCGGTATTTCCAATCCGCCTCGGCGGATCAGATCTCGCGGATGCCCGACTGGCAGTTGACCGAGCTGTCACGGCTCGTGCCGCGCCTGCGCGAGTACGCCGGGACCCTGGAGGAGGAGGGTGGCGATCCCGAGAGCGAGCGTTTCCGCTTCTTCGAGGCGGTGACGGCGACGCTGAACGAGCTGTCTTCCGGCGGTCCGGTCCTCCTGGTGATCGACGATCTCCACGCGGCGGATCGGCCAACGCTGCTGTTGTTGCGCCACGTCTTGCGGGGAACCGACGAGGCCAAGCTCGGCATCGTCGGGATGTTCATCGACACAGAGGTGCCGCCCGCCCACCGGCTGCGCGCCATGCTGGCCGACTTCCGGGCGGTGCACCCGGTCGTGACGGTGCACCTGCAGGGATTGCGCAGCGCCGCAGTGGAAGAACTGGTGCAGGGCTGGCCCAACGCCCCGGCGGACCTCGTGCCCCAGCTCTGCCGGCTGACCGACGGCAACCCGCTCTTTCTCGACGAGCTGCTCCGGCAGCTCGGCTACTGGGAGGCCGAGCGGACAGAGGAGGGCGATGCGCCCGTTCCGCCGAACCTGAGCCCGACCGAAGCCATACGGGAACTGGTGGCCCGGCGTGTCTCTCGGCTGCCCGAAGACGTGATCTACCTGTTGCAGGCGGCCGCCGTGGCGGGCCCCGAATGCGAGGCGGGCATCGTGGCCGAGGCCGCCGAGCTCTCGCCCGAGCAGCGGCTCGACGCGTTCGACCGGGCCGAGGAGTCCCGCCTGCTCCGCCGCGTCGGAGACGAGATCGGGGACCGCTACGCGTTCACCCACACACTCGTGCGCGATGCGATTTACGGCGAGCTGTTGCGCGGACGCAGAGTGCGCTACCACCACAAGATCGCGCTGGCCACCGAGCGGGCGCACGCCGACGCGCCGGACACGTATGTCAACGAGCTGGCGCACCACTTCTACATGGGTGCGGCGCTGGCCGATGCCGACAAGGCCAGCCGGTACTGCCGCGCCGCGGGGAGCGCGCCCTCCGGCTGCTGGCCTTCGAGGAGGCGGCCGTCCACTTTGCCCGCAGCCTGGAGGTGGCCGAGCAGTTCGGGGCACACGACCAGGGGGAGCGCTGCGACGTGCTGATCGCGTTGGCGGAAGCGCAGAACCGGGCCGGGGAGACCGAGCAGGCCAACGCCAACTTCGCACGCGCCGCCGCCCTGGCGCGGTCCATGGGCGACGCCGAGCGCCTCGCCGCGGCCGCACTCCGCGCCGGGCCACTCAGCTACCTCGGGATCGTACGAGCGAACGAGGAGCAGGTGCAGCTCCTGGAGGAGGCACGGGCGGCCCTGCCCGGAAGCGGGGACTCGCACCTGCGGACCATGGTCACGGCCCGTCTCGGGCTCGTGATCGTCTATACGGCCGACGTCCCTGCGCCAGGCGTCCTGGCGCGGTCCCTCGCCCTCAGCAACGACGCGGTCGGCATGGCCCGGCGCCTCGCGGACCGCGCAGCGCTCGGGTACGCGCTCAACGCGCGCATGCATGCGCTGTGGGGCATCGGGCTGGCTCGTGAGCGGCTGGCGACGGGCACCGAGCTCGGGGAGATCGCGGACGACATCGGCGACGAACTCCTCGCCCTGCACGGGCACATGTGGCGCATCCGTGAGCTCCTGGCCCAGGGCGACGTGGATGCCGTCAACGAGGAGATAGCCCGGTTCCGCGCCAGGCAGACAGGGCCGGTCCATCCCCTCGAGGCGTCGTTCGCCTTCAACGTCACCGCGATGATGGCGCTGCTGGCGGGAGACTTCGAGACGGCGGAGCAGCTGGGCCAGCGGGCGCTGGAGGTGGCAGAGGGCCACAACGAACTGGCGCTCAGCTTCTACGGGGCCCTCATGATGTGGACCTGGTGGCAGCGCGGCGAGTTGGCGTCACCCGACTCCGCGTTCCGGAAGGTCCTTGCGCAGGTCCCGACCGAGTACCCCTCGGTGCCCGCCTCACTGGCCCTCATCCACGCCGAGGCGGGGGACACGGCGGCGGGGCTGGCCCAGCTGCGCTCGCTGGCGGCCATCGGGTGGGAGAACGTGGCGGACGACCAGACCGAGGGCGTGTCACTCTGTCTGGCCGCCGCCGCCTGCAGCGCAATCGGCGAGCCGGCCCGTGAATTCGCGGTTCCTCTGTACGAGCAGATGCGACCCTACGCCGGCATAGCCGTCGTCGTGCGCGCGGCGGCTGCGGCTTGCATGGGGCCGGCCGATCACTATCTGGGTCTCCTGGCGGGCACCATGGGCGATCTCTCCCTGGCGGAGGTGCACCACGAAGCGGCGCTGCGCCTGGCCCGCCGTATGGGGTCCCCACCGTTTGTCGCCGCGGCCGAAGTCGAGCTGGCCCGCACGTTGCGCCAGCGGCGGCGAGACGGTGACGAGGAGCGGGTGGCCATGCTCCTGCGCAGTGCCGAGGAAGCAGCGCTCGACATGGGGTTGCACCGACTGGCGCGGATGGCCGCCCGGCCCGGCTGACGCCGGGTCAGCCGGCCGCGGTATCTCCTCCGACGGAGTGCGGGAGCGGATCCTCCTGCTCGTCGTAGGCGGCGAGCCGGTCGTCGGCCTCGCGGATGCGGCGGCTCATGCCGCTGAGCAGCGCGTTGCGGAAGCCCGGGATCTCCATCATCGCTTCGAATTCCCGCGGCCCCACGATGAGAACGTCGAGATCCGTCGTGGCGCTCACGGTGGCACTGCGGGGCACCGCCTCGATGGCCGCCAGCTCGCCGAAGTAGTCGCCGGCGTGGAGGACGTTGACCACCCGATCCGAGCGGGTGACCGTCGCGGTGCCCTCGAGGATGACGAAGAGCTCTCGCCCGAGGCGGCCTTCCCGCAGGATCACCTCGCCCGCCTGGATGTGCAGGCGCTCGGCGATGCGGGCCATCGCGAAGAGCTGCTCCTCCGTGCAGGCGGCAAACCAGGGCACGCCCTGCAGGCGCCCGGGAGCCACCCGTCCCTCGACCCCGCTGTCTGGATCCATCTGCGCTCCCCACGGCAGGCGGAGTCCTGTCCCCGCGTCGTCAGGGTACGCGCTGGGAAGCCCGGTCGGGGGTCTACGGGACTCCGGCCGCAGTGAAGGGCCGAAGGTCACTCGGCCGGGGACCACTCCGCCTGGTGGCGCCCGGGGTCGGGAGACGTGAGCGTGGCCGCCAAGCGGGCGTCCGCGGCCCGCAGCCGGCTCGCCATGCTGCGGAACAGCGCGTCGCGGAAGCCCGGTATGGCGGCCATGGCGGAGAACTCGCGCGGCCCGATGATGAGCACGTCGAGGTCGGTCAGCGCTGTCACGGTGGCGTTGCGCGGTGCGGGGTCCATGGCGGCCAGCTCGCCGAAGAAGTCACCCGGACCCAGGGTGTTGACCCGCCGGCCCCTCTGGGTCACCGCCACCGAGCCAGAGAGGATGAGGAAGAACTCCCGGCCGATCCGCCCCTCGCGGGCCAGGATCTCGCCGTCGCCGACCTGGACCCGCTCGGCCAGACGGGCTACCTCCTCGAGCTGGGGGTGCGTGCAACCTTGCAGCAGGTCGACCGCCTGCAGCCGGTCGACGGTCGCCTGTGTCCCCACGGTGGATGCCACGTCGCGTCTCCCTTCCCGATGCGATCCAGAGGCCCGGCGGCTGCATCGGCCAAGGCGCTGCCCAGTGTGCGCCCAGCCGCTTGCACCGTGGTTGCACGGTTGTTGCAAAGCGGGCAGGGCAAGCCTGAACCGGCCCCGGGGGCAGGTCAGGAGCTCGGTCAGCCCTTCGTTGGGCGCTCGACCAAGACGTCTACCATGTTGGGCTGGTTCCGGGTCCGGGGTCTGCCAGGGCTCCCGGGAAAGTCACGGAACGGCAATTGCCTGGGTAGCTCAGTCGGTAGAGCAGCGCACTCGTAATGCGCAGGTCAGGAGTTCGAATCTCCTCTCAGGCTCCAGTTCAGAGGTCCAAAACGGTCGCGGCTCAACGAGAACCGCGACCGCGGCTTCGGCGGTCATGGCGCTGGTTGACCAAGAGCAGCTTGACCACGGAGTCGGTGAGCCAGACCTCGCTGTCGTCGAAGCTCCAACCGGCACCCTGCGTCAGTTGTCGCCAACTCGCCGGTGACGTCATCATCCCGAAGGCCGCCGCCGCGTGTTCCGCCGTCACCTCGGCCGGCAGGGCACCCATCGATGCGAGCTGACGGCCGAGTGAGCTCGCGCCCTCATCGTGTCGTCGCATGCCGTCCGCGACGGCGGCGGCCACGTCTGGTTCGGCAGGTTCGGCCGAGAGCAACACCCGGATGAGGTCCCCGCATCGTTCGTTGAGCTGCCGAGTGATGTGGACCGCCTTGGCGACGAGTTGGGCCGGATCCTCCTCGCTGCGAAGCTCGGCGGCGAGTGGGCCGATGCTGGCCTCCTCGTCGATCAGATCGTTGAGAGCAAGCAACAGAGCGGCTTTGGAGCCGACACTTGAGTAGATGGTCTGCACGGCCACTCCGGACTCCGCAGCGATCTGCTGCACCGACGTGTTGGCGTAGCCGTGCTCGGCAAAGAGCTGACGCGCCACGCGCAGGATCTCGCGGCGCGTGTCGGCGGCTGCGATCTCCCGCCGGTTTGGCCGTTTCGTCCCCTGCCCTCTTGACACCATGGGTCGAGTGTATCAATACTACTCTCACTAGATGATGATTCTAGTAATCAGAAGCTTATCCTAAACTAGGAGGAAGCGATGGCGGCAGTCACAACCACGGGGGAGCAAACGGGAGCGGGCGCACAGGTCATGGTGCGTGCCGGCCGCTATGCGGGCATCGGTGGTCTGGTCTTCGTGGTGGCCCTGGTCGTCCAGAACCTCCTGCGAGCCCGGGCGCCGGGTTTGGACGCGGCCCCGGGGGCGGTCAGCGACTATTTCCTGCATCATCGGGCGGCCGCTCTCATCCCGCTCGGCCTCTTCCCGATCGAGATGCTTGCCCTCTTCGCCTTCGTCGCCGGCGTGTGGACGACCGTCAGTCGCAGTGAGAACCGGTGGTGGGCGACCATGGGCATCCTGGGCGCGGCAAGCGTCGCCTCGCTCTTCGCGATCGTGAACATCATCGAGATCGTGCTCACTGCCAAGGCCGAGGAGTTTGCACACTCGCCAGTTGTGGTCGAGGCTCTCTGGGCGGTGCACGGCGCCGCCTTCGGACTCGACCTGGCGGCGATCGCGGTAGCGCTCATAGGGCTGAGCCGAGCTGCGACGGCGGCGGCGCTCGTGCCGGGATGGCTCGGTGCCGCAGTTCTTCCAGGAGCCGCCCTCTTGCTCATCGCCTCCGTGTTTACAGTCGCCCTCACCAACGGCGGTGCTTGGCTCGCTCTTGGTCTCATCGGCTTCGTCCTGTGGCTCCTCTTCATGGTCGTCTCCAGCATCTCGTTGCTCCGCACACCACAGATTCCATGACTGGCCAGCCGAAACCCGACCTCCCTTTGTGACCTTGATCGACCAGTCACTGAGGGTTGACGCCCATCCGCCTGGTGGCCGCCAGTGCGGCCGTGCAGTCCGGCGAGGCCCACGCGATCATGGGCACTTCTGTCCCGTCCCCACACTGCCCCAACAATTGGGTCTCACCTCGTCCCGCTGAGTCCCGTACCAAACCATGGCAACAGACTTATGGGCCAGCAACCACGACAGATTGGGACAGAGCGAGACAAGACGGGATCGAGCGAGAATCCGTCGATCTCCCTCGATGCGCAGATCAGGAGTTCGAATGTCCTCTCAGGCTCTGGTTACTTGGTTGCCCAATTGATCCTGAATGACTAGGTCGGCGACGGAGCCGACGCAGCGTCGCCGAAGTTGAGAATCGTCCCGTCGCTCGCCACGAGCCAATAGCCGCTGCCGTTGGGGGTGCTCGCGATCCCGGTGAAGGTCTTGCCCGATCCGACTCCCGAGCCGAAAAAACCCGCGTCGCCAAAGCTGAAGACGCCGCCGTCCCGTGCCACGAGCCAGTAACCGCCACCGTCGGGTGTGGCCGCCATGCCGACGATCGGTGCGTCGAGGTGCGCTGATCCCAACGAGCCCAAGAACGGTGTGCCGAAGTTGAAGACGCCGCCATCGGCGGCTACAAGCGTGTACCCGCCGTCGTAGGCGACCATGCCGACCACCGGCTGGTTGAGGCGGAACGAGCCGGTGGACCCAAGGAAGGCGGCGTCCCCGAATGCGAAGATCCCTCCGTCGCCAGCCACCAGCCAATAACCCAGACCGTCCGGTGTGACGGCCATGCCGTCGACCGGGCTGTTCAGCCTCATGCCTCCGGTCGAGCCGTAGAAGTCCCCGGCGTAGCTGAAGACACCGCCGTCGCCCCCCAGGAGGTAATAGCCGCCGTAGCGTCCAGCAGCAATCGACACAATTGGGCTGTTGAGATGGACGCCAGCTGGGTCACCGTCAACGACTCCTCCCAGGTAGCCTTGCACCAGACCGTCGGCTCGTGCTGTCCAGATCCCTTGCCCTCCATGATCGGTGGCGATGCCGACGAAGGAGGAGTCGGGCGTGGCCGGGTATGTCACGAAGGCGGGGGGACCCAAAATTGGCGAGGGTGTCGAGGTTGGGTAGACCTGGACCCACCAGTAACACGCGCTGGTCAGCGTCAGGCTGAAGGTGCCCGTATCGGAGAAATTGATCGTCCCGGCGTCGCGTCCAGCTGAGTCGTTGACCCCCGCATCGACGGCGTGGTCACCCGAGGCCTCGTTGACTGCCAAAGAGAACGAACCGCCCTGCGAGTAGTCGGCGCACGAGAAGTTCCAATTCATCGTCCAGGGAGCGCCCATCTCGAAGGAGGGCGTCGTGCCTGAGAGTCCGATTTCTTCGCTGCTGAAGAAGAATGAAGAGTTCGAATCGGCGGCGGCAGTCTGTGCAGCAAGCCCAGACCCACTCAACGCCAGCACGGCTGCAGCCAACATGCTGAGAGGAGCACCCACGCGGGCCCATCGGAGACAAGGTGTTCGATACCACCGCCTGCTTGACATGCGCTCACCATCCCGCTCGAGCCAGCGACTTGCGGGATGCTAGTCGGGTAGACGTCGGGTGACGGGACGGCGGCGATCACGCTCCGGGACGTCATGGGCAAACGGGCGGTCGGCAGAATCTGACTCGTGGCGGCCGCCGGAGCCTCAGCCGCGTCCGGCAGCCGGTTTGTACTCGTAGATCACCGTGGTGAGAATGCATGCGCCCGGTTCGATGATCTCCACCCGCAGGATGCCGGTGGATGGGTCAAAGTCCACCCCCTCTGCTTCGAAGGTGCCGGAACACGTACTCGCTTGCGGGATCGATCCCAGATCCACCACGTGCGCCGTCACGCTGGTGCCGTGGAGCGAGCTTGGCAGGTCGATCTCCAGCAGCGGCTTCTCGTTGGGGAAGAGGGTTCGCGAGTCGTCGTCGGAGGCGCAGATCAGTCTGACCGGAGTCACGAAGTCACAACCCTGAATGTCGTTGACATCGTGATCGAGTTCGATGTACCCGGCCAATGGGAGCGGACCGCCATCAGGAGGGGTCTGGTGGTTGAGAACAGGTGTCGGGTAGATCTGCAGATGGCTCATCGTCTCCCACTCACCGGCGACCATCCACTGGGAGTCCGGCGAGATGGTCGCGAAGGAGTTGTTGTACAGCTCACCCGGCACGAGTGTGTGGATGTACTCGAAGCTGCCGCCGGACGGCGTCGTGACGAGAAACATCTTCGAACTTCCGGAGCTCGGACCTTGGTAGGCGTCGAAAATGTAACCGCGGAGAGAGTCAGGGTCCCCGATGTGGGTCCAGCCATGAGCCGCCAGGTTGCTCGGTACAGAGAAGATCCCCCTGTACAGCTCATATGAGCTTTGACGAGGTTCGAAGACTGTCGCCACACCCTCGCCGGCGAAAAGAGTGTTCTCGTCGTAGCTCCCCACCTCGGTCCAGCCGGCGATGCCGCCCTGAGAACCCGGCACGGCAGGACGGTCGGCTCCCGCAGCTTGCGCTCCCAAGCCAGCGCCCCAGAAAACGGCAGCACTGGCAATGAGGAGAAGAAGCCGGTCGATGCTCGAGACTCCCGATTTGTGTCGCATTCGTGCTTCGCCCCTTCGCCCCCGATGGAGGGCGTGCCCGTCTCGCACCGAATGGGCTTGACGGCTGAGTTCACATCTCGTGACCCCCTTGGGGTCCCGACCCACCCTAAAAGTGCGATGGAGCCCTGGCAAGGCGAGTGTGGCGAGCACCACCGGAAGTCGTTGAAGGTTCCGCGGGCATCTCAGGCTACAAAGTCTTTCGCCCGATACCGAAAGTGGGCCGGCCGCTTACGATCAGGAACCCCAGGATCATCCAGAGCAGGAAGAAGGTGTTCGAGGGGAGCAGGGGATGGAGATGGATGTCGCGGAAGATGGCCGGCAGCGCGATGAGGACGATGGAGGCGTCGATCGTCGCCATGAGCATGCCGAGCGTCGTGATGAACAGCGCGATCCACCTGTGACGCTCGTTGGCCGCCAATGAGCCGACGTCGTGTCCCGCGACACCAGGAGCGGTCACGCCGCCCACGCTCGTCCGGCCGACAGGCCCGCTACCAGTGTCTGCGTCCTCTGTTGGATGCCGCCTCCTGCTGACGCGGTGGCCCGCGGCCGTGCGCTTCCGGAATCTTGTCTTCCGCTTCTGTTAGTGTAACCGGAACACGAGGTTCCGTTCTCTCGCGATCGGATCTGCATGTCGAGAACACACACCCACTACGCCCTCACCTTCGCCGTCCTGGGAACAGCCGCGCTCGCATTCAGCCTGCTGCAGTCGTTGATCATCCCCGCCATTCCCCAGCTGGAGCAGACCTTGCACACGTCGGAGAGCGGGGCCAGCTGGCTGCTCACGGCGTACCTGCTGAGCGCCGCCATCGCCACGCCGATCCTCGGTCGCGTGGGGGACATGGTCGGCAAGGAGAAGATCATCGTCGCCGTCCTGATCGCCCTCTCGGTGGGGTCGTTGATCAGCGCGCTGGCGACCACCTTGCCCGTGATGCTGGTCGGCCGCGTCATTCAGGGCGCGGGTGGGGCCGTCTTCCCGCTTGCCTTCGGGATCATCCGCGACGAGTTCCCGGCCAAGCGGGTGGCGGGAGCCATCGGTGTCATGTCAGCCATTCTCGGGGCGGGAGCCGGTGCCGGGATCGTGCTGGCCGGCCCGATCCTCGTGCACCTGAACTACCACTGGCTGTTCTGGATCCCGCTGATCATGTCCGCCGCGGCGACCATCGCCACCTTCGTCTTCGTGCCCGAATCGCCCGTGCGGGCCCCGGGCCGCATCAACTGGCTCGGGGCCGGACTGATGTCCGCCTGGCTGGTGACGGGCCTGCTCGCCATCTCGTACGCACCGACGTGGGGCTGGGGCAACACGTCGGTCATCGGCCTGCTCGTCGCCACAGCGGTCCTGATCGTGGTGTGGGCGGTCTCGGAGAACCGCTCCGACTCGCCGCTGGTGGACATGAAGATGATGCGCATTCCAGCGGTGTGGAGCACCAATCTCGCGGCATTGCTCTTCGGGTTCGGCATGTTCGCCATGTTCATCACGCTGCCCCAATTCACCGAGACGCCCGTCAAGGCCGGCTACGGATTCGGGGCCTCGGTCACCCAGTCGGGTCTCTACCTCGCGCCGTTCGCTGTCGCCATGGTGATCGTCGCCCCGATGACCGGGCGGCTCTCGAAAGCGGTCGGCTCCAAGATGGTGTTGGTGGCCGGCTCGCTCTTCGCTGCGTCGAGTTACCTCCTGCTGGTGCTGAACCACGACCAGCAATGGTCGATCTACACCGCCTCGGCACTCCTCGGCATCGGGATCGCCATGGGTTTCGCCAGCATGGCGAATCTCATCATCGAGGCCGTGCCGGCAGAGCAGACCGGCGTGGCCACGGGCATGAACACCAACATCCGCAACATCGGCGCCGCACTCGGGAGCGGCATCGCCACCAGCTTCGTCGTGAGCGGCCTGCTGCCCGACGGCTTACCCAAGGAACACGGCTACGTGTTGGCCTTCGCGGTCAGCGGTCTGGCGCTGGTCGTTGCTGCGCTCGCCGCGCTCACCATCCCGAAGCGGACGGCGGTCCCCATCGTTGCGCGCGAGCCGCACCCGGCGCTCACGGCAGAGGCCGAGGTCATCGTCGGCGCCATCGCCTTCGGGCCCGAGGACCTCGCGTGACACAGCGCAGGGTGCCCGTCCCGGAGCGAGAGGTCAGCGCAGCTTCGGCTGCGGAGCCGCGACCGCTGCGCCGCGACGCCGAGATCAACCTGAGCCGGATTCTGGCCGCGGCACGTGACGCCTTCGCCGAGGACGGCTACGACGCCTCCATGGAAAGCATTGCGGTGCGGGCCGAAGTCGGGGTGGGAACGCTGTACCGCCGGTTCCCGAACAAGGCTGATCTTCTCAACGCTGTCGTGGAGGCGGCGCACGAGCGGAACCGACAGATCGCCGAGGCGGTCCTCGCGGACGTACCCCCCGGGAGTGCTGTCTTCGAATTCCTGCGGCGTTGCATCGCGTTCCCCAGCTGTTGGCGTGCGACGATCTCGGCCCCGCCATGGCGCTCGAGCGGGACGGGACTCGAGATGTTGGCCCCACTCCTCGAGGAGATCCTCGACCGGAGCAAGCAGGCGGGGACCGTCCGACCGGACATCGAGGTGTCCGACCTCGTCATGGTCCTCATGTCGGTGCGGTCCATCGCGGACCTCTGCGACACCAAGTCCTCCAAGCCGTCCGTGCGTTTCCTGGAGCTCCTGCTCGACGGCTTGCGTCCCGGCCACGAACCCGGGGAGCACGACCCACTGACCATCGCGCAGCTCGACCGGATTCTGCGCCAGCGCTGACGGCCCTCGCCGGGCCTGTCGCGTTGTGTTCAGCCGAACGAGTCGAATGCGGCCAGCACGGCGGTCAGCTCCTTGCGGAGCTGCTCGACCGGAGCGGACTGGTAGAGCGGTCCCGTCCCGTCGGCCAGCAGGGTCCGGACACGTGCCAGCCCTCGCACGTCGACAGGCCCGGTCGCAAGAAGGCGACTGACCACGGCAGCGAACTCGGTGCGCGCCTGGTGCACGGCGGGGCGGCAGACCGGCGCCTTGAGGCGGCGTGGGGTCGGCGTGTCGGAAGCGGCGACGATCCGCGTGAGGCTGCGCGCCAGGACACGCCTCTCGGCGGGTTCACACAGGCGTCCGGCATGGAGGGCGAGCGCGACGCTCGATTCCGGGGATGCCCCGGCCGCCAGCTCGTGATCGAGAGCGGACGCTCGCACCCGCACCATCACTCGGTGCCGCCAGCGCACGCGACGGAGGCCGAGACCGGAACGTTCTTCGAGCACCACGACCGACTGCGTCACCTTGTCACTCCACTCGTGACCACCAAAACCATTATGGTCGTCACACCAAGACCAGTCAACCCCATTTACCGGTCACCCTCGGCTAGCATGGTGTGATGACACTCCCCACTTGGGTTCCCGAGGTGGAGACCAAGCCCGCGCCCATGCCGCTCCTGGTGGTGCAGTCGTTCGTGAACACCTGGGAGGGCGACTCGGGGTTGGACCTGCTGGCGGATCCCGTCGCGGGCCCGCGGTGGCTCGAGGAGGCCGGGCTGGCGTGCGGGCCGGACGTCGATCTGGCCCAGGCGCGCGAGGTCAGGGAGAACGTCCGCGCGCTGCTCGTCCAGAACAGTGGCGGCCCGGCGCCGGTGCCCGGTGACCTGCGTGCGCTGCGCGCACTCGCCGATCGGGCCCACCTGCGCGCGGTCGTCCTCGACGGCGGCGATGTGGACCTGCGGCCTGACGAGGGCAAGTTGCCGTCAATGGTGGCCACGCTTCTCCTCATCATCCGGGACGCTCAGCGCGACGGGACGTGGGGGCGCCTGAAGGCATGCCGCAATTCGGACTGCCGATGGGCCTACTACGACCGCTCCCACGCGGGTCGGGGAGCGTGGTGCGACATGGCGGTCTGTGGCAACCGGATCAAGAACCGCAACCTCCGGTCCCGGCGTTCAGCGGACGGCCGCCTCGCCAGCACGTCGAGCGGGTGACGATGGGCGCACATCCAGGAATGGGTTGAGGACGACTCGGAAGGCGCCAGCGGGACGTCGAGGACGTCTCAGCCGAATTTGTCACTGGTCCGTCACCGGGCGTTCGCGAGACGTTCACCATCGGATGTCGATCGCCATCGTTCGTTTGTAAGGTCTCCGAGCGCCGCAAGGACTCTTTCTATGGTCGGCGAACGCGGGCAAGAGCTGGAGGCGAGGAGGAGGGCATGGCAGGCCGACCGATGCACCCCTGATGCGGCCGATCCGTTCACTCTGGTCGTCGATCACGGCTGGCGACGTGGTCGTCTGGCCCGCTGTGGTCGCCGCGCTGATCGTGGGGGTCGCGTCGTTCCTCGTCGGATCGAACAGGGGCGATATCCGTGTGGACGTCGCGATGGCCAGCATGGCGGCATTCCTGTTCGGGGTCCTGCTCGCGTTCACCATCGTGCGCACGCGTGAACGTCTCGCCCTGATCCAGAATCTGTTGGCGAAGGGCGACTCGTCGCTCCTCTCGATTCACCAGTTGGTGTCGGTCTTCGGCGATGAGGATCGCGACCGCATCCGCGCTCTCGTCGACCGCCACCTCACCGACCAAATCGACTACCGACTCGTGGACTACCACCTGGCCACACCGTCCCACCTGGCTCTCACCGACGCCGTCTACGCCCTCGACCCCGAAGGAGCCCAGCGAGAGGCGGTCTACAAGGAGCTGGTCGCCTTGTGTATCAGCATGAGCCTCGACCGCTCCCTCATCGAGGCGGCGACTGGACAGGCACTCTCTCCGATCGAATGGAGCGGCCTGCTCCTGCTCCTCCTTCTTCTGGTCGGGTTGATCGCCGTCCTGCCCGGCGGCACTGTGCTCGGCGCCCTGGTCGTCGGCGTGCTGGCGGGAACGCTCGTCACCTTCATGATCCTCCTGCGCAAACTGGATCGACTGCGTTGGCACGAGAAGGTCACCATCTGGGAGCCGACTGAGCGGCTCTTCCGGAGCATGGGCCACAACCCCTACGTGCCACGCGAGGTCATTGAGACCGGCCGCTTCACGCCGACCGGCACCGTGCGGGTCGTGGACTACCCGGACCCGTACCCGATCCGCGCCACCAAGATCGTCAAAGTCGAGGAATTCGACGGGAAGATGGGCGTACTCGTCGGGTCGTCCGCGCGATCAGGTTCCTGAACCGTTTCGTGGTATAGGCGCGGGGATCTTGCTAAATAGAGCCGAAAGGCGGATTGCAACGGAGCGGAAACGCCGTTATCCTCCGGGTTCAGGCGGTAGGAGAGGGTTTATCAGGGCGCTGCCTCGGCGCACGGCTTCGGGCGGATTTGGGGGTTGTTGGCTGCTGCCCAAAGGAGGACATCCGTTATGAAGTTCACTGCGAAGCGCATGCTGGTCGCTGGGGCCATAGGACTCGCTGCGATCGCGGCCCCGATCTCGGCGTCCGTGCTGTCCGGAGCGCCGTCCGGAGCTGCCAAACCCCCTCCGACATCCTCATCGACGCCGACTACGGCGGACACCATCCTCTACGCCGAGGGGAAGGGCAGCAGCGGCAGCTTCATCGAGTACGTCCCCGGCAACGGATCGACACCGACAACCGAATCCGTCACGGCGGGCGGCGGCTGTAGCTCGCCCAACATCAGCGGTGTGCCTCTCCTGAACCTGACCGCGCTCTTGTACTCCAGCGACACATACGCGGGAGGAACGACCAGTCCCGCCATCGTCGGCGCCTTCCAGGGGCGTACCGGTGTCTGCGCCATCACGCCCGACTGGGCCATCAACAACGGTGGCACCTCGGGTGCTGAGAGTCTCGACTTCGGGATCGGCACCAACAGTCTCGTGGCCGGCCGGGACTTCTCCGACGCCCAACTCGTCCTGGAGGAGGAGAGCGGCTCGAAGGTCCAAGTCGAGCTCGTGGAGTCCCTGGGCGGCACGCAGGTTGCGACGCAACTGTGCAACTTCGGGAGTAACACGACCATCACGGCGGACACCTCCGCTCCATCCGGCGGAGCGTGCACCCCGAACACAGGGACGACGGGCGGTTCGTTCGACAAGGTCGAGGTCCGTGTCCTGACCCTCAACACCGAGGTGTCGGTTGTGGGGCCGACGTCGACCTTCACCCTCGGTGGCGCCCCGGCGCTGTCCGTGACCAAGACGTTCAGCACCAACAACCCCGGCAACGCGACCACCTACTCGCAGGTCGGCCAGGTGATCACGTACGGCTTCTCGGTGAAGAACACCGGCACGGTCACGCTGAACACGGTCACGCTGACCGATCCGACACTCGCCTCGTTCGCGGTGACGTGCGGTGGGAACCTCGCCCCGAACACGAGTGAGACCTGCACGGGCACCGGTAACACGCACACAGTCACCCAGCCCGACCTCGACGCGGGATCGGTCAGCAACACGGTCACGGCGACGGCGACCTCGTCTTCCGGCGCGCCCACACCCGCGACCTCGACGGTCGTCGCGAGCGCCGCCCAGAGCGCTGCACTCTCGGTGACCAAGACGTTCAGCACCAACAACCCCGGCAACGCCACCACCTACTCGCAGGCCGGCCAGGTGATCACGTACGGCTTCTCGGTGAAGAACACCGGCAACGTCACGCTGAACACGGTCACGCTGACCGATTCGACACTCACCTCGTTCGCGGTGACGTGCGCTCCGAATCTCGCCCCGGGTCTCAGTGAGACCTGCACGGGCACGGGCAACACGTACACGATCGTCCAGACCGATCTCGACAACGGATCGGTCAGCAACACCGTGACGGCCAAGGCCACCTCGCCGGCCGGCGCGCCCACGGCGGCCACCTCGACCGTCGTCACGAAGGCCGCCCAGAGCGCTGCGCTCTCGGTGACCAAGACGTTCAGCACCAACAACCCCGGCAACGCGACCACCTACTCGCAGGCCGGCCAGGTGATCACGTACGGCTTCTCGGTGAAGAACACCGGCAACGTCACGCTGAACACGGTCACTCTGACCGATCCCACCCTCACCTCGTTCGCGGTGACGTGCGGTCCAAATCTTGCCCCGAACACGAGTGAGACCTGCACGGGCGCGGGCAACACGTACACGATCGTCCAGACCGACCTCGACCATGGATCGGTCAGCAACACAGTGACGGCCAAGGCCACCTCGTCGGCCGGCGCGCCCACTCCGGCGACCTCGACGGTCGTCACGAGCGCCGCCCAGAGCGCTGCACTCACGGTGACCAAGACGTTCAGCACCAACAACCCCGGCGACGCGACCACCTACTCGCACGTCAGCCAGGTGATCACGTACGGCTTCTCGGTGAAGAACACCGGCAACGTCACGCTGAACACGGTCACGCTGACCGATTCGACGCTCAGCTCGTTCGCGGTTACTTGCGGTGGGAACCTCGCCCCGAACACGAGTGAGACCTGCACGGGCACGGGCAACACGTACACGATCGCCCAGTCCGACCTCGACAATGGATCGGTCAGCAATACCGTGACGGCCAAGGCCACCTCGTCGGCCGGCGCGCCCACGGCGACCTCGACGGTCGTGACGAACGCCGTCCAGTCCCCGCAGCTGATGCTGGTCAAGACCGACAACCTGAATGGCGCCACATACACCGCCCCCGGCCAGGTCATCACCTACACCCTGATGGCCACCAACTCCGGGAACATCACGTTGCACAACGTGATGGTGTCCGACAACCCTGTGCTTGACGGGTTTTCCTGCGGCACCTTCGTCCAGGGCGCCAACCTTGCCCCCGGGGCGTCGGTCACCTGCATGGGTTCTCACACGGTCACGCTGGACGACTTGAGTAACGGTTCGATCACCGACACGGCATCGGCCACCAGCACCGAAACCGGTGGCACTACCAACCCCGTTACAGCCGGCGACACCGACCAAGCCAACGAGACCCAGATCTGCGGAGGCAACACGATCAGCACCAGCGGTTCGGACGGGGCCAACACCGACGGCACGGTGACGGCCAGCATCCACTTGGTGAGTGTGCCGAACACGGCCGACTGCAAGAACTACTCGTACTTCAATGCCAGTGCCACTGCCACCACCGGCGGCGACCAGGTCGACCAGGTGACGTTCTTGTCCCAGCAGGCCACCGGCGCCCACGTGACCGCCACCTTCGTCTGGGGCAACGTGGCGCTCTGCGATCCGAACGCTCCGGGGGACTTGACGGGCGCCAACCCCTGCCCGGTCACCATGGTGGACTTCGGAAGTGGTCTGCAGCCCCAGACGTTCTGCGCCGCCGCTGACCCCAACGCCGTCACGACGCCGCCGTGGTGTACGACGAGCCGCACCTACACGAACGAGGTCGTGGACGGTGTCCCCGTCACCCAGATCACCGAAACGTGGGACGGCTATGGGGACATCGGATTCCATTTCCACTGACCCCCAAGGGTGACCGTCAGCGCTCGGGCAGGACCACGAGGTTGATGACCCCCAAGTCACGGGCGAGGGTGTCGGCCTCCTCGCTCCGGCGCCGCTGATCGAGGCGGTCGGCCAGGGTCAGGAGCACCAGCAGGTCGAAGGACGCCCCGAGTGCCCGGGCCCGGTCCGTGGCGGCCCCGAGCAGGGCGCGGGCACGCTCGCGTGATCGGCCGGCCTCGAGGGTCACCTCGACCCGGTCGATCATCGCGCTCGATGGGCGTCTCGCCGATCGTGTGCTCCAGCTGGCGCGCCGCTGCGAGCGCCTCCGACGCCGCTCGCGTCCGGCCGGCGAAGACGCAGATCTCGGCCAAGCGGGTTCGCGCCTCGAGCAGTCCCATCCGGCTGCCTGCTTTGTCATAGGTCGCCGCGGCCTCCTCGACGAGCTCGATGCCGTCTTCGAGGTTGCCCGACAGGGCCCGGGCCCGTCCGAGATGCAGCATCGCCCCTGCTGCCGCCCACGCGAAGCCGAACGACTCCAGTGTCCGCAGGGCCGGAGGGAGGATGTCGGCGGCTTCGGCCAGGCGACCCTGGGTCACGTAGATCTCCCCGAGGTTCGTCCGGGAGATGGCCGCCCCCGCCAGGTACCCTGCCGCGGTGGCCGCGTCGGCCGCCCGGAGGAAGTAGTCGGTCGCTTCCTCCCACTTTGACTCGAAGTAGGACACTCCGCCGAGGTTGCCCAGGGTGATGGCCACGCGTACCCGGTCGCCGAGTCGTTCGTAGATCTCCAGCACGCGCTGCATGTGGGTGGCCCTCTCCGCCTGTCCGAGCTGGACGGCGGACGCGTCGAACACCCCCAACGACATGGCCAGGGCGTTCTCCTCACCCGTCGTCTCCGCCAATGCGCTGGCCGACTCGGCGAGCCGCATGGCCTCGGCCAGGCGACCCTGAAGCGCTCGGGTCGACGCCTCCCGCGCCAGCAGCTTCGCCCGGATCCGCAAGACGTCGGTGCCCGGCGCGTCCACCCCGTCGATGAGGGTGCGTCCGGAACGGAGCTGGCGGATCGCCGCCGTTGACCGACCCTGGAACTCGCCCAGGACCTCCCCGAGCCGCTCGGCGAGGCGGGCCCGCTCGACCGGATCGTCTCGCGCCGCCGCGCCGGCACGACGGAAGGCAGCTTCGGCGCGGTTGTAGAGCCCCGCCTCGATCAAGGTCTCACCCAATTCGGCGAGGAGGGCGGCGACCACCTGGGGCTCGACCGTCCCCAGCCTTTGCGCCGCCACCAACGCGCGCTCCAGGTGAACGGTTGCCTCACTGGGGGCGTAGGCCGCCTGGGCGGTTCGAGCTGCCAGGGGCGCGTAGTGCCATGCCCGCTCCCAGTTCTTGGCCTCAATGAAGTGGTACGACAGGACTGTGGCCACCTCGTCGGTGTCTGCCGTCGACCGCTCGATGGCTTGCCCGGCGCGGAGGTGCAAGGCGAGACGGCTGCGAAAGGGGAGACTCTGATAAGCGGCTTCCTGAAGCATGGCGTGCCGGAACGTGAGCCTTCCATCGGCCCCGTCGACGAGGAGTCCCTCGAGGTCGCGCAGGGGGTCGAGGGCCACCTCGGCAATCTCGTCCTCCAGGATGAGTTGAAGCAGCCCCGTCTCGAAGGAGCGACCGAGAACCGACGCCAGCCGGAGCACCCGGCGTGCCAAGACGGGAAGTGAGTCGATCTCCCGCATGGCGATGGCGTCCAACGAGTCGGGAAGCGCGTCGACGTCGGTCGAGCGCACGATACGGAGGAGCTCCCCGAGGAAGAGGGGGTTCCCGTCGGCGCGGCGCACGATGCCGTCGTACTCCTCGGGCCGCAGCGGCGCATCGGAGGTGACGGCGTCGACGAGGGACCTTGCCGCTTCCTCGCTCAGCGGGTCCAGCCGGATGACGACGTCGGCGTCCGCGGCGATTCCGGCAGGATCGGGGCGTCTGGTGGCGCAGATCAGCCATGGACGTGTCTTTGCGGCGTCGGCCAGACGGGCACAGATCTCGCGAGACGACTCGTCGAACCAGTGCATGTCCTCCAACACGATCACGACCGCGCCGTCGATGGCTGCGTCCAGCAGCGTGACGAGCAGCTCTCCCACCTGGTCGCGTACGAACTCCGTGGCCACGGCGGCGCTCTCCGGGGTCACCGGCAGGGCTGCGTCGACAACGGGCGCCAGGAGGGGAAGCAGCGGGACGATGTCAGGCGCCACCGCAGCCACCGTCGCCACGAGCTGCGCTCCAGCCTCGGCCCGGTCGCCGGCGTCGATTGCGAGGGCGGCACGCAGCGGGCCTCGCAATGGCAGATACGGCACGGCTCCCCCGTTCGGCTCCCCCTGGGCCACGAAGGTCGGGACGGAGGGCAGGCTGGCGAGCAACTCGGTGACCAGCCGGCTCTTGCCCGACCCCCGCTCGCCCTCGATGACCACGGACCCAGGCCCGTTCTCGCCGGCGGTGAATGCGTCGACGAGCCGGCCGAGCTCGGGCTCCCGGCCCCGGAAGGGCAGCGCTTCGTATGAGAACGTCCGGGGGCCGGTGGCGGCGCCGACGGCATAGGCCTGCACCGGTTCCGACTTCCCTTTGACCATGAACGGGGGCAGCGGTTCGGTCTGAAACAGCGTGCCGGCCCGGTCGAGCACGCCAGCGGTGGCCAGCACCTGGCCGGGTGATGCGGCAGCCATGAGCCGGGCCGCCAGGTTCACCGTGTCGCCCATGACGGTGAATGTGCGACGGAAGTCGGTCCCGATATCGGCGCAGAAGACGTGGCCGGTGTTCACCCCGACCCGCACCGCGAGCTCGTGACGGTGACCGGTGATGGCGGTGGCAGCCCGGAGCATCCGGCCCTCGTCGTCCTCCTGCGCGTAGGGGACGCCGGTGGTCAGGATGATCTTTCCGCCGTTGGCGTCGATGTCGGAGGCGAGGAAGGTCACTCCCTCGGCGTCGGCCTCGGCCTGGACCACACGGACCACCGCGTCGACCGCGGCAGAGGTTGCGTCAGGTCCCTGCTCGGCCAGGAGGTCGTCGACACCCACGAACTTGACGAAGCCGACCGTCGCGGTGCGATGTTCTGACTCGGCCGTCGGATCAGCCAGCCGCCTCCGCAGGAGCCTCGGGATGCTGGCGGACACCATCTCCTCGGGGACGACGCGGATGGGCTCCGGCCCCGGCCCGCCCTCGACGACTCGACGCCCGCGGAGCAGGATCCCGGGGCCCTTGGCGTCCCCGATCGACGACTTCGAGAGATGGGAAGCCATCGCTCGGCTGACGAGGATCTCCCCCGCGTCAGCAGCATGCTCCATCTCGGTGGTGATCGTGGCCACCGGACCGGTCACGATCAGCTCGCGGTGGGCGTCGCCCACCCGGAAGAGGAGCAGGTCCCCCGAATGCAGGCCGACCGACATCCGGAGGTTGATCCGTCCGACCGAGGTCGCGAGCGTCCGCGCCTCGCGCAGTGCGGCGCGCATGGCGACGGCGGCCTCGGCACCGAGCACGGCGTGCTCGCCACGGGAGAACACCAGCAACAGCGCGTCTCCGCCGAACTTGAGGAGACTCCCGCCTTTCTCGTAGGCAACCGCCAGCATCCGCGAAAAGACGTGGTTGAGGATCTCGGTGAGCTCCTCGGCTCCGATGCGACCCTGCCGGGCGAGGCGCTCCGAGAGGGCGGTGAACCCGGAGATGTCCACGAAGCAGCACGTGCTGTCGATCGTCCGCCACAAGGCGTCCGGCGCGTCGAGGTCCCATTCCGCCAACAGCCGCGGAATGTACGGCGTGAGCCGGTCGGAATCCGTCGGAAAGCTCATGGGCGGCGGGGACCTCCGCCCTCCCGTGCCAGGCGAACCAGTACTGCCGGCGCCCGTGAATGGTCGATAGCGGGGCTCATTGGTCGAAGGTGGCGATGTCTCGATGGGGACGAAACAACCCGTCGTGGGGTCGCGCCGCGGCCCAATGGTAACGGACTGTCTGGTTTTCGCGGGCCCGCCGTCGGTCCCGTGACTGACGGCGAAGAACGTGACCGCGCGACCCACCAAGGCCCGAGTGGGGCATCTCCTAGTCTGACGGGATGCGGTCCCCGGCGATCTGGCTCGCACTCGGAGCGCTCACCGTCCTCGGAGTGGCCTGCTCGAGCGCGCCGACGCACGGTCCGTCGACTGCAAACAGTCGTCTGCTCCATGCCCGCATGGACTCACGTCAGGTGGTCAGTCCGACACCGGGCCAACATGAACCCGCTCCGCCAGCGCTGACCCACGCCCAGGGGACCTTCGTCGGCCAACTGGACATGGCGTCCAAGAAGCTGTCGTGGCACCTGACCTACTCCGGTCTCGGCACGCCCTCGGTGGTGATCGCCGATGTCCACTACGGCAAGGCCGGCCAATTCGGGGCTTTGCTGGTGCGGCTGTGCGCTCCGTGTCGTACCGTCCACCCCTCCGGCACCGTGACCGTCTCGGCGTCCGAAGGTGCCACGATCCTCTCGGGCGCAAGCTGGGTGACCCTCCTCACCTCCTCGTATCCCGACGGCGCCATCCGCGGGCAGATCGCCGCCTCCCCCTCGACCAGCTGAGCCAAGCGCGCCCTCGGCCAGGTATCGAGCCATCACCCGCCATCAGCGGACGGCGGCCGCCAATCCGAGACCCAGTGGGGCCAGGATCCAGCCCCAGCGCACGGCGGCCACCACGACTTCGGAGCGGTAGCCGTAGAGGACCGAGAGCTGCACGGGTTGAAACGACGGCGCGCTCAGCGCCGTGAGGACGGCCACCACGACAAGGGCGGTGGACCCGGCGAGCGAGGCCGCGACGGCGACGAGCGCGTAATAGGCGATCCGCAGCACGGTCAGCCCGGTCCATCGGCGCGCGGCATGGGCCGTGTGGGGCACCGCCAGGTTGTGGGGATGGATGACGGACCCGACGAAGAGGGCGGCGCCAGAGAAGGCCAGGAGGGGGCCGGCCAAGGTGAGGACGTCGGCGGTCCACGAGGGAGCGGCACCCACGAGGTGGAGCAGGAGACCGACCAGTGAGGCGAGGACCGGCGATTGGTCGACCCAGGTCGTCGAGCGGCGCTGGCGGAACGGGGCATCGCGCCGCATGAGGTGGACTGCGACGGCGTTCCAGGCCGTCGTGATCACGTTCGCCAGGACGGCGATCATCGTGCCGGCCGACCCGGAAAGGGCAGCCGCGGTGGGCACCACCCAGAAGCTGGCGTTAGGGCTGACGGCCCACGCCTCGAGGGAGCACTGCCCGCCACTCCGCTCACCCCTGGTGAGCAGGGTCGCGCCGAGGAGGAGCCACATCCCGGCCGACAGGGCGAGCGGTCCCAGCAGTTCGCTGAACGAGGTCAGCCGCCAGGCCGCCACGAGCGACAATGTCGCCGAGGTGGCCAAGATCTGGACCCGCAGAAAGACCGGCCAGCCCCGCTGCACGGTGGGGCCTGCGTGCGCCGTGCCCCAGCCCACCAGCCCACCCACGCTGAACCACACCAGGGTGAGCACACCCCGATTGTGGCCGCTCTGGGACCCGGACCCGCCCAGTTGACGCTCATCGGGGAGCGGTTAAGGTGCCCCGATGCACACTCAACCGATCCACGAGGTGCTTGCGGAGGCGATTGTCGGGCGTCACTTGCTCACGCACCCCTTTTACCGTCGCTGGGAAGCCGGCACCCTGAGCGAGGGTGAGCTGGCCGCCTACGCGGAGCAATATCGGCACATTGAGCGGGAGCTCCCGGTCACGCTCGCGGCCATTGCCGCGGCGCTGCCACCGGGGCGGGCCCGCGAGCTCGTGGAGGCGAACCTCGCCGATGAGCTCGGCTCCCCCGAACCCCACGCGCAGCTCTTCGAGACGTTCGCGGGGCCGGCCGGCGCCGCACTTGACGCGCCCGCGACGCCCTCGACGGCGGCACTGTTGGCCGTCGTGCGGACGACGGCGTCGAACGACCCGGTGGCGGCACTGGCCATGGTGGCCGCCTACGAGGTCCAGGCCGCCGACATCGCAGGCTCGAAGGGCGAGGGCCTGCGCCGCCACTACGGCTTCGACGAGGACGGCACCCGCTTTTGGGACGTGCACCGCACCCAGGAGGTGGACCACGCCGGATGGTCGATCGAGGCCCTGACGGCACTCGACGCCGACCCTGACATCGTGCAGGCGGCGGCGTCCGTGTCGGCCGACTCGTGGTGGCTCTTTCTCAGCGAGCGCGAAGAGCTGGCTCCGGCCGGCGCAGCTTGTTGAGGCTGCTCAGCTGAGCGTGCCGTAGCGGGCCGCGGCCTGGGCAAAGGCAGCGGAGCGCTCCCGGTAGTCGCCGAAACGCCCGAAGCTGGGCGCGGCGGGCGAGAGCAGCACCACGCCACCTTCGGGCGCCCACGTGACCGCGGCCTCGACCGCGGCGTCGAGGTTCACGGCATCGATCACTTCGACACGCCCGCCGGTGACGTCCCGCACCGTCTGGCCGATGCGCGGCCCGTTGTCCGGCATGGTCACGACGAGCGTCGGCGCGTTGCGTCCAGCGATCGTCCGGCCGAGCGGCGTGTAGTCGAGGCCCCGGTCGTGTCCACCGACGAGCAGTGCGACAGGTCGCTCGGCGAACGCTTCCAGCGCGGCCTGCGCGGGCAGCACGTTGGTCGACAGGCCGTCATCGACGAACTCGACCGCCCCGACCGAGCCCAGGGACCGGCACCGGCTGGGGAGCCCGTCGAAACCCTGCGCTGCTTCGGCCAGCCGGTCGCCGTCGGAGGCGCCGGGGATGCCCAGGCCCTCGAGCACCGCACGGGCCACCGAGGCGTTGCGCGCGTTGTGCGGCCCGGTCAGACCGAGCGACCGCGACCAGGCGGCGTCCCGCTCCACATCGGCCGCGCCCACCCAGCGGACGTGCGGACCGAGGAGTCCGGCTTGTGCGCGCAGTTCCCCGTCCGCACCGTCGGCGAGGGCCAGCGTCACCCCGGGCTTGGTGCACAGGGAGAGCTTGTCGGCGTAGTAACGCTCGACCGTGCCGTGCCAGTCGAGATGGTCCGGTGACAGAGAGGTGACGGCGACCACCCGGGGCGCGTTGGCCAGGTCGGGGACCTGGAAGCTCGACGTCTCGACGATCCAGTAGTCCGGCGCCGGATCGGCGGAGGGGTCCCAGGGCGGGTGCCCGATGTTCCCGCCGGCCCGGGCCACAAAGCCGAGCCCGGTGAGCAGGTGCACGGCCAGCGCTGTCGTGGTGCTCTTGCCCTTCGTGCCGGTGATGCAGGCCACCCGGGTCGGATCGGCCTCCGCCATGAAGAGACCGAGTCCACCGCAGACGACGACTCCCGCCTCCTCGAGGTGGGCCACCTCGGGCCGGTAGCGGCTGATGCCCGGGCTCTTGACCACGACGTCGCAGCCGGTCAGCGCGGCCAGCCCGCCGCTGTCAGTCGCCATGACCTCGAGCCCGTCGATCGCGGGTGAGGCAGGTGCGTCGTCGACGAGCACCGGATCGCGACCCATGGACCGGAGCCGACGGACGCTGGCCTGCCCCTCGACGCCGAGGCCCCAGACGCCGACGGACGCGTCAGCGAGCGCGGACCAGGAGATCGGTTGGCGCATAGCGATCCGGGATCCGGTGGGTGCCGAGCGGCTGGAGGAGAGCGGTGGGGTCAGCGGGCGCGGCCGTGGCCAGTTCGGCGCGCAGGCGCGCCAGCAGCTCGGTGCCGGCACGGTCCTCCCGCCGTGCCGCGAGCAGCGTGGCGGCCCGGCATTCGTCGGTGTCGCCCACGCACTCGAACGGCTTCGCGCCACTGCCCAGGTCGAGGAGCGCCCGGAACCGCTCCTCGTTGCCCGGGTCCTGCAGGGGCTCGTTGCCGGCGAACACGGCCTCGAGCTCGGCGCGGTCCAGGAACGGGGCGAGGACGAGGTCGATGAAGCAGCACTTGTCACAGCGGCCGCACCAGTGGTCGAGCCGCTCTGCCGGGTCCTGGTGAAAGGCGCGGTTACAGCTGCGAAAGGCGCGGTGGTACCGCGTCAGGAGCGCGAACTGCTGGGCGACCCACAGCTCGCTGCGGGGGCGCAGGTAGGAGAACACCGAGATGCCCGGTCCCAGTGCCCCGAGGACGAGGTCACCGAAGGCCCGCTCGAACTCCTCGCCCTTGGACCATTGGTGGTTCACGGCGACCCCGTCGGCCACCACGGTCGGCACGGAGGCGGACCACTCGTTGGAGAGCACGACGGCGTCGCGCCGTTCGAGCACCGCGGCCACGAGGGCGGCGGCGGTGATGACGGCGGTGACGGGCACGTGCCCGTTGAGGAACCCGAGCTCGGCGGAGCGACGGACGAGCGGGTCGATCTGCCGGGTGATGCGCGTGACGGGCAGCCCGGTCAACGCGGCGGCGTCTTCGATGGCGGCGAAGCGCTCGCCGGGCGGCTCGAGGACGCACAGCGCCGCGTCGGGATGGTCGCCGGCGAGGGCCTCCACCGTCACGATGGAGTCGATACCGCCGCCGAAGGGGATCAGGGGCCGACCGGGTTCGGGATCGAAGGGGACCGGCGCCGTCGCCGCAGCTTCCGGGCCTTCGAGCCGCAGGCCCCGGAGGTCGAGGCCGTTGCGGTAGGCGAACTCGCCGAGGCCGTTCACGTAGTAGGCGCGGAGGAAGTCCCGCTCGGGCGCCGTCGTCTCCAGCTCACCCAGGTCGATCAGGGGAGCCGCGGACGTCTTGTAGTACGACACGCCGGCCAGCAGGTACAGGATGCGCACGGCGGCCAGCACCGCGGGGTCCTCCCAGGTGCCGCCGCGCTCGAAGGTGAAGCGTTCCGTGAAGGGGTGGTCGGCCGTCGAATAGCGGCAGGTGACGGTCGAGTCCGCCGGGTCGATGGCGAAGCCGTCGTAGCGGAACCGGTCGGGTGGAGGCATGCAGTGTGGGGTGGCCCGGCGGTCCGGGTCTGCCCATGCTACGGCGCAGCCGGCCCGGCACCGGCCCCAATCGAGGGGAGGAAATCAGCCGACGAGGCGCGCCAGCAGGGCGAACCGCCCGCAGGGGCGCCGGGCGCGGTCGCTGAAGAAGTCCTCGTCGGCCGTGGTGGCGCCGCAGTCGAGGATGTGGTCGGCCCGGACCCCGCCCGCCAGGAGCTGCTGACGGTTCGCCGCAACCAGATCGACGAGCCAGTGGCCGGGACCATCGGGCCGCGCCACGGCACGGTCGAGGGCGGCCGGGTGGACCGCATCCGACAGCGCCCGCACGACCTCGTCGGAGACCTGGTAACGGTCGCGGTGCACGGCCGGTCCGAGGAAGACGCGTACCCGCCCGGGGCGGGCGCCGCAGTCCTGCATGGCGCGCAGTGCGCTGCCGACCGCCCCGGCGGCCGTCCCGCGCCAGCCCGCGTGGACCGCCGCGAGGACCCCGGCGTCGTGATCGACCAGAGCGAGCGGGAGGCAGTCCGCGACCAGGATGGCGAGCGTGATCCCGGGCGCGGTCGTGACGAGGATGTCGACATCGGGGACGGCGTCGGCCTCAGACCGGGTGCCGCGCCCCGATCCCCGGGGCCCACGTGCGCCGCCGCGGCGCCGTGCACCTGACGGGCGAAGACCACGGTGTCGAGGTCGACGCCGAAGGCCGCCGCCGCCCGGGCCCGGTTGTCGATGACGGCGTCGGGGCGGTCGCCCACGTGCAGACCGAGGTTGAGGGTCTCGTAGGGGGCCACCGACCCGCCGCCGTGCCGCGTCGTGACGGCCACTGCGGCCCCGTGGTCAGGTGTTTCGTCCCAGCGCAGGAGAGGGACGACCGGGGGATCGGGCACGGCCCTCGACCCTACCGAGTGCACCGCCGGGATCACATACTGTCAAGCGTGACGAGACCGAGATGAGAGAGGTGCGACGATGGGACTGAATCTCGATGCGGTGGGGACCACCTCGGAACCAACCGAGCGGTCGTGGGACTCCAAGGACGCGCTCCTCTACGCCCTCGGGGTGGGCGCCGGCGCCCTTGATCCCACCGGCTTCGAACTGGAGTTCACCACCGAGAACTCCGACGGGGTGACCCAGCGCGTCCTGCCGACGTTCACCACCATCATCGGACAGGGCGGCGGCCGGACGTCGCTCGGCGACTACGACCCGGCGATGCTGGTCCACGGGGAGCAGTCCATCCGCCTCCACGGTGAGCTGCCGGTGGCGGGGACGGTGTCGACCACGACCACGGTGGCCGGCATGTACGACAAGGGCGCGGCCGGCCTGGTCGTGCTCGAGAGCGAGTCGCGGCATGTCGGGAGCGGAGAAACGGCCTTCACCAGCCGGTCCGCCCTGTTCATCCGCGGCGTCGGCGGCTTCGGCGGGCCGCGCAACCCGGAAGGCGACGAGGAGAGCACGCTGGCCGCCGAGCCGCTGCCGACGCGTGAGCCGGACGAGGTCGTCTCCTACACCACCCGCACCGATCAGGCGCTCCTCTACCGGTTGAGCGGCGATCGCAACCCGCTGCACTCCGACCCGACCTTCGCCAAGAGGGCCGGTTTCGACAGGCCGATCCTGCACGGCCTGTGCACCTACGGCTTCACCGGACGCGCCCTGCTCCACGCCGCGTGCGGCTCGGACCCGGCGCGCTTCGGCGCCATGCGCGCCCGCTTCTCCAAGCCGACCATGCCGGGAGACACGCTGACCGTCTCCCTGTGGGACATCGGCGACAGCGCCAAGGGCGCCTACCGGTTCCGCACCGAGACCCAGCGTGGGGAGACCGTGATCGACGCCGGGCTGTTCTTCTCAGCGGCCGGCTGAACCCGCTGCGGCGGGTCGGGCCCGGCAGTCGGCGCACACGCCGAAGATCTCGACCGTGTGCGTGACCTCGCTGTAGCCGAGGTCCGTCGCCGTCGTCTCGGCCCACCGTTCGAGGTCCGGAAGCTCCACTTCGGTGCCGCGCCCGCAGCGACGGCACACCACGTGGTGGTGGTGACTCTCGCTGTGGCAGCGGCGGTAGACGAGCTCGCCGTCTGCGGTCTGGAGGGCATCGAGCTGGCCCTCGTCGGTGAGCAGGGCGAGGTGCCGGTAGACGGTCGTCAGCCCGACCGTCTCGCCCGAGGCCCGCAGCGCGGCATGGATGTCCTGCGCACTGCGGAAGTTGTCCGAGCCCAGCACGACGTTGAGCACCGCGTCGCCCTGGCGCGTCCGCCGCGACGTGCGGGCCGGGTGCTCGGCGTGCTCAACCACGGCTCAACTCTGCCAGGTCCGGCGCGGCGATCCGGTCCCTCCGCCGGGAGGCCACGGCGGGTCCGGCGAGGCGGGCCACGACGTAGAAGGAAAAGCTGATGGCCACGATCAGCACGCTCGGCTTGACCGTCGGGAACTGGAAGCTGAGCAGAAGTCCGCCGTCGGCCGCCAGCACCGCCATGACGACGGAGAGCACCGTGACGACGAACGGGTTGGCGCTCAGGCGCTGGGCCGCCGCAGCCGGTGTGATGGCCAGGCTCAGCACCAGCAGCGTCCCCACGATCTGCGCCGCCTCGGTCACCGTGATGGCGAGGACGAACAAGAAGACGATGCCGAGCAGACCCGTCGGCACGCCGCTGGCCCGGGCGACGTCGGGATCGATCGAGGCGAAGAGCAGTGGCCGCCGGATGGCCGTGAGGACGATGGCCACCACCACGGCGATGACACCGAGGAGGAGGATCTGGCCCGAGCTGATGCCGAAGATGTTGCCGAAGAGGATGTTCAGCGCCTCGCTGGCATAGCCGTGGTAGTAGCCGAGGAGGAACACGCCGAGGCCGAGCCCCGCCGCCAGGATCACGCCGATGGTCGAGTCGCGCTCGGCGGCGCGCTGTCCGAGCAGGCCGATGAGCGTGGCCACGATCAAGGCGCCGACGAGCGCGCCCGCGAGCGGGTTGTTCGCGACGAGCAACCCCGCCACCGCTCCGGTGAAGGCGAGCTCGCTCGTGCCGTGCACGGCGAAGGACATGGTGCGGGTGATGACGAACGGGCCGATGAGGCCGCAGCTGACCGCAACGAGGAAGGCCGCCTCGAGCGCGTGCTGGGCGAAGCCGAACTGGAGGTAGAACCCGATGCCCATCAGTGCGCGTGCCCGTGGTGCGCGTGGGCACCGGGTTCGGTCGGGAGCTCGTCCTCGGCGCTGACGACGAGGTAGCGGTCGCGCACCTTGACCACGTCGACCTCGATCCCGTAGAGGGCGCTGAGGCGCTCGCTCGTCAGGATCTCGGCGGGTGTGCCGATGGCCCACTTCCCGCGCACCAGGTAGAGGATGCGGTCCACATAGGGCAGCACCGGGTTGACCTCGTGGGTCACGAAGACGACCGGCGTGCCGGCCTGGCGCCGGCGCTCGTCGATGAGGCGGGTCACGCCCTGCTGGCTGGCCAGGTCGAGGGCCAGCAACGGCTCGTCGCACAGGAGGACCTTGGGGTCGTCGAGGAGCGCCTGGGCGATGCGGAGGCGCTGCTGCTCGCCGCCGGAGAGCAGACCCACCGGAGCGTCGGCGTAGTCGGTGGCGCCGACGGCCTCGAGTGCCTCGTCCACCCGGGCGCGGATGGCCCGGGCGTGGCGCGGCACGCCCCAGTGGTGGCCGTCGATGCCGAAGCGGACGAGGTCGCGGCCGCGGATCGGAAGCGAGCGGTCGAAGGCCTGCTGCTGGGGGACGTAGCCGAGCTCGTGGTTGCCCAGCCTCGGTGCGGCGCCGTTGACGCGCACCGTGCCCGCGGCCAGGGGCACCAGGCCGAGCAGCACCTTGAGCAGGGTGGTCTTGCCGGCGCCGTTGGGGCCGAGGACCGCCAGGAATTCACCCTCGGCGACATCGAGGTCGAGGTCCGACCACAGGGTGCGCGATCCCATCCGCACGGCCGCCCCCCGGAGCTCGACGAGCGGCGTGGTCACGGGTTGCGGCTCGACTCGAGGGCGTGGAGCAGATTCGTCAGCTGGGACTGCTGCCACTGCTGGTAGCTGGTGGCGCCGGCGGGCATGGTCTCGGAGACGCCGACGACGGGGATGCCGTGCTGGCGGGCCAGGGCGCGTATCTGGGTCGTGACGGGCGTCACCGTCTGCACGTTGTAGAGCAACACGTTGATGTCATGGTCGTCGAGCAGCCGCTGCATGGCGAGCGTGTCCGCCGGGCCGGGGTCGACGCCGTCCTCGATCGATCGGGCGAAGCCGGGCGGTGTCTTGACGTCGAGATGCGCGACCGCCAGCGCGTAACCGGGCACCCGCTCCGTGTACGCCACCGGCACGTTGTGGAAGTGCGCCTTGATGGTGGCCAGCGTGGCGTCGAGCGGAGCGAGGGACCGGTCGAAGGCCGCCAGGTTGGCCCGGAAGGTCGGGGCGTCCTGCGGCGCCGCCTTCACGAGGGCGGCCGTGATGGCGGCCGCCACGGTGGGCACGCGGGGGATGTCGTACCAGAGGTGGGGGTTGGGGTCGCTGCCGGTCACGTGGAGCACCGTGGCCGCGTTCACGAGGCGCGGGTGAGAGCTGTCAGCGCCGAGGAGCGAGCTCATCCAGGTGTCGTAGCCGGCGCCGTTCTCGATCACGACCTGGGCCTGGGCCAGCGTGGCGGCGTCGGCCGCGTCCGTCTCGAAGAGGTGGGGGTCCGCGTTGGGATTCGTGATGAGCGAGGTGACGTCGACGTCGCGTCCGCCGAGCTGGCTGGTGATGTTGCCCCAGAAGTTCTCCGCCGCCACGACATGGACGATGCTCGACGTGCTGGTGGCGGCACCGGCCCCGGCGCCGCCGGCCAGGCCCAGGGCGGTCGCGGCGAAGGCGGCACCGACGGCGCCGGCCAGGCCCGGCCGGAGTGGATTGGATCTCATAACGGTAACGGTAATCATTTCGGATAGCTCAGGCAAGAGCGAGTGTGAATGGACCCCATGGGGGGCCGGGGGCGACTTCCCGAACTATCAACGGACTTGTTTAGACTTGTTTGAATCCCGCCGGCCCTCGGACCGGCCCTCGAACTGACCTGGGCGAGAGGGGCCGCAGAACCAAGGAAGAGCGGGATCGCTCCTCAGCCACCGAACAAGAGCGAGTAGTCGGCGCCCCGGCGTAGGTGATGGCCGCCGTCTATGCCGAGGGTCTCCCCGGTGACGAAGGAGGACTCCGGCCCCATCAGGTAGCGCACGCCGGCGGCCACGTCCTCGACGGTGCCGACGCGGCCGAGCGGCATCTCGGCCAGGTAGTCGTCGAGCAGGGGCCCGCCGGCGGTGATGAAGGCCATCAGCTCGTCGGCGATGATCCCGGGAGCGACCGCGTTGACCCTGATCCCGAGCGGGCCGAGCTCCTCGGCCGCGGTCTCGGTGAGGAAGCAGATGCCGGCCTTCGCCACGCCGTAGGCCCACAGGTGGGGGTGGGGGAAGCGGCCGGCGCCCGAGGACATGAGGACGATGGAGCCCGGCCCACCCTGGGCCCGCATGGCGACGGCGCCCTGCTTCACGCAGATCACCGAACCCGTCAGGTTGAGGTCGATGGTGGCCCGCACTGCGGCCACGTCGGCGGAGAGCACCGAGCCGAGGTGCAGCGAGCCGCCCGCGCAGGCGAACAGGCCGTCGATGCGGCCCGTGGCCTCGCTGGTGGCCGCCACGGCCGCCGCGACCTGCTCCTCGACGGTGACGTCGGCGACGACGTAGCGGGCGGTGGCGCCACCGGTCGCCACCGCGGCGATGCGCTCGGTCGCGTCACGCAGCTTCTGCTCCGTGCGCCCGCAGATCGTCACGTGCGCGCCCTCGGCGGCGAACTGCTCCGCCGTGGCCAGCCCGATGCCGCTCCCGCCACCGGTGACGAGGACGGACCAGCCGGCGATGCCCGCCGGCGCGCCGTCACCGTCCGGCATCAGACGGGTCCGACGCCGACGGGGGCGCTCGGCGTGAAGGCCACCGGCATCTCCTCGATCCCGGAGATGAAGTTGGCCTGCCGCCGGGGCAGCGCGCTGCGCTCGGCGGCCAGTCGGAGATCGGGCAGTCGGGCCAGCACCCGTTCGACCATCACCCGGAGCTCCAGGCGGGCCAGCTGATTGCCCAGGCAGAAGTGGGCGCCGAAGCCGAAGGCCAGGTGCGGGTTCGGGCTGCGGGTGATGTCGAAGAGGTCGGCGTGCTCGAACACGTCCTCGTCGCGGTTGGCCGACGGATAGAGGAGGAGGAGCTCCTGACCGGCCCGGATCTGCGCCCCGGCCAACTCGACGTCGCGGGTGGCCACCCGGGCCATGTTCTTGATCGGACTGACCCAGCGCAGCATCTCCTCGACCGCGCCCGCCAGCAACCCGGCAGGGTCGGCCGCCAGCTGCGCCACCTGATCCGGGTGCGCGAGGAGCTCCTCCACGCCGCCGCTGATGACGTGACGCGTCGTCTCGTCGCCGCCGATCAGGATGAGGAGCGTCTCGTGGACGAGCGAGTCGTCGTCGAGCGACTCGCCGTCGATCTCGGCATGGCACAGCACCCCCACGAGATCGTCGCGGTTGCCGCTGGCCCGGCGATCGTCGAAGACGGGGTGGATGTAGTCGGAGTACTCGACGAACGCATTCATCGCGTTCGGTCATCGCGTCGGGGTCCGGGGAGCCCTGGCCCTTGAGCAGGTCGTCGGACCACCGCAGCAGCTCGTCGCGGTCGTCGGGTGCCACGCCGAGCATGTCGCCGATCATGATGAGGGGCAGCGGCGCCGCGACGTCCCGCACGAAGTCGCAGCGGCCCTCCGCACAGACCTTGTCGAGGATGGCGTCGCAGACCATCCGGAGCTTGTCCTCCATGGCGCGCACCCGCTTGGGGGTGAAGCCCTGGGAGACGAGGCGCCGCCGCTGTACATGCTCGGGCGCATCGAAGTCGATCATCATCGGAATCGGTCCGGACTTGGGGCGGATCCCCCCGGCGTTGGAGAAGGATTCGGTATCGAGGGAAGCCGCCTTGACCGCGGCGTAGCTGGCCACGCCCCACAGGTCGTTTGCCTCGTCGTAGTAGACGGGGGCATTGGCCCTCATCCAGGCGAAGGCGTCGTGGGGTTCCCGCCCGAAGAACACGCCGCTCATCAGGTCGATGCCGAGGTCATCTGGTGCGGTGGTCACGGCCGAGACGATATCGCCGGGTGCTGTGGGTAGGGTTGTTCCATGGCAGACCAGGCGACCTTCACCGACGTCGCCATGGAGTTCATGCCTGGGCTCTACTCGGCTGCGCTCCGTATGACGCGCAACCGGGCCGACGCCGAGGACCTGGTGCAGGAGACGTACCTCAAGGCGTACCGCTCCTACGGCTCCTTCACCGAGGGGACCAACCTGCGGGCCTGGCTGTACCGGATCCTCACCAACACGTACATCAACAACTACCGGGCGGCCCAGCGGCGCCCCGAGGTGTCCGACGTCGAGGATGTCGAGGACCTCTACCTCTACAAGCGGCTGGCCGGCTCGGGCGGCAGCGATCCGGGGCGCTCGGCCGAGGACGAGGCGTTGGAGCGCTTCACCGACGAGGACGTGAAGGCCGCCCTCGAGGCACTGCCCGAGGCGTTCCGCATGGCCGTGCTCCTGGCCGACGTCGAAGGATTCAGCTACAAGGAGATCTCCGAGATCACCGATGTCCCCATCGGAACGGTCATGAGCAGGATCCACCGGGGAAGAAGAGCCCTCCAAAAGGCGTTGCACGATGTGGCTGAAGCGCGCGGCCTTGTCGCTAGCGTGCCGGGGGGGTCGACGGAATGAGCGAGAACGTGGGCAAGAGTCAGGACACCGAGAGCGGGCCGATGGGGGCCGAGGCACTCTTCGGGCCGTCCGTCGACTGCGAAGAGGCGGTGCACGAGCTGTACCACTATCTCGACGGCGAGCTGACGGAGGAGCGGCGCGAAGAGATCCGTGTCCACCTTGACTGGTGCGGGCCGTGCCACGGCGCGGCGGATTTCGAGGCCGAGTTGCGCAAGGTCATCGCCAACCGCTGCAAGGACCGGGTGCCCGACAGCCTCATCCGCCGCGTGGCCGAGGCCATCGACGAAGAAAGCCGGCAGCACCACGGCGAGCACTGATTTCACGGCCAACACTGATCTCTCGCCGGCGGTCCCCGACCCGGTCATCGACGCTCCGCCCATGGTGGACTGGGCCCTGGCCCAGCGGGTCGCGACGGGCGCCCTCATCCTCAAGCCCGCACCGGCGACCTATCGCTCCCGCGACCTGCAGGGGCAGTTCGACGACCTGACGGCGCGGGCCGAGACGCTGGTGAGCGAGGCCACCGGCCTGCACTCGGCCCACGGGACGGCGCGGGCCAAGGTGACCGACCGCGCCGGTTGGGCCGCCGCCAACGTGCGCTCGGTGGAGCGCCTCGTCGGTCCCGCCATGGTGGAGCTGCAGCGCAAGCGCGGGACCAAGCTGCTCGCGGGCCCGTCCCTGGTCGTGGGCCGCGCCGTCGCCGGGACGCAGCTCGGCCTGATGCTCGCCTACATGGCGACACGGGTGCTCGGCCAGTACGACCTGCTGATCAACGAGGAGGCGCCCGAGGACCAGGACCTGGTCTCCTACGTGGGCCCCAACATCGTCGCGGTCGAGACGCAGTACGGGTTCGAGCCCGGCGAGTTCCGTCTGTGGCTCGCGCTGCACGAGGTGACCCATCGGCTCCAGTTCACCGCGGTGCCCTGGCTGCGCGACCACTTCGTCGGACTGGTCACCGAGCTGCTCGGGCCCCTCTCGGGCGACCCGGCGGGGTTGGCCGAGATGGTGCGCCGCGCCGCGGAGGAGGTGCGGGCCGGGCGCAACCCGACGCGGGAGGGCGGCGTGGTCGGCATGCTGGCCACCCCGGAGCAGCGGCTCGCCCTCTCGAAGATCTCGGGACTGATGAGCCTGCTCGAGGGCCACGGCGACGTGACCATGGACCGGGCGGGGGCCGGCGAGGTCCCCGGGGCGGCGCACTTCTCCCAGGTCCTGCACGAGCGGCGCACCCAGGCGCGGGGGCTGACCAAGCTGATGTCGAAGTTGCTCGGCCTCGACGCCAAGATGCGCCAGTACGCCGAGGGCGAGCGCTTCGTGGAGTCGGTGGAGACCGCCGGCGGACCGGCCCTGCTGGCCCGCGTGTGGGAGGGGCCGGAGTGGCTGCCCACGCTGGAGGAGATCCGCCAGCCGGCGGCCTGGGTGGCCCGAGCCGGTGGCTGAGGAGGGTTCGACCCTTCTCTCCACTCTCGTTCCCGACCTCCTGAGCCGGTGCACTTTCCCGCCGGCGCGCGCGCCGCTGGGCTGTGCCGTCTCGGGGGGAGCCGACTCGCTGGCCCTGCTCGTCCTGGCCACCGCCGCCGGATGCGAGGTGACCGCGATCCACGTCGACCACGGCCTGCGGCCCGGCTCGGCGGCCGAGGCCGAGGTGGTGCGGGGCGCGGCGGCCTGGTTCGGCGCGCGCTTCGAGAGCCACCGGGTGTCCGTGGCACCGGGGCCCAATCTCGAGGCCCGCGCCCGGGCGGCCCGCTTCGCCGTGCTGCCGCCGGATGCGGCCACCGGCCACACCATGGACGACCAGGCGGAGACGATCCTGATCAACCTGCTGCGCGGTGCCGGGGCCGACGGGCTGGCGGGCATGGAGCCGGGTGGCCGGCATCCACTCCTGGCCCTGCGCCGCAGCGAGACCCACGCGCTGTGTGCCGCGGCGGGGCTGGCGCCGGTGTGCGACGAGAGCAACACCGACCCCGCGTTCGTCCGGAACCGCGTCCGTCACGAGCTGCTCCCGCTCTGCGCGCAGGTGGCCGGTCGCGATCCCGTTCCGTTGTTGGCCCGTCAGGCCGGCGTGCTGCGCGCCGAGGTCGTGCTGCTCGACATGTTGGCCGCCCAGGCGCTGCCCGACCCGACCGATGCCCGCGCGGTCGCGCGGGCCAACCGCGCGCTGGCCCGGCGAGCCCTGCGGCGGTGGTTGCGCGAGGCGGACGGCGGGGGCCACCCGCCGACGCTGGCCGAGGTGGATCGCACCCTGGCCGTCGCCGCGGGCGCGGCCGTCGGGACCGAGCTGGCGGGGGGCCGCCGGGTGCGCCGGACGGGCTCCCGGCTCCGGGTGGAGCCGGGACGACGCTCCGGTAGTGTCACGCCGGTGACCCTCGACGAGTCCGGAGCGGGCGTCCCGTCCTGGGCTGCAGCCGACGTCGGCCCCGTGCTGGTCGATGCCGATCGCCTGGCGGTCCGGGTGGCCGAACTCGGTGCGGAGATCACCGCGGACTACGCCGGAGAGCCGCCGCTCCTGGTGGCGGTGCTCAAGGGCGCCATGCTCTTCATGAGCGACCTGTGCCGGGCCATCGCCCTGCCGGTCGACGTCGACTTCATGGCCGTGTCCTCCTATGGCAGCGCCACGAAGACGTCGGGTGTGGTGCGCATCGTCAAGGACCTCGACTCGGAGCTCGCTGACCGTCACGTGCTCGTCGTGGAGGACATCATCGACAGCGGCCTGACGTTGAACTACCTCCGGCGCTACCTCACGGCCCGCCAGCCCAAGAGCGTCGAGATCTGCGCGCTGTTGGTAAAGGAGGGGGAACAGCGGGTGGACCTCGACCTGCGCTACATAGGCTTCACCATCCCTCCCGAGTTCGTGGTGGGCTACGGCCTCGATGTGGCCGAGCGCTACCGGAACCTGCGCGGGGTCCATCGCTACAAGGGAGCAGAACAGTGAGTGTCGACGTCGAACGGGTGCGGGTAGCCGTGTCCGAGCTGCTCATCGCCATCGGGGAGGATCCCTGTCGGGACGGCCTGCTGGCCACGCCCGACCGCGTGGCCTCCATGTACGAGGAGCTCTTCTCCGGCCTGCACGACGACCCCGCCCGCCACCTGGAGGTCACCTTCGCGGCAGAGCACGACGAGATGGTGATGGTGCGCGACATCCCGTTCGCCTCGCTGTGCGAGCACCACCTGGTGCCGTTCCTCGGCAAGGCCCACGTCGCCTACATCCCGGCCGAGGACGGCCGCATCACCGGCTTGTCCAAGCTGGCCCGGTTGGTCGACGGCTACGCCCGGCGGTTGCAGGTGCAGGAGCGGATGACCACGCAGATCGCGGATGCCATCGCCTCCGTCCTCTCCCCTCGCGGCGTGCTGGTCGTCATCGAGGCCGAGCACCTGTGCATGTCGATGCGGGGGGTCAAGAAGCCGGGCACCGTCACCGTGACCTCGTCGGTGCGCGGCCTGTTCCGCTCCGACATGGCCACCCGGGCGGAGGCCATGCAGTTCATCCGGGGCCACTGACGGCGGTGGGGCCGCCCCCCGCTTCCGGGCGGCCGCTCGTGATGGGGGTCCTCAACGTCACGCCGGACTCCTTCTCCGACGGTGGGCTCTACGCCACCAGCGAGGCGGCTGTGGCCCGGGGCCTCGAGATGATGCACGGCGGGGCCGACGTGATCGACGTGGGCGGGGAGTCGTCGCGGCCCGGTGCCGAGCCGGTGCCCGTCGACGTCGAGCTGGCGCGCGTGCTGCCGGTGGTCGAGGCCCTCGCCGACGCCGCCCGGGCCGCCGGGCGCGGCGTGCGGGTGTCGGTGGACACGGTCAAACCCGAGGTCGCGACCGCCGCGCTGGATGCGGGAGCGAGCCTGCTGAATGACATCTCGGCCTCGCTGTGGGAGGTGGCGGCCGCCGCCGGCGCCGGTTGGGTCGCCATGCACATGCAGGGGCGGCCGCGCACCATGCAGGTGAACCCCCGCTACGGGGCTGTGGTCGCCGAGGTGCGGGCGTTCGTGCTCGAGCGGGCCCGGCGGGCCCTGGCCGCCGGGGTCGGCGAGGTCTGGGTGGACCCCGGCATCGGGTTCGGCAAGACCCCGGCCCACAACCTTTCCCTGTTGCGACACCTGCCGGCCCTGGTGGGGGCGGCCGCCGGCGCCGGCTGCGCCGGCGTGATGGTGGGGACGAGCCGCAAGCGCTTTCTCGGGGTGCTGGCGGCAGACCCCGGGTCGCCCGAGCCGGCGCCGGTGGCGGAGCGGGGCGAGGGGTCACTGGCCACCGAGGCCGTCGCCCTGGCGGCGGGGGTGGGGATGTTGCGGGTCCACGACGTGGCGGCGACGGTGCAGATGGCGCGGCTGTATGGTCCTGCCGCATGAAGGGCAAGTGGGCCGCGGGCATCCCCCCGCGCAACTTCACCTGGGTCATCACGGACCACCTGGCCGTCAGCGAACGGCCGGGTGGTTTCGCGGCCAACCACCGCCGGGTGCGCCGCCAGGAGGAGATCATCTGGCTCCGGGTGCAGGGATTCGGCCGGGTCGTCTCGCTGCTGCCGTCCCCGCACAACCTGGCCGCCTACGAGGACGAAGGGCTGTCCTGGGCCCACTACCCGCTGGAGCGTTCCGGGGACCCGCGGCCCGTGCTGGCAGCGTGCTACCGGGACATCGACGACTCGCTGGGCGCCGGGTTGCGGATCCTGGTGCACCAGGACGAGCTCGGCGACCGGGTGATGGGCGTGGTCGCCGGGTACCTGGTCTGGTCGGGCCGCATCGCCAACCAACCCCAGGCGGTGGCGCTGGTCGAGCAGGTCGTGGGCCACGCCATGGGCGAACCCGGCCGCCAGCTGCTGTCGGAGTTGGAGGGCATGCCGTCGCGCGGTCAGGTGCAGTGACCGATCGGATCGAGATCCGTGACCTCCGGGTGACGGGGATCCACGGCGTGCTGCCCGAGGAGCGCGACCGGGCCCAGCCCTTCTCGGTCGACATCGTGGCCTGGGTGGACATGGAGGCGGCCCAGCAGAGCGACGACCTCGCCGACACGGTGGACTACGGGGCCCTGGCCCAGGCCGCGGCCGACGTCGTCGGCGGGCGTTCCTACCGCCTGCTCGAGGCCTTGACCGGCCGTCTGGCCAGCGCGCTGCTGATCGTGGACCCCCGCCTCGAGGCGGTCGAGGTGACGGTGCGCAAGCTGCGCCCGCCGCTGGCCCTCGATGTGGGCTCGACCGGGGTCAGGGTGCGGCGCGCCCGCTGATGGCCGGGCCGGCATCGCCGCCGTGGCGTGCCTTCATCGGGCTGGGCTCGAACCTGGGGGAGCGGCGGGAGCTGCTGCGCGGGGCCGTGGCGGCGCTGCGCGCCGCGGGCGACGTGGTGGGCGTCTCGCCCCTCTACGAGACCGCTCCCGTCGGCGGTCCCGAGGGGCAGGGCCCGTACCTCAACCTGGTGGTCGAACTGTCGACGGACAACACGCCGCGCCAACTCCTCGAACGCTGCCGGGCCCTCGAGGAGGCGGCGGGCCGGGTGCGGACGGTGCGCTGGGGCCCACGGACGCTCGATGCCGACGTCCTGTGGGTGGAGGGGTGGCGGGTCGACGAGGAGGATCTCACCGTCCCCCACCCACGCCTGTGGGAGCGCCGGTTCGTCGTGCAGCCCCTGGCGGACCTGGCCCCCGACCTGGTGACGTCGGAGCAGCTCAGGGGCTCTGGTGGGGAGGTCACCCGTATGGGTAGGCTGTAGCCCTCGTTTCTTGGATCGTCTGTAGGCGAACGGCACCCGAGAGGGGCTGGAACGCCGAAGGAGGTCAGATGCACTCCATCCGGATCATCGGTCCCGGTCGGGCCGGCACGTCCTTGGCCGCCGCGCTGTCGGCGCGCGGCTGGACGTTCGCCGGTTTCCTCGGGCGCCACGACGAGGTCGCGCGCGCCGCCGAAGGCGTGGAGCTGCTCGTCATCGCCACACCCGACGACGCGGTCGCGGACGTGGCGGCGGCGGTCGGGCCCGTCCATGGGACCACCGTGGCCCACCTGTCGGGCTCGCTCGGGCTCGACGCGCTGGCGCCGCACCCGCTGCGCGCCGCGGTGCACCCGCTCGTGCCGCTGCCCAACGGCGAGGTCGGTGCGGCCCGCCTGAGCTCGGGCGTGACCTTCGCCGTGGCCGGCGCCCCGGTGGCGCGTGACGTGGTTGCCTGTCTCGGGGGCCGGGTGGTCGAAGTGGCCGACGGCAACCGGGCGGCCTACCACGCAGCAGCCTGCATCGCGGCCAATCATGTCGTGGCCCTGCTCGGACAGGTGGAGCGCGTCGCCGCCTCGGTCGGGCTCGACCTCGAGTCCTTCCTCCCGCTGACCCGCGCCGCCGTGGACGACGTCGCCGCGCTCGGTGCGGGCGCCGCGCTGACCGGCCCGGCCCGGCGGGGCGACTGGGCGACGCTGAGCCGCCATCTCGACGCCCTGCCCGAGTCCGAGCGCGCCGGGTACCAGGCCGGGGCGGCGCTGGCCACCCGCCTGGCCCACTCGGACGCCACTGCCTCGGACCCGACTGCCTCGGACGTCACTGCCTCGGACGTCACGCCGGCCGAGCCGGCGGCGGTGTAGGAGGGCGACGGTGGAGATCGTCGAGTCCGCCGCCGGTTGCCGCGCCCTGCTGGACCGTGCCCGCGCCGCCGGCCGGATAGTCGGTCTGGTGCCCACCATGGGCGCGCTGCACGACGGGCACACCTCGCTGATCGCCCGGGCCCGGGCGGAATGCGACGTGGTCGCCGTGAGCATCTTCGTCAACCCGCTCCAGTTCGGCGACCCCGAGGACATCGCGCGCTACCCGAGGACACTCGACCTCGACCTGCCCGTGTGCGCGCAGTCCGGCGCCGACGTCGTCTTCGTCCCGAGCGTGCACGAGATGTACCCGTCGTGGCCGGCGGCGCCCTCGACGACCGTGTCCGTGCGCGGCGTCAGCGCCCGCTGGGAAGGTGCGTCCCGCCCCGGTCATTTCGACGGCGTGGCCACCGTGGTGGCGAAGCTCTTCACCATCGCCGGACCCTGCCGGGCCTACTTCGGCCTGAAGGACTTCCAGCAGCTGGCTGTCGTGCGGCGCATGGCGCTCGAGCTCTCGCTGCCGGTCGAGGTGGTCGGCTGCCCGATTGTGCGCGAAGCCGACGGCCTGGCGTTGTCGAGCCGCAATGTCAGGCTCTCGCCCGCCGAGCGGCAAGCCGCCACCGTGCTCTCGCGGGCTCTGGCCGCTGGCCGTGGCGCCCTGCTGGCCGGCGAGCGCTCGGGCGCGGCGGTGGAGCGGGCGATGCGCACCGTCGTCGCCGCCGAACCCGCGGTGGAGCTCGACTACGCCGTCGTGGTCGATGCCGACTCGCTCGAAGAGGTGAGCGTCCTCGGCGACGTCGCGTCGCTGCGCCTCCTGATCGCCGCCCAGGTGGGCGCGGTCCGGCTGATCGACAACAGCGCCGCCCTCGACGCGGCCGACCAGGTCCGTGCCGCGTCCGGGGCGAACGGGCAGGCCCGCCAACTCGAAAGGATGGGGTGAGCCGATGCGCCGCCGCATGATGAAGTCCAAGATCCACCGGGCCACGGTCACCGGTGCCAACCTGCACTACGTGGGCTCCGTGTCCATCGACACCGAGCTGATGGCGCTGGCGGACATCCTCCCGTACGAGCAGGTCGCCGTGCTCGACATCGACAACGGCGCGCGCTTCGAGACCTACGCCATTGAGGGCGAGCGCGGCCAGATCTGCCTCAACGGGGCGGCGGCGCGCCTGGTGGCGCCGGGCGACAAGGTGATCATCATCACCTACGCCGATTACGAGCGCGCCGAGCTCGAGGCGTACGTGCCCCGCGTCGTGCACGTCGACGGCCGCAACCGGGTGATCGACCAGGTGTCGGCCCAGCTCGACGCCGAGCTCACGCTGAACGAACCGGCGTGACCACCGGGGCCCGGCCCGGACCCTTCGACGTCCTGGTTCTGGGCAGCGGGGTCGCCGGCCTGTCGGCCGCGGTGCGCTTGGCCGGACCGGGCGGGCCCACACCGCCACTCTCCCTCGGCGTGCTGACCAAGGGCGCTCTCTCCCAGTCGGCGACGCGCTGGGCCCAGGGCGGCGTTGCCGCGGTCCTCGGCGCCGACGAGGACTCGACCGACCTGCACCTCGCCGACACCCTGGCCGCGGGGGCGGGTCTGTGTGACGAAGAGGCAGTGCGCATCCTCGTCGACGAGGGTCCGGGGCGCGTGCACGAGCTGATCGCGCTCGGGGTCGAGTTCGACCGCGAGGCCACCGGATCGCTGGCGCTCGCCCGCGAGGGGGGCCACTCCCGGCCCCGCGTCGTGCACGCCGGCGGTGCCGCCACCGGGGCGGAGGTCGAGCGCGCGCTCGTCGACGCCACCTACCGCTCGGCCAGCGCCGTGCTGGAGGGCTGGTTCGCCCTCGACCTTCTGGTCGAGGGCGGACGTTGCGTGGGGGTGCGGGCGCTGCCGCCCGGCGGCGACCGGCCGGTGGAGGTGCGGGCGGGTCACGTCGTGTTGGCCACCGGCGGCGCCGGCCAGCTCTTCTCGGTCACCACCAACCCGTCCGAGTCGACCGGCGACGGCGTGGCCATGGCTCTGCGGGCCGGCGTGCCGACGGCCGACCTCGAGTTCGTGCAGTTCCACCCGACCGCGCTCCACCACCCGGCCATGCCGCGCCCGTTGCTCTCGGAGGCTCTGCGCGGCCACGGCGCGCTGCTGCGGGACCGCGACGGTGAGCGCTTCGTCGACGAGCTGGCGCCCCGCGACGTGGTCAGCCGGGCGATGGCGGCCCGCATGACCGAGCAGGGTGTCGACCACCTGTGGCTCGATGCCACGGGGCTCGAGCGCTTCTCGGCGCGCTTCCCGACCATCGCCGCCTCGCTCTCCTCCATCGGCCTGGACCCCCAACGCGACTGGCTCCCGATCGCGCCGGCCGCGCACCACTTGTCGGGAGGGGTGGTCACCGACCTGTGGGGTGCCACGGCGCTGCCCGGGCTGTGGGCCGTGGGCGAGGTGGCCTGCACCGGGGTCCACGGGGCCAACCGGCTGGCGTCGAACTCGCTGCTCGAGGGCATGGTGTTCGGCGCCCGGCTGGCCGAGCGCATCCCGTCGGGGGCACGGAGCCCCGAGCCGAGTGGCGCGCTGCGCGCCGTGCTGGGTGAGGAGCCGATCGACGGCATCGGGTGCACCGTCCTGGGGGCGCCGGCCGCGGCGCCACCGCCCGCCCCCGACCGGTTGCCGGGGCTGGACGTGACCAAGCTGCGCGACACGGTGCAGCGTGCGATGACACGAGGTGCCGGCGTCATCCGCAGTGCCGAGTCGCTGGCCGGCGCCCGGGCCGCCGTCGACGACGCCGCTTCCGTGTTGGGGGACCCCGCCGCCTCCGTCGGTGCCGGGGAGCTGGCCAACCTGCTGCGGGTGGCGGATGCGCTGCTCGTCTCCGCGCTGGCCCGTACCGAGAGCCGGGGTGCCCACGCCCGGCGCGAGTACCCCGACACCCTCCCGTCGTGGCGGCGCCGGCTCGTGCACGGCCGCGTCGCGATCGAGCAGGCGAACCGCCGTGGGTGAGAACGGCGCTGAGGCGTACGCCCGGGCCGTGGGCGAGGCTGTCGGCCGCGCCCTGGCCGAGGACCTCGGGCCCGAGGGCGACCTCACGGCGGCCCTGGTGCCCGAGAGCGTGCGCGCGCACTTCGCGCTGCGCGCCCGCCGAGGCGGGGTCCTGGCGGGCGCGGACTGCGCCACAGAGACCTTCCGGCGCGTCGGCCCCGAGGTCGAGCTGGTGTGGCTGGCGGCCGACGGCGACGTGCTGAAGGCGGGCGACACGGTGCTCGAGGTGACCGGGCCGCTGCGGCCGATCCTGACCGCCGAGCGCACCGCGCTGAACTTCCTCGGGCGCCTGTCCGGTGTGGCGACCCTGACGGCGCAGTTCGTCGCCGCCGCACACGACAGCAACCCCTCGGTGGCCGTGCTCGACACCCGCAAGACCACGCCGGGACTGCGCATCCTCGAGAAGGCGGCGGTACGGGCCGGCGGCGGCACCAGCCACCGGTCGGGCCTGTCCGACGCGGTGCTCGTGAAGGACAATCACCTTGCCGGCACGAGCATCGCGGACGCGGTCGGCCGGGCCCGCGCGTTGTGGCCGGGCCGGATGGTCGAGATCGAGTGCGATGCGCTCGACCAGGTGGCCGAGGCCGCCCGGGCCGGCGCCGATGCCGTGCTGCTCGACAACATGGACCCGGGCACGGTCGTCGAGGCCATCGCGGTGGCGCACGAGGTCGCGCCCGAGTCGATCCTGACCGAAGTGTCCGGTGGGGTGACGCTGGACACCATCGGTGCCTATGCCGCCGCCGGACCGGACCGGATCTCGGTCGGCGCGCTCACCCACTCGGCTCCGGTGCTCGATCTCGGCCTCGACCTGATCTGGACCAAGGCGGGCCCGGACGACACACCAGCGGGAGGGAGTTGAGCCGTGCTCCTGGCCATTGACGTCGGCAACACCGAGACGGTGATCGGGCTGTACGCCTCCGACGACGACGGCCGCGTCCCGCCGCCCGAGGAGAGCATCGGCGTCGGCATCGGGACCGAGCACGACCCGACTGCGCCGCGCGGGCTCACGCACCACTGGCGCCTCTCGACCGTCCCCAGCCGCACTCCCGACGAGCACGCAGTCCTCCTCACCCAGCTGCTGGACCTCGAGGGTCTCGACATCTCACTCTCGGTCTCGGGAATCGCGGTCAGCTCGTCGGTCCCGCACGTGACCGGCGAGCTCCGCCAGATGGCGTCCCGCTGGTTCTCCGCCGTGCCCTGCGTCGTGCTCGGCCCCGGCACCAAGAGCGGCATGCCGATCCTCTACGACAACCCCAAGGAGGTCGGGGCGGACCGCATCGCCGACGCCGTCGGGGCCTACGACCTCTACGGCGGCCCCTGCGTCGTGGTCGACATGGGCACCGCCACGACGGTGGAGGCCATCAGCGCCAAGGGCGAGTACATGGGTGGCGCCATCACGCCCGGGGTCGGCGTCAGCCTCGACGCCCTCTACCAATCGGCCGCCGCGCTGCGCCGCGTGGAGCTGGTCGAGCCGCGCAGCGTCATCGGGCGCTCGACCGTCGAGTCGATCGAGGCGGGGACGCTCTACGGCTTCGCCGGGCTGGTCGACGCGCTGGCCCGCCGATTCATGGAGGAGCTCGGTCCCGCCACCGTGGTGGCCACGGGAGGGTTCAGTTCGCTCATCGCGCCGTATTCGGACACCATTGAGCACGTGGAGCCCTGGCTGACCCTGCACGGCCTGCGCATCGTGTACGAGCGCAACGTCCCTTCATGAGCGGGCCGACGCCGCCGGAGATCCCCTACCGCTTACGCCCGCACCCACGACACCGCCGCGGTCGTCGAGGCCTGGTCGTCGCTGGCCCCCGGGGAGGAGTCCGGCGTCACTGTCGGGGTGGCCGGCCGCATCATGCTCCTGCGCGATCAAGGGAAAGCCGCCTTCGCCGAGCTGCGCGACAACTCGGGATCGGTCCAGCTGTTCGCGCGGGCAGCGGAGACGCCGCGCTTCGACGAGTTCACCAAGCGCAACCTGGGCGACTGGGTCGGCGTCACCGGTGAGGTCGTGCGGACCCGGCGGGGCGAGCTCTCGGTGAAGGTGGACGAGTGGTCGCTGCTGGCCGAGGCGCGGCGCAGCTTCGGCGACAAGTGGCACGGTGTCACCGACGTCGAGACGCGCTACCGCCAGCGCGAGGTCGACCTGTGGGCCAACGAGCGCTCGCGCCAGTTGCTGCGTCTGCGCAGCGACGTCGTGCGCCACATGCGCCGGCGTCTGTGGGAGCAGGGCTTCGTCGAGGTGGAGACGCCGCTGCTGCAACCCATCGCCGGCGGCGCCACCGCGCGCCCGTTCGTCACGCACCACAACACGTTCGATACCGACTTCTACCTGCGCGTGGCGCCCGAGCTCTACCTCAAGCGGCTCGTCGTCGGCGGCTTCGACAAGGTGTTCGAGATCGGCCGCAGCTTCCGCAACGAGGGCATCTCGCCGCGCCACAACCCCGAGTTCACGACGCTCGAGCTCTACCAGGCCTACGCGGACTACACCGACACGATGGTCGTCTTCGAGGAGCTGGTGGCCGGGCTTGCGTTGGACGTGCTCGGGACGACGCAGCTGACCTACGGCGGGAGGGACCTCGACCTGACGACGCCGTGGCGGCGCGCCACCATGAGCGAGCTCGTCGCAGAGGCCACGAGCTTCACGCTCGACGTGCGCACGCCCCGGGCCGAGCTCGCCACAGTGGCGGCCGAGGTCGGGATCGAGGTCGACGCCGCGTGGGGGCCGGGCAAGATCTTGCTCGAGATCTACGAGAAGACGACGGAGCCCGAGTTGTGGGGCCCCGTCTTCGTCGTCGACTATCCCGCCGAGGTGTCCCCGTTGGCCCGGCGCCACCGCGACGGCCCGGAGCTCGTCGAGCGCTACGAGCCCGTGGTGGCCGGCCGCGAGCTGGGCAACGGCTTCACCGAGCTGATCGACCCCGACGACCAGCGGGCCCGCTTCGAGGAGCAGGCGGCCAAGGCCCGGGCCGGTGACGACGAGGAGTCCGCAGTGGTGGACGAGGACTATCTCCGCGCCCTCGAGTACGGGCTGCCCCCGACCTCGGGGTTCGGGCTGGGCGTCGACCGCCTGCTGATGTTGCTCGGCGACGCGGCCAACATCCGGGAGGTCATCGCCTTCCCCACGCTGCGCCCCGACCGGGGCTGAGGCGCCGGGCGTCGCCCGCGGCTGACGGGTTCTTCGGGTCTCCTTCCAACCCGGGGTCTTCCCTCAAATCTCACTGACAGTTCCCTCACATCTCGCACGCAGGGTGGGGTGAACCGCCGGATGGCGGACGAGGGTGCAGGGCGCACCGAGGTCCAAGCATCGAGGTCCAAGGAGGACACCATGTTTCGCACGATCGTGGCAGGAACCGCCGTCGCCGGCGCCCTGACCTTCGGCGCGGCCGGCATCGCCGGTGCGTCGACCGCCAGCACCGGCTCGACGGGCGCCGGCTCGACGGGCGCCCACAAGGCCGCCCTGTGCGCCAAGCTCCCGGCCATTCAGGCCAAGGTCCAGAAGGTGGAGGCCAAGGTCACGACCTGGGTGCCCAAGGCGCAGGCCCGTGAGGCCACCCTCAGGTCGCACGGCAAGACGCAGCGGGCCGACACCATCGCCAACCGCATCACCAGGATCCAAAACCGCGAGACCAAGGTGAACGCCCGGCTGGCCAAGGCCCAGGCGGCCTGCAGCGCGAGCGGCACGACCGCCGGCTGACCCCCGAGATCAGTCCGGGAGGTCGCTCAGCAGTTCCGTCGCCAGCCGGGAGAGTCCCGCCCGCAAGTCGGGTTGGATGATCCCGGCGGTGGCCTTCTGCGCCTCGTCCACATAACGACGCGCCTCGACCACTGATTCGGCGATCCCCGGCGACGCCATCACGATGCCGCGGGCCTTTTCGCGTTCGGGCTGCGCGAGCGGTTGTCCGAGCAGTACCCGCAAGTTCGGCCCGGCGTCGCGGTCGGCCAGCGCGACGAGCGCCGGCAGCGTGTAGATGCCCTCGGCCAGGTCCTGCCCCGCCGGCTTCTGCAGCTGGCCGTCGGTGGCCGTGATGTCGAGGATGTCGTCGCGGATCTGGAACACCATGCCGAAGCAGCGCCCGAACTCCGTGCACGCGTCGACTTCGGACGCCGGGAGCCCGCCGGTCAGCGCGCCGATGCGGCACGACGTCGCGGTGAGCGCCGCCGTCTTGCCGCTGATGGACGCGACGTAGTCCTCGCGGCTGCGGGAGATCTGGAAGGCCGAGCGGACCTCGGTCACCTGCCCCTGGCACAGCCGGCCCAGCGTGTCGGCCAGCAGCGCGGCGATCTCGGTGCCGAGGCCCGCCGCGATGGCGGCGCTGCGCGCCAGGAGGTAGTCGCCGGCGACGATGGCGACCAGGTTCCCGAAACGGCTGTTGACGCTCTCGACGTTGCGCCGGATGGTCGCCTCGTCAATGACGTCGTCGTGGTAGAGGGAGGCCAGGTGGACGAGCTCGACCGCCACTCCGCCCAGCAGATCGTCCTCGGTTGCGTCCCGGTTGCCCCCCGTGGCGGTGGCCAGGGCGAGCAGGGGTCGCAGCCGCTTGCCCCCGGCGGCGATCAGGTGGGTCGTCACCTCGTCCAGGAAGCTGTCGCCCGTCACGACACAGGCGGTGAGCAGGGGTTCGAGGCGCCCCAGTCCCTCTTGCAAGCGTGGCAGGCCGAGGGCCTCGGTCGGGTTCACTGCTCCAAACGTTAGGGCACGAGTACCGAAGGTCGACAACTGCCGGGCATCAGGGGCGCAGGAAAACCCGCCTGCCGGGGTTTTCCTTCGGAGATCCAGGGTGGATCGAGGGAGGATCCAGGGTGGATGCGGGACCTGCCGGCTGCGGCGTGATGGACTAAGGCCACAGGTACACTGGGCCGAGAAGCAAGAGGAACAAGGAGAGGCGGTCAGGGTGTTCGAACGTTTCACCGACCGGGCCCGGAGGGTGTTGGTGCTGGCGCAAGAGGAAGCGCGCCTGCTGAATCACAGCTTTATCGGCACCGAGCACATCCTCCTCGGTTTGATCCACGAGGGCGAAGGCGTCGCCGCGAAAGCCCTCGAGTCTCTGGGGATCTCGCTGGAGGCCGTCCGCGAGAAGGTCGAAGAGACGATCGGCATGGCCGGCACCGCGCCGAGCGGCTCACCGCCGTTCACGCCCCGGGCAAAGAAGGTTCTGGAGCTGTCCCTGCGCGAGGCGCTGCAACTCGGACACAGCTACATCGGCACCGAGCACATGCTCCTCGGTCTCGTGCGCGAGGGCGAGGGCGTCGCCGCCACCGTGCTGGTCAGCCTCGGGGCCGATCTCGGCCGCGTGCGCCAGCAGGTCATCCAGCTGATGTCGGGCAACCAGGGCAAGGAGTCCGTGGGCGCCAGCCAGGGATCGAGCTCGGGTGACAACCCGTCGGGCTCGCCGGTGCTCGACCAGTTCGGCCGCAACCTGACCCAGCTCGCCCGTGACGGCAAGCTGGACCCGGTCATCGGCCGCGCAAAAGAGATCGAACGCGTCATGCAGGTCCTGTCGCGCCGTACCAAGAACAACCCGGTCCTCATCGGCGAGCCCGGTGTCGGCAAGACGGCCATCGTCGAGGGACTGGCCCAGCGCATCGTGTCCAACGAGGTGCCCGAGACGCTGACCGGCAAGCAGCTCTACACGCTCGACCTCGGCGCGCTGGTGGCGGGCAGCCGCTACCGCGGCGACTTCGAGGAGCGCTTGAAGAAGGTCCTCAAGGAGATCCGTACGCGGGGCGACATCGTCCTCTTCATCGACGAGATCCACACCCTGGTCGGCGCAGGCGCCGCCGAGGGTGCCATCGACGCTGCGTCCATCCTCAAGCCGATGCTGGCGCGCGGCGAGCTGCAGACCGTGGGCGCGACGACGATCGACGAGTACCGCAAGCACCTCGAGAAGGACGCAGCGCTGGAGCGGCGCTTCCAGCCGGTCAAGGTCGACCAGCCCACAGTGGCGCTGACGATCGACATCCTCAAGGGCCTGCGCGACCGCTACGAGTCGCACCACGCGGTGAGCATCACCGACCAGGCGCTCGTGGCCGCGGCCAACCTGGCCGACCGCTACCTGGCGGACCGCTACCTGCCGGACAAGGCGATCGACCTGATCGACGAGGCGGGCAGCCGCCTGCGCATCCGGCGCATGAGCACGCCGCCGGACGCCAAGAAGCTCGATGAGGAGATCGCTCGCCTGCGGGCCGACAAGGAGGCCGCCATCGAGAAGGGCGCCTTCGAGCAGGCCAAGAAGCTGGCCGAGCAGGAGAAGGAGCGCCTCGACCGCAAGGAGAGCCAGGAGGCCGAACTGCGGGCCGAGGGCGTCGACCTGTTCGACGTCGTCGACGAGGAGGTCATCGCCGAGGTGCTGGCCGCCTGGACCGGCATTCCCGTCTACCGACTCACCGAAGAGGAGACGGCCAAGCTGCTGCGCATGGAGGAAGAGCTCCACAAGCGCGTGATCGGCCAGGAGGAGGCGCTGAAGGCGCTGTCGCGGGCCATCCGCCGCACCCGGGCCGGTCTCAAGGACCCCAAGCGGCCGAGCGGGTCGTTCATCTTCTTGGGCCCCACGGGCGTGGGCAAGACCGAGCTGGCCAAGACCCTGGCCGAGTTCCTCTTCGACGACGAGGACGCGCTCATTCAGCTCGACATGTCCGAGTACATGGAGAAGCACACGGTCAGCCGTCTCGTCGGCTCGCCTCCCGGCTACGTCGGGTACGAAGAGGGCGGCCAGCTCACCGAGGCCGTGCGGCGCAAGCCGTTCTCCGTCGTGCTCTTCGACGAGGTCGAGAAGGCGCACCCCGACGTGTTCAACACGCTGCTGCAGATCCTCGAGGACGGGCGGCTCACCGACGCGCAGGGACGTACGGTCGACTTCAAGAACACCGTGCTGATCATGACGTCGAACCTCGGCACGGCCGACCTGCGCAAGGCGAACATCGGCTTCGCCAAGACGTCGGAGGCCGTGACCTACGAGCGGATGAAGGCCAAGGTGGACGAGGCGCTCAAGGCGCACTTCCGCCCCGAGTTCCTGAACCGCATCGACGAGGTGATCGTCTTCCACGAGCTGTCGCGGGCCGAGGTGACCGAGATCGTCGACCTCCTCATGTCGCGCACCGTCAAGCAGTTGTCGGAGCAGGGCATCGGCCTCGAGCTGACGCCGGCTGCCCGTGCCCACCTGGCCGAGAAGGGCTACGACCCCCAGCTGGGAGCACGACCGCTGCGTCGGGCCATCCAGCAGCTGGTCGAGGACCCGTTGTCCGAGCGCATCCTCTGGAAGGAATTCCGCGTCGGCGAGACCATCGTCGTCGACGTCGAGGAGTCGCCGATCGACGGCGAGGGCCCGCAGCTCAGCTTCACGGCGATCGAGGGCATCCAGCCCCCGCCGCTCGAGCTGGCCGGCGCCGGGGCCGACGCCGAGTAGTCCCTGTCGCTCTGCGACACGGCCACCCGACATCTGGAACGCCGGGGCCGGGAAGATTCTGGGGGACCTCCCGTGGCTGTGCCGAGGGTGTCGCACGGCTCAGTTCTCCCAGCAGTAGGTGAACTCCCCGCGGAGCGCCGGCGTGTACCCCGCCAGCCGTCGCGCCTGGAAGTGCGGATTGCCCGCGCCGACGGGCGGGTAGCTCAGGCCCAGCGGGCCCGCCGGCTCGAATCCGAACCGGCCGTAGAACGCCGGGTCACCCAGGAGCACCAGCAGGGGCCAGTGACGATCCTCCGCCGCCTGCACGAGCGCACGCAGGAGGGCGCGGCCGCTGCCCCTGCGCTGGTGGGCCGACGCCACGCACACCGGTGCCACCCCGGCCACGGTGGAGGCGTGGCCGTCGAGGAATCCCGGCGGCCGCCTGCAGATGCCCGACGACGGTGCCGGCGTCGTCGGCGACGAGTTCGATGCACGCGTTGCCCGGCCGCGCCGCCGCCGACCAGGTCCGCCGAACGATGTCGAGTTCCTCGTCCGCCTTGCGGGTCTCGTCGGAGAAGGCGTCCCGGACGACGGCAAGGATCCCCGCCGTGTCGGCGGGCTGCGCCGAACGGATGGTCACCGTCACGGCAGGTGCACGCCGACCGAGACGGCGTGGTGGTCCGACAGGCCACCGGCCGGGATCACGGCCGGGCGCCGGGCCACCAACCCGCGCACGAGGATCCAGTCCACCTTGAGCGGCACGTGGTCGGGCAACCCTCCGGCGTCGTGGTCGGTCGTCGGCGCGGCGGTGTTGGCGTCGATCCACTCGAATCCGTGGGCCCGCGCCACCTCGAAGAGCGGCTCGTGCGCCACCGGCCACGTGAAGCGCGTCGGCTCTTCGTGGCGCAGGCGTCGCACGAGCGGCCGGTCGAGCAGTTCGGCGTAGGTGGCGCCCAGCGTGTTGAAGTCGCCGCCCACAATTGCGGGACGGCCGTCGCTTCGTTCGTCGAGCGCCTGCAGGACGACCTCCATCTGTTCGGCCCGGTGCCGCGCGTCGGTGCGGTTCTCCAGGTGCGTCGACGCGAGCTCCACCGGGACGCCGTCCAGGTCGACGGTGGCGAGGACGGCGACGCGGCCACCGACCCGGGGCTGAGGCGAGTCGGCGGCGAACCACCCCGGGCCCGATCCGGGCAGCCGGACGACGACGGGTTCGCCGAGGTGAGCCGGCGAGACGATGGCGTCCCCGTGGAGGCCCCGCTCGTTGACCTGGCCCGCAGTGGCGCGCTGCTCCGCCTCGTCACCCAGGCCCAGCTCGACGAACTCGACGCCGAACACGTACCCCGCCCCGAGGTCGGTGGCGATGGCGTCGGCGATGTCCTCGTTGTCGGTGCGGGCCATGCCGTCGTCGAGCTCCGAGAGCAGGCAGACGGCGCCGCCGGACGCGTGCAGTCGTGCCGCCAATTCCAGGGGCCGACGGCCGCGTTGGACGTTCCAGGCCACGACGCGCAGCCAGCCCGTCAGGTCGCAGGGTGGGCCGGCGTGAGCCCCCAGCGCGATCTGGTGCAGGCAGGGGAGCTCGTCGAGGAGCCGGTCGTGGAGTTGCCGGTCGCCGACCCGGGCAACCCAGTCAGCCCGTTCCCGTTGCGTCGGTGCGTCCACGGGCCGAGCCTGCCACGCCGGCCCGTGAGACACCCCTCCCGTACGGTGCCGCCATGGCTACGGCTCCCGGTACGCGCGCCCGCGCCCGCGCCGACGGCGGCTACGTCTGCGCGGCGTGCGATGCGACCTCGCTGCGCTGGGCGGGCCGCTGCCCGGCCTGTGGCGAGTGGAACACCTTGGGCGCCGCGCCGGCGCGGCGGCGCGCCCGCTCCGGGCCCGGCGAGGACCCACCCGCGGCGCGACCGCTGGCCGACGTGTCCACGGACGCCATCCACCCTCTGCCCACCGGGGTGAGTGAGCTCGACCGCGTCCTGGGCGGGGGTGTCGTCGCCGGCTCGGTCACGCTCTTGTTCGGGCCACCCGGCATCGGCAAGTCGACGCTCCTCTTCCAGGTCCTCTCGTCGCTGGCCGCCACCGGGCTCGACGTCATGCTGGCGTCGGCCGAGGAATCGCTGGCCCAGGTGCGCGGGCGGGCCACCCGCATGGGCCTGGTGCCGCGGCACCTCCTGGCGCTCGAGGGACCCGACGTCGAGGCGATCGAGGCCGCCGTGGCGCACCACCGCCCGGCCCTCGTGGTGGTCGACTCGCTGCAGTCCGTGTCCGACCCCGAGTTGGGCCAGCCGGCGGGCAGCCTGGCCCAGGTGCGCACCTGCGTCGAGCGACTGACCCGCATGGCCAAGTCGAGTGGCGCCCCGCTGCTCCTGGTGGGCCACGTGACCAAGGACGGCGACCTGGCCGGGCCGCGGGCCGTCGAGCACCTGGTCGACACCGTTCTCTCCTTCGACGGCGACCGCCACCACGCGCTGCGCGTCCTGACGTCGGTCAAGCACCGCTTCGGCCCGACCGGGGAGGTCGGCATCTTCGAGATGCGCGACGACGGGCTGCGCGCCGTTCCCGATCCCGGCCCGCTCCTGCTCGGCGACCGGATGGCCGGCGTCCCGGGCAGCGTGGTCGTGCCGGTCCTGCAGGGGCGCCGGCCGCTGCTCGTCGAGGTGCAGGCGCTCCTCGGTCCCGGAACCGGCGGCGGCACCGGGCCGCCCCGGCCGCAGACCCTGGGGATCGATGCCGGCGCGGGCCAACCTTCTCCTGGCGGTCCTGGCCTGCCGCACGATGGTCGAGATCCCGGCGTCGGCCCAGATGTTCGCCGCCGCCGTCGGCGGCATCACCGTCACCGAGCCCGCGGCCGACCTGGCCGTCGCCCTGGCCATGGCCTCGGTCATCACGGACTGTCCCCTGCCACCCGACGTCGTGGTGTTCGGTGAGCTCGGACTGGCCGGGGAGGTGCGCACCGTCCCCGGCGCGGACCGCCGCCTGGCCGAGGCCCACCGGGCCGGCTTCACCCGGGCGTTGGTGCCCGCCTCGGCGTTGAACTCGTCCACCGCGCCGCCACCCGGGATGAGCGTGCACGGGGTGCGTACGCTGGCCGAGGCGCTGACCCTGGCCCGATCGGAGGCCGGCGCGCGGGGCAGGCCGGGTACGATGCCGGGGTGGCCGACGGTGCGGGCGGCAGCCAGCCTCTGAACGACGCGCTGGCCATGATCGCGCCGGGCACCAAGCTCCGCGAGGGCCTCGACCGGATCTTGCAGGCCAAGCACGGCGCGCTGATCCTGGTGGGCGACGACCCGGCCGTCCTCTCCGTGTGCACGGGGGGGTTCCTCCTCGACGCGGAGTACAGCCCCCAGCGCCTGTCCGAGCTGGCCAAGATGGACGGCGCCATCATCCTGGCGGCCGATGCCTCGCGCATCGCCCGTGCCAACGTGCACCTCGTGCCCAAGGCGACCATCGCGACATCGGAGACCGGCACGCGCCACCGCACCGCCGAGCGGGTCGCCCGCTCCATCGACGTGCCGGTGATCGCCGTCTCCGAGGCGATGGCGACCATCGCGGTGTATCGGAACGACCGCAAGCACACGACCCAGTCCGCCGGCTGGCTCATCGACCGCTCGAGCCAGGCGTTGTCCACCCTGCAGCGCTTCCGGGTCCGCTACGACGACGCCCTGTCGGCGCTGACCCGGCTCGAGATGGAGGACTCGGTCTCGGTGCGCGACGTCGTGGCGGTGCTCCAGCCGGGGGAGATGGTGCGGCGCATCGCCGAGGAGATCGAGGGCCACCTCGTCGAGCTGGGGTCCGACGGCCGGCTCATCCACCTGCAGACCGCCGAGCTGAGCTCGGGTGTCCCCGAGAGCCTGTCCTTGGTCCTGCGCGACTACACCGACGTCAAGGGGATCGCCCACCTGCGCTCGCTGCCGGCCGACGCGCTCATGGACCTGCCCAAGGTGATGGCTGCGCTGAACCTGCCGGTTTCGGACGACCAGCTGCACGCCGAGTTGGCGCCGCACGGATACCGCCTGCTGCACCGCCTGCCCCAGCAGCTCTCCGAGACACTCATCGAGCGCCTGGTGCAGCGCTTCGGTTCCCTGCCCGAGATCCTCTCCGCTTCGGCGGCCGAGCTCGAGTCGGTCGAGGGCATCGGTGCCGCCACCGCTCGCCACGTCCGCGACGGCCTGGCCCGTCTGGTCGAGGCCAGCATCTTCGAGCGATACGAATGACGGGGTGGGTCTGGTAAAATAGGCGGTCACCGTCGAACGGTCTCATGCCCGTGACGGAACCTCTGCAGAGCATCGCCTGCAGATCTGCGTGCCCGTGCGGGCGGCAGCTGATCCACCCAAGGAGTCGTGATTTCTGTGCCCTTCAAGGTCGGAGACAAAGTCGTCTACCCCCACCACGGGGCCGCCGTCATCGAGAAGCGCGAGACCAAGGTCGCCTTCGGTGAGAAGAAGGAGTACCTGGTCCTGCGCCTGGCTTACGGCGATCTGATCCTCAACGTGCCCGCCGACAACACCGAAGGGGTGGGACTGCGCGAGGTGATCAACGACGAGGAGGTCGAGGAGGTGTTCGCCGTCCTGCGCAAGAAGGAGGCGCGCATGCCGACGAACTGGTCCCGCCGCTACAAGAACCACTCCGAGAAGCTGCGCTCGGGCGACATCTACCAGGTGGCCGAGGTGGTCCGGAACCTGTCCATCCGGGACAAGGACAAGGGCCTTTCCGCCGGGGAGAAGCGGATGCTCCAACGGGCGCGCCAGATCCTCGTGTCCGAGTTGACCTTCGCCCTCAACGTGGACGAGGAGACGGCCGAAGAGCGCCTCAATGAGGCGCTGACCTGATCGACCGGCCCGGTCGCACCGTGGCCCGGGTGTGGTCGATCGTCGTGGCCGGGGGTTCCGGCCGGCGCTTCGGCCGGATGAAGCAGTTCTCCGCCCTGGGCGGCCGCCCGGTGCTCGAATGGGCCGTCGCGGCGTGCCGGGCCCGTTCCGCCGGGGTCGTCCTCGTGCTCCCCGCGACGCACCCGGCGACCATGACCTTCACGGCGCCGATGCCGTCGTCACCGGTGGCGCGACGCGAGCCGAGTCGGTGCGCTGCGGGTTGGCCGCGGTGCCGGCCGACGCGGAGGTGATCGTGGTGCACGACGCGGCACGGCCGTTGGCCTCGCCCGCCCTCTTCGACGCCGTGCTCGACGCGGTGGACGGCGGGGGAGCGGACGGTGCCGTGCCCGGCATCCCGCCGAGTGACACCATCAAGTCCGTGGACGAGTCCGGGCGGGTCACCAACACGCTCGACCGCGCCACGCTGGTCGCCGTCCAGACGCCCCAGGCGTTCCGGGCCGCCGTGCTCCGGCGGGCCCACGAGCAGGCCCCGTCGAGCGCCACCGACGACGCCATGCTGGTGGAGGCCCTGGGTGGCAGGGTCCAGGTCGTGTCCGGCGAGCCGGGCAATCTCAAGATCACCGGGCCAGGCGACCTCGAGGCGGCCGAGCGCCTGCTGGCGGCGCGGGAGGGGTGAGCGTGCGCATCGGCCAGGGCATCGACATCCACCGCTTCTCCGACGATCCGCACCGCCCGCTCGTCCTCGGCGGCGTCGAGATCGAGGGGGCGCGTGGCCTGGGCGGGCACAGCGACGCCGATGCGGTGTGCCACGCCCTGGCCGACGCCGTCCTCGGCGCCGTGGGCCTGGGCGACCTGGGCCGGCACTTCCCCGACACGGACCCCGTGTGGGAGGGCGCGGACAGCGTGTCCCTGCTCACCGAGGTGCTCCGCATGGCGGGAGCGCACGGCTTCGCCTGCGCCAACGCGGACTGCACCATCATCGCCGACGCCCCCCGCCTGGCCCCGCACACCGCGGCCATGGTGGAGCGCCTGAGCACGGTGCTGCAGGCCCCCGTCTCGGTCAAGGCGACCCGGGCCGAGGGGCTCGGCGCGCTGGGCCGGGCGGAGGGCATCGCCTGCCTGGCCGTCGTGCTGATGGAGTCGGTGTGAGCCGCCGCCCGCCCCGGGGGGCGCCGCGCCGCGCCGGCGCGCCGCGCCAGGAGTCCCGCCGGGGCCAGGACCAGCGCCGGGGTCAGGGCGGCCCGCCCCCCGACCGCCGGCCCGGCCCGCGCAGCGAGCTCGGCGGCGATCAGGTCGAGGGACGCCGGGCCGTGCTCGAGCTGCTCTCGGTGGGGCGCCGCACGGTGCGGCGGATCCTGCTGGCCGAGGAGCAGGACCCCTCACCCCAGCTGGACCGGATCGAGGAGCTGGCGGCCCGGCTGCGGGTCCCCGTCGAGACGGTGCCCCGGGCCCGGCTCGACGCCCAGGCCCGCACCGAGGCACCGCAGGGTGTCCTGGCGCTGGCCCGCCCGCTCGAACCGGTGGCGCTCGAGGACCTGGCCGCGCCGGACCGGCGCGGTCCGGCGCCGTTCCTCCTGGTGGCCGCCGGCATCACCGATCCCCGGAACCTGGGGGCGCTCCTGCGCAGCGCCGAGTGCGCGGGCGTGACCGGGGTGGTGCTGCCGCGCCACCGATCGGCCCGCCTGTCGCCCACCGTGACCAAGACGGCGGCCGGGGCGATCGAGCACCTGCCCTTCGCGGTGGTGGGCGGCGTGCCGGCCGCGCTGAGCGAGCTGCGCGAGCTCGGGGTGTGGTCGATCGGCCTGGCCGGCGAGGCGGAGCAGTCGCTCTACGACCTGCCGCTGGGCGAGGGACCCGTCGCGCTGGTGGTCGGCAGCGAGGAGAAGGGGCTGGCGCCGTTGGTGCGCCGGCGCTGCGATGCGGTGGCGGCCATTCCGCAGCACGGCGCCCTGCCCTCGCTCAACGTCGGCGTCGCGGGGGCTGTCGCCTGCTTCGAGGTGGCGCGGCAGCGCGGCGCCCACGCCACCCGGTCCACCCGGTCCACGACCCAGGCAGACTGAATCGAGGGTTTCCCGGCGCCGAAGGGGGACGCACCATGCCCGAGCAGAGCGGAACGGCCGGTCCCGACCTGGGGGCGATCTTCGACCTCCACGTGGCCTCCGAGTTCGAGACCGAAGACCTGGACGCCACGATGGCCACCATGACGGATGCGCCCCACGTCACCCACGTGCCCACCCTGGCCGGCGGCATCGGCGCCGAGGGCGTGCGGCGCTTCTACGGGGACCACTTCATCGGGCACTGGCCCGACGACGTCCGCATCAGCCACGTGTCGCGCACCGTCGGCGCAGCACGGGTGGTGGACGAGATGGTGATGCACTTCACCCACGATCAGGTTATGGACACCTTCCTGCCCGGCGTCGCGCCGACCAGTCGGGCCGTCTCGCTCCCCGTGGTGGTGGTCGCCGACTTCGAGGATGACAAGGTCGCCTCGGAGCACATCTACTGGGACCAGGCGTCCCTCCTGGTGCAGATCGGGCTGCTCGACCCGTCGCTGCTGCCGGTGTGCGGCGCCGAGCAGGCGGCCAAGGTCCTCGACGAGAGCCGGCCGTGCAACCAGCTCATCGCGCGGGCCGTCCGCGACCGTGCTTAGGCCGCCGGCGCCACCTCGGACGTGCAGAACGCGCACCGGCGCGCCGCGACGGGGATGTCGCTCAGGCACTCCGGGCACTCGCGCGTCTCGGGCTTGGGTTCCTCCGTCGGCAGAAGGTTGAGGCGCCGCATCAGCGTCGTCAGCGGCACCACGACGGCGAAGAACACGACGGTCGCCACAATGAGGAACGACACCAGCGCGTTGAGGAACGACCCGTACTTGAACGTCGAACCGTGGAGCCTGAAGGTCAGGTTGCCGAAATCGGGTTTGCCGAAGATGGCGGCGACGAGCGGCGTGATGAGGTCCGCCACGAACGCGGTGACCATCGCGGTGAAGGCCACCCCGACCACGACGGCGACGGCCAGGTCCACGACGTTGCCCCGCAGGACGAACTTCTTGAAATCAGACAGCATCTGGGGTTCCCTTCTCGCGACGGCTGGCGCGCCCGCCCCCTGACCGCTCTGTACCCGCATTGGCCCCTTGCACCACGCGGCATGACCACGAAAGCGCCGGAAAGGAGCCCCAGAAAGGAGCCCCAGAAAGGGAGACCGAGGAGCCCGAGGCAGGAATCGAACCCGCGACATCTTCATTACAAGTGAAGTGCTCTACCGACTGAGCTACTCGGGCGCTAGGCCCAGGCTACAGTCCCGCCGTCCCCGGCCCCGCCCGACCAGCGGAAAGGCTTGCACCGGGCGGGGGTGCAGGGCAGGCTGGACCCGCAATGGTGGACGACGAGTCGCAGACAGGGTCCTCCGGCAACGGGTCGTCCGGTTCAGGATCGGCCGCTTCACTCTCCATCGTCCGGGCGGCGGCCGTCCTCATCGTCTTCGTCGTGGCGGTCACTGTTCTGGTGGCGGTCGGGACGCGTCCGAGTGTGAGCAGCACGCCGACCACCACGACCACCACCGCCGCGGCCGGGGCGACGACGTCGACGTCCACCACCGCGGCAGCCGGAGGCGGGTCGCACTCGACGACCACGACCAAGGCGGGTCACAAGGGGGCGACGACCACGACCACCACCGTGGCCCCCAGCTCGGTGAGCGTCGTGGTGGCCAACGCGACGAGCAGCAACGGGCTGGCCGCGCACTACACGACGGTCATCGGCGCCGGCGGCTGGACCATGAAGACGCCCGTCGATGCTTCGACCACCGAAGCCACCTCGGCCGTCTACTACGCGTCGGGCATGCAGCAACCGGCGGCATCCATCGCCACCACCATCGGCGTCAAGCCGGCCCAGGTGCTGCCGCTCACGACGGCCACTCCGGTCAACGGGGTCACGGGCACCGACGTCGTGGTCGTCATCGGCGCGGACCTGGCCTCGACCACGACGACGACCACCTGACGTTGCCCGACGCGGGCGACGCCGTTGCGCGCCTGCCGGCGCTCCTGCAGCCGCTGGCGACCGAGGCGGATCGCAGACGCGCTGTTCCTCGACTTCGACGGGACGCTCGCGGCCATTGTCGAGGACCCGACCGCGGCGCGGCCGCTCCCCGGCGTGCCGGCGTTGCTGGCGGAGCTCGCCGTCCCGTTCGCACTGGTCGCGGTGATCTCGGGCCGGCCCACGGCCTTCCTGGCGGAGGTCCTGGGCGCGCCTCGGGGCGTCATGTTGGCCGGCCTCTACGGCCTCGAGCGCGCCCTCCGGGGGCCCGAGCACGATACGTGGGCGGCCATCATCGACCAGGTGGTCGCCGAGGCGACGGCCACGGCGCCCGAAGGCGTGTACGTCGAACCCAAGGGCCTGACCGTCACGCTGCACTGGCGCCGAGCCCCCGAGCAGAAGGAGTGGGTCGTCGCCTTCGCGGCGCGCCAGCATGCCGAACACGACCTGATGGTGCACGAGGGACGGCACGAGCGGGAGCTTCGTCCGCCTCTCGACGTCGACAAGGGGACCGTCGTCCGGTCCCTGGTGGCCGAGCACGACGAGAAGGCCGAGCCGCTCCGCGCCGTGGCGGCGTTCGGCGACGACATCGGCGACCTCCCCACCTTCGCCGCAGTGGGGGAGCTGCGCGCGGCCGACGGACGCCCGCTCATTGCGGTCAGGGTCGCCGCGGTCGACACCGAGAGCCCGCCCGCCGTGGCCGCCGCCGCCGACCTGTCGGTTCCCGGCGCCAGCGGCGCGGTGGCGTTGTTGCACGACCTGGCCGACGCCGCCACGGCCGCGGCCGGCGCCCCTCAGCCCTGAGCCGCCGCCAGCTGGTCGGCCCACCAGTCGGCCGCCGTCCGCGCGCGCACGCTGGTGCGCAACGCCGTGGCCCGCGCGGCGCGGGCGGGCGGGTCCATGGAGAGCGCGACGTGCAGCGCGTCGGCGGTGCCGGCGACGTCGAAAGGGTTGACCCCGAGCGCGCCGTCGCCACCCAGGGCCAGCTCCTCCCAGGCGCCCGCCTGGTGGGACAGCACTAGGACGCCGTCGGCGGTGTTGAGCAGCGGCCCCTCCTTGGCCACGAGGTTGAGCCCGTCGCGCACCGGGTTGACCAGGAGCACGTCCGACAGGGTCAGCGCGGCGAGTGAGCGGGGCCAGTCGTCCTGGACCGAGAGCACGATCGGCGTCCAACCGTCGTCCCCGAAGGCGTGGTTGATGCGCTCGGCTGTGTGCTCCACGTCGGCGGCGTAGGCAAGATACTCGGCCAGGCCCTGCCGGCTGGGATAGGCCAACGCCACGTGCACCACCCCGCCGCGCCACTCGGGGTGAGCGGTCAGCAGCTCCTCGAAGGCGAGCATCCCCCGCACGATGTTCTTCGAGGGCTCCATCCGGTCGGTCCGGGCGATGATGCGGCGCCCGCCCACCTCGGCCCGCAGTGCGGCCGCCGCGGCCGCGCACTCGGGCGACGCCGCCTCCGCCTCGAGCACGCCGGCGTCCGGGCCGAGCGGGGCGACGAACGTCCGCGGTGACGGGCGCCCGGCCGCGGCGTAACAGGCCGTGAAGTCGGCCTCCCACTGGTGGCAGTGGAAGCCGCAGGCCGAGTAGCCGGCCATGCCGTCGAGGAGCTCGGCCACCACGTCGTCGGGCAGCACGCCCAGCATGGCGGGCGCGGCGAACGGTGTGTGCAAGAAGTGGACCAAGCGCAGGTCCGGTCGCGCCTCGGCCAGCATCCGCCCCAGGAGCGAGAAGTGGTAGTCCTGCACGAAGACGGCGTCGCCCGCACCCGCCCGGGCCGCGACGACGTCGGCCATGGCCCGGTTGTAGGCCCGGTAGCCCTCCCAGGCCGCCCGCCAGTAGCGGTCGAAGCGGGGCCGGTGCGGCAGGTCGAAGAGGTGGTGGTGGCAGTACCAGAGCGTCGTGTTGGCGACCACGTCGTAGGCCTGGCGGTAGGTGTCGTCGTCCACGACGACCGGCAACAGGTCGAGGCCGTCCTCGTGCATGACGCCCCTGGGCGACCGCCTCGCGATCCGCCGCGCCCATCGTCACCGAGGCCCACGTCGTGCCGCTCCCCGCGAGGATGCGGTGCAGGGAGGACGCCAGGCCGCCCGCGGCGGGGACCGGGACCAGCGCGCCGTCGGGCCCGGCGCGGAAGGTGAGGGGGCCGCGGTTCGAGACGACGATGGCCCCGCTCATGAGGGCCGCGGGAGCGTCGTCGTCGGCACGCGCTCGAGCGCGGCCCGCAGCACGTCGACCGCCTGGGGGCGCAGCTCGTGCAGGGGCCGGTTGCGGTGGATGCGCTCACCCAGGTCGACCTGGGCCAGGCGGTCCGCTCCGAGATGTTGTGCCACGTCGATCAGCAGGCCGAGCTCGACCCCGTAGCCACCGGCGAAGCCCAGCTTCTCGAAGACCCAGCGGTGCGCCGCGGTCTCGCCGGCGAGCGGCTGGCGCACCCAGGAGAGCTCGGGGAAGAGGAGCTCGAGCACGGGGCGTGCCACCAACTCGGTGACCCGTCCCCCGCCGGTGGGGTCACCGTGCAGAGGACGCGTGTAGAAGCCCTTGACCAGGGCGACGCTGTCGGTGGTCAGCAGCGGCCCGAGCAGGCCGGTGACGAAGGCCGGGGTGGTGTTGGCCACGTCCGCGTCCAAGAAGGCGACGACGTCACCGGTGGAGGCGGCCAGGGCGGCCGCCATGGCCTGGCCCTTGCCCCCGCCGCCGCCAGGCCCGGCCACGACGAACGCCCCGGCGTCACGGGCCTGGTCCGCCGTGTCGTCGAGGGACCCGTCGTCGAGCACGATGACCTCGTCGACCAGCCCGTTGCCCCCGTGCCCGGCGAGGAAGGGCTGGACGACCGCCCGGACGACCGAGCCCACCGTCGAGCCCTCGTCGCGGGCGGGGATGCACACCGAGACCGTCCGCCCGGTCCGGGCCTTGGCCTCGAGCAGCGGGCCGGTGGGGAAGTCCCCGTGGTGAAAGGTGTGGGCCACGCCCTCGATTCAAGCAGCCATTCCCGCACGTGGGCCACGTTGAGGCGGCCGGCCCGGGCGGGCTAGCATGGCTCCCATCATCCAGAGCGACTGAGGGACGGGCCCGTCGACGTCGCGGCAACCAGTGCGAAGCACCTGGTGCCAACGCCCGACCGATGAGGAGGACCGATGGCCGATTTCGTCACTGGGCTGCGTTGTCGTGAATGTCAGCGCGCCTTTCCCGCCGAGGCGTTGCACGTCTGCGACTACTGCTTCGGGCCGCTGGAGGTCGCCTACGACTACGAGCGGATCGCGGCGGCGATCAGCCGGGAGCGCATCGAGGCCGGTCCCCGTTCCATCTGGCGCTACCGGGACCTGCTCCCGGTCGACGACGCCACGCCGGTCGACCTGGGCGCCGGCTTCACCCCGCTGGTGCGGGCCGACCGCCTGGCCGCCGAGCTCGGGCTGGGCGAGCTCTGGATCAAGGACGACACCGCCAACCCGACCGGCTCCTTCAAGGACCGGGTGGTCTCGGTCGCCCTCACCAAGGCGCGCCAGCTCGGCTTCAAGGTGGCCGCCTGCGCGTCGACGGGCAATCTGGCCAACTCGGTGGCCGCCCACGCCGCGAGGGCCGGCATGGACTCGGTCGTCCTCATCCCGCACGACCTCGAGACGGCCAAGGTCACGATGACGGCCGTCTACGGCGGGACGGTGATCGCCGTCGAGGGGAACTACGACGACGTCAACCGCCTGTGCGCCGAGCTGACGAGCGAGCGCCCGAGCTGGGCCTTCGTCAACGTCAACGTGCGCACCTACTACGCCGAGGGCTCCAAGACGCTGGCCTTCGAGATCGCCGAGCAGCTCGGCTGGAGGGCCCCGGACCATGTCGTGGTCCCCATCGGGTCGGGCAGCCAGCTGACCAAGGTGGCCAAGGGGTTCTCCGAGCTGGGCCAGGTCGGCCTCCTGCCGGAGGAGCCCGCCGTGCGGGTCTCGGGCGCCCAGGCCGAGGGGTGCTCGCCCGTGGCCGCGGCCTTCCTCGCCGGCACCGACGCCATCCGGCCGGTCAAGCCCCGGACGATCGCCAAGTCCCTGGCCATCGGCAACCCGGCCGACGGCTGGTACGCCCTGGAGACCATGCGCCGCTCGGGTGGCTCGTGCGCCGCCGTGACCGACGACGAGATCATTCAGGGCATCGGGCTACTGGCCCGCACCGAGGGGATCTTCGCCGAGACGGCCGGCGGAGTGACCATCGCGACCCTGTGCAAGCTGGCCGCCTCCGGGGCCATCCAACCCGACGAGCGGGTGGTGGCCCTGGTCACCGGGCACGGCCTCAAGACGGTGGAGGCCCTGGCCGGCGCGCCGGGCAGCGCCCCCACGGCGACCATCGCACCCACCCTCGACGCGTTCGACGCCGCGCTGGAGGCCCACGAGACCAAGGAGACCCCCCGATGAGCGTGACCGTCCGCATCCCCACGCAGCTCCGTACCCTGACCGGGGGCGCCGGCGAGGTCGAGGTGGAGGGGGCCTCGGTCGGAGAGGCCCTCAAGGCCCTCGACGCCGCCAATCCGGGCCTGGCCGAGCGCCTCTTCGACGACGCCGGCGGCCTGCGCCGCTTCGTCAACGTGTTCCTGGCCGACGAGGACGTCCGCTTCCTCGACGGCCTGGCCACGCCGGTCTCCCCCGGCCAGACGCTCTCGATCGTTCCCGCCGTCGCCGGGGGCTAAACCCCTCCCCCCGGGGGGGCGCCGGGGGGCGCCGGGGACGATCCCGGAGCACCCGGAGCGGCGGCCTCCAATTTCCGGGAATCCAACCAGGGTCGTTGAGGCCCGGCCGCGTCGCCCTTGCGCGCGGCCCCCTAAGGTGGTTACCTATTAGCACTCACAAGACGAGAGTGCTAACGGAGGAATACACCAGATGGCCAAGATCATCGCCTTCCAGGAGGACGCCCGCCGCGGCCTGGAGACCGGCATGAACAAGCTGGCGGACGCGGTCCGCGTGACCCTCGGCCCGAAGGGCCGCAACGTGGTGCTCGACAAGAAGTGGGGCGCCCCGACGATCACCAACGACGGCGTGTCGATCGCCAAGGAGATCGACCTCGAGGACCCGTTCGAGAGGATCGGCGCCGAGCTGGTCAAGGAAGTAGCCAAGAAGACCGACGACGTGGCCGGTGACGGCACCACCACGGCCACCGTCCTCGCCTGGGCCATGGTCCGCGAGGGGCTGCGCAACGTGGCCGCCGGCGCCAACCCCATGGCGCTCAAGCGGGGCATCGAGGCGGCCGTCGACATCGCCGTCGGCTCCATCCACGGCATCGCCAAGGAGACCGAGTCCAAGGCGCAGATCGCCCAGGTGGCCTCCATCTCGGCCGCCGACACCGAGATCGGCGAGATGATCTCCGAGGCCATCGACAAGGTCGGCCGCGACGGCGTCATCACCGTCGAGGAGTCGCAGACCTTCGGCATGGACATGGACCTCGTCGAGGGCATGCGCTTCGACAAGGGCTACATCGCCCCTTACTTCGTGACCGACCCCGAGCGCATGGAGGCCTCGCTGGAGGACGCCTACGTGCTGCTGGTCGGCTCGAAGATCACGGCCGTGCGCGACCTGCTCCCGGTGCTCGAGAAGGTCATCCAGAGCGGCAAGCCGCTGCTGATCATCGCCGAGGACGTCGAGGGCGAGGCCCTGGCCACCCTCGTGGTGAACAAGATCCGCGGCACGTTCCGCTCGGTGGCCGTCAAGGCCCCCGGCTTCGGCGAGCGCCGCAAGGCCATGCTCCAGGACATCGCCATCCTCACCGGCGGCCAGGTCGTGACCGAAGAGGTCGGCCTCAAGCTGGAGAACGTGACCCTCGACCTGCTGGGCACCGCCCGCAAGGTCGTCATCACCAAGGACGAGACGACCATCGTCGAGGGTGCCGGCACCGAGTCCGACATCAAGGGCCGGATCAACCAGATCAAGACCGAGATCGAGAACACCGACTCGGACTATGACCGGGAGAAGCTCCAGGAGCGCCTGGCCAAGCTGTCCGGCGGCGTGGCCGTGATCAAGGTCGGGGCCGCCACCGAGGTCGAGCTCAAGGAGAAGAAGCACCGGATCGAGGACGCCGTTTCGACGACCAAGGCCGCCATTGAGGAGGGCGTGGTGCCCGGCGGTGGCGTCGCCCTGCTGCGGGCCCAGACCGCCATCCTCGAGGGTGCCGAGAAGCTCGAGGGCGACGAGGCCACCGGGGCGCGCATCGTCGGCAAGGCCGTCGAGGAGCCGCTGAAGCAGATCGCGGTGAACGCAGGCCTCGAGGGCGGCGTCATCGTCGAGAAGGTGCGCAACCTCAAGGGTGCGCACGGCCTGAACGCGGCCACCAGCGAGTACGAGGACCTGTTCAAGGCCGGCGTGATCGACGCCGCCAAGGTCACCCGGTCGGCCCTGCAGAACGCGGCGTCCATCGCGGCCCTGTTTCTGACGACCGAGGCGGTCATCGTGGACAAGCCCGAGGAAGACGCGCCCGCCATGCCCGGCGGTATGGACGACTACTAGACCGGACTCTGCCGGTCCCGGGCGAGGCTGTCACCCGGTTGCCACGGCGCTGCAACAGCGCGGGGTGACACTGGGAATTGCCTCACCCCCAACCGAGGCTGAACGGTGCGCCCGGCCGAAAGGCCGGGCGCACTGTCTTTTGTGGGGACAATCTTCCTTTTGAGGAGACAGTCTTCGGGGCGGTCTGCTGCTTCGGCCGGATGTCTCCGATGCGTATATACCCACTAGTTTGCTAGTGGGTATATACGCAGCAACGAACACACCTGGGCACGGTCCGGCGGCCGGGAACGCTTCTCTACACTGACGGCGTGGCACTGACCCCGACGGCCGGCTGGGGAGTCCTGCATCTCTTCTGCCGGTTGGCGCCTGACTTCGACGCCAACGCCCTGCGCAAGGCCCTGAGCGCCGCCGAGGCGGACGGCTACCAGGTGGTCCCCGTAGCCCTGCTCGGCCACAAGGCGGACCTGGGCCTCATGGCGCTCGGGCCCGACGTCTGGCGGCTCCGCCGCCTGCAGACCGAGGCCGTCCGGTCCGGCCTGGTCGCCACCCAGTCCTATGTGTCGCTGACCGAGATCTCCGAGTACGCCGCCGGGGTGCCCGACGAGCTGCGCCAGGCCCGGCTCTTCCCCCAGCTCCCACCCGAGGGCAAGGACGCCTTCTGCTTCTATCCGATGAGCAAGCGCCGCGGCGACGCGCACAACTGGTATGCCCTGGACTTCGAGGCCCGCAAGCAGCTGATGCTGGGTCACGGCAAGGTGGGGCGGACCTTCCACGGCCGGATCCTCCAGGTCATCACGGGATCGACGGGGCTCGACGACTACGAGTGGGGGGTGACGCTCTTCGGCACGCACCCCGACGATCTCAAGGACTGCGTCTACGAGATGCGCTTCGACGACGCCTCTGCGCTCTACGCCGAGTTCGGTCCCTTCTACACCGGCATGGTCGGCACGCTCGACGAGGTGCTGTCGGTGCTGGGCGCCTGACCGCGGCACCGTGACCACCTCCGCCGCGCCCGCGCGCCCGCACCGCCTCGCTCGACGACCTCAGGGTCGAGCTGCGCCGGCTCGGGCGCGTCGTCGTGGCGTTCAGCGGCGGCGCCGACTCGTCGCTGCTGGCCAAGGTGGCCCACGACACCCTCGGTCGGGACTCGGTGCTCTGCGCCACCGCGCTGTCGCCCTCGCTGGCGGGTGCCGAGGAGGCGGACTGCCGCGCCCTCGCCGACGAATGGCACCTGCGCTGGGTCGGGGTGCCGACCACCGAGATGGAGGACGCCGCCTACGTCGCCAACGGCCCCGATCGGTGCGCCCGCTGCAAGACGGCGCTCATGGACGCACTGGTCCCGTTGGCCGCAGCCGAGGGAGCGACGGTGGTGCTCGGGGTGAACGTGAGCGACCTGGGCGACCACCGGCCGGGGCAGGCGGCTGCAGCGGCGGCCGGCGCCACGTTCCCACTGGTCGGGGCCGGCTTCACCAAGGACGACATCCGGCATTGGTCCCGCCTGCTCGGGCTGCGCACCTGGGACAAACCGGCCGCGGCCTGCCTGGCCTCGCGCCTGCCCTACGGCACCCCGGTGACGCTCGGCCGCCTGGCTGCCGTGGAGGCGGCCGAAGCCGCGCTGCACGCGCTCGGGTTCGGGCAGCTACGGGTGCGCCACCACGGCGACGCCGCCCGGTTGGAGGTGGAGGCCACCGCGCTGGCCGATGTGCTGGCCCGCCGGGAGGAGGTCACGGCCGCGGTGCGCGCCGCCGGCTTCCGCTTCGTCGCATTGGACCTGGAAGGCTTCCGGTCCGGCAGCCTCAACCGCGCCCTGGGCGCGACGGGGGCGAGCGAGGAGGAGCCATGAGCGCGGTCCGGGTCAAGGTGAAGCTGACGTTCCCCGAGTCCGAGGTCCGACGGGCCGTCCTGGCCACCCTGGTGCGCCGTTTCGACGTGGATCCCGACATCCGGCGGGCCGACGTCGAGGAACACCGCGGCTGGATCGTCTGCGAGATGGACGGTCAGTCGGCCCAGGTGGAGGCGGCGCTGGACTGGCTGCGCGCCGAGGGCATCACCGTGGATCTCCTGGGGGACGTCCTCGAGGGATAACGCCCGCTGGGGCTCAGCGCTTCTCGGGGTCCGGGGGCACGGTCCACCCGGCCGAGGACACCGTGCGGGGTTCGTAGAACACGCAGCCCTCGGGACAGGCGAAGGGCAGCGGCTCGTTGGCGTCGACCTTGCAACGCTCGAGGCGGTCGCCTCGCGGCGTGGTCCGCATCACGTAGTGGCGGCAATCCTCGTTGACGGGCACGCCCCATTCTGGCCCAGGCCGGCGGGTCGCGGTAGCGTCACCGCTCGTGGAGCCGAGTGACGACCGCGACGTCCCCCTCAAGACGCTGCTGCGCTGGAGCGAGGCCCTGGCAGGGCATCGCCCGCACCGGGCTCGGGTTCACCGAGAGCCTCTACGAGCGGGAGCGCTTCGAGGAGATCCTCAAGGTGGCGGCCGACATCCGGGCCGAGGCGGACGGCGACGGTGACGGTGACGACCCCGACTACGCCGGCGGCCTCGTGCAGGAGTGGATGGACACGGTCGGCAAGGGCGTCCCGGGCTACGTCACCCCCAAGGTCGCGGTCGGTGCCGCCGTCGGCAACGACAAGGGCGAGCTGCTGCTGATCCAGCGGGCGGACTCGGGCATCTGGCTGTACCCGACCGGGTGGTGCGACGTGGGCTACTCGGCGGCCGAGGTCGTGGTGAAGGAGGTGGAGGAGGAGACCGGCATCATCGCGGAGCCGGTGCGCCTCATCGCGGTCCTCGACGGCCTCCGGCTCGGCTTCACCCGGGTGCCGCTGTACTCGCTCCTCTTCTACTGCCGCGCCGTGGGCGGCGAGCTGGCGCCGCACCCGCTCGAGACGCGTGACGTCGGCTGGTTCACCCGCGAGACGCTGCCCCAGCCGCTGGTCGGATCCGAGCGCTGGGGCGAGCACGTCTTCGCCGCCATCAACGGCGAGCGGCGCGACGTGCTCTACGACAGCGTGCGCCAACCGATGTGGCGGGGCGGCTCCTCGACGTCGTGATCTCGGTCCGGGTCGCCGCGTCGGTGGACGCCGACCTGGTGGCGGCGGTGACCGCGCTCCTGCCCCAGCTCTCCCGCTCGGCCCCGCCGCCGACCGCCGAGGCAGCTGGCGCGCATCGTGGCCGACCCGGCCACCACGCTCTTCGTGGCCGAGGACGACGGGCGGATCGTGGGCTCGTTGACCTTGGTCGCCTTCGAGATCCCGACCGGTCGGCGGGCCTGGATCGAGGACGTCGTGACCGACGCCGCCGCCCGCGGCAAGGGTGTGGCCAGTGCACTGGTCAATGCGGCGCTGTCCCACGCCGCCGAGCTCGGCGCGCGCACGGTCGACCTGACGTCGCGGCCCGACCGCGAGGACGCCAACCGGCTGTACGTCAAGCTCGGCTTCGAGCAGCGCACGACCAACGTCTACCGACAGACGCTCGAACTCGCTGAAGGCTGAGCTGCGCGATCAGCCGCGTGTCACGTCGCCGGAGCGGGAAGGCGGCGGGCAGCAGACGCATCAGCGTCGGCGAACATGGGGGTGAAGCGGCCCTCGCCCCAGGGCAGATCGGGCTCGTTGGCGAAGGCCTGGCTCGAGCACGCCGGCGATGAGCGTCGAGACGAGGTAGATCGGCATCTCGTCGTTGGCGTCGGGCCGAGCTGGCCGGCCGCCACGGCGTCGGCGAGCGCACGCCGCTGGAGCTCGACCATCTCCATGCTGGCGCGAACGCCTCGGCGGACGGATGGAAGCTCGGGACGGGTCGCCAGAACAACAACTCGGCGACGGCGCGGTTGTCGAGCGCCCATCGCCCGCTCGCTTCGAGGCCCGCGATGAGCGCGTCGAGACCCGGTTCGGCTCCCTGCCATCGCCGTTGCGCATCTCGCTCGAGGTTCTCGCGTTGGCCCTCGAGGAACAGCGCGTCGTAGATCGCCATGAGCGAGGGGAAGTACTTGTAGAGCGACGGCGGCTGGACGCCCAGGCGGCGCGCCACCTCGGCCAGGCTCAGCCCGTTGACTCCCTCCTGGGTCATGACGTCGCTGGCGATGTCGAGGATCTCTTCGATCGTCTCCTGGCGGCGCCGCGCCCGGCGGTCGGGCCGCGGAGCGGCTGTCGCCTCCGTTTCGAGCTTCGTCGGGCTGTCCGTCATTGCTGTAAGTATAGCTAAAGAAGGTCTTGACAGCTATAGCTAATACCATTAGCCTACGTGAAAACGAGTCGAGGAGGAGCGACATGGCGAGCAAGAGCGGGAGATGGTGGCTGACGCAGGACAGCGACGAGACGGTGGTCGCCGCAGCGCCGGAGCGGATCTACGACCTGGTGGCCGACATGCCGCGCATGGGCGAGTGGAGCCCGGAGTGCCAGAGCGTCGAGTGGGAGGGCGGGGCCAGAGGCCCGGCCGAGGGGGCCAGGTTCGTCGGCCACAACCGGGGCGGACCCCGCGGCCTCATGAAGTGGTCGCGCAAGGGCCGGGTGCTCGTCGCCGACCCCGGACGCGAGTTCGCCTTCGTCACCGAGGAGGGCGGCCACGAGTCGACCGTGTGGCGCTACCGCTTCGAGGCGATCGACGGCGGGACCAGGGTCACCGAGTCGTACGAGGTCAAGCGGATCCCTGCGTGGGCCCGCATCGTCGACGTCCCGACCAATCGCGCCCGCGAGCTGCGCGAGGCGATGCAGCACACCCTCGCGCACCTCAAGAACGCCGCGGAAGCCAGAGACGAGGCCGGCCGGCAATGACGCTCGATCTGGCGGCGGACGCCTACGTGCTCCAGGCCGGTGAAGGCGAGGCGCTCTGGTTTGCCGATGCCCTCGTCACGTACAAGGCCACCGGCTCCGAGACCAACGGCGGCCTGACCGTCGCGGAAGTGCGGGCCCCGCGTGGCGCCGGCTCACCGCGGCACCGGCACCAGCACGAGGACGAGGCCTGGTACGTCCTGAGCGGGGAACTGACTTTCTGGCTCGGCGACGAGGCGCGGACTGTCGGCGCCGGCACCTTCGTCTTCGGACCACGGGAGGTGGAGCACCGCTTTCGGGTCGATTCGGAAGAGGCCCGGTTCCTCCTCCTGTTGACACCCGCCGGGTTCGAGGAGTTCACCCGCACCTGCGGCTGGCCGGCCGCGGTCCTGTCCACGCCGCCGGCTGACCTGCCCGAGCACCCGGCCTCGCTCCTCCAGGCGGCGGCGGCTCTGCACCGCATCGACATCGTTCCGGAACCGGCAGCACCAAGACCAGAAGGAGTCACACCATGATCACGACCTACAAGGCGGCGCCCGAGATCGACGTCCTGACGTCGAGTTTCCCGGTGCCAGGGTTCGGGCTCATCCCGATCAACGCCTTCGTCCTGCACGCCGCCGAGCCGGTCCTGGTCGACACGGGGACGATGGTGGAGAGCGATGAGTTCCTGACCGCGTTGCGGACCGTGATCGATCCCTCCGATCTGCGCTACATCTGGTTGACTCACACCGACTTCGACCACATCGGTTCCCTCGGTCGCCTGCTCGAGGAGCACGCACATATCCGGGTCATCACGTCGTTCCTCGGTGTGGGCATCATGGGCCTCTTCGCGCCCCTGCCGATGGAGCGCGTCTTCCTGATCAATCCGGGACAGTCTCTGCATGTCGGTGATCGCACCCTGACGGCGGTGAAGCCACCGACGTTCGACAACCCGATCACCACCGGATTCCACGACGACCGCTCGGGCGCGCTCTTCAGCGCGGATTGCTTTGGTGCTCTTCTCGCCGAGGTCCCCGAGACCGCCGACGAGCTCTCGGAAGAGGCGCTCCGCCAGGGCCAGGTCTTCTGGGCCACGGTCGACTCGCCCTGGCTGCACAACACGAACCCGGCCACCTTCGCCCGGGATTTGGGAGCGCTCCGGGACCTGCAGCCGACGACGGTCCTGAGCAGCCACCTGCCCGCCGCCTCCGGTCGCTCGCTCGACCGTCTCATCGCCAACCTCGAGGCGGTGCCGGCGGCGACGCCCTTCGTCGGACCCGATCAGGCAGCCCTGGAGCAGATGCTCGCGGAAATGACGGGGTGACCCGGTAGCGCGAAACCTTGCTGGTGACGGCCCGCCGTTCTTCCACCCTGGTGAGGAAACACCGGACCGATCGCGGCACCGACCGGCCGTGCCCGACCCGTTAGGGTCACTGTGGACACGGGTACGGAAGGTGGAATGAGCGGGAACGGCATGCAGGGGCGTAACTGGGTGCTGGCCGCGATGATCTTCGCGGTCTCCATGACGTTCATCGACCAGACGATCGTCTCCATCGCCGTACCGAACATCCAGAGCGAGCTCGGCCTGTCGTCGACCGGGGTGCAGTGGGTGGTGAACGGCTATCTGATCGCCCTCGCCGCGCTGTTCGCGCTGGGCGGCCGGCTGTCGGACATCTTCGGCCACACCAAGATGTGCGTCATCGGCGTGATCGTGTTCGTCGGGGCGTCGACCATGTGCGGCTTCACTCCCACGGGCTCAGCGGCGGAGGCGTGGATCGTGGGGTTCCGGGTGGTCCAGGGTGCCGGCGGTGCGCTGATGTTCCCGGCCGCCCTCGCCATCGTCGTCAACGTGTTCCCTCTGCGCGAGCGCGGCAAGGCGCTCGCCCTGTTCTTCGGGATCGCCGGCGGGCTCACCGCGATCGGGCCCATCCTGGGCGGTTACCTGACCCAATGGACATGGCGGGCCATCTTCTGGGTGAACATCCCGGTCGCCCTGATCGCCCTGGCCCTGATCTATGTGTCGAAGCCGAAGACCCGGTACAAGCCGGCCCCGATCGACTACCGGGGCGCCGTCCTCATCGCCGCCGGCATCGGGCTCAGCATCTTCGGACTGCAGCAGTCCGTTCTCTGGGGCTGGAGCAATCCCTGGACGTGGATCTGCATCGTCGGTGGGCTCCTGGTCCTCGTCGTCTTCGTCCTGGCGGAGCTGCGCACCGAGTCACCGCTCATCAAGGTCTCCATCTTCCGCGTGCGCGCCTTCACGGCGGAGAACCTGGTGCTGCTGATCTCCATGATGGCCTTCATCCCCGTCTTCTTTTTCGCCAGCGAGTACGCCCAGATCGCCCTCCACAAGACGGCATCGCAGGCAGGATTGTTCCTCCTGTTCTTCTTCCTCGGCTTCGTGGTCGCCGCTCAGATCGGGGGCCGCATCCTCGATCGCGAGGGAGCCAAGCGGGCCGTCGTCCTCGGCTGTGCCATCGCGGCCGTGGGCTTCGGTTTCTGGGCGTCCAAGGCGACGACCCTCAGCTTCGGCAAGCAGCAGATCTGGGTCATCGTGGCCGGAGCGGGCATGGGCATGATGCTCGGCCCGGCGAACACCGATGCGGTGAACCGGGCCGGGAACCTCTCTTACGGCGAGGCCACGGGCATCACCCAGACCATCCGCAACTTCGGCGCGAGCCTCGGCCTGGCGACGCTCGGCACCATCTTGTTGTTCAACTACCGCTCGCACCTGACGACGTCGCTGAAGGCGATGGGCGATCCGAACGCCGCCGCCGAGGCCAACCGCATCACCCAGTCCCAGCAGGGTCATGGATCGGTGACGTCGATCCCGCACTTCGTCTCGCTCGACTTCGCCCACGCCACCCAGGCGGTGCTCTACGTCATGTGCGGGATCATGGCGTTCGCCGGCGTCGTGGCGCTCTTCGGGCTGCAGAGGGGCCGCCAGGAGCTGGTGCCCGTGGAGGAAATCACCGTCCCCTCACCAGTGGCAGACGGCTGACCATCGTGCGCCGAGAGTCCCAAGTGCCGCGGCGCGGCGGCGAGGCTGCCGTAACCTCGCGCCGGCGCCACCGTCTCAGTCTTGACGGTCTCCGGAGGAGGCAGGCATGTCGCACCGCAGACGCATCGGAATCCTCATGGCATCGTTGGTGGCGGTCGGAGTCGTGGCCACCGGCTGCAGCGCGGTGAGCAAGGTCAAGCAGGAGGTACACAACCTCGACGCCAACAGGGCGACGGTCAATTCGTTCACGCAGAACCTGCAGTCCACCAAGGACACGCCGTTCGAGGCGACCTACACGACGACCGGGAGCTCTCCCGCCACTGTCGTCTACGCCGTCGACCCGGCGAGCGGCGGGCTGGCCTTTCACGAGACCCAGACGGGATCGAGCGCGTCCAACGTCCAGGTCATCGTGAACTCGTCCGGCGAGTACGTGTGTCACCAGAGCGGATCGGGCGGTGCGTGGTCGTGCCAGAAGCTGGGGCAGGCCGAGGCCGCCACCGAGAATCAGGTCTTCGACATCTACACCCCGTCGCACTGGGTCTCCTTCCTCAAGGGCGTGTCGTTGGTGGCCGGGCTCGCCGGCGACACGGTGACGTCGTCCACGATGTCGCTCAACGGCTTCGACATGAGCTGTGTGGACCTGGTCGCCCGGGGCGTGTCCGGAACCAGCACCATCTGCAGCACGTCCCAGGGCATCCTCGGCTACGTCAAGGTGGCGTCGAACTCGACGAGCTTCCAGATCACGAACTACTCGTCCTCCCCGGCGTCCTCGCTGTTCGAACTTCCACCCGGGGCCACCGTGACGACGCTGCCGACGACCACGACGACCACGGCGTAAGGCTCGTCCCTCCCAGCCGCCTCCGGACACAATGAGGGAATGACCACTTTCATCACCAGGTACGAGACGTCGGGAACCGGGGTCCGCCTGGCCGTCAAGGACCTGATCGACATGGAAGGCGAGCCGACGACTGCCGGTTGCCGCGCCGTGGCGGAACGAGCCGTGCCCGCGGCCCGGGATGCCGCGTGCCTGGCGGGCGCCCGTGCGGCGGGGGCCCGGATCGTGGGCCGGACCAACCTGCACGAGCTGGCCCTGGGCGTGACAGGCGTGAACCAGTGGTACGGGACCCCGGTGAACCCGCTCGACCCGGACCGCGTCCCCGGCGGCTCGTCGAGCGGCTCCGCCGTCGCGGTGGCGACGGGCGAGGCGGACGTCGCCTACGGGAGCGACACGGGCGGCTCGGTGCGCATCCCCGCCGCCTGTTGCGGGACGGCGGGCCTGAAGACGACCTGGGGCCGCATCTCGCTCGAGGGGGTCTGGCCGCTCGCCCCGAGCTTCGACACCGTGGGGCCGATGGCCCGCACGGTGGGCGACCTGGTCACCGGTATGCAGCTGCTCGAACCGGGTTTCACCGTTGCCGAAGCAAGCGGCGCCGATCTGACCGTGGGCCGGCTCGCCATCGAGGCGGATCCGTTGATCACGAGTGCGCTCGACGGGGCGCTGGATCTCGTGGGGTGGGACTGCCGGGATCTTCAGGTCCCTGGGTGGGACGACGCCACCATGCATGCGGGGCTCCTCCTCGTGGTCGAGGCGTGGGGTTCCGACGCGAGCCTGGTGGCGGAGGACCCGGCGGGGATCAGCGCCGACGTACGCGGCCGGCTGGAGCTCGGATCAGCCTTCGACGAGAACACCGTGCGCGCCGCGTGGGCGGCCCAGCGGACCTGGAAGGCGGCACTGGAGCAGATCTTCGCCGAAGTCGACATCCTCGTGACCCCGACCCTGACCATCTTCCCGCCGCGCCTCGACGAGGGGGACGACCTCCTCGTGTCGCGCTGCACCCTTCCCGTGAACCTGGCCGGCGTGCCGGCGCTCTCGCTGCCGCTGCCCACGACGGGTCCGTTGCCCGCCAGCATCCAACTGATCGGGCCGGCGCACAGCGAGGAGCGGCTGCTCGCCGCGGGGGCCCTCGTCGAAGCGGCCGTCGCGCCCTGACGCCGTCGCCGGGATCGTCCGGCCGACCTTCCGGGTCCCGGCCCTTAGGGTGGACGTGCATGCAGATCGATGTGTGGTCCGACTATGCGTGCCCGTGGTGCGCCCTCGGGCTGGCTCGCCTCGACGTCGCTCTGGCTGAATTCGAGCACGCCGACGAGGTCACCGTGGCGCACCGAGCGTTCGAGCTGTACCGGCACGCGCCGGCGCGGGTCGAGGGCACCCAGGAGGAGCGCCTGCGGCGCAAGTACGGCATGAGTCCCGAGCAGGTCCGCGCCGGTCACGCGCACCTGACGGCGCTCGGGGCGGAGGTGGGCTTCACCTTCGACTTCGAGCACGTGCAGTCGGGCAACACCTTCGACGCGCACCGCCTCACGCAGGCGGTGCGCGGGACCGTGCACGAACATGCGCTGGCGCAACGGCTGTTCGCTACCCACTTCAGCGAGGGCCGGCAGCTCTCGGATCACGGCGTCCTGCGGGACGTGGCCCGCTCGGCGGGGCTGCCCGAGCACATCACCGAGAAGGTGCTCGGCGGCACGGCCTACACGTTCGAGGTTCGTGCCGATGAGACGGCGGCCGAGGAACGTGACGTGACCGGCGTGCCCTACTTCCTCATAGACGACGCCTGGCCCATTCCGGGGGCGCAGGACATCGAGACGTTCGGGATCGTGCTGCGCCGCGCCTGGTCACGCCTCGGCCATTGAGTCGAGGATCTCGTCGACCATCTCCACGGTGGTGTTCGGGTGCAGGAAGGCGAAGCGGGCCACGGTCTCGCCCTCCCACGTCGTCGGTGTGACGAAGCCGATCTGGTCGTTCAACAGGCGGGCCGACCAGGCTTCATAGTCGAGCTTTTCCCAACCCCGACGCCGGAAGAGGACGATGGAGAGTCCGGGATCGCGGACCAGCTCGGCATGGGGTGACCGGGAGATCCGCTCGGCCGCCCGCTGCGCGATCGCCAGGCCGGCCTCCACGGCGTCGCGGTACGCGTCCAGGCCGTTCACGGCGAGAGAGAACCAGAGCGGCAATCCCCGGGCCCGCCGCGTCAGGTGAAAGGCGTAGTCGCTCGGATTCCACTCCTCGGGGTTCTCGCTGTGGAGCACCTCGAGGTACTGGGCGTCCTGAGTGTGCACGGCCTTGGCCAGGTTGGGCTGCCGGTAGACGAGCGCGGCGCAGTCGAAGGGGGCGAAGAGCCATTTGTGCGGATCGACGATGAACGAGTCGGCCCTCTCGAACCCGGTGAACTGGGCCCGTACCGATGGCGCGAACAGGGCGGCAGCGCCACCGTAGGCGCCGTCGATGTGGAACCACAGGGAGTGCTCGGCGGCCACCTGGGCCACGCCGACCAGGTCGTCGACGATGCCCGCGTTCGTCGTCCCGGCCGTGGCCACGACGGCGATGACGTCGGCCCCGCTCGGATCGTCGCGCAGAGACTTCCGCAGTGCCAAACCGGTCAGCCGGTGGTCCGGCGTCGGCACGGTCAGGGTCCCCACGCCCAGGACACGCAGGGCCTTGCCCACTGACGAGTGCGCGTCCTCACTCAGCGCCACGAGCGGGCGCAGAGGCGGTTCGGCCTGCCGCCGGTACCCCGCAGTGTCGCGGGCCACCATGAGGGCCGAGAGGTTGCCGGCTGACCCGCCGGCAACGAAGCAGCCCCCGGCGCTCTCGGGCAGGCCCGCCTGTGCAGTGAGCACGGCGAGGGCCTGGTTCTCGGCCACGACGACGCCGGCCGCCTCGAGCCAGGAAGTGCCGTGGAGGGAGGAGCAGGAGACGAACATGTCGAAGAGGAGGGAGGCCTTGGTTGGCGCGGCCGGGATGAACGATAGGAAACGAGGGCTGTCGCACGACACGACAGCGGTCGCCAATTTGTCGACGAACACCTTGAGCACATGGGCGGGATCGCTGCCCTCGGGCCGCATCAGCCCGGCCAGCTCGGCGTCGAGTGACTCGACGAGACCGCCGAAATCGAGGGCGACCGGATCGATGGACAGCCGTTCCCGGCACGCCGACATGATCAGGTCGGTCATCGCCTCGTCGTAGTGGAACATCGCGCTCGCCATCAGGCGGGTGCGCCCTCGGGCCCCGGGGTCGGGTGGCTGGCCCGCCAGGCCTCCTCGGCCCGGCTGGCGACCTCGTGCAGCGGGGCTCCCGTCTTAGTGGCCACCAGGGCGACATCGTCGAACTCCGGCTTGGCCCGTCCGCCGGTGACCTTCATGCGGACAACGATGCCGTCGACCGTGACCTGTTCGAGCGCGCGGGCGACCGGCCAGCGCTCCACGGGGGAGGCGCGGATCCCCATGGTGCCCGTCACCCGCTGGATCTCGGCGCGCTGGACCTCCACGAGGGTGGCGTCGGTCAAGACGTGCAGGACGTGGCCGGGCCGGCCCTTCTTCATGGTGACCGGACTCACCCAGGCGTCCAACGCGCCGGCCTCGAGCGCGGCGGCGACGGCATGGCCGAGCTGCTCGCCCGTTACATCATCGAGATTCGTCTCGAGCAGGATCGCCGTTTGCCCGGGACCGACCGAGGCCAGACCGGCGCGGCGGCCGATGACCACCTGGGTGCAGTTCGGCAGGTCGTCCATCTCGCCGGCCCCCCCGCCGAATCCCGAGGCGGCGACCGTCATCTCCGGGAGCGGCCCAAACGCCGAGGACAACGCGGCCAGCAGGGCGGCGCCGGTAGGTGTTGTGAGCTCGATCCGGACGTCGCGGCCATAGGAGGGGATGCCCTCGAGCAGGCGGACCGTCGCCGGTGCCGGGTTGGGCAGCCAGCCGTGCGCGCTGCGCACCGTGCCCATCCCCGTCGCCACCGCGGAGGCGCAGACCTCGTCGACTCCGAGCACCTCGAGCGCGGCGGCCGTCCCGACGATGTCGATGATCGCGTCATGACCGCCGACCTCGTGGAAGTGGACCTGGTCGATCGGGCGCCGGTGCAGGGCGGACTCCACGGACGCCAGCTTGTGGAATACGGCCTGCGCGCGTGCGGTCACCCGTGCCGGCAGGGCGGCATCCTCTATGAGGGCGGTGATGACCCCGTGGGTGCGGACGACGACGTCGTCTCCTCCGACCACGGCCCGGGTGCAGGCGATGCCTCCCCGGATGCCCTCCTCGAACTCGAGGTGCCAGCCCGGGAGGGCCAGCCGATCGAGGAGGGTGCGGACCTCGTCGACATCGGCACCGGCGTCGACCAGCGACCCCAGGGCCATGTCACCGGCGATACCGGCGAAACAGTGGAACCATGCCACCGTCGAGTTGCCTGTCGCCGGCACCGTCACGGAAGGAGCCGAGCGATCGCGCAGGCCGCTCCGTAGCCGTTGTCGATGCCGACGACCGTGACCCCCGAGGAGCAGGCGGAGAGCATGGCGAGGAGCGCGGTGACGCCCTCGAAGGCGGCGCCGTAGCCGGTGCTGGTGGGGACGGCGATGACGGGGGCCGGTGTCAGCCCGCCAACCACGCTCGCCAGCGCGCCCTCCATGCCGGCAATGACCACGATCGCGTCAGCCATGGCGAGGGTGTCCAGCTCGGCGAGGAGTCGGTGCAGTCCTGCGACACCGCAGTCGGTGAGGAGGTGGGGGGCAAAGCCCAGGGCAGCGAGGACTGCCGTGCACTCGGTGGCCACCGGGAGGTCGGCCGTGCCGGCCGTGATCACCACGACGGCACCCGCCCTCGGCGTCGCCGGGCGAAAGACCACCGTCGAGAGGGCGCCGCTCTCGGAGACCGCGGCCGAGCCGGAGCCGAGGGCGCCGGCGGCGGCTGTGACGGCCTTCACCTGGGCTTCCGTCGCCCGGGTCAAAAGGACAGGGCCGTCGGTCGCCGAAAGGAGCTCCGCCACTACCGCCGCGCAGTGCTCCGGTGTCTTGCCGGGGCCGTAGACGGCCTCGGGCATGCCCAGGCGGAGGTCGCGATGGTGGTCCACCCGGGCAAAGCCCAGGTCCGAGTAGGGAAGCCGGCGCAGCTGGCGAACGGCCTCATCGGGCGTGCAGGCGCCCGAGGCGACCTCTTCGATGAGCGCGCGAAGCGAGGAAGCGTCCATGACCTGCTCTATCCTGCCCAACTGTGAACCCGCCTGCGACCTCGGTCGCCTACTTCGGCCCGGCGGCCACCTTCACCCAGGAGGCGCTCCTGACCCAGCCCGATCTGGCCCAGGCCGACCTCACCGCCCTGGCTTCCATCACGGCGGTGCTCGAGGCCGTCGCCCAGGGAGCGGTCGACCTCGGCTTCGTGCCTATTGAAAACGGGATCGAGGGGACGGTCAGCGCCACCATCGATGGGCTCATCCACGACGTCGACCTGCACATTCAGCGTGAGGTGGTCATGGACATCCACCTCCACCTCATGGCCGTCCCGGGCACCGGGCTGGCCGACATCCACTCCGTGTCCTCCTACCCCCATGCCCTCGCCCAGTGTCAGAAGTACCTGGCCCGGGCGCTGCCCGGGGTCGAACAGCGTGCGTCCAACTCCACGGCCGACGCGGCGAGGGTGTTGGGGGAGTCCGGCGCCGCCGGCGAGGCCGCCATCGCACCCCGGCTGGCCGCCGAGCGGTACGGCCTGACCATCGTGGCGGAGGATGTGGAGGACCACCCGGAGAACCAGACCCGCTTCGTCCTCCTCGCCCGATCCCGGGTGCCGGCGACGACCGGACACGACAAGACGAGCATCGTCTGCTTCCAGCGGGCCGACCACCCCGGCAGCCTGCACGGCATCCTCGGCCAGTTCGCGGCGCGCAACATCAACCTGACGAAGCTCGAGTCCCGCCCGACCAAGCAGGCTCTCGGCGACTACTGCTTCGTCATCGACCTGTCGGGTCACGTGGGGGACGAGGTGGTCGCTGACTGCCTGCGTGACCTCCACGCCAGCCTGGCCGGTGTGAAATTCCTCGGTTCGTATCCCGCCGCGGGGGAGCACGGGCCCGAGCAGCGGCGGCAGGCCGACAAGGCATGGCAGGCCGCCGATGCCTGGTTGCGCGGGATCCGCCGCGCTATCGACTGACCGGCGACTTCTCGGCGCGCACCAGCGACCCGGGGAGGCGGCGAGCGACCAACAGCGCCAGCACGGCGGCGAGCCCCGCCACGGCGAACGCGATCACCACGCCGCCGGCGACCGCTCGGGCGCCCCGGGAGAACGCCGCGACGGCAGCCCCACCGATCCCCACACCGAGCGCGATCCCGAGGACGTCGGCCAGGTTCAAGGAGGCCGAGGCCCAACCCTCGCGGCCGCGGGGTGCGGCCCGCAGCATCATGAGCGAGATCGGTGCGTAACAGAGCCCCATCCCGAGTCCGGCGGCCGACCAGGCGATGAAGGCCTCCCAGACGGGCACCCCGGGCCGGAGCTGCCAGGCCATGCCGGCGGTGCCGAGCAGGATCAGCACCAGTCCGGTTCGCACGAGACGCGCCCCCTCCCAGCTGTCGTTGAGGCGCGCCTGGATCCAGGAGCCGATGGTCCAGGCGAGGGTCGAGGCGGTGACGACCGCACCGGCGACGAGGGTGCTGTGGCCCCGCACGGTCGTGATGGTCAAGGTGACGTAGGCGTCGGCGCCGAAGAAGGCGAAGGTGACCAGTCCCCGGCTCAATATGGTGGCGGGCAGACCGCGTGCCGCGCGCAACGTGCCGGCCGGAAGGAGCCGGCGCAGCGGCATGAAACCGAGCCCGGCGCCGATCGCCGCCAGTCCCAGGCCGACCAGGACGCTGCGCGCGCTCAGCGCCCCGAGAACGAAGGCCGCGCCGAGCGCGGTACGGACGGCATCGGCGATGCGGTGCTCCTCAGCGGGGGGCGCGTCGCTGCGTCCGAGACGGACGAGTGCGGGCACGGCGATCGGCCCGGCGACGGCGACCAGAGGGATGAGGCCGAGGAACACCCAACGCCACCCGAAGAGATGGGCAATCGCCGCCGCCACTCCTGGACCGACGATGCCCGGGAGCACCCAGGCGGTGGAGAGGACCGCCATCATCCGCGCTCGCTGCGTCTCGCGCAGACTTCGGCCGATGGCCACGTAGGCCACTGCCGGCACCGCTCCGGCGCCGAGTCCCTGCAGACAGCGCCCGGCGACGAGTACCCACATGAAGGGAGCGAGGCCGGCGACGAGGAGCCCGGCCGCGAACAGGACCAAGCCCGCGACGTACGGTCGGGCCGGCCCGTGACGGTCCGCATCGCGGCCGGCGGCCACAATCCCGACCAGGCTGGCCAACTGGAAGCTCGAGAAGACCCAGCCGTAGAGCGCCAGTCCGTGCAGGTCCCGGGCCACCAGCGGCATCACCGTGATGACGGCCAACGCCTCCGAGGCGACAAAGGTCACCGTGAGCACCAGGCCGAGCGTGAGCGCGCGTCGGTGCGGTGCCCACAACCCGTCGCGAACGCCTCCGTCCATGTCGGCGAGACTAGGGGGAAGGGCCGCTGGTACTCTGCGCTTGGAGGGCACGTGACGCTGCAGACCATCGACGTCGACCAGCACCTGTTCGAGTCAAGAACGACCTGGTCCGACTACATGGACCCCGGGCAGCGCTCCGATGCGCTGTCCATCGCCGACGATGACGCCGGATGGCCCTGGCTGACGTGGCGGGGCAGGAGGCTGACACCGCTGGAGGTCCCCATCCCTGAGCGTTCGAACCTGATCGGAGAGGACCGCCTCCGGCGCTTGCGCGGTGAGCGAGCGCCCGCGTCGTTCGAAGAGCTGGTGCCTGACTCCTACCGCCTGGCCGGCGCCCGCCTGGCGTCGCTCGACCAGTTCGAACTCGACGCTGCGGTCATGTTCCCGAACTACGGCCTCTTGTGGGAGCAGCGGCTGGCCTCGGACCGCGATGCACAGCGCGCCAACGCCCGCGCCTACAACCGCTTCGTCGCTGACGTGTGCGGCGATGCCGAAGGACGTCTCTTCGGGGTGGCCCATGTCCTGTTGCATGATCCGGCGTGGGCGGTCGAAGAGATCAGACGGGTGCGGGCGCAAGGACTGCGACTCGCCATGATCGCGCCGGCCCCGGTCGACGGGAAGCCGCTCTCGCACGCGGACTTCGATCCGGTGTGGGCCGCATGCAGCGACGAAGGCGTCGCCCCCGTCTTCCACGTCTCCGAATTCGAGAGCCCGCTCCACCCAGCCTGGCGGACGGGAGAGCACGAGGACGGCGAGCAGCTCTTCGACTCGATCTTCTTGTACCTGGCTCCCGCCGTCGCCCTGGCCAACCTGATCCTCACCGGGGTGCTCGAGCGCTTCCCCCGGTTGCGTGTCGGGGTCGTCGAGTTGACCGCGAGCTGGGTGCCGCACTTCCTTTTGCACATTGACGGCGCGTCGGACTTCTACACCCTGCGCCACGGCGAGCCCTTCCACAAGCTGGCCGATCGCCCGTCCGATTACTTCCTCCGTCAGGTGCGGGTGGCGGCGCTTCCCTACGAGATGCCGAATCGTCTCGTCCCCAAGGTCGGCGACGACACCTTCATGCTCGGGAGCGACTGGCCTCACGCCGAAGGTGTGGCAGACCCGATGACGCAGGCGCAACGGGCGGTGGCCGGGCTCGCGGATCCCGCCCGAGCCAACATGTTGGGAGCCAACGCCGCATGGCTCCTCGGCCTGTGAGCGTCGACCTGGACGCCGCCGAGGCGGAGCGGGAGCGGCTGCGCGCCACCTACCTGCAGGAGCCGGCGCAGCGCCCGATGTCGACCGCGAGAGGCGTCCATCATGTTGCGCTGCTGTGCTCCGACGTCGAGCAGACCATCCGGTTCTACCAAGGCCTCCTCGGCTTCCCGCTGGCCGAGCTGTTCGAGAACCGGGACTCCAAGGGGTCGACCCACCTGTTCTTCGACCTGGGGCACGACAACACGCTGGCCTTCTTCGATTTCCCGGACCTCGATCTCGAGCCGTACTCCGAAGTCCTGGGGGGTTTCCACCACCTCGCCATCTCGGTGGACCAGGCGCAGTGGGACGCCGCCCGGGCCCGCCTCGCCGAGGCGGGCATTCCCACGCAGATCGAGAGCGAGATCTCGCTGTACTTCTCCGACCCCGATGGCGTGCGCCTCGAGCTCATCGCCGAGGATCTCGGCTCGCTGTACGGCACGCCGCTGCATTGATGGCCGTCACGGGGCTGGCCAATCTGGCCGTGAAGGTCGCCGACCTCGAGCAGGCGTGTGCCTGGTTCGAGGAGGCCGGCGCGACCGTGACCGAACCGGTGGAGTGGGAGAACGGGCGCCGGGCCGACGTCCAGCTCGGTGCGCTGGCCCTCACCCTGTTCACCAGGGCGATCTACGAGGACGCCTGCGCGTTGCCCGACGAGGGGTTCCTGCACCCCGCCCTCTTCGTGGACGATCTCGACGCCGAGCTGGCCCGCCACGAGGTTCTGTGGGGACCCCGGACGGTCAGCGGCACGTTCGGCACGCGCCGGATCGCCTTCGTGCAGGCTCCGGGCGGAATCCGTCTCGAATTCATGGAGCAGATCGAGGATCCTCCAGGCTGATCCGGGGCGTGTCGTACACAGCCATTTCGCACGGCTGGCCGAAGAACCGAGAAATCTCCGGTGTGCGTGTCGAATTCGGCCCCGCCCGTTCGTGTAGCCGGTGACCGCCGGTGCTGGGCCGGGGGCGGGCAAACGATGGAGGCAGGTCATGGGCAGAATCGTGGTCACCGAGTTCGTCTCGCTGGACGGGGTCATGGAGGATCCGGGCGGCGCCGAAGGCTACAAACATGCAGGCTGGACGTTCCGCTTCAACCGGGGCGCCGACGGGGACCAGTTCAAGCTCGACGAGCTCGTCGAGGCCGAAGCACAGCTGCTCGGCCGGGTCACCTACGAGGCGTTCGCCCGGGCATGGCCGACCATGGAGGACCCCGTGGGCTTTGCCGACAAGATGAACTCCATGCCCAAGTACGTCGTGTCCAGCACGCTGCGGGACGAAGACGCCATCTGGAACAACTCAACGGTGATCAGAGGCGACGTCGTGTGCGAGATCGCCACGCTGAAGCAGCAGCTGGAGGGGGACCTCCTGGTCGCCGGGAGCGCGACCTTGGTGCAGACGCTGGTCGAGCACCGTCTCGTGGACGAGTTCCGGCTCATGGTCTTCCCGATCCTTCTCGGGAACGGCAAGCGGCTCTTCGGGGACGTGTCGGTACCGCCGACCATGCTCCTGGGCGACGTCAAGACCGTCGGGGAGGGGATCGTGATCCTGACCTACCGTTCGGCGAACGTGGCAGAAGACGAGCGAGAAGGAGAACGGCGATGAGGCAGTACATGTTGAGCGTGGCGATGATCGACGGTGCACCGCCACGGTCCGAGGACGAGAACCAGCTGGCGTACGAACAGGTCGACCGGCTCAACGAGGAAATGCAGTCCTCGGGGGTCTGGGTCTTCGGCGGTGGCCTCCTCCCGGCGGCCTCCGCCACGGTCGTCCGCGCCGAAGGCGGCCAGTTCATGCTGACCGACGGGCCTTTCACGGAGTCCAAGGAGCACATCGGGGGGTTCTGGGTCATTGAGGCGGCCGATCTCGACGCCGCGCTCGAATGGGCCAAGAAGGCGACCCGAGCCTGCATGGCGCCCGTCGAGGTCCGGCCGTTTCAGGAGAACCCCCCGGGTTGATGCCGGACGGAGAAACGAGAGCCCGCGATCCGGCGATCGAGCGTGTCTTCCGGCAGGAGTACGGGCGAGCGGTCTCGGTCCTCGTCCGGGCCTTCCATGACATCGATCTGGCCGAGGACGGGGTGCAGGACGCGTTCGCCGTTGCCGCGGTGCGGTGGCGAGAGGACGGCCTGCCCCCGAGCCCCGCGGGATGGATCATCACCACCGCGCGCCGCCGGATCCTCGACCGCCTCCGGCGGGAGGCCTCCCGGACGGAGCGCCAGACCCAAGCCGCCGCGCTGCTCGCCCAGACCGAAGAGATCGAAGAGGGGGCCGCCGTGCCCGACGAACGACTTCGCTTGATCTTCACCTGCTGCCACCCGTCCCTGTCGCCTGAGGCGCAGGTCGCGCTGACGCTCCGTCTGCTCGGCGGGCTCTCGACCCCCGAGATAGCCCGAGCGTTCGTCGTCCCCGAGTCGACCATGGCTCAGCGCATCGTCCGGGCCAAGGCCAAGATCCGTGACGCCGCCATTCCCTACCGGGTCCCGAGTAGCGCCGAGTTGCCCGACCGACTGCGCGCCGTGCTGGCGGTGATCTACCTCGTGTTCAACGAGGGCTACACCGCGACGTCGGGTGATCTCCTGATGCGAGAGGACCTGTGCTCCGAGGCCATCCGGCTCGGGCGCACCTTGGCGGAGCTCATGCCCGACGAGCCCGAGGTGGTCGGCCTCTTGGCTCTGATGCTCCTGATCGCCGCGCGTCGGCCCGCCCGCACGGGTGCCGGCGGCGGCCTGGTCACGCTCTCCGAGCAGGAGCGCGCGCTCTGGGACCAGGATCTGATCAGCGAAGGGCAGGGGCTCGTCCGTTTCTGCTTGCGGCGCAACACGCCGGGTCCGTACCAGATCCAGGCCGCCATCAACGCGGTGCACAGTGACGCGCGGCACGGGCCGGAGACCGACTGGCGCCAGATTCTGGCGCTCTACGACCAGCTCCTCGTCTTCGATGCGTCGCCCGTGGTTGCGCTCAACCGGGCCGTCGCCCTCTCCGAGGTGGAGGGCCCGGAAGCCGGTTTGACGGCAGTGGACACCCTGCCGCTCGAGTCGTACTACCTCTTCCACGCGGTGCGGGCCGACTTCCTGAGACGATCGGGCCGTCACGCCGAAGCGGCCATTGCCTACGAGTCTGCTCTGGAGCGCACCGACAACGAGGCCGAACGCGCCTTCCTCGAGCGCGCCCGTGCGGCGATGACCCGCCCGGCCTGACGGTGACAGACTCGGTCCCACCATGAAGGTGCACCTCGTCGACGGGACCTACGAGCTGTTCCGCCATTTCTTCGGCGCGCCGCCCCACCGCAACGCCGCCGGGAACGAGGTGGCCGCGGTCAGGGGGGTGGTCAGCTCGGTGTTGCAACTCCTGGGCGATGGGGCGACCCATGTCGGCGTGGCGACCGACCACGTGATCGAGTCCTTCCGCAACGACCTCTGGCCCGGCTACAAGACCGGTGACGGCGTCGATCCCGACCTGTGGTCGCAGGCCTGGCCCCTCGAGGATGCTCTGGGTGCCCTGGGCGTGCTGGTGTGGCCGATGGTCGAGCTCGAGGCGGATGACGCGCTGGCGAGCGGGGCGGCCGTGGCAGACGACGACCCGGAGGTGGAGCAGGTCATCATCTGCACGCCCGACAAGGACCTGGGCCAGTGCGTGCGCGGGAACCGCATCGTGCAGCTGGACCGGCGCAAGGACGTGCTGATCGACGAGGGCGGTGTCGAGGCCAAGTTCGGGGTCGGCCCGACTTCCATCCCCGACTATCTGGCGCTCGTCGGTGACAGCGCGGACGGTTTTCCCGGCCTCGCCGGTTGGGGCGCCAAGTCGGCGGCGGCCGTTCTTGCCCGGTGGAGCCATATCGAGGACATCCCCCCGGATCCGGGCGCCTGGGAGGTCACGGTGCGGAGCGCAGCCAAGCTGGCGACCACGTTGCAGGAGTCCCGTGACGGACGCGCTGCTCTTCAAGGACCTGGCGACGCTGCGGATCGATCGCTCGCTGCTCGGGTCGGTCGGCGACCTGCGCTGGCGGGGCCCGACGAGCGACTTCGCGCGGGTGTGCGCCGACCTGGACGCTCCCGGGCTCGGCCGCCGCGCTGAGGCCTTGGCCGCAGCACGCTGACTGCTTTACCCGGACGTTGCCACGTCGGGCCCGAGGCCGGTGAACGTCAGCCGGCGGAGGTAGAGGTCGCGGCTGTTGGGGAATCCCACCGCCCCCGGAATCCAGGCGTGGAACGCGATCCAGAAGTTCCCGCTCGTGTCGGCGAAGACCCACTCCCCGCCGGGGCCGGCCACACCGGGCCCGCTCGACAGGATGGCGCTTGGCGTCGCGTCCTTGCACGGTCCGAGGGGGCCGGTGCAGGTGGCGACGCCGACGGCATACTTGGCAGTGTTCCAGTCGTTGCCCGAGTAGAAGAGGTAATAGTGCCCCCCCGTGGTCACGAGGTCGGGGGCCTCGACGGTTCCGGACTCCCACGCCTGGTCGGGCACGAGCAGTGCAGTGGGGTTGGCCCCTGGGACGAATGCCGTGCCCGACGGGCTGAGTTGCTCCGACCAGATCTTCGACGAGCCCGGGCCGCCGGACTTCCATACGAGGTACGGCGTCCCGTTGCTGTCGATGAACGATGCGGGGTCGATGGAGCCCCCGAGTGCCTTCTGACACTCCAGCGGCGCCGTCGACGTGTCGCTGAACGGCCCCTGCGGTTGGCTGGCGGAAGCCACCGAGATGCACTCCTTCGTGCCGCCCGCCACGTCCGCCGCGTAGTAGAGGACGTAGTTCCCGCCGATCATGGCCACGGCCGGGGCCCAGGTGTTGTTGGCGGCCGCCCATGAGGGGAGGCTCGGCAACGCGTTCCCGACCGCCGTCCAGTGTGTGAGATCGGTGGATTCGATGATCTGAATGTTGCCCGCCACCGAATTGGTGGCATACGCGTAGTAGGTCCGGCCGACGAGGATCACGGCGGGGTCGGGGAAGTCGAACGGGTAGACCAGGCCCGTGCTGGCGCCGCCGGCCAGCTGGGTGCACGCGCCCGAGACGGCCGAGACGTCCTTGGCCGCCCGGGTGTTGTCCTTGGCCATGATCTGACCGAAGGCGCTCTTGACGCCGCCCAGGCAGGTCTGCAGCGTGTCGATCCCGACCCCCTGCACGAAAGCGTGCACGTTGGTGTTGGCCAACGATCCGTTCGTCACGGCCAGTTGCCTCATGGTCGAGTTGATCGACGTCTGCAGCGCGTCTCGCTTGCTGGTCGTGACAGCGTTGGCGAACTGGGTGAGGGCGACGTCGTGATGCAGCGTGGCGAGGTGGGCGTTTGCCGCGGCGAGGGCCACCTGCTCGTTCCTGCTGCGCGTGCGGGCGTCGACATCGGTCCAGACGGCCGCGACGAGCGCACCGAGACAGACCACCGACCCGGTGACCACGGTCCACCTCCGGCGCCGGGTTCGTCGGAGCTCAGCCACTCGAGGCCTCCGCGGCGGTGCAGCTGGTCGAGACGGAGTTGAGCGCGGTGACGGCCTTGTCCTTTTTCCCCACTGCCAGCGCATTCAATGCCTGCTCGACACCCACCAGACAGGTCTGCAGTGAGGTGATGCGTGACGCCTGTTGTGTCACATGCGTCTGCGCCGAGGTCAGCGATGTTTGCGCACCCAGGAGTTGCGAGGCGTCCTGGTTGAGCGCGGTGGTGTCGCTGCCGACTTGCGTCTGGAGAACGCCGAGGTCACGTTGGAGGTCGGCCAGTTGTGCCGAGACGGTGTGGGTCTTCTGCCGCGTCACCCCGAGCGATGCCTGGGCCCGGTTGTAGCGGTCGTACGCCGTGACCTGGTCGGCGATCAGCAGGCCCAGTGCGCCGGCGACCAGCGCTCCCGCCGCCCCGCCCACGATCCAGCGCGTCCGGCGCAACGACCGTGAGCGCCCTGGTGGCGCGGGCACGACGGAAGGACGATCAATCTCGAGCAGGCTCCTCATCCCGGCCGCCTCGGTGCCTCTTCACGCCCCACGTCTGGCCCGCCGTGCCATGTTTCATCTTGGCATCGCCGCCGGGCGCTCTCCGGTCAGCCGGCGTCAGCCGCCGAGATAGCTGCTGGACAGCGCTTCTTCCATCTCGCTCGGGCTGCCCCGGTGGGCGATGACGCCCTGCAGCACGACGGCCGCGCTGTCGGCGATGGGCAGCGCCGTCCGCCGCGAACTGCTCGACCAGCAGGATGGAGAGGCCTAGCGCCGCCAGCTGGCGAACCTTGTCGTAGAGCTGCCCCACCACGATCGGCGCCAGTCCCATGGAGAGCTCGTCGAGCAGGAGGATCTTGGGATCGGTCGCGAAGGCACGGGCCAGGGCCAGCATCTGCTGTTCGCCGCCCGAGAGCGTGCCGGCCATCTGCCGACGCCGGCCGCTCAGCTGCGGGAATTGAGCGAAGGTCACCTCCTCGACCTGGTCCATCGGCACTCCCACCTGGGTGGCCATGAGGAGGTTCTCCCGCACGCTGAGGTTGGGGAAGATCCCCCGCCCCTCGGGCACCGTGCAGATACCCCGGCGGGCGCGGTGATCAGCGGAGAACCGCGTGACCGGAGCGCCCTCGAAGCACACCTCACCGCTGGTGGCGGGCAGGGTGCCGGCGCAGACGTTGAGCAGCGTGGTCTTCCCGCCGCCGTTGGGCCCGAGCAGCGCCATCACCGATCCCGCCGGGACCTCGAGGCTGACCCCGTGAACGACCTCGATCGGCCCGTAACCCGCCCGGACGGCGCGCAGCTCGAAGATCGGCGGGTCTCCGCGGTCGCCCGAGGGCGCAACCACGGTCACGGGGCTCCGAGGTAGGCGTTGACCACGACCGGGTCGACCTTGACCTGCTCGGGCGTCCCACTGGCGATGATCTCGCCGTAGTCGAGGACGTGGATGTGCGCACACGTGTCCATCACCAGACCGACATCGTGCTCGACGAGGCAGATGGCCAGGTTCCGCTCGTCGACGAGTTGTTGCAGGAGCCGCCCGAAGGCCTCGGTCTCCTGTTCCGTCTGTCCCGAGGCGGGCTCGTCGAGGAGGAGGACCCTTGGTTGGGTCATGAGGGCACGTGCCACCTCCACCACCCGGGCCCGGCCCGTCGGCAGCTCGCTCACGTCGCGGTCGGCGACGTCGCCCAGGCCGACCAGCTCGATGACGCGGCCGGTCTCGGCGCCGACGTCGATCCGGCCGCGCCGCCCCCAGGTGTTGCGGATCTCGCCCGCCACCTGGATGTTGTCCCGCACGGTCAGGGAGGTGAAGAGCTCGAGCCGCTGGTACGTGCGGGCCAGGCCGCGCCGGGCCCGTGCGGCCGGCCCGGCCTTGGTGACGTCGTGACCGTCGATCCGCACACGTCCCGACCGCGGTTCGAGCAGCCCGCTGACCACGTTGAACAGCGTCGTCTTGCCCGCCCCGTTGGGCCCGATGAGGCCTGTCACGCCGCCCTCGGCCACCGAGAGGGAGACGTCGGTCAACACCTGCGCCCCGCCGAAGGCCACCGAGACGTCCGTCACCTCAAGAACGGACATCGGCCACGCCCTTCACCTCGGGCACCGTCAGGGGAGCCATGGCCTCAGCGGGCGGCACGACCGTGCCCGCGGCGGCGACCGGCGCCGTGCGGAATGCCTCGGGCCGTACGGCCCGGCCGATCGCCGGCAGCCCCAGGACGATCAACCCGGTCGCCAGCACGAACCACCAGTTCCCCATGACCTTGGTCAGGGTGAGCATGTAGACGACGACCTCGGCGGCGATCCCGAGGGCGAGCACCCCCTTGACCCGCCACAGCGGGCTGTAATTGTCCACGATCTGCGGCACCGCACCGCTCGGGTTGCGACCCAGCGACACCCCGACGAGGGCCGGCGCCACCAGCGCCAGGTTGGCCATGACACTCCAGAAGCCCCCGCCGCCGCGATCCATGCTGAGGTTCGTGAACGTGGTGTTGAGGACCTGGAAGGCGGTGCCGGCCAGGATCCCTCCCATGAGGGCGCCGGCCACGTTGCCGATGCCACCCACCACCGTCAGCATCACGAGGGCGAGGCTGATGAAGATGATGTACGTCGTCGAGCTGACGCTGACCGAGGCGGCGGACAGCAGGATGCCCCCGATGCCGGCGATGGCCGCCGACAGCATGAACACGGACAGCTTGAGCTTGACCAGGTTCTGGCCCAGGGTCGCCGCGGCGGCGGGGCTGTCCTTCATGGCGGTCAGGCGCCGGCCGTAGCGGCTGCGGCGCAGGGCCACCAGGCCGATGCCGATGAGCACGAAGACGCAGACCGAGGTGGTGAGGAACGTCTTCGACGAGCTGAGGTCGATCGGGCCGAGCTTGAGCGGCGGGATCTGGAGGGTTCCGTTGGGGAAGATCGAGAAGTGCACGTGGAAGATGGGCAGGATGTGCGGGGCGATGTCGTTCAGGATCATGTCGGAGACGAAGACGCCGAAGGCCAGGGTGGCCAGCGCCAGGTACAGGCCACGGAGGCGGAGGGCGGGCAGGGCGATCAGGCCGCCGACCAGCGCGGTGACGACGACGCCGAGGAACACCCCCCAGATCGTGATCCGCTGCTCGAGCCCGGTGCCCGAGAGTCCCAGGTGGAACACGATGATCGTGGCGATGGCCCCGAAGGAGACGGGGGCCAGGTTGATCTCACCGGCGTAGCCGGTCAGCAGGGTGAGCGACAGGGCGATGATGGCGTAGGTGATCCCGATGGTGAGCGTCGACATGTCGCTGGTGCCCATGATCTGCTCCAGGGCCAGGACGGCGAGCACGAGGATCACGCCCCAGGTGGCGGCCGAGCGCATGGTGGGGACCTTGAACCGCTCCCTCGTGCGGAGCAGGGTCGCACCCCGCAGCCGGTCCTGGGGGAGCACCAGGAGCACGACGAACAGCACGATCATCGGCAGGGCGATGCGGAAGTCCGCGGCCCAGGCCCATGATGACGGGAAATACCCCAGCACGTACGTGGTCGACAGCCCGAGGAACAGAGCGCCGGCGAAGGTCAGCCAGATGCTGCGGAGCCGCCCGAACATGGCGGCGGCAATCGAGTCGAGGACGAGCAGGGTCAGCACGTGGACGTCGAGGGTGCCGCCGCTGATGGGGGTGATGAGGATGCCGGCCAGGGCGGCCAGCGCGCCGCCGAGCGCCCACGAGAACGCCGCCAGCCGTTCTGGCCGCCCTCCGTTGAGCTGGAGGAGCGCCGGGTTGTCGACCACGGCGCGCATGGCGACCCCTGTGCGGGTGCTGGTGAACAGCAGGCGGATCCCGATGGCGATGAGCACGCCGCACCCCAGGGCGATCGCCGAGTGGTCGGTGACGTAGACCCCGAGGAACTTGAATTTCGCCGTTTCGCCGAAGAAGAGGTTGTCGGTCCGGGGCACGCCGGGGCTCCAGATCCATTGGGCCAGCGCGATCAGCCCGAGCATGATGCCGATGGTGACCACGATTTTGGTGACGTCGGCCGTCTGCCGGAGCCCACGCATGATGCCGGCATAGAGCACGATGCCCAGCAGCGGCGCCAGCACCGCGATGACGGCGAAGAGCGCCAGCGGCGCCGGCCAGTTCCACCCGTAGCGGAACTGCCAGTAGGTGAAGGCCGCCAGCATGGCCATGGCACCCTGGGCGAAGTTGAAGATGCCCGAGGTCGTGTAGGTCAGGACGAGTCCCGAGGCCGCGATCCCGTAGACCGCGCCCGTGACGAGGCCGAGGATGGTGTACGTCAGGAACAGGTGCATGGCCGGGGCTCCCGTCGCTCAGGTCACGACGCTAGCGAGCGGACGTGCCGGAGGCTCACCCCTGAGGCTTGATGACCGAGGAGGTCGCGTACTGGGTCGCGTAGCCCTGGGCGTTGAGGGTCGTGCCGATGACGGACCCGGTGTTCGCGACGACGTATTTCGAGGAGCAGTCGAACGTCCCGAGCTTCTTCGGGTACGCCTGCACCCACTTGGTGCCGTCGAGCTTCATCAGCAGCCCGCAGTTCGGCGGGATGTTCTTGGCCGGGTTCCCCGACGCGTTGAGGCCGCCGCCGGTCCAGCTCGTGACCTTGGAGAGGTGGTTGACCATGCACTGGCGGGTCAGGGTCGATCCACATGCCTTGGCCTCCGTGGCCCAGAGGAGGAACGAGGACGAGGCCTGCTCCCCGAGCTGCGAGGTGAGTCCGCCGTACTTCTTGACGATCGAGAGGTACTGGGCCACGGCCGGGACGACCTTGGACGCCTCGAGCGGCTCGTAGGAGATACGGACGTAGACGTTGTTGGCCAGGCCAGCCGTGTTCCACTGGGCGAAGCCCGCCGTGTAGGAGCCGGAGTCCATCACCCAGATCGGGTCGTAGCCGATCTGGTTCTCGGCCTCGAAGGCACCGTAGAGCGTCGGCCCCGGGGTGGCGTCGTTGAAGATGATCTGGGCCCCACAGCTCTGGAGCTTCTGCACGAACGGCGTGTAGTTCGCCTCGCCGTTGTAGTCGATCACGGCGCTGCAATTGGGAAGGAACTTCCAGCCGGTCGCCGTGAACGCCTGCTCGGCCTTCTCCGTAGACGACTGCTGGGTGGAGAGCGTCGAGTCGTACACGCCGACGTGCTTGGTCTTCGATCCGAAGAGCTTCTCGGCCTGGTATGCACTCGACACCGGGCTGGCGTTGGCCGGGTTCGGCGACGCCTGGTACATCTCGTAGGCGTTCGCCACCACGGGGGCGACGGTGAAGCCGGGCACGGAGGCCAGGTTGCAGCCCAGGCGGGTCTGCTCCGCGGCGCCGTCGAGGGCGAAGCCCTCACCGACCAACATGAAGTCCTGCTTGCAGGCCTGTGTCATCACCGAGCCGACGTTGGTCACGGCGGCGTCGTAGTAGTCACCGACGATTTTCCGCCCGTCGATGCCACCCTGCGCGTCGCACCACGCGATCATGTCCTTGACCGCGTCACCCATCTCCTGGTCGAGACCGGGGAGACCGGAGAAGCCACGGTCGTCGCCGTAGGCGAGGTTGATGGTGGAATTGGTGACGCCACTGTCCGTGGCGCCCGTGGCGTGTCCCTTGCCGCAGGGCGACGGGAGCGTGCCGAACTTGGCCGAGGAGGTCGACGCCGCCCCGCCGACCCCGGGCGAGAGCAGCACGCCCGCCGCCGTCAGCGACATGAGCATCAGTGCCGCCCCAAGGGTCCGCATACCGGTCACCCGCTTGATCATGACAAACCCCCTGTCCACGGGACCGGACCCGATTCGGGTTCTGCCCCAACTCCCTCGAAGAACCCTAGAACACGTTCCTGTTTCGGCACACTAGCAACCCGGGAGTCAGAAATCCCAGCGGCCGCTGGGTCCCGCGCTTCCAGGCGCTACGAGTGATCCGCCGTCTCGATGTGGAAGCGCTCGGTGTACTCGGAGAACTCCGCGGCCAAGCCGGCGTACGTCCAGCCGAAATCGGCGGGGTCGTAGCGATGCCGGCCGAAGAGGTCCTGGGGTCGATCCTGGAGGAAGGCGTGCATGCGCCGGGCATGGAGCGAGCCCACCTGCTCGCCGAACTCGCCGTACAGCGCGCGAACGGTCCCGACCGGATCCCCGACCAGGGCGTCGTAGTGGATGTGCTGGCACCAGCCGTCATCCGCCTTCTCGTCGAAGGTCATCGCCGAATTGAGGGCGAACGCGCACTTGCGCTTCCACTCCTCGGCGGTGGGACGCGGGTCCATCCGGCTGGTCAGGACGCGCTGGCCGGCATTGGCGAGACTGGCCAACGACGTGACCACCGGCCCCGGATCCCGGTGCGTCCAGATGACCCTGGCGTCTGGATAGGCGGCCAGCATGGCGTCGAGGTGCCACAGGTGATTCGGGGTCTTGAGGATCCAGCGCTCGGTCGGTTGGCGCGACTGCAGGGTCTGGAGCGCGAGCCGGTGTTGGGCGTAGGCGGGCGTCATGTCCGCCTGCTCGAGCCAGCGGGCGTAGCTCGGGACGTGGGCCTGGGTCTCGAGAGCCAGGGCGCGCACGTCGTACATGAAGATCGCCACATCCTCCTCGGCCACGGTGGCGCCGAAGGGGTGCATGGCCTTGAGCGGTGGATTGAGCTTCATCAGCCCATCGAGGTCTTTGGCCGTCTTGGCGATCCGCGGATCCTCCGCCGCCTCCTCCAGGGTGGTGGGTGGAATCGGGTGGGCGGCCTCCCACTGCAGGAGCGGCCGGGCCACGGGGTCGAGCCCGAGCAAAATGGAGAGCAGGCTCGTTCCCGTGCGGGGCAACCCGACGATGATCCACGGGCGCTCGATACGGCCCTCGCGCACCTCGGGGTGCTCTTCGGACCAGCGATGGAGCTCAATGCGGTTGGCGAGCGCGCCGGCCAGCATCTTGGAGATCAGGAGTCGCCCGAAGGTCGTCAGCTCGGCTTCGTCCTCACAGGCACGGAGGTACACCTCGAGCGGCTCCCGGAAGGAATCGCTGCCGAAATCGTCGGACCCGGCCGTCTTGGCCGCGGCCGAGGTCACGGACGAGGGACTGAGGGAGGGAAGTTCGCGGCCGAAACGGGACACTTTCGCCCCGGTCCAGTTGAGCGCTCTGAGGGGCCGGCTGCGCAGCTCGGAATCGCGCCAGGTGTACTCGACCGTGCTCACCCGACCTCCACCACCGTGCGTCCCACCGAGCGACGCGCCTCGTGCTCGTCGAGGGCCCGCCCGGCCTCCTCCATGGAGACGCGCCGCCCCACGGCGGGACGGATCGCACCGGCGGCGGCCAACCGGAGGAGATCGGCATGGATCTCGTCGGCGACGTCCCGGCCGAAGGGGTTGAAGCCGAAGCGCCGCATGCCCGGATCGACCGAGTCGGCCCAGGCCACCATGACGGCCACGATGTCGATGTTGCCGATGCAGGCCATCCGGAGCGGCCGTCCCGTCATGCCGTTGGCGTCGTCGTCGGCGAACCCCACCGCCAGGTAGCGGCCGCCGTGCGCGGTGCAGCGCCACGACCGCTCCACGAAGTCCCCACCGGTCAGGTCGTAGACCACGTCCGCACCGGCGTCGCCGGTGGCGACCAGGACCGCCTCGACGAAGTCCTCCGCGGTGTGATCGATGACCAGGTCTGCTCCAAGCGAGAGGCACAGTGCTCCCTTCTCCGGGCCGCCCGCCACTGCGATGACCCTGGCGCCCGCGGCCTTGCCGAGCTGGATCCCGGCGGTGCCCAGGCCGCTGGCCCCGGAGTGCACGACCAGCGTCTCGCCCGCCTGGAGGCGCCCCCTCTTGAAGAGAGCCAGGTGGGACGTCTGGAACGACAGCAGGAAGGCGGTGGCCTCGACGTCGTCGAATTCGGGGGGAGCCTCGAACACCGAGATGGCGTCGGCGATGGCGTACTCGGCGATGCCACCGAGCGCGTTCTTGGTGATGGCGACGACACGTTGGCCCAGCCACGCCTCGGCACCCTCTCCGGCGGCGTCGACGATGCCACACACATCCATGCCCAACGTGAAGGGCGGCGGGGTGGGGACCGAGACCAGCTTCCCCCGGCAGCGGTCGATGTCGTTGAAGTTCAGCGACGCCGCACTGACCTTCACCCGCACCTCACCCGGGCCGGGTTCGGGGCGCTCGATCATCCGCACCGCCAGGACCTCGCCCGGTTGCCCGTGCTCGGTCACCTGAAGGGCCTTCATGTCTGCCATGCGCGGTTCCCCCTTGCTCTGTCGTCCGCGGCCGCCCCGTTAACCGCAACAGGGTATCGAGTGTGGTGAGCGCTCCAAGGAGCGGAGGGAGTGGGATTCGAACCCACGGAGGCTTGCACCTCGCAGCTTTTCAAGAGCTGTGCATTCGTCCGCTCTGCCATCCCTCCAGGCGGTTCATGCTAGGTGAGGGCCTCGACCGGACAGCTCACCCACCAGAGCACTCGGCCAACTCGACGACGATGCCCGGTCCGTCGAAGAAGACCAGCTTCTTGTCGTGGTAGTCGAAGATCTCGTTCCGTGGCGTGATCCCGTGCGCGGCCAGGTGCTCGAGCATCGCGGCCATGTTGTTGACCCGGAAGCACACGTGGTTGAAGCCGGTGCGATCGAGCGTGCCCGTCCCGGCGTCGACCTTGATCGGCGGCTGATGGAAGCGCAGCAGCTGGATCTCCTGGTGGACATCGGCCCCCTTGAGCTCGAGGGTCACGTGATCGGATTCCCACCCGGGGATCCCCATGTACTCAGAAATCCGCTCCCCGGACGCCACCACCGCGATCGTCTCCTCGAAGCCGAGAAGGCCGAAGAAACGTCGCGCCTCGTCGAGGTCGGTGACCACGATCGTCATGTGATCGAAGCCCTCGTTCCGTGCGGTCACCATGCGTGGCCCCTCGCTACCTCTTGGCCGCCTGGTCGCGCGCGTCCCGGGCCCGGCTTCGCTGCCGGCCCCGGATCGCCTGGTCCAGGAGCACCTTGCGCAGCCGCACCGCCTTGGGGGTGACCTCGACACACTCGTCCTCGCTGATGAACTCCAGCGCGTGCTCCAACGAGAAGTTCATGGCGGGCGTGAGCCGCTCGAAGTCCTCCGCGGTCGCCGAGCGGATGTTGTTCAGCTTCTTCTCCTTGGTCGGGTTGACGTCCATCTCGTCGGCCCGGGCGTTCTCGCCGACGATCATGCCCTCGTAGACCTCCTCGGCCGGGCCGACGATCAGCGTCCCGCGCTCCTGGAGATTCATCAGCGCGAAGGTTGTTGTCACGCCGCGCCGGTCGGCCACCATCGACCCGTTGCGCCTGGTCCGCAGGTCGCCGTGCCATGGCTCCCACCCGTCGAACACGTGGTGGAGGATGCCGGTGCCCCGGGTCTCGGTCAGGAACTCAGTGCGGAAGCCGATCAGCCCGCGGGCCGGGACCCGGTAGTCGAAGCGCACCCAGCCCGTCCCGTGGTTGACCATCTCCATCATGGTGCCTTTGCGGAGCGCCAAGAGCTGCGTGACGACGCCGAGATACTCGTCCGGCACGTCGACGCTGACCCGCTCCACCGGCTCGTGCACCTTGCCGTCGATCTCGCGCGTCACGACCTGCGGCTTGCCCACCGTGAGCTCGAAGCCCTCGCGCCGCATGGTCTCGACCAGGACGGCCAGCTGCAGCTCACCCCGTCCGAGCACCTCCCACGTGTCGGGTCGGTCGGTCGGGGCGACCCTGATGGCCACGTTGCCGACCAGCTCGGAGTCGAGGCGGGACTTGAGCAGGCGGGCCGTCAGCTTCGTGCCGTCGATGCCCGAGAGGGGCGACGTGTTGATGCCGATGGTCATGGCCAGGCTCGGCTCGTCGACGGTGATGGCCGGCAGCGCGATCGGATCGTCGGGATCGGCCAGCGTCTCGCCGATGGTCACCTCGGCCAGACCGGCCACTGAGACGATCTCGCCCGGGCCGGCCGACTCCGCCGGCACCTGGTCGAGCGCCTCGGTGACGTAGAGCTCCGTGATCTTGGCCTTCTCGATGGTGCCGTCGAGGCGGCACCACGCCACGGCACTGCCCTTGACCAGGGTGCCATTGTGAATGCGGCAGATGGCCAGCCGGCCCACATAGGGCGACGCGGAGAGGTTGCAGACGAGCGCCTGCGTCCCGGCCCCCTTCACGAACGAGGGCGCCGGGACGTGCTCGATGATGGCCCGGAACAGGGGATCGACGTTCTTCCCCTCGACTCCGGGCTCGGTGCTGACCCAGCCCGCCCGGGCGTTGGCGTAGAGGATCGGGAAGTCGATCTGGTGCTCGTCGGCGTCGAGGTCCAAGAACAGCTCCTCGACCTGGTGCACGACCTCCGCGATGCGGGCGTCGGCCCGGTCGACCTTGTTGACGACCAGCACCACGGGGAGGCGGGCCTCCAGCGTCTTGCGCAGGACGAAGCGCGTCTGGGGCAACGGACCCTCCGAGGCGTCCACCAGCAGGAGGACGCCGTCGACCATGGTCAGCCCCCGCTCGACCTCACCGCCGAAGTCGGCGTGCCCGGGCGTGTCCACGATGTTCAGCTTCACCCCGCCCCAGCGCACAGCCGTGTTCTTGGCCAGGATGGTGATGCCCTTCTCCCGCTCGAGGTCGCCCGAGTCCATCACGCGGTCGGTCAGTTCCTGGTGCGCGCCGAAGGCGCCGGTCTGGCGGAGGAGCGCATCGACCAGGGTGGTCTTGCCGTGGTCGACGTGCGCCACGATGGCCACGTTCCTGATGTCTTCGCGGGTCTCCATGGGGGGACCTCACGATAGATGACCTGGGTGGGGTGCCTCAGGCGGCCGACCGGAGGGAGGTTCCCGCCCCGCCCAGGGCCAGTTCCACCGCCTCTGCGCCGAGGGTGAGCACCGCCGGCTCAGGATCGACCCGCACCAGGTGGCCGGAATCGGGCCACCACCCGACCACGCGGCCCGGAACATCGGCGCCACGAAGACGCAACGCCTCGACGAGGGTCACGAGAGCGAGCTCGGCGCGCACGGAGTCACGTCGTGGCCCGGAGAGCACCACGAGATGCGCGTTCGCCGTGCGGACGTCGGCCCGGCCGCGGAGCGCGAGCAGGGCGGAGTGGGGGCTGTCCCACCAGTGGTCGCGGCCGACGACCGGTGGCGTTTCGAACGCGGACCAGTCGAGAGCGCACCACAAGCGGGTGGCCCAGGTCACCGCCTCCGCCCCGACGGCGGCGCCGCCGGCCGGCGGGAGCCCGTCGATCCAGCGGTCGAGCTGCGAGACGGACGAACTGCCTTCGCGTACCCAACGGGAGGATTCGGACAGCCTGCACCGCACCGCCTCGAGCGGGAGCGCGCGCCGCCCCCGATCAGTTGGCGTACTGCGGCGAGCCCGATGGACCGCCGTGCATTGCGCGCCGACCAGGCGAACGGCTCGTCAGGCGCGGGATCGCCGGCGTCCCCGCCGAACGCGGTGCGGACCTCGTGATCCGTCACACGGAAGCGGACCGCGCCGGCCCGCCGCACGGCCAGGCCAGCCAGTTTCGACTTGGCCTCATCGAGGGCGGCCCGCCAGGTCGTCGCGTCAATGGCGGGGACGGGAGCCACGAGGGCGTCCATCAGCCGGTCAGCCATGGTCGGCACTGGCGCGCGCCAGCCACGCGGCGATGTGCGAGGCGACCGCACGGAGATGCTCCTCGCGCACGTCCTCCACGCCGTAACGGCCCGTGGCGGATTCGAGGAGGGCCAGACGGAACGGGGGAGTGCCGCTCCGGAGCGTCTCGAGCAGGGACAGATAATGCAGCGACCGCCGTTCCGACGCCCACGGCCCGCCGGTGGACAGACCCAGCGCGCACAGCGAGGCCGTGCGCGGTTGGGGGAGACCGACAACCAGGTCGAAGACCCCATGGAGCACGACCCGGCCTCCACCGAGAGGGATGGCGACTCGATCGTCGGTACGCGGCATCCAGCCGGGTGCGAACCGAGGGACCAGGCTGGTCAGGTTCCGGGCGTGGACCGCGAGTGTCTCCGCGAGAGTGGCGCGCTCCGCTTCGGGAAGCGACTCGACCTGGAGCACGGCCGTGTCGGCTCCCGTAGCCCGTAGGCCGTCCACCGCGTCGGCCAGCGGGTCGTTGATGCCCCCCGTGTGGACGAGCTGACGCAGCAGCGTGTGCACCAGCCGGGACAAGACGAATTGATCGGTCACGATGTCGTCTTTGCGCCGTTCGTCGTGAGAGCCGAGCAGCTGGCGCGGCCCGAGGAACAGGGGCGGCGCGTGCTCCCCGCGGGCCGCCACGACGTCGTAGGCGGCATCCTCGAGCCAGGCTCGCAGTCCGCCGGCCAAACCCGGGTCGAAGCGCGGTCGCGTCGCCGCTTCACCGCGGAGCATGGCCAGGACCTCTCCCCCCGTGCCACGATCCGCCGCCGCGTCACCCTGAAGGGCAGGCCGGAGCAGGGGTCGTGGGGCGACGAGGACCATCGGAGCAGTGTGCCCACGGGGTGTGACACTGCTCTACGGGGCCTCGGCCTACCCTGAGACGTACATGGCACCCGCGCTCCTGCTGGCGTCGGCCGGCAACACCGCCTTCTACGTGATCTTCGGCATCTTCGTCGTGGCGATGCTCGCACTGGTGGTGATCGTGATCATGTGGGCCGTCCGGCACGACATCGCCGGCCGTGCCGCGTGGCGCGCCCGCCAGGAGGAGAGGGGACAGCCGCCCCCGGGTCAACCGGGTCCCGCGTCGTGAGCGAGGCCACTCACTTTGAGGGCGCGCCCGCGCCCACCTGGTCCGAGCGCGTCCGCGCCCGCTGGGCGCACCGGCGGCAGCGGTCGGATCGCCGGCACCGCGCCGCCGCGCCGCCGCGGACGGCGTTCGTGCTCGCCGGTGGCGGCAGCCGCGGCGCGGTCCAGGTCGGCATGCTCGAGGAGCTCATCCGGCGCGACATCCGGGCCGACCGGGTCTTCGGTGCGTCGGTCGGGGCGATCAACGGTGCGTCGTACGCGGGCAACCCGACTCTCGAGGGCATCGAGCACATGGCGGCCGTCTGGCGCGACGTGAAGGCCGCCGACATCTTTCCGCGCGGCACGTTCGACGGGCCGTGGGCCTTCCTGCAGAGGCGGCCCTCCGTGCACGCCAACAGCGGGCTGCGGGCCATCATCGAGTCGGGCGTCGACTACGAGAATCTGGAGGACGCCACCATCCCGATCGAAGTGGTGACGACATCGCTGACCGACGGCAGGGAGCGGTGGATCGGGCACGGGCCGGCGGTCGAGGCGATCCTGGCCTCCGCGGCCATCCCGTCGATCTTTCCGCCGGTGACCATCGACGGCGACGTGCTCGTCGACGGTGGCGTGGTCAACAACGTGCCGATCAGCCGGGCCCTCTCCGCCGGGTGTGACCGCATCTATGTCCTGCTGTGCGGGCCGTTGCACTACCACCCGCCGCCGCCGCGGCGTCCCGCGGAAGCGGCGCTGACCGCGTTCTTCGTGGCGATCCACGCCCGCTTCGTCCGTGAGCTCACCCTGCTCCCGCCGGGCGTCGAGGTGGTCGTCTTCAGCGGAGGGGGAGAGCCATCGAGCCAGTACCGCGACTTCTCCGCCACGGCGACCCTGATCGAGGCGGGACGGGCCGAGGTGGCAGACGTCCTCGATCGCTACGTGGGCACCTCCCACGACCTGGGTCTGCCTCCGGTAGGCCGGCCTCTCGCCGCCGGGCCCGACGCGGCGGTGGCACGTCGGCCGTCCCCGGCCACGGAGGGGACGCCGGAGCCGACCTCTCCGGCGACCTGAGATCGTCAGATGGCGGGGTGGAATCAGATCGCGGGTTCTGCATCCTTCTCGTACCCGTGCCCCAAAACTGACGCGCACGGGCAGGCGCCCGCACAACAGAACCGAGAACGTTGTCACTCTGTTGTCACCGTCGTCAGTTCGTGATCACCCGACTTCTCAACGGGTTCACAACGCTTGTTGACTAGCTGCACCGGGACTCCTATAACCGACGAGGGGGGGGAGGCGAGGCAACACCAGCTGTTGTATCGACCCCCGGAGGCAGCCATGGAGCACGCCGGTCCCCCATCCGTTCGCGATGCTCGTCGTAACCGACGTTCACTCCATCGCCTCTCGACCGCCCTAGTGGTGGCGGCCGCGCCGCTCCTGGTGGTAATCGCACCCGCGGTCGTCGCCGTCGTCTCGTCGCCCGTCACCCCCGCGGGAGCGTCCACGCCGGCCGTGACCGACGTCAACCCCAACTCGCTGATCGGTTCACCACCGGGATCGCCGACGCTGTTCGGAGGTCGGACCGAAGCGCTGGCCGTCAACCCCGTGAATCCCAACATCGTCTTCGCCGCCACCGAGGACGGTGGCCTGTGGAAGAGCACGGATAACGGGAATACGTGGAACCACGTTGATGCCGTGCCCCTGACGAACATGGACGACGTCGCCTTCGCGCCGACGGACCCGAGCCTGGTGATCGCGACCGGTGGCTATGACGGCAGCATCGACAACCGGGGCGGCGGGATCTGGATGAGCACCGACGGCGGCACCACCTGGAAGAAGGCGCCGGGTTCCGATCGCTGCGCCGCCGCACAGAACGACAGCGCCTTCAAGATCGCGTTCGGGGGCGGAGCTCCTGGAAGCGTCACCATCTTCGTGGGGACCTTCTGCGGCCTTTCCGAGAGCACCAATTCGGGCAGCTCGTGGTTCGAGGTGGCGCCGAGCGGCAACTCCGGGACGCCTGGCGGGTACTTCGACGTCCAGGCCCGCCCGGTCGGCGGAAACCTCCAGGTGGACGCCTGCGGTACGGGTGGGTTCTTCCGTTCGAACGACGGCGGCTCGACCTGGGTCGTCCAGAACGCGTTGCCGGTCACGTCCACCACGGCCACGCCCCCCGGCAACGGCCTCGACTTCAACTCGGTCCCGACCCAGTGCAGCATCGCCGTGGCGCCCAACAACCCGAACGTCGTGTTCTTCGCCGCCGCGGACGGCATCGTCGGGAGCAACAACATCAACGGTGCCCAGCTCCTCGAGAACGACAACGGCGGGGTCGGGACCTGGACCAACCTCAACATCTCCAACGACGGCAACGGGCGTCCCGCTTGGGTGATCACCCTGCCGGCGTTCTCCGGCGACGCCGACCCGACCAACGACTTCGAGGTCTTCTACGGCACGGACTCGATCGTGATGCACCAGACGTGCGACCTCACGAACACGCCCACGACCTGTGGCCTCGGGACCGATGTCGTCACCGAGTCACCGTCGAACAGCGGTCCGTGGACGGTGTACGACACCAGCATTCGCAACGTCCACGACTCCACCGATCCGGCTTCACTGGCCGTCGACCCGGTCACGGGCTGCCCGTTCCTCGAGGGTGGCGACGGGGGCATCTTCCGCACCACCGACGGTTGTGACACCAACCCGACCTTCACGCCGTCGAACACCGGACAGCACGGGGCCGAGATCTACCAGCTCAACGGCACCGCGCTCGCCGGTCACACCGACCTCTACTACGGCATGCAGGACAACGGCATCAACTTCTCCACCGACGGCGGCTCGACCTGGGAGGGCAACGGCGGTGGCGGGAGCTTCGCCGCCGACGTCTTCCAGGTGTTCTCTGACCCGACGGGTCCGCCGTCCTCGGTCCTCTCCAACTCCGACGGCGGCTTCACCCTGAACGACAGTGACAACCTCTTCGCCCCGCCGCCGTCGCCCCCCACGTCGTTCACGCCGCCATCGGCCCCCTTCAGCAACCTCGATGCCGGGGCCCAGTTCGGCTACGCCAGCTACGCCTTCATCACCGACAACAAGGCGAAGCCCCCCAGCTACGAGGTGCAGGTGACGTCGAACGCGGGCGGCACCTGGACCCAGATGGGCCCCGCCACCCTGCCTGGGAAGCCCGCCGGGGAGCCGAACGCCCAGCAGCAGATCGTCGCCGCCGAGACGGCGTTCGGGCCGGTCTTCTACCTCAACCTCAACGTCGGCGGGACCCCGACCGTCTACCGGCTGTCGGGCCCCCTGAACTCCTCGGCCACGCTCACCCCTGAGAGCAGCGGCCTCACCACCCCGAACGACCTCGCGGTGAACCCGAACAACCCCCTCGATCTCTACGCCGCTGACAGCGGCGCCAACGGCGGGTCCGGCGCAGCGATGTTCAGCACCAACGGAGGAGCCTCCTGGCAGGAGGACACCACGCTCACCAATCTGGTGACCGACGGTGGCATCTACCCCTTCGACAACGGAGGCGGCGGCGACATCTCTTCCATCGCGTTCGACAGCACCAGCGGGAGCAACACCATCCTGGTCGGCACCAACTTCACCGGCATCTTCGCCTCGACGGACGAGGGGGCCCACTGGATCACGATCTCAGGCTCGCAGGAGATCTCGCGCGTCACGAGCTTCTTCTTCGACGCCAACAACCCGGGCACGAGCTACGTCGGAAGCTACGGGCGGGGTGTCTGGAAGTTGGTGCTGCCCAGCGCCGATCTGTCCATCACGAAGACGGCCAGCCCCGATCCGGTCACGGCGGGTGATCAGCTCACCTACACGGTGACGGTCACCAACAGCGCTTCGTCGGCCTCGACGGCGGGGATGATCAAGGTGGACGACTCGCTGCCGTCCGGCGTCACGTACCTGTCGAGTACCGGTACGTGCACCCTTTCCGGCTCGAGCAGCCTGGCATGCTCGGTCCCGGATCTCGCACCGGGTGCCAACTATCAGTTCACCGTGACGGTGCTCGTCAATTCCGACGCGGTCGCCGCGTCCGGCGGTGCGGGCACCATCACCAACACCGCCACCGTGTCGTCGGGTGACACCGTCGATCCGAACCCTGCCAACAACACGGCTTCGGTCTCGACCACCGTCGTCGACTCGGCGGATCTCTCGGTCACAAAGATCTGCAAGCCGGACACGACCGTCTACGAGGGCCAACCGATCAGCTGCACGGTGTTCATCGACAACAGCGGCCCGTCCGACGCGCGCAGCGTCGTCCTCAGCGACACGACCCTCTCCAACGGGTCGTTCACGATCACCGGCTTCCCGAGCGGATGTGCGCTCACGCTGGTGTCGGGGGGTCAGAACCTGACCTGTGACCTCGGCAACGTGCCCAGTGCGTCCACGTCCACCGGCCAGACCGGCCAGGTCGCGGTCACGTACACCGTGACAGGTACCTCCACGTCCTCGGGCGGCCAGAACATCGACAACACCGCTACCGTCATCAGCGCCACGCCGGATCCGAACCCGTCGAACAACACGGCGACGGTGAACCTGAGCGTCACCGCGGCAGCCGACCTGTCCCTGTCGAAGAGTGGGCCCAGCTCGGTCGAGGCCGGGGCGTCCATCTCCTGGACGTTGTCGGCGAGCAACCTCGGTCCGTCGAATGCCCTCAACGCAGAGATCATCGACGACGTCCCCGCCGGCGTCACGATCACCTCGGTGTCCATGCCCGGTGCAACCTGTAACACGGGCGTCGCGGGCAATCCGACCGAACCCGCGGTCTGCCAGTTCGGGACGCTCAGTGCCGGAGCGACTTCGACCACCATGACCGTCACCGCGACCGTCAACCCCCAGACGACGGGAGTCCTGCTGAACAACGCGAGCGTCTCGAGCGCCACGTTCGACCCGAACTTGTCGAACAACCTGGCCTCGACCAGCACGGCTGTGCAGGTCGTGTCGAAGCTCTCGGTCTCGATCGCGGCGACGCCCAACCCGGTCATCGCGGGCACGGCGCTCAGTTACCAGATCACCGTGAGCAACTCCGGACCGTCGACGGCAACGTCCGTGTTCCTCAGCGATCCGCTGCCTGCGGGTGAGACCTTCGAGTCGACGGGCGGAGCGGGGACGTGCGGGTTCCAGACGAACACCAACACGGTGACGTGCACGCTCCCCAACCTCGACCCGGGCGCATCGGCGATCGTCTACGTGTACACGCTCGTCAAGGCGTCGACACTTCCCGGCTCGTTGGTCGACTCAGCGACGGCCACCGGCACCGGGAGCCCGGCCACCACCGGTTCGGTCACCACCACGGTGAAGACCAGTGCCGACCTCGGGATCGTGCTCACCTCCGACGCGACCTCTTACAAGCCGTCGTCGACGATCCACTACGACATCACGGTCACCAACTCCGGGCCCTCGAACGCGCAGGACGTCGTCATCACCCAGAACCTCCCCGTGGCCAAGAACGGCTATTACATCTCGAACAGCCTGACCGGCTGCCCGGGACCATCCGGGCTGGTGCTGACCTGCTCGTACAGCACGGTCCCAGTGCTGGTCAGCATTCCTGTCGGAGGGTCGGTGTCGTTCCAGGTGAACTTCCACATCACGGGCAACAAGGGAACGGTGACGTCGAGCGCCACCGTCACCTCGGCGACTCCGGACTCGAACCTGGCCAACAACAGCTCGACGCGTAGCGTGACGGTCCACTCGTAGGGTGCCCGCCGACGGACGGGGGACCCGGCCGCCGAACCGGCCGCCCCCGTCCGGCGTCATAACGGTATGAAGCTTGCTTCGGCGACCCTGCCGATCCTCGCCGTTCTCGGCTTGGCGCTGTCTGCCGGCGTGGTCCCGGCCGGCGCCGCCGGACCGAGCATCTCGCTGAGTCCGTCCTCGGGGCCACCTGGGACCAGCGTCACCGTCTCCGGCACCGGCTTCTGCACGGCCGGGTGCTCCGCCGTGTCTGTCGACGTGAACGGAGACCCGATCTCCCAGGGCGTGACGGTGTCGTCGTCGGGGACGTTCCAAGTCACCGTGGCCATGAGCGGCGGGACGGGGTCGGGCTCTCTGCCGGTCCTGGCCAGCCAACAGGCGGGGGCGTCGCCGCCGCAGACGATGCAGGCGCTGACCTACTTCGCGCTGACACCGAACCTGCCCTCGCCCGGACAGACGTCCCCGACATTTGCGCCGCCCGTGACGACGATCGTCCCACCTATCGGGACCCCCAGTGCTTCGTCGACCACGACGACCGTCCCCAAGACGACCACCACCGGCCCCAAGAACGGAGCGCCGGGCCCGGCCGGGGGCAACGGCAGCTCGACCACCGAGCCGACCACCCACTCCTCGACCGGGTCCGCGGACGCGCACGATCCGGGATCTTCGGCGCAGGGCTGGTCCTCACTTTCCCTCGCGCTCGTCGCTCTCGTGGCCGCGGCGGTGCTCGGGATCGGCGGCTTCGTGGCGTACCGCCGATTCCGAGGCCGTCAGGCCTGACCGCCACCGAGGCCGCACCACGGCGCCACGCCTACCTGAACGGCCTGTTCTTTTGCGAGAAGTAACTCCTCTACCCTGAAGGTGCATGCCACCGGCCCCCGGCTCTACTCGCGCATCGAGCGCCGCCGCCGATCCGCCCTCCGCTCCGGAGCTCTCCTCGTCGTGACCTCCGGACCCTCCCCCCCGGCCGGTGGTTACCTCCTCGCCAACGACGCTCCGGAGGCGATGGACCGCTTCGAGGCGTTCGCCGCTCTCTTCGATCCGTCCACGTTCCGCCACCTCGACGGGCTCGGGCTCGCATCCGGCTGGCGCTGCTGGGAGGTCGGTGCGGGGGGCACGTCCGTCGTCCGGCACCTGGCCGACCGGGCCGGTACTCGAGGCCACGTCCTCGCCACCGACCTCGACGTCTCGTGGGCGGCTGCCGTCTCGGGCGCCAACGTGGAGGTGCGAGTCCATGACGTCGCACTGGACCCGTCGCCGGGCGACGACTTCGACCTGGTGCACGCCCGCCTCGTCCTCGTCCACGTGCGCGAACGTGACACCGCCTTGGCCAACATGGTGGCGGCCCTGCGTCCCGGCGGCGTCCTCCTTATCGAGGACGCCGACCCAGCCCTGCAGCCGCTGAGCTGCCTCGAGGAGATCGGTCCCGCGGAGGTGCTGGCCAACCGCCTCCGGCGGGGTTTCCGGTCGCTCCTGGCCGAGCGGGGCGTCGACCTGGCCTACGGGCGCTCGCTGCCCCGGCGCCTCCGGGCGGCCGGCCTGATCCAGGTGGCGGCCGACGCGGCCTTCCCGCTGAGCAACCCCGCCAGCAACCACCTCGAGACGGCGACGATCAACCTGATCCGCGACCAGCTCCTCGACCACGGCATCGCCACCGAGGACGAGATCACCCGGCACCTGGCCAACGTGGCCTCCGGCCTGCTCGACCTGGCTCAACCGCCGATGATCTCCTGCTGGGGCCGCCGCCCGCCGCCCGCCTGACCGGTACCGGCGGCCCGAGTGGTCGCGGGCGTCACTCCTTCCTGGTGGAATAGGAGGGTGCCCGACGCTCCTCTTGAATCCACTGGGCCCGAGTCGCTCTTCCACCCTGCCGTCGCGGGCTGGTTCAACCGCCGGTTCCCGGCGGGCCCGACGCCGCCCCAGTCCAAGGCCTGGCCCCACATCGCGGCGGGGAGCGACGTGCTGGTGGCCTCGCCGACCGGGTCGGGCAAGACGCTCACGGGGTTCCTGGTGGCCATCGACGCGGCCTACCGCGCCGCCGAGGCCGGATCGGGCGCCCGGGGCGCGCCCGAGGTCCTCTACATCTCTCCCCTGCGGGCGCTGGCCGTCGACGTCCATGAGAACCTCCACGTCCCACTCTCGGAAATCCGGGAGGAGGCGGCACGTCTCGGCTACGCCGACCCGGGCCTGCGCGTCGCCATCCGCACCGGGGACACACCGCCGGCGGAGCGGGCCGCCATGAAGAAGCAGGCGCCCGATCTTCTCGTCACGACGCCCGAGTCCCTCTACCTCCTGCTGACAGCACCTTCGTCGCGCGCACTCCTGCGCGGCGTGCGCACCGTGATCGTGGACGAGGTGCACACCTTGGCGCGGGACAAGCGCGGCAGCCACCTGGCCCTGAGCCTCGAACGGCTCGATGCGCTCGTGACCGAGAGCGGGGGACGTCTCCAGCGCATCGGGCTCTCGGCGACGCAGCGGCCACTCGATCTGGTCGCCCGGCTCCTCTCTGGCGTGCACGACGACCGCCCACCGACGGTGATCGTCGACTGCGGCCACGCGCGTGACCTCGAGGTGGCCATCGAGCTGCCCTCGACCGAGCTGGAGGCCGTCATGAGCGGCGGCCAGATGTCGGACATCCTCGACCGCATCGCCGAGCACACGCGCCACCACCGCACCACCTTGGTGTTCGTCAACACGCGCAAGATGGCTGAGCGGGTGGCTCACCAGCTGGCCGAGCGGCTCGGTGAGGACGAGAGCGCGGCCGCCGGCGACGTCGACGCTTCGCTCCTGGTCGCCGCGCATCACGGCAGCCTGTCGGCGGCGCGGCGGCGCATCGTCGAAACCCGCCTCCGTGCCGGCGACCTGCGCGCGCTCGTGGCGACAGCGTCGCTCGAGCTGGGCATCGACGTCGGCCCCGTCGAGCTCGTCTGCCAGATCGGATCGCCCCGCGCCATCGGCACGTTCCTCCAACGGGTCGGCCGGGCCAACCACCATCGCGACGGGACGCCGGCGGGTCGCCTGTACCCGACCACGCGGGACGAGCTCGTGGAGTGCACCGCCCTCCTCGCCGCGGTGCGCGAGGGCCGGCTCGATCTCCTCGAGCCACCCGTGGCCCCGCTGGACGTGCTGGCGCAGCAGCTGGTCGCGGAAGTGGCCTCCACCGACGAGCGCGAGGTCGAGGCGATGTGGGCCATGGCGCGGCACGCCGCCCCGTACGCGGCGTTGCCCCGGAAGGACTTCGACGACGTGGTGGCCCTGGCCAGCTGGGGGATCGAGACGGGACGGGGACGTCGCGGGGCGCACCTGCATCACGACGCCGTCAATGGACGGCTGCGCGCCAGGCGCGGCGCGCGGCTGGCCGCGCTGACCGGTGGCGGCGCCATCCCCGAGACCGGTGACTATCGCGTCGTGCTCGACCCCGACGGGGTGACGGTCGGCTCGGTGCACGAGGACTTCGCCGTCGAGGCAACCGCGGGTGACATCTTCCTCCTGGGGACGCATTCGTGGCGGGTGGCCAAGGTCGAGGTGGGCACGGTCCGGGTCCACGATGCAGGTGACCTCCCGCCCACGATCCCCTTCTGGTTGGGCGAGGCCCCCGCCCGTACCGCCGAGCTTTCAGAGGCGGTCAGCGACCTCCGGGCCGCGCTCGAGCCGGTGCTGCGGGCGGGAGACGGCGAGGGGGCGCGCCGGCTCGTGCAGGAGCGCGCGGGGGTGTCCGCCGAGGTGGCCCAACAGGTGGTGGCCTACTGCGCCGCCGGCCTGAGCGCACTGGGCCATCTCCCGACCCGCGAGCGCATCGTCGTGGAGCGCTGCTTCGACGACACCGAGGGGTCGCAGCTGATCATCCATGCGCCGTTCGGTGGCCGCATCAACCGCGCGCTCGGCCTGGCGCTGCGCAAGCGGTTCTGCGTGTCCTTCGACTTCGAGCTGCAGGCGGCGGCGGACGACGACACCGTCGTCCTGTCGCTCGGGCCCCAGCACAGCTTCCCGCTCACCAGCGTGCAGTCCATGCTCGAGCAGCGCGCGGGCTGCCGAGGTCCTGACCCAGGCCGTCCTGCCCCACCCGATGCTCGGCGCCCGCTGGCGCTGGAACCTCAACCGCGCCCTGGTCCTGCCCCGCATGAACGGCGGCAAGCGGCGGCCCATCCACCTCCAGCGCATGGAGGCCGACGACCTCCTCGCTGCGGTGTGGCCCGGGTTGGCCGCCTGCCAGGAGAACGCGCCCGCCGGACCGGTGGGCGTGCCCGACCACGTGCTGGCGCGCCAGACGGTCTACGACTGCCTGCACGAGGGACTCTCGGTGGAGGGACTGGTCTGGCTGTGGGACCAGGTCGAGTCGGGTGCCATCGCGGTGCACACCGTCGAGTCGTCGGAGCCCTCCCCTTTCGCCCACGCCATCTTGAGCGGTCGCCCCTACACCTACCTCGACGACGCGCCGCTCGAGGAGAGGCGGACACGCGCGCTCTCGCTGCGGCGCGGCCTGGGAGAGTTGGGACCCGACGGGCTCCCGGTCCCGGCCGCCGAACTGGCTGCGCTCGATCCCGCCGCCGTTGCCGCCGTGCTCGATCAGGTCCGTCCTCGCCTCCGTAACCCCGACGAGCTGCACGACCTGCTGCTCTCCCTCGTCGCAGCGCGGCCGTACAAGGAGTGGGCGGACTGGTATGACGCCCTCGCGGCCGACGGGCGGGCGAGCACGCACGACGACTGCTGGGTGGCGACGGAGCGCCGCGCCGCGGCGGAGGCGCTCGGGAGTGACGACGATGCGGCCGCGGCGTGCGTGGCCGGCCACCTGCAACTCGCCGGTCCGGTGACGGTTGAGCAGCTGGTGGCGGACGCCCCCCTGCCGTCCGGTGCGCCGATGGGGGCGCCGCTCTCGCCGGCCCGGGCGCGTACGGCCCTGGCCCGGCTGGAGGGAAAGGGCTCCGCCATCGAGCTGCCTGACGGCCGCTGGTGCGCCCGCAATCTCCTGGTTCGCCTGCACGGAGCCAGTCGCAACCGGCGCCGCGGCCTGGTCGACGCCGTGCCGATCGCCGAGTACGTGCGCTTCCTGACCCACTGGCAGCACGCCACGCCGGGCAGCCGCGTGGAAGGCCGGGCCGGGCTGCTCGACGTGCTCGAGCAGCTGCAGGGCATCGAGGCTCCCGCAGTGGAATGGGAGGCCCAGATCCTCCCCGCCCGCGTCGCCGGCTACGACCCGCGCTGGCTCGACGAACTTTGCCTGTCCGGCGAGATCGTGTGGGGCCGCCTCACGCCGCGGGCCGAGCGGACCGGGCGCAGCGGCACACCCTCACCGGCCACGCCGCTGGCCTTCGTGTTGCGCGACGAGCTCGAAGGGATGTTGCGCGCCGTCCGGGTGGAGTCGCTCGCACCCGAGCCCGAAGTCGGCGCGGCCGCCGACGTCCTCGCGGCCCTGCGGCAGCGCGGCGCCTGCTTCCGTCCGGAGCTGGCGCCTCTCACCGGCCGGCTGCCGGCCGAGGTCGACGAGGGCCTGTGGGATCTGGTTGCCCGCGGCCTCGTCACCGCCGACGCCTTCTCGGCGGTGCGTGCCTTGCTCTCCGCCCGCGACCGCTGGCGGACCCGTACGGTGCGACGACCGTCGGGGCGACTGGCGCGGCGTCGCGCTCCGGTCGGCACGGGCATCGGCGAGGGCCGGTGGTCGCTCCTGCCCGGGCCCGAGGTCCTCGGTGCGCCGGCGGTCGACGATGGCGTGCTCCTGCCCGGCAACGAGGCACTGGCCGAATCGGTGGCGCAGCAGCTGCTCGTGCGCTGGGGGATCGTCGCCTGGGAACTGTGGAGCAGGGAGTCGTTCAAGGTGCCGTGGCGCGAGGTCGTGTGGGCCCTCCGCCGGATGGAGGCCAGGGGGCTCGCACTCGGGGGCCGCTTCGTCGCGGGCCTCTCCGGCGAGCAGTACGCGCTCCCGGAGGCGTTCGACCAGCTCCAGGCGATGCACCGCCGCGGGGCCGAGGGCGAGCAGGTCGTGGTGGCCGGCGCCGACCCGCTCAACATGACCGGCTCCATTCTCGGCGGGACCCGTGTGCCGACGCGCCGCAACCAGCGCGTCGTCTATCGGGACGGCGTCGTGGTGGATCAGCTCGAGGCCGGCTGAGTTGTGGCTGCAAAGCGGACCATCGATCTCAGCGCCGACGTGGGCGAGGCGACCGATCCGGCCGGCATCGACGTGGAACGCGCGCTCCTTTCCTTTGTGACGACGGTGCACGTCGCCTGTGGGGGGCACGCGGGGGATGACGACTCCATGACGGCAACCGTCGGCGCCGCCGTCGAGCACGCCGTCCGGGTCGGCGCCCATCCGTCCTATCCCGACCGCGCCGGCTTCGGCCGGAACCCGATGGAGATCGACCGGGGCGAGCTCCGCCAGTCCTTGTCCGAGCAGCTGCGCGCCCTGGGCCGGGTCTGCCGGTCGGCCGGCACGGCCATCGACTCGGTCAAGGCCCACGGCGCGCTCTACGAGGAGGTCGCCAAGGGCGGTGCCCTCTACGAGACCTTTCGCGACGCCGTGCGCGACAGCGTCGGTTCGGACGCGGCCCTGGTCCTCCCTTCGGGCTGCAAGGCCATGGCGATGGTGCTGCGCGACGGCGTCGAGGCCTGGGAGGAAGGCTTCTGCGACCGGGCCTATCGGTCCGACGGCGGCCTGGTGGACCGGGCCACCCCGGGCGCCGTGCTGGGGGAGCCTGCGACGGCGGCGGCACAGGCGTTGGCGCTCGCCCGCGGCGCCGTGGTCGCCGACGACGGGTGCGTGCTGACCCTGTGGGTGGACACGCTGTGCGTCCACGGCGACTCACCAGGGGCCGTCGCCATCGCGACGGCCGTGCGCCGGGCCCTGGCGGACGCGGAGATCGATGTGGTCGCGCCGGCACGTGCATGACCCGGTCCGTCCCCGCCGGGGAGGTACGGCCCCTCGGTGACCGCGCCCTTCTGATCGGGTGCGCCGACGCCACCGCGGCGCGGGCGCTGGCGCAGGCACTGGGCACGGCGTTGGACGAAGGGGCCGAGGTGGTGTGCGGTTCCGCCACCGTCTTGGTCCACGCGACCGACCCCGACGCGGAGCTCCGCTCGGTCCGGGCCGTTGCGGAGAGGGTGCTCGAGCGCGGGCCCGCGGCCGGCGCGTCGGAGAACGGCGCCGAGCCGGGGCCGCCCGCTCACCATTCCCTGCCGGTTCGACGGCCCGGACCTCGACGAGGTGGCTGCGCTCGCCCGGTGCGCGCCCGACGACGTGGTGGCACTCCTGACCGCACGGCCCCTCAGCGTGGAGGTGGTCGGGTTCTCCCCGGGGTTCGCCTACCTCGGAGGACTGCCCCGCCGGCTGGAGCGGGCGCCGCGCCGCGCCCGCCCTCGCCCGGTCGTGCCCGCCGGGTCGGTGGCGATCGCCAACGGCCACGCTGCGGTGTACCCGACCGCGTCGCCGGGCGGATGGAACCTGGTGGGTCGGACCGGCGTCCCCCTCTTCTCCCCGGAACGTCGGCCCTTCGCCGTGCTCGCCCCGGGAGATCGGGTCCGCTTCACCGTGGCCGGCGCGGGCGAGCGGGTCGAGCCGCCGCCGGTGGTGGCGCCACCCTGGTCCGCGCCGCTCGGGGCGCGCCCGGTCCTCGAGGTCGTGGCCCCGGGGCTGCGGGCGGTCGTCCAGGACGGCGGCCGGCGTGCCGTCGCCAGCGTCGGGGTCCCGGGCGCCGGTCCGGCCGACCCGGTGTCCTTCGCCCTCGCCAACGGGCTCGCCGGCAACGCCCGGGGTGCCGGCACGCTCGAGCTCACGGGCGGTGGGGCCCGGCTCGGTTGCCTCGGCCCGTGCCATGTCGCCGTGGTGGGCGCCGCACCCGAGGTCCGCGTCGACGGGACCCCGGCGCCGGCGGGCCAGCTCCTGCCGCTCCTCCCCGGCCAGGTGCTCGAGGTCGGGCGCCAGCGCGGCGGGTGCCGCAGCTACCTCTCGGTGGCGGGCGGCTTCCTCGCCCCGGAGTGGTTCGGGAGCAGCGCCAGCGACGAGTTGACGGGCCTCGGCGCCGGCCCGCTCGTGCCGGGGGCGCCGCTTGCACGCCGGCCCCTGGGCGCCCCCGCTGGGAGATCACGTCCGGGAGGGTTGTGCCACCGAGCTCGTGCCGGACGCGCCGGTCCAGCTCCGTGTCCTGCCGGGCCCGCACCCCGAGCAGTTCGGGCCCGATGCGCTGGCGCAGCTCGCCGAAGACGTCTTCGTGGTGGCGTCCGCGTCCAACCGCGTCGGGCTCCGGCTCCGGGAGGACCCGAGCGGGGCCGACCTGCCGTGGCGGCCCGGCGGCGGCGAGCTCGACTCCCAGGGGGTTGTCACCGGGGTCGTCCAGGTGCCACCGGACGGCGGTCCCGTCGTGCTCCTGCCCGACCATGCGACGCTCGGCGGCTACCCGGTGCTGGCCGTGGTGGCGGCCGCCGACCACGGCCTCCTCGGCCAGTGCGCACCCGGCACCGCAGTGCGCCTCGTGCCCACGGACCCCGATGCGGCGGACGAGGCCCGACGGGCGGCACGCCGGCAACTGCAGCGCGCCGTGGTCGGCCACTACCCGCTCGCGGTCGGCTGACGCGCGCCGCCGGCTTCAGACCAGCAGCTTCACGGCCGTGCCGACCGCGATGACGATGACCACGACCCGCAACGCCGGCGCCGGGAGGGCCAGGGCAAGTCGGGCCCCGGCGTAGCCACCGACGAGGCTGCCCGCGGCCAGCAGACCCACCGCCTCCCAGGCGAGCCCGCCATGGATGAGGAAGACGACGGCGGCGATGCCGTTGACGATCATGGAGAGGACGGCCCGCAGGCCGCTCGTGTGGGCGATGGAGAGGGGAAGGGCCAGCCCGAGGATGGCGAGGAACATCACGCCCATGGCGGCGCCGAAGTAGCCGCCGTAGACCGAGGCGGCGAACACCCCGGCGACCAGCAGGACGGGCCGGGTGCGGGGGTGGGCCGAGCCACGGTCGAGGGCACGCCGCAGGGCCGGTTGGGCGGCGAACAGGGCGGCGGCCCCCAGGACGAGCCAGGGCACCACGTCCTCGAAGGTCGCAGCGGACGTGGTCAGGAGCAGCAGGGCGCCGGCGACCCCGCCCGCCAGGGCGACCGGGGTGAGCCGGATGAGGCGGCGTGACTGGTCGCCGATCTCCCGGCGGTAGCCGGCCGCCGAGGCCACGTAGCCGGGCCAGATCCCGATGGTGTTCGTGATGTTCGCCGTGAGGGCGGGGTAGCCGAGCCCGAGCAGGATCGGGAACGAGATCAGGCTGCCCCCGCCGGCCACGCCGTTGAAGATGCCGGCTCCCAGCCCGCCCAGGAGGAGCAGGACGACATGGGACGCGGGCATGCCGGGCAAGAGTACGGGACGACCGGCGTTTCCCCGCCGACACCCGCACGGGCCCTGTGCACGGCATACGCCAGAAATGGGGGTGTCGAGCCCGAATTATTTCGTCCGTCTGGCGCAAGGTTCGCGAGTACTCCCCCGTTTCAAACACAAGAGCAGAGGAGCCCTCTGTCTTCGGAGGGTCGGTAAGGGGTAGCTGATGAGGGGTCGGATCAGAATCGCCGCGGTGGGGCTGTTGGCCATGGCGGCTCTGTGCGCCGCATCGTCGAGTGCGGGCGCGCAGACCAACCAGTGGAGCGTCCAGTCCAACGGAGGGTTCGTGTCGCTCGACCTTCTCAACACGTTGCAGTTCGCCGGGGGTGGCTCTGAGGCCGACGCCAGCAACGCGCCGGTGGCCGAGGCGTCCGGCACCGGCGCCTGCCTCTCGACGGCCTCGTCGACGAACCCGTGCCCGACGAGCGCCACGTCGTCGCTGTCCGGGCTTGCCGCGACCAGCACACAGGACGCGGTGGCCAAGGGCGACGGCGTGACGGCAACCCCGACCGGCTCGAGCGCGTGCGCCGTCCCGCTCGACTCCGGCCTCCTCAACGTCAACGTCTCGTGCGGCACCGCGTCGGCTTCCGAGGACGGCAGCGGGAACCCGACGGCGTCGGGCACGGGCAGCCTGGCCAACGTGTCGATCAGCCTGAGCCTGACCGACGTCCTCCAGAGCCTGCTGGGCGGGTCGCTGCCGTCGGCCTCCTCGGTGTGCAACGACGCGCCGGCGGCCTCCTCGACGGCCGGCTCCAACACCAACCCGCTGTCGCCCGCCGTGCGAGTCCGTCCTCGGCACGGCCAACGGCATCCTGCCCGCCAATCTCGCCCTCAACGCCACGAGCGTGGCCGGGGGCAGCGACGTCACCGGTGAGTGCTCCGTCCTGAGCGGGCTGCTGACCCAGCTCGACGCGGCGAGCGGCGTCGTCGCCGGTGACCGGCCTCGTGACCGGGATCCTGAACCAGGTGCTCGGCCTCACGCGGCGGCAACGCGGCCGACCGTGCAGCCGCTGACCATCGACCTCGGCGGCTCGACCTCGTCGGTGAGCACGAGCGGCAACGTCGTCACCGACTCGGTGACCCAGCACGCCGTCGACGTCAACCTCTTCGGCCTGGCCGACCTGCAGGTGGCGCCGACCACCGCCTCGGTCGCGCTCGACCGCAGCACCGGCACGGTGACGCCAAGCTGCAACGCCGGCCTGGTCTCCTACTCGACCAACGGGCTCGCTGCCGACCTTCGTCAACATCACGCAGCTGACGAGCCTGGTCAACCAGATCCTGACCCAGGTCGGGGCCAGCAGCGCCCTGAGCTCGGCGCTCGGGGAGCCTGCTGAGCGGCGATCATCGACTACAACCCCGACGGCAACCTGCTCACCTGCGACACGTCGGCCCCCGGGCACGACGGCCAGCGCCAAGGTGGGCGTCCTCAACCTCGGCCTGCTCGGCGCCCTCAGGGCGGCGTCGGCCTGAACGTCGGCGACGTCAGCGTCACGGGCAGCTCGACCGTGGCCACGCCCGCCGTCGCCACGTCGGCCGCCAGCGCCGGCCCCGCCACGCCGGCCGCCGCGGCGGCCGCTGCCCCGGCGGTCGTGCCCAACGTGACCAGCGTGCACACCGGCGAGTTCTGGGCCGGCACGCTGCCCATCATCTTGATGGCGGGCATGGGCCTGGCCGGGCTGCTGCTGATCGGCCGGCGCCGCATCGCCTCGCTCGCTCGTTCGCTCAACCCAACCAACCGCCGCCGGGGTGGCTCATGAGCCACCCGCAACCGATCCACCCCCTCGGGTCGGACGGCGGACCGCCACCGGGCCCGGCCTTCGGGACCTCCTCCGTTCCCCCTCCGGTCTCGGGGGCCGGCCCGGCGGCAGCCACTGGGAGTCGCGACCGACCACCACTGACGAAACGAGGGCCCGGGTGTTCCGCCACTCCGGCCGGCAGCAAGACCAAGCAAAAAGATCTTCGGAGGATCTGGAGGGAGAAGCAGATGCAGCGGGAACCGGTGCTGCGAACTGCTCGGAACGGGGTGGCGGAATCCCGTTCCGAGCAGGTGCAGCCGGACAACAGAGCGAGACGGCACGGTGAGCCCGTTCCGTGACCTGCGACGGGTGGGCGTCACGCTCGTCGGCGTGGTGCTCCTCTTCGCCGCCGTCTTCGCCGCGAGCTACGCCCTGGCCCACCAGGAGCACCAGCACCACGCACAGGCCGTGCTGCTCGCAGAGCGAGCGCGCCGCCATGGCCAAGATCGCGGCACGCAGAGCCACGGGGCGTCCTGCCAGGTGGCCGGACGTCCAGGCGGGCCAGCTCTCGGGGATCTTGTCCATCCCCGCCCTCAACCTGCACGCGCCCCGGTGGAGGAGGGCACCGACGACCAGGAGCTCAACGTTGCCGTCGGGCACGACCGCGCAGTCGGTCTGGCCGGGCGTGGACGGCGCCGCGGTCTTCCTGGCCCACGACGTCAGCTACTTCGTGCACCTCAACGAGCTCAAGCCGGGCGACGTCATCACCTACCAGACGGCCTGCAACACCGTGAAGTTCCAGGTGAGCGACCAGCAGGTCGTCCCCGCCGGCTCGGCGGTGTCGAACACGACGGACCCCACGCCTGGTGCTCGACACCTGCTGGCCGCCCAACGCGCTCTTCTTCACGCCGGACCGCCTGCTCATCCGGGCGACCGAGGTCGGCGCGGCCACCAAGGGCGGCGACCTCGACCCGGGGGAGCAGTTCGTCAGGACGGTCAGGTCCACCGACTACACGACCTCGGCGCCGCCGGCGCTGCAGGCGCAGGGCCTGACCCTCCAGCAGAACGAGGCGCCCATGGGGACCATGAACCTCGTCAACGCCTCCGTGGCCTTCGCCCAGTCACCCGGCCCGCTCTCCCTCGAGGCGGCGGCGCTCGAGACCTACTTCGGCGGGCTGCACGCCGCGGCCCAGCACCAGGCGGCCTGGTGGGCCGCCATGGCGCCGGGCGTGGCCCTGCCCCCGCAGCTGGCCGGGGCGGCGGTCACCGGACACGACGCCCCGCTCGACGTCGAGATCGACTCGTCGGGGGGGACCCCGACGCAGGTGGTCCTGCGCACCACGGTGAGCCTGTCGGGGGGATCCGCCTCCGGGCGAGCACGCCATGACGGTCGTTCTCCCTGTTCACGGGTCCGTGGTCACCATCGGGAGCTGGGCCGTCAGTTGAGCCGCCGATCGCGCGGCCGTCGGAGATCGAGGCGGCCGGGACCGCAAGGGCTGCTGCGTAGCCCACGTTTCCACGATGAGAGCCCGGGTGAGGGGTTGGGGAGGAGGAACGGATCCAGGTGAGCTTGGACGAGAGTACGACGAGATGCTCCGGGCAGAGTTCAGCTCGAGGGGCAAGCACGCCGCTACCGACGCCGGGCCGGTGCTCCAGGAGGAGACCCGTCCGCACGGGAGGCACGTCGCCGCGGTGGACGCAGCGATCCACGACGAGTTCAACCCGATGGTGCCGCCGGCCGTCGAGGAGCCGCCTGCGGAGGGCGAGGGGCCGAGGGGCTTCGCGCGCTACCGCAACGCCGCCATGGTGGGGGCCGGTGGGCTGGCCTGCGCCGCGGTCGGGTGCCTTCCTCGGCGGCCTCGGCGGCTACTTCACCATCAACCCGGCGGCGGCGCACCCGCTGGCGTCGGCGTCGTCACCCGGACCAGTCGCTGGCGCCGCGGTCAACCAGGCCCACGACGCCGCCTTCACCGTGCACCGGCTCGGCGGCCGTGGGGACGGCGTCCTTGACTCGCCGCTGTCCGGGCCCGCTGACCCAGGGCATCGCGCCGCTGGAGTGGCTCACGGACGGGCCGGCGCCCTGCCCGGCACGTCAGCTGCCAGGGCACGCTGGCGGATCTGCCGGGCGGCGGGTCGTCGGGCACCGGATCAGGCACGGGTTCGGGCGTCGGCGACGGCAGCGGATCGGACTGCACCGCGCACGCAGAGCGACTTCGGGTTGGGTTGCATCCTCGACAGCCTCACCGGCGCGCCCTGCGGCTAATCTCGGCACGCTGTCGAGACGACCCCACGGCCTGCTCGCGGCCTCGTTCCCACCCTGACCGGCGTCGTCACCGACGTCACGGGGACGCTGGCGAACCTGAGCTCGCTCCTGCCGATCTCGTCGCTCCCCCTGCCCTCCGGCGGGCTCCCCACTTCGGGCCTGCCGGGACTCGGCAGCCTGACGCAGGCCTCCCGGGTCCAGGCGACCGGCGGAGCTCGCTGTCAGGCGGCAGGCGGTCTGACGTCGCTGCTCGACGGCGTCACCGCGGCCGCGGCCGGTGCCACGGGCGGCTCGACGTCATCGTCCGCTTCCCTCGCTCCCTCTGTCGTCGTCGGGCGGCGGCTCGGGCCTGCCCAGCCTGCCCGTGACGACGTCGGGCACGGCAGCACGCCGACGGTGACCACCACGACCGACCCGGCGACACGGTGGGCACCACCACCACGGTGACCGTGCCGCTCCCGGCGCTGCCGCTCCCGAGCACGCCGCCCGTCTCGGTCGGCGGCGTCTCGGTCGGCATCAGCACGAGCGGCTCGGGCTCCGGCCTGACCCTCACCCTCCCGTGAGCGCCCGGGGCCGCCGATAGCCTGCGGAGCGCCGGGGCGTCGACCGCGCCGGCGCCAGCATCCGACAGGAGGTCCCATGGTCAGGCTCACGTGCCTGCTGCGCCGCAAGGACGGTCTCACGCCCGCCGAGTTCCACGCCTACTGGCAGGACGTCCACGGCCCGCTGATCAAGTCGAGCCAGAGCGGCAGCCACGTGGTGCGCTACGAGCAGCACCCGCGCCCGCTCGACGACTACAACGGCGACGACGGATGCCGGCTTCGACGGCGTGACGGTGCAGTGGTTCGAGAGCATGGACGCCTACCGGGCCCACATGGCGGAGCCGGACTTCCCCGACATCTGGACCGACATCGGGCACTTCCTCGACACCGACCAGCTGCACTTCATCGTCACCGAGCATCCACGCGTCGTCATGGGCGACGACGCGGCCTCATTCCCCCTGGCCTGACGGGGCGGCGGCGCCAGGGCCGTGAGCCCCGGCGCCGGTCGGCGGGGTGCAGTCGGCTCCGTCGCCTCGCCGGGCGCGGGTCGCCGGCTCCGGTGTCGGGCCGTGGCCGGGGGCAGGGCGCGCAGCGTGGTGCGGACGGGCGGCCGCGCCGCCTCCGCCTCGGCCCGGCGACGCTCCATGAGGTCGCGGAGCTCGCGCCACGCCCGCCCTCTGGTGCGGGGCAGTTCCCCGGGCAGGCGCTTGAGGAGCCGGCGACCTCGCGCCGGTGCCGTTCGGCGACGCCGCCCATCACGAAGATGGTGGCCGCGGGCAGACGGGGTCTCACCGGTGGCCAGGGCGGCCAGGTGGAGCGGACGCCACCTCGGCGTCCTGCATCTGGCCGAGCTCGTCCTGGAGCACCGTGAGCTCGCGCACGAAGCGGGAGGTGCGCGCCGCCGTAGACGTCGGCGCTGAACTCGAGGGCGTAGCGCAGCCGCTTGCACCGGATGCGCAGGCCGTGGAAGTCCGTGACCAGGCCCGAGTGCTTGGCCCGCTTGGCCGCCTTGGCGACCTTGTCGTGACGCGCCAGCACCAGGCTCGGGCAGATCCGATCTCGGCGGGGACCCTGGTGGCCAGCGAGCGACGGGCGGGTCCTTGCTGCGCCATGGCCGTCAGTCCCTTGGCCAGGCGCTCCCAGCGCACGGAGTCGAGACCGCTCAACATGGCGGCGCGCGCCGCCGTCGCGCTCGCGCTTCGAGCAGCGCCGTCAAGTCGGCCAGCGGGTCGTGGACCAGCGACGTCGTCGCGACCAGCGACGTCATGACCGGTCCCGTCGGCGCCGGTGGCGCCCATGTCCGCCAGGCCCTGCAGCTGCACGTCGAGGTCGCGCACCGCGCCGAGCAGGCGCCCCAGCCAACCGAGCTCCTCGCGGAAGACCTGGGCGCGGACGGGCAGCACGCCTTCGAACAGCGAGAGCGCGGCCCGCAGCCGGCGGGTCGCCACCCGCATGTCGTGCAGCTCCTCGGGATCCTCGCCCGAGCCGCGTGCCCGGCTCCTTGTCCCGCACCACGGCGAGCTGGCGCCGGAGCACGGCGAAGGCGAGCTCGCCCATGGTGGACGCGGCCGAGACGTCGGTGGGCCCGAGGTCGGGCGTGCCGGGGATCTCCTGGCCGACGGCCAGCAGTCCCGCCTCGAACTTGGAGAGGCGCGCCGGCTGGAGGCCGCACGACACGCGCAGCTGCTCGACGATCGGCTCCAGCGCGTCGAGCCATTCCGGTTGGACCTCGACCTCGACCCGCCGCAGCTGCATCGGCCGCTGGCCGTTCCCGACGACGATCATGGTGTCGTCGAGCGCGACCTCCGCCGCGTCGACGCCGCCGACCCGCAGCGCGAACGGGCGCCGGCGGGTGCGGACCTGGAGCACCTCGTGGAGGCGGCGCGCGCCGACGATGGCGCGCAGCCGACGCCCGACCGGGCCGTCGGGGCCGAGGTCGGCCAGGCCGGACGCGGGCAGGACCTCGGTGACCTCGAGCCGTTGGCGGAGGCCGCTCCCCTCCGCGGGCTGGGTGTCCTTCAGCGTGACCTCGTCGTGACGGCCGCGGCGCCGGATGCGGACGACGAAGCCGGCGCGGGCGATGCGCCAGTCGTCGGTGTCGAGGTAGGAGTCGACCTGGCGCCGCGGCGTGCGGGCGAGCGCGGTCACCGTGCCGCCTCCCCCGGCTTCCACGGCGAGGCTGGGAAGCGTGGCCAGCCATCGCTCCACCGGTCGCAGATCGAGCGCGTCGAATTGCCACTCGATCTCGACGGGGTCGTGTTGGCCCGGCTCGTCTCCCTTGGAATCGGCCACCGCGCGCCAGGCTACAGCGGGTCCTCGCGGCGGGGCCCGGGCCGGCCCGGATTGCCGCGGATTGCGCGGGCAGCGACGGTAACGTGCGACGAAGTGGCGCGACGAACGATGACGGCAGAGCTCCCTTCCCCGACAGATGTCGTCCAGGCGGCGGGCGGGCTGGTCGTCCGCCGCGCAGGCCGATCTGCTCGAGATCGTGGTCGTGCACCGGCCCCTGCACGAGGACTGGTCGTTCCCGAAGGGCAAGCTCGAGCCGGGGGAGACCTTCGAGCTGGCGGCCTTGCGCGAGGTGCGCGAGGAGACCGGCATGGCCTGTCGCCTCCTGCGCTTCATCGGCCACACCGAGTACGTGGACCGCAAGGGCCGGCCCAAGGCGGTCGCCTACTGGGTCATGGCGGCCGAAGGGGGTTTCTTCACCCCCAATTCGGAGGTGGACGAGTTGCGGTGGCTGAGCATCGAGAGTGCAACCCGCCTTTTGTCCTATCCGCGGGATCAGGAGTTGGCAGCCGTCCTTATGGCCGCTGACCAGGTGGAACCCGTCATCTAAACGCTTCCAAAATTTCCTGAAATTCTGTGTTTATGAGGCCAGGGATCGGGAATAATGGCTCTAGCGATCTACCGCCTGATCGCACTGCCGGCGTGCGTGCCCCAGCCGTAAGCTCCAGGACCTATCGCCAAGGGCCCTGTGACAGCGCTTTGTCGTGAATCGGCTGGGGCACCGTCGGCGCTTCTGCTTCTCGGGGGTGTTTCCCCTGTTCAGGGGCAGTTTGTTCGGTTCTTATCCGAACACGGGCGCCGTCGGCGCGCCTCCTCCCGTTCGATCCCGGTTTCGGTTGGAATCCTCGGAACACTCCGCACGCCCAATTGTGGGCGCCCACAAGCCCCCCGGGCCAGCCCTCTGCCGGCGTTGGCCGGCTTCAGGGGACCAGGACCGCGGCGCCGTTGACGCGGTCGTGGCGCAGGTCGCGCAAGGCCCCGTCGGCCTCCGCCATCGGGTAGGCGACGGCCGAGACGCGGAGGCGGATCCGGGCCGCCTCGGCCAGGAACGCTTCGCCGTCCCGCCGGGTGTTGGCCGTCACGCTCCGCAGGGTCCGCTCCTCGAAGAGGTGCTTCTCGTAGTTGAGGACGGGCACATCGCTCAGGTAGATGCCGGCGACGGCCAGGGTCCCGCCGCGGTCCAGGGCCGCCAGCGCGGGTGGCACGAGCGAGCCGACCGGAGCGAAGAGGATGGCCGCGTCGAGCGGCTCCGGTGGCGGCGCGTCCGCGTCCCCCGCGCTGGCGGCACCGAGCTCGAGCGCCAGTTGCTGCGCTTCCCGGGAGCGGGTCATGACGTGGACACGGGCGCCGCGGGCCAGCGCGACCTGGGCCGTGAGATGGGCTGAGCCCCCGAACCCGTAGATGCCGAGCCGGCCCCCGTCGGGGAGGTCGGCCCGGAGCAGGGCCCGGTAGCCGATGATCCCCGCACAGAGCAGCGGCGCCGCCTCGACGTCGTCGAATTCCCCGGGGAGGGCATAGGCGTAGGCCTCGTCCACGACCGCATACTCCGCGTACCCACCCTCGACGTCCCAACCGGTGAAGCGCGGCGTGAGGCAGAGGTTCTCGCGGCCGGACACGCAGAAGCGGCATGTCCCGCAGGTGTGGGCCAACCAGGGCACCCCGATGCGGTCACCGACGTGCCACCGGGTGCTGCCGGGACCGAGCTGGTCGACGAGGCCGACGATCTCGTGCCCGGGCGTCACCCGAGCGCGGTGCGGGGCCAGGTCGCCCTCGGTCAGATGGAGATCCGTCCGGCACACGCCGCACGCCCGCACGCGCACCCGGACCTCGCCCGGGCGCCGGCTCGGGGACCGCTCGGTCGATCCGCACCAGCGGTTCCCCGTCGACCGGGCCGGGCTGGTCGACCACCCACGCCTGCATGACCGCGGCCATCGCCGGCCAGCGTAGGACGGTCGGGCCCGGGAGTGAAGGGGCGACACCCGTAGCATGGCGCGCGAGTGACGCTGATCGTCGCCGGACCGTCCGGGGCCTCCGAGCACGACGGCGGACCCCGCCATCCGGAGCGGCCGTCGCGCCTGGTCGCCGTCATGGCCGGCGTGAGCGCCCTGGCGTCGGAGCACGAGGTGGCGTATCCCGCCTTCGACGAGGCGTCCATGGAGGAGCTGGCGCGGGCCCATGATCCCGCCTACCTGGCCGCGCTGGAGGCGTTCTGCGCCGAGGGCGGCGGCGACATCGACGCCGACACCTACGCGCGACCCGATTCGTGGACAGCGGCGCGGCCGAGCCGCAGGCGCCGGCCTGGCCGCCCTCGACGAGCTCGAGCGGCGCGGCGAGGGTGTCGCCTTCGTGCCGGTCCGGCCGCCGGGCCACCACGCCACCGCCGGGCGCGCCATGGGTTTCTGTCTCGTCAACAACGTCGCGGTCGCCGCCGCGTCGCGCACGGCACTCGGGGAGCGGGTGCTCATCGTCGACTGGGACGTGCATCACGGGAACGGCACCCAGGCGATCTTCTGGGACGACCCCGACGTGCTCTACGTCTCGACGCATCAGCACCCCCTCTATCCCGGAACGGGGCGTCCCGACGAGGTCGGAGGGCGAGACGCAGCCGGCCTGCACGCTCAACCTCCCGCTGCCACCGGGCGCGACCGGCGACGTGGTGCGGGCGGCGCTCGACGAGGAGGCCCGCGCGGCGATCGAGGAGTTCCGGCCCGACTGGGTGCTCGTCTCGTGCGGCTTCGACGCCCATCGGGCCGACCCGCTCAGCGACCTGCGGCTCTCGAGCGGGGACTTCGCCGAGCTGGCCCGCGTGGTGCGCGAGTTCACACCCCGGCCCGGACGGCTCGCGCTCTTCCTCGAAGGCGGGTACGACGCGGGCTGCGCTCGAGTCCTCGGTGGTGGCGACGCTCGGCGCGCTGCTGGGCGGGCGCGTCCGGTCGTCGGCACCAACGGACGGCGGCCCGGGCCTCAGCCAACTCAGCGCCGACCGGTCGACGCGTCGGCGCGCCATTGACCGGCGCTCGGGACGGCTCCTGAGCCGGCCGCTCGCGGTGCACGAGGACCGGGCAGTACGCGTTGGCGGCGCAGTGCTCGCTGACCGAGCCGATCAGCATGCCGACGAACTCGCCGTGGCCACGGCTGCCGACCACCAGCAGCTCGGCGCCCTTGGAGGCCTCGACGAGGACCGGGGCCGGATGGCCGCTGACCAACCGGGCGTTCAACTGCAGCCCAGGGTGTTCCGCCAGCACCTGGGCGACGGCGGCGTCGAGCGACTGCTGCATGTCCGACTCGGGATCGAAGTCGTCGGGGACCGGCACCGCCCAGCCCGTAGCTCGACGGCCACTCCCATGTCATCACGATCTCGAGGGTGCTCCCCGTCAGGGCGGCCTGGCGGGCCGCCCACGAGAGGGCATCGAGCGAGGAGGCGGAGCCGTCGATAGCCGACGACGATCCGGCCCGGGGCTGGTGACGGTTCGGCGGTCATCGCTCTGCACCCTTCTTCTTGGAGGTCCTCATGGAGCGTGGGCTCCGCAACGCGGTGAGCTTATCGAGGTGCCGCGCCACCCCTTCGGGGAGTAGCAGCCTTTGGTCGGAATGGGAAGATGGCGGCCGTGGCACTGGGCGTGTTCCTCCTCGACGACCACGAGGTCGTCCGGACGGGCCTGCGGGCCCTGCTCGAGGCCGCGCCGGACATCGAGGTGGTGGGCGAAGCCGGGCACGGTGGCCGATGCACTGGCTCGCATCCCGGCCACGAAGCCGGACGTCGCCATCCTCGACGTCCGGCTGCCCGACGGCAGCGGCGTCGAGGTCTGTCGCGAGATCAGATCGACGTCGCCCGACGATCGCGTGCGTCATGCTCACGTCCTACGCCGACGACGAGGCGCTCATTGCCTCCATCATGGCGGGAGCAGCGGGCTACGTCCTCAAGCAGGTGGGCAGCCTCGACCTCGTCGACACGATCCGGCGGGCCGGGGCGGGCCAGTCCCTTCTCGACCCCTCGTTGACCGAGCGCGTGCTCGATCGCCTCCGCGAGGGCCCGAAGGTGGACCCCCGCCTGGCCAGCCTCACCCCACAGGAGCGCCGGATCCTCGACCTCATCGCCGAGGGGTACACCAACCGCCAGATCGCGGACACCATGTTCCTGGCCGAGAAGACGGTGAAGAACTACGTGTCCAACCTGCTGGCCAAGCTGGGCATGGAGCGCCGGACGCAAGCCGCCACCTTCGCCGCCCGCCTCAACGAGCGATCGACCCAGGACGCCCGGAGCGACGCCACGGGCACCTGACTCACGTGTCAGCGGACCCACGTCGACGCCGCCCGGTCGCTCGGATGCACACGCCGCTCCAGGCGGGCTCCGTTCCAGCCGGGGCTGCTCGAAGCGGCTCGGATCGGTCTCGACGCCCAGAACCTCGGCCAGCTCGAGCAGCGCGACGTCGTAGCCGATCTCACGGGCCAGCACCGTGGGAACGGTGTCGGCATCCGTGCCGGCGGGGATCTCCTCGTCGAGCTGCTTGCGGCAGCGCAGCACCTCGTCGAGCGCCCCGCGCTCGGTGGTGCGCACCACGACGGGGCCGCGCTGCTCGAAGGCGGCGTCGAGAAGTTGGGTGTACATCGACATCGGCTGCTCCCGTGTGACCGCCCAACCCTGCCCCTGGGCCGACGGCTCCTCCTGGCTCCTCCACGCGTGCGACGCGATCTGATCGGCTCTTACAGACTGCGTACCCCGCGAGCGTCGCCCCCATTCGGGATTGCATCAAGCTTGCACCGACGGAACGACCTGCGGCAGGGCCGGAGGTCCCAATGGGGGCTCCCGCGCCCGGAAGAGACAACCCCGGGAATTGGAAAATGGCGACCGAGGGGGGTGGCCGCCATTCTCCAAGCACCTTTGTCTGGGAAGAGGAGGGTGTCCCAGTCATTCTGGGGGCGCACCCCCGGTGGGGGTAGAGCCGAAAGTAATGGATTGGCTGCTCACCACGCCGCCAAGCGGAATCGAAGTCCGTGGTCACAGCCGCAATCTGATGCGAGAGTGGGGTCCATGCCGACCGTGTGCACACCCGCAGGAGGCCGCCGCGTTGATCCGACCGGTCGATCAGATCGGCTTCGGACTCGGCCCCGGCTATCCCCGACGCCCTGCTGGCCGCGCTGGGAGGCCGCGACGACTGGGAGGACCTCGCAGGTCGGAGGTGCGCTGTGCCTGAACCTGTACGAGGTCTTCACCAAGCCGGGGGTGAGCTACCGCTGCGGGTTCTTCGGTCCGGCGGAGCGGCTCCACTACTCCATGGGCCACCGCGTGGAGCTCGTGCCGGGCGGTTTCCGGCAGATGGGCCCGATCATGGCCAGGTTCGCCCCCCGGGTGATGGTGGCGCAGGCGGCGCCACCTGACGACGGGGGCAGCGTGAACCTCTCCCTGCACTTCGGCGGCACCCGGGACGAGCTCCTGCGCGCCGGGCGGGACCCCGACCGGGTGCTCATCGTCGAGGTCAACCCGAACCTGCCGCGGACCACCAGCCTGCCGCCCACGTACGACAACACGATCCCGGTGGACGCGATCGACGTGCTCGTCGAGTCCGACGGCGCGCCCTTCGCCCTCGCCGACGCGCCCGCCACCGCGGTGGACGAGGCCATTGCCGGCCACGCGCTGGCCTACGTGCACGACGGGTCGACGCTGCAGACGGGAATCGGCGCCATCCCCAACATCGTGGCGGCGAAGCTGGCGCGCGGGCGACTGGGCGGGTTCGGCGTCCATTCCGAGATGTTCACCAGCGGCCTGATGGAGCTGCACCGGGCCGGCAAGGTCACCAACGAAGCCAAAGGGGTGTTCGACGGCGTGTCGGTGACGACCTTCGCCCTCGGAGTCGCCGACCTCTACCGATGGCTGGACGGCAACGAGGAGGTCGCCTTCCTGCCCGTCGACATCGTCAACGACCCCACGGTCATCTCCCAGAACGCCAACCTGGTCTCCATCAACGGCGCCCTCTCGGTCGACCTGTACGGCCAGGTGATGGCCGACAGCATCGACGGGCGGCAGATCTCGGGAGTGGGCGGCCACGAGGACTTCGTGGCCGGGGCCGAGCTGCACCTCGACGCCCACTCGCTCATCTGTCTCCGCTCGACCGCCGAGCGTGCAGGAGAGGTGGTGTCCCGCATCGCCGGCCTTCCCCCCGCAGGATCGGTGGTCTCCACGCCCCGCCACCACACCGGCGTCGTCATCACCGAATACGGCGCGGCGGAGCTGACCGGTCGCACCGTGCGGGAGCGTGCCCATGCGCTGGTCGACATCGCCCACCCCGACTTCCGCAAGGCCCTGCGCACGGTGGCGGACGGGCTCGGCCGGCCCTGACCCCTCAGGGTTGGAGCCCGAGCGCGTGACTCAGGCCGGTGTCGTCGAGCGGCGGCGCGTCGGCGAGCACGCGTTCGATGAACCCGTGGACATGGAGGGAGACGTCCCTGCTGTCGTCGGTCCACGGCATCAGGATCTGGAACACGTGGAACATCCCCTCGAACTCCCGCGCGTCGGTGGGCACGCCGGCGGCGCGGAGGCGCTGGACGTAGCGCCGGATGGGATCGCGGAACATCTCGTCGCCTCCCCAGGTGACGCAGGTTGGCGGAAACCCACTCAGGTCAGCGCTCACGGGTGAGACCGTGCTGTTGGTGGCGTCGAAGCCGTGGAGGTATGCCGCCGTGGGGATGTTCCACGGCAGGATGTCGCGGTCGGCGTTCTCCGTCACCGAATCTTCGTCGAGGCGCAGATCGACCTCGGGCGAGAAGAGCACGAGGCCGGCCGGACGGACCGGATCGAACCGGTCGGAAGGCTCGAGGAGGACCGTATTGGCCAGCCCGCCCCCGCCCGAGTCGCCGGCGAGGAAGATCCGAGCAGGGGGGATCCCTCGGCGGAGAAGGTCCGTGTAGATGGCGGACGCGTCCTCCGAGGCGGCGGGGTACGGGAACTCGGGGGCCAGCCGGTAGTCCGCCACGAAGACGGCGCACCCGGTCTCCCGGCACACGCGCGCCGTGAAGAAGGCATACATGGTCGGCGACGTGCCGATGTAGCCGCCTCCGTGGAGGTACAGCACCACGCCAACGGGTGCCTGCTGGCGTGACACGTAGAGAATCCCGGGAACGCCGCCGAACTCGGCGGCTCGGCCTTCGACGTCGAGGGAGCGGACGATGGGCGGCATGATCCACTTACAGATGTCGTCGAGCACCAGCTCGAGCGAGCGGAACTCGGGTATGCGCAGCGCCGAGGCGTAACCGATGAAGGCGCGGATGGTCTCCCGCGTGACCGAGATGCCAAAGTTGGACAGGGGCGAGAAATCCCCCGAGAAGGGGCGGCGGAAAGGTACCCGAGCGAGTGCTGTGGCGAATTGGCCCGCCAGCAGCGACACGTCCAACGCCACGATTGGTGCCGCCGCGGTCTTCACCTCAGGGCGGTTGCCCATTGCCATGTCTGTCAGGTTCCCGCGGCTCGACTCCGAGGTCAACCGGGCGTCCGGATCTACGGGTGCACAACGGCTGCGCCGCCCAATGACCAGGTCCCGCGACGCCGAGCCACTATTTTGGAGGACCGTCGCGAAAGATTGGGGATGGGCGGATGAGGGGGCCTGCTGCCGAGCTTGATGTCGCGCCGGACACCGCAACACTGATTCCCGGTCGCCGTTCGAGAGAGGATGCGACGCCGTCGGACCGGCGGACCAAGGTGCTCACGGCCGCCGCGCTCGTGATCCTGGTGGGCGCTGGAACCGCCATGCGGGCACAGGGGCTCACGAGCCTGGGCTTCTACCGAGACGACGCCTGGGCCGCCATGTCGTCGCGGGTGGGACTCGGGACGGCGTGGCACATGTGGGTTACGGCACCCGGCTTCTACTTCCTGGAGCGGTTGTTCATCGGCCTTCATCCCCAAGCCACCTGGTGGGCACAGATCCCAGGCCTGGTCGCAGGGGTGGCCGCCATCCCGGCGATCTACTTCCTGGCTCGGCATTTCGGTTTTCACCGCGTCGTCGGGCTCGTTCTGGCGCTCATTGTGTGCGTCAGCCCGATCTGCATCGTTTACTCGACGCGGGTGAAGGAGTACAGCACCGCCTTCCTCTTCACGTGTGCCGTTTTGTGGGCGGCTGAGAGCGCTCGGCGACGGCCGGACGGGAGACGCGTTCTGGTATTGGCAGCTGTGTCCGTGCTCGCCTTCATCGTGTCAGCGTCGTTGGGCCCCGTGATCGCTGGTGTCTGGATCGCTCTAGGCATCACCGCGCTGGGCGAACCGGAACGGCGGCGCGCCGTCATCGTTAGCGGCGCAAGTGTACTCGGTGCGTGCATCGCCGTGATCGCCATCTTCTACAGCCATATCTCACCTTCGCTCACCAAATTCTGGAACGGCAGCTACATCGCGCACAGCTCACCGGCAGCGTTCTTGTCGACCGGGCGCAGCGCTCTGTGGGGCCTCTCTGCCAACCTGCTGCATCTGACGGCGCTGACCGCGGCGGGACAGACCGTCCTCGTCGTGCTGTTGTTGGGGCTCTCGCTCCTCGGTGCATACCGCAATGCGGCCATGCTCGGACCGGCGTGCATTCTCGTCGTGGCTGTGTGTGCCAGCGTCGCTCGCTTGGCCCCTCTGGGGACGGGGAGGACCGACGAGTACCTCTACCCCGCGCTCCTCCTGCTGTTGGCGTCCGGAGCGGTCCGCCTCGGGGAGCGCGTCCGCACCCAGGTGAGCCCCCAGCGGCGGCGGGTGGCGGGATCCGCGGTCGCCGTCGTCTCACTCCTCGTGGCCGGCATCCTGCTCGGCGGCGAGATCGCCAGCGTTCCGCCCTATCCCGGGGTCGGCATCCAGGCACTGGCCGCGGACATCCAACGCAATGCCGAGCCGACGGATCACATCGTCGTGGGCGAGTTGGCCCGTTACCCGTGGGCGTACTACCTCGATAGTCCGCTCCGCCCGCGCTTCGGCTCGGATTGGAGTACGAACTTCACCGTGACGAGCACGAACCCGAAGGTGTTCATCGTCCCCTCGGAGTTCTACGAAGGTGGTTCCACCCCTGCGCGGTGGGCGAACGCGTTCCGTAACGATCGAAGGCTCTGGTTCGTGGAGTCCCCGCCGCTCTCGCTCAACCCGACCTACGCCGCGCTGCGCCGCGACGGCTGGCACCGGGTGCGGACACTCCACGCTCAGGGAGTGAGCGCCATCCTCCTCGAACGCTGACGCCCCCGACCGCCCTCGGCGGGCGCCACCAGCGGGGGTTGCCTCGCCGGTGACGCAGCGGTACCGTACGTCGGCAACACAATTGCTGAAGTTGTACTGCCCGAGAGGGGAAGCCGGTGAAATTCCGGCGCTGGTCCGCAACCGTGAATGGTGCACCGCCGTGGTGACCCATGAGCCGGGATACCTCGAAGTCAGGTGAGTTCCCACTGTCGAGACACAAGGACTGGGGCTCGGGGTGACCCCGCTGGTGCGGAGTTTTCCGGGTCGAGGTCCGGGAAGCGAGAACCGTGCACATCATCCGCCGCACCCTGCTGGGTGCTTCCACTGTCGGTCTGGCCGCGTTGCTTTCTGCGGCCACCGTGTCCTCATTCGCGGTGCCCGCCGGCGCCGCGTCGGTACAACCGCAAATCCCGCAGTTCGCCGTGGCGCAATCGGCCGCAGCGTGGATCGCGGGCCAGCAGGCCGCCAACGGGAGCATCGGCGGCACCCTCTCGAACACCGTCAACGCCATCCTGGCGCTTTCCGCCGCTCACGTCGATACAGCGGGAGCGCAGGCCGCTTTGTCGTACGTGGAGGCCAACGCCGACTCGTACATCACCGTTGACAATGCCGACGGACCGGGCCAGCTGGCCAACCTGATACTCGATGCCTACGCCATGGGTGTCGACCCGACCAACTTCGGCGGGACCAACCTCGTCACCCGGCTGCTGGCGACGGAGCAGACCACCGGAGCCGACGCGGGGCTGTTCGGGAACGAGAAGCAGCTGAGCGACTTCCTCGTCGGGACGTACGACCAGGGTCTCGTGTTCACCGCGCTCAAGGCCGTTGGCCAGACGGCCAATGCGGCCGCGATCGGCTGGCTGACCGCCCAGCAATGCCCGAATGGCGGCTGGGTGCTCCCGAACCAGGCCAACGGAGGAGGGTGTGCCTACGATCCCTCGGGCTTCATGGGACCCGACAATCAGACGACCTCCCTCGTCGTCCAGGGGCTCAGTGCACAGGGCGCGCTGACGCCCGCGATCGAAGCCAGTGCACTCTCTTTCTTTACCACCGGGCAGGATGCCGACGGCGGCTGGAGCACCTACCCCAACTCGGAGGCGCAACCACAGGAGACCGACTCGCAGTCCACCGGGTTGGTGATCCAGGCCATGCTCGCCATGGGCCTCTCGCCGACGAACCCCACCTTCGCCGGCTCCGGGCATTCTCCCGTCACCGCCCTGCTGTCCTTCGTGGTGACGTCGGGGAGCGACAAGGGCGCGCTCGGGTTACCAGGACACCACGTCGGGCAACCTTCTCGCCACCAATCAGGACGTACCGACCCTGGCCGGCCTGACGTACGGGTTCGGGCCGACCAATTCCTACTGGGTCGCCACCGCATCGGGAGCCGTCCACCCGTACGGTTCAGCGAGGTCCTACGGATCGCTGGCCGGGACGGTCCTCAACAAGCCCGTCGTCGGCATGGCGGCGACGCTCAATGGCCTCGGCTATTGGCTGGTGGCCTCCGACGGAGGCATCTTCAGCTACGGCGATGCCGCGTTCGAGGGCTCCCGCGGCGGCCAGCCCCTCAACGAGCCGATCGTCGGCATGGCCGCCACACCCGATGGCGGTGGTTACTGGCTGGTGGCCTCCGACGGAGGCATCTTCAGCTACGGCGACGCCGCGTTCTACGGCTCCCGCGGCGGCCAGCCCCTCAACGAGCCGATCGTCGGCATGGCCGCCACACCCGATGGCGGTGGATACTGGCTGGTGGCCTCCGACGGCGGGATCTTCAGCTACGGCGACGCCGCGTTCTACGGCTCCCGCGGCGGCCAGCCCCTCAACAAGCCGATCGTCGGCATGGCCGCCACACCCGATGGCGGTGGTTACTGGCTGGTGGCCGCCGACGGCGGGATCTTCAGCTACGGCGACGCCGTCTTCCAGGGCTCGACTGGCGGCATCACGCTGAACAAGCCCATCGTAGGTATGGCCGGGACCCGGGATGGCGGCGGCTACTGGCTGATCGCCTCCGACGGCGGAGTCTTCAACTACGGCGATGCTCTCTTCTCGGGCTCAGCCACATCGTTCGGCATCGGCGATGCCGTGGGCGGAACGGGGAGCGCCTCGTAGGGTGCGGCGCGTGGGATGCCGGGCCCGATTGCTCCTCTGGGGGCTCTTCGTGGGCGGAGCTGCCGCTGTGCTCGCTCCCGTCGGGCCCGGCGCCCTCGTGCCACTGAAGATGGCGATCGCGTCGGCCGACTCGGTGGGCAACGACGTCTACGTGGCGGTGGTCGTCGACTTCGGCGGCGGGTCTGCGCCGCAGTCGATCGTCAAGTGCGTCCCCGTACCCTCGAATGGCCACGACGCCGATGCACTCGCGGCAGCCGTCGGGTCCGGCAACGTGGCCTACAACAACTCGGGGCTGCTGTGTGCCATCGACAATTACCCGGCCAACGGGGTGCAGAACTGCGGCCAGAGTGTCGGATCCGGTGACTACGACTACTGGTCGTATTGGCACGGGACATCTGGATCGTGGGTCTATGCCGACAACGGCCCCACGGAGCAGTTGGTCTCGAGTTCGGCCGATGACGTCATGGGGATGCGATTCCAGACGGATGAACCGGCCGATTCGAGTGACCCGCCTCCCACGGTCGTACCGTCCTATGCGCAGATCTGCAACGCCTCGACCGAAGTCCCGCCGGCCGGATCATCGTCCGGGGCGGCGCCGACGACCACGACGACGACCACGAGTACCGGCCCGACGTCGGTGACGCCCCCAACGGGGAAGACGAGCGCTGGGCTGGCGCAGACCACGCCCAGCACCGCAGCGGGGAACCGGCCGAAGCCAGGTGTCACGACCACGACCGTGGCCCGCGACGCGACAACCACCACGCTGGGCGCGGGGAACACCGCTCCAACCGGCGGCGACACCCACGGATCATCGGCTGTCCACCGGTCGATCGTGGCCGCTGCCGCGTCACACCATTCGGGTGGCGGTTCCTCGAGCGACCTCCTTCCGGTCATTCTGATCGCGGCCGTCGTCGCGGCCCTGGGTGGCTTCGCTCTCTTCCGATGGCGCCGTAGGCCGGCCGAAGAATGACACGGGCCGCCACTCCCCGGCGCCGATCCCTTCACCCGGTGGCGTGGTGGTTGTGGGCGGCCGGCTTGGCGATCTGCGCCATGAGAACGAACAACCCGTTCCTGCTGGCGCTCATCGGAGCCGTCGCCTGCGTGGTCGTGTCGCTCCGTCGGAGCAGCGCGCCGTGGTCGCGTTCCATCGCGTTCTTTCTCCGCATCGGGGTGCTGGTGATCTTCATCAGGGTTGTGATCGAGATCCTCTTTGGTCAACGCGGTGTACCCGGACACGTGCTCTTCACCTTGCCGCGCGTGCCGCTGCCGGCATGGGCGGCCGCAGTGAGCATCGGTGGTCCCGTCACCCTGGAGTCCGTCCTCATCGCTTTCGTAGAGGGATTACAGATTGCCGTGATCCTGATCTGCTTCGGTGCCGCCAACTCGTTGGCCAGTCCCTACCGGCTGCTGCGGTCCCTCCCAGCGGTGCTGTACGAGACCGGGGTGGCGGTCACCGTCGCGCTCTCCTTTACTCCGGAACTGGTCCAATCGATTGGAATCGTGCGTCAGGCCCGCCGCCAGCGTGGGATCCCGACCAGGGGCCTGCGCGGCATGCGCGGCGTGGCGGTCCCAGTGCTGGAGAGCGCGCTGGACCGGTCACTGCAGCTCGCAACCAGCATGGACGCTCGAGGCTATGGACGGAGGATCGCGCTCGGGAAGGCATCACGCGGCCTCGCCAGCGGAGCCACCGTCGGCGGATTGTTGCTGGTGGCGGTCGGGCTCTACGGCGTCATCGATTCCGGCTCCCTCTTCGGGCTGGGTCTGCCTGTCCTGGCGGTCGCCGCCGTCCTGTGCGGGATCGGTCTCGCCCTCGGCGGGCGGCGCTCCGCCCGCTCGCGCTACCGACCCGACCCGTGGCGCGGGCCCGAGTGGGTCGTGGCGGGCTCCGGCCTCGTGGCGCTGCTGACGATGGCGGTCGCCCGTGCACTCGACCTGCCCGGACTCACGGTCTCGTTCTCCCCTCTGGCCTTCCCGAGCATCCCCCTGCTCCCCGTTGTGGGGATTCTTCTCGCTCTGCTTCCGGCCGTCGCCGCGCCGAACCCGGCCGCGCCTCCGCCCGCGTCGGTCCCCGACGCTTCCCGGGAAGGCAAGGCAGGGCCGGCGACCGTGCAGCGACGCCGTCAGGTCCCGTCGGATCTCTCGGGAGTGTCGACATGATTGCCTTCGACCAGGTGTCCTTCACGTACACCGACGCCGTGCTGCCGACTCTGCACCGGGTCACCCTCGATATTCCAGAAGGTGAGCTCTGCGTGGTGGTGGGGGAGACGGGGACCGGGAAGTCGACGTTGCTGCGCGCCATCAACGGACTGGTACCGCACTTCAGCGGCGGGACCCTGGCCGGAACGGTCACCGTCGACGGGAGGACGACCAAGGACAATCGACCGCGCGATCTGGCGGACGTCGTGGGCTTCGTCGGCCAGAATCCGCTGGCCAGCTTTGTGACCGAGACCGTCGAGGACGAGCTGGCTTACACCATGGAGAACCTCGGCGTGCCCTCCGATGCCATGCGCCGCCGGGTGGAGGATGCCGTCGATCTGCTCGGCCTGCAGGATCTGCGCGACCGCTCGCTGCGCGCGCTGTCAGGAGGGCAACAACAACGAGTGGCGATCGGGGCCGTGCTCACCGCGTCACCTCGGTTGCTCGTGCTCGACGAGCCGACGTCAGCCCTCGATCCGGCAGCCGCCGAAGAGGTGCTGAGCACCCTGGCCCGACTCGTGCACGACCTCGGTCTGACCGTGGTCATGGCCGAGCACCGACTCGAGCGCGTCGTGCCATTCGCTGACCGGATCATCCTCGTTCCGGGCGGCGGTGAAGCACTCGTCGAAGGTTCGCCCGAGACGGTGATGCGGACATCGTCGGTTGCGCCGCCGCTGGTCGAGCTCGGCCGGCTGGTCGGGTGGGATCCGCTGCCCCTGTCGGTACGCGACGCCCGGCGGAAGGCGGCGCCCCTGCGTGAACGTCTGGCGCCGCTCTCGCCACCGCGTCCGAGCATCGTTGGCGTTGCCGCGGCAGAGCGTGTCGAGGCCGCCGTGCTCCGCAAGCTGTCCGTGTCGTACGGGCCTGTGGTGGCGCTCGACGGTGTCGACCTTTCGATCAGGGGTGGCGAAGTCCTCGTGCTCATGGGAAGGAATGGCTCGGGCAAGTCGACACTGCTCAACACGCTCTCGGGGGCACGGCGGCCGACCCGTGGCACCGTCGTCGTGGGCGGCCGGGACCCCCAGTCGTTCCACTCAGCCGAGTTGGTCCGTCAGGTGGGGCTGGTCCCGCAAGACCCGGGGCTCCTTCTCTACGGCGAGAGCGTCCAAGCGGAATGCCGAACGGCGGACAAGGTGTCCTCCCTGCCGGAGGGGACGACCTCCCGCACGCTCGAGCGGGTGCTGCCCGGCGTCCCCGCCGATCGCCACCCCCGCGATCTCTCGGAAGGCCAACGCCTCGCCCTGGCCCTCGCCCTCGTCGTGGCCCCCGCTCCGGCTCTCCTCCTGCTCGACGAGCCCACGAGGGGCCTGGACTACCCGAGCAAGGAGCGTCTCATTGCGGTCTTGCGCGATCTGGTCCGTGCTGAGCACGCCATTGTGCTGGCGACCCACGATGTGGAACTCGCGGCGCGCGTGGCCGACCGGGCCGTCGTCCTGGCCGACGGCCAGATCATCACCGACGGCCCGGCCCGCCAGGTGGTCTGCCATTCCCCGATCTTCGCTCCCCAGGTGGCCAAGGTGCTGGCCCCCGAGGAATGGTTGACGGTGGACGAGGTGCGGCGAGCCCTCGAAGAACCGGTGCGGGCATGACCGTCTCGGTCCCGCCGGCGCAGCGTCCCGACCACCGGCCCCCGCCGGCCATCCGCGTCGGCTCCCGTTCCTCATTCCTCCTCCTGCTGACGACGGTCTTCGGTGTGGCTGCGTTCGCCTGGCCTCTGTTGATCCATCAATCCGCAGGCCCGAACTCCGCCCACAGCGGTGACGCACCTTGGATCTTCGTCGGCCTCATCCCGCTCCTCCTAGCCATCGTCATCGCCGAGCTCTCGGAAGGGGCGATCGACGCGAAGGCGGTGGCACTCCTCGGGATCCTCGCCGCGTGCTTCGCGGCGCTTCGGGTGCCCAGCCCCGGCATCAACGGCTTCGAGCCAGAGTGGTTTCTCCTCATTCTCTCCGCGCGCGTCTTCGGGCGGGGTTTCGGGTTCGTCCTGGGTGCCGTGGCGTTCTTCGCTTCGGCACTGATCACCGGTGGCGTGGGACCATGGTTGCCGTTCCAGATGTTGGCGGCCGGGTGGGTCGGCTTCGGTGCCGGATGCCTGCCCCCGATGCGGGGTTTCCCGGAACGACTGATGCTTGCCTGCTACGGGGTCCTCTCGGCCCTGGTCTATGGGCTTCTCACCAATTTCTGGTTCTGGCCGTTCGTCGGTGGGACCACGACGACCTACTCGTTCGTTCCCGGCCTCGGTACCGTTGCCAACCTGCACCGGTTCCTGCTCTTCGACCTGACCACCTCCATGGGTTTCGATCTCACCCGCGCGGTCACCTGTGCCGTCATGGTCCTCGTGCTCGGCCGGCCGGTCCTCGCGGCACTGCGTCGTGCCTCGCGCCGGGCCGCCTTCGAACCGCAGATCGACTTCACCGAGCCATGATGGACTGGTGAAAATCGTCTCGTTGCTGCCGTCGGCTACGGAGATCGTGTATGCGCTGGATCTCGGCGAGCACCTCCGCGGGGTGAGCTTCGAATGCGACTACCCAGAAAAGGCCCGGTCGGTGCCAATCGTGTCGGGGACGGTCCTTCCCACCGATGGCTCGCTGAGTGCGCAGGAGATCGACGCTGCGGTCAGCGCGCGGGTGGCGGCGGGAGAGTCCATCTACACACTGGACGATGCTCGAATTCGCGAAATCGATCCCGACTTGATCCTGGCTCAGGACCTGTGCCAAGTCTGCGCCGTTCCGTCTGGTGCGGTCGAAGAGGCGCTCGATGTCATCGGGTGCCACGCTCAAGTGGTCTCGCTCGACCCCGGTCGGCTCGAGGATGTGATCAATTGCGTCGGCCGGGTGGGGGCCGCCACCGGCACCGGAGCGCAGGCCGACGCGCTCATGGAGAGCTTGCGAGCGCGGATTGACGCGGTGCGTCGACGCGTCGCGGGACGAGCCCGCCCCCGGGTGCTCGTCCTGGAGTGGTCCGAACCGCCTTTCAACGCCGGACATTGGGTTCCTGATCAGGTCGAGGCGGCGGGCGGAGTACCGGTGTTGGCCGCTGCCGGGGTCCGGTCGCGGCGGCTCAGCTGGGATGAGATTTCGGGCGAACAGGTCGACGTGACGATCTTCATGCCGTGCGGCTTCGACCTGGAGGGAGCCGTCGCACAGGCCCCCGTGCTCCTCGCCCGTCCCGAGGCAGGAGACCTCGGCCGAATCTTCGCCGTCGACGCCAACGCCTACTTCTCCCGTCCCGGTCCCCGGGTGGTCGACGGCGTGGAGCTGATGAGGCAATTGCTTCACGACGACACGTCTGCGACCGACCCTCCCGGGGCGCAACTCCTGCGTTCCTGAAGCGCTCCGCTCGTCCCGCCCAACCTCAGATCGGTCCCGTCGCTATATTTGTCCCTGTCGCGGCCGGATGGATTGGGCCGTAGGGGGAACGCCTGATGAAAGCTCGCCGAAACACTCGAGAAGGAGCGTCCTGAATGGTGTCGTCTCCTCAATCGACCGCGACGCCCCAGCGCACCGTTGCCGCGACGCTGCACGTCAATCGGCGCACCCTGCAATGCGCTCTCGGTGTGCTCTGGATCCTCGACGGACTCCTGAAATTCCAGCCCAATCTCTTCAAGCCCTCGTTCGTCCCTGATCTCATCAGTCCGATGGCGGCGGGGCAGCCATTTCTGATCGGCTCGACCATCAGTCACGTGGCCAACTTTCTCTCCCATGAGGCCACCATGTGGGTAGCAGTCTTCGGCCTCATAGAAATCGCCGTCGGTGTGGGATTGCTCTTCCGCCGTTCCGTGAAACCCGCGCTTGTGGCTTCGTTCATCTGGGGCGCGGGGATCTACCTCTTCGGCGAGGGCTTCGGCATGGTCTTCACCGGACATACCTCCCCATTACAGGGTGCTCCCGGTGCGGTGTGCTTCTACATCCTTCTCGGTCTCCTGGTGTGGCCCAAGTCCGATCAGGACAGCAGCGGCGTTCGCACGGGTCCGCAATCCTCCGCGGCAGCCCGCGGCCTGTTCGGCGGAACCGGTGCCCTGTTGGTCTGGGCCGGCATCTGGAGCTTCGAGGCGATCATCTGGCTCTTTCCGTTCAATCGCACAGGCAACGCCGTCACCAACCAGATGGCGGACACTGCGAACGGCGAACCCGGCTGGTACGCGCATTTCCTCAATTCGTTTGGTCACGCGTTCGTCGGTGCCGGCCTTTGGGTGGCCGTGATTCTCGCCGCGGTGTCCATGGTCGTCGGCCTCGGTCCCCTCGTCTCGAAGCGGCCTCAGATCTACATCGGGCTCGGCATCGCTCTGGCGTTGCTCTACTGGGTCACCGGAGAGGGATTGGGCGCGCTGCTCACCTTTGGCGGGACGGACCCAAGCAACGGGCCTCTCCTCGCGCTCATCGGGCTGTCCGTCCTTCCTCTGGTGCCCGAACCCGCGAACGAACCGACCCTGGCGGCCCAATTCCTGGCGACGAATCCGCTCGGCGCACTCAGCTCGGTGCTGGCCATCATTCTGATCCCCTCCGCGGTGGCGATCGTCCCCGCGACGGCGGCTGCATCGGCCTCTGCTGCGGCATCGACATCGTCGCACTCGTCGATGTCGGGCATGTCCATGTCGGGTTCGGGCTCCGGCATGACAGGGATGTCGACGTCACCGGTGGGAAAGCATTCGACCAAGAGCGGTCACGCCGCCCCCATGAACATGGCCGGCATGGCGGGTCTTGGCGTCACCGATCCACACTGGAAGTACACCGGCCCTCCACTGCCTCCCGCCGAGGTGGCGGACCTGACAACCGTTTCAGCGGAAACAGATCAGGGTCACAAGATGCAAACGCCGAACTGTGACGCGACCCCAACCTCGGACCAGGTGCTGGGGGCGACGGAGTACGTGCAGGCGACGTCGGCTGCGGTTGCCAAGTACAAGGACCTGAGCACAGCAAAGGCTGCCGGGTACTTTCCGATCACGAATCCCAACTATCCCGTCGTGCACTATCTCAACCCGTCCTACATGAACATGAAGGACCTCATGAATCCGAACACCGTGGACTCCTTGGTGTACGCGACTACACCGTACGGCCCCGTGCTGGTGGCGGCCATGTACCTGATGCCCGGCCAAGGGAGCGGCCCGATGCCGTATGGCTGTTTGGTCCAGTGGCACCAGCACACCAACCTCTGTACGTCAGCGGTGACACATCTCATCGACGGTTTCACGCCGTGCCCGCCGGGCACGTATCACTACGGGTCGACTCCGATGATGACGCATGTCTGGCAAGTTCCGGTGGCCGGTGGACCCCTGGCCATCGATCCTTCGGACCTCCAGGTTGTCGAAGCAGCCGTAATGGCCCAACAGCGCGGACTTGCACCCACGGCGACCGGAGCCCTTCCCGGTTCGACCGCCGCCCCTGCAGAGGGATAAACCGGCCGGAGCAAGTGCATTGGGCCAGTCCGGCTCGAGCGGCACTGTGGTAGTCGGTCGCAGCGGCCCGTCGTTTCAACGCCGTTCTCATCAAGGAACTCGGGGCTGTCGGTCCGGGCGCTCCCAGGCCAAGAATTTTCTTTTGGATTTCTGACATACGCGTGCTGCGGCGCTCCGAACCCCTTTTCAGGGAACGGAGATTGGGATGCAGGCACCAGTCACGAAAACGACGGCGACCGGGAGGGCGCGCTGCCCGGGGCACACCCCACCGGACCGCGAGCCGTGCGGGAGCCGACCTGGGTCTCGCCGGCCTGTCCCTCCCATGCCCATCGGACGAGGGCGGGATCCAAGGAAGGACACACCATGTCAGAGATGAAACGCCGCGACTTCTTGAAGAGCGGAACCATGGCGGTGGCCGCGGCTGGAGTCGCCGCCACGGTGCCGATCGTGCCCGCCATTGTCAATGTCGTCGACACCGAGGGGCCTGAGGCTGACTCGGCGGTGGCCGCGAATACCTCGGAAGTTGCCGTGAACTCGGCGCAACCGCTCGTCGTCCGCGTCAACGATCTCGCGTCGGGATCAATGCAGATGTTCTTCGGAACACGAGAAGTGACCTATACCGACCCCCAGCTCGCGGCGCGCCTCTTCCGAGCGGCCCAGTGAGGTCTCACCTCACGACACTTTCCCACTCATCACACGAACATCGACAATCAAAAAAAGGAACCGAGGTTAGTCATGTCATCCCATCGTGAAGCCCCCGAAATCTCCAAGGACCCCGTGGCCGACAGTACCGACCTGTACGCCTTCGTCAGCCCCGATGCCCCGAGCACCGTGACGCTGATTGCCAACTACCTACCGCTGGAAGGACCGGCGGCAGGACCCAACTTCTATGAGTTCGGCAATGATGTGCTCTACGAGATCCTCGTCGACAATGACGGGGACGGCAAGCCCAACATCTCGTTCCAGTTCCTGTTCGAAACAACGATCCGGAACACGAACACCTTTCTCTACAACACGGGTCCGATTCTGTCGCTCACGAGCACGAGCTGGAATCGGGTGCAGACCTACAGCCTGCAGCGGGTCGACTATCCGAGTGGGCGTACGACGGTGCTCGGGACCAATCTTCCGTGTCCTCCCTGCAATGTGGGCCAACTCTCCACGCCCAACTACGAGTCCGCGCTGGGAATACCGGCCATCCAACATGTCGGCAACGGAATCATGGCCTTCGCCGGTCAAAGGGCTGAGGGCTTCTACGTCGATCTGGGTTCCATCTTCGACCTTGCAACCCTGCGACCCTTCCAGGAGGACCACGCCACGTTCGGCGTCACCGCCGGGCCGTTGTCCGCCATGGCCGGCGTCAACTCGACCAATACCCTGAATGTCCACACCTTGGCCCTGCAGATCCCGAAGAATCAACTGACCGCAGGGGCCATCAACCCGACCGACGCCTCGAAGCAGAGCTCGGTCATCGGGGTGTGGACGGCCGCCAGTCGCCGGAAGGTCAAGTTCAACGAGAAGTTCCTCGGCCAGCCTTTTGAAGCCGGGCCATGGACGCAGGTCTCGCGGCTCGGGAACCCGCTCTTCAACGAGGTCGTCGTCCCCATGTCACTGAAGGACTTCTGGAACTCCAGCGAGCCCGTCCATGACAGCCAATTCGCAAAGTTCGTTTCAAACCCGGAGTTGGCGAACTTGCTGCCGAGCCTCTACACGCCGCCGACGGCGCCCGACCCGACCAAGGGAGCATTCCCCGTGCTCTTCTCGTACAACAACAGCGGAACTCCCAATAGGGTCGACCTTCTGGCGATCCTTCTGACCGGGATACCGGCGGGGACGTTATCCGCGGCACCGACGTTCCAGAACTTCACCGGGACGACCCAGGCCGACCTGCTTCGGCTGAACATGGCGATCGGTCCCTCGTCCGGGCCCAACACGCTGGGGTTGCTGGCCGGCGACGCGGCCGGTTTCCCGAACGGCCGGCGCGTCTTCGATGATGTGGTGACGATCGAGCTTCGCTGCTTCGCCGGTGTGCTGGCCCCTGGCATCGTGCCCGGTTTCCCCAAAGCCGCGGACGGCGCGGCGGGGGCCATCTTCGACCTCGCACCCCAGGGGACCCCCCCGGGCGCCGACACGACCCTGGGTGGCACCGAGAACTACCTGCCCAACTTCCCGTATCTGGGCGTTCCCCACAGCGGGTACAACGCACCCAGCGTCGCTTCGTAACGACATGTCGGCCCACCATCACAACCACACCGTGACTGAGCAGGCGCCTGGTCCCAGCGAGGGCGCCGTGGTCATCGACATCGGAGAGGGAGTCGGCGCAGCCGTCATCTACACCGAGGCCGACCTTGACGCTGCCGAGCTCGAAATTCGCCCGGCGTCCGACGAATGGCGGGGAGCCCATACGGCCGTCCGTGAACGAAGGTTTGCCGGTGTCGTGCGCTATGCGGCTGTCTTCGGTTCCCTGGCCCAAGGCAACTGGGAACTGCGCGTGCGCGGGAGCGGCGTTGAGCACCCGGTACTCGCCATTACCGTCAGCGGCGGAGCAGTGGTCGAGACCAGGTGGCCCGAGCCCAGTCGCGCCTCTGTGGGGGTGGCGGCCCTCGCAGAGGGCGACGGGTAACCGGAAGCACCAGGTCACGGCAGGGCGGACATTCGGTCAAGAGCATCCCGATTTGGCCCGGCCGCAGCCACGTCGTCGGCGACAACGAGCTGGCTCAGCACCGCCGGACCCACATCGGCGATCACCGCCGCCCGCACGCCCGCGGTCGGCGGGAGCTCGAGCGCCGGTGCCGCCGGTTCCAGTTGCTCTGAAGTTTCGGCGCCCTCAGCAGCGTTTGGGCTCCTCTCAGCAGGTCTGACTTCGATAAGGGCGGCGCAGGTGGGCACCGTGCCGCGGCGCGACCCCGGGAGTATGCTGGATGACCCGGGGCATGAGCCGTTGGAGACTCGAATTGGTCCACGATCCTGTCGCGTGCGACGGGCGCGGCATGTGCGCCGAGATACCCCTCGAAAGCATCGAACTCGGTCGCTGGGGTATCGAGTCATCGATGGCACTGTGGTCGTCGCCGCTTTGTCGAACATGCCGTACGGGCGGTGCGATCTTCCCCCGAGCAAGCCTTGCGGCTGGTGGAGCAAAACGTGTTGAGCCCACCTGAGGAGGAGCTCGATTGGCGCGAGCCGGGTCCGAGGCGGGCGCGGAGATCGCGCAGGTCGAGGTCGCCCGCTCATCGCCGCCGGCGCCACATCCTCGTGGCCCTCGGTGCTGCTTTGGGGATTTTCTTCCTCTGGCTTGCCATCTCGCTCGGCAGCGCGCTCCACCAACCCCGCCCTCGGAAGCTCCATGGGCGCGCGGGCTGCAGAGTGGTTCCGTGGGCACGGTGGCGCGTCCATCGTCGTCTGGGCGGAGAACGAGTGGTACTCCCACCACCAGCCGAAGATCGGCGGCACCCTCGCCGCCGGAACCATCCGCAAGCCAAAGGCGGTTCCCACCACAACACCTACCGTCACCACGCTGCCGCACCTTCCCGCTCCGGCGCCGATCGTGCCGTTCGCCAGCCCACCGGTCGCGGGCGAGGGCCAGTGGTCGCCGATCGGGCGCATGGTCGACGGCCTGCCCGCGATCTACGAGACGATGCTCCGGCCCGACGCCATCCATACGAGCTACGTCGTGGGCGTCGCCTGGATGGACACCGAGCTCCTGAAGGCCACCCTCTACTCGGGCAGCATCATCCCGGGCGGGGGCCCCTACACCCATACCGCTCCAATCTCTCCAACGGATGCATCCAATCTTGCCGTCGCCTTCAACGCGGGATTCTTGATGTCCAGTGCGAACGGCGGGTACTACACGGACAACAAGACCGTCGTTCCCTTGCGGGCGGGGGCCGCCTCGTTCGTGGTGTACAAGAACGGATCAAGTACCGTGGGTCAATGGGGACGTGACGTCAGCATGGCGCCCAACGTCGTCTCAGTGCGCCAGAACCTCGACCTGCTTGTCGACAACGGGCAGGTGGTACCTGCTGCAAACAACCCGGATTCCACGGACTGGGGAGCCACGTTGGGCGGCCGCCTCTACGTGTGGCGGTCGGGACTCGGGGTCACGGCGGACGGCGCCCTGGTGTACGTGGGTGGTCCCGGGCTCAGCATCTTGGACCTGGCCAACATCTTGGTGCGGGCCGGGGCAGTGCGAGCCATGGAACTCGATATCAACACCGACTGGGTCAACTTCAGCACCTATCAGCCCTCGACTGCGACGGGCCCGGCGACTCCCGCCAACGGCACGGAGCTGCTACCTGGAATGACCGGCACACCTGGTCGTTACTTCGAGCCGTGGTGGGCCAGGGACTTCATTACCATGTCGGCGGCGGCTGGCCCGTGACGTGGGTGGCGAAAGTCCCGCGCCGACAGAGGGAGTGATGCTGGTAGCCGAGAGGCCGGCCTCCCCGGCCCGTGCCTGGGTGGCCTCGTTCACCGGACTGGCAGCCGCTCGCTGAGAAACGGGTGGTAGACCCCGCATTTAGGGGGTATTCTGACACCCCAGTTGACGGGTAACGGGCCAGGGAGTCGCCCATGATTAACGTTGCGCACCATCCACAGATCTCGAGGCGAGCCGATGGTCGGTGGGTCGTGAACTGCTCAGAGTGCCATCGCTCCAAAGGCGCCCTGCCGATTGGGATCGGGTTGCCCGTGCAGTCGCACCATGTCGCCGAGATGTTGCGTGACAATCACCAGGCGAAGCCAGCACGCGCGGTGAGCTGAGCCAGCGCCTTCTGTTTGGGTCCCAATCGCCTGAAACCGGGTCGGATGCGATCGACCCGGTTGTTCGGGACTGGTGACGTGCCCGCTTCCAGAGCGTCACCAGTGGCGCGAGACCTCGGAGGAAACGTCGTCTCCCCGAAGGGTTCTTTCGTATCGGGCGGCCCGAACAAACCTGTTCAATGTTTTTTCGGTCCTTGGAGCCGGTGAGAACGCTCCCGCATCGGTGTCCGTCTGAGTCTGCGTTATGCAAAGCGGTAGCGGTAGCAGGAGTCGTGGAGGTTCTCGTATCACCTGCCGCCTCATGAGGTCTGACGCGGATGCATCGTGCGGCGGTTCGTCCTTGGGTGAGCTGCGTCTGCGAATGAATCGGTAGATTGCCACTTGATCCAAGCGCGACGGGTGAGGAGTGAGTCCTGATGGCCGTGCGGCAGACCCTCCCGATTCGCGAAGTGCTCCGGGGACGACGGATCCGTCCGCTTGACCAGGGTCTCGATGCCCTCGGCCGCCCGTTGACGTTCTCTTAATTCCAAGCCCCAGGTTGTTCACACTCTGTTTCTTTCTCATGGCGGAAAATCGCATCAGCAACGGAGGTGCGCTGGTGTGGGACCGACTGCTGTTTGCAATTGATCAATTCGAATCCGGCCAGACCGCTCTGGATTTCGTTGCGGGCGTGGCTTCCGCCAACGACGCCAGCGTCAGGGTGCTCCACATTCGAGAGGTTCCGAGAATGGCTCACGCCGTCCCCCTCGAATCACCGGCCGACGCCGAGGAATTGGTGCGAGACGCTGTTCTGTCGCTGTCGATGCTGGGGATCCCTGCGGAGGGTCGGTCTTCTTCCGTGTTTCACGAGCACGTGGCGCGGCGAATCGTCGAGGAGGCGCTGCTCTGGGAATGCCAGGCGATCGTTCTCGGATCTCGGCGCGTTCACGGCATCGCCAGGCTCTCCGGTCGCGGCGTGAGGGAGAGGATCCTGAGACGCTCGTCTCTGCCGGTGCTCGTGGCACCCGCGCCCGAGCGCAACGGGATCTACTGGCCGCCGAGGTTCAGGTCTGAGCGTGAGCGGTCCGCAATCACCTCCGACTGGGATACACGGCACGCCACGGGCAATCCGAGGAATCACGGGGCCGGGTGACCATGGCAACGGTCGGGGCCAACGCGGCCACATTCGTCATCTACGGCGTCTCCTTGATCCTGGTCATGTGGTGCGTCGTCGACGTGATGAGAAGACCACGCGATGAGCTGCCACCCGGCAAAAAGGCGGCGTGGGTCCTCGGTTCGCTGTTGGGCTGGCTGCTGTTCGGCATCGTCGGTGCGGCAATTGCCGTGTTCTATCTCGTCGGTCAGCGCCGGAAGTTAAACGCTCAGAGGTGGTAGGCGCGAGACGGACCGGGATCTGCTCCGATTGGACGTCGAGGTCCAGGCCCAGGTCAAGCCGGCACCACACTGAGCCCGCCATCTTGTCGAAGCTGTCTTCCGTGCCGCCGAACGTGGTCACAGAGTCACGGCCCGCCTTGTCGCAACGCCAGTTTTTTCGTCAACTTCATGGCTGCGTCGGTCTCGTGCCGATCGGTCGACTCGACGGCCTCGGCACCGGGCCAGCCGTCGAACAGCCGCGAGCGTGCCGACGATGAGCTTGCCGAGGCCTCCCGCCGGTCTTGGGTGACCCGACCCCGGGGAACGTGAGCATCAGCGACACACCCATCAACAGCAGAACGCCGCGAAAACCGAGCATGACCCGTTCCGATGTCCGAGACACTCCGCCGGGCCCGATGCGACGGCGGCCGGGCCCTGGGTGCTCTTCGTGACGAGAACGCGGCAGAGTGTCTGAACTCACGATGAACTTTTCGTGAGGGACTCCGATTGATGACATGCGAACGGCTGCCGTTGGGTAGCTGAGCCGCTGACAATGCTTGGATCGCGCGCTTCATTGAATCGGGGTGGCGTGCGCTAACTGGATTCGGAGGGAAACATGAAACATGCTGTGTCCCGTCGCGCCTTCGCAGCTGGCGCGGCTTCGATCCTTGGCGTGATCGGGATGATCGCCCTGCCTTCGAGTGGAGTGGCTGGTGCGGACGGCCACGCCCGGATCCAGCACGTACTCCTGATCTCCGTCGACGGCATGCACCAGTCCGATCTGGATTGGTACGTCGCCAACCATCCCACCTCGGAGCTCGCGCGGCTGGCTACTGGCGGCGCTGAATACACCGACGCACAGACCCCTGACCCGTCGGACTCCGATCCGGGCGGCACGGGGCTGATGACCGGCGGCGACCCGAAGGTCACCGGCATCTACTACGACGACGAGTACAGCCACGGCGTCTTCCCGCCGGGGACGACGAACTGCTCCGGGCCGGTCCCGGGCGGCAACGTGATCTACGACTCGCCGGACGACAATCTTCCTGCCGTGCCGGACCTGCTGAAGAACGGGAGCGGTAACACCTTCCCCTCGTTCGACGAGGGCGGGTCGATCTACCCGGGCGGCATCGACAGCAACCCGGGCTTGATCATGAGCCTGAGTCCGCATCCGCAGTCGGGTCTGAACCCGGCGACGTACCCGGTCGACCCGAAGACCTGCAAGCCGATTCAGCCGTGGGACTTCGTGGGGGTCAACACGATCTTCCAGGTGATCCACAACGCCGGCATGCGAACGGCGTGGTCTGACAAGCATGCGATCTACACGTCGTTCAACGGCCCGGGCTCCAACGGCACGAGCATCGACGACTTCTTCGGGCCTGAGATCGACTCACAGGCGGTCGAGCCGAATGGCGTGCCGTACCCGGTCGACGGCGCGTGGACGGCCGACAACGCCGCGACCAGGCAGTACGACTCCTACAAGGTCCAGGCAGTCATCAATTGGATCGACGGCTATGGCCACTCCGGCACCGGGCCGAAGGTCGGCACGCCGGCGATTTACGGGATGAACTTCCAAACAGTCTCGACCGCCGAGAAGCTGAAGAGTTCCCCGGCGACGCTGATTGGACCGAACGCGCAGGGCAACTACACCGAGGGCCCGTCGCTGCTCGGCGGGTACGTGACCGTGGACGGCCAACAGGTACCGGGGCCGCTGCTCCAGAGCGCGCTCGACTATGTCAACGATGCCCTGCAGCAGATGGCCGACCAGATCCAGGCCGACGGCGAGGCCAACTCGACGGCGATCATCCTGACGGCCAAGCACGGCCAGTCCCCGCTGAACAACAACCAGCTGCAGAGGATCGACGACGGTCCGATCATTGCCGGCGTCAACTCCGCCTGGGCCGCACAGCATCCGAGCAACCAGACGCTGGTCGTCCAAGAGGCCGACGACGACGGGCTGCTCTGGTGGCTGTCGGACCGCTCGCAGGCGGCGACCGACTTCGTCAAGAACTACTTGTGGACGCACAGCGCCCCGGCGGTCAACTACGCCGGCCAGACGATCACCGTCCAGCACTCCGGCCTGTCGGAGATCTTCGCCGGCCATGAGTCGGCGCAATTCTTCGGCGTCTCGAACTCCGACCCGCACCACCCGGACGTGTTCGGGATCTCGCAGGTCGGCACGATCTACACGACCGGCTCGAAGATCGCGGAACACGGCGGCGACAACCCGGGCGATCGGGACGTTCCGCTCGTCGTCTATGCGCCGGGCAACGTCCAGCCCGGCCAGTCAGGCAACGGGGTGGAAACGACCCAGGTCGCACCGACGATCTTGAAGCTGCTCGGACTGTCTCCGCGTTGGCTTCAGGCCGTCCAGCAGGAGGGCACGCAAGTCCTGCCCGGCCTCGGCAGCGGGGAGTAACCGGCTCCATCAAGTCGGGCTGCGGGGCGGCTCCCAACCGCCCCGCCGCTCGTCATGAAGCGAAGCGGATGGGGAGCGCCTTGGTGTCGGCCGGGTTGGTCGAGCTGGCGTTGTTCACGATGACGTAGCAGCTATGCGCGACGTCGCAGACTCCGTTGCCGATGGAACCGGTGCCAACATGGAGGACAACCGAGCCCGATCCCGTGGGGTCAGGGTGCAGGATCGCTGCATGAGCGAAGCTGCAGCCTGCCGAGCTGGCCGTGCTGATATCCACGTGGGAACACTCGAGGATATTGACGACCTTGCCCGGCGTGTACCCACTCCATCGAACGGTGACGGCCTGGCCGTCATTCAAGCCTGTGTTCGGGGTGACGGTTGCGTGCAAGTGGACCGCCACTTGCTTGGGGAGGGGCAACGTTGCCGGGGAGCCCGAAGCCCAGGCGGTGTGCACCACTGACAGCGAGGAGCGACCGTTGGCCGAGACGGCCTGGAGCGCCCCGTGTTCATGCTTGAGGAAGGCATTGAAGAAGGCCGTCGTTGCCTTGATGACTGGACCTGACGTCGGCCCGACGACCCCTGACGCGGCCATGTGAGCCGTCGAACCTGTGCTGTCAGAGGACGTGTCCCAATCGAGCGCAAGCAGCGCCTTCGGTCCCCGCGCCTGGTTGAAGACCGCTACGGCATCGGCATAGGGGACGAGCCCGTCGTGAACATCCGATACGACGAGGAGCGGTGGAGCCTTGGCCAATTCGTAGGAGCCACGACCGAGACCCTCGGTGGTGCCGGCCATGACAACCGCCGCCTTGACCCGGGTGTCACGGCAGCAGGTGTTGGCGACGAGGCCCAAGGTCGTGATGGCACCGTTGGAGTGGCCGGCGGCCCCGATCTCGTTCGGGTCGACCAGGCCCGACAGCGGTCCGTTGGCGGCGGCCGAGGCACTGAGCACCTGGCCGATGACGAAGCTCATGTCGCCAGGCTGGTTGCCGATGTCCCCACCATCGGGACCACCGGGTGTCTGACTACTTGACAGCGGGAACAAGGGCGCGGCCACCACGTAGCCCGCAGCCGCCCAGGCGGTCAGGAGCTGCTGGTACTCCTGAGGCGAGCCGCCCAGGCCGTGGGCGAAGACGATGAGCGGGTATGGACCATCGCCAGATGTCCAGACCGAGCCGGATGCCCGCGCCGGGTACCAGATGGTCGTCACGAGGGTCCGGGAGGGCTTGCCCGGCATTCCGTCCCACGGCGGCGTGGAGCGAGAGGTGTCGACGAAGGTCATTGTCGAGGTTGCCACCGACGTCGAGCGGGCCGCAGCGGCAACGGTCGGGGCGCCGACGAATGGAAGTGCCATGGCGGAGAGCAGAAGGCCAAGGGCAACCGCGCCCAGCGACATCATTCGACGGATCGCCTCCATTCGCTCCCTTCCCTGCCCTGAACGTCGCCGGGTCCGGCCCGAGTGACACCCTGACCTGCCAAACGCCCGGCGAGCGTTCACGTAGGCTGCCTTTCACGGACTTCGGCGTGGCGATTATGGACGGGTTATGGACAAGCCGGTCTGTCAAAATGCAAAAGTCCTGCTGGAGAGGTGCGAGAGCGGCCGAATCGGACTCACTGCTAATGAGTTGACCTGGGTAACCGGGTCCGAGGGTTCAAATCCCTCCCTCTCCGCTCGGGAGTCGGGCACACCCGGTGTCCGGCCTTCCGGATGAGTCGGCCCGCTCCGGCGGGCCTGCCGTGCACCGTCGCCCCGGCGGGAACCGGCCTGGTGCGAGGAGTGTGTGACGTCGTGGGCCTCTACTGGCTTCAGACTTTGGGGTGCCCGAAGAACCAGGTCGACTCCGACAAGCTGGAGGGCTATCTCACTGCGCAGGGCTACGGACGCGCCCCGGACGCGGACGCGGCCGACCTCGTGGTGGTCAACACCTGCGCCTTCATCGATGCCGCCCGCCAGGAGTCGATCGACACGGTCCTGAGCCTCGCCGAGCAGCGCCGGCCCGGCGCCCGTCTGGTCGTCACCGGCTGCATGGCCGAGCGGTACGGCGACGAGCTGCGCGATGCCCTGCCCGAGGTGGACCTCGTGGCAGGGTTCGGAGCCGAGCTCACCGCCCCACTCACGACACCCTCCCCCGAACGCGCCGTCCCGGTGGCCCTCACGCCCGGGCGCCGCGCCTCCGCCGCGTCGCTGTCGACGAACGGGTTCGACCTGTTGGAGTTGCCGCGGCCCGCCGCCCGCGCCCCCTGGGCCTACGTGAAGGTGGCCGAGGGCTGTGACCGCATCTGTGGCTTCTGTGCCATCCCGTCCTTCCGCGGCAAGCAACGCTCCCGATCGCCCGAGGAGGTGCTGGCCGAGGTCGACGCGTTGCGGGCGCCCGCCGACGGCGCGCCACCCCTGCGCGAGATCGTCCTCGTCGCCCAGGACCTCGCCTCCTACGCCCGGGACCGCTCGGGCCCGGGGCGCCGGACCCGCATCGCCCATGGCCCCTCGCCCATCGCCGCCCTCACGCGTGCGGTGACAGCCCGAGTCGAGCGCACCCGGCTGCTCTACCTCTATCCCTCCGGGCTGACCGACGAGCTGATCGAGACCGTCCTGGCCACGGGCGTGCCCTACTTCGACCTCTCGCTCCAGCACGTGGCGCGCCCGCTGCTCGCCCGCATGCGGCGCTGGGGTGACGGCGAACGCTTCCTGCGCCGCATCGCCGACATCAGGGCGGCGGACCCTGACGCGACGTTCCGCTCCTCCTTCATCCTCGGCTACCCCGGGGAGACCGAGCGCGACCACGATCTCCTGCTGGAGTTCCTCGACGCGGCGCAGCTCGATTGGGCCGGCTTCTTTTCCTTCTCCCGCGAGGCCGGCACCCACGCCGCCGGACTCGAGGAGCAGGTGCCGGCCGAGCTGGCGCTCGAGCGCCTGCGCGAGTGTGCCGAGCTGCAGGACGCCATCACCGCGAACAAACGCGACGCGCTCATCGGCGCCACCCGTCAGGTCCTCGTCGACGCACCCGGCCGGGGCCGCACGGTGCACGAGGCACCGGAGATCGACGGCATCGTGCACCTGCCCGCGCATCTCCCGGTGGGCAGCCTCGTCGACGTCACCATCACCGGCGCGGAGGGCCCCGACCTGCACGCCGTGGCGGCCGAGCGCGACCCGGTTCCGGCCGGTGCCAGCGCACGAGCGGGGGCACCGTGAGCGAGGCCACCCACGAGCCCAGGTCGCACCAGGACTTCGCCTTCGGTCCCAGCGCGCTGGTCACGCCGGCCAACGCCGTCACCGTGGCGCGGCTCCTCGCTGCGCCGGTCTACGTGCTCATGCTCGTCGCCTGGGGGGCGTCGTGGATCAACGTCGTGGTCGGCCTGATCCTCGCCGGCAGCGACGGGCTCGATGGCTATATGGCCCGCCGGCACGGCACCACCCGTTCGGGTGCCTTCCTCGACCCCCTGGCCGACAAGGCCTGTGTCCTCGGGGCCATGTTCACCCTGGCTGCCCAGGGCCACCTGCCCTGGCTGCCGGTCATCCTCATCGCCTTCCGCGAGGTGGGCATGCAGCTCTATCGCTCGTGGGTGGGGCGGCGCGGCGTCTCGATCCCCGCCCGCAAGTCGGCCAAGCTCAAGACCCTGGTGCAGGACATCGCGATCGGCACGTGCATCATTCCCCCGTTGGCGCACCAGCACACCCTCCAGGTCGCGGTGATCTGGTTCGCCTGCGCACTGACGCTCTACACCGGTGCCGAGTACCTGCGCGACGGCCGCAGGGCGATGCCCCGGCCGGCCGCCTCGTAAGGTCACGGCCGTGAGAATCGAGATCGTCGCCGTCGGCACCGAGCTGCTCCTGGGCCAGATCGCCGACACCAACTCGGCGTGGCTGGGCGAGCACCTGGCGGCCAACGGCGTGGGCTCCCACTTTCACCAGGCCGTGGGCGACAACCACGATCGCATCACGCTGGCGCTGCGCACGGCGCTGGCCCGCAGCGACGGCGTCATCATGTGCGGCGGGCTCGGCCCCACCCAGGACGACATCACCCGCGAGGCCATCGCCGAGGTCATGGGCGTCCCGCTCGTGCGCGACCAGGCCATCGTCGACGTCATCGCCGGCTTCTTCGAGGCCCGGGGCCGCGCCATGTCTGCCAACAACGCCCGCCAGGCCGACGTGCCGCAAGGCGCCACCATCATCGCCCAGGTGGCCGGGACGGCACCGGGCCTCATCTGCCCGGTGGGGAACAAGGTCGTCTACGCGGTCCCCGGCGTCCCCTACGAGATGGCCGAGATGTTCGAGCGCGCCATCCTGCCCGACTTGCGCGCCCGTATGGCCGAGAGCGGGGAGGAGGAGGGCATCATCGCCAGCCGCGTCTTGCGCACGTGGGGTGCGAGCGAGTCCGGGCTGGCCGAGTCCCTCCAGGACCGCATTGACGCTCTCGATGCGGCCGGCGACGTCACGCTCGCCTTCCTCGCGTCGGGGATCGAGGGGATCAAGGTCCGCATCACCGCCCGGGCCCGCACGCCCGAGGACGTCGCCGCGTTGCTCGACAAGGAGGAGGTCGAGGTGCGCCGCGCCATCGAGGAGCGTCTCGGCGACATCGTCTTCGGCGTCGATGACGAGTCGATGGAGGTCGCGGTGGCAGCCCGGCTCCTCGCCCGGGGCCTGACCTTCGGCGTCGCCGAGTCGCTCACCGGCGGCCTCATCGCCTCACGCCTCGTCAATGTGGCCGGGGCCTCGTCGTGGTTCCGCGGTGGGGTCGTCGCCTATGACTCCCAGGTCAAGTTCGACCTTCTGGGGGTGCCCGCCGGCCCGGTTGTCACCGAGTCGGCCGCGGCGGCCATGGCCGTGGGTGCCGCCCGGGTGACCGGGGCGGACGTCGGCCTCGGCATCACCGGGGTGGCCGGGCCCGACGACCAGGAGGGCGTGGCCCCCGGCACCGTCTTCGTGGGCCTCCACCTTCCCGGCGAGCCGGCCCAGACCCGCGAGTTGCGGGTGCCCGGTGACCGGGAACGCGTCCGCCAGTACGGGGCTATTTCGGCTCTCGACCTGCTGCGACGCGCCCTCGACGCCCACTCCGCCTGAGCGCCCGCGCTCACAGGAGGCCCACAGGCGGGTCACACTGGACGCGGAAACCGGGGCGCGACCCTTGAACCAGGGAGGTATGGCCAAGTGAAGACGGACAACGGACCGCGGGTCCTGGTGGTCGACGACGAGCCCTCGATCGTCGACGCGGTGGCGACGTCGCTGCGCTACGAGGGGTTCACCGTCGACGAGGCGATGACGGGGCGCAAGGCGCTGGCGCAGGCGCAGGAGGACCCTCCGGATCTGGTGATCCTCGACGTGATGCTGCCCGACCTCGATGGACTCGAGGTGACGCGTCGGCTGCGCTCCGACGGGCTCCGCGTGCCCGTCCTGTTCCTCACCGCACGCGACACGCTGCAGGACAAGCTGGCGGGTCTCACCGTCGGCGGCGACGATTACGTCACGAAGCCCTTCGCGCTGGCCGAGGTAATCGCCCGGGTGCACGCCATCCTGCGCCGCACCGGCTACGAGCCCGAGGACGACGGGATCCTCCGCTTCTCGGACGTCGAGCTCGACGAGAGCGCGCACGAGGTGCGGCGGGCCGGGAACGCCATCAACCTCACGGCGACGGAGTTCAATCTCCTGCGCTACTTCATGCTCAACCCGCGTCACGTCCTCTCCAAGTCGCAGATCCTCGACCACGTCTGGCACTACGACTTCGGTGGCGACGGGAACGTCGTGGAGACCTACGTCAGTTACCTTCGCAAGAAGCTCGAGAAGTTCGGACCCCCGCTCATCCACACGATCCGTCTCGTCGGCTACACCCTCCGGGAGTCCGAATCGGCCAGCGGAGCGGCCTGAGTGTCACTGCGGCTCCGACTCCTCGTCGCGGTCGGGGCGATTGCCATCATTGCGCTCGTAGTGGCCGACTTCGCCACCTACTCGGCCCTGCGGTCCTCCCTGTACAACCAGGTCGACCAGGAGCTCGCGCAGCGCCAGCCCCACCTGGTCGTCAACCAGGTGACCGGCAACGTCGTGTGCCCCTCGCCGCAGAGCGGCGGCGGCGGCAGCCCGGTGGGCAACGGAGGCGGCCCCGGAGGCGGAGGCGGGGACGGTCCCGGAGGTGGGGGCTTCCCGAACATCTTCGGCATCAGCTACATCTCCGTCGTCCACCAGAGCGGGGGAGTCGTGCAGGGCCTCGAGTGCCCAGCCTTCGTGGCCGATCACTCGTACCGGCCGCAGCTGCCGGCGCAGATCACCGGGTTCTCGACACAGCCCGATGGCTCGGAGGTGGCTTACTTCACAACGGGGTCGGTCGATCCGAACGGGCCGTCCTTCCGCGTCCGGGCAGAGAAGGTCGACAACGGTGCACTGAGCGGAGACGTGCTCGTGCAGGCGCAGCCGCTCGTCGATCAGAACAGCACCCTGCACACGCTGTTCCTGACCGAACTGGCCGTGACGGCCGGCGCTCTCGTCCTGGCGCTGGCAGGCGGGTGGTGGTTGGTCCGGCTCGGGCTGCGTCCGCTCGAGGACGTGGAGCGGACCGCCGACTCCATCGCGGCCGGCGACCTCGACCAGCGCGTTCCCGGCGCGGACCAGGCCACCGAGGTCGGCCGCCTGGCCCGGGCGCTCAACGTCATGCTCGAACGGATCCAGGCGGCGTTCTCGGCCCGCGTCGCCTCCGAGTCACGGTTGCGGGAGAACGAGCAGCACCTCCGGCAGTTCGTGGCCGATGCCTCGCACGAGCTGCGCACCCCCATCGCCGCCGTGTCGGCCTATGCCGAGCTCTTCGAGCGGGGCGGGTCCCAGCACGCCGACGACCTGCCGCGCATCGTCGCGGGCATCCGCAACGAGACGGCCCGCATGGACCGGCTGGTCAACGACCTGCTCACGTTGGCCCGCCTCGACGAGGGCGTGCCGATGAAGACGGCACCCGTCGAGCTGGTGGCGTTGGCCTCCGACGCCGTCCGTACGGCCACCGCTGTCGGGCCCGAGTGGCCGGTGCAGTTCTGGGCGGCGCGTCCCGTCGAAGTGAACGGGGACAAGGACCGCCTGCGCCAGGTCCTCGACAACCTGCTGGCCAACGTCCGGGCCCACACGCCGCCCGGGACGACGGCCACCGTGCACGTCGACCAGGTCGGCGACCAGGCGCAGATCGAGGTCCGCGACACCGGTCCGGGCATGCCGGACGAGGACGCCCGGCGTGTCTTCGAGCGCTTCTACCGGGCCGACCCGGCCCGGGCCCGAACCGGAGGCGGCAGCGGGCTCGGGCTGTCCATCGTCGCCGCCATCGTGGCCGCCCACGGCGGGACCGTCTCGGCCGCGTCGACGCCGGGCGAGGGCTTGGTGGTCACGGTGCTCATCCCGATCTCCGGGGTCCAGCCGGGCCAGGACCCGGCCGCTGGGGAAGCGCCCCCCGAACCAGCCGCCTGACCCGGGCCGTGGGGGGCGGTGGCGGGCCGTTGCGGGCCGTGACAGGGCGCGCCGCCCGAGATTCACACCGGGTGCACAGCCGAGCTTCACGGAGGCCGGAGCCCGCACCGTCACCATGGCTGCCATGACAGCCCTGGCTCCCTTCGAAGCCGACGTCGATCCTCGACGCGTCCCGTTGGACGTGGAGATCGTGGTGCCGGTCTACAACGAGGCGCCGCATCTGGCGGAGCGCATCATGGCACTGCGCACGTTCCTCGACGAGTCGTTCCCCTTCCGGGCGCTCATCACCGTGGTCGACAATGCCAGCACGGACGACACCGACCGGGTGGCGCACCAACTGGCCGCGACAGTGCCGCGGCGTGGCAGCCATACACCTGCCGCGCAAGGGACGCGGTTACGCGCTACGCGCCGCCTGGTCGACGAGCGATGCCCCGGTCGTCGCCTACATGGATGTCGACCTCTCGACCGCGCTGCCCGCACTCCTCCCACTGGTGGCGCCGTTGCTTTCCGGTCACCGCGACGTGGCCATCGGCTCGCGGCTTGCGCCGGGGGCACACGTGGTGCGCGGCCCGAAGCGCGAGCTGATCTCGCGGGCCTACAACTTGTTGCTCAAGCTCACACTGCAGGGCCGCTTCAGCGACGCCCAGTGCGGCTTCAAGGCCCTGCGACGGGACGCGGCAGAGAAGTTGTTGCCGCTCGTCGAGGACAACGAGTGGTTCTTCGACACCGAGCTGCTGGTGACGGCGGAGCGCCTGGGCCTGCGGATCGGCGAGGTCCCGGTGGACTGGGTTGATGACCCCGACTCGCGGGTGCACATCGTCTCGACGGCGGCGGACGACCTGCGCGGCGTCTGGCGCATGCTGGTCCGGCGCCCCAAGGGCTTGCGCCGCGCTCGCTCGAACGAGGTGGCGGCGGACCAGCTCCTGCGCTTCGCCGGGGTGGGCGTCGTGTCCACACTCGGCTACCTCTTCCTCTTCGTCGCCTGGCGACCTCTTCTCGGGGCCTTCGGCGCCAATGCCGTCGCTATGGCCATCGCCACCCTCTTCAACACGGCGGTGCACCGGGAGCTCTCCCGGAGCAGCGGACGGCCAGGCCCGACGCGGTCGCCTCTTCGCTGTCGCCGGGATCCTGTACCTGGTCAGCCTCGGCTTCACGACGCTGGGCCTGGTGGTGGCGCAGTGGGTCGCCCCGTCGGCCTTGGTCGCCGAGCTGGTGGCCCTCACCGTCGCCAACGCTCTCGCCGCCGTCTTCCGGTTCGCCGTCTTGCGGGCCTGGATCTTCCGCCCGAACGCCCGCGCCAGCGCCGGCCCCATGGAGGTGTCCCGATGACCGACCTGACGCACGACCCCGCCACCGCGGTGGGGGTGCTCGATCCGCCGCTGACGCTCGGCGCCCCCCCGGCAGGGAGCGGGGCAGCAGGCCGCGCCGTCCTGGCCGCCCGGCCCCCGTGGCGGCCGGCTGGCCCGCTTCGTGCGGGGCAAGGAGAGCGACGCCGCCTGGGTCCGGCCCGCCCTGCTCGCATTGCTCGCCGCCACCGCCGTGCTCTATCTCTGGGATCTCGGGGCGAGCGGGTGGGGGAACTCCTTCTACTCCGCCGCCGTCCAGGCGGGCACGAAGAGCTGGAAAGCGATGTTCTTCGGGTCGTCGGACTCGTCGAACTTCATCACCGTCGACAAGCCGCCGGCGTTCCTGTGGCCGATGGAGATCTCCGCTCGGATCTTCGGCCTCAACTCGTGGAGCGTCCTGGCGCCGCAGGCCCTCGAGGGTGTGGCCACCGTCGGCCTGGTCTACCTCTCCGTGCGTCGCTGGTTCAGCGCGCAGGCCGCGCTCCTCGGCGGCGCCGTGGTCGCGCTCACGCCGGTGGCCGCCATGATGTTCCGCTACAACAACCCCGACGCCATTGCTGGCGCTGCTCCTCACGGCTGCGACCTATGCCACCATACCGCGGGCTCGAGCGGGCGCAGACCAAATGGCTCGTCTTGGCCGGCACGCTGGTGGGCTTCGGCTTCATCACCAAGATGTTGCAGGCGTTCATCATCCTCCCGGTCATGGCCGTCGTGTACCTGCTCGCCGCGCCAACGGGATGGTGGCGCCGGGTGTGGCAGGTCTGCCTGATGGGTGTCTCGGTCGTCGTGGCCGCGGGCTGGTGGGTGGCGGCCGTCGCCCTCACGCCGGCCGCCGACCGCCCCTACGTCGGCGGGTCACAGAACAACAGCATCCTCAACCTCATCTTCGGCTACAACGGCTTCGGGCGGATCACCGGACAGGAGTCGGGCAGCGTCGGCGGCGGTCGCGTCGCCGGCAGCATGTGGGGCCCGACCGGCCTCACGCGTCTGTTCAACACGACATTCGGCAACATGATGTCGTGGTTGCTCCCCGGCGCGCTGGTGATGGGCGCCGTCCTGCTCGTCGTCACCCTGCGGGCCCGTCGCACCGATCGCGAGCGCGCCGCGCTCCTGCTGTGGGGCGGCTCCCTCGTGAGCATCGGACTCGTGATCAGCCTGGCCCAAGGCATCATCCATCCGTACTACGCGGTGGCGCTCGCACCGCCGCTCGGTGCTCTCGTCGGCATCGGCACCATGGGGCTCTGGCAGCGCCGTGACAGTTGGGTCGGGCGCATCGGCCTGGCCGCGGCCCTGGCCGCCACTGTCGTCTGGACTTACATCCTCCTCGGCCGCTCCGCGGACTGGTTCCCCGCCCTCCGTCCCTTCGTGGTGGTGGTCGGCGTGCTCGGCGTCGTCGCCATTCTGGCGCTCCCGCTGTTGCGGAACGTCCCGAAGCTCGCCATCGCCCTCGTGGCCACGCTGGGCTTCGGCGCGGCATTGGCCGCCCCGCTCTTCTCGACCGTGGCCACCGCGGCCACACCGCACAACGGAGCGATCCCGTCAGTGACGCCGACCCCGACCGGCGGCCAGGGCGGCCCCGGCGGCGGCTTCCCGGGTGGCGGCTTCCCCGGTGGCGGCTTCCGCCGGGCCTTCGGGGGCGGTGGCTTCGCCGGCGGTGGCTTCGCCGGCGGCGGTGGCCAGGGCGGTCCCGGCGGTGGCTTCCCCGGCGGCTTCCCGGCCAGGGCCGGGGCCGGGACCGGAACGGGTACCGGCGGGTTCCCCGGTGGTGCGCCTTCGTTCGGCGGCGGCGGTGGGTTCCGTCGGGGGGCAGGGACCGGTGGTGCCGGCGGTGGCGCGGGCTTCCTGAGTTCGAGCCAGTCGAATCCGGCAGTGACCAAGGCGCTGCAGTCGGACGCCAGCAGGTACACCTGGGCCGCCGCCACGGTGAACTCGAACAACGCGGCCGGCTACCAGCTGGCCAGCGGCGAGCCCGTGATGGCCATCGGCGGCTTCAACGGCACCGACCCTGCGCCGACACTGGCCCAGTTCGAGCAGTACGTCTCGGCGGGCAAGATCCACTACTTCATCGCCAGCGGCGGCGGAGGGTTCGGGGGCGGCGGCTTCGGCGGCGGCGGGAGCTCGGACGACGCGTCGCAGATCACGTCCTGGGTGGAGTCACACTTCACCGCCCAGACGCTGGGCGGGGTGACCGTCTACAACCTGACGACCGGCGCCTCGTCGTGACGGCGGACACCGGTCGCGTTCAGCGGAGCAGCTCGAGGTAACGCTCCAGCGTCACGGCATCGAAGGCCACGAAGCGGATGAGGGTCACGTCGGTGTCCGCCGCGCGGATGGTGGTCACGGCCACCTCGGCGGCCTGCCCCACGGGGTAGCCGTAGATCCCGGTCGAGATCGCAGGGAAGGCGACCGAGCGGGCGCCCACCTCGTCGGCGACCGCCAGCGCGTTCCGGTAGCACGCCGCAAGCGTCTCGGGCTCGCCCGCCGTCCCACCGTGCCAGACCGGCCCGACGGTGTGGATGATGAAGCGGGCGGGCAGGTCGAACCCGTCGGTGACGACGGCCTGACCGGGCGGGCACTCCCCGATGGCCCGGCACGCCGCCTGCAGGCGCTCGGCCCCGGCGGCGCGGTGGATGGCGCCGTCGACGCCACCGCCCCCGAGCAGCCGGCGGTTGGCCGCGTTGACGACGGCGTCGACCCGTTCCGCCGTGATGTCGCCCTGGGTGGCCTCGAGCAGCGGCGCCACCGGCTGGACTACCCCCCGGTGGCCGACGACGAGGTGGGCGGGACCAGTTTGAGGAGCGACACCGCGTGGCTGGGCTTGCTCTGACTCTTGTTCTCGCCCCAGTTCGAGAAGGTCACCGTGCCGTGGATGGCCGACGAGCCTCCCGACTTGCCGGCGTTGGTCACCTCTTGGATCGGCAGCGGCGAGCCGCTGGCCGGGACGTAGAGCACGACCGGGACCTTGCTCCCGCTCTGGGTCGCGACCGAACCGTTGATCACCAGCGCGTGCTGGCCGCCCACCGTGGCGGGCTTGCCATAGGTGTAGGGGCCGCCGATCTCGAGCTCCTTGGACACCTGTGACGAGAGCAGCCCGCCGACCAGCTCGTCGAGGCCGCCGTTCGAGGTCGGGAAGGACAGCCATGTGCCGGCATACTTGGAGGACTGGGCCTTGGTGAGGCCGATCACGTGCTGGAGGGCGGCGGCGTTGCCACTCACGTATCCAGTCGACCCGACCACCCGCGCCGTCATGCGTTCCGTGACGTTCTTGTTCTGCACGACCAGCGTCTGCGAGCCCGACGTGGTGCCGGCGTCACCGGTCACGTCGAGGGTGGCGCCGCTCTGCTTGGCCACAGAGGCGAAGTGCACGCCTTGACTGCCGACCGCCTTCAACGCGGCCTGGTACTCGGCGGTCGCATCGGTGCCGGGTGCGCCGGTGGCGGCGCCGGCCGGGGCGGCCGCCGTGACGAGGGCCAGCGCGGTCGCGGCGGTGAGTCCGGCGGCGACCGCGGCGGTGCGGACGGGGATGTGGCGCAAGGGGTACATGACCTTTCACTCTCCTGGAGGCCCGGCACGGTGGCGCGGCGAGCGCCGGCTCGGCCAGGGGGGGCGACAGGTTCCATCTTCCCACGCCCGGGCGTCGGGCCCGGGTTCGGGGCGCTTCTTAGACGGCGCTTATCGGCCCGACGGAAATGGTCGCCTTGGGAGCTTCGGGCCGCACCTTCTCCCCCCAGTTGGAATAGATGATGTGCTCCGCGCTCGTGGACTTTCCCTGTGCGTTGACTGAGTCTTCCTCGACCGGGACGTGGGAGCCATGGGCGCGGACGTAGAGGACGACGTGCTGGGACGTGCGGCCGAAGGACTGCGTCCCGTCTATGGCGTCGACCGCCTGGCCGTCGAGGGTGCGCCCGGGCCCGAGGGAGAGCGGCGCCTTCAGGGCGAGCTCCTTGACCAGGTCCTTCGAGCGGACCCCGTCGACCACGGGGGCGAAGGCGGAGTTGTCGGTCGAGAACTCGATCCACTGGTTCGTCGCTTCGGCCGCCTGGGACACGCTCAGGCCGGCGAGGCTCTCGAGGCCATCGGGGTTGCCCATGAGGTAGCTGATGCCGCCGATGACCAGGATGGAGATCGACCCCTTGCCCATGACGACGGACTGACTGCCCGAGGCCGGCCCGGCGTCGCCGCTCTCGACGAGGGTCTGGTTGGACTCGGTCGAGTCGGAGGCGTAGTGGACCGACCAGGAGCGGGTGGTGGCGAGGGCGTCCTTGTAGAGGGCCGAGGCGTTCGTGCCGGAACCGGTTGCGGCGGCCGCGGCCGCGGGTGCGGCCTGGGTCGCGACGCCGGTCGCCAATGCAACCGCCAGCAGCACGCCGGCCACCAGCCTTCTCGCGAGCACCCTCTGCCCTCCTCCTCTCCCGTTCCCGCCCGGGGAGACGTCAGCTTCGCATGGACGCGGCACCCCTTCCGGTCACGATCGTTGTGTCTCCGCGGCGACCGTCGGGCCGGTGGGCGACCGTTCTCCGGTCGATCCGTTTTGCCGGCGCGAGGATCCACGTCCTACGAACACATGTTCGTTATGCTGCCAAAGGCAGCGCCGGCGGGACCCGTCACACCCCCGCCGTAGGGTCACCACAACGGCACCGAGCAGGGCCGGCACACAACGCAGTCGGTCGAAGCACACAGTCGCAGACACAGACACAGAACAGACACAGAGGAGAGAGGGATGGCCGAAAACGAACGGGAGAAGGCGCTGGACGCCGCGCTGGGCCAGATCGAGAAGCAGTTCGGCAAGGGCTCGGTCATGCGCATGGGCGACAACCTCAGCATGAACATCGAGTCCATCCCCACCGGGAGCGCTCTCCTTGGACCTGGCGCTGGGCATCGGGGGTCTTCCCCGCGGCCGCATCGTGGAGATCTACGGCCCGGAGTCGTCGGGGAAGTCCACCCTGGCCATGCACGTGGTGGCCGAGGCACAGCGCAACGGCGGCATCTGCGCCTACATCGACGCCGAGCACGCCATGGACCCGGTCTACGCACGGGCCATCGGGGTCAACGTCGACGACCTCCTCATCTCGCAGCCGGACACCGGCGAGCAGGCGCTCGAGATCGCCGACATGTTGATCCGCTCCGGCGCGCTCGACGTCTTGGTGATCGACTCGGTGGCGGCATTGACGCCGCGGGCCGAGATCGAAGGGGAGATGGGGGACACCCACGTCGGCCTCCAGGCGCGGCTCATGTCCCAAGCGCTGCGCAAGCTGACGGGCACGCTGTCGAAGTCCAGCACCATCGCCGTCTTCATCAACCAGCTGCGGGAAAAAATCGGCGTGATGTACGGGTGCTTTCATTACAACGCCCGGGTCGTGCTGGCCGACGGCAGCACGGAGAAGATCGGCAAGATCGTCAATCAGCGCCTCCCCGTCGAGGTGTTGTCCTACGACGCCGAGGTGGGCGCGATCGTGCCGAAGCGCGTCGTGAACTGGTTCGACAACGGCACCACCGACAAGTTCCTGCAGATCACCGTGGCCAAGCCGATGAAGAACGGCCGGGCTCAGTTGGCCTGCACCTCAAACCACCTGATCCGCACACCGAGCGGTTGGCGCGAGGCCGGCGAGCTGAAGGTGGGTGACCGGGTGCTCGAGGCTCTGCCGCACTACCTGTCGGACTTCCAGTGGGAGGCCCTCCGCGGGACCCTCATGGGCGACGGCGCACTGTCTCCATCACGCAGCGGCCATGGAGCGCGGTTCCGCTACAGCCACTCCGAGAGGCAGACGGCGTACGCCGACTGGAAGGCCTCCCTGTTCTCCAACCTCGGGTCCACTCGCAACATCCGGACCGACGGCGTCGTGACCTACGACTTCCAGCCGTTGGCCGAGTTGGCCCCGCTGCGCCTGGGCGTCTACGTCGACACGAAGAAGGTCTTCGACGACGACTACCTCAAGGGTCTCACGCCCCTGTCGATCGCCCTCTGGTACATGGACGACGGGAACCTCAGCATCCGGTCCAAGGGGGTGCAGAAGCGCACGGTCGGGCTCACCGGCCGGACCACCATCTGCGTCCAGGCGATGGAGCCCGGAACCCGCGAGCGCCTCGTGGCGTATCTGGCCGACGCCTGGGGTATCCGGGCCAAGCTGGTTGCCTCAGGTGCGGCGAAGAAGGCGCTGCTGGTCTTCGCCAACGAGGAGACGGCCAAACTCCACGCCCTGATCGCACCCTTCGTGCACCCGAGCATGGAGTACAAGCTGCTCCCCGCGTACAGGGGACGTTTCGCGGTCGAGCCCCATTTCACGCCGATGCGGTACGAGCTGGTGGCCCTGCCGGTGAGCGACATCCACGTCAAGCCACCGACCCGGTCGATGCACCGGTTCGACATCGAGGTCGAGGACAGCCACAACTACTTGGTCGACGGCGTGGTGGTGCACAACTCCCCAGAGGTCACCCCGGGTGGCCGCGCGCTGAAGTTCTACTCCTCCATCCGGCTGGACATCCGTCGCATCGAGGCGATCAAGGACGGGGCCGACGTGGTCGGCAACCGCACCAGGGTCAAGGTCGTCAAGAACAAGTGCTCGTCACCGTTCAAGCAGGCCGAGTTCGACATCATGTACGGCAAGGGCATCAGCCGCGAGGGCTCGCTCCTCGACGTCGCGGTCGACCTCGGGTTCGTCAAGAAGTCGGGTGCGTGGTTCACCTATGAGGGTGAGCAGCTCGGCCAGGGGCGGGAGAACGTCAAGACGTTCCTCATCGAGAACCCCCAGCTGATGGCCGAGATCAACGATCGCGTGCGCGAGTGCCTGGCCCCCAAGGAGGAGGACCTCCTGGTGGAGGACGCGCTCGACCCCGACGACGCCCCGATCTCCATCGACTCCTAACTGCATCCCGCCTCGCACGGCGCCGAAGCCTCCGGGCCCGCTCCCTCCTCCCTCGGGTCAGTGGCCCGGAGCGCTTCGCGTCCGGACCACAATGGTGCGATGCCGGCCAGTGAATGGAAGCAACGCGCGTACAACGTCCTCGACCGCGTCGTCCCCACCGTCCCGTTCCGCTACCTGCCACCGAAGCAGTCGGTGCGTCTGGCCTTCAACGTCGTCCTCGACCGCGAGCCCGACGCCGCGGGCGGCTCCGACTACGTCCAGAAGCTCAAGGACGGCGAGCTGTCCCGGCACGGTGTGGCCGAGGCCCTGGCCCATTCCGAGGAATTCCGCCGGCGCGTGCCCATCGGCAACGTGCTGCTCTCCATGCACGTCAGCCGCAGTGAGTTCGTGTCGGGGCTGCCGCCCGCGGCGCGCATCCTGGACCTCGGTGGGACCCACCAGGGCCTGCCCGACGGGGCGCTGGTGCACCTGGGTTACCCCTACCCCTTCGAGCGCCTGGTCGTGGTCGACCTCCCCGTCGACGAGCGCGACACCATCTACCAGGGGGGCTCATCGGGTGAGCCGGTGCTGTCCGAGCTCGGGCCGGTGGAGTTCGCCTTCCACTCCATGGTCGACCTGGAGCGCTACGGCGACGGCTCGTTCGACCTCGTCTACAGCGGACAGTCCATTGAGCACGTCAGCGAAGCGGACGGGGACGCCGTCGTGCGGGGGGCGTTCCGCGTCCTGGCGCCCGGCGGCTGGTTCTGTCTGGACACGCCGAACGGGCCACTGTGGCGCCTGCGCTCCGATGCGCTGATGAACCACGACCACAAGATCGAATACGCGGCGGACGAACTCGTGGCCAAGCTCGAGCGGGCCGGCTTCGAGGTGACCGAGTGCAAGGGCCTCAACCTGATGCGGCGCGGCGCGGCGGCCGGGGTCTTCGACGAGGTCGAGGCCAGTGCGCACCCGGGCGTGTTCGCCGCCGCCGAGGACTGCCTGTTATTGGCACTGGTGGCGCGCAAGCCGCCTGGTTAGCGGCTCGCTCGTCCGCCTCAGGGGGTCGTGGTGACCCTGATGGTGCTCGGCACCAACTCGACCCAGGTCTGACCGGGCTTCAGCGGGATCGGCACGCCGAACGCGTTGACGAACTGGGTGGGCGAGCCGAGCGCGGAGCGGTGCCAGGTGCCGGGGATGGCGTACCCGTCCCGGTAGATGACGGCGGTGCCGCTGGCGTCGGGGTACAGGTCCGCCTGTACCTCCAGCCCGCCCTCGGAGTTCTCGACCCATGGCCCGTAGCTGACCTGCACGTACTGCACGACGACGTTGGCGGCGGCGTTCTGGACGTTGTTGGCCAGCAAGTCCGGCGTCGTCGAGTTGTAATAGCGCAGGAAGGTGCCGGACGACTGTTGCCACCTCCACGTCACGTTGGACGTGCCGGAGAAGTCGATGTTCACGGACGAGACCGCGGTGCCCCCGGGCGGGGGGTCGGCCGAGTAGGTGAACAGTGGCTGGGGCGGGGTCGTCATGGTCGGGTGCGTGCCGTACACGATGGCGCTCGAGGTGTAGTCCGAGTCCGGCGGCACGTGATTCGGGGGGTGGATCATGAGCGAGTTGCTGGCGCCAAGGTCGACGTTGACGATCGGGGAGGCATCGATGTTGGCGAGCACGGGGTTGATCCCGCCGACGTGAGCGAGCAGCGGGTTGCCCAGTTGCCCGAGGATGCCGATGTCGATGTTGCGGGCTGAGCGGACGGGGCCGATCAGCGGGGCGTTCTGGCACTGGAACACGGCGGCGTAGCGGGTGATGCCACCCTCGACCGGCTCCTCGAACACGATGTCGGCCTTGTCCAGACCCGATTGGGGGCGGCCGGCGGGGTAGTTGTCGATCTTGACCGCCATGGCCGGCCGCTGCGGCACGCCGAACGGGGCGGGCACCCCGGTGAGCGGGCACGGAGCCGGCGGCGCCGTCGACGTCGTGGTGGTCGGTTTCACCTTGGCCGCCGCGGCCTCGATGGTGGGGGGGGTCGGACGAGCAGGCGCTCAGGAGCAGCCCGGTGAGTCCGGCGGTCGCCAGCACACCCCAGGCGAGCGGGCGGCGCGCCCTGGAGCGGTCATTGTCAGAATTGGCCATCGCTGGGCGTCGATCGTACGGGGGCTGGGCCCGCGAGTGGTGTCATCCCCGCCGGGGATACGCCCCTGTCCTGCTCAGCGCGCCGGGTGCTCAGGCGGACGGGGTGCCGGCGGCGGTCCCCGCGCTGGCGGCGGCTCCGGTGTAGATCGCCGACCAGTTGCCGCTGGAGCTGCCGTAGGACGTGGCCGGACCCAGGCCGAAACGGCTGTAGACGTTTTCCATCGCCCGGCGGATGACGTCGGTCACGCCGGGTCGGGCGCCGACGAGCACGATGGGCGGGATGTCGCCCGTGGTCCCGAGCAGCGACACGAAGCTGGCCGAACCGCTGGCCAGCACGCCGCCCCCGTTTCCCGCCGCGGTGTAGTACGTGATGTCGGACCAGTTGGACTGCCCCGGGACCGGGGAGTGCGCCAGCACGTCGGCATTGTGCGGGCCCGGGAGCGAAGGCACGTAACGGTCGTACTCGCCGAGGATGACGGTGCTGAACGTCTGGCCGTCGCTGAGGTTGCATCCGTCGTAGAACCACGACGACGCGTCGGTGACCACCATGTCCGCCTTGGCCCCCACCGACTGGTACATGGAGCCGATGAGCGTCGACTCCGGATTGTTGACCGGGGCCTGGTTCCAGTTGACGGTGGTGAGCGCCGGCTGCTCCAGCGCCAGCGGATCCTCCGCCGCGTCCTTGTAGCAGACCTGCAGGCGATTGGGACCGACCGAGGTGGACTGCAGCCGGATCTGGCGGTAGCAGGCGTTGGCGCCGAGGAAGGCGAGGTTGACCCCGCTGGCGTTGGCGGCCGCGACGCCCTGGCGCATGGGTTGGGACCAGTACTCGTCGTGGCCCAGGCTGAAGAGGCAGCGGTGGTTCATGAGCAGCTGCGGGCTGGCGTGCAGATCGACGTCGGTCCAATAGGTCAGGTCGAGCCCGAGGCTCTCGAGGTGGAACAGCAGCGGCAGCTCGTTGCCGACGAAGTCGGCCGCGCCCGAAGCCCAGGTCTGCGGGTAGGGACGATCGAAGGACACGGCGCGGGCGCGGTCGGCGAAGGCGGACCGGCCGCTCTTGTCCGGCCCGTAGTAGAGGCTGTAGCTGCCCCAGAGGTTGTAGGCCTGCCAGGTGGTGACGCTGTTCTGGAACACGTACGACGCCATGGACGCGTCGTCGCGGATGGTGAGGGGGACGAACTGCTCCTCGCCGCCGTCACCGACGAGCTTCAAGAGGTAGCAGCCGGGCAGCCAGTCCTTCGTGATGTTGAGCGTCAGGGTGGGCGACCACGGGCACGTCACCGTGCCGATGCCGGGCGTGACCACCGGCGCGGCCTGGACCTTGGCCGGGACGAAGTCGGTCTGCACGAGCAGGCGGCCACCGAGACCCTGGTAGAAACCCATGCGGTAGGCCTGGACCTGGACGGCGCGCGCGGTGGTGCTGACGAACACCGCCACGTCGTCGCCGGGCACCGCGCTCACCTGGCTGGCGAAACCCTCGAGCGCGTGGTCGGGCTGGTTGTGGTTGCAGATCCAGTTCAGCGTGCCAGGCTTGGCGTTCTCGGCGATCAGCCACGGCGCCGTCGGCGCAACGACGCCGCTCGGCAGCCGCGTGTCCACCACGGCGGGGTCCGGCGAGCTGCGGCGCTTGGCCCGGGCCGGGACGCGCTGCTTCGGATGTCCGGTGCCCAAGTGGGTCGCGCCGGCGAACCCGGTGACGCCGAGCGCGGACAGCTGCAGGAACTGCCGGCGGTCGATGGGGCGCTGGGGTGGGAGCGGCCGGGGTTCGGAGCCACCGTCCGGTGGGAGGGGCTGCACGGGGCGAAGTTTACCCATGCGCTCCCATTGCAGATCTGCGGAGCCGTTGCGGCCGCGGCGTCGGCACCACCTACCATTCGTGCGTGACCTGGGCCCGCTCCCTCCCTGGACCGCTTCGGCGGCCTCTTTCGCGACTGGTGCACGCGGCCTGGGACGGCGCCGCCGAACTCGGGGCGATCGGACCCGACGATCCCCGCGGGCAGCGCTTCGGACGCATGGGCGCGGGGGCCTGCCTGCTGTTTCCCCAGGGCGCCATCTACAACGAGCACCTGATTCACGTCGGGGCGGAGACGATCGTCGGCCCCGGCGCCTCGATCTCGGCCGGCATGGCACCGGGGCAGGAGATGGTCACCGACCCGGTCGTCTCCATCGGCAGCCGCTGCCTCATCGGGCGCGGCTCGCACATCGTCGGCCACTGGGAGATTTTGATCGGCGACGACATCCAGACCGGACCGTACGTCTACATCACGGATCAGAACCACACCTACGAGGACCCCGTCGAGCCGATCGGGCATCAGTGGCCGACCGAAGCCCCGGTGCGCATCGGCTCGGGGAGCTGGCTTGGTGCCAACGCCGTCATCCTCCCGGGGGCCCAGATCGGCGAGCACGTCGTGGTGGCCGCGGGTGCCGTCGTCCGTGGCGAGGTCCCGGACCGCTGTGTGGTGGCGGGCGTGCCGGCGCGCATCGTCAAGCGATGGGTGGAGGGCGCCGGCTGGGTCACCGAGAAGGACGTGTCCCGATCGTGACGGAGGCGGTGCCCTCGCCATACCTGGTGACGGTGAGCGGGCAGGACGGCCCCGGTATCTCGGAGCGCTTGTTCGGCGCGCTGGCCGAGCGCGGTGTGGAGGTGGACGACGTGGAGCAGGTGCGGGTCCACGGCCGGCTACTCCTCTGCGTGGAGGCGGACCTGGTGCCGGCCGAGCTGGAGCCCGTGCGCGCCGTCCTGGCGCAGCGCTTCAGCGCGGCGGGAGTGGAGGTGACGGTCGAGCCCCTCGTGGAGGCGGAGCTCGACGTCGTCGCCGAGAGCCACTTGATCACACTGCTGGCACCGGAGATCGACGCGGCCACCCTCGAGACGGTGGCGGGATGCATCGCCCGGTGTGGCGGCAACATCGAGCGGATCGTGCGGCTGGCGGCCTACCCGGTGCACAGCTACGAGCTGTCCGTCGCCGGTGCTGAAGTGGACAGCCTGCGCCGGGCGCTGGCCGAGGCGGCCGCGCGGTGCCAGGTCGACCTCGCCGTGCAGGCGGCCGGGCTGCATCGCAGGGCCAAGCACCTGATCGTCCTGGACGCCGACTCCACGCTGCTGCAGGGCGAGATGATCGACCTCCTGGCCGAACGTTGCGGATGCGGCCGCGAGGTGACCGCGGTGACCGAGGCCGCCATGGCGGGCGACGTCGACTTCGCCGACGCGCTGCGCCGCCGGGTTCGCCTCCTGGCCGGGTTGAAGGAAGCGGACCTCGAAGCCGTGCGCGACGGCATCGTCCTGACGCCCGGCGCCCGCACGCTGGTACGGACGCTGAAGCGGCTCGGGTACGAGCTGGCCGTGGTGAGCGGTGGGTTCACCCAGGTGATCGGCCCCCTCGTAACGGACCTCGGCATCGACCACCTGGCGGCCAACGTGCTCGTCCTGGACGGCGGCGTCGTCACCGGCGAACTGGACGGGCCCATCGTCGACCGCGCCGGCAAGGCCACGGCGCTGACCGCCTTCGCGGCGGCGGCGGGCGTCCCGCTGGCGCGCACCATCGCGGTCGGCGACGGGGCCAACGACATTGACATGCTTGCCGCCGCCGGGCTCGGTATCGCGTTCAACGCCAAGCCAGTGGTGCGCCAGGCCGCCGACGCGGCCCTCAGCGTGCCCTACCTCGACGCCATCCTCTTCCTGCTCGGCATCTCGCGCCGGGAGGTGGAGCTGGCCGACCGGCTTGAGCAGGAGGGGACCTCGTGACCGTGCTGGCCCAGGGTGAGCAGGGGAGGTCGGCCGACAACCGCGGCGAGCGCCCGCTCCTGCGGGGCTGGCTGCACGTCGGTGCGTTCTTCGCCTGGCTGATCGGCGGGCCGTTCCTGATCGCCGCCGCCCCCGGCGCCGCGGCCACCGCGGAACTCGCGGTCTACGTCGCCGGCATGCTGGCAATGTTCGGCACCAGCGCGGCCTTCCATCGGTTGCGCTGGTCCGCCTCGGCGTGGCGGCGCATGCGACGGGCCGACCACAGCGCGATCTTCGTGGGCATCGCTGGAACGTCCACCGCAGTGGCCGGCCTGGCGTTGACCGGGTGGGCCGAGGTGCTCGTCCTGGTCATGGTCTGGGCCGGTGCGGCCGCCGGGATCGCGCTGCGCCAGGTGTTCCTCGACGCTCCGCAGTGGGTGGTCGCCATCCCCTACGTGGTGGTGGGCTGGTGCCCGGTCATCGTGGCGCCCCAGCTCGTGCGCAGCCTGGGCTGGGGCGGGTTCGCCCTGATGCTCGTGGCGGGCTTCGCCTACACGGCAGGCGCGCTGGTCTACGCCCGCAAGTGGCCGGACCCCTGGCCGCGTGTCTTCGGTTTCCACGAGGTGTTCCACACCTGCACGCTCGTCGGTGCTGGGCTCTTCGCCTACCTCGTCGCCTTCATCGCGCTGCCGCGGTACTAAGAGCCACTCAGAGGTTCAGTCTCAGCCGGCCGGACCGGCCGCCCGCCATCGGTCCGCCACCCTGGTCCACAGTGGCGACGGGCGCGACACCATGACCCGGCCGGTCGGACCGACGACGGTGAGCTCCTCGTTGGCGTTGCCGGTCATGGACCAGCCTTTCCTGTGGACCACGCCGTGGTGGTAGCGGCACAGGACGAGCCGCGCCTTGGCCTCTGCGTAGGACTCGGCCGGCAGCTGGGCCGTCACGGTGCGGAACTGGTCGTTGAAGCGCACGAAGCGACGCTCGTACTGCTCGGCGGAGGTGAGTGCAGAGGATCTGGGGTCCCGTGCCCTCGAACGGGCCACGTCGGCGAGCTCACGGACACTGCACCGCTGAGCCTCCTCACACAGCTCCAGATCGTTCTCCGGGGTGGCCACGTCAGCCACGGTCCTGACCTTGTCCAAGGACACCGCGCCCGTGCGGAGGGCGCCCATCAGGTGGGGGAGGCCCGCGGTCTTCTCGCTGACGTGAGCCAAGGACCGAGCCGTCGAACTGGCCACTCCGAATCGTTCGGTCACCCAGGATGCGACCCAGGTCGCTCCCTCCTCGCGAAACGCCTGTGATTGCTCGACCTCGTCGAGAACGACCACGATGTCGCCGGCGATGGAAGCCATTTCGCGCGAAGAGCTGTTCGAGGCGCTCGGTCCGCTCCTCGTGGGATTTGCCAGCCGGCGTAGGGATCACGTCGGTCCCAGGGCTGAGTTGGTCGAGGTCATCGGCAAGCGAATGGTCTCGTCCTGTGCCGATGTCGTACATCAATAGGGGATTTCTACGGACCGATCACCTCGAGGTGCGGGTCGGCCACCACCTCGGCGTCGGTGGACACCGGCCCGGCCACCAGGCCGGCCGCGGCGTGGCGTAGGGGAGCGCCTGCATCTGCTCGAGGGCGAGGATGCGGACGCCGGCGAGCGGCTTGCCCCAGTGCGCCGCCTCCGCGTTGACGACGTCGCCCAGCCTCACGGGCCGTCCAGCCCGAGCATCGCAATGGCGTTGCCCCGCATGATCCGGTACACCTCCTCGTCGGACAGCTCGCGCACCAGCTCCTCCGCCACGGCGCGGGTGTCGGGCCAGGTCGAGTCGGTGTGCGGGTAATCGGTCTCGAAGGTGACGCGGTCGACGCCGATAACGCCCAGGGAGTCGAGCCCGTGCTGGTCGCGGAAGAAGCAGCCGTACACCTGGCGGTGGAAGTAGGTCGACGGCGGCTCGGGGACGATGTCCTTCACGCCACCCCAGGCCCGGTGCTCGCGCCACACGTCGTCGACCCGCTCGAGGATGTAGGGCAGCCACCCGATCTGGCCTTCCGAGTAGGCGAGGACGAGGCGGGGGAAGCGGACGAGGACGCCGGAGAAGAGGAAGTCGCACAGCGACGACATGGCGTTGCCGAAACTGAGCGCGGCCGCCACTGCCACCGGTGCGTCGGCCGAGGTGGCCGGCATCTTCGACGACGAACCGATGTGCATGCAGACCACCGTGCCGGTGTCCTCGCAGGCGGAGAAGAACGGGTCCCAGGCGCCGCTGTGGATGCTGGGCAGGCCCAGGTGGGGCGGGATCTCGCTGAAGCACACGGCGCGCACGCCGCGCGCCGCGTTGCGCCGCACCTCGGCCGCCGCCTTCCCCGCGTCCCACAGCGGGATGAGGCACAGCGGGAGGAGACGCCCACCGCTGTCCCCGCACCACTCCTCGACCATGAAGTCGTTGTAGGCGACGACGCAGGCCTCGGCGAGCTGCTTGTCCTTCGCCTCGAGGAAGGTCTGGCCGCAGAAGCGGGGGAAGGTCGGGAAGCACAGACTGGATTCGACCCAGTTGGCCTCGTTGTCGGCGATGCGGGCCTTGGGGTCGTAGCAGCCGGGCCGCATCTCGTCGTAGGTGATGGGGGACATCGTCATGTCGTCGCGGTCGAAGCCGACGGCGGCCACGTGCCGCTTGTTGATGTAGACCAGGTCCTCGTAGACCCAGCAGTCGGCCTGCGGGCCGTCGGGGTCGAAGGTCTGGCGGTAGGTGCCCCCGCCGATGTGCTCCATCTCGCCGATGCCGCGCCGCTCCGCCTTGGGCCCCCGGTCGCGGTAGCGGGCCGGCAGCCAGGTGTCCCACAGGTGCGGAGGCTCGACGATGTGGTCGTCGACGCTGATGATCTTGGGGAGCGGTGTCGTGCTGCCGGGCCGGGGGGTGGTGTCGTCGATGAGGTCGGTCATGGTTGCTCCAGTGTGGCCGCAAACGGGACGAGCGGTGCCAGCGATTCCAGCTCGGCCCGCACGGACTGCTCGTCGCCGGCCCGCACCCGCAGCACCACCTCGGTGATGCCGAGCCCGGCGTAGTGCTCGAGCTTGCCCTCGTCCGCGATGGTGCCGAAGGGGACGACAGCAAGCGTGGCGGGGTCGCGCCCCGCCTCTTCGGCCCACGCGTGCAGGCGGGGGATGGCCTCGCCGAGGCCACTCCCGCCGATGGGGATCCAGCCGTGGGCGCACTCCACGACGGCGCGGAACACCGTCTCGGTGGCGCCGCCGCCGACGAGCGTGCGCACCCGCGGGCGCTGCACCGGCTTGGGCCAGGACCACGTCGGGCCGAACTCGACAAACTCGCCGTGGTACTCCGCCTGGTCGGTCGACCAGATGGCCTCCATGGCGGCCAAGTGCTCGCGCACCACGGCGTGGCGGCGGGGCCAGTCGACGCCGTGGTCCTCGGCCTCGGTGCGGTTCCAGCCGAACCCGATCCCGAGGGTCACCCGCCCACCGGAGAGGTGGTCGAGGGTCGCCACCTGCTTGGCGAGCAGGAGCGGTTCGTGTTGGGCGACGAGCAGGATGCCGGTGCCGAGCCCGATGCGCGTCGTCACCGCGGCGGCCATGGAGAGCGCGACCAGCGGGTCGAGGCAGCGCTTGTAGTCGTCGAGGCGCACGCCGCCGACCAGTGCCGGGGGCGTGTCCTCCACGACGGGGAGGTGGGTGTGCTCGGGCAGGTAGAGCGAGTCGAAGCCCAGCTCCTCGACCGCGGCGGCCAGGACGGCCGGGGCCAGGTCCACGTCGGTCAGCGCGGCGGTGACGCCGAGGCGCACGGTCAGGACCCGGCGACGGGCCGGGCGGCGAACTCGGCCAGCGTGCCGCTGCCGACGGCGCTGCCGAGCAGGGCGCCGAAGGCCGACTGTTCGCGACGGTTGGCCTCCAGCACGGCGTTGCGGCGCGCCGCCCGCAACAGTGACGTGCTGGCCCGGGTGGCCGCGCGGGGGTGGGCCGCGATGCGCGCCGCCAGGGCGACCGTCTCGTCGAGCACGGTGCCCTCGCCGCACACTTTCAGGGCCAGGCCGAGCTCGACGAGCTCCGGTGCGCTGACCCAGTCCGACGTCAGGAGCACCCGCGCCGCCTGCTGCCATCCCATGAGTGCCGGGAAGAGGAGGCTGCTGGCTGCCTCGGGGGGCACGCCCAGCTCGGCGAACGGCACGCGCAGGCGCGCCCCGGCGTCGACCAGGACGAGATTGCAGTGCGGGAGCAGCGTGAAGCCGAGACCGACGGCGACGCCGTTCACCGCCGCGAGCAGCGGGACGGAAAGGTCGACGAGGCAGTCCAGCAGGCCCATGAAGCCCTGTCCGGCCCCCTCGACGGCGGTCCCGGTCGCGATCGCGGCCATCTCGGCCAGGTCCTGACCGGAGGTGAAGGCAGAGCCGCGGCCGGTCAGGACGACCGCCCCGACCGCCTCGTCGGCGTCGGCGGCGCGCAGCGCGGCGGTCACCTCCTGGTACATCGCCGTGTCGAACGCGTTGCGCACCTCGGGCCGGTTGAAGGCGAGGACCCGGACGCCGGCCGCGGCCTCCTCGATCTCGACGCGGGGCATCGCCGTTCAGCCTTTCGGCGCGTCGGCCGTCGTCCCGGCGCGGCGGCGGATGATCGTCTCGGCCGCACCGCTGATGCCGGTGGAGATGGGCCAGCCGACGTAGTGCGTCAGGTGGACCACGATCTCGCGGACCTGCTCGACGGTCAGCTCGCCCCGCTCGAGCGCGGCGTCGAACTGGACTTCCAACAATTCCGGCTTGTCCTGCGCCGCCAGCACCCCGATGGTGAGCAGACGCCGCTGGCGCAGGTCGATGGTGTCGTCGTTCCAGACGGTCCCGAAGAGGTGGTCGACGGTGATGTCGATGTAGCGCCCCGGGAGTTCGGCGGGGTCCACCGTGAACCCGTAGACCTCCCGCATCTTGGCCATGCCGGCGACACGCGCGTCCGGGGGTTCGCTCATGCCGGCATCACGTCGCCTTTCGTCACCACGATCTCCTTTTGGATGCCCGACCCTATAGCGAGGCGATGCGCAGAGCGGCTCTGGGACCCCGCTCAACGGCTGACTCATCGAGGCCGCCCTCGGGATGGCCGTGAAAGACTGCCCCACACGTGCTCAGTCGATAGAGGAGGACTGACGATGCCCGCCTATCCGCGTGCCGAACTGGAGGAGATGGTCGAGCGCTGGCTCGAGGCCAACCGAGCGGGGGAGGCCAAGAAGGACTGGCACCACATGGCCGACCTCTACACCGAGGACGCCACCTACGGCTGGAACGTCGGCCCCAACGACGAGTTCATGGCGGTCGGGCGAGAGGAGATCCGCGAGATCGCGCTGGGCCTCGAGATGGCCGGGCTGGAAGGCTGGACCTATCCGTACCAGAAGGTGCTGATCGACGACGCCCAGGGGGAGATCCTCGGCCTGTGGAAGCAGGTGGCCGACGCCACCAAGGCGGACGGCACTGCCTATGAGATCGCCGGGCTGGGCGGCAGCTGGTTCCGCTACGGCGGCAACTTCCAGTGGTCGTGGCATCGCGACTTCTTCGACGTCGGCAACGCCGGCGCGGTGTTCATGGCGATGATCGGCGACGGCACCCTGCTGCCCGGTATGCAGCGGCGGATGGAGCTCGCCATGTCGGGCGAGCGCCAGCCCGGCCACTACCGCCTCGGCGAGGCCCCGGTGGGGCTGTGGGAGGTGCCTCCGGGCGCATGAGTCAGGGCGCGTAGGGAGGGAAGGCCCGCGCCAGCCGGCCGGCCAGGGCGTCCCGCTCGGCCGGGCCAAGGGGCCCGCGTGCCGCCAGGGTCCTGGCGAACGCCCTGGGCCAGGTGATGAGCACCCCCTCGAGGAGGAAGGGCCGGGTGAAGAGCCCACGCTCGACGCCGGTGAAGCACAGCGCGGCCCGCACGGGCGGTCCGGCGCCGATCGCCTCGGCCACCAGCGCCTGCTGACGACGCGCCGAGGCCACCAGCCGGCTCTGGTCGCGGCCCGCCACGAACAGACGCGGGTGGGAGACGAACCACCCGCCGACGTCCCGCCGCTCCAGCGTGCCCCGGTAGTGCTTGGTGTCGACGACCCAGACGCCCGACGCCACCACCGCGAGATGGTCGATGTTCGAACGCCGGCGGGGGATGGCCCGGTCGTGCAGCACGACGCCGAGCTCTCCGACGGCATCGTCGAGCCAGGGCCCCACCCGCTCCTCGCCGACGGCGCCGTGACCCCACGCCTCGATGGACTGCTTCGGGCCGGCGACCAGCCGGACCAGCGGCGCCAACCGGCCGAACACCGCCCGCCGGCGCGCCTCGTCGTTGGAGCGCCGGCGCTCGTACTCCGCCCGGGCGGACGCGCCGGCCCGTCCCCGAGTCCCGCTTGAATCTGATTTGCCCGGCCCGTCCTCTGCGTGCGTCATCGTCCCGCTCCTCAGGGGTGCGTCACCTCGGGGCGCCTGGCCGTGCGTCCCGGCCAGGGAGAACGGTGACCGTTGCGCCGCAAAGGCACGTGCAACGCTGACCGGGTGACGACGAGGTCGAAATTGCTGCTCCTCGTCGTGCCCGCAGCCGCTCTGGTGGCGACCGGTTGCACGAACGGCGGGTCGCCGGCCGCCGAGCCGCCCGCCGTGCTCCACCACCCGTCCGCGCCGCGCAGCAGCACCCACACCACGACCACCACGACGTCGACCAACCAACCTCCGGTCACCCCGATGGTCTGGTCACCTTGCAACGGCGATCTGCAGTGCGGCACGCTCGTCGTCCCGCTGGACTACGCGCAGCCGGCCGGTCCCACCATTCCCATCGCGGTGGCGCGCCATCCTGCGGAGGACCCGGCGGCCCGCATCGGGTCGCTGGTCATCGACCCCGGCGGGCCGGGCGTGTCGGGAATCGACGACATGGCCAACGAGCTCGACTCGCTGACGCCGCAGCTACTCGAGGACTTCGACATCGTGCTGTTCGACCCCCGCGGCGTCGAGCGCAGCGACCCCGTCACCTGCGGGCCCGCCACCGGCAGCGCATCGTCGGACCCCGCACCGGCCACGCCGAGCCAGCAGGCGGCGACCATCGCGGGACTCAAGCAGTTCGCGGCCGCCTGCGAGAAGGCGAGCGCCAACGTGCTGCCCCATGTCGGGTCGGTCGACGTCGCCCGCGACATGGACCGGCTCCGCCAGGCGCTCGGGGACAGCGGCCTGACCTACATGGGCCAGTCCTACGGCACGCTGCTCGGGCTCACCTACGCCTCGCTGTTCCCCACCCACGTCCGGGCCATGGTGCTCGACGGTGTCATCGACCCCGCGCTCTCCTTCACCCAGATCACACAGGGCCAGGCGGTCGGCTTCGAGACCATGCTCAACGCGTTCTTCACCTGGTGCGCGGGCAGTGTGAGCTGTCCGTGGCGTCCCGCCGGTGACCCCACGACAGCGCTGTTGGCCCTGCTGAACACGGCGGCGTCGTCACCGGCCCCGGCGGGGGGCGGCAACCTCGCCGGGGCGGGGCAGCTGTACGACGGGTTGCTCGATGCGTTGTACGCCCAGTCGAAGTGGCCGCAGCTCGGCGCGGCGCTGGCCGCCGACGCGGCCGGCAACGGCGCACCGGTCGTCGCCCTGTCCACGAGCTACAACACGGGCGGCTCCACCAACGCCGACGACGCGGCCCAGGCCATCGACTGCCTCGACCACCCCGTGTCCCGCGACCTGGCGTCGTACGGCGCGTTGGCCGACTCGCTCCGGGCGTCCGCCCCCGTGTTCGGCCCGTTGCTGGCCTGGGGCGAGGCGGGCTGCGCCGTCTGGCCGGTGCCCCCCACGCGCACCGTCGGGCCCGTGGCGGCGCCCGGTGCGCCGCCCATCCTCGTCGTGGGGACGACGAACGACCCGGCCACGCCCTACGCCTGGGCGGTCAGCGTGGCCAAGGAGCTCGACCGCGGCGTGCTGCTCACCCACGACGGCGACGACCACGTCGCCTACTTCTACAGCGCGTGTGTCCGCGCCGACGTCCAGGCCTATCTGGTGAGCGGGCAGACACCGCCGGCAGGCACGACGTGCTCGTCGTAGCTGGGGTGCCTACGTCGGCTGGAAGCTCGGTCGAGCGCAACGGCCTGTCGCGGCGGCCGTCGGCGAAAGTGAGGAACCATGTGGGCGCAGCTCATCATCATGCGCGTGAAGCCCGCGAGCAGGATGCGCGCCGCCAGGAGGCCCTCGCCGACGTCCGGGCCCTGATGAGCGAGATCCTCGACGGACCGCCCGAGTTCGTCGACCTCGGAGTGATCAGCGACTACGTCCCCTGACCCTCACGCGCTGGTGAAGCGGTAGGTCCCGCTCCCGACCGACAGCACGACCACCCCGCCGGCCGCCGAGACGACGGTCACACCGGGCGACTGCGCCGCGGCGACCCCTCCCTCGCGCACGCTCGACGGCGTGGCGCCGGGCAGGCGCACCGTGGCGGTCGCGTTGGCCGGCAGCGTCAAGGAAAGAGCCATGCCCGCACCGCGCCGCTGCCACGACACCTCGACGGGCCCGGCGACCGTCGGCACCGAACCCGCGGCGCGGCCGAGGCCGGCCACGGGCGGCGTGACGGCCGCCACGACGGTGCCGTCCGCCCCGGGCTCCTGGAGCGTGACCCCGAGCAGCGACTCCTGCATGGCGACCAGCGCGGAGGAGCCCCAGCCGTGCGACATGGAGTCCCCGATCAGGTCGCTCGGCTTCCAGACCTCCCAGGTGAAGGTCCCGCCGGCCGCCACGATGTGGGCCCAGCCACCGATGGAGGTGTCGGTCAGCGTGTGCACCATGGCCTCGGACATGCCGGCCGCCGCGAGCCCGCGCAGCAGCTCGAGCCCGTGGTTGGGCCCGACGTCGATGCCGAGGCCGGCCACGTAGGCGCCGACCGCGGCGACGTCCGACGCCGGCACGACGCCGTAGGCGAGCGCCAGCGCATTGGCCTCTTGTGACGCGTGGCTGCTCGGCGCGCCGTCGGCATCCACCCCGTCCACGTACGTGCCGTCGGGACGCCGCAGCACGGCGTTGACCGCCGCCGCTCAGCTGGTCCGCCCTGGCCTGGTTGGTCTGCGCGCCGGCCGCGTCACCGGCGACCGCCGCCAGCTGCGCCACGCGGTCGCAACGCGTTCACGGCGAGGACGTTGCTCGCCGTGTCGGCCGCCACCGTGAGGTCGTAGCCGTAGACGGGGTCGCCGTTGCTGGAGTCGGCCAGCCCGTAGAGGAGCCCGGTGCCGGCCTGGCGTGCGCCCCACAGCCAGCCGGCCACCGCGGCGGCCGACGGGTAGAGCCGCAGTGCCGTGGTGCGGTCGCCCGTCGAGGTGTAGTAGCGCCACAGCCACTCGGGGTAGCGCGCCGTGAACGTCGCGTAGTCGCGTGCGCCGTCCCCGTTGGGGTACACCGCGTTGGTTCGCCCGTCGGGCCAGTAGCGGGCCTGGCCGCGGGCGACGTCGCGCAAGGCCTGCCACGTCATGTTCTGGTCGCCGTAGGCCCGCATGACGCCCTCGGACTCGTTGGCCCCGTCCCAGAGGAACGGCCCCTTCTCCCGGGTCGGGGTGTCGACGAACTGCTCGTGGCAGCAGAAGAGGCAGGAGCGGGCCGTCAGGCGCCAGACCGCGTTGAGCATCCGGTTGTCCGAGGAGAACGTCGCGGTCGGGACGTCGGGCATGGCGGCATGGCGGGTCAGGGCGACCACGTCGCTCCCGCCGAGCGGTTGGCCCGGGTTGTCGATCTGGAGGTAGCGGAACCCGAAGTAGGTGAAGGCCTCGAAGGCCTGGCTGCCCTCCCGCATGATGTAGGAGGACGAGAGGTTGGTCTCCTGCGTCCCGTGCAGCGTCGAGACCTGGCCGTCGGGATCGAGGAGGTAGCCCGCCCGCAGGGTGACCGTGCGGCCCGGATCGCCCCGGGTGAAGGCCACGCGTGGCCTCGCCGCGTACACGGCCCCGAAGTCCGCCACGACCGCGCCGCCCGCCACCGTGTGCAGGCGCACCGGGTGCACCGCCGTCTCGCGGATGGTGGTCCGCTGCGGGTAGGTCCGGCTGAACGGCGCGGTGCCGGCCGGCCCGACGACGGTGACCGCCGACCACGCGCCGGCGTCGTAGCCCGGGCTCGACCACCCCTGGGGCTGGGCGCGCCCGTCCACCCATTCGACGAAGTCCCCGACGTCGGAATTGCGCTGCGGCGACGGCAGCCATTCGGCGGGAAGCTCGCGCCAGGTCCCGTCCGACCCGAAGACGTCGTGCCGGCCGTCGGCGTACCAGACGGAGAGCTGGAACAGCAGGCCCGGAGCGGAGGCGGGGCGGCCCTGCCCGGGCCCGTACCAGCGGTGCAGGACGCCGATGGCGCTGCGCCGCCCTCCGGTCACCATGCCGGTCAGGTCCACGGTGCGCACGTACTGCTCGTCGGGATAGGAGAAGCTGGGCCACGCGTCGACGGGTGACCCGTCCAGGTAGAGGCGGTAGGTATGCGCAGCGGAGACGTAGGCGGTGGCGCGGGCGACGGTGCCGGCGGGCGGGCTCACCTCCGTGCGCAGGTAGGTGACGCGATCGGGCTGTTGCGAGTCGCCGGCCGGGCGCAGCCACTGGGCCTGCCAGTCACCGTCGCGCAGCGCGGTGGTGAAGCGCGCCGGGGCCGACACCGGCCCCCACCTCCCCGCCGCGCCCCGGGCCTGCACGGTCCACCGGTAGGCGGCGTCGGCGGTGAGTGCCGGGCCGGCCGAGGCGACGAAGGCCTGCCGGGCCGAGGACACGGGCCCGCTGTCCCAGAGGAGCCCGTTGTGGCCGGGGTCGGTGCGCCGGACCACGATGCGCCAGGCCGTCTGGATCGCGCCCCGGCCGCTTGCCTGCAGCGTCCAGGCGAACGAGCAGTCGTCGGGATCGACCCCCACGGGATCGACCAGTCCGTTGACCGTGAGGCGGCCGGCCCGGAGCGGGCCGGCCGTGGGTGTCGCCGCGCCGGCCGACCCCGACGGCGACGGCAGCGGGGAGCCAGCACCCGCCGCGGCGGCGCCCGCGGCAACGCCCGCCGAAGAGGCGAGGAAGGTGCGGCGCCCGAACCGGCTCATGGCGTCCCGGCCCCCGTCGCGATCACCCGCACCGTGCCAAGGGTGGCGTCGGAATAGAACAGCGCTCCCGAAGGCGACACCGCCAGGCCCACCGGCGTGCCCATGCGGGTGAGCACCCAGCGCGTGCCGTCGTTGGTCCCGGCCGGAGTGGAAACGGGAAGGGCGCCGGCGGCCGTGTAGAGGTCGCCCGCCTTCATCGTCCGGCCGAGCAGCACGCCGGTCGACGACGGCACCACGCGGATGACGTGCATGAAGCCGTCGGAGACGAACAGCGCGCCCGTCGGGCCGACGGCCAGGCCGCGGGGGTCGTTGAGCTCGGCGGCCGGGCTGGTGGCGGGAAGCCCGTCGGCGAGATACGGCCCATAGCTCCCCGTGCCGCCCACGACCACCCCGATATCCCCCGCACCGACGGCGCTGCCGTCGGAGGACCCGGCCCGCGCCGGCGCCAGCAGCACCGATTGGTCCCCGCTGTCGGCCACCAGGAGGTCTCCCGCGCCGTCGAGGGTGACGGCCACCGGGTTCCACAGCTGGGCCGCCCTCAGGGGACCGCCCTGGCCGGAGGTGCCGCAGACACCGGTGCCCGTCGCGGTGAACAGGTGACCGGCGGTCATGGCCTGGCCGAAGAGGGTGGTGCTCGCCGCGGGGAGGACACGCACCCGGCAGTTGGCGGTGTCGGCGATGAAGAGGTCGCCCGCCGCATCCACCGCCACCCCGGTGGGCTGGTTGAGCTCGCTGGCCGTGGCGGCGAGCCCGTCACCGTTGAACCCCGCGGCGCCCGTGCCTGCCACGGTGACCGCGGTGCGGGACCCGCCCCGCACCTCCTGCACGCGCTGCGCCGTGGCCTCGGCGATGAACAGGTCGCCGTGCCCGTCGACGGCCACGGCGCTCGGATGCCCGATGCTCCGGCTGCCCGCGCAGGTGCCGCCGGCGACCGTGGTGACGCGGCCCGGCCGGAGGGGCAGCCCGTCGAACGTCCCCGCCCGGGCCGGCACGACGAGGACCCGGCAGTGGCCGGTGTCGGCCACGAAGAGGTTCCCGGCCGCATCGAGCGCGATCCCGCCGGGCCCGTCGAGGACGCCGGGCCCGACCACGGTGCGGACGACCGGCGCCGCGCCGCCCGCCGCCGGGGCCCCCGCCACGCCGGCGAGGGAGGCGAGCCCGGCCAGGGCCACGGACAGTCGGCGCACGGCGCACATCATGCCGGTTGCGGCGGCCACAGGCCTCGGCGACGGGCCATAGTGGGCGGCGCACCGACCCACCGGACGTCGCACCCACCCCGAAAGAAAAGGAGACCGCTGTGTCCGCACCCGAAGAGGCCCTCAGCGCAGGGAACATCATGTTCACCGGGTACGAGGGCGCGGAGATCAACGCCTACCAGGCCCTGCCCGCCGGAGCCGGGCCCTTCCCCGGGGTCCTCGTGATCCACCACCTGCCCGGTTGGGACTCGGGCACCAAGGAGATCACGCGGCGCTTCGCCGCCAACGGCTACAACGCGCTCTGCCCCAACCTCTACGCCCGCCAGGGCCTCGATGTCGACCCCGACGATGCCGCCGCCGCCACGCGCGAGGCGGGTGGCATCCCCGACGACCACTTCGTGGGCGACGCCGACGCTGCGGTCAAGACCTTGCGGGCCCTGCCCACGTCCAACGGCAAGGTGGGCGTCATCGGCTACTGCTCCGGCGGCCGGCACTCGTTCCTGACCGCGGTGAGCGTGCCCGTCGATGCCGCGGTCGACTGCTACGGGGCCTTCATCACGGGGACGGTTCCCGACGGCTTCCCGCTCAAGGTGACGCCACTGATCGACCGCACGCCGCAGCTGGGCTGCCCGCTGCTCGGCCTCTTCGGCAACGACGACCAGTTCCCCAGCCCCGAGCAGGTGGACGAGCTCGAGGCGGCCCTCCTGGAAGCGGGCAAGACCTTCGAGTTCACACGCTACGACGGCGCCGGCCACGCCTTCTTCTCGGTCGAGCGCCCGGCCTATCGCCCCGAGGCGGCGGTCGACGGCTGGCAGCGCATCTTCGACTGGTACGGCCGCTACCTGGCGGGGGGCTGACCATGTGCTCCTACCTCACCGTCGCCACGGACATCGCCGGCAGCGCCAAGGGACCGCAGGGGTGGTTCGGCGTCACCTCGGCCAGCGTGTACTTCGACCACCCCTTCCACGCGCCGTTCGACCACACGCTCAACATCGACTTCGCCGACCCGACGCGCGGTCCCGGCGCCCGCGTCGCCGTCGAGCTCAGCGCAGAGTCGGCGCGCCGCCTGGTCGAGAGCATCAACGAGGCGCTCGCCGCTGCGGGGGCCGCCGCGACGTGACGCCACCCACCGGCCCGGCGGCCGGCGTCCACCTGCCCTGGGCCGCGGTGCCCGGGGCGGTGCAGGCGTGGGCGGCCCGGGTCGGTGGCGGCGCAGCGGGATCGGCGCGCGACGTGTCCGGTGGGTTCTCGCCGGGAGCGACCGCGGTGCTCGACTGCCCCGGGAGGGCCATCTTCGTGAAGGCGGTCGGGGCCGCGTTGAACCCCGAGTCCCCCGAGCTGCACCGGCGCGAGGCGGTGGTGTCGGCGTCGCTGCCGTCGACGCCGGCGTTCCCGCGGCTGCTCGACGTCTATGACGACGGCGACTGGGTGGCGCTGGCCTTCGTGGCCATCGACGGCCGCCCGCCGGCCCATCCGTGGGACCCGGGCGAGCTGCAGGCCGCGGTGCGCGCGCTCGGGGCCCTCCACGCTGCCCTCACCCCCAACCCCGTGGCGGGCATCGATCCGGCGGCCGACAGGTTGCAGCGCCTCCTCGGCGGCTGGGCCGAGCTGGCCGCCATGCCCCGACCCCCGGTGGGTCTCGACGAGTGGAGCCGGCAGAACCTGGGTCGCCTGGCCGAGCTCGAGTCGGGATGGCCGGACGCGCTGGCGGGATCGACACTGCTGCACTGCGACGTCCGCTCCGACAACTTGTTGGTGACGCAGGGCGGCATCGTGTTCGTGGATTGGCCGCACGCGTGCGTCGGCGCACCCATCTTCGACCTGGTCGCCTGGGCGCCGTCCGTGGTGCTGGAGGGCGGGCCAGAGCCCGAAGCGCTCCTCGCCCTCCATGGGCCCGCGTCCGCCGTCGACCGCGACGTCGTTGCTGTGCTGGCCGCCGCCTTCAGCGGCTTCCTCGTGGGCCACTCGCTGCTCCCGCCGCCACCCGGACTGCCGACGCTGCGCTCGTTCCAGGGGGCGCAGGGTGCGGTGGCGCTGGCCTGGCTCCGGCGTCTCATGGGCTGGTGACGACCGGAGCACGGCTGCGTGCGCCCCTGTAGCTTCGGCGCCATGCGCTTCGGACTGCAGATCCCGAACTTCACCGCCGGCGACACACCCGGCGCCCTCTTCGACGGGGTGGTCGCCATGGCGACCGCGGCCGAGGAGTCGCGCTTCGACTCGGTCTGGGTGATGGACCACTTCTACCAATTGCCCCCCATGGGCGGCCCGAGCCAGCCCATGCTCGATTCCTACACCCTCCTCGGCGCGCTGGCGGCAAGGACGTCGCGCGTGCGGCTCGGCACGATGGTCACCGGCGTCACCTACCGCAATCCCGCCCACCTGGCCAAGATCGTGACGACGCTCGACGTCATCAGCGCGGGGCGGGCCATCCTCGGCATCGGCGCGGCCTGGTACGACGTCGAGCACGAGGGACTGGGCTTCGATTTCCCGCCCGCCGGCGAGCGGCTGGACCGCCTGGAGGAGGCGCTGCAGATCTGCCGGGCCATGTTCACCGAGGAGGCGCCGTCGTTCACCGGCGCGCACTACCGGATCCACGAGGCGCGCAACGTGCCGCGGCCGGTGCAGCCGGGTGGCCCCCCCATCCTTATCGGCGGCGGGGGTGAGAAGCGGACCCTGCGGCTGGTGGCACGCTACGCCGACATGATGAACATCTTCGGCGATGCCGCCACCGTCGCACACAAGGTCGACATCGTGCGGGGCTATTGCAAGGAGCTCGGGCGCGACCCCACCGAGGTCACGGTCAGCCGGCTCAGCACGCTCGTCCTGACCACCAGCGCGGAGGAGACGGCGTCGACCAAGGACTTCCTGCGCCAGGTCACCGGCGAGGAGCCCACGACCTCGGACGTCGGGACGCCGGACGAGCTGGCGGCCCGCGTGGAGGAGCTGGCGGCGGCCGGCGTCGAGTACTTCATCTTCAACATGCCGACCGGGACGCCCGACACGGTGCGGCAGGTTGGCGATCTGCTGATCGGCCGCTTCGCCGACTGAGCTCCCCTCCCGCTACTCGGCGCGCAGGAGCTGCGAGGTCGTCGTGCGGGCCGCGATGCGGCCAGGGATCATGGCGACGAGGATCGCCAGCGCGAGGGCGAGGACCCCGATCACGACGACCGTCCCGCCCGGCACGGTCGGCGCCGGCACGGCATTGATCTCGGTGGCGAAGAGGTTCCACAGGACCCGGCCGAGGGCGATGCCGGCCGGGATCCCGATGGCGCACCCGATGACGGCGGCGACGCTCGCCTGTACGGCGACGGCGATGGCGAGCTGTCCCCGGGTGAAGCCGAGCGTCTTGAGGATGGCCAGGTCGTGCCGTCGGCGCCGCACCGACGTCACGAGCGTGATGCCGAGCGCCGCCGCAGCGCCGGCCGCCAGGGTGGCACCGAGGAGAAGGGGTGTCGTCCCGAGGGACCCGTAGTTCAGGATCTCGGCCGGGCGGAGCACTCCGAACACGGAGCCGCCGTTGATGGCGATGTCCACCCGGCGCCCGATGGACTGCAGTGACGCCAGCGCGGCGGGGTCGTTTCCGCCCTTCGTGCGCACCAGGATGGCGTTCGGCCCGGGCGTGACCTCGAAGAGGTTCCGTGCCGCGGCCGGGATGATCCGGTAGGAGAGCACAGCACCCGTGCCCATCTCCAGGTGCGACGAGCCCACGACCCCGATGGGGGGGAGCGTGGCGGTTCCCACGATCGTGAGCGTGACCGGCTTGCTGCCGTGGATGCGTACCTGCACGGTGTCCCCGACCTGCTTGTGGAGCGAGCGCAGCGTCGAGGCGCCGAGCACGACCTGGTTGGACGCCTGCAGCCCGTGACCGCTCAACAGAGGCGGGGCGACAGTGGCCCCGGGCGTGGCGCCCATCACCGGCACGTTCATCCCGTCGAGTGTGAGGGCGGAGTAGTAGATGCCGGTCCACGACTCCACCAGGGGATCCGCATTGAGCAGCTTGGCCGTCGCCTGGGCCGGGATGTCGCCGAGTCCGCCGCCTCCGTCGATGTCGTAGTTCCAGTTCCAGCCGTAGAGGGAAGGGTGCGAGACGAGGGTGTTCAGGCTCGACCCGAAGGTCACCGTGGCGACGACCACCGTCACCGCCAGGATGGCACCCAAAATGGCCGACCGCACTGGCACCGTGCTCCGTCCCACGCCCGGCTCCAGCGCGAAGCGCACGCCGGCGACCGCGGCAGGGGGGAGTCCGCCCCTGGTGGCCGCCGTCGTGACCCGAGAAGAGGTAAACCGGCCCCTTCGGTTTCGGGCCCGGTCGGGCAGCGAGCGGAACGATGCGAGCACGGCCACGCCACCGAGGACCAACACCAGGATCGCGACCCCGAGTCCGATCACAGTCCAGTCCGGATGGAGCGCCACGCTGAGGTACGGCCGCACAGGTCCGAGTGGCCCGAGCGGCGAGAGGCCCACGGCTACCGCGCCGGCGAGCAACGATCCGAGCAGCAGGGCACCGAGCGAGCCAAGGAGGCCGTCCCACAGGCACATCGGGGGATCCGCTCCGAGGGCCCGGGCGATGTCGAGGTCGGGTGCGCGGAGGCGGACCCGCCGACTGATCACCTGCCCCGCGATCAGCAGGACGGCGATCCCCGTGATGCCGCCGAAGACGTTGAGCGCGATCGTTTCCGGGCGCAGCGTGGCGTTGGCGGTCGCGATGATGCTCTGCGACTCCTCGTAGACGAACGGGAGACCCTTGGGGAGCGCACTCTTCACCGCGGCCTCCACGGCCGAGAGGTGGCGGTCGCCACCCTGCAGGGTCAGCGCGCTGACCATGTCGTTGCTGCAGCAGTCGAGGAGCTTGTTCGCCAGGGCGGGTGTGAAGAGCATGATCGACTGGCCGTTGGCGTTGTCCTGGTCCTGGAACAGTGTGGTCGCTTGCCCATCGGTGATCCCGACGAGCTTCACGAGCGCCCGTTGATGGGCCGGGATCGGCTGGTTCGGGTTGAAGTTGCCCGACGAGCTCTGCGCGTTGGTCACCCACCCGACCGGGATCTCCTCGCCCAGGTGGTAGCCCAGTGCCTTGGCGCTGGCCGCATCGACGACCATCTCGTCGGGGTTGTGCGGATCGACCATTCGTCCGTCCGTGATGGCGATGGGGTCCTCGTTGAAGTCGAGCCCACCCACGCTGGTCTCGGCGGTGGGGGCAATGGCGGAGTTCGCCAACGGCAGACCCCGGGCGGTCAACGGGCCCATGTTGAGCTCCACGGTGCTCTCGACCCGCTCGACATAGGGCAGGTGGGACAGCGTCCGGAGCAGCCCGGGGTTGTAGGCCGAGTCCAGGCCGATGCCCGGGTTGATGACGCCGTCGAAGGCGAAAAGCTGCGGGACGTGCGAGCTCGCCACGAAGTCAGCGAAGGAGGACTCTGTGCTCCGCGCCGCCTCGACGGCGCCTAGGGCCAGGCCCCCGACCCCGCCCACGAGGAGGACGATGGACAGGAAGTAGGACAGCTCCGACCTCATGGTCGACCGGAGCCGGTACCAGGCGTACGCCATCGTGCGCCTCATCGGGTCACCGCCGCGCCATCCCGAGGTCGTCGAGCGCAGCGCGCGCCGCCCCGAGCCCACACATGCCATGCACGCCGCCGCCCGGCGGCGTGGCGGCCGAGCACAGATAGACGCTCTTGATGGCCGTCCGGTACGGGTTCCACCGCACAGTCGGGCGGAATACCATCTGGCGGAGCGTGGCGGCTCCGGCATTGATGTCGCCGCCGACGTAGCTCGGATTGTGCTCCTCTGTGTCCACCGCGGTGAAGGTCGACCGGCCGAGGATGAGATCGCGGAAGCCCGGTGCGAAGCGCTCGATCTGCGCCTCGATTCTGGCCGTCATGTCCATCGACGATCCGTTGGGCACGTGGCAGTAGGCCCACAGCGTGTGCGCGCCTGCGGGAGCACGCCCCGGGTCCACGACACACGGCTGGGTGACGAGGCAGTACGGACGGTCGGGGTGCCGGCCGGCGTTGACGTCGGCCTCGCTCCGGGCGATCTCCTCGAAGGTGCCGCCCACGTGCACGGTGACGGCCTCACGGCAGACTTCGGCGCTCCACGGGACGGGGCCGCGCAGGGCCCAGTCGACCTTGCACACGCCCGGTCCGTAGCGGTACCGGGCGAGGGCGCGCCCATAGCCCGAGGGCAGAGAGTCGCCCGCCATTTCGAGCAGCTGGAGTGGCGTGACGTCGAGCACGACGGCCCGTGCGGGTGGAAGCTCGTCAAGCCGCTTCACCCGACAACCCGTCTCGATCCGTCCGCCCGCCTCTGCGAGCTCGGCGACGAGGGCGTCGACGATGGCGGCGCTGCCACCCGCCACGACGGGCCAGCCGTAGCGGTGGGCCAGCGCAGTGAAGAGCCGGGGGAAGACGCCGGAGAGCGTCGCCGTCAGCGGCAGCATGGAGTGGGCCGCCGTGCCGGCGACGAGCGCCCGGCCCTCCGCGGTGCGGAACCGGCGCGCGAGGTGCCGGGCCGACGGGAGCCCTCGCAACCCGAACCCGGCGGCCGCCAGCGGGTGAGATGGTACGTCGCGCATGGAGCCCAGAAAGGCGGGCAGGATCTTGTCCAGGTCCCGGACGAGGGGAGCGAACAGCCCGGTGTAGGCCCTCCCGTCTGCCCCCAGCGAACGGGCCACGTCGGCAACGTCGGGCCCGACGGACACGGCGCGCGTCCCGCCCAGCGGATGAGCGAAGGCGACAGGCGGGGTCAGCAAATGAACCCCGTGGGCCGACAGATCGATATCGCGGAAGGCGGGCGAGGCGAGCAGCAGCGGGTGCACCGCCGAGCAGATGTCGTGTCGGAACCCCGGCAGCGTGAGCTCGGCGGTGCGGCAGCCGCCACCGGGCTCATCAGCGGCTTCGTACACGTCCACGGCCAAGCCGGCGCGGGCCAGGACGAGCGCGGCCACCAGCCCGTTGGGGCCGGCGCCCACGACGATCGCCTCCGCCCGCCTCACCGGAAGATCACAGCCTGACAGTCAGCGTCTCCGCGGCGCCCATCACGGGCACGGGGCTCTCGGCGAAGCGGCACACGGTTCGTTCGACCTCGGCGTCGCTCCGTTCCGGTCGATGGTGGAAGAGCGCGACCTGGCGGGCCTCGCCCATGGTCCCGAGGCGCACCGCGTATTCGGCGGCAGCATGGCCGAACGACCCTTCAGCCTCCACCTCCTCGGCGCGGAGGTGGGCGTCATGGATGAGGAGGTCGACCTTGTCGGCCAGACGGAGAGCGTCCTCGTGGTATTCGCCGATGCCACCGGGGCCTGGACCGAAGGCCGTCGGGCAGTGGTCCGGGATGTACGCGACGGACGAATGGCCGTCGCTTACGCGGAACCCCACTGTGTGGCCGCCCTTGTGGGGGACATCGAGAGCGAGGACGCTGAACCCCTCGGCCGAGAACGCTTTCCCGGGGATGAGGCCGAACTGCCACTGGCCGCGCAGCGCCGAGGGCTCGATCGGGAAGAACGGCGGCGACATCATCCGCGCGAGCAACGCCTCCGCCGCGACGCCGTCAGCCTGGTCGGGCAGGAGAAGGTTCACCCGAGCGTCCTCGCGGTCGCCGGACCGGAAGAAGGGCAGTCCCTGCACGTGGTCCCAGTGCAGATGGGTCAGCAGGATGGTGCCGCGGAACGGGAGGTCATCCATGAGCCCGGCTATGCGTCGCAGCCCCGTTCCGGCGTCGAGGAGCAGAGTCGGCCGGTTGCCGGACGAGTCGTCGTCGTGCGACAGCGCGACACACGAGGTGTGGCCGCCGAAGCGTATGAAGTCGAGACCGGGTGCGGGCGTGGACCCCCGGGTTCCGCAGAACGTGACACGCACCTGCTCAGTCTCGCGCCCGGTCCTCGCGGCGGTGGCCCGCGGACAGCTCCTCCAGGTGCGCGCGCTCGATGAGGTCGGCGTCGAAGAGAGCCACCCGGCAGGGCGTCACCGCAATGTTGCTCGACGTGCGAATGCCACCTTCGAGGTGGGCGCGCTCACCGAGCAGGGCTCCAGGGCCGTACTCGGCCAACCGTTCTCCACCTCGCTCGACGCGGACGATGCCGTCGAGGATGAGCAGGACCTCCGTGCCCGGCTCACCCTCGTTGAAGAGAATGGTGCCGGCTGGGAAGCGCTCGATCCGGCGCTTCCCCCCGCCTTGCATCAGCTGGGCCGACAGCGACGTCTCGAGCGCCGACTCGACCGCGGAAACCAGTGCCTCGGAGTCCTCGTCCCCCCACGGGCTGTGCTTGCCGAACGACTTGCGGTACCAGTCCTTGAAGTCGGTCAGGCCGGACTTGTGCGAGAGCTTGTTGTCGGCGCCATAGACCCAGTGTCGGGGGAACCGGCTGGCTCCGATCAGCGCGTGCTTCGCCCGGCCGTCCGCGTGCAGCGTCAGCGAGAGCGTCGTCCACACGAGCGGGGCCTGCCACTGCACAAAGGGGCGCCGCCGAACCCGCCGCGGTGCGGGGACCCCCGTGCGTCCGCCGCAGGTCTGCACGAACCGTACCCATCCGTCGCCGCGCTCGGGTTCGTGCTGGATGTCCGGCAGCTGAACGGCCTGGAAGCGGTGCCGCACCGCGCCGAGGTTCACGAGGGTGGTGCCCATGAGCCCCCCACCCTCGTAACCGCAGTCGACGATCCGGTCGCCGTCGACGGTGACGAAGGCCCGCAGCTCGTTGGCAAAACGGAAACGGTCCTCGTCCCGGAGGCGCTCGACGTCCATGCCTTCACTCGGGGGCGGTGGGTCATAGTGTGTGATCCCAGAGTCGAAGGCCAGGCGCTGGGCACCCTGGATCGCCTCCGTGGGGATCCAGGAGAGCGACGTGACGAGGCCGGTGTGACGGGTGAGCCCTTCTTTACTCATGGAACACAGCCTCTACCGACTGACCTGGGTTGACGAGTGTGGTGACAGGCATCGCATGGTGTACCTAGCACCACCGAGTTCGGGAAGGTCCCCACCTGTTCGGAGCACCCGGTGTGTGTGACAACTAGAGCCGTGGATGAGACAGCGGGTGGTTCCGGCACGATCTCGGTGTTCCTGGCCGACGACAACCTCATCGTCCGCGAGGGTGTGAAGGCACTCATCGAGCGGCACAAGGACCTCCGGATCGTCGGTGTCGGCGCGGACTATGACGAGGTTGTCGACGGGGCCACGAGCCTGCAGCCACAGGTCCTGGTCACCGACATCCGGATGCCGCCCGAGTTCAACCGCGAAGGGATCGACGCCGCCAAGGAGGTGCGGAAGCGCCACCCCGGGACCGGCGTCGTGATCCTCTCCCAGTACGACGATCCGGAATACGCCGTGTCCCTGCTGGCCGAGGGCTCGGCGGGCTACGGATACCTCCTGAAGGATCACATCGCCCAGGGTGACCAGCTCGTCGACGCCATTCGGTCGGTCGCCACTGGTGGCAACGCACTCGACCCTGCGATCGTCGATGCGCTCTTGCGCCCGATGACCGTGAACGGCGGTCTCTCGCCTCCCGAGGAGGAGCTCCTGGCCATGGTTGCCGAGGGCAAGCCAATCAAGGCCATCGCCGCGGCCAAACGGCTTCCGCCCGAAGCGGTCGACGCCGAAGTCGAAGCGGTGTTCGTCAAGCTGGCGGAGGGCGTCTCTGCCGGCACGGAGGGAGCGCTGCAACGGCTGCGGCTGCTCCACAAGGCGATCGTTGACCGTGAGGAGCAAGGAGAGACGTTGTCCCGGCTCCTCCCCGGCGGCCTGGCCGAAAAACTCCGTCGTGACGGCCGCCAGATCGGGGAGACCGAGCGGGTCACCGTCACCGTGCTCATGAGCGATATCCGCTCGTACTCGACCATCGCCGAGCACGCCGATCCGAGCCAGTTGGCCGGGCAGCTCAACACCCATCGTGCGGCCATGAACGACGCCATTCTCGGCGAGAACGGCACGGTGATGCAGTTCGTCGGCGACGCCGTGATGGCGGTTTTCGGTGCCCCGTTCGAGCAGATTGACCATGCCGACCGGGCTGTCGTGGCTGCGCTGGCCATGCACGAGAAGCAGTCCATCATCAACCGCCGGTGGGAAGAGGAGGGACTGCCATCATTCGGGCTCGGCCTGGGCCTTTCGACCGGGGAGGCGGCCGCCGCCCTGCTCGGCTCGGAGGAGCGGTTGGAATACACCCTCGTCGGGGACACGGTCAACATGTCCCAGCGGCTCCAGCAACTGGCAGACGCGGGCGAGATCGTGGTCTCCCAGGGCACCCTCGACGCCTGGGAGATGGCTCGGGAGACGGTCGCCCTGCCCCCCCAGCTGGTAAAGGGACGCGAGACCCCCGTGATCGCATACAAACTGGTGGGCGACGGGTGCCGATCCGGCGACGTCTTGGCGAAAGAAGGAACCTGACATGGACGCCTTAGTCGTAGACAAGGTCCGCAAGACGTTCGAGGCGGAGAACGCACCGGTACGGGCACTGCGGGGCGCCAACCTGGTCGTGCACTCCGGAGACTTCGTCGCGTTGATGGGGCCTTCCGGCTGCGGCAAGTCGACGCTGCTCAATCTGATCGCCGGGCTGGATGTCGCCGATGAGGGCACGATCACTGTGGCGGGGGAGCTCGTCACCGGCCGGACCGAGGACGAGCTGTCCCAGCTGCGCCGGCGCCACATCGGAATCGTCTTTCAGTTCTTCAACCTCCTCGAGGGGATGACCGTGCTGGAGAACGTCGCATTGCCGGCGGTGATCGCGGGGCGGAAGCGCAAGATGGCAGAGAGCCGCGCCCGCGATCTCCTCGACCTTTTGGGGATCGGTGACAAGGCGGGGACCGTGCCAGGCATGCTGTCCGGTGGCCAGCGCCAACGGCTGGCGATTGCGCGTGCCCTTGCCAACGAGCCGACCCTGTTGCTGGCGGACGAGCCGACCGGCGCCCTGGACTCCGAGGGCGGACAGGAGGTCATCGAACTCCTCAGCCGCCTGCATGCCGGGGGGCAGACGATCGTGCTCGTCACCCATGACGCCAGTGTCGCGTCGGCCGCGAACCGGATTGTCCGCATGCGCGACGGGAGGATCGCGGTGGACGAGGACTCCGACCTGCCCGTCGCACTCCAGTCCTAGCCGAGCACATTCCGGTGACCGTGCGCGACGAGGTGCAGTTCGGAGTGGGCGGAGAGCCCTCTGTCGCCTCGTCCGTGCCCGGACGGGCAACCTTCAGCTCGTTCAGGCTGCTTCATTTCCTCCTGTTCGGGCTGACGGTCGCCGGTGTCGTCATCGGGTGGCGCACGACGGTGCCGCGCGGGATCGCGCCGGCCAACTCGGTCGCCTTTGGCCTCACCCTGGCGTGGGCACTCGTCGGGGTCGTCGACACACGGGCGCGGGATCGCACGGGCAGCAAGGCGTCCCCCTACCATCTCCTCGCCGCCTTCGACGCGTTGGTGGCGGCGGTGGCGCTGACGGCGGGCCGGCAGTCAGAGACGGTGCATGCGTCGGGCAGCGCCCGGGACGTGGCGACGCTGGCGGCCATCGTGGTCACCGCCATCTCGTTCCACTTCCTTCTCGCTCTGCCCGACGGTCGGCTTCACGACTCCGTGCGTCGCTTCATGGCGGTGAGCGGCTACGTGGTGGCCGTCGGCGTGGGCCTCGTCTTCGTCGTCGACCAGCGGCCGTTCAGCCTTACCGACGGCGCGATCAGCTGGACGATTGCGGGGGTGCTGGCGATCGCGCCGATGCGAGCCCGTTACATCGGGTCGATCGGGCACCACCGGGAGCGGATGGAGTGGTTCGGGATCGGGGTGACCCTGGCGGCCACGGTCGCACTGATGGCAACGGTTCTCCACCTTCTGGTGGGGTGGCCCGGCCCGCTCGGCGCGGTGACCGCGGCGGCGACGGTGCTGATCCCGTTGGGCCTGTTGGCCGGCGAGAGCCGGAGGATGGGCCCCCACGCGAGCCGCGGACTGGTCCAGGTTCTCGCGGTGTTCGGGTTCGTCGTGGTCGTCTCGGCCATCTACCTGGTCGTCGTGCTCGGTCTGGGTCACGCGCCGAAAACCACTGGTGACAAGGAAGTTCTGGCCCTCTCCATGGTGGCTTCCGGAGTGGCGGCGCTCATCTTCGTGCCTGTGCGGGCGCGCTTTCTCGAGTCCGCCACCCGGTTCGTCTATGGCTCACGGGAGGCCCCCGACGAGGTCCTGCGGACGTTCGGCAGCAGGCTCACCGCGCAATCCCCATGGACGAGTTGCTGCTGCAACTCGCCGAGTCGCTGCGCAAGACGATGGGTCTCACCAGCGCCGAGGTCTACACGGGGACCGGTGAGGTTCTGGAACGTACGGCCTCGGTGCCCGATCTGGGCCCGGGATCGCTGGTCGTGTCCCCCAGGGAGCGTCCGGTCGTGACGCGGGCCGGCGTGTCGGGAACGGCCTGGGCCTCCGTCTGGATGCCCGCACTGGTCAAGGGACGCGAGGCGGAGCAGGTCCGCGTGGCCCCGGTGAGCCACGCGGGGGAGTTGTTGGGCCTCATCGTCGCGGAGCGGTCGGCGATAGCCAGTGCGTTCTCCGAGGACGACGACCGGGTGCTCACCGACCTGGCCCGGCAGGTCGGCCTGGCCCTGCACAACTCCCAGCTCGACACGGCTCTGCAGACCACGTTGGACGAGGTCCGTAAGCAGGCGGACGCGTTGCGCGAGTCCCCCGCGAGGATCGTCGCCAGCGGAGACGCCGAGCGGCGCCGAGTCGAGCGCAACCTGCACGATGGCGCTCAGCAACATCTGGTTGCGCTGGCAGTCAATCTCCGGCTGGCCAAGGACATCATCGTCGACGACCAGGAAGCTGGCATGGAGATGCTGGACCAGCTGGCCGGCGAGGTCCAGGAGACCATTCAAGAACTGCGGGAGCTGGCGCACGGTATCTACCCGCCACTGCTCGTCGACAGTGGGTTGCTCGAGGCACTGCGCGCCGCGGCAAACCGGAATCCCCTCCCCGTGGACATCGTCGCCGAGGGCATCGGCCGGTATCCGTCCGAGACGGAGGCGGCCGTGTACTTCTGCTGCCTCGAGGCGCTCCAGAACGCGGCGAAGCACGCGCCCGACGCGCGGGTCGAGGTCCACCTCTGGGAGGAGTCCGGCGGACTGCTGTTCACCGTGTCCGACGACGGACCGGGGTTCGACCCGGACACGGCACAGCGCGGGCACGGCTACGTCAATATGGCTGACCGTCTCGGCGCGATCGGCGGAACGGTGCGTTGGGACTCAGAAGTCGGGAAGGGGTCCCAGGTGCGGGGCTCGGTCCCACTCGTCTGACGAGGACCGGATCAAGCCGAGACGAACCGCTGCCCGTTCCGCCCCTCCCAGAGCTGCCGAAGCGTGTCGGCGCCCAGGTGCTCCTTGTTCAGGTAGGCGCGGGCGCCGCTGGTGGCAACCTCGGGAGGCAGGTCTCCCGCGTCGTAGGTCGAGCACAGGATCACGACGACCTCGGGATGCCGGGACACCATGGTGCGGGTGGCCTCGATCCCGTTCATCTCCGGCATGTTGATGTCCATCAGGACCAGCGCGGGGTTCAGCTCTTCCTCGAGGGACACGGCCTCGCTCCCGCTGGCGGCCTCGCCCACCAACTCGAACTCGACGGCCCGCTTGAGTACCGCCTTCATGGCGGCCCTGAATGGAGCCTGATCGTCGACGATCAGGACGGGGAGCCGATCGCTCATCTCTCTATTCTCTCACGACGTCCAACCCGTGGCCGGGGTGGTGCCACGCAGTTCGAGGGGGTGGTGTCACCCTCCCCCGGGGTCGCTGAGATAGACCAGCACAGCCTTGACCCGCCGGTTCACATCGCGCTCCTCGGTCAGTCCGAGCTTGGAGAAGATGGAGTTCGTGTGCTTCTCCACCGCCCGCTCCGAGACCTGCAACGAGCCGGCGATGGCGGCGTTGCTCTTCCCCTTGGCCATCTCGCCCAGGATCTCTGACTCCCGCGGCGTGAGCCAGGACAGGTCCGACTTCCGGCGCGACGACTTGGCCTCGATCAGCTCGTCGACGATCTGCGGGTCGATGATGGAGCCGCCCTGGGCCACGGTCCGGATGGCCTGGGCCAGCTCGTCGGCGCCGGCGACCTGCTCCTTCAAGAGGTAGCCCCGCCCCGCCGACCCGGTCTCGAGGAGGGCCAAGGCGTACGAGGGCGTCTTGTACTGGCTGAGCACGACGACGCCCACTTCCGGCTTGTGCTCGCGCAACCACGAAGCGGCCTGGATCCCCTCGTCGGTTCCGGTGGGGGGCATCCGGATGTCGGTCACGACAACTTCGGGCGACGTTTGCTCGATGAGCTCCAGGAGCTCCGGCAGGTCGGCCGCCCGGCCCACGAGGTCGAAGTCGGCCTCGCCGTCGATGATGCGAGAGATGCCTTCCCTCAGGAGTGCGTTGTCCTCCGCCAGAACCACCTTGATGCTCGCCATTCGAAGCGTACGGTAGCGCGTGCCAACGAAAGTGCCCAGGTGGGAGCATTGGTAGTGGCACCCCCGGACCGGGCGGGCTGGCACCCTTGGTCGATTCGTCCTGGTTGGCGGCACTGCACATCGGTGACGAAGGACAACGGGGGAGAATCGGCGGTGTGACCGAGCGGCGTCTTGACCTGGTCCGGTACCGCACGCGATCGACATTCCGCCACCGCTGGGGTGGCTACCTCGCGCTCATCATTCTGCTCGGACTGGTGGGTGGCCTCGGCCTCGGGAGCCTGGCCGCGGCGCGGCGGACCCAGTCGTCGTTCTCGGACCTGCTGGCCACGACCAATCCGTCGGACCTGCAGGTGTCGACCGGCTGAGATCGTCAACTACAAGACGATCGGACTGACACCAGCCCTCCTGGTGGCGGGCTTGGTGCTGGGCGCCGTTGCCGCCCTGACACTGACCCTTGTGGCCTCGGTCCGCCAACGCCGCCGTGATCTCGCGCTGTTGAAGACGATCGGTTTCGTGCGGCGCCAGCTGGCCGCGGCGGTGGCCTGGAAGGCGACGGTCGCGGCCGCCGTGGGGATCGTGATCGGGATCCCGCTCGGGCTCGTCGTCGGCCGATGGCTGTGGGACCTCTTCGCGCAGCAGATCGAGCGCGGTGCCGTACCCGACCGTGTCCATTCCGTCAGTCGTCCTGGTCGCCCTGGGAACGGTCCTGCTCGCCAACCTCGTGGCTGCGGCGCCCGCCCGGGCTGCGGCGCGCACGCCGACGGCCCTGATGCTGCGGGCCGAGTAAGCGGTCAGATTCCCCTTACCCGCAGACGGCGCAACGGTTCGGGCTCGGTCCCGCTCTCCACGGCGTCGACGACCTCCCGCACCCACCCGGCGACGTCGTCGGGGTGGGTGCGGATGAGCCAATGCCCACCGTCGGCGGCCCGGCGCCACATGAGGGACGTCCAATCCTCGAGTCCCTCGAGCAACTGCGGGGTGACGTAGCGGTCTCCTCCGGGGACGATCAGCTGCACGGGGACGTCGGTGTGCCCCGCCCGGGGGTGGCGCATGCGGTCACCGACGTTGGCCCGATAGAGCTCGACGCCATGCGCAAAATCCGAGCCGAATGTGGGCGCCGGCCACCGGTCGTCGGTGGGCGCACCGTCGACGCGGTGCAGAGCCGCAGCCCACAGGTCGTTGGTTCGGCGTGGACGCATCATCAGTTGGGGCAGGAGAGGCAGATGGAACCACCCGATGTACCACGAATGCAGGGCCTGACGCAGGGCAGGTCCGAGGAGCGCCGGTCGAACGGAGCGATGACGCCGCGCCCAGAGACCGACATGATCGAGCGGGGGACCAGAGATGGACGTGTAGCTTGCGAACCGGTGTGCCACGCCCTTCGTGGTCACCGCCTCCCAGCCCTGGATCGATCCCCAGTCGTGTGCCACCAAGTGGACAGGCGAGTCGGGGCTGGTGTGGTCGAGCACGGCCATCAGGTCGTCGACGAGGAGCGGCAGGCCGTAGCCGGCTCGAGAGCCCGGGTCCTCCGAGCTCCCGGCCCCCCGGACGTCGTAGGAGACGACGTGGTGATCGGAGACGAGGCGGTCGGCGACGGGATCCCAGACAGCGCTCGTGTCAGGGAAGCCGTGCACCAGTACGACGGTTGGTCCCGCTCCCCGCTCGGTCACGGCGAGGGAGAGTCCCGCTCCACGAACCCGCCGTTCGGATGCCACGCGCAGAGTCAACCACTTCCCTCCAAGCCGGCCCAATAGTCGAGGTCGACCTTAGGTCTTGGGCGCGATCGCCACCTTGAGGTCTTCCAGCGCAGCGTTCAGCTCGGCTGAGCGGATCCGCCGTGCCGAATCCGCCGAGGCCAGCTGCTCGCCGGTGGGAGTCGCTCCTCCTGATCGCATCAGATGATCGGCCTCGACGGCGAAGGCCAGGCCACGCAGGCTGTCAGCGCAACGCGTGCAGAGGGCCCGGTTCGTCTCATCGGGAGCGGAAGCCGCGGCCCGCTCCAGGCCATCCACCGCCTCATCCACTCGCGTCGCGACCGTGGCGCGACGCTGGTTGTCGTCGGAGTCAGATTGCGACAACACGAGTTCCCGAGCCAGTTCGGCTGCGGTCACCGCGGGCCGCACCGAGCGCTCCCAGTCCACCTCGCGCCCCTGTCGTCGGCTACGGGCAATCAGGAGGCCAACGAGGATCGCCGCCAGGGCGATGACCGCGGCCAGAAGCACCCAGCCCCACGTCTTGGAGCTCGACGAGGTCGCGGCCACCGTCGTCGTCGTCGTGCTCGACGATGATGACGTCGTCGTCGGCCGCGCCCGGGTCGTGGTCGTGGTCGGAAGGGTCGTCGTGGTCGTCGGCGCGGTGGTTGGGGGCGCGGTCGTGGTCGGCGGGGCGGCCGTCGTCGTCGTGACCGGTGCCGCCGTCGTGGTGGTCGTGTCCTGCGCGCCAGCTGGTCCTGAGAAGACGCCGAGCATGATGGGGGTGGCGCAAAGCGCGACCACCAGCGCGGCTGAACGGCGAGAAACCTTCGAATGCATGGGAGCAGCCTACGATCAGCTGCTCTCGCCGGATGGGATCACGGCGACCCTCGGCGTGGTTCGACCCCGTGCAGGCACGCCGGAGGTTGTGAGCAGAAGTCCTGCCAGTCGGCACTACCGCTCCCGCCTGGTCGGACGTAGATTTGCCCGGTGCGACGACTCCCGCGGAGTCCAGGCGGTTGTGCTTGGCGCCCTGCCAGGGGGGCGGCACCGTGACCGCCACGGCCGATGGGCCGGAGCGGCGCCAGCTGACGGTCATGTTCACCGATCTCGTCGGTTCGACCGACCTCGCGTCTGCACTCGATCCCGAAGACTGGCACGACGTTTTGAACGCCTACCAACACCGGGTCGCTGCCATCGTCACCGCGCATGGTGGTGTGATCGCGCAGTTCCAAGGCGACGGAGCCGTCGCCTACTTCGGCTACCCCGAGGCACAGGAGTCGGCGAGCCGCGATGCCCTGATGGCAGGGATGGAGATCGTCGAGGACATCGTGCGGCTGGGGGGCGAGCTCCCGCCGGAGCTCGGGATCAGCGACCTGCAGGCGCGCTCCGGCATCCACACGGGCGAAGTCCTGGTGGCAGCCGTGACTGCCGGAGGGCAGGAACGGCTTCCTGATGTCTGGGGCCAGGTGCCCAACATGGCGGCTCGCCTTCAGGCCGTCGGAGAGCCGAGCCAGATCGTGGTCAGTGGTGCGACCGCCACGCTCGTGGCCGGGTTCTTCGAGCTCGAGTCGTTGGGCTCCCTAACGCTCAAGGGCATAGGGCAGCCCGTGCCGGCCTTCCGCGTTGTGCAGCGCAGTAGTGCCCGCACCCGCTTGGAGGCCCGGCCGCTGACGGAATACGTCCCCCGGACCGAGGCGTCGCGCTGGCTCCAAGAGCAGTGGGCGGACGTCGGAAACGGGGTGGGCCGGCTGGTGGTGGTCTCCGGAGAACCCGGGATCGGGAAGTCCCGCCTCCTGTTCGAGTTCAGAGCGGAGCTCGAGGCGCGGCGAGAGCCCGTTGTCACTCTGGTGTGCAGCCGGCGGGGGTCACTGAGCCCGCTGCAGCCCTTCGGGGATGCCATGGGTCACGTGCCGGCAACGCCGCAGGAGGCGGCCCAGTGGGTACACGCACGCTCTGGAGCAGGACCGTTTTTGCTCGTGGTGGAGGACGCGCACTGGGCCGACCCAAGTACTTTGGAAGCGGTCCATGTCATTGCACGTGGATCTTCGCCCGTGCTCGTGGTGATGAGTGCCCGTCCTGAGATCGCCGACGATCCCCATGTGCAGCCCGACGCCGGGCTCCAACTCGACCGGCTCAGCAACGACGAGGCCCGCACCATGCTGGAGCAACTGCCCGAGGCAGCAGGGCTGAACGCCGATATCCGCGAGGCTCTGGTACGCCGGGCAGACGGCGTCCCGCTCTTCCTGGAGGAGCTGGCGCGCGACTTGGCCGACGGCTCGGAAGTCACGTCCCAAGCCATGCCGGCCACGCTCTCGGAGGTCATCACCGCCCGTCTCGACCGTGTCGGTCAGGCCAAGCACATCGCGCAAGCAGCCGCCGTCATCGGGCGCTCGTTCGATCGCCTGGTCCTCGAGGCGGCGACGGGGCTGGAAGGACGTGCTCTCGACGAGGAGCTCCACCGTCTGGTGGAGCACGCCATTATCGAGCCTTCGCCGAGACCGGACGAGATGCAGTTCCGTCACGCCCTGATCCACGAGACGTCCTACCGCTCAGTGCTCCGAGCCGACCGGATCCGGGTGCACGGCGCCGTCGGGGACACGCTGGTCGCATCGGGCCGGGCCGAGGCGGAGCCGGAGATCGCGGCGTATCACCTGGGTGCGGCCGGCCGGGCCTCCGACGCGGTGCCCCTGTGGAAGCAGGCCTCCCACACGGCGCGCCAGAACGCCCGCTTCCGAGAGGCGGCCGGGCATGAGCGGGAGATGCTCGCCCTCGTGGGGCAGCTGCCCGAGGAGGAACGGGACGCCACAGAACTCAAGTCGCGGAGCCGTCTGGTCATGTGCTTGACCGCAGTCGACCAGAGTGCTCCCGAGGCGCTCGAGGAGTCCCGACGAGTGGAGAAGCTGGCCCGTCGCCTCGGGAACCGCGAGATTCTGCTGCGGAACTACATGGTGCTGGTGCCGTGGTGGCAGGCCAGCGCGGAATATAAGACGATCAACAGGATCCTGCAGGAGGCGAGGAACGAAGCGGAGCTACTCCGCGACGATTGGTCGCTCCAGCTGATCAACAGGTACGAGGGGACGACCCGGATTTGGCAGGGCATGCTCCCGGAAGGGTTGACGCAGCTCCGAGAGTCCTACGATTCGAGCGGGCTCCCGCTCGACGCGAGCTTGCGTGAGCTCCCGCCGATGCGCTCGCTCGAGTTGATGGCCTTGGCCGCGCCCGCGTCGCCACCGCCCTCGCGTGCTGGCTGACCGGGAACACGACGGAAGCGTGGCGCATTGCGGACGACGTTCTTCGCTGCACGACCGAGCGCGAGGTACCCCAGGCGCAGGCTGTCGCCGCCGTGACAGCGGCCATCATGGCGCAGCTCGACGGGGAGCGCGCGGTCGTGATCAAGCTGGCCGGAGAGGCTCTGCATGGTGCCGACGAGGTCAGTACCCGACAATGGCGGCAGTGGGCCCGGTCGCTGCAGTGGTGGGCAGGCGAAGGCGTCGAGGAGCCGGAATTGCCCGGACCGCTGCTTCGGCCCTACTTCGAGATGCTCATGGCGGACGATCTGTTGGCCAGCGTCGAGCGTGCACGCGCCCTGCTCGATGACGCGCTTGACACGGCGCGCGCAACCGGCGAGCAGTTCTGTGAGGCCGAGATCCTTCGGTTGCGAGCCGGTGTTCTACGGCGCGCGCACCAGGTGGAACAGTCCGGGCTGGACTATGCCGAGGCCGTCGACGTGGCGCGGCAGCAGGGCGCTCGGATGCTGGAGCTCCGTGCCTTGACGGACTGGCTCGGCCTCCCGGACGCGCCGCCACACGTGCGTGGAGACCTAGAGGCCTGTGTGGCGATCGTCGCCGGCGGCGGACCGAGCCGCAGCCTTGACGAAGCCCGCCGACTCTTGGAGGGTCCATGAGCATGACGACGTGGGACGACGACTTTCTCGACAGCCTGCGCACCCAGGCCGACCCGGATGCGGACAAGGTCATCGCCGGGCTGTTCTCCGGCACGAAGGACGCGACGTCGGCCTTCCGGTCGCTGGTGGTCCAACAACACGAGATGGCCGATCCCGATCTGAAGGCGTTTCTGGACGAGAAACCGGATCCGCCCGCGTGGGTCGATTCCGCGCTCGTCGCCGCCGGACAGGAGCGCTTCGCCCGCTGGGGCTCCCACGTGTTCACCGCGCTCTATGCGGCGGCGCTGCCCTCGGCGTACGCCTGCTGGCGTGGTGTGCAGGTTCTGGGCCTGACGGCTCGGCTCGAGACCGATGCCAAGCGCCGATTGAACGAGACCGCACAATTCCATCTCGATGTCATGGAGCCTGGTGGCCTCGAGCCGGGGAGTCGGGGGTACTCGGACGTCCGGCACGTCCGCCTCATGCACGCCGCGGTGCGGTGGCTGATCCAGAACGATCCGCGGGTTGAGTGGGATCCCGCCTGGGGTACGCCGATCAACCAGGAGGATCTGCTCGAGACGCTCCTGACCTTCACCGAGATCGTGTACGAGGTGTTCGACCGGACCGGCATCATGTACACGGAAGAGGATGCGAACGCCTACCTCCACACGTGGTCGCTCATCGGTCACTACCTCGGGATCCGCGACGATCTGCTCCCGTTGACCCGCTCCCAGACTTCCGTCCTGATGCCCATCGTCCGGCGGAGGCAGTTCGGTCCGAGCGAATCCGGTCGTGATCTGATGGCCGCATTGCTCGAACAGGGGACCCGTCTCGCTCCGCCCGGGCTGCGGGGCCTGCCTGCGGCGACGGTCCGCTACTACGTGGGTGACGCCACGGCTGACCTCCTGAGTGTCCCGCAAGCGGACTGGACGAAGAACCTCTTCGGTCCGCTCGCCGACCTGAGCCGACGGGTGTCGCTCGACGAGCTGCATCGACGCCTGCTCCAGAGCGTCTCGCAGAGGATCGGATTCGGAATGCTGTCGCTGGCGGTCGAGGCCGAGCGCTACGGCGACCGACCACCATTCCAGGTGCCAACGTCGTTGGCGGCCCGTTGGAACATCCCGCCCTACAGAGGCCCCGGGGGTAGCTGACCCTTCGCCAGGTCGTCCAGCTGCGTGGCCGAGAACGGAGGGTCGAACAGCGTTGGGTCGTTTTGGCGAGAGCGGAACAGGTTCACGATGAAGTTCATGCGGTCCTCGAGGACGGCCCAGTCACGGGCACCGGTCGGCGATCCCGTCCCGGCGGTCTTGTCCCACTGCGTGATCGCGCTCTCGGCGGCCGTCCCGTGCAGCTCGCGGAGCTCCGGCGGGAACATTCCCCCCGGCAGTGGAGGAACGTCCCGGCGGAGATCGAAGATCTCGCTGGCAGTCACGAGTTGCATGATCGCCTCGGTGAGCGCGGTGTCCCAGGCCTCATCGAGAACGCTGCAGAGCTCGTCCGTCAGGGAATCGAGCGTCTGGCGGGCTGCGGCGAAGGGAAGGTGGCTCACGATGTCGTCTTCGATCACCCTCTTGAGGGTGTCGCTGATCGCTGCATTGAGCGCAGCTGAAATGGCCGGTTGCAGGCGTCGCTGCTCGTGCGCCACCGCGAGGACGTTGGCCTCGAGGATGAGGGTGCTGCGATCAGCCTGCCCGAAGAGGGCGCGACCGTAGCTGTCGAAGGCGGTCGCCACCGCTGCGGCGTCGGCGCCTGTCCCGACCGAGCTCAAGGCAGGCGCGACCGCGTCGGCCAGTTCCTGCGCGGTCGCCGGCTTCGATCCGAGTGCTTGGATCATTGCAGTGAAGATGGGGGCAAGCTCGGCGAACACCAGCACGTTGCCCGCGGCGATCTGCCGGGACACGTCGCCTGACACGCCCTCGACGACCTGCCCGAGGTGATCATGAGTGAGGTCCTGCACGGCCCGTTCCGCCAGGCCGTGGTTGAACCGGTGCAAGGCTGCCTGCGTTGCCTCGTTGTCGACCAGGAGTTCCCTGGCCCTTACCGGCAGGACATCTCCGCGGATGGTCGCGCCGGCCGTCTTCGAGGCCCACACCGCGAACGCGCACCAGGTTGCATCCTCCCCGTGCCCTGCGTCGCGCAGCGCCACGGCGAACTGGTGGTATCGCTGCGTAATCCACAGGTTGCGCAGAACGGGATCTGCCATCGCAGCGATGTCCTGCACCGAAAGGTCCATTTCCAGAATCGTAGAGTGGACCCTGGTCGGATGCTCAGGGCGTGGCAACACTCCTTCCGAGAGCTGAACCTTCGACGCGGGAGCACGGCGGCGCCGGACCGCCACCCGGGTAGACCAGGTGGGTACATTCGACACGACCAACCGGAGGACGACATGCAGCTCGACATCCACGTGCCTCGCTTCACGTGGCCGGGCGGACCCGAGGCCATCGGGCCCACCTTTGCAACCTTGGCCAGGACGGCAGAGGCCATCGGGGTTCGTACCCTTTCGGTGATGGATCACTGGTTCCAAATGGAGATGCTCTGGCCGGCGGAGGAGCCGATGCTGGAGGGGTACACGGCATTGTCCTTCACCGCTGCCAAGACGGAGCGGCTGCGCGTGCGGCTCCTGGTCGGTGGTGTGACGTACCGCCATCCGGGTCTGCTGGCCAAGACCATCACCACGCTCGACGTCCTCTCGGGAGGTCGAGCCGAGCTCGGGCTGGGTGCCGCGTGGTACGAAAGGGAGCATCGGGGTCTCGGCGTGCCTTTCCCGCCGTTGCGCGAACGCTACGAGCGGCTCGAAGAGACGCTCCAGATCTGCTTCCAGATGTGGAGCGACGACAACGGCCCCTACGAAGGCGCGCACTACCAGTTGGCCGAGACGCTCTGCTCGCCCCTGCCCATCAGCTCGCCTCGGCCACGGGTCCTCATCGGGGGCGGGGGTGAGCGCAAGACCCTGCGCCTCGTCGCGACCTACGCCGACGCCTGCAACATCATCGGCGACACAGCGACCGTTGCGCACAAGGTGGACGTGCTGCGTCGGCACTGCGACGAAGTCGGCCGCGACTTTGCGGACATCGAGGTAACCGCATTGATCGGGGTGGCGGACGACGCTGGGCCGGATGCCATCGCCCGCGAGGCCGAAGCGCTTCATGGCGCCGGTGTGCAGACCATCGTGATTCGCGCTGCCGGTTCCGAGCCTTCTCAGTGGCTCGAAGAGACCTGGGGGCCTATCGTGCCGACGTTGGCTGCTATCGGCTGAGCGCCGTGTTTTCCCCAGCCGATGACTTGCCCGTTATCGTGCTGGCTCGGGCCGCTAGCTCATCCGGAAGAGCAGGGGACTTTTAATCCCAAGGTGCCGGGATCGAGACCCGGGCGGCCCACGAATTCCAGCATGACGTGCTTCAAAATCCGATTTCCGGTCGCGGCCGTTCGATGGACCGAGAACGTTCCAGCACCTGGCGAAGAATGGGCAGTACGGCTCGGTCCTTCTCGCGACCAGCCGCCTCTCGGCGTCTAGGGCGGTGTCGGCGCCGCCCTGGCCACTGGCACCGTCGCGGGCCTGTACCCGTCCGTGCGGAGCCGCGCCTCTCGCCGACCGAAGCGTTGCGCACCGTGTGACCCCCCGAACCGCTCTCCGGGTCCCCGGCTCGCATCTCAAGGTGCCAGGACCGAGGCCCGGGCTGCCCACCTGAATCCACAGGCCCAACGAATCAGCCCACCGAATCAGGCCCGCTGAATCCCCTCCGAATCCGATGTCTAGGCTGTGGACATGTTGTACGGCCACGGTTCCTCGATCGCCCTTGTGCTCTTTTTTGCCCTGTTCGCGATTCGGGTGTTCTCCTCTCAGCGACGCCGCCGAGGTTGGCAAAGCGGCCGCGGTCAGCACATGAGTTCACCTCCCACGAGCTCGTTCGTCGACCCTGAAGGATCGAATGCGGTCGACGGATCGACCGGCGGGGTCGGCTTCACCGGGATCGCTCCCGGTTGGCTCACCGACCCCTCGGGTAGACATGAGCAGCGGTACTGGTCGGGGTCTGAATGGACGGGGCACGTGACGGACGGTGGTGTCCCAGGCACCGACCCACCTCCACCCAACACTGGTCGCGAAGCGTCCTCGTAGTCCTAGGGCCCGGGGCGTGACGAGCCGCGACTCCATGGGCCAGATGGCGCCGAGACGAAGAGGAGCCGAATGTCTGCCAAGGAAGTCGTGGAGCAGTTCTGCGGCGGGATGCGCAACCGAGATGCCGAGGCATTGCGCCCCTTCTTGGCCGACGAGGTGGTCTACCAGAATGCCGGCATGCCCGCCGCAGAAGGAATAGAGGCCACCCTCGCCGCACTTGCCTTGCAGTTCGAAATGTTCCCGGACTCCTACGAGTACGAGACAGTGAACGCGGTCAGCGAAGGCGACGTCGTCATGAACGAACGTCTGGACTACATCCGAGGCCCTGATGGCAATCGCCATGGGCTCCCGGTCATGGGATCCTTTGTCGTCAGGGACGGCAAGATCGTCCGCTGGACCGACTACTGGGACAGCGCTCTCATTGCCAAGATGATGTCCGGCGAGAATTACGGTTCGCTGGTGCCGCGCTATTGAGGCTGCCCGAGATCTCTACTAACGCGTGAAGCCGCCCAGATGGTAGGGCTTGACTGAGACGGGTACGCCCGATCCCGCCGTCCGACTCAGCATCTCGAGGATGGCCTGAGTGGGCGTCCCGAACACCTGAATGCCCGTAGTGGAATCCAGAGTCTCTGCGTAGGCCCGCTCCGCCCGCTCTCGCACTACCTCCATGTGGAACTCCATTGAGGCCGTGTCGGGGTGAACCTGCACGACCCCGACCTCAGTTCCATCCTCATTCGAGTACTCATTGAACACGATGAGGCGAGGTTCACTCGCCTCAATGAACTCGGCCAACCCCGGTACGCGGTCCTTCTCATCGTCGAGTCTTCCGGTCTTGAGTCTGTTGGTGGCGATGAAGATGAACGGCCCAGACATGTCTATCCCTTAGCTCGAATGTGACGTTGGTGCGTCGAGACCATTCTCGTCCAGCCGGTGCTCGAGTGAGAGGGTCAGATGATCGTCCCCCGGCGGCAGCTGGGATCTTGCGCCTCAGCCCATGGACACCTGGAACTCGTCCTTGGCAGTCAGCGCTGATCGGGGAGTCAGTCGAAGTCACGACCGAGCTCGAGTGCCCGTGACGTATGGTTGCGACGTTGGCGATCAACCGGAGGTCGAGAATGTGATTGGCGACATTTTGGGACCCGACTTGTTCATCGTGGTGATCGTGGCGGCGGGTCTGCTGGTACCGATCTGGGCCATTGGTGATGCAGCCGCGAGGCCATCACGCGCCTTCGTGGCCGCAGGCTCATCGAAGGCAATGTGGATCACTCTGATCGTCGTGTTCTGGCTGGTGACTGGAATCATTGGATTCGTGCTTGCCTGTGTGTACCTTGCGTCGATCCGGCCGAGGGTCAAGGCGATCAGCGTCTAACTGTGCCGCCAACACTCCGGCCGTAGGGGCAGTTCTCGCCCGCGGATGACGCGGCTTAGAAGATCGTCAGCACCGCGATTACCGCTAGGCATCCGGCCAGCACACAACTCGTCAGCACCGTCTTCTGCCAAAGGGTGCCCGAGACGTCGTCCAAGGCTGCTGACTCCGATCCCACCTTTTCGCGATCCATCGTTGAAACATCGTCCATGACGTCCAACGCCTTGAACCCAATTCTCCGCCTCGCCTGGATGATGGATGATTGTGCCGGCATCGACCCGGCACAGCGCGGGATTGGGCTGGCCACGTGGGCGAAGGCTGGAAGGCTCGAGCGGGCCTCCGAGGCGACCGCCCCGGAGCCAAAGAGGATCGGCACCGGCGATGCGCGTGGCAAGGAGACCTGGACGCATTGCGGAGAAAGAGCGAGTGATCGGGTTTGCGGCCAAACTTGCCGCCGTGCACTTGCGTGAAGCCACTCGACGTTCCCATCGTCGGATCCCAAGGAACCCGAACATGAATCCACGATTGTGGAGGGATGCGGCTGAGGCTGTGGAGGATTGGCAGTGACCAGGGACCAAGATTTCGTTGACCGCTATGGGCCGTGGGCCCTGATTGCCGGCGCGTCCGAAGGCGTGGGCGCAGCGTATGCACGCGCCATCGCCAGCCGCGGGCTCAATGTGGTCATCCTTGCTCGCCGCCAGGAAATGCTTGACGAAGTGGCAGCGTCGATCCGATCAGCGAGCGGAGTCGAGACGAGGACTCTGGCCGTTGACCTCGCCGAGCCGGATGCGAAAGCCAAAATTCTTGCTGCTACCGCGGGGCTCGAGATCGGGATGTTCATGTACGGCGCCGGTGCCGACCCGAACTATGAACCCTTCCTCGACCAACCCGTTGAGGACTCGCTGAGACTGGTCCAACGAAACTGCACGACACCGTTGGAGCTCTGCCATTCCCTCGCAAGGACGATGGCGACACGCGGGAAGGGCGGCATCGTCCTGATCTCGTCCGGAGCGGGATTCGCCGGTGCCCGAAACATGGTCGCCTACGGCGCCTCGAAGGCGTTCGATACGGTGATGGGGGAAGGCCTCTGGGCGGAACTCCACGACGCGGGCATCGACGTGCTCGTGACCGTGCTCGGAGCGACCGACACGCCTGCCTTCCGTCGGATGCTGACCCGCCGTGGCCTGTTGTCCGATCCCGACGACACCACGCCGATCCCCGGTACGTCCAGCCCGGAAGAGGTCGTTGCGGACGTGCTCGCCAACCTGACCAACGGCCCGACACTGCTCGTGGGCGAACGGGTGCGTGAGGGCTCGAAGATGTTGCGCGCGATGACACGCAGCGACGCGGTGAGAGCGATGCTCGAAATGAGCAGCCGCGGGGTCATGGAGTCAGGGGACAACGAGAAGGACACGCCGTGAGTCCCGTTGAGATCGATCCCGGGGTGCGCGCGGAGGTAGCCGAGGTGCTCGTTCGCTATGCGACGGGAATCGACCGACGGGATTGGGAGCTGTTTCGCTCCTGCTTCACTGAGGACTGCCATGCCGACTATGGCGATATCGGGGTATGGGAGAGTGCCGGTGCGATCACCGAGTGGATGAAGGAATCGCATGCTGCCTGTGGCCACACGCTGCACCGGATCTCCAATGAAGTCGTGGCGCCTCACGATCATGGCGTCAGTTCCCGTTGCTACGTCGATGCCCTGATCCTCGGCCCGGACAACACGGCCGGCACCCAGGCGATCGGGTATTACGACGACGTCCTCGTGCATCGCTCCGATGGGTGGAAGATTGCTCGTCGCCGGTTCACCCTGGTGTCCATCCAGCCGGTGGTCGCGCTGGGATACCCGCTCCACGGCTGACACGGCTGACACGGCTGACACGGCTGACACGGCTGACACGGCTGACACGGCTGACACGGCTGACGTCCCGACGGCCTCACAGCGCTGCCGGGCACACCGTGACCTTCACCTCATAGACGGGCGCGCTCGGTGGCGACGGGTAGGTGAAGCCCGACAGGCCGAAGGTCAAGCCCTGCGCGCTCCAGAAGTCGGTGCCGGTCTGCGTGAGCGCATAGACGCGGCGGAGGTCGCGGAACGTGCTCCCCACGGTGATCCCCCGCCGCGTCCGGAGTCTGGGTTCCACCGTCTCGTGGGGGCGTGACACCCAATAGCGGTAGCCGCTGAAGCGCCCGTTCTTGAACTGCACGACGAGGTCGTGCCATTCAACATCGCGGTACGGGCCCGTGCACCCCGAGGCTGGGAGGTCGGACGGACTTCCGAGCTCCGCCGACAGCTCCCGCGTCGCCGCTCCCTCGGACGCGCCGATCCGCACGCTTCCCAGCCCGTCGCCTTCGAGCGTCACGCGCCGGTTGAATGGCGCCGCCGCGGCTGGCAGGCCGGCAACGGCGAAGACCGCCCAGCTGAGGGCGAACGCCAGCACGGCCGCCGTGGCGCTGGCCCGGGCCGATCGGTCCGCCATTGGCATCCCCTTGCGTGTTGCGCCTGCCCCGAGCCTACGCACCGCTGCCGCGGGGCGACCGGCACACCAACCGGCATCTTCGGCCTCGGGCCATGAGATCGGTCGAGGTCGTCATCGAGGTCGGCGCCCGGTAGCGTGAATCCTCGTCGCGCCGTATCGGAGGAGGTTCCGTGCAAACCGAGGCAGCTGTTCTGTGGGACCGGGAGGCTTGGAGCGTCGAGCCCATCGAGCTCGACCCGCCGAAGGAAGGCGAGGTCCTCATCAAGCTGGCGGCCTCGGGCATGTGCCACTCCGACGAGCACCTGCTCACCGGTGACATGCCCGTGCCCCTCCCCGTCATCGGCGGACACGAGGGCGCCGGAGTGGTCGAAGACGTGGGTCCCGGTGTGACCGGCGTGGCCCCGGGGGACCATGTCGTGCTGGGCTTCGTCCCCGCCTGTGGAAAGTGCCCGCCCTGCGCCACGGGGCATTCGAACCTGTGCGACGTCGGCGGCATTCTCATGACCGGCAAACAGCTCGACGGCACCGTGCGCCATCACGCCCGCGGCCAGGACGTGTCGACCATGGTCTGCCTCGGCACCTTTGCCCCCTATACCGTGGTCAACCAGGCATCGTGCGTGAAGATCCTCGACGACATCCCGCTCGACAAGGCCTGCCTCGTGGGCTGCGGCGTCACCACCGGCTGGGGTTCCTCGGTCTACGCAGCCGACGTGCAGCCCGGTGACAACGTGGCCGTGATCGGTATCGGGGGCATCGGGGCCTCCGCCGTGCAGGGCGCGCGCCTGGCGGGCGCCGAAATGATCTTCGCCATCGACCCGGTGGAGCTCAAGCGCGACCTGGCCCCCACCTTCGGCGCCACTCATGTGGCGTCCTCCATCGAGGAGGCCTTCGCGCTCATCTCGCAGGAGACCTGGGGTCACATGTGCGACAAGGTGATCTGCGCCATGGGTGTTGGGTCGGGAGCGATGATGGACTCCATCCTCAACCTGGCCGCCAAGCGCGGCAGGGTGGTCGTCACCAACATCCATCCGTTCAACGAGACGGAGGTGACGATGAACCTCATGATGCTGACCATCTACGAGAAGCAGGTGGTGGGCAGCATCTTCGGCTCGGCCAACATCCACTCCGACATCCCCAAGCTGCTGAAGCTGTACCGCAACGGGCTGCTCGACCTGGACTCCATGATCACCAACACCTACAAGCTGGGTGACATCAACCAGGGTTATCAGGACATGCGGGACGGGAAGAACATCCGGGGCGTGCTCATCTACGACAGCTGACGCGCCGGGACGGCGCCGGCCAGCCGCCTACGCGGCGGCGCCGTGCGTGGCCCAAATGTCCTGGCAGCGCTCGCAGACCTCCTCGGGCACGACGCCGGCGCGCATAAGCACCGCAAAGGTCTTGCAGCCGAGACAGAATCCGAATGCCGACTCCAGCAGGGCGGCGCCGGCGAGGAGGCCCAGGAAGACCTCGGCCGCCGTCCAGAAACCCAGGCCGGTGAGGACCAGGGCGGTCAACGAGAAGGCGACACCCATGCCCTGTGCGAAGCGCTTGGGTGGGCCCGCCACCGGGCGCTCGCGCAGGCCGAGCCGTGGCGTGACGACCCGTGTGACGAACTGCCCGAGCGGGCTGAGGGTCGGCCCTGTCAGCACCCGGGCCACGAAGCCGTAGGCGATGATCACGGAGGCCCAGTGCCAGCCCAGAGCGATGGTCAGCACGCACATGAGGACGACGCCGGCCGCCACCAGCCGGGCCGAGACCTCGTTGACCGGGTTGGGGAACGAGAAGAGGGCGCGCAGCCGGCTGGCGGAGTCCGCGGTGGTGTCGGTCTGGCCCACGGCCTGCTCCTTCCCGAATCGTCTCAACCCTGACCAGATTAGTCGGGTTTCGTTCGGGACCGGCCGGGCCGCCGCTGCCTGGCGCGGGGGACGGGTTCAGGCCTCGGGCAGGGGCACCGGCTGGGGCGGTGGCGGCCCGACGTAGCGGGCGGCCGGGCGGATGAGGCGGTTGTGCGAGGCCTGCTCCATGACGTGCGCGCTCCATCCGATGGTGCGGCCGGCGGCGAAGGTCGGGGTGAACATCTCGCGCGGGATGCCGCAGGTGTGCATGACCACGCCTGCGTAGAACTCGACGTTGGTGTAGAGCTGGCGACCCGGCTTCAGCTCGGCCAGCACGTCGACCGTCGTGCGCTCGACCGACTGGGAGAACTCCACCAGCGGCCCCCCGAGGCGCTCGGCGACCGAGCGCAGGAGCAGCGAGCGGGGGTCGTCGGTCTTGTACACGCGGTGGCCGAAGCCCATGATGCGGTCACCCCTTTCGACGGCCGCCCGAACGTAGGCCTCGGCGCGGTCGGGCGTGCCGATGGCATCGAGCATGTCGAGGGCGCGGCTGGGAGCCCCGCCGTGCAGCGGTCCCGACAGCGCGCCGATGGCCGCCACAATGGCGGCACCGAGATCGGCGCCGGTCGACGTCACCACGCGGGCGGTGAAGGTCGACGCGTTGAAGCCGTGGTCGATGGTCAGGATCATGTACTGCTCGATGGCCCGCGCGTGCAGGGGAGTCGGCTCGGCGCCGGTCAACATGTTGAGGTAGTTGGCGGCGAAGCCGAGGTCGTCCCGCGGCTCCACGGGCTCCTCGCCCTGCCGCAGACGGTAGGCCGCCGCCAAGATCGTCGGTACGACCGCGCACAACCCGAGCGCCTGGTCGTAGAGCTCGTCGGCGTCGATGTCGTGCGTCGGGCGCCAACCGAGCTCGGCGGCCAGGAGCGAGACCGCGGTGCGCAGCACGTCGAGCGGCGCGCCGCGACGGCACACGGCCGGCAGCACCGTGCTCAGCCCCGGCGGGAGGGCGCGCCGGCGCCTGACCTCCGCGCCGAAGGCCGCCGCAGCGGCCGCGTCGGGGAGCTCGCCGCGGAACAGGAGGTGCCACACATCCTCGAGTGAGCGCTTCTCGGCCAGCTCGACCGCCGAATACTGCCGGTAGTGGAAGAAGCCCTCCTTGCCGCGGACGTCGCCGATGGTGGTCTCGGCCACCACCACGCCCTCGAGCCCCGCCGGCACGTCTCCGCTCGTCTCGCCGGCCGGGCGGATGCGGGCCACCGCCATCAGGTCGCGCAGCGACACGACGCCCACGCAACGGCCACCTTCCACCACCGGCAGGTGCCGGTAATGGTGCGAGGTCAGGCTGGCCCACGCCGCGTCGGCCCGCTCGTCGGGACCCAGCACGTCCGGGCGGGACGTCATCCAGAGGCGCACCCGTTCCCGTTCCGGGCCGCCCGCTCCGGCGGCCGCCCGCAGGAGGTCACGCTCGGTGAGGATCCCCACCACCTTGTCGTCCTCGGTCACGACGACCGAGCCGGTGTCGGCCCGCTGCATCACCCGGGCCGCCTCGGCCAGGCTGTCGTCGGCGGTGCACGTCACCGCAGGAGAGGTCATGAGATCACGCACGATGGTTTCCATGCTCCCCACTATGACGCTCTTTCCCTGCGTCTGTAAACGTTGATCAAGTCAATGTAAGGTGGCGGGATGGACCGCATGCTCACCACTGAGGAGGCGGCCCGCCGCCTCGGGGTCAAGGTGCCGACGCTCTACGCCTACGTCAGCCGGGGACTGCTCGAGTCACACCCCGATCCGGCCCGGCGGGGGAGCCTTTTCGACCTGGACGACATCGAGGGGTTGGCGGCGCGCAGTCGGGGCGGGCGCCAGACCGCCACCCGCCTCGCCACCATCACGACCGCGGTCACCCAGCTCGACCAGCAGCTCGGCCCGATCTACCGCGGGCGGGCGGCCACCGAGTTGGCCTCTGGCTCGAGCTTCGAGGAGGTGGCCGAGCTCTTGTGGCAGTCCGACGGTGGGGGCGACTGGACGGCGCCCGACCTCGGCTCCTGCCCGCTCACCCAGACGCTCGACCGCATGCGCTGGGCGCTCGTCCTGTGCGGCGCGCACGACCCCCTGCGGTCAGACCTGCGCCCCGCCGCGGTGGCCCGGGCCGCCCGGCGCTCCACCGCCGCACTCACCGACGCCGTGGGGCCGCGCCCCTCCGGGGAAGACCCCGGTGCCTCCGTCGCGGCGCGGCTGACGGCCCGCCTCACTGCGTCGGCGGCCGCGGTGCCGACGGCCGCCGTGAACGCCGCCCTGGTCCTCCTGGCGGACCACGAGCTCGCCACCTCCACGATGGCCGTGCGCGTGGCGGCGTCGGTGCGCGCCGACCCCTACGACGCGTTCTTGGCCGGGCTGGCCACCTTGGCCGGACCGCTGCACGGTGGCGCGAGCCAGCAGGCCTATGAGCTCCTGGTGGTGGCCGAGCGCGACGGCGTGCCGCGCGCGCTGAACGACGTGCTCCGCGAGCGTGGGCGGCTTCCCGGGTTCGGGCACGCCGTGTACAAGAGCGGCGACGCCCGCTTCGACGCGTTGCTGGCCGTGGCCGAACCCCTCTTGAGCGACGAGCGCCGCGCCATCGTGCGCGAGGTCATCGCCCTGGCGGCCGCCCACGACGTGCCGCTGGCCAACTGCGATCTCGCCCTCGCCGCGCTGAGTTGGGGCACGGGCATGCCGCCCGACACCGGTCGCACGATCTTCGCCGTCGCCCGCATCGCGGGGTGGGCGGCGCACTACATGGAGGAGCTGGCCGAGCGTCCTCTGCGCTTCCGGGTGCGCGCCGTCTACAGCGTCTAAACCCCGGAGGTCGAGCGGATGGGCGATCAGCCGGGGCCGATCACGATGGCGGAGGGGTGGCCGCCGACATGCAGGGGGGTGCCCACCGTGCCCGTCGCCACCGTCACGGGGATCAGGGTGCCTGCCTGTTGCGTCACCCATGCCGTCGACCCGTCAGGGCTCAACGCGATCCCCTGGGCGGCGTCGGGCAGCGCGACCGGCGCGCCCACCGTGAGGCCGACGACGGTCACGGCCACCATGGCCGCTCCCCCGCAGACGTAGGCCGTGACACCCGACGGGGCCACCGCGATGCCGGTCGGGTTGAGCGGCAGCGCGATGGTGCCGCCCACCCGCAGCGCCGTCGGGTTGATCGCGGTCAGGGTCCGGTTGCCGAAGTTGCCCACCAGCACCTCCCCCGGCGCGGCAGCGATGGTCTGCGGTCCGGGGCCGACCGGGATCGCCAGCCCCGCTTGCAGCGTGGCGACGTCGATCGGCGTCACCGTGTTGCTGCCGTAGTCGGCGACGAACGCGGTGGCCGCGCCCGAGGCCGCGACCGACACGGCGATGGCGACCGGCTCGGTTCCCACCGCAATCGGCGCGCCCGCCCGCCAGGTGCCGAGGTCGACCGGGGTCACGCTGTTCGAGTCGAGGTTCGCCACGAGGGCCACGCCCTTGCCGCCGCTGCCGCCGGGCGCAACCGCCACCGCGTCCGGCTCGACACCCACACCAACTTCGTGCGCCACCTGGTGGGTCGCCGTGTCGATCTCGTGCAGCTCGTCGTCCCCCTGGGTCACGACCAGCAGCCCCTTGCCCCCAGGCGTGTACGCCAGCGCGGAAGGCAGGCTGCCCACCTGCACTTTGGCCCCGACATGCCGTCGGGCGACGTTGACCGGGGTGACGTCCATGCCCGGAAGGGTCACCGAGGCGCCGGTCGTGACCCAGGCCACGTCGTGCACGGATGCGCTGCCCACCGGCTTGGAGCACGCCGCCAGCGCAGGGACCACGGCCACGAGCGCGACGAGCAGCACCACGGTGCGCTTCACGGTGCGCTCAGCCCCGCGCGCACGCGGCGCCCGCCGGCCGGTCCGCCGCGGCCCACCCGGCCGCGTCGCCCTCCGGCCAGAAGTCGCCGGTCACGTCGTCCTGCACGTAGAGCACGGGCGCCGGCTCGCCGGCCGCCAGGGCGCGCAACGCGTCGAGGAGGGCATCGACGTCTTCGTCGGTGGTGCCGAGCCCGCAGCTGGCCCGCACCGCACCGGGGATCCCACTGCGGTCACCGCGCTGCACGGCGGCGCGCGCCTGTGCCACGCCGGCGCGGCCGACACCGAGCAATCGGATCAGGTAGGGGTGCGCGCAGAAGCACCCGTGGCGCACGCCGATCCCGAACTCCGCGCTCAACCGGGCCGCCACCAGGGCGTGGTGCATCCCCGCCAGGGTGAACGTCGCCACGGCGAGCCCGTCGTGCGCACCCGGTTCGGACCACGGCCCGAGGAGCCGTACGCCGTCGATGCCCCGGAGTCCCTCGTACAGCCGGGTCGCCAGCACGGCCTCGTGCGCCGCAATGGTGTCCCAGCCGATGCGCTCCAGCTCGTCCATGGCCGTCCCGAAGGCGACCGCGCCCACGACATTGGGTGAGCCGGCCTCCTCACGCTCGGGCGGATCGGTCCAGATGACCTCGTCGAGGTCGACCAGGTCGACGGCGCCCCCACCGGCGAGGAACGGGTCGCCGTGCTCGAAGACCCGGCGCGGCCCGATCAGCGCGCCGGCGCCGAAGGGCGCGTAGAGCTTGTGGCCGCTGAAGGCCACGAAGTCGGGCCCCGCGGGGAGGGGGCGGTGCGGCGCCAATTGCGCCGCGTCGAGCAGGACCGGGACGCCGCGTGCGTGGGCCTCGGCGCAGATCTCCTCCACCGGCGGCAGCCAACCGGTGACGTTGGACGCTCCGGTCAGTGCGAGCAGCGCCGGGGTGCGCCCGTCGTCGAGCACCTTGACCACGTCGGCGGTCTCGAAGGTGCCCGCCGTGCCGCACTCCACCCAGCGACGCGACGCCACCCGCGCCCAGGGGAGCAGGTTGGCGTGGTGCTCGACCACCGTGGTGGCCACCACGTCCTCGGGGCCGAGTTCGAGGCGGTAGGCCAGGTGGTTGATGGCCTCAGTGGTGTTGCGCACCAGGACGACCACGTCGTCACCGCCGGCCGGCCGCCGGGCGAAGCGGTGCACGCTGTCGCGGGCGGCCTCGTACGCCGCGGTGGCGCGTCGCGACTTGTAGCCGGCGCCGCGGTGCACGCTGGAGTACCAGGGCAGGAACTCGTTGACCCGATCGGCCACCGATTGCAGGGCGGGCGTCGAGGCGGCGCAGTCGAGGTCGCGGTAGGGACGTTCGACACCGTCGAGGCAGGGAACGGGCATGTGGGCGCCGACGAGTGGCGCCACGGCTGCCTCAGGATGCACGCCGTCACAATACGAAGTGCCGGCGACCGGCGGTATCCGGCGCTCAGATGAGCCCGGGGTCGGCGACCAGTCGCCGGGCGGTGAGCACGACGATGTCGTCGGAGCTCCGCTGGCCCGCCGTCATGGCGTCGATGACGAAGTCCGCCACCTGGTTGGGCTCGCTGCCGGGGGAGGTGCGCAGTGACGATTCGAGCTTGCCGAGACGCTCGTCGATGTGGCTGCCGCGCCGCTCGAGCAGCCCGTCGGTGAACATCACCAGGCATCCCTGGTCCAGGTGGAACTCGTGGTCCTTGTAGTGGCAGTGCTGGACGCCGAGCGGGGGCCCCGGGGGCACGGGCAGCTCGACGGCCAGGCCCGCCTCGACCCGCACCGGGGACGGGTGGCCGGCCGAGGAGAACGCGATCGACGCTGTCCTGGTGTTCAGCACGCCCACCAGCGCGGTCGCCAGCCGGCCTCCGACTCCGGACAGGGAGACGCGGTTGAGCCGCTGCAGCGCCTTGCCCGGCGTCCGCTCTTCCAGCACGAGCAGGCCGAGCGTGTGGCGCAACCGGCTCATGATCCTGGCCGCCCCGAGGTCGTGACCCTCGACGTCGCCCACCACGAGGGCCACGAGGTGCTCGCCGATCGGGATCACGTCGTACCAGTCGCCGCCGACCTCGACGCCGATGGCCGCCGGCCGGTAGCGCGCGGCCACGTCCCATCCGTCGATGGAGGGGATGGCGTCGGGCAGCAGGTGCCGCTGCAGCTCGTGTGAGATCCTCCGCTCGCGGTCATAGGCCCGCGCCCGGATGACGACCGAGCTGACCTGCTTGCCCAGCTGTTCGGCCAGGCCGAGATCCTTCTCGGAGAAGCGGCGACCCGAGCCGGCCGACACCAGCGTCACCGTGCCCAGGACCTGTTCGTCGCGCAGCCGGAGCGGGACGGTGACGTACGAGGTGAAGCCCAAGGTCTTCAAAATCGTGTAGTGCCGCTCGTCGCGGCTGGTCGACCGCAGGAACTCGTCGTCCATCTCCGCGCTCCACATCGACCGGCCGCTGCGCATCACCTGCATGGTCGGATGGACACCGCCGGGGTCGGGCGGGTACGAGGCGCGCAGCTCCTCGGTGAGCGCCCGCTTGTCCGGGTCCGCATGCCAGGCCGCCATCCTTCGCATGCGGCCGTCCTCGTCTTCGATGTCGATGAGACACAGGTCGGCCATGACCGGCACCGAGACCTGGGCGAGGCGCTCGACCATCTCGCGGTAGTCGACGACCTCCGAGAGGACCTGGGTCGCCAAAAGGAGGAACTCGTTGCGCCGCCGGGCCTCGAGCAGCTCGTCGACCAGGTGCTCGCGCTCCGCCGCCTGCGTCGACGCGTGGAGCAGCTCGGCGAGGTGGTCGCCCACCGCGTCCATCAGTTCGACCACCGACGGGTCGCGCTCGCGCGGGTGACGGCTGAGCATCTTCACGATCCCGACGCACGCGCCGTGGTAGCGGACCGGGAAGGCGTAGGCGCTCTGCAGGCCGTCCCGCACCAGCGCGTCGGTCACGAAGCGGCGGTCGGTCGCCAGATCAGGGACCCACAGGGGTTCGCCGTGCTCGATGACCCACCGGGGGAGCCCCTGACTCCCGCTGGTCGGATCCGCCGCCTTCTCCTGCGTGAAGGCGGGCGCAACGCTCGGCGAGCGCGTCCAGACGTGCCGGCACACCAGCTCCTCGTTGGCCGAGAGCGCCCACAGCGTGGTCACGTCCCAATCGAGGCGCCGGCCCAGGGTCGAAAGGAGCCGCTCGGCCGGCGGCTCGTCGATGGGGGCATCGGCGAGGATCTCGAGCAGCTCGCTCGTCAGCTCCGACCAGCGCTGCAGCTTCTTCTCGTCGCGTGGGCGGAAGATGCCGACGACCACCCGGCCGGCGAGCGGATGGTCGAAGACGCTGATCACCAACTCGGTGTGGACGTCTGATCCGTCGGCCCGCTTGATGATGGCGTCCAGCCGGCGCCCGATGAGATCCTGGGCCTGCGAGCGGACGAACGCCCCGAAGTCGTCGCCCAGCATCGCCGTGAGCGACTCGGGCACCAGGTCGAAGACGGGCCGGCCGACGAGGGCTCCGTGTGGCCAGCCCATGAGCTCCTCTGCCGCGGCGTTGACGTAGCGGATCACGCCGCCCTCGTCCGTGGCCACGACCGCGTCGCGCAGCCCGTCGAGCACGGCCCGCACGCCCTGCACGGGCCACGCGGGCTGGCCCTCGGACGTTGCCGCGGTCCCGACGGCAGCCGCGGCGGCGGTCGGTGCCGGGAGGGTCGACTCCTCCCGGTCGGGCCCGGGCTGCGGCTCGCGGCATGTCGCCGGCGTCGCGCTCGTCGGCAGCACCGCCGAGAACCACACCGTCTTGCCGGGGCGGTCGCGCCGCATCTCGATGCCCCAGGCGTCGGCCAGCGCGCACACGATGTGCAGGCCGCGCCCGTGCGGCGCGTCCGGGACCGGCTCCTGCGGTGTCGGGTAGCCGGTCGCAAGGTCACTGACCTCGACGCGCACGCGCCCGGCCGTCGGGGGAGACCCGCACCGACACCTCGAACTCGGTTGCCGCGTGCTGCACCGCATTGGTGGCCAGCTCCGACAGCATCAGCACGAGCCCGTCCGCCTCCTCGCCCCAGGCGGCGGGCAGCTTGGCCGAGCAGGAAGCGCCGGGCCTGGCCGACGGAGAGCGCGGCGGCCCGGAACCGGCAGCGTCGACAAAGGGGCCGCCAGGTCGACGGCGCGCGCGTTTCGGCCGCGGGCTCTCCCCCCGGAAGATTGGGGCCTTGCATACCGGTTGCCGTACTCCTGCCCCGGTGGCGCAACCCCTAAACAGGCTGGCGGGGCGAGCCCGTCGCCGCCCGTCGCCGCCCGGCGCCGAAGCGGGCGCTACCCTGCACCTTCGTGGAGGAGCGCTACGAGTCCGAACTCACCCGGGCCGCGACCGTCCTCGACGGGGTCGACCGGGCGCTGGAGCGCCTAAGCGAGGGTACCTACGGGCAGTGCGAGACGTGCGGTGCCCCGGTCCTCGACGCCGACCTGGAACGAGATCCGACCCGGCGCATGTGCGAGCAGCACCTGACCTTGGCCTAGGTGGCCGGGGTCGGCGGCGCCCCGCCGGACGCCCCGGGGTCAGCCGGGGACCTTCAATGCCTTCGCCGCGTCGAGGCGGGCCGCCACGTCGGGCCAGTTGACGACGTTCCACAGCGCGGCGAAGAAGTCGGCCTTCACGTTCTTGTACTGCAGGTAGAAGGCGTGCTCCCAGGCGTCGAAGACGAGCAGCGGGACCGAGCTCTGGCCCACGTTGCTCTGGTGGTCGTAGACCTGCTCGACGATCAGCCGGCCGGCGAGGGGCTCGTAGGCCAGCACGCCCCAGCCCGAGCCCTGGATCGTCGAGGTGGCCTGGGTGAAGTGCGCCTTGAACTTGTCGAAGGAGCCGAAGTTCTCGTCGATGGCGGACCCGAGTGCGCCGTCGGGCTTGTCGCCCCCGTCGGGGCTCTGGTTCTTCCAGAAGATGGAGTGCAGCACGTGGCCCGAGATGTGGAAGGCCAGCGTCTTTTCGAGCCCGACGATGGCGCCGAAGTCGTCCTTGTCGCGCGCCGCCGCCAGCTTCTCGAGCGTCTGGTTGGCCCCGGTGACATAGGCGGCGTGGTGCTTGTCGTGGTGGAGCTCCATGATCTGGGCCGAGACGTAGGGCTCGAGCGCGGCGTAGTCGTACGGCAGGTCGGGGAGGCTGTAGTCGGCCATGGCGGATCTCCTCGGTGGTGGTCGTCGGGGGGCTGCGTGCTGGACCATACCCGAAGGGGCCGCGATTCCAACAGGGGATCCAAGCGCCAGTACGGGCAGCGCCGGGGGCCGGCCCGGGCGGCGTGGGCAACCCCGGCACAACCCTCGCCGGCGGTACGCTTGCAAGAGTGAGCACGGATCCGAAAGACCGCTGGCTCGACCTCGGGTCGTTCATCCGTGAGCAACGGGGATCGGCCCGGCTCTCGCTGCGCCGGCTGTCGGAGCTGGCCGGGATCTCCAATCCCTACCTGAGCCAGATCGAGCGCGGCCTGCGCCGGCCCTCGGCCGAGATCCTCCAGCAGATCGCCAAGGCGCTGCGCATCTCCGCCGAGACGCTCTACGTGCAGGCGGGGATCCTCGAACCCCCGTCTGGCTCACCGGACCTGACCCGCGCCATCATGGCCGACCAGTCGATCAGCGAGGAGCAGAAGCAGGCGCTCGTGCGCATCTACCTCTCCTTCCGGCGCGACCACGAGCAGGAACGGGGCGAGCAGGAACGGGGCGAGCAGGAGCGGGGCGAGCAGGACCCGGGCCCGGCGGCGCCCGCCTCGGCTGACCCCGCCCCGGCGGAGGAGCCAGCCGACCCCACCACCCGTGTCAGCACCGCTTGAACGCCCCGCGCCTCCAAGGCCAGGCCGGAGCGAGTTTCCCGACCGCCGGTAGGCTCTGACCGCCATGCGCCGGCTCGCAGTCCTCTCTCTCCACACGTCCCCCCTCGCCCAGCCCGGCACGGGGGACGGCGGCGGCATGAACGTCTACGTGCGGGAGCTGACCTCGGCCCTGGCCCGTTCCGACGTCGCCTGTGACGTCTTCACCCGGGCCTGGTCCCCGGATCTGCCGCCCGTGGTCGACGTGGAACCCGGCCTGCGGGTCCACCACGTCCCCGCCGGCCCGCTGCATGCGGTACCCAAGGAGTCCCTCCCCGCCGTGGTCGACGAGTTCACGGCCGGGGTGCTCGAGCGCATGGCCGCCGCGCCGGCGTCCGGCGGCGACGCGGGCGGCGGGCTGCCCTACACCTCGGTGCACGCCAACTACTGGCTGTCCGGGCTGTCGGGCCACGTGATCAAGCACGAGCTGAACCTGCCGCTCGTGTGCACCTTCCACACGCTCGATCGCGTCAAGGCGGAGTCGATGCCCGAGGAGGTGGAGGCCGACATGCCCCACCGCCGGGCCGAGGCCGAGGCCTCCATCATCGACTGCTCCGACGCCGTGCTCGCCTCCTGCACCGTGGAGGCCGACCAGATCGCGTCGCTCTACGGCGGCGAGCCCGGGCGCATCCGCATCGTGCCGCCGGGCGTCGACCACGCCTTCTTCGGCCCCGGCCACCGGCCCCAGGCGCGCCGGGCCCTCGGTCTGCCGCTCGACGGGCGGCTCCTGCTCTTCGTCGGGCGGATCCAGCCACTCAAGTGCGCCGACGTGGCGATCGAGACGCTGGCCGAGCTGCGCGAGGCCGGGGGCGAGCCCTACCGCCTGGTCGTGGTGGGCGGCCCAAGCGGACCCCACGGTGAGAAGTCGCTGCAGCGCCTCCACGATGTGGCCGATGCCCGCGGGGTGCGCGAGCTGGTCCACTTCATCGCGCCCCAACCCCACGAGCTCCTCTCGTCGTACTACCGGGCCGCCGACGTGTGCGTCGTCCCGAGCCGCTCCGAGTCGTTCGGGCTGGTCGCCCTGGAGGCGGCCGCTTGCGGGACGCCGGTCGTCGCCTCGGCCGTCGGCGGGCTGACCACGCTCGTCGACCACGGCCACACCGGGTACCTGGTGGACGACCCCGACCCGGGTGCCTACGCCGCCGCGGTGCGGAGGGTGTTCGACGAGCCGCTGGCGGCCGAGCGGCTCTCCACCGCCTCGGTGCTGCGGGCTCGCCGGTATACCTGGCGGGCCGCGGCCCGCACGTTGGTCGAGCTGCACGACGAGCTGGCCTCGAGCCGCCTCGTCGAGTGCGGCTGAGCGCACCCGGCCGCCCGTCGCGCCCCTGCCGTGCCGATCGTCGATCTCCCCGCTGACGAGGAGATGGCGGCGGCCGTCGCCTGCATCGATGCCTGGGCGGCGCGTGAGCTGGCCGCCGGAGGGTTCCTGGTGGCCGCCGAGCGCCAGGACGTCACCGACCGCACGGCGTCGTTCCGCTGGTACCTCCGCTTCAAGGGGGAAGAGAAGGACTTCATTACGGTGTGGTTCACGCTCAAGCAGCGCACGCTGCACTTCGAGGCCCAGTTCATGCCGGCCCCGGAGGAGGACAAGGAGCAGGTCTTCGCCTACCTGCTGCGCCGCAACGCGCACCTCTTCGGCATGTGGTTCGCTCTCGGTCCCGAGGACGCCGTGTATCTGATGGGCCGCGTGCCCGCCCGCCTGGTCGACGACGACGAGCTCGACCGCATCGCCGGCTCGGCGGTGCTCTACACCGACGAGCATTTCCCGACCGCCATGACCATGGGCCACCCCTCCACCTACCGCCGCCGCCCGCGCCGTTAGCTCGCCGCAGCGCGCACGGTCCCGCACTCGGTATCGTCGCGCGGGTGTCGAGCCTGCTCATCGTCGGCGGCGGGAAGATGGGGGGCGCCCTGCTGGGCGGTCTGCTCCGCTCGGGCTGGGCCGAGGTGGCCGACGTCGCGGTGGTGGAGCCGGTCGCCGAGCGCCGGGACGAGCTCGTGGCGGAGTACCCGGGGCTGCGGACCCATGCCGCCCCCGAGCCGGGCCTGCTGGGCGAGAGCGGCGAGCGGATCGCCGGTGCCGTACTGGCCGTGAAGCCCGACGCCGCCGAGGGGGCCTGCCGCGCCCTCGGGGTCACCGGGGTGACCCGGGTGCTCTCCATCGTCGCCGGCGTGCCGTGCCAGCGCCTCGAGTCCGCGCTGGGCGGCGAGCCCTCGGTGGTGCGGGCGATGCCCAACACACCCGCGCTCGTCGGCGCCGGGGTGACGGCGATCTCGGGTGGGTCCTTCGCCAGCTCGCCGGACCTGGCCTGGGCCGAGGACGTGCTCTCGGCCGTGGGCACCGTGGTGCGCCTGCCCGAGCGCCTGCTCGATGCCGTGACCGGGCTCTCGGGATCGGGACCGGCCTACTTCTTCCTCGTCGCCGAGGCCCTCATGGAGGCGGGCGTGCAGATGGGGCTCACCCGCGAGGTGAGCCGGACATTGGTGGTCGAGACCATGCGCGGCTCGGCCGCCCTGCTGCGGGAGACGGGCCAAGACCCCGAGGCCTTGCGCGCCATGGTGACCTCGCCCGCCGGGACCACGGCTGCCGGCGTCCGGACGCTGGAGGCCCGGGCCGTGCGCTCGGCCTTCATGGAGGCGGTCGCGGCCGCCACCGAGCGATCGCGCAACCTGCAGCGCTGAGCGACCAGCCATGACGAGTGAGCCGCCGCGCACCGTCTTCTTCCTCTCCGACTTCGGCACGGAGGACGAGTTCGCCGGCGTGGTGCACGCGGTGATCGCGGCACGGGCCCCCGGGACGACGGTCATCGACCTGACCCATCACATCCCACCCTTCGACGTGCGGGCAGGGAGCCACACGCTGATGCGGGCGGTGCCGCATCTCGGTCCCGGCGTCGTGCTTGCCGTGGTCGACCCCGGGGTCGGCACAGGGCGCAGGGGCGTCGCTCTCGAGGTCGTGCTGCCCACGGGAGGTGCGCTGTCGTTCGTCGGGCCCGACAACGGGTTGCTCGTGGCCGCGGCCGAAGCCGCCGGGGAGGCACCGGTCGCCCGCCTGGTCGAGCTCGCGCGCGACCCGGTGCCACCCGACCGGGGTGCGACCTTCGACGGGCGCGACGTCTTCGCTCCCGCGGCGGCCGCGTTGTGCGCCGGCACGCCGCTCGAGAAGCTCGGCGAGCCGATCGACCCGGCGTCGCTGGTTCGTCTCGTCGGCGGCGTGGTCGAGGAGGGCCGGTTGCACGACGGCCGACGCTGCCTGCGCACCGAGGTCACCTGGGTCGACCACTTCGGAAACCTCCAACTGGCGGCGACCGTGGCCGACGCCCGCGTCGCCGGGATCCCGTTGACCGGGTGCCTCGAGCTGGCGGCCCGGATCGAGTCGGGCCGCCAGCAGCCCGACGGGTTGCCGCACTCGCTCGTCCCCGACGGGGTCCAGCTGCGCTGCGTCGACGCCTTCGGTGAGCTGCAGCAAGGGGAGTTCGGCCTGCTCATCGACGCCAATGGGCATCTCGCGGTCGTGGCCGGCGAGGCGTCGGCGGCCCACTGGCTCAACGTCGCCGCAGGGGAGTTGCTCGTCCTGGCCTGGTAACACCGGCGCCCCAGCCGTTTGGTGTCCCTGGCAGCCCCCTCGGTACCATCCGTCGCAATGAGCGACGAGCAACGCAGATCCGAGGAGGCCGACGCGTCCGCGGCGCCGCGGCGGATCCCCGAGGCCACCGTCCTGCGGCTGCCCATCTACCAGCGCATCCTGGCCGAGCTCGTGCGCGCCGGTTTGCCGACGGTCTCCTCGGAGCAGCTGGCCGAGCTGGCCCGGGTGAACGCGGCCAAGGTCCGCAAGGACCTGTCCTTCCTGGGGTCGTTCGGCACCCGGGGCTCGGGCTACGTCCCCGAGTTCCTGATCGCGCAGATCGACCGCGCGCTCGGTGTCGACGAGAACTGGTCGGTGGCCATCGTCGGCATCGGCAACCTGGGCCGCGCCCTCACCAATTCGGCCGGGTTCGCCTCGCGCGGCTGCCAGGTCACCTCGCTCTACGACGTCGACCCGGCCGTGGTCGGCGAGGACATCCGGGGCATGCGGGTGCGGCACATGGACGAGATCGCCACGCTGCCCGACGCGGAGCTCCCCGACATCGGGGTGATCACCACGCCGGGCTGGGCGGCCCAGGGGGTGGCCGACCTCCTGGTGCGGGCCGGGGTCACCTCGCTGCTGAACTTCGCTCCCCGCGTCCTCACCGTCCCGTCGACCGTCTACCTCCGTTACGTGGATCTCTCCATTGAGCTGCAGGTCCTGGGCTTCTACCGGGCCCGCGAGGGGGAGCCGGGGCGCGACGCCGCCCGCGGCCCATGATGCGCTCGGTGGGGCTCGCCCAGGGGCCGGAGCTGGCCTGACCGCCGGAAGGTCGCCCGGCGACTGGCAGGCTGTGGGTCGGGACCGGCACAATTGTGAGCCGAACCAGGAGGGAACCGAGTGTCCGTCGTCGTCATAGGGCTCCAGCACACCCAGGCCCCGCTGCCCCTGCTCGAGGCGGCGGCCGTGTCCGATGCCGACCTGCACAAGACGCTCAGTGCCCTGAACCACCGCCGCAACGTCCAGGAAGCGGTGGTGCTCTCGACCTGCCTGCGCACCGAGGTCTACGCGGTGGTGGACCGCTTCCACGACGCCGTGGCGGAGATCTACGACGTCCTCTCGGAGCATTCGGGCCTCTCCGTCGAGGAGCTGTCGGCGCACGCCACCGTGCGCTTCGACGACGACGTCACCTCCCACCTGTTCTCGGTCACCTCGGGCCTCGAGTCCGTGGTGACGGGGGAGACCGAGGTGGTGGGCCAGGTGCGGCGGGCCTTCGAGCGGGCCCAGGAGGAAGGCACCTGCGGTCCCGTGCTCTCCGCGCTGTTCCGGCACGCGCTGCAGACGGGCAAGCGGGTGCGCACCGAGACCGCCATCAGCCAGGGCACCACGTCGTTCGCCTATGCCGCGGTGACGGTCGCCCGCGGCGAGGACCCCGCCGGCTTGCGCGGCGCGCGCGTCGTCGTCATCGGCGCCGGTGAGATGGGGCTGGGTGTGTGCCGCGCGCTGACGGACATCGCGCCCGCCGACGCGCCACAGCGCGTCGTGGTGGTCAACCGGTCGGCGGCCCGGGCGCGGGATCTGGTGCGCCAATCGGCGACGGGTCCGTTCGAGATGCGCGCGGCGCCCCTCGAGCGCGTGGCCGGTGAGCTGGCCGACGCCGATGTCGTCCTGACCGCCGTGGCAGCCGAGTCCCACGTGTTGAGTGCGGCCGACTTCGCCGGGGTCACGGGCCCGCTCCTCGTCATCGACCTCGGGGTCCCGCGCAACGTCGAGCCGGCGGTGGCTGCCCTCGACGGCGTGACGCTGCTCGACATGGACACCTTGAGCGCCCTGGTGGCCCGCGCGTTGGGTGAGCGCAAGGAGGAGTCGGTGGCCGCGCGCGGCATCGTCGCGGACGAGGTCGACCGCTATCGCAGTGCCAGCCGCCAGCGCGGCGCCGCCCCGATCATCGCGTCGCTGCGCTCCCGCCTCGAGACGCTGCGCGTCGCAGAGCTCGAGCGTCGTCGGGCGCAGCTGGCCGACCTGAGCGAGGAGGAGTGGGACCACGTGGACGCGGCCACCCGGGCCGCCCTGGCCAAGATGCTGCACGAGCCCACCATGCTCTTGAAGGAGACGGCGGGCACGCCCCGGGGCGAGCGGCTCGTCGAGGCGCTGCGCATCCTCTTCGACCTGTAGTCGCGGCCATGGGATAGTCGGGCCGTGACAACCGTCCGCCTGGCCACCCGCGGCTCGCCGTTGGCCCTGCGCCAGACCGAACTGGTCTCCGAGCTCCTGCGCCGGGCCCATCCGGGCCTCGTCGTCGAGCCGCTCGTCGTGCGCACGCGGGGCGATCGCGACGCGTCGGCGCCGCTGGACCAGATCGGCGGGCAGGGCGTCTTCGTGACAGAAGTGGAGGCGGCGGTGGCCGACGGGCGGGCCGAGGCCGCCGTGCACTCCGCCAAGGACATGACCTCGGTCATGCCGGCGCACCTCGTCCTGGGTGCGGTGCCGCGGCGGGCCGATGCGCGTGACGGCCTCGTCGGCGGCACGCTCGCCGGCCTCCCCGCCGGCGCCCTGGTCGCCACCGGCTCGGCGCGGCGTCGAGCCCAGCTGGCGTCCCTGCGCCCGGACCTCGTCTTCACCGACGTGCGCGGCAACATGGCCCGGCGGGTGGCCCTGGCCGAGGAAGGGACCGTCTCGGCCGTGGTGGTGGCGGTCGCCGCCATGGACCGGCTGGGCTGGGTAGGCCGGCTGAGCGACGTGCTGGACCCCGTCGACGTGCTGCCCCAGGCCGGCCAGGGCGCCATCGCGGTGCAGTGCCGGGCGGACGATGACGCCACCCGCCGCCTGCTCGCCGCCATCGACCATGCGCCCAGCCACCGGGCCCTGCGGGCCGAGCGCGCCGTCCTGGCCGCGCTGGGCGGGAGCTGCACGGTGCCGGTCGGGGCCTACGCCGAACCGGACGACGCGGGTGTGGGATTGCGGGTCTCGGGGCTCCTGGCCAGCGCGGACGGGCACACCGTGATCCGCCTGACCCGCTCGGGCGAGGACCCCGAAGCGCTCGGCGCCGAGGTGGCGGGTGCCTTGTTGGACGGGGGTGGCGCCGCCATCGAGGGCTTCGGCGGCCTGCGGGACACGGCGCCGTGACCGTCTACCTTGTCGGCGCGGGCCCCGGCGACCCCGGGCTCCTCACGCGGCGGGGCGCCGCGCTCCTGGCCCGGGCCGACGTCGTCCTGCACGACCGGCTGGTCAGTCCCGCCGTGCTGGACCTGGTCCCCCCGTCGGCCCGGCTGATCGACGTGGGCAAGGACCCGGGCACGAGGGCGGGCGGTGCGGGCCGACAAGAGGAGATCGCCCGTCTGCTCGTCGAGCACGGGCGCTCGTCCGCCGTGGTGGTCCGCCTGAAGGGCGGCGACCCGTTCCTCTTCGGCCGGGGCGGCGAGGAGGTGGAGGTGCTGGCGCGGGCCGGCATTGCCTGGGAGGTGGTCCCGGGTGTCACGTCCGCCTTCGGCGTCCCTGCCGCGGCAGGCATTCCCGTGACGCAGCGCGGCCTGGCTGCATCGGTGACCGTCGTGACGGGCCGGGTCGGAGAGCCGGACGGCACCAGCGACCCCGATTGGGAGGCCCTGGCCCGCGTGGGCGGGACGCTGGTGATCCTCATGGGCATGACGACCCGGGCGGCCATCGCCGACGCACTGGTGCGTGGCGGGCGGGCGCCGGAGACGCCGGTTGCGGTCATCGCCCGGGGGACGACGGCGTCCCAGCGTGTGGCACGCACGACGCTGGCCGGGCTGGCGGGCGTCGACCTGGGCCCGCCCGCCGTCATCGTGGTGGGTCCGGTGGCCGCGCTCGGCGCGCACGCACCGCCCCCTGGCGCCGATGGGCCTCTGGCCGGCCGCACGGTGGTGGTGACGCGCGCCGGTGAACGCGCCAGGGGGCTGGTGGACGCGCTCGAGCGGGCGGGCGCCACCGCGCTCGAGCTGCCGCTGACCCGGCAGGTCGACCCGGTGGACGGGGGCGCGCGCTGCGCACCGCCGCGGCCGACGTGCGCGACAACGGCTGGGTCGTGGTGACGTCCGTCAATGCGGCTGACCGCTTCATGGGCGCGCTGCGCGACGCGCGCGCCCTCGGTCCCGTGCGGGTGGCCGCGGTGGGACCCGCCACGGCCGACGCGCTGCGCCGGGCCGGCGTGGAGCCCGACCTGGTTCCGGCCGAGCACAGCGCACGCGGGCTCGTCGAGGCGTTCCCCGTCGCCGACGGCGCCGGCTCACGGCGCGTCCTCTTTCCCTGCGCCGACCTCGCGCCCGAGACCATCCCCGACGGGCTGGGGCAGAAGGGCTGGGACGTCCGTCGCGTCGAGGCGTACCGCACCGTGGCGTGCGCCGCGCCCGAGGCCGCGCTGGTGGACCGCGTGACGGCGGCCGATGCGCTGATCTTCACCGCCACGTCGTCGGTGCGCGCCTTCGTGGCGCTGCGCACCGCGGCAGGCGGGCCGGTCATTGCGCCGGCGCACGTGGTCTGCATCGGCCCGACGACGGCCGCCGCGGCCCGGGCCGCCGGGCTGGAGGGCGTGCACGAGGCGTGGGGCGCCTCCGCCCAGGGCATCGTCGACGAGCTCATCGGGGACCTGGGCGCCGCCGGGGGCGCCGGGGGGTCGACGTAGGCTGGAGGTATGGCCGAGGCGACGTCTGCGCCCGTTCCGGGAGGCTTCCCGGCGCGGCGGCTGCGGCGGCTGCGCCGCACACCGGCGCTGCGGCGCCTGGTCGCCGAGGCCCGTCTCGGCGTGGACGACCTGGTTGCCCCGCTCTTCGTGCGCGAGGGCACGGAGGGTCCCGTCCCGATTGCGTCCATGCCGGGCGAGGTGCAGCACTCCCTCGACTCGCTGGTGGTCGAGGCCAAGCGCCTCGTCTCGCTGGGCCTGCCGGGGTTGATCCTCTTCGGGGTGCCGGTGCACAAGGACGCCCAGGGGAGCGGCGCGTGGGACCCCAAGGGCGTCGTGCAGGTCGCGTTGCGCGCCGTGCGCGATGCGGTCGGGGACGAGCTCGTGCTCATGGCCGATCTCTGCCTCGACGAGTACACCGATCACGGTCACTGCGGCGTGCTCGGTCCTGCGGGCGAGGTGCTCAACGACCCGACCCTCGAGCTCTACCAGCGCATCGCGACGGCCCAGGCCGAGGCGGGCGCCGACGTGGTGGCGCCGAGCGGGATGATGGACGGGCAGGTGGCCGCCATCCGCGCCGCGCTCGACGGCGGCGGTCACGACCGCGTCGCCATCCTCGCCTACGCGTCCAAGTACGCGTCCTCGCTCTACGGCCCCTTCCGGGACGCGGTCGACGTCACGATCGCCGGGGGTGGCGACCGTCGGGGCTACCAGCAGGACCCGCGCAACGGACGCGAGGCGCTGGCGGAGATCAGGCAGGACGTGGCCGAGGGCGCGGACATGGTCATGGTCAAGCCCGCCATGACGTCCCTCGACGTGCTGGCCGCCGCCCGTCGCGAGGTGACGGTCCCGCTCGCCGCGTACCACGTGAGCGGTGAGTTCGCGATGGTCAAGGCCGCCGCCGCCGCCGGCTGGATCGACGGGCCGGCCGTCGCGCTCGAGCAGCTCACCGTCCTCAAGCGGGCCGGGGCCGATTTCATCCTGACCTACTTCGCCGCAGAGGTGGCCGAGGCGCTCGGTGGCTGAGCCGGCCCCGGCGTCGAACGCCGCCTGGTTCGACCGGGCCCGGCGTGTCATCCCCGGCGGGGTGGACTCGCCCGTCCGGTCCTTCGCCTCCGTCGGCGGGACGCCCTACACCGTCGTCTCGGGCGAGGGCGCGTCCGTGCTCGACGTCGAGGGGAACCGCTATCTCGACATGGTCCAGTCCTACGGTGCCGTGCTGCTCGGCCATGCGCACCCGGCCGTCACCGCGGCCGTGGCCGCGGCGGCGACGCACGGCACGACGTTCGGCGCGCCGACGCCGGGTGAGGTGCTGCTGGCCGAGGCGATCTGCGAGCGGGTGCCCGGCTGCGAGCAGGTGCGCCTCGTCTCGTCAGGAACCGAGGCAGCCATGAGCGCCGTGCGCCTGGCCCGCGGCGCCACGGGGCGCGACCGCGTCGTCAAGTTCGACGGCTGCTATCACGGCCACTCCGACGGGCTGCTCGCCGGCGGTGGGAGCGGCGTGGCCATGCTCGGCCTCCCCGGCTCGGCCGGCGTGTCCGCCGGCGCCGTGGCCGACACGGAGGTCGTCCCCTACAACGTGGTCCCCGACCTCGACGAGCGGGTGGCCTGTGTGATCGTCGAGCCGGTGGCGGCCAACATGAACCTGGTCGCGCCGGCGCCCGGCTTCCTCGAGGGACTCCGCGCCGCCTGCAGCGCCACCGGTGCGCTCCTCATCTTCGACGAGGTGATCACCGGCTTCCGCCTCGGCCCCGCGGGCGCCACGGGCTGGTCCGGCGTCACCCCCGACCTGTGGTGCTTCGGCAAGGTCATCGGCGGCGGGCTGCCGGTCGGCGCCTTCGGCGGGCGTCGGGACCTGATGGCCGACGCTGGCGCCGGGCGGCCCGGTGTACCAGGCCGGCACGCTGTCGGGGAACCCGCTCGCCACGGCGGCGGGGCTCGCGGTGCTGGGCGAGGTGGGGCCGGCGGACTACGACGTGCTCTCGTCGCGCGTCGCGGTCTTCGCCAAGGACCTCGAGTCGGCCGTGGCCGGCGGTGGCCTCTCCGTGGTGGTGCCGACGGTCGGGCCCCTCGTCGGGCTCTTCGTGGCCGACGCCGCGGCCGGTCCCATCGCGGCGCCATCCGACTACGAAGGGGCGCGGGCGCTGGCAGGCGGGGACACGTACCGCGGTTCTTCCACGCCATGCTGCGCCGAGGCGTGGCGCTCGCACCCGGTGCCTACGAGGTGATGTTCCCCGGCCTGGCCCACGACGAGGACGTGCTGGCCCGCGTGGTCGAAGCGGCGGGGGAGGCTGCGGCCGAAGTCAGCTGACCACCGGGTCCTGGCCCCGCACCGCGGCCAGTGCATGCCGCGCCGCGCGAAGTTCGGCCAGGGTCTCAGCGGTCGGTGCGCGCATCTCGTCCTTGGCCGCCTTGACCAAGGCCATCTGCGCACGCAACTCGGCACCCGGGATCTCCTCGGCTGCGGACACGCTGCTGGTCTCGCCGATCACCGACCCCTTGGTGGAATAGCCGAAGGCGGCCGAGCCGATCGTGCTGCTCCCGTAGGCGTCGCTGCTGTCGATCTGCTGATCGAGGGTTTCCAGCGCCGACAGCAGCTGCGTGCGCATCGAAGCCGACGGGTCCCGCAGGTAGTCCTCGATCGCCTCCTCGGTCGCGCCAAGGTCTGCTTCGAGGGTGACGTCCACGGCGACCTCGTCGTCCTGTTCTCCTCCGGGCATGGCAAGGGACCTCCACCGGTTCACGTCGAACCGGTACGAGTCTGCCAAATCCAGCCCAGGCGTTGCGTTCTCGAGACCGGCGGGAGGACCCGATGAGGTGGCGAGAGGCAGACTGAAGCCCATGCCCGAGAACCAATGGCCCGCCGACTTCGCCGCCATGCGTCGCGGCGAGGGATGCCCGATGTGCGGGGGAGGCGCCGACGAGACACCGCACGGCCTCCGGGTCTTCGAGGGAGCCTGGGCCGACGGGTACCTCGGCCGCCATCCGGTTCGGCCCGGCTATGCCTTCGTCATCTGGAAGGGACGTCACGTCGCCGAGCCCACGGAGCTGTCGGCCGAGGAGGCGGCGGGGTTCTGGTCGGACGTTGCCCGGGTCGCCGCCGCCGTCGACGCGCAGTACCGGCCGGCCAAGATGAACTGGCTTAGCCTGGGCAACGGCGTGCCCCACCTGCACGTCCACCTGGTGCCCCGACCGCTCGCAGACGCGCGGGCCGGGGGGCCGCTCGAGTCGGAGGCCTTCGACGTCGCCGCCACGCCGGCCATCGCGCCGGCGCGGCTGGAGGCCGAAGCCGACGCGCTGCGCGCCCGTCTGCGGGGCTGAGCTCGTGGAGCTGCTGGCCGAGGGCCGCACCGCGGAGGTCTTCGCCTACGGCGAGGGGCGGGTGCTCAAGCTCGACCGGCCCGACTGGAACGGCCTGTCCGCCTTCGAGGCCACCGTGCTCGTCGACCTGGCTGCGGCGGGCCTGCCGGTGGCCCGGGCGCACGGCACCGTCACCGTGGACGGGCGCAGCGGCGTGATCCTGGACCGGGTCGAGGGGCCGTCGCTGCTGCAGGTCCTGTCGGCAGCGGGTCCCGACGAGATCGACCGCCTCGCAAGCCGCTTCGTCGCGCTGCAGCTGCAGTGCAACGCGACCGCCGTCGGCGGCCTGCCCGATCTGGTGCCGCGCCTGCGGGGCGAGATCGAGGCGAGCGTGACCGACGCCGCGCTGCGGGCCGAGCTCCTGACGCTGCTGGACGACGGGGACGACGGCGGGCGCGGCGTCTGCCACTTCGACTTCCACCCCTCCAACGTGCTGGTCGGGACCGACGGCTGGGTCGTCATCGACTGGCTGACCGTGGCGGCGGGCCCCTCGGCGGCCGACCTGGCCCGCAGCCTCGTCCTGTGGGGGCAGCAAACGACCGGGCCGGTCGGGCGCTTCCAGCGCGCCGTGCGCCGCGAAGGGCAGGCCCGCCGTGCGCTCGGCGACGACGCCCTCGACGCCTGGGTGCGGGTGACGGCCGGGGCCCGTGTCGCCGAGGGCTTCGACGGCGCCGAGCGGGAGTGGCTCCTGCGGGTGGCGGGCGGCTCGGAGCGGTTGTTCACCTGACCGCCGGCGCTCGGGCGCGCCGGCGCCGGGCGGAGGCGCTTGGGGCGGAGGGGCTCAGGCGGCGGGGCTCTCGAACCCTTCGGTGTCGGGCAGGACGCGCGAGACGAGCTCCATGGCCCGGAAGCCCAGCTCCGCCGGCCCGGCCGCGTCGGGCCGCATCAGGTTGGCCATGATGCGCAGGAGCTGCGTCATGAGCAGCTCCGAGCGCATGCCGAGCCCGACGCAGAGGCGCATCGCCTCGGGGTTCGAGATCATGTGCACGAAGGCCCGCGCCACCTTGAAGTAGGGGCCGTAGGCGGCCGTCAGCTCGCGGTCGTAGTCGATGAGGGCCTGCTCGCCCTCGCCGGTCAGGGCGTGGCCGAGCGCGGCGGCGGCCAGCCGGCCCGTCTCGTAGCCGTAGGCGATGCCCTCCCCGTTGAACGGGTTGATGGCGCCGCTGGCGTCGCCCGCCACGAGCACGTTGGCGCCCGCACGCGGGCCCACCGAGAGCCCCATCGGGAGCTTCCCGCCGGTCGGGGGTCCCAGGCTCGTCTCTTCCCGCAGCCCCCACGACGGAGGGGCGAAGGCCACGAAGGCGTCCATCAGGTGGGACGTGTTGAGGCCCTTCCAGCGCTGGTCGGTCGACAGCAGGCCGACCCCGACGTTCACCCGGCCGTCGCCCATGGGGAAGATCCAGCCGTAGCCGGGGACCACATCGCCGTCGGCGTCCCGGATGTCGAGGTGCGACTCGATGTACGGGTCGTCGTGGCGGTCGGACCGGTAGTAGCCGCGCAGGGCCATGCCCATGGGCAGATCCCGGCGCCGCGTCGTGCCCAGCATGCGGCCCACCCGCGAGTTGGACCCGTCGGCCACCACGACGTAGCGCGCCCGGATGGTACGGGTGCTCGCCGCGCCCTTCGCCTTGACCGTGACACCGGTGAGCATCGGCAGCGGCCCGGAGGACGGGGCGGCCTCGTCGACGAGGGGCGCCGTCACCTCGGTGCCCTGGAGCAGGGTCGCCCCCGCGCCGGCGGCGTGCCCCGCCACCAGCCCGTCGAGATCGTGGCGCGTGATGGTGTAGCCGTAGTCGGGGAAGTTCGGGTGCTCCGGCCAGCGCATGTCGATGGAGCGGCCGAAGCCGAAGGCGCGCAGGCCCTGGTAACGGTGGGACCCGGCGAGGGCCGGCTCGAGACCCATGTCGGCGAGCTGCCGGACGGCCCGGGGCGTGAGGCCGTCGCCACAGGTCTTCTCCCGCGGGAACTCCTTCTTCTCCACGACGACAACATCCCAGCCCGCTCGGGCCAGCCAGTAGCCACATGAGGATCCGGTGGGGCCGCCCCCGACGATCACCACGTCGTGCACGTGCTCGGCGGCCCGGCGCGTCGCCGTCGCGGGTGTCGCCGACCGGCGCGGGGCCCGGGTCGACTTCGCGGCCCCGGCGGCTGCCGCGGGGGTTGCCGCCTTCTTGGCGGCCGCCTTCTTCGGCGTCGCCTTCTTGGCCGCCGCCTGCCTCTTCGCCGGGGCCTTCGCCGCCTTCGGCGCCTTCTTGGGGGCGCCTGGCCCGGGAGTCTCGTCGGGAGCCGTCACGAAGGCATCGTAGGTCCCCCGCCGGGGCCTCTGACCAGCGGCGCGGATGTGCCCGGCGCCGGGGTCCCATGGTAGAAACGGCACTCGTGGTCCAGTACCTCCCGATCCTCATCCTGGGGCTGCTCGCCCTCGCTTTCACCGTCTTCTCGCTGGTGTCCTCAGCGATGCTCGCGCCGCGCAAGAAGCCGACAGCGGCCAAGCTCGCGCCGTACGAATGCGGCATCGTCCCCGACCTCGATCTGCCGCAGCGCTTCCCGGTGCGCTTCTACCTGGTGTCGATGATCTTCATCATCTTCGACATCGAGATCGTGTTCCTCTACCCGTGGGCGATCGTCTTCCACCAGATCGCCACGTTCGGCCTCATCGAGGTGATCGTGTTCGCCGCGGTGGTCTTCGTGTCCTTCCTCTACCTGATCTCGAACGGGGCCCTGACGTGGGGGCCGCCGAAGACCCTGCAGTCGGGCATGCCGAGCCGCACCTCGGAGTCGACGATCACCCGCATCAGCGCGTCGAAGAGCCCCGGTGAGGCGGCCTGACCGATGGGGTTCGAGGACCTCCAACACAATTTCCTGACCGGTCGCATGGAAGACCTGGTCAAGTGGGCCAGGCGGAACAGCGTCTGGCCGGCCACCTTCGGCCTCGCCTGCTGCGCCATTGAGATGATCTCGGTCGGGGCCGCCGACTACGACATCAGCCGGCTCGGCATGGAGGTCTTCCGGGGCTCGCCGCGACAGGCCGACCTCATGATCGTGGCCGGGCGGGTCTCGCAGAAGATGGCTCCCGTCCTCCGCCAGATCTACGACCAGATGATGGAGCCCAAGTGGGTCATCTCCATGGGCGTATGCGCGTCGACGGGCGGGATGTTCAACAACTACGCCATCGTGCAGGGGGTGGACCAGATCGTCCCGGTCGACGTCTACGCCCCCGGCTGCCCACCATCGCCCGAGACGCTCCTGCACGCCATCTTGACACTGCACGAGAAGATCCGGACCGGTGAGATCACCCGACGGCCCGGGTCCTCCGTCCCGGCCGGCGAGCAGGCCACCGGTGGCTGGGTGCCGACCGTGCCCGACGCCGTGCGGGTGGCCACGCCACGGTGACCGGGACGACCCCGACGACCGCGCCGGTGGCCTCCCCTGCCAGTGTCCTTCCCGATGTGCCGCGTCTGCCTGACCCTCTGGTCGACCAGCTGGCCTTTCCCCACCGCGAGACCTACAAGCAGATGGTGGCCGCCTTTCGCGCTGCCGGCTTCGAGATGTGCGCCGACCTGTGCGCCGTGGACTATCTCACCCATCCGGGACGGTCGCTGCCCGAGGGCGTGAAGGCGGAACGCTTCGAGGTGGTGGTCAACCTGCTGTCGCTCTCCATGCGCCAGCGCGTGCGGATCCGCGTGCAGGTGCCCGAGTCCGATCCAACCTTGGACAGCGTGGTGGGCGTCTACCCGGGCGCCGACTCCATGGAGCGCGAGGCGTACGACATGGTCGGGATCATCTTCGAGGGCCACCCCGACATGACGCGCATCCTCATGCCCGAAGACTGGGAGGGCCACCCCCTGCGCAAGGACTACGGCGTCGGGCGTGTACCCGTGCAGTTCAAGGAAGCGCCAGGCCCCCGATGAGCGATCACGACCACACGCACCGGCCCGAGGACATCCACGAGGGTGAGACCGCCGAGGAAGCGGCCGCCCGCTACGAGGCTGAGGAACAGGCCCTGATCGCGGAGACCTCAGAGGGCATCCAAGGCCTCCGGGCACGCACCACCACCAGCGCCGGCGAGCTCCGCCAGGAGGTGGGCGCGGTGCTCCGTCTCCCTGAGGGCGGCTACGCGGATCCAGCTGACATCGACATCGAGCGCCGCGACGACGAGACGACCATCATCAACATGGGGCCGCAACACCCTTCCACCCACGGCGTGTTGCGCCTCATGCTCGAGCTGGACGGTGAGACGATCCTGCGCACCAAGCCCATCATCGGCTACCTCCACACAGGCATGGAGAAGCAGGGTGAGGAGCTGACCTACGTCCAGGGCTCGACCAACGTGACCCGCATGGACTATCTGTCCCCGCTCCACAACGAGCTGGTCTTCTCCTTGGCCACCGAGGCTCTCCTGGACGTGGAGACGCCCCCGCGCCATCTGGATCCGGATGTTGATGGTCGAGCTGAACCGGGTGTCGTCGCATCTGCTGTGGGTGGCGACCAACGGCGGGGACCTCGGCTCCACCTCCATGTTGATCTACGGCTTCCGTGAACGCGAGATGGTCCTCGCCTTCTTCGAGAAGACGACCGGGCTGCGCATGAACAACAACTACATCCGCCCGGGCGGCGTTGCCGCCGACCTGCCCGACGGCTGGCAGGACGACATCGAGATCATCTGCGAAACCATCCTTGCCCGCACCTACGAGTACGACGAGCTGATCACGGGTCAGCCCATCTTCCGCGAGCGGACCGAGGCAGTGGGCAACATCTCGGCCGAGGAGGCGCTTGCGCTTTCGGTCACCGGGCCCATTCTGCGATCCACCGGCGTGCCATGGGACTTGCGCCGGACGATGCCCTACCTGGCCTACGACAAGCTCGACTTCGACGTGATCGTGGGGACCTACGGCGACAACTTCGACCGGTACTCGGTGCGCCTCAACGAAATCCGCGAGTCGATCAAGATGATCCGCCAGATCGCCGAGATGATGCCCCCGGGCGACTTTCGTGTGCAGGACCGCAAAGTGACGCCACCGCCCCGCGCCCGCATCGACGAGAGCATGGAGGCACTCATCCACCACTTCAAGATCTTCACCGAGGGCTTCCGGGTTCCCGAGGGCGAGGTCTACGTGGCGGTTGAGTCCCCCCGTGGCGAGCTGGGCTGCTACATGGTCTCGGACGGCACTTCGAAGCCGTTCCGCATGCACATCCGTGCGCCGAGCTTCGTCAACTTGCAGGCCCTCCCGTTGCTGCTTCGTGGCGGCACCATGGCCGACGCGGTCGCCGTCATCTCCTCGGTCGATCCGGTCATGGGCGAGGTGGACCGGTGAGCCATCTGCAGGCCGACGTCCGCAGCCGGGCCGAGGAGCTCGTCGCGCTCTACCCCGAGCCACGCTCCGCGCTGATTCCGCTGTGCCACCTCGCCCAGGAGCAGGACGGCTGGCTGCGCCCCGAAGCCGTCAGCGAGATCGGCGAACTGTGCGGCGTGACCGCGGCCGAGGTGCGGGGCACGGCAACGTTCTACGACATGCTCTACGTCGAGCCCGTCGGGACGTACGTGGTGGCGGTGTGCACCAACATCGCCTGCATGCTCGGCGGGGCGCTCGAGCTGTTGGAGCACGCGGAGTCCACGCTCGGGGTCCGCGCCGGGGGGACGACGCCCGACGGCGTCTTCACCCTGCACGAGGCGGAGTGCCTGGCCGACTGCGACCGCACACCGTGCGTGCAGGTCAACCACCGCTACGTCGGCGGGCAGACCCCAGAGATCCTTCGATGCGCTCGTAGAGGACCTGCGCGGCGGCCGGCTCTCCGACACCGTGCCTCCACACGGGACTCTGGTGCGGGTGCGCCGCAGCGTCGGCCTGCAGGCCGACCGCGCCGCCATCAAGGCCGAGCGGGCCGCGGCCGCCGAGGCCAAGGCCGCCCGTGCCGCGGCGGACGGGGAGAAGAAGGCCTGATGGCCATCACCGACGCTCCCAAGATCGTCACCGCACGCCTGGGCTACGAGGACTCGTTCACGCTGGAGCGCTACCTGGCCACCGGTGGGTACACCGGGCTGCGCAAGGCGCTGTCCATGACCCCCGAGGCGGTGGCGGCCGAGGTCGACGCAGCCAGCCTGCTCGGTCGGGGCGGCGCCGGTTTCCCGGCCGGGCGCAAGTGGTCGCTGCTGCCCGCCAAGGCCCCGCTCACGTACCTCGTGATCAACGGGGACGAGTCCGAGCCGGCCACCTTCAAGGACCACATGCTCATTGAGGGCGACCCGCACGAGATCCTCGAGGGCGTGCTCATCTCGGCCTACGCGCTGCAGGTCAGCCAGGCCTTCATCTACCTGCGCGGCGAATTCGCCCTGGGCCTCGAGCGCCTGCAGACGGCGCTGAACGAGGCCTACGCCCACGGCGCCGTCGGGCGGGACATCTTCGGGTCCGGCTTCTCGCTCGACGTCGTCGTGCACCCCGGCGCCGGCGCCTACATCTGCGGCGAGGAGACGGCGCTGCTCGAGTCGCTCGAGGGCAAGCGCGGGTTCCCGCGCATCAAGCCGCCGTTCTTCCCCGCCTCCATCGGCCTCTACGGCGAGCCCACCGTGGTCAACAACGTCGAGACCATGGCCAACATCCCCTGGATCGTGAACAACGGCGGTGCCGCGTTCGCCGCGCTGGGCGCCGGCCGCTCGACCGGGACGCGGCTCTTCGCGCTGGCCGGCCACGTGCGCAAGCCCGGCAACTACGAACTCGAGATGGTGAAGACGACGTTCCGCGACCTCATCTACGCGCCGGTGCTCGGCGGCGGCATCCGCGGCTCAAACACGCTCAAGGCGTTCATCCCGGGCGGCGTGTCCGCACCCTGGTTCGGCCCGGACCAGGTGGACCTGCCCCTCGGCCAGGACGAGGTGGGCGACGCCGGCTCCATGCTGGGCTCGGGCTCGGTCGTCGTCATGGACTCGGCCACCTGCATGGTGCGCGCCGCCTGGCGCATCACGAAGTTCTTCGCCCGTGAGTCGTGCGGCCAGTGCACGCCCTGCCGCGAGGGCGCGGGCTGGCTGGAGCGCATCATGTTCCGAATTGAGAACGGAGCCGGGCGCGAGGAGGATCTTGACCTCCTCATGGACCTGTGCGACAACATCTCACCCGGCGTGCTCTGGCCACCCCAGCAGACCACCATCTGCGTCCTCGGGCCGTCGATCCCGTCGTCCATCGCGTCGGGCATCCGCATGTTCCGTGACGAGTTCCTGGTGCACGTGAAGGAAGGGGGGTGTCCCTTTGACTGACACGGCGAACGACGGGACCCACACCTTCACCCTCGACGGGCGCGAGGTCAGCGCACGCAAGGGCGAGCTGATCATTGCGGCGGCCGAGCGCGCCGGCACCTACATCCCGCGCTTCTGCTATCACCCGCGCATGGAGCCGGTCGGCATGTGCCGCATGTGCCTGGTCGACGTCGTCGGACCGCGCGGAGCCACGCTGACGCCGGCCTGCTTCGTCGAGGTGACGGACGGCATGGTCGTCGACACGACCAACGACCGTGTCAAGAAGGCGCAGGACGGGGTCCTCGAGTTCCTCCTGGCCAACCACCCGCTCGACTGCCCGGTCTGCGACAAGGGGGGCGAGTGCCCGCTGCAGGACCAGACGCTCGCCTATGGCCCGGGCGAGAGCCGCTTCGTCGAGGAGAAGCGTCACTTCGAGAAGCCCATCGCCATCTCGGACCTGGTGCTGCTCGATCGTGAGCGTTGCATCCAGTGCGCCCGCTGCACCCGCTTCGCCTCCGAGGTGGCCGGTGAGGCGCAGATCGACTTCGCGGGACGTGGTGAGGCGGTCGAGGTCGCCACGTTCCCGACCGAGCCGTTCTCCTCCTACTTCAGCGGCAACACCGTGCAGATCTGCCCGGTCGGCGCGCTCACGGCGACGCCGTACCGCTTCACCGCGCGGCCCTGGGACCTCGATCAGGTCGAGTCCACCTGCACCGCCTGCTCGGTCGGCTGCCGGGTGGCCGTGCAGTCCTCGCAGAACCGCCTCACCCGGCTGCTCGGCATCGACTCCGAACCGGTCAACCACGGCTGGCTGTGCGACAAGGGCCGCTTCGCCTACGAGTCGGTCAACGGCGACGAGGTCGACAACGGCCCCCTGCCGAGCGAGCTGGCGGACGAGGCTGTCGACGTGGCACCGGCCACCGCCTCCCAGGTCGTCAGCCTCGGCGTGAGCCGCGGCCAGTTCCTGGGCGAGGCGCGCGAGACGGGACGCTTCGAGCACGGACGCCTGATCGAACCGCGTGTGCGCAAGGAGGGCGAGCTGGTCCCCGTCAGCTGGGGCGAGGCCCTGGCCGCGGCGGCGGCCGGCCTCACCGCCGCGAAGGGTGCCGGCGGCGCCGGCGCGGTGGCGCTCGTCGGCGGCGCCCGCCTGACCAATGAGGCCGCCTACGCCTGGGCCAAGTTGGCCAAGGGCGTCATCGGCACGGACTCGGTCGACGCGCAGCTGGGCGACGGGCTCCCCGCCGAACTCGTGCTGGGTCTGCCCCGGGCCACCATCGACCAGGCCTGCGCCGCCCCGGTGCTTCTTACCCTGGCCGGCGACCTCCGCGAGGAGCTGCCGGTCCTCTTCCTCCGCTTGCGCGAGGCCGTGCTCGGGGGCGATACCCGGCTGATCGAGATCGCCACGGCGCCCACCGCGCTCAGTGCGCTGGCGGCGGCGACGTTGCGCATCCGCCCGGGCGACGCGCCGCAGATGGCGCGCGCGCTGACGGGCGACGCGGCCGCGGCGAGTGCACTCGGTTCCCACCCGGAGGGTGCGGCCGTGTCCTCCGACGCGCTGGAGGCGGCGCGCCGGCTGCTGGCCGCCCACCCCGGCGGCGAGGGCGTGGTCATCGTGGCCGGCCGGCCGTCCTACGCCGAGTCGGGCGAGGTGGCCGCCGAGGCCGTGCGCGCCCTCGCCGGCGCGCTGCCCCAAGCGACCTTCCTGCCCGCGCTGCGCCGGGGCAATGTCTTCGGGGCGCTCGACATGGGCCTCGCCCCGGGGATCCTCCCGGGCCGGGTCGGCCTCGATGCGGGCCGGGAGCGCTTCACCGCGGCCTGGGGCTCGGTGCCCGCCGCCACCGGCCTCTCGACGGCCGACATCCTCGCCTCCATGGCGGGGGAGGGCGCCCCGGATGGTGGGACGGGCGTGCGCGCCCTCGTCCTGCTCGGCGCCGACCCGCTCGACGACTTCCCCGACCGCGCGGTGGCGGAGAAGGCGCTGTCGGCCGGGCATTTCGTGGTGGCGGTGACGGGCCACCCCTCCGAGTCGGTCGACGCGCACGCCGACGTGGTGCTCCCGTGCGCGGTGACGCACGAGAGGGCGGGCACGACGACGAACATCGAGGGACGGGTCAGCCGGCTCGGCCCCAAGCTCTCGGCGCCCGGCTTCGCCTGGCCCGACTGGATGATCGCCGCCGAGCTCGCCGTCGCCCTGGGGTCGGACCTCGGCCTCACCAGCGACAACGAGCTCTCCGACGAGTTGGCCCGGACCGCGCCCGCCTACGCCGGGCTGACCCAGCAGGTCCTGCACTCCGACGTGGCGCACGACGGGATCCTGGTGCCGCTGACCGGCAACGAGGACCACCGCGACGACGTCTCGCCGATCGACCCTGTCGCCCTGCCCGGCGTCGAGTCGGTGGAACGCCAGGGCGCGCCGCCCCGCGTCGGCACCGGCACCGGCAGTCCCGCCCTCGCCTCTGGCTCGGACCTCGGTGGCTTGCCGCCCCTGCTGACCGGGACCGGTACCGGCGGCACCCAGCCGCTGCAGATCCCCAAGGCCGACAGCTACAGCCTCCGGCTGACGTCGGGCCGCCGCCTCTACGACGCAGGGAGCTCCGTCACCGGCTCGCCGTCGCTGACGCCTCTCGTGCCGACGCTGGTGGCCCGGGCGAATCCCTACGACCTCGACCGCCTCGGCGCAAAGACGGGTGACCGCGTGAAGGTGCGCTCGGCCCGCGGCGAGCTGATCCTGGCCGCCGAGTCCGACGAGGGCGTGGCCCGGGGCGTCGTCGCCATCGATTTCAACGTGCCCGGCGGCGAGAGTGCGCCGCCCAACGCGGTGGCCACGCTGATCGACAGCCGCCAGCTCGTCACCGACGTGCGACTGGAGTCGGTGTGATCGCCGCCGCGGCCCTCCTCGCCAACTCCGCTCCGATCCTCACGCACAGCGCGGACAGCGGCAACGGCGACCCGCTCTTCTACTTCGGCCTCAACTGGCAGGTCTGGCTCATCGTCATCATCAAGTGCCTGGTGGCTTTCGTGGCCCTGCTGGTCGCCACGGCCTTGATGATCTGGTTCGAGCGCAAGGTGATCTCGGACATGCAGAGCCGGGTCGGGCCGAACCGGGCCGGCCCGTGGGGCCTGCTGCAGACGCTGGCCGACGGCACCAAACTCATCTTCAAGGAGGACCTGCTGCCCGACCGGGCGGACTCCTTCGTGTTCAAGCTGGCGCCCTATCTCTCGGTGATCCCCGCCGTGCTTGTCTTCACCGTGGTCCCCGTCGGGGGCGTGATCACCATCGGCAGCCACACCTTCGAGTTGCAGGTGGCCGACCCGCCCATGGGGATCCTGCTCGTGCTGGCCATGTCGGGCATCGCGGTCTACGGCGTCATGCTGGCCGGCTGGTCCTCGGGATCGAAGTACCCGCTGCTGGGTTCGGTGCGGGCCTCGGCCCAGGTGATCTCCTACGAAGCCGCGCTCGGCATGACCACGGTCATGGTGGTGCTGGTGACCGGCTCACTGTCCACCCGGGCCATCGTGGCCTCGCAGTCGGACGGCTTCTGGAACTGGAACCTGATCAGGCTCGGCTTCCTGCCCTTCATCTTCTTCATGATCGCCATCACGGCTGAGCTGACCCGGCCGCCCTTCGACCTCACCGAGGCGGACACGGAGTTGGTGGGCGGCTTCCACACGGAGTACTCGTCCATCCGCTTCGGCCTGTTCTACCTCGCCGAGTTCATGAACACCATCACCATGTCGGCCATCGTCGTGACCCTGTTCTTCGGCGGCCCCAACGGCTACATCTTCCACATTCCCGGGGCGACCATCTACATGCCGATCATCTACTTCCTCCTCAAGACCGTGGCGTTCTGCTTCATTTACGTCTGGTTCCGGGCCGCCCTGCCGCGCCTCCGCTACGACCAGCTGATGGACCTGGGCTGGAAGCGCCTCATCCCGCTCACGCTCGGATGGCTGCTCCTGGTGGCCGCCATCGTCGCCTGGGGCTGGGCCGGGCTGTTCCTGGTGCCCGTCGTCATCCTGGCCTCCTTCTTGCTCATGCGGGCGACCAAGCTGGGCAAGGGTCGCGGTGACGAGGACCTCATCATTCCGGCGATCGGGCGCCGGGTGACGCGGCCCCCCCGGCTGTCGACGGTCCCCGATCCCGTTCCCGGAGGAAAGGCCTGATGGGCGTCGGCGACGAGATCAGGGACCAGCTCTCCTTCCTGGGCGGCTTCAAGCTGACCTTCCAGCACCTGACGCGGCCGCGGGTCACGAGCAAGTACCCGGACGAGAAGAAGCCCAAGCAGCCGCGCCAGCACGGCCGCCACGTCCTCAACCGCTACGAGGACGGCATGGAGAAGTGCATCGGCTGCGAGCTGTGCGCCGGTGTGTGCCCGGCCGACTGCATCTACGTGCGCGGGTTGGACAACCCGCCCGACCACCCGGTGTCGCCCGGGGAGCGCTACGGCTACGTCTACGAGATCAACTTCCTGCGCTGCATCCACTGCGACATGTGCGTGGAGGCCTGCCCGACCGAGGCCATCACCGAGTCCAAGCTGTTCGAGTTCTCGTTCACCAACCGCTCCGACGCCATCTACACCAAGGAAGAGCTCCTGGTGAACGACGACGGCACGCCGAAGAAGCTCCCCTGGGAGGACTGGCGTGAGGGCGACGACCTCATGACGTCCGGCTGGATGCGCGCCACCTCCCCGTCGGGCAGCGCGGCCTACGACGGCGAGGTCCAGTGGTCGGCCGAGCTCGGCTACGGCGTGCGCGCCCCGAGGGCGGGCAATCGGGCCGGCGCGACGACGATGCCACGGGCACCAAGCCGCTGCGCGAGACGCTCGAGGCCCACCTGCTCGACGAGGACATCCCCCTGGCCCACCGCGGCATGCAGGGCCGGGTCTGGCGGGCCAAGGAGGGGGCGGCGACCAACCGCAAGAAGATGGACGCGATGCGGGCCCGCATGAAGGCGGGGCGGGCCTCGCGCAAGGCGGACAAGGCGGAGGCCAAGGCCGACAAGGCGGAGGCCAAGTCGGAGAGGGCGGAGGCAAGTTCGGAGAAGGACGAGGTGGCGATCACCCACAGCGTGTCGACCGGCGCCGGCTCCGAGGGGAGTGACTGACCCATGCTCCACGCCGTGCCCCTGCTGGCTGCGACGCGCGCCACCTGGCCGGACCTCCTGGTCTTCGCGGCCGCGGCGGCGGTGATCCTGGTCGGGGCCGTCGGCGTCGTCATCTCGTCCAACCCGGTGCACGCCGCCCTCGCCCTGGTGATGACGCTCTTCGGCGTCGCCGTGCTCTTCATCGAGCAGGAGGCCGACTTCCTGGCGGCGGTGCAGATCATCGTCTACGCCGGCGCCATCGTCGTCCTCTTCCTCTTCGTGATCATGTTCCTCGGGGTCGACCGCGCCGAGGACACCACCACCGAACCGCTGGTCGGCCAGCGTCCCCTGGCCATCGTCTTCTCCCTGATCACGCTCGGCGGCGTGCTCGCCATGGCGGCCACGGCGCACTGGGTCACCGGGGCCAAGCAGGTGGTGGGGCCGATCCAGGGGCACGTCGCCGGCCCGTCGTCGCCGGCGGGGGAGCCGGCGCAGCTCGGGAAGCAGCTCTTCACGACCTACCTGTTCGCGTTCGAGGCCACCGCCGCGCTGCTCGTGATCGCGGTGGTCGGCGCCGTGGTGCTGGCCCGCCGCCCGCCGACGGTCCACTCCGAGCACGAGGACAGCGCCGACAGCGAGCTGCCGGCATGAGCCTCTCCGGAGCCTGGTATCTCGGCCTCGCCGCCATCGTCTTCACCATCGGCGCCATCGGCCTGCTGGTGCGGCGCAACATCCTGATCATGTTCATGTGCATCGAGCTGATGCTCAACGCGGCCAACCTCACCTTCGTCACCTTCGCCCGCATGCTCAACGACATCGGGGGGCAGGCCGTCGTGTTCTTCGTGCTCGTGGTGGCGGCCGCCGAGGTCGTGGTGGGCCTCGGGATCGTGGTGACCAACTTCCGCCGCCGCGCCACCACGGTGGCGGACGACCTGGACTCGCTCAAGGGCTGACCCGTGGTCCATCTCGCGTACCTCATGTTGCTATTGCCTCTCGCGGGCTTCCTGTTCCTGCTGGCCTTCGGCCGCCGGATCGGCGACCCCGTGGCGGGGTGGATCGGCACGGCCGCCGTCGGTGGTGCGTTCGTGGTGGCCTGCTTCGTGCTGGCCGGCCTCCTCGGCCTGCCCGACAACGGGCGGGTGGTGGTGGACAACTACTTCACCTGGTTCAGCTCGGGCGGCCTGACGGTCCCCGTCGGCACCCTGGTGGACCCCCTGTCGATCACGATGTGCATGTTCGTCACGTTCGTCAGCGCCTTCATCCACCTGTACTCCATCGGCTACATGAAGGACGACCGGGACTACACGAAGTTCTTCATCTACCTGAACCTGTTCGTCTTCTCCATGTTGCTGCTGGTGCTGGCGGACAACCTGCTGCTCACGTTCGTGGGCTGGGAGGGCGTGGGCGTCTGCTCCTACTGGCTGGTGGCCTTCTGGTTCCAGCGCGAGTCGGCCGCCTCGGCCGGCAAGAAGGCGTTCATCTACAACCGCATCGGCGACGCCGGCTTCCTGGTGGCCATCTTCCTGATCTTCGAGAGGACCGGCACCGTCCAGTACGAGAGCGGGCCGGGCGGGGGGATCTTCGGCCAGCTGTCGCATCTCGACGGGGGCGTCGGGCTCGCCGCGGTGCTGCTCCTGTTCCTGGCCGCCGCAGGCAAGTCGGCCCAGATCCCGCTGTTCAACTGGCTGCCCGACGCCATGGAGGGCCCGACCCCGGTCTCGGCCCTCATCCACGCCGCCACCATGGTCACGGCCGGGGTCTATCTGCTGTGCCGGATGAATCCGCTGCTGCACGTCACGGCAACGGGGTCCGAGATCATCGCCATCATCGGCGCCGTGACGGCGTTCGTGGCGGCCACCATCGCTTGCGCGCAACAGGACATCAAGAAGGTGCTCGCCTTCTCCACCGTCTCGCAGATCGGCTACATGATCCTCGCGGTGGGCACGGGCGCCTACATCGCCGCCGTCTTCCTCATGGTGGCGCACGCCTTCTTCAAGGGGCTGCTCTTCCTGGGGGCGGGCTCGGTGATCCACGGGCTCGACGACGAGCAGGACCTCAAACGCATGGGGGCGTTGCGGCGCTACATGAAGTGGACCACCGTCACCTTCACCATCGGCTTCCTGGCCATCGCCGGGATCCCACCGCTCTCGGGCTTCTGGGCCAAGGGTGACGTCCTCGACAACACGTGGGCCCACTTCAAGTGGCTGTGGGTCATCGGCCTGGTGACCGCCGTGCTCACGGCGTACTACATGAGCCGGCTCGAGGTCCTCGCCTTCGGCGGCAAGGAGCGCTTCGACAAGGTGGGCCCGAAGGGCGAGCCGGCGCTGCCCGCGCCCCACGAGTCGCCATGGATCATGCGGATCCCGCTCATCGTCCTGGCCTTCTTCGCCTTCTTCGCCGGCGCGCTCGACCTGCCCTGGGTCCACACCGACAACCTGTCGAGCTTCCTGGCGCCCGTGTTCGCCGGCACGCTCTACAACGACCACCTGGGCGTCGGCCCGGAGTGGGCGCTGGCGCTGGCCGACATCGCGGCGGCGGTCATCGGTGTGATCGTCGGCTGGTGGCTGTGGCGGGGCGACGAGGTCTTCCAGCCCCGCCTGGAGCCGGCCTTCCTGCAGCGGGTCTGGTACTGGGACGACTTCTACGACACGGTCATCGGCCGGCCGGGCCAGCGACTGGCCACCTTCCTGGCCTGGGTGGTCGACGCCCGCATCATCGACGGGGCCGTCAACGGCACCGCGCACCTGGCCAAGGCCACGGGGACGGCCGCCCGAAAGCTGCAGACGGGCTACGCGCGGAACTACGCGCTGGGAATTGCCGTCGGGATGGCTCTCATCATCGCCTTCCTGTTGAGCCGGACGTGGTGGGGATGACGCACTCCCTCCCGTTCCTGACCCTGCTGATCCTGCTGCCGGCCATCGGGGCCGGCGCGCTCGGCCTGCTCAGCCTCGACCGGACGCTGCAGCGGGAGATCCCCTACGTCGCGGCCCTGATCGTCTCGCTGGTGACGGCCGTCATCGCCGTCCTGGCCCTCATCACCATGAAGGTGCACGACGGCGGCTTCCAGCTGGTCTCGAACCACGAGTACACCGGCAGCAGCCTCGGGGTGCACTGGTACCTCGGCATCGACGGCATCTCCATCTTCCTGGTGCTCCTGACCGCGCTGCTCTTCCCGCTGGCCATCATCCTCGGGCGCAACCGCCAGAACACCCGGGCCTACTTCGCCTGGATCCTGTTGCTCGAGGCGTCGGTGATGGGGAGCTTCCTCTCGCTCGACCTCATCGTGTTCTTCTTCATGTTCGAGCTCACGCTGGTGCCCTCGTACTTCATCATCGCCGGGTGGGGACACCAACGTCGCGCCTACGCGGCCATCAAGTTCTTCCTCTACACCTTCCTCGGCTCGGCCTTCCTCCTGGTCGGGATCCTGGCCCTGGCGTTCATCCACCAGTCCCAGTACCACTACCTCACCTTCGAGCTCGGGCCGCTCATGCAGACGCATCTGTCGTCGACGACGGGGATCCTCCTGTTCCTCGCCTTCACGTCGGCCTTCGCGGTCAAGGCGCCCCTGTTCCCGCTGCACACCTGGTCCCCCGACGCGTACACCGAAGCCCCCGAAGAGGGCTCGGTGCTGCTCGCCGGCGTGCTGGCCAAACTGGGCACCTACGGCATCATCCGTTTCGACCTGAGCCTGTTCCCCCAGGCCACCCGCACGCTCGCCCCCCTGCTCCTCACGCTGGCCGTGATCGGCATCGTCTACGGCGCCATCGTCGCCTGTGCCCAGCGCGACATGAAGCGTCTCGTGGCCTACTCGTCCCTGGCCCAGATCGGCTTCATCGCGCTGGGGACGATCGCGCTGAGCACACAGGGGCTCGCCGGCGGCGTGCTGCTCATGCTCAACCACGGCCTCATCGTGGCGGCGCTGTTCATCCTCATCGGCTTCATCTACCAGCGCCGGGGCACCTGGCAGACGGGCGAGCTGCGCGGGCTCCAGAAGGCGGCGCCCGTGATGGCGGCCGTCTTCACCGTGGCCATGCTGGCCTCCATCGGCGTGCCCGGCCTCAACGGGTTCGTGAGCGAGTTCCTGGTCCTCTCGGGCACCTTCATCACGCACCGCTGGTGGGCCGTCGTCGCCGTCCTCGGCGTGATCGTGGCCGCCGTCTATCTGCTCTGGGCCTACCAGCAGGTCTTCCACGGCGAGCCACGGGAGGCCGACGAGAAGACGCGTGACCTCGTGCTCCTCGAACGCCTCGTGATGGCGCCCCTCATCATCCTGATCGTGTTCCTGGGCGTCTATCCCAAGCCGGTCCTGGACCGCATCAACCCCTCGGTCAACCAGCTCATCGCCCACGTCGAGTCCAAGACCGGCCACGCCGAGCCGTCGGTGGCGGTCCGGGGCGTGGAGGGAACCAAGTGATCGCGTCGCTGCTCGCTACCACGCACGCCGCCACGCACGCGGCGTCGAACACGATCGCGGTGCCGTCCATCCGCTGGCTCGCCATCCTGCCGCCCATCATCATGATCGGCGGCGCCGTCGTGCTCCTCGGTCTGGCCTCGCTGGTCCGCGGCCCGCTGCGGGTGCGGGTGAGCACCATCGCCACGGTCATCATCTCCGGTGGCGCGCTGGGCGTGGCGCTCTGGCAGTGGTCGGACGTGCAGCAGCACGGGGCGCACACCTACGTGAAGCAGGCGGTCGTCATGGACGGCTTCAGCGTGCTGGTGGTGATGCTGGTCGCGATCGCCATGTTGCTCAGCGCGCTGGTGGCGGACGGCTACCTGCGCCGAGAGGGCATGCAGGGGGCGGAGTTCCACGTGCTGGCCATGGTGTCCGCCTCCGGCGCCATGTTGATGGCCATGGCCAACGATCTCATCATCATCTTCCTCGGCCTCGAGATCCTCTCCATCGCCCTCTACGTGCTGACCGCGTTCAACTACAAGCGGGCGGCGTCGGGCGAGGCGGCGCTCAAGTACTTCATTCTGGGCAGCTTCTCGTCGGCCATCTTCGTCTACGGCATCGCGCTCACGTACGGCGCCACCGGCTCGACGAATCTGACCCAGATCTCGGACTTCCTGTCCAAGAACGTCGTCCTGACCAACGGCCTGCTGCTGGCCGGGCTGGCCCTGATGCTCGTCGGCTTCGCCTTCAAGGTGGCGGCGGTGCCCTTCCACATGTGGACGCCCGACGTGTACCAGGGCGCGCCCTCACCCGTGACCGGGTTCATGGCGGCCGTGGCCAAGGCGGGCGCGTTCGCGGCCATGCTCCGGGTCCTCTTCTCGTCGTTCGGCGTGATCTCGACCGATTGGCGCCCCATCGTCTACGGGCTGGCGGTGCTCTCGCTCGTGCTGGGCGCCTTCGTGGCCCTGCGCCAGCGCGACGTGAAGCGGATGCTGGCCTACTCCTCCATCAACCATGCCGGGTTCATCCTCCTGGGTGTGACGGCCGGCACCGCCCGCGGCGCCAGCTCGTCGCTCTACTACCTCTTCGCCTACATGTTCATGGTGATCGGCAGCTTCGCCATCGTGACCGTGCTCGGGCGCGAGGGCGACACGGACCACGACCTGTCCCGCTACCGCGGCCTGGCCGGCCGCCAGCCGGTCCTGGCGCTGGCCCTGGCCGTCCTGCTCCTGGCCCAGGCCGGCGCGCCCTTCACCACCGGCCTGTGGGCCAAGTTGCAGGTGGTCTTCGCCGCCATCTCGGCGGGCGAGGTGCCGTTGGGCGCGATCGCCATGGTCACGGCGGTCGTCGCGGCCTACTTCTACCTGCGGGTGGCCGTGCTGATGTACGCCGGCGGTGGCCTCGGCGAGCCCGAAGGCGGGACGGGCGGCTCGGCCGAGCTCGGCGCAGAGGGCGAGATGACCGGCGGCGGCACGATCGTGGCGATGGCCGACGGGAGCCGCCCGGCCGATGGGCTCGAGTGGGCCACCCCGGCAGCAGCGGCGGCCTCGGTGACCACGCTCAACGAGCAGATCCTCCTGGGGGACGAGGAGGCCGAGGACGAGGCGCCCGAGCGGGTGCCGGTTCCGGCGCTCAGCGGGCTGGCCATCGCGCTGTGCACGGGGGTGACCGTGCTCTTCGGCGTCTGGCCCCAGCCGCTCATCGACTTCGCCAACCACGCCACCCTGCTGTTCCTGCCCAAGTAGGGCGCCCAAAAAGGGAACTCAGTCCGGGATGCTCTCGGCCTTGCCCCGCCGGATGGCGGCGATCAGGGACGCGTGGTCCCGCTCGTTCTGGTCGGCGTAGCGACGGGCGAACTTGCACATGGCCCTGGTGAAGTCGTCGTTCTTTCCCATGTAGGCGTCCATGACTTCAGGGTCGCCCGAGCGGGCGTGCGCCCGGGCCAGTGAGTTGCCGCAGGCGATGCCGAAGTCCGCCAGGACGGGCGCGATGAGGTCGGTGGTGGGGATCAGCTTCATGTCGCGGAACTGACGGACGTAGAAGTCGCGGTCACCCAGTGAGCCCCAGCCCACGAAGATGTCGGTGGCGCTCTGCACCATGCGCTTGCCCGCAATGACCCGGGCCCCGTGGTTGTCGTGCCCGCTCGAGTACGTGTAGGACTCGTAGACGGAGGGCCCGGCCTGCTTGCACTGCAGGAACAGCGGGTCGCCCGTTGCGCTCCCCTCGAGCAGCACGAGATACACCACCATGCCGACGCTGCCGACGCCCACCACCTGGCGGACGACGTCCACCGCGGTGAAGCGGTCGAACAGCCTCCGGCGGTCCTCCTGGAGGGTCAGGCGGTACTCGCCCAGCAGTCCCTCGACGATGTCGCCTTGTTCGTCGTCGTCGAGTGTCACCCGCAGCGGGGGGTCGGGGATGATGCGCGGCCGCCCCTGCCTCGTGGTGGTGAGCTTGGCGAACGCGCCACGGCTCGTGCGCGTCTTCTTGCCCCTCTCGATCCCCACCTTCACCTGGCCGCGGTCGGCCGGTTCGAAGTAGTCGATGAACTGGTCGAAGCGCGTGCCCTCGTACCAGATGTCGAGGATCGGCAACGTGGCGTAGTACCGCATCCGGTTGCGGTAGGCGTCGACCGTCGCCGCCACCGCGGCATCTGCTCTGTTGGGCTTCACCCCGTTCTCCCGGGCGGCCACCACCAGGCTGGCGGCGAGGCGGGCGACATCCCACTCGAACGGCCCCGGCAGCGTCTCGTCGAAGTCGCGCAGATCGAAGTTGAGGTTGCGCTCCGGCGTGGCCCAGAGCCCGAAATTCAGGACATGGGCGTCACCGCAGAGCTGCACCTCGATGCGGCTGTGCGCGGCGGGAGGCGAGGTCGGCCGCCATGACGGCGGCCGCGCCGCGGTAGAAGTTCCACGGCGAGAGCGACATGCGCTTGTGCCGGAGCGGGGCCAGCTCGGGCAACCGCAGGTCGTTCTGCGCCAGGAGCGTGTCGATGGGATCGTGCCCGCGGGCTCGCTCGTCCCACTCGCCCAGATCGGCCCGCGGTGAGAGCACCCGCGCCTGGCGTCCCATCTCGCGGCGCTCGGCGGCAGTGGCCGCGAGGTCGTGCTTCGCGGCCACGGGCGTTGCTGCCGCACGGCGGGAGTTGTCCACGGCGTTCATCCCTCTCTGTCCCGGCTCGGCGCCTATCTTTGCCCAGGTCGGCCCGCCTGTGGACACGCGGCCCCGAAGGGGCCCCAGCCGGGGCCCGTAAGCTGGTCGGGTTGACGCTGTTTTCTCTGCGGGGACCACCGGCACGCCGGCGGGACGAGGAACGGACCGACATGAACGACGAAGCGGCCGAGCCCGGCCCGGCTGACGCGGGACCGGGTGACACCGGACCGGTAGGGCAGCTCATCCACGACGAGTTCGGCGGGGCGGTGACGGCGCCACCGCGCTCCCACCGCGCCGGCATGTTGGCCGGGCTGGCCGTGGTCGGCCTGCTCCTGGCGGTGCTGGTGCTCGTCGCACCCGGTGGATCAAAGCCGGGGCTTCCCGCCCGCAGCGCGCACGCCCTGGGGCCCGTGACCACGGTCGTCCGGACCGACGCGACGACCACGACGGTTGCCGCTGCCGCGCCATCCACCACCACGTCGACCGCACCCGCTGCCGTGACGACCAAGACCGGGGCGGGCCAGCACATCCCCTCCGTTTCGACCGCGGCGACCGTCGTGGCTGCCCCCACCACCGTGGCGCCGACCACCACCACGACGAAGCCACCCTCGACCACGACGAGCACCACGACGACGGTGCCACCACCGCCCACCACGACAACGACGACGGTGCCACCGCCGACCACCACCACGACGTCGTGCATCCTGATCATCTGCGGTTAGAGGCGGGCGTCGCGCTCGGGAGCGCGGTAAGGGCAGGGTGACTCCCAGACGATCCTCGATCACCCCGCCCTCGGATCGATTGTGGCGGGGAGGTCGGACCGCGAGTAGAGCCGTTCGACACGACCTCGTCAACGCACCGACAACCGCGGGTGCGTCCTCGTCACAGGCGTCCTCGTCAGAGATGGTGGGGCGGGCGATCGCGCCGCTGTTCCTCGGCCCAGCACCGGTCGCATCCCTCGCAGGGACCGCTGTCGCCGCGGGCCGCATGCACACCGGGATGCCCGCAGCGCGGGCAGCGGGGCTCGCTCACACCCGGGGCCCGGCCGTCCCGGCCTCCTGCCGGCTGGGCGCCCCGTTGCCGGCGTGCTCCTGCGCGGCGAGGACCTCTTCGGGGAGGGCCGGACCCGAGCGCTTGACGCTGCTCGTCGTGAGGAGGCGGCCGATCACCGGGACCTCGGTCAGAGACTCGGCCCGCATGATCTGCACGACGACGGGCACGAACTGCTCGGCCGAGTCGAAGACGATGTAGCGCGGCAGCCACCTCGGCTCGTACTTGGCGTTGAACCGCCATAGCGTCTCTATCTGGAGTACGCCGGAGAGCCGGCGCAGCGCCCAGCGCTCCACGCGCTGGGTCACGCCGTCGCCCGTGTCGCCCTCGAGGACCGACCGCAGGGCGGCGAAGTTCAGGCTGAGTCCCTTCATGCCCATCTCCTTGAGGCGCTCGATGGTCGAGCACAGGGCGAAGTCGAGTAACCCGTTGGGATGGTCGCCCGGGTCGCGGCGCATGAGGTCCAGCGAGTAGCCGCCGATGGCGGGCGAGGGCACGAACTGGCACATGGCGACGGGCGCGCCGTCGGGGCCCTCGACGAGCGTGAGCAACAGTCCGGTGTCGCGCCGGTCGAAGAGGCGTCCCAGCATCATGGAGAAACCTCGCTCCTGCTCGCCCCGACGGCTCTTGGCCATCAGCTCCGCCATGCGGGCGGCGTCGGCCGGGTCGAGACGGGCCGGGTCCAGGAAGCGAACGGTGTAGCCGTATCGGGCGACCCGGTTGACCGCCTGGCGCAACCCCTTCATCTTGCCGCCCTGCAGCGAGAACTCCCGGGGGTCCACCACCGCCTCGTCCCCGATGTAGAGGAAGCGCATGCCCGACGCCTGGTACGTCGGCAGCCACTCCTCACCGGCGCCCATCACGCCGAGGCCCCAGCCGTTGCGGTCGACGTAGCGGCGGAAGGAGTCCCAGACGTGGGCGCGCTCGGAGAACGGCCCGATGGGGTCGGGGGAGACCAGGCAGACGCCGCCGAAGACGCCGTAGGCGACGAGCGAGTCGCGGTGGAAGAACCACTGCTTGTCGTCGCGCAACGCGAAGTAGTCGAGGGTGCCGGTGCCGTGCCGGCGCACGATGTCACGCGCCCGGAGCTCGGCGGCCCGCCGGCCCATGGCGGCGCGCCCCGACGACAGGCGGCGATCGACCACGGGCCGGGTGAGCAGGTACAGCGCCACCACGATCAGGCTGATACCGACGGCGAGCAGGCTGATGGAGGCGTAGCGATCGATGGTGGTCGGGAAGACCACCCACTGTACGCCGACGAGCCGCTCGGCGGAACCGAGGAGCACGTCGGGCCAGCCCGGGAGGGCATGGTGGTGCACGCGGCCGGCCACCTCCACGGCGACGAAGCCGCCCAGGGTCGCCACCACCCCGCCGACGGCGAGGATGACGAAGGCGGTCACGAGCGTGGCCGGCTCGGTCTGGGCCCGGAAGCGCTCGCGTTGGACGATCAGCAGCGTGAGGACCCCGGCGCAGACGAACAGCGTGATGATGTCGGCCGCGTGGACGAGGTGCAGAGCGAGCGAAGCGACGAGCAGGGTCACCGCGACGAGCCAGGAGCGGCGCTGTCCCCGTAGGACGCCGCGCGAGAGCATGATCATGCCGATGCCGGCGATGGCGGTCAGGGCCCCGGCCGCCTGGACCACGGCGACGGGCAGGTACTGGGCGATGAGATGCAGGTGCTCGCGCAGAGGGGTGGTGACCGAGGAGAGGAGGTCGATGGCCCCGGCCACGAACAGGGAGACCGCGGCCAGACGCCGGATGCGGCGCACCCGGATGCGGTCCGCCGCCACCTCGGGCGCGGGCGGCCACGATGCGCCACTGGGCCAGCCCGCGGCCAGCTCCGCGTGGACGTCGGCCGCCTTGGAACGACCCTTGACCACGGCGTCGGCCGTCACCAGCCGCTCGCCCATGGTGGCCAGCGGCAGGTCGGCCTCGGCCAGCAGCAGGCGCACGTGCAGCTCCGCCCCCGTCTCGATCTCGAGGGTCGACTCCTGGCGATGGTGCAGGAAGGTGGGGGGGAGCCCGAGGCGGCCCCGGTGCTCGTGCACGACCTCGGAGGTGGCGCCCGGGCAGGCGAAGAAGCCGGTATCGAGGTGGGTCAGCTCGGGCACCAGCGCCCCGCCGACGACGACGCCCGACGCTCCCGCCTCGACGGCGGCCCGGGTGGCGTCGAGCGCGTCCTCCCCGCCCAGCTCGAGCTGGTCGTGCGCGATCGGCCGGGTGCCCGAGGTGCTGCCGGCCCACGGTGCGGGCAGGCCCTCGCCGCCGAGGGCGCGCCAGATGCCCCGTGACGTGATGGCGACCACGACGGCCAGCACGGCGAGCAGGCCCAGGGCGATCACCGCGGTGACGATGAAGCGGGAGGGCCAGGTGGCGTTGTACGCCCGCTGGAGTGCGATCTGCTGCCGGGGCGTGCGGAACACCCGACCCAGACCGTCGACCACGAATTCGAAGCGCAGCAACAGCGCGATGACGGCCAGCGCGAGCGGCGGCGCCCAGAGGTAGCGGCGCAGCCGCCGGTACAGCACACGCGAGGTGACGAAGCGGCGCGCCAGCCGCGGGTCGTCGAGTCGCTCCATGCCGGCCAGCCAGGGCCGGTCGTCGGTGGGCGCGGCGTCGACCGGGGTGTTGCCGTCAGGCCGGAGCGAGCCGGCGCGCACGAGCACCGTGCGTGTCCCGGCGCCGGTCTCGCATGCGAGGTCGACCCCGTCGCGCACGCTGACGCCGCGACGCTCCAGCGCCTGCACCAGCGCAGGGTCCCGCTCGGAGGGCACCATGATGACGATGACCTGGGAGTCGGCGCGGGCGGCGAAGGTACCCAGTGCGTCGGTGAGGTCCGGATGCTTGGCCACGACGCCGGACGGATCGATCTGGCAGCCCGGTGCGACCAGCCGCCCGCACAGAATCACGACGCCGGGACCCTGCCACTCCTCGAGCCGGCGGGCGATGTCGCGGCAGGCGGCGCGCGAGCTGTCGGAGGGCTCCGGCGGGAGCAGCAGGTCGCCGATGACCTCCACCCGGCGACCGAGCGCCACACCCACGGTGCGATCGGTGCGGGGCGCAGCGGCCGGGGCATTCAGCACTCCCGTGTCGGCGTCGACTCCCATTCCTCGTCCATCGTGTCACCTTCCGGCCCCCTCACTCCTCCCCCCTAAGGGGGAATTGTCTCCCCGGGAGGTCGCGGGAACCCCATTAAGCTGGTCCTTCGTGCTCGGCACCAGGCCAGAGGGCGACCGCAGCAACTGGACGTGGCGCGCCGGGGACGGGCCCCACCCGGTGGGGCCGGCCGTCATCTTCGACATCGACGGCGTCCTCTCCGACGCGGCCGGCCGGCAGCACTTCCTCGAGCGCCGCCGGCGGGACTGGGCGTCGTTCTTCGAGGCCTGCGGCGACGACCCCGTGATCGAGGAGGTCGCCCGCCTGCTGGAGCTGCTCGACGCCTCGCTCGCCGTGATCCTGCTCACGGGGCGACCGCACCGTGTCCGCCCGCAGACGCTGGCCTGGCTGCAGCGCTACGGGTTGCGCTGGGACCTCCTGGTCATGCGCTCACGCGGGGATTACGCCCAGGTCACCGAATTCAAGCAGTCGGTGGTCGAGGACCTGCGGGCTTACGGGTTCGACCTGCGGCTCGCCTTCGAGGACGATCCGTCGAACCACGCCATGTACGTCGCCGCCGGCGTGCCGTGCGTCTACATCCACTCGGGCTACTACCAGTAGAGCTGGCGGGCCCAGCCGACGACGAGCGCCAGCGCGGAGAGGACAAGCACGGGGAGATCCCCCCAGTGGTCATAGGGAGTCATGCCGCGGCGGAGCGAGACGGTGGCGAAGAGGACCTGGCGTCGGCCGAGGGCGCTGCGCTGCACGACGACGCCGCGTTGGGTCACCACCGCGCTGAACCCGGTCGGCGCCGCCTGCACGAGGTCGCGACCCGTCTCGACGGCCTGCACGGCCGCGGCGGCGATCTCCTGGCTCGGCACCTGGGACGTGCCGTACGACGATGTGTTGGTCGGCACGGTGAGCAGCTGGGCCCCGGCCCGCACCGACTCGTGGCTCCGGCCGGCGTAGAAGATCTCGAAGGACACGAGCAAGCCGAGAGGTCCGGCCGGCGTGCGCAGCAGGCCGGTGCCGTGACCGGGGACGGCGTCAACGGGCACGCCCGAGAGGTCGGCGACATGTGCGATCAGGGAGCGCAACGGCACGTACTCGCCGAAGGGCACCCGGTGCACCTTCTCGAAGACGCCGACGATGTGGCCGGTTGGTCCCCAGGCGACGACCTCGTTGCGGAAGGTCGTGGCCGACGCCGGCTCGGTGACACCCACGACGAGGGTCGTGTCGAGCTCCCTGGCCAGGCGCCCCAGCAGCGCTGCCTGGGGTGAGCCGGCCAGCGGCCGGTCGAGGGCCACGACGTCCTCGGGCCACAGCACGAGTCGGGGGGAGGGGTGGGCGGAGGATACGGCGAACGTGGCCGCCACCTGAGCCTCGTAGACCGAGGCCGGCGTCACCTCCTCCTTGCTCAAGCCCCGCTGCCCACCCCCCTGGACCAGGGCGACGCGCAGCGTGCGCACGGGCGCACCGCCGTCAGGGGCGAGCGCGCCGGCCACGGCCAGCGCGACGATCCCCGCCGCGATCGCGGCCGCGCCGATGACTGATGGCCCGCCCACGCGGTGGCGGCGGGCCCAGAGCGAGGCGCTGAGGGTGGCGAGGGCGACCCCGCCGGCCCACACGCCGGCCGTGATGAGGAGGGGTCCGCCCACCCGGGCCAGCTCGACCAGCGGGCCGCGGGCCTGGCCGAGGAAGACGCCGCCCAGGGGGAGGCCGCCGAAGGGCCACGTCATGCGTACGGCCTCGGCCAGGGTGCAGGCGCCCACGAAGGCCGGCGCGCGCCCGCGCGAGGGCGGGGTCGCCGCGGCGGCCACCGCGAAGAAGAGTGCCTCGACGACAACGAGGACGAGGGCGCCGTACCAGTTGAAGGCGCGGGCCCATGCGAGCCCGATGGCGTAGCAGCCCAGCCCGGCCAGCCAGCCGGACCAGATGCGGGTCCGCAGCGGGAGCCCGGCGAGGCGCCAGTAGAGGAGGGCGGCGCCGACGAGCCCGAGGGGCCACCAACCCCACGGCGGGAGCGAGAGCGCGAGCAGGACACCCGCCACGACCGAGGGGGCGGCCACGCGGCCCCGGCGCGGCAGGCGGTTCACAAGAGCGCGTGTGCCGCGGCCCGGCCACTCGCGATGCAGGCGGGGATGCCCACCCCGTGGTACGCCGCGCCGGCCACGGCGACGGCGCCGAGGCGGGCCAGCCCGGCCTCGACACCGGCGGTCCGCAGGAGGTGGTGCACCCGGTACTGCGGGAAGGCGTCGGTGTAGCGCACGACGAGCGCGTCGCCGGGCTGACCGCTGACGCCCATGAGCGCGCCCAACTCCTCCCAGGCCCGCTCGGCCACCTCCTCGTCGCTCCAGCCCTCGGGGCGGGTGTCGTCGATGCGGCCGAGCGAGGCGCGCAGCAGCACCTCACCACCGCGTTCGAGGTGCGGCCACTTGCGGTCCAGGTAGGTGCAGGCGGTGACGGCCCACGGGTCGCGGCCCTTGTGCGAGCCGCGGCGCGGGACGAGGAACCCGGTCCCGCTGAGCGTGGACGGGAGGTCCTCCAAGCTGACACGGAACGTCGCCAGCACGACCGAGGCGTAGTCGATGGCGTCCAACAACCCGGCGACCTCGTCGTCGTGGTGGCGCAGGAGCTCCGCCGTCGCCGGCGCCGGTGTCGCCAGCACCACGGCGTCCGCGTCCAAGACCTCGGTGCCCGACGCCACCGTCCACCCCGCGGCGGCCCGCTCGAGCCGGTCGGCCGGTGCCGAGAGCCGGACGTCGACGCCGCGCTCGCGCAGCCCCGCCGCCAGCGCGTGGACGAGCGCCGCCATGCCGCCGTCGAGCGACCAGAAGAGCGGCGGCCCGTCGGGGTCGGGAGCGGGCACCTCGGCCCGCATGGCCCGCATGAGGCCGCCGCGGCGCTGCGCGGCGGCCAGCAGGGGCGGGAACGTCGCGGCGGCGGACATGTCGTCGACCGAGCCGGCGTGGATGCCGCCGATGAGCGGATCGACCAACGTGTCCACGACGCGCCGGCCGAGCTTGTGCGCCACCAGTGGGCCGATGGAACGGTCGCCGATCGGCCCGCGGCTGTCGGGCCGGGGCAGCACCGCGTCGCGGGCGAGGCCCAGTGCGCCACGCACGCCGAGGATGCCCGAACGCGCCGTGGGCCAGAAACGCGTCGGGATCCCGAGTGCCTGGCCCTCGGGCAGCGTGCGTAGGCGCCCGCGGGCCCAGACCGACGCGCCGCGGGCGGCGATGGGCACGAGCGAGTCCGCGATTCCCACTTCGCGGCACAGGTCGACGGCCTCGCGGCGCCGGCCCAGGAAGCCGTCGGGACCCACGTCGACGACCCGGCCGCCGAGTTCCTCGCTCTGTAGCGGGCCGCCGAGGCGCGCCGAGGCCTCGAGCAGGGTCACCGTGGGAGCCCCGGGCCGCTGCACCGCGGCGCCGGTCAGTTCCCACGCCGCGGTCAGGCCGCTGATGCCACCGCCGACGACGACCACCCGCCGCGCCGCCATGTCAGGACGTCCCGTCCGCCCCGATGATCAGATCGGTCAGCGTGGCGATGAAGGCGGGGTCGTCGTTGAGTGAGGTGGTGCGCGCGTAGGCGAGGCCGCCCCTCGCCGCGACCCCCGCCAGCTCGACGTCGAGGTCGTAGAGCACCTCGAGGTGGTCGGCCACGAACCCGATCGGACAGACGACGATCGCGTCCGTCGCCCCGTCCGCGGCCAGCTGGCGCACGAGATCGCGCACATCGGGCCCGAGCCACGGCTCGGGCGTCCGCCCGGCGCTCTGCCACGCCACGAGCCATTCTTCGAGCCCGGCGGCCTCGGCCACCAAGCGGGCCGACTCGGCGAGCTGCTCGGGATAGGTGTCACCGGCCTCCCTGATGCGCGCCGGCAGCGAGTGCGCGGTGAAGACGACCTTCGCCCGGCTGTCGACGGTGCGGAGCGCGTCCGTGACGCGCGCGGCGAGAAGCGTGACGAGCGACGGCTGGGCATACCACGGCGCCACGGGTACGAAGGGCGTGTCGCCGAGCGCGGCGGCGGCGCGGTCGAGGTACTCCTGCGAGCCCAGGGACGAGCCGTGGGGTGTCAGGACGAGACCGATCACGCGCTCAGGCCCGGCCGCCGCGAGGGCGGCGGCGGACTCCTCGATAAGGGGGTCGGTGTGCTTGGCGCCGAACGACACGAGGTAGCGGTCCGGGGCCCGTCGCGCGAGCGCGGCGCGCACCGCCTCGACCTGTGCCGCGGTGCGGACGGCCAAGGGCGACACGCCGCCGATGGCGTCGTAGCGGCCCTCGAGCTCGGCGAGCTGCTCGGGCGTCGGCGGGTGGCCGCGGCGGATGCGCGTGAAGAAGGGTGCGATCTCGACCTTGCTGGCCGGCGTGCCGTGCGCCATGAGGAGCACGCCCGTCGTCATGGTGACGCGGTCTCGGCGTGGACGAGTTCGACGACGGCGGACAGGATCCCGGGGTCGGACTCGGGTAGGACGCCGTGGCCGAGGTTGAAGACGTGGCCCGTGCCCGTGCCGTCCGCGGCGGCGGCGAGGACGGCACGGGTGGCCTCCTCGACCACAGGCCAGGGCGCCAGGCACAGCGCGGGGTCGAGGTTGCCCTGCAGCGCGTGCCCGGCACCGACGCGCCGGCGCGCCTCGTCGAGAGGGACGCGCCAGTCGACGCCGACCACGTCGGATTCGGCGGAGCCCATCGACGCGAGCAACTCGCCGGTGCCGACGCCGAAGAGGATGGTCGGCACGCCGAGGTCGGCGATGCCGGCGAGGACGGCCCGGGTGGCCGGCAGAGCGAAGCGGGTGTACTCGGCCGGCGAGAGCGAACCGGCCCAACTGTCGAAGAGCTGCACCGTCTGCGCCCCGGCCTCGATCTGCGCCCGGAGCGAGGCCACGGCCATGGCGGCGAGCCGGTCCGTCAGCTTTTGCCAGAGCCCGGGGTCCCCGTGCATCAGGGCCTTGACCTTGGCGAAGGTGCGGGACGGTCCGCCCTCGACGGCGTAGCTGGCCACGGTGAAGGGCGCGCCGGCGAAGCCGATCAGGGCCACCCCCGACCCCGCCAGCTCCCGGCTGACCAGTCCCACCGTCTCGGCCACGTAGGGCGCGTCGACAGCCGGCTCGAAGGGTCGGAGACGAGCCAGGTCGGCCTTGCTGCGGAACGGCTCGGCCACCACGGGACCCCGGCCCTGCTCCACGTCGACCCCGAAGCCGATGGCATGCAGGGGCACGACGATGTCGGAGAACACGATCGCCGCGTCGACGCCGTAGCGACGGACCGGCTGCATCGTGAGCTCCGCCGACAGCGAGGCGTCGCCGATGGCGGAGAGGATGGAGCCCTCACCGCGAGCCGCCCGGTATTCGGGGAGCGCACGCCCGGCCTGGCGCATGAACCACACAGGCGTGCGCGACACCGGTTCCCGTAAGCAGGCGCGCACGAGCCCCGAGCGGGCATCTGCCGCCAGACTCACCCGGTCGGCTCTATGACGACGGCCGTCCCATAGGCGCAGATCTCCGTCCAGTTCCCACCCATCTCCGAGGTGTCGAACCGCATCGCCAGCACGGCGTTCCCACCACGCGCCTCGGCTTCCCCCACCATGCGGTTCACCACGTCCTCTCGGCTCAGCTGCAGGTTCTTGGTCATCCCCTTGAGCTCGCCTCCCGCGAGGGACTTGAAGGCTGCGCCGAACTGGGATCCGACGTTGCGGGAGCGGACCGTGAGGCCGAAGACCTCGCCCAGCACCGACGTCACCTTGTATCCGGGGACGTCGTTCATGGTCGAAATGAGCATGGCATTCCTTTCGGTCCGGCTCATCGTATGCGTCGCCACCCCGGCGTCCGGGGCGTCGCGGGGCGTCTAAAGCTAAGAGCTAGCGGATAGGCGGTGATCCCACCAGCCAGGGGGCGGCAAAGCTGACGAGCCTCCAAAGACCATCTGACCCGTCACACCCGATCCATAGCGTCGGAGCCGTGGCCCGGATGACCACCTTTCGCTTCACCGCAGAGCCCGATGCCGAGGGTGCCGCGGCCTTCCGTCGCCATATGGGAGCGCGCCGCTTCGCCTACAACGAGTGCCGCTGCGCGGTGGTCGCGGCGTTGGCGGCCAAGCGCATCGACGCGACGACCGCGGTGCCCTGGAGCGGGTACTCGCTGATCAACTGGTTCAACGCCTGGAAGAAGACCGAGGCGGCGGGACGGCGCTTCGCGGTCGACTCGCACGGGTGTGCCGAGCTCGTCGACGTCGGCCTCTCTTGGCGCGGAGAGGTCTGCGCCCAGGTCTTTGAGGAGGCAGCCGTCGACCTCGGCCGGGCCCTCGCCGCCTTCTCGGCCTCCAAGAAGGGCGAACGCAAGGGCGCCCGGGTCGGCTTCCCGCGGGCCAAGAAGAAGGGCCATGCGCCGGGGACCTTCCGCCTGCGCAACAAGCTCTCGGGCTCGGGCACTCCCTGCATCCGCCTCGGCGAGGCCGGAGCGCGCTCGCTCGCCCTGCCCTTCATCGGCATCGTGGCGCTGCGCGAGGACACCCGGGCGCTGCGGCGTCTGTTGCGCCCCGACGCGACCGGGTCGCCCCGGGCCCGGATCTGCAACGCCACCGTCACAAAGCACCGGGGGCGCTTCGTCATCACCATCAGCGTCGAAGCCCCGGACTTTCACGCCGAGCGGTGCCACGGACCAGGGCGTAGCTCCCAGGGCTTCGTCGGTATCGACCGGGGGCTGTGCGCCTATGTCGTTGCCGCCACTGCGGATGGCAAAGAGGTGGCCAAGGTGAGCGCCCCTCAGCCCCTGGAGCGCTCGCTCGGATCGCTGCGTCGGGCTTCCCGGGTGCTTTCGCGCCGCCAACTTGGTTCGCAAAATAGGAGGAAGGCCCGTGTACGACTCCAGCTGATCCACGCCAAGGTGGCCGACCAACGTCGCGACTTTTGCCACCGCCTCTCGAGTGCGCTCGTCAAGACCCACGACGCGCTGTGCCTCGAGGACTTGGCGGTGGCGAACCTGGTCCGCAACAAGCATCTGGCCCGCCGGATCGCCGACGCCTCGTGGGGCCGCTTCGCCCAGATGCTCGCCTACAAGGCCGACTGGTACGGCAGCGACCTGTGCGTGGCACCGAGGTTCTACCCTTCGACGAAGACCTGCTCGGCCTGTGGGTGGCTCTGGTGCGACATGGCGCTCAGGGACCGGACCTTCATTGTGCCACCTGCGGTCTTGTCGCCGACCGGGACCTCAATGCGGCCATCAACCTCGCCGCCTGGGCGAACGCCGAGCGTGTCTCGGCATCTCAGGCCCCGGACCCCCAAGCAGGGGGCCGGGTCGACAATGCCTGTGGAGAGAACGGCGCTGGCCACCAGATCCCTGATGGTGAAACTGCTCTCGCAACGGCCCGCGTCAGCGTGGGCAAAGAAGCAGGAACCGACTCGGTGCTGGCGTCGCCACTCTGAGCCGGACGCCCGAGAAGGGCGGTGCGCAGATCCCTATCCGCGCACGCTTTAGACTGAACCGTTTCCCCCGTGGGCCGGGGAGGAAGGGGAGAGGTGCCCGAACATCCCGATCTGCAGGATGAGCAGGAGTTCCTCAACCGTGCCTACGACGGGTTGGAATTCATGCGGGGCGAGGCACGCCAGATGCTGCAGGGCGTGCTCGACCTGGGACGCGGTGGCACGTTCCAGTCCCGAACCGAGCGCGACATCGTCGTGCGCACCAGCCTGGCCCGACTGGAGCAGCTCGACATCGGCGACCAGGCCCTCTACTTCGGTCGCATCGACCGCCTGCCCGAATCCGGGGACGAAACAGACTCCGCGAACCCGCTGCTCGGCGAGTCCTTCCATATCGGCCGGCTCGCCGTCTCGGGCCCGGACCACGAGCCGCTGGTCGTCGACTGGCGTGCGCCCGTGGCCGAACCGTTCTACCGGGCGACCGGGCTCGACCCCCAGGGGCTGGCGCGCCGCCGCCACCTCGCCGTGCGGGGCCGCGCCGTGCTCGGGCTCGAGGACGAGTACTTCGTCGACCCCGACGGCCGCGCCGGTGCGGGACCGCCCGCCGGGGCCGGTGGCGCGCAGTTCCGGGACGGCGGCGGGGAGCGCCTGCTGTCCGACGGACTCGTCCTCGGTGGGCCCGGCGCGCTCCTGTCCGCGCTGGGCCAGGCGCGCACGGGCCAGATGGGGGACATCATCGGCACCATCCAGCGCGAGCAGGACGAGATCATCCGTTCGCCGCTGCCCGGTGTCCTCGTCGTGCAGGGCGGGCCCGGAACCGGGAAGACGGCGGTGGCCCTCCACCGGGCCGCGTACCTCCTCTACACCCACCGCTTCCCCCTGGAGCGCCAGGGCGTGCTGGTCGTGGGGCCGAACCCGTTGTTCCTGCGCTACATCGAGCAGGTCCTCCCCTCGCTCGGCGAGACCGGGGTCAGCCTGTCGACGGTGGCGGGCCTGGTGCCCGAGGTGCGAGTGCGCGGCGTCGACGACGCCGCCGTGGCCAAGCTGAAGGGCGACGTCCGGATGGTCAAGGTCCTGACCAGGGCCGTGCGGACCCGCCAGCGCCCGCTGCGGCACGATGTCGAGGTCCCCTTCGGCGCGGGCGTCCTGCGCCTGCGCGCCGCGACGACCGAGGACATCGTCGGCATGGCCCGGCGCCGGCCGGGCACCCACAACGTTCGCCGGCGCTTCGTCGAGTCGCACGTCCTGCGCGCACTGGCGGACGAGTACCGGGCCCGGCTGGGCCGGAGCGGCGTCGACGACGCCGACGAGGCGCCGACACCCGAGGAGCAGAAGGACCTGGCCCAGCGCCTGCGCCGGGTGCCCGAGGTCAGCGAAGCGCTCGACCGGATGTGGCCGCGCCTGTCGGCCCACGAGTTCCTGCACGATCTGCTCGGAGCGCGGGCACTGCTCGCCGCCGCCGGCAAGGGGATCCTGAGTGCCCAGGAGGTGCAGCGCCTGTACCGGCCCCGCAGCGCGTCGTTGGACGCCGTACCGTGGACGGTGGGCGACGCCGCGCTCATCGACGAGGCGCGCACCTTGCTCGGTCCCCGGCGCGGCCGGCCGGCCCGGGTGCGGGCGCAGCGGAACGAGGAAGGGTCGGCGGGTGAGGGCGGGTTCTGGCCCCAGGGGTTGGCGGCCTCGCCCGCCCCGGCACCCGGCCCGCTCACCGGCGCAGAGGACGAGATCCGGGCCTTTGGCCACATCGTCGTGGACGAGGTGCAGGACCTCTCACCGATGCAGCTGCGCATGCTGGCGCGCCGCTCCCTGTCCGGCTCCATGACGGTGGTGGGCGACATCGCGCAGGCCACCGGGCCCTGGGCGCCTTCGGGCTGGGAGGACATCACGCGGCACCTGAGCCCGCAGCGGCCACCGCGTCTCGTCGAGCTCACGGTGAGTTACCGCACCCCGGCCGAGGTCGTCGCGCTGGCGGCGCAGGTGCTCGCCGTGGCCGCTCCCGGTATCGCGCCGCCCCGCCCGGTGCGCCAGTCGGGGTACGCCCCCAGGGTGGTCGCCACGAGCCGGGCCGGGCTGTCTGGCGCGCTGGCTGACCTCGCCCGTGAGGAAGTGGCGGCGGTGGCGCCGGGCCGGGTCGCCGTCCTCGGGCCGAGCGTCATGCTGCCCGAGCTGACCAGGGCACTCGACGAGGCGGGCCTCGACCCGATCGACCCACGCGACCCGGCGGGCGACGGCCTGGCGGCGGGCCTGGTGGTGCTGCCGGCGGACGAGACGAACGGTCTGGAGTTCGACTCGGTGATCGTGGTGGAGCCGTCGCTGGTCGCCGCCGTGGGTGACGAGCCCGCCGGCGAGGGTCCCCCGATCGCCACGACACGAGGCTTGCGGACGCTCTACGTCGCCATGACGAGACCGACCAGGCGGCTCGTCCTGCTCCATGCGGAGCCGCTTCCCGTCGAGCTGCGCTGACCTGGGCCTTCGGGCCCACCGCCCGAGCCGCAACGTCTCCACCTCACAGTTGGCGAAGTCGCTGCCAGGTCGACTAGAAATTGCCCTGTGACCCAGGCTGTCTCGGCGGAGGTCCCCGCGCCACAGGGAAAGATCGTCCACGACCGGCCTCCGATGCTGGCCATCGGCGTCATGATCTGGCTCGGGTCCGAGCTGATGTTCTTCAGCGGGCTCTTCGCGGCGTTCTTCACCATCCGGGCCAACACCGTCGGCCCCTGGCCGCCGGCGGGCACGGATCTCGACACGCTGCGGGCCGGCTTCTTCACCCTGATCCTGGTGTCGTCGAGCTTCACCATGCAGCGAGCCGTGTACCAGGTGGAGTGGCGCAAGCGGCGCTCGGCCCGGATCTGGATCGTCTGCACGATCGTGCTGGGGGTCGCCTTCCTCGGCAACCAGGCCTACGAGTGGTTGTTCAGCACGACGCGCTGGTACACGAACTCGTACGGGTCGCTCTTCTACATCATGTCGGGCCTGCACGGCCTGCACGTCTTCATCGGACTGGTCGCGATGGTGTTCCTCCTCGGCCGCATGCGTGGCAACATCGGCGGTGACCCCGGTGAGCTCTCGGCGGTACAGGGGGTCTCGTACTACTGGCACTTCGTCGACATCGTCTGGGTCGGGCTCTATTCGTGCCTGTTCCTCCTCAAGTAGGCATGCGAGGCGTGCGCGCTCCACACAAGAAGCGGACATCGAACAGGAAGAGGACATTGAGCAGCCGCTTCCTGTTGCCGGCCGGCCTCCTCTCGGTGGCCGCCCTTGCCTCGCTGGCGATGTTCTTCCCCGGCGCCATTGCGGGCGCGAGCGGACACTCGGACGCGGCCCAGATCACGACCAACCCGACCCACGTCACGACGCGGTCCTGCGGCACGGTCAACGTGAAGGGCGTCACCAACGCCGTTCCCAACGCCGGCAACCCCTTCCTCAGCAACTCGAAGACCTGCCTCAACGGCCACCTCATCTCCTACGGCAACACGGCCATCACCTACGCCAACCCGCCGCAGGCGTTCATCTCGGCCGGCCGCCTCCTGTTCGCGCAGACGTGCTCGAGCTGCCACGGCAACGACGCCAACGGCGTGGGTCCCGACGGGCAGGCCACCATCGGGCCGAACCTGCAGGGCGTGGGGGCGGCCACGGTCGACTTCTGGGTGAGCACGGGTCGCATGCCGGCCGCCAACGTCAAGGCGGTCGAAGCCGAGCGCGAGCCAACCCGGCTCACGCCCCTTCAGGCGCTGGAGCTGGCGGCCTGGGTCAATTCACTCGACCCCGCAGTGCCGGCCGTGCCGACCCCACACCTGGCGGGCGCCAACCAGTCGGCCGGGCAGGATCTGTTCTCGCTCAATTGCGCCGCCTGTCACACGATTGAGGGTTCCGGGGACGCGCTGGCCTTCGGCACCAACGCCCCGTCGCTGGAGAACCGCTCGGTGACGGCGCAGCAGGTGGTCGAGGCGATGCGTACGGGCCCGGCCAACATGCCGCGCTTCTCGGGCAACCTGACCGACCGCCAGGTCGTCGACATCACGTCATACGTCACCGGCCGGCTGCAGCACCCGGACAATCCGGGCGGATTGTTCCTCGGTGGTGTCGGCCCGGTGGCCGAGGGCTTCGTCGCCCTGCTCATCGGCGTCGGCGGCCTCGCCCTCATCTGCTTCTGGATCGGGGAGCGTTCGTGAGCGACACGGACCACCAGCCCTCCCGCACCCGGGTGCCGATGCCGGTCGCCGCCCTGAGCGACCCACACATGGGTGACGCGGCGAAGAACCCGGACCGCTCCGAGAAGATCATCGCCGCCATCCTCTTCGTGGGCATCGTCTGCTTCGGCGTCGCCGGCGCGGCGTACTGGCAGAACTGGAGCCCATGGACCTTCGGGGGCGCTCTCGGGGCGGGCCTCTTCGCCTTCGGCTTCGGCGTCACCGCCTGGGGCAAGTACCTGATGCCGCAGGGGCCCTTCGTCGAGGAGCGCCACACCCTCGCCTCGACGCCCGAGGAGCGCGACTCCATGTCGGCCGCACTCGTCGAGCGCTCTGCCGTCGTCGTCAAGCGCCGCCGCATGCTGGGCGGCCTCGCCGCCGCCGGTGCGGGCGTCTTCGCGATCGTCGCTGCCTTCCCGCTGATCCGCTCGCTCGGCCCGTTACCCGGTGACTCCCTCGAGGTCACCGACTGGCGCAAGGGCACGGTCCTGGTGGACTCCAACGGCCGTCCCGTCCGCAAGAATACCCTCGTCGTCGGTGGGATCATGACCGTCTACCCGCAGCACACCGTCAATGCGCAGACCGGGTTCATCACCGCGGACGGTCAGGCCATCGACCAGACCGTGCTGATCAGGGTGTCGGACCAGCCCTTTACGACCAAGCCCGGCCGCGAGGACTGGACCCCCGACGGCTACGTCGCCTACTCCAAGCTGTGCACGCACCTGGGCTGCCCGGTCGGCCTCTACGAGCAGGAGCTCGAGCTGTTGGTCTGCCCCTGCCACCAGTCGATGTTCAACGTCCGCAACGGCGCCGTGCCCCAGTTCGGTCCCGCGCCCCGTCCGCTTCCCCAGATGCACCTCGGCTACAACGATGCCGGCTACCTCATCGCCATGGCACCCTATGATCAGGCCGTCGGGCCCGGCTTCTGGGAGCGGACCACATGAGCGCCACCGCCGCCAAGACGAAGCGCAGCACCAGGGAGGCCATGGGCCCCTACGGGCACGTGGGCAAGATCGTCGGCGAACTCGACGACCGGCTGGGCGTGGCCAAGGGCGGTCGGGTCTTCCTCGACAAGATATTCCCCGACCACTGGTCCTTCATGCTGGGCGAGATCGCGCTCTACTCGTTCGTGGTCCTCCTGGCCACGGGCGTGTTCCTGTCGCTCTACTTCGTCCCCTCGACCCAGCAGGTCATCTACCACGGCAGCTACAAGCCGTTGGACGGCCAATGGGTCTCGGAGGCGTACAAGTCGACCGTCGGCATCTCCTTCGACGTGCGGGGCGGGCTGCTCATCCGCCAGATGCACCACTGGGCGGCGGACATCTTCACCGGCTCCATCGTGGTCCACATGGCCCGCATCTTCTTCACCGGGGCGTTCCGCAAGCCCCGCGAGCTGAACTGGATCATCGGCCTCACCATGCTGATCCTCGCGATCTTCGAGGGCTTCATCGGCTACTCGTTGCCGGACGACCTGATCTCGGGGACCGGGCTGCGCATCGGCTACTCCATCGCCGAGTCGATCCCCATCATCGGCAGTTACCTGGTGTCGTTCTTGTGGGGCGGCCGCTTCCCGGGTGACATCATCATCCCGCGCTTCTTCATCATCCACGTCCTGATCATCCCGCTGGTTCTGATTGGGCTGCTCTCTGCCCATCTCGGTCTCCTGGTGCGCCAGAAGCACACGCAGTTCAAGGGTGAAGGCCGCACGGAGGACAACGTCGTCGGTTCCCCGATGTTCCCCACCTTCATGGCCAAGACCACCGGGTTCCTCTTCATGGTCACCGCCGCGACGGCGTTGCTGGGGGCTTTCGCCCAGATCAACCCCATCTGGCAGTTCGGTTCCTACGACGCGTCCAAGATCTCCTACGCCGTGCAGCCCGATTGGTACATGGGCTGGCTCGACGGCGCGTTGCGCATCATGCCTTCGTGGGAGTTGACCGGCCTGGGGCATACCGTCCCCCTGGAGGTCTTCCTGCCCGCCGTCGTCTTCCCGGGCCTCATCTTCACCCTGTGCGGGGTGTGGCCCATGCTCGAACGCAGGGTGACCGGCGACAACGAGATGCACAACCTGCTCGACCGGCCGCGGGACAGACCCAAGCGCACCGCCGCCGGCGTGGCCGTCTTCGCGCTCTTGTTCACGCTCTTCGCCGCCAGCTCGACCGACGTCCTGGCCAACTTCTTCCACGTGTCGCTGAACGAGGTGCTCTGGTTCTTCCGGTTCGCGGTCATCATCGTCCCCATCATCGCCGGGCTCGTCGCCTACCAGCTGTGCCGGGAGATGCAGGGCGTGCACGGTATCGGACAACGCAAGCGCGCCGTCATCGTGCGCCGCTCCGTGCAGGGCGAGTACTCGACGGTCCCGGCGGAGCCCCGGCCTGACGACGAGCACGCGGAACTGGACCCCGAGCCGGTCCCGGTGCGCATCGACATCGAGCCGCTGAGCAACGGTGCCGCCCGCGAGCCGGCGAGCTCGCCCACGGGCGCGCGACAGGTCAGCCGCTGACCTCACGGCGCCGGGTCAGCGCCCGCGACCTGTGGGTCGCCGCCGAGTCCGTCCACGCCGTCACCTACTTCGCACCGGGCTGCCGGGCCGCACTCCGTGAGGCCGGCCTCCGCGGCTTCTGGTCGGGCTACTTCGCCGGCCGCGCCGCCCCGCTCGGAAGGGTGGTCGCCGCACCGGTGGCCGCGGCCTTCTTCAACTTCCGGCCCGACATGGTCGGGCGGGCCGTACCAGGGTGTTGGGACGTCGTGGCGCCCGACACGTTGTGCCGCGTGCGGGCCATCGCGGCATCCGACGCGCTCGGCGAGGTGTGCCGCGTCGAGGCCCGCTCGGCGCTCCTGGCCGCCTTGCCCCTGTTGCGCCGGGCGGCGGCGGCCTGCGACGGGGCGGGGCGGGTCATGGCGGGCGTCAATCGTTCGCTGTGGCCGCACATCGCCACCGCGCTCGGGACCGGCGGGCTCGGCGAGGTCTGGCAGGCCTGCACCACGCTGCGCGAGCACCGCGGAGACGGGCACGTGGCTGCCCTGGTGGTCCACGGCCTCAGCGGGGTGGAGGCGCTCGTGCTGGCGGCCGGGACGAAGGCGATCCCCGTCGAGGTGCTCCGGGACAACCGGGGCTGGAGCGAGGAGGAGTGGGAAGCCTCGGTGGCGCTGCTGACGCGCCGGGGCCTGCTGCACGCGGACGGGCGTGTCACCGACGCCGGCCGGACGCTGCACGGAAGGGTGGAGGAGTTGACCGACGAGTTGGCCGAGCCCGCCTACGCCGCGTTGAGCGACCTGGCGCTCGAGGAGCTCCACGGCGCGCTCGGCGCGTGTGCGACCGACGTCGCCACATCCGGGCTGATCCCGTACCCCAATCCGATGGGTCTGCCCCGCGCCAGGGCGCGTTAGGCCGGCCGCGGCGGCGGCCAACCCGGCACCAGCGACAGTTCTTTGCACAGCTTGCGCGACGACACCATCTGACCGGCGTAGCGGCCGGCATCGGGGTCGTCGCCCAACCAGGCCGCCACCGCGCCGGCGACGTCGGGCGGTGCCGGCACGTGACCAGCCCCGACGAGCACCGAGTCCATGCCCGAGGCCCGCATGGACTCGGTCAGCGTGAGGCCCGGGGCGATGGAGAAGGCCCAGATGCCCTGGGCGGCGAATTCAACGTGGCACATGTCGGTGACGCGGTGGAAGGCCGCCTTGGCGGCGGCGTAGGCCACGCCCCACCCACCCGCGCCGGCGGGGGCCGGCGGGGTCGTGAAGGCGGCCTCGGAGAGCATGTTGACGAGGCGCCCCTCGCCCCGCTCGAGCATGGCGGGCAGGAGCAACTGGGTGAGGAGGAGGGGATGGAGGTAGTCGCCCAGGAGGCAGCGCTCGGCCAACTCGAGAGGCAGGTCCAAAATGCGGTCCATGGTGCCCGGACCCTGGTAAATGGCGTTGTTGACCAGCACGTCGACCCGGCCCATGTCGGCCAGGGCGACGGCGGCCACCTGCTCGACCGAGGCGCGGTCCATCAGGTCCATCGGCACGGCGAGACACTTCCGCCCCACGGCCTCGATCTCCGCCGCCGTCGTGTCGAGGCTGCCGGCGATGGGCAGCGGCTCGTCGCGCGCCAGGGTGCTCGAGGCGTGGGCGCGGCCGTCGCCCTCGTGCACCGTGCGGGCCGTGATCACGACGTCGAAGCCGCGCCGGGCCAGCGCGACGGCGGCGCATCGGCCGATGCCCCGGCTGGCGCCGGTGACCAGCGCGACGCGGCGGTCCTCAGGCATGCGCCACCTACATCATCCCCGCGATCTGGTGCCCGCCGTCGACGTGGAGCACCTGGCCGTTCACGTAGCCGGCGGCGTCGCTGCAGAGGAAGACGACGACGCGGGCGATGTCGTCGGGCGTCCCGAGTCGCCGGGTCGGGTTGGCCTCGGCGAGGCGCACCTGGATGTTCGCCGGCACCTGGGTCGCCGCCGTCTCCGTGAGGATGAAACCGGGGGCGATGGCGTTGGCGCGGATGCCATCGCGGCCGTACCGCACGGCCAGGTGGCGCGTCAGCTGGTTCAGGGCGGCCTTGGACACGCCGTAGGCCACCCGGGTCGACTCGCCGATGGTGCTCGTCCCCGACGAGATGGTGACGATGGACCCGCCACCGCCCGCAATCATGACCGGGATGGCGTGCCGGGCGAGGAGCAGGGCGCCCCGCGTCGTGATCTCGAGCGCCCGCTCCCACACGCCGAGATCGACGCCGACGGCATCGGTGTCGAGGCGCGGGTGGCTCCAGGCGGCATTGTGGTCGACTGCGTCCACGCGTCCGAACTCGGCGACCGCCTCCTCGACGAAGGCACGGACCGACTCCTCGCGGCGGACGTCGCAGAGCACGCCTGCGGCACGGCCTCCTGCGCTCCCGACTTCTCCGGCCACCGAAAGGGCGCCCTCGGTTGACACATCGCCGACCACGACCGCGGCACCTTCGCCGGCCAGACGCAATGCGGTGGCGCGGCCGATGTCCGAGGCGCCGCCGCTGACCAGGATGACCTTGCCGTCGAGCAGTCCCCCTTCCGGCGCCATGGGGCCATCGTAGGAGCGCGGGGGGAGCGCCACCATCCGGTTCGGGCGAGCGGACCGAATTGGGCCGCGGGCGGCCGGCATGGGAGCATCTCGGTGTGCGGGTGCATCGCAGTTTCGCCTTCGTCGACGTCTCGGGGTTCACCGCCATGACCGAGCACGAAGGTGACGAGCGCGCCGTCGACGTGTTGACGGCGTTCCGCGCTCTTCTGCGCGACATCTGCTCGCGCCGGGGCGTGCGGATCGCCAAGTGGCTCGGTGACGGCGTCATGTTGGTGTGCGTCGACACCCGTCCGCTCGTCGAGACCATCTTGGAGGTGCACTACGTCGTCGGCGAGGTCGGTGCCGTCGAGACCGTCTCCATCCGCTCGGGACTCACGTGCGGGGATGTGATCCTCATGGAGGGTGACGACTACGTCGGTCACTGCGTGAACGTCGCCTCCCGGCTGTGCGACCTGGCAGAGGCCGGGGAGGCACTGGCGGCTCCGGCGGTCATGGACCACCTCCCGAGCTGGGGTGAGACCGTCTCCGAGACGCATGTCACGTTACGCGGGGTCGAGAAGCCGGTACCGGCCTCGAGCATCCGCATGGCCGGAAGCGCCGCCGACGCTCACGACCCGATCTGCGGGCTGCCCCTCACCCAGGACACCGCCGAGGAGATCGCCCACGACGTGCGCGGCTCCGTGGTGTTGTTCTGCTCACCCGGCTGCGTCGACACCTGGCGCCGCCGCCCCGCACGCTCCCTACCGGGCTGAGCATCTGGCCGCCGCGGACCTCATTGAGGGGCCCCGGACCCCCCGATTTCTCCCTCAACGTCCGTTGTGAGTCGGCCGACATCACGAGGACGAAGTCGGGTCGGCATGCGACCCCGGTCAGGGCGTCGGCTGAGCGGCGTCGTCATCGGGGGGACAGGTACCGACACGCGATTCTCCATGGCCGTTCGTAACTGCTCGCTGTTCGGGCCCAGCGACCCGGGGAATCAGTCGACGAAGACTCTTCCGTTGGGTGATGCGAAATCGATGCGGACGCGTATCCCGTCGCCGTCAGTCTCCTCGGAGACACGAACCTCGATGGACGAGCTGTCGACCGGCACCCAGTCGAGGAACACGGGTACGTTTCTTTCGAACGCGCTCTCCAGTGCGGCGATGACCGCCTCGTCTGCCGCTGCCGGAATGGCGTCGAGGACGGCACGCGTTTCGACCGCCAAGTCTCCGTCGACAGTGTCGAGGATCCCAACGGCTTCCACGGCGTCGCGCAAGGTGTCGGCGGCCTCGACGGCGGCCTGCAGAGCGGCATACTCCGCACTCTCCGCGTTCGCCAGCATCGGATTGAATTGCTGAAGGATCCGTAAGGCGGCCATGGGTGCACCCTAGTGCAATGACCATGTGAAATACATGGGAGAGGTGCCGTTTGGCACACAGTTGTTTCCCTGCATGCGGTCCGGATGTCACACTGCACGAATGTCGCAGCCGAGGGCCGGGGCAGCCTGAACGAGATGCTGGCGCCGCCACCCGTCGAGTTCGTCGTGCGCGACGGCCTGCACCTCGCCTACCAATCGGCCGGGACCGCGCCACCCGCTCTCGTCTTCGTCGGCGGGTCGATGGCCATGTCGGTGCAGTGGGAAGAGCCTGCGACCGCCAAGAGCCTGCGCCGGCTGGCCAGCTTCGCCCATCTCGTCACCTACGACCAGCAGGGGATGGGCTATTCGGACCGCATGGACCTCTCGTCCCCGCCGACGATCGAGGACTTGGTGGCCGACCTCGAGGCGGTCATCGAGGCGGCAGGCGTCGGCCGAGCCTGTCCTCTTCGGGACGCACAACGGCGGTGCGGTCGCGGCCTTGTATGCGCCGCGGCACCCCGTGCGTCAGCTCGTCTTGTGCAACACATGGGCGCGGCTGGAGGCGGCCGACGACTTCCCGATAGGGCTCAGCAAGTCGATTCTGGACCGTATGGCGGAGCGCTACGAGACCGAGTGGGGTGGGGGACGGATCTCCGACCAGTATGCGTCGCGCCGGGGCGACGAGCCACCGAGCCAGTACGAGCTCTCATCGACCAGCCACAACCAGCTCGCGCACCTCTTCGAGATGAATCGCACCTATGACATCCGGCACGCCTTGCCAGACGATCTCGGTCCCGACCCTCGTCATCCACCTGGAAGGAAACCAGAGCATCCCCGCTGCCCATGGCGAGTACATCGCCGCGTGCCATTCCCGGGGCGCGGCTCGTCCTCCTCCCCGGAACGGACCATCTCTTCCTGCGGAACCACGGGACGCCGGTGGTCGACGAAGTGGAGCAGTTCGTCACCGGTCACCGCACCCCGTTCGCCGACCGCATGCGGACCACCATCCTGTTCACCGACATCGTCGACTCGACCTCGCTGGCGGCTTCGCTCGGTGACGATCCGGTGGAGCGCGCTCGATCGACGAGCACAACGCCCGGGTGCACCGCCGCGTCGTGGCGCACGGTGGCCACGAGGTCAAGAGCACGGGCGACGGCTTCCTGGTCGCGTTCGACGAGCCTGAGCCGGCCGTCCGCTGCGCCCAGGCATCCATGGACGCCGTGCGCGACCTCGGGCTGGCGCTGCGGGCCGGAGTCCATGTCGGCGAGGTGACCCGGATGGGCAAGAACGATTTCTCCGGCCTGGCCGTCCATTTCGCCCAGCGTCTGTGCGGGCGTGCCGAGGGAGGCCAGGTGCTGGTGTCGGCCGACGTGCGGGACGGCTGCGATGGGTCGAGCATCGGGTTCGTTGCGCGGGGCACGGCCGAACTCAAGGGGATCCCGGGCTCGTGGGAGGTCTTCGAGGCCCGTTGATAGGGCTCGGCCACGGGCTCGGCCACCGGGGAGTCCTCTCCCCGCGTTGACATGTGACTAAAAGGTCACATATAGTGACGGGGTGGACGAGGTGTTCAAGGCGCTGGCCGACCCCACCCGGCGGGAACTGCTCGACGAGCTCTTCCGGGAGGACGGCCAGACCCTGGGCATGTTGGAGGAGAGGTTCTCCATGACCCGCTTCGGCGTCATGAAGCACCTCAAGGTGCTGGAGGAGGCCGGGCTGGTCGTCACGAGGCGGCGGGGCCGGGAGAAGCTCCATTTCCTCAATCCGGTGCCGATCCGGCTCATCCACGACCGCTGGGTCAGCAAGTACTCCGAGCCCTGGGTGGCAGGGCTCAGCGAGATCAAGGAGAGATTGGAGAGGCAGATGGAAAAGGTGTACGAGATCTTCATCAAGACGACGCCCGAGCGGCTGTGGGAGGCGATCGTCGACCCCGAGATCCGGGCCAAGTACAACTTCGGTGCCGCGGTGAACTCGGAGTGGAAGGTCGGCTCGCCCATCAGCGTCGACGTGGAGAAGCACGGGTCCATCTCGGCGAGGGCGAGGTGCTCGAGGTCGACCCGCCGCGGCGCCTGGTGCACACCATGGCGGCGCTGTGGGACGACGACGTGCAAGGCGGAGGGGTCCACACGGGTCACGTGGGAGATCGAGCAGGTGGGTGACTCCTGTCACCTGACCCTCACCCACGACCAGATGCGCGAGGGCGCCAACTCCCAGATCTTCGGCGGCTGGCCGATGATCCTCTCGGGCCTCAAGACCTGGCTCGAGTCGGGCGAGCTCCTGACCACGCCCGGCTCCCTCCGGTACGCCTGAGCACGGGAGCGGGTCGGAGATGCGACAGCTCACCGTGATCGAGTTCATGACCCTCGACGGGGTCATGCAGGGCCTCGGGTCACCCGATGAGGACCGGGACGGCGGTTTCGCGCACGGCGGGTGGGGCGCGCCCTACGGCGACGAGGTCCTGCAGGCGGCGGCGCTCGAGGGCATGCAGACCACCAGCGCGTACCTGTTCGGGCCGGCGCACCTTCGAGAAGATGCGGGCGTTCTGGCCGTCGCAGCCGGATGCCAACCCGATGGCGGCACACCTCAACGCCACGCCGAAGTACGTGGCCACGCGCACCCTCGATGACGGGCAGCTGGCGTGGGCGAACGCCCGCGTCCTCGGTAGGCGATCTGGCGGCCGCGGTCCGCGCGGGTGAAGGCCGAGGGCGACGGCACCTCGCCGTGCTGGGCAGCGGCGTGCTGGTCCAGCAGCTCGCCGCCCTCGAGCTCGTCGACGGCTACCGGCTCTTCCTGCACCCGCTGCTGCTCGGCACCGGCAAACGCCTCTTCAACCGGCTCGACCAGCCCAGGCGCCTGCGCCTGCTCGGCGCGGAGCAGACCACGACGGGAGTCGTCATGCTCAGCTACGACACGCGTCTGATCGACGATGAGCACCAGGAGCACACCCATCACCGGCCTGCACACCGTCGGCGTACCGGTCACCGACCAGGACGAGGCACTGGCCTTCTACCAGGCGCTCGGCTTCGAAACCCGCTTGGACGTGCCCATGGGGGAGGGCGCCCGCTGGATCGAGGTGGCGCCTCCCGGCGCCGCCGTCTCCCTCGCGCTCGAGCCCGCCCATGCGGGGCATCCCGCCGGCGTCGAGACGGGCATCCGGTTGACGACAGCCGACGCGGACGAGGCCAACGCCACGTTGCGATCACGCGGCGTCGATGCCGACGACGTGTTGCGCTGGCCCGGCGTGCCGCCGATGTTCGCCTTCCGCGATCAGGACGGCAACGGGCTCGAGATCGTCGAGGGCTGAACGCGGCGGGCCGGCCGCACCCGGTCGTAGGCCGACAGGGCCAGCGTGAGCAGGCCGAGGCCGGCACCGAGGAGGCAGACGCCCGCCCAGCCGTGGGTGCCGTAGAGCGCCCCGGCGGCGAGGGAGCCGGCGGCTCCCCCGAGGAAGTAACAGACCATGTACGCGCTGTTGATGCGGCTGCGGGCATCGGGGCGCAGCGCGTAGATGACGGCCTGGTTGGTGATCTGCATGCCCTGGGTACCCATGTCGAGCACCACGATGCCGATGATGAGGGCGGCCAGTGACGTGCGGCCGGCCCAGAGCAGTGCGAAGGAGGCGGTAAGCAGGACGCCGGCGGCGACCGTCGTGGCGGTGACCCGGGCCGAGTCGGCCAGCTTGCCGGCGAGGTTGGCCGCCACGATCCCGCCGGCGCCGACGAGGCCGAAGAGACCGATGACGGCATTGGAGTAGTGGTACGGGCTCCCCGAGAGCAGGAAGGCCAACGTTGTCCACAGCACGCTGAAGGCGGCGAACGCGCAGGCCCCGTGCCAGGCCCGCCGGCGCAGCACGGGCTCGGTCGACCAGGAGGCGGAGCGACGACCCGACGAGCTCGGGATAGCTGCGGTGCGGGCGCGCGCCCTCGGCCGGGAGCGCCCGCCACAGCACGACGGCGAAGCCGACCATGAGCGCGGCCGAGAGCCAGTAGATGGCGCGCCACCCGGCGGCCTGGGCCACCAGCCCCGACACGGTGCGGGCGAGGAGGATGCCGAGGAGGAGCCCGGTCATGATGCGGGCGACGACGCGGCCCCGCCGCTCCTCGGGGGCCAGGTCGGCCGCGAAGGGGATCATCACCTGGCCGGCCACCGAGGCGCCGCCCACGAGGATCGACGCCACGGCGAAGAGCCACAGGTTCGGCGCCAGCGCGCAGCCGATCAGCGCGACCGCGCTGAGGCAGAAGAGGCGGGTGACGAGCGGCCGCCGCGGGTGGAGGTCGCCCAGCGGCACGATGAGCAGGAGGCCGGCGGCGTAGCCGATCTGCGTGGCCGTGATGATGGCCGACGTCGGACCGGGGCCGCTGTGGAACGTCGCGGCCACCTGGTGCAGCACCGGTTGCGCGTAGTAGAGGTTGGCCACCACCGCCCCGGTGGCCACGGCGATGAGGACGACGAGGGCCCGCGGCAGCTGGTTGCGGGCCGTGCGATTCCGTGTCCGCCGCGTGCACCGGGTCAGGCTAGCGGCGGCCTGGCAGGGTTCAGACGGTGCCGCCCCGCCGGCTCTCGGCGGTGACCCCGGTCAGCGCGGTGAGGATCAGCGGGACGCCGATGAAGAACAGCCAGGTGCCGAAGACCAGTGCGAGCACCGTCGTGAAGGCGCCCATGCCGAGCACGAAGGGCCAGATGGACGAGCCGGGGAACGAGTCGACCGTCCCCGCTCCGTCCGCCAACTCCGCGTCCTCGCGGTCCGACGGGCGGTCGCCCGCGACAGGGATCTTGCCGAAGTAGAAGTACTTGTGGCCGTGGAAGCGCCGGTGCCAGAAGAAGTAGTAGAGGCCGGGCAGGAAGCCGAGCAACGTGGCGCCGAGCAGCATCACGAAGCCACCGTCCTCGTAGCCCCAGAACCAGTAGATCAGGCCGATGACCCCGAAGAAGGCGCCGAGGAAGAGCAGGAAGAGGGCCTCGATCTTCATACGTCAGCGGTCACCTTTCCGTTGGTCTTCCCGTTGGTGTGCGCCCCCGGGCCGTGTGGCACCGTCAGCGCGTCGGGGTGGTTGTAGTCCCAGGTCGGGCGCTCCGAGCGGATCGGTGGCAGATGGGTGTAGTTGTGGTGCGGCGGCGGCGAGGTGGTGAACCACTCGAGTGTCTGGGCGTCCCAGGGGTTGTTCCCGGCGGGGATCGGCTTGCGCCAGGAGACGACGAAGTTCACCAGCAGGAAGGCGAACGAGATGGCGATGATGAAGGCCCCGACGGTCGAGACGACGTTGTAGCTCTGCCAGCCGAGGTTGGAGGGGTAGCTGGCCACGCGGCGGGGCATGCCGAGCAGGCCGACGACGTACTGGGGCATGTAGCAGACCCAGAAACCGATGAACATCAACCAGAAGTGCCACTTGCCCAGGTTCTCGCGCAGCATGCGGCCGAAGAACTTGGGATACCAGTAGTAGAGGCCCCCGAATCCGGCGAACACCGCCGTCCCGAAGAGCACCTGGTGGAAGTGGGCCACCACGAAGTAGGTGTCGTGGGTGGCGAAGTCGATCGGAGGCGAGGCCAGCATGATGCCCGTCACACCGCCCATGAGGAAGGCGAACAGGAACCCGATGCTGAACAGCATCGGTGTGGTGAAGGTCAATTGCCCATGCCACATGGTGCCGATCCAGTTGAAGAACTTGATGCCGGTCGGCACGGCGATCAGCAGGCTGAGGAACGAGAAGAAGGGCAGCAACACGGCCCCGGTGGTGAACATGTGGTGGGCCCACACGCCGGTGGACAGCGCGGCGATGGCCATGGTGGCGAAGACCATCCCCTTGTAGCCGAAGACCGGCTTGCGGGAGAAGACGGGCAGGATCTCGGTGACGATGCCGAAGAAGGGCAGGGCCAGGATGTAGACCTCGGGATGGCCGAAGAACCAGAAGAGGTTTTGCCATAAGAGCGGTGAACCGCACGACGCCATGGGCGCGCCACTGACGAGGTGGCAGCCCACCGCCGTATAGATGTGGGTGCCGAAGTGGCGGTCGGCGAAGAGCATGATCAGCGCCGCCGTCAGGACCGGGAAGGCGATGAGGATCAGGATCCCGGTCACCAGCATGTTCCAGGTGAAGATCGGCATGCGGAACATGGTCATGCCGGGCGCGCGCAGGTAGAAGATGGTGCCGCACAGGTTGACGCCGGTGAAGATGGCGGAGAACCCGGTAAGGGCCAGCGCCATGATCCAGAGGTCGGGCCCGGCGCCGGGCGAACTGGTGGCGCTCGAGAGCGGCGCGTAGGCCACCCAGCCGAACTGCGCGGCGCCGCCCGCCACGAAGAACGTCATCATCATGGTGATGGAGCCGGTCAGGTAGAGCCAGTAGCTCAGTGCATTGAGACGGGGGAACGCCATGTCGGGCGCGCCGATCTGCAGCGGCACGATGTAGTTGGCCAGGCCACCGAAGGCGAAGGGACCCGCGAACAGGTACATCATCAGGCTGCCGTGCATCGTGAAGAGCGCGTTGTACTGCGAGAAGCTGAGCAGCGACGAGTGCGGCGTGGTCAGTTGGATCCGCAAGAACATCGCCATGATCCCCGCGATGTAGAAGATCACGACGGACGTGATCATGTAGCTCATACCGATGACCTTGTGGTCGGTCGAGGTCAGCCACTTGAGGATGCCGGTCGGCCCGTGCGCCTCGTGGCCGCCACCGTGGGCCTCGTGCGCGTCTCCGGGAACCGAGGGCGGCAGCGGGAGTGGTTCGTGCTCCTGGACGCCCGGTGGGGCGATGACGTCAGTCACCGTAGAGGAGACCTCCTGTATTGCCGGTGTTCCCGCTGCCGGAGTTGCCCGAATTGCCAGAGTAGCTGGGCACGGTCCCGTTCTGATTGGCATGCAGGGTCGCCGGGAGCTGGCCGATGGACGAGGGGTGCGCGGTCTGGAAGGCGCGCGTGGTGCGCAGCCACACCGCGTAGGCCGTGGGGGAGACCGAGCGCACGTTGAAGAACATGATGGAGTGGTAGAGCCCGCACAACTGCGTGCACTGGCCCCGGTAGACGCCGTCGTGCAGCACGTCGAGGTCGAAGCTGGTCCAGTAGCCCGGGCTGGCGTAGCGGCTGAAGTTGAACTCGGGGACGTAGAAGCCGTGGAGCACGTCGTAGGAGCGGAGGTAGACCCGCGTCGTCTGCCCCGTCGGCACGACCATGGTGGGGGCGTCGGTCGTCTGGCCGATGACCTTGACCCCATTGGGGTACTCGAACTCCCAGCCCCACTGGAAGGCGTAGACGTGGATCTGGGTGGCCGGGTGTGGCTCCACCGCGGTGACCTTGTTCTCCACGACCACCGTGGCCCAGAAGAGCCCGAGCACGATGAGGATAGGCAGGACGGTGTAGGTGATCTCGGTCAGCGTGTGGTACTGGGTCTGCACCGGCATGTCGTCGGAGCGGCGGCGGTAACGGAAGATCGCCCACGTGATGAGCAGGAGGGTGAAGCCGCCCACGACGATCCCGGCGATGAAGAAGCCCTGCCAGAGGTGGAAGGTCGATCGGCCCTGGGAGGTGGCGCCCTTGAAGGCGCCGAAGGTCGGGAGTTGGCAGCCCGTGAGGAGGACGGCGCCCAGGCCGACCACCACGACGGCAAGCCGGCGGCGGGGACTCTTGGCGCTGCGAGCTGGGGTTTTCGGTGTGTCGGGAGAGGGGCTGGTCAGCGACGAGTCCACCGCGCCGACACTATCGAACCCCGCAAAAAAATTGGAAATCGCACAGGGCGTTTCTCGGAGCCGTCCGGGTCAGTGCGGGTGGGGGTGCGGGGTCGCCACCGACTCGTTGGCGGCCCAGGTGAACACGCCCCGCGCCATGGTCGAGGTGGCCCGGGCGGCCCGGGCGGCAAAGACCTGCTGGCGCGCCCGCTGGACGCCCTCGTCCCCCGGCGCGGCCAACCAGGCTTGCTCGGCCAGGTGGCCGGCGAGGCGCAGGGCCCCCTCGGCCGCCTCGGACGCGGACTCGGGCGCCCCGGTGGCGTCGGCCAGGAGCTGGAGGGCGCGGTCGGCCAGGACTCCGGGCCCGCCCGCCAACGCCGCCAGCTCGTTGGCCAGGGCGCGCTCGGGGGCGGGCTTCAGCGTGGCCGGGTTGCCGTCCCACCAGCCGCCGTACTGGCGCCAGACCGTGTGGACGATGAACTCGGGCTCGTCGTACACGGGCTGGAGGTAGGGCCGGGCCTCGAGTGCGGCCGGGACACGTACGGCGTGGATGGCGTCGTCGAGTCGCCCGCCGCCGTTCATGACGGCCAGGGTCTGGTCGACCAGGGAGTCGAGGAGGTCCGCCGTGTCGATGAGGGCCCGGTGGACCCGGTCGGCCCCGATGACAGGGAAGCCGTGCCCCGGGAGCAGGAATTCGGCCTCGAGCTCGAGCATGCGGCGCAGCGCCGTCGCCCACTCCCGCGGGTAGCGCTGCACCTTCTGCGGGTTGCCGGCGTTGGGTGAGGCCCAGATGAAGAGGTCACCACAACACAGGACCCGGGTGTCGGCCTGCCAGGTGACGGTGTGGTCGTCGGTCTCGCCCTTCTCGTGGCGGAGGGCGAAGTCGAGGCCGCCGACCGAGAGCTCCAGCGTGTCGCGGTAGGTGCGGTCGGGATAGCGGTACTCGGTCGGCCAGTTGAGGTCGGTGAAGCCGAACTGCCGGCGGTTGATGATGGTGTTGTAGCCGGCGGTGAGGATGTAACGGTCGAAGCGCGCCGGCAGCGCGTGGTGCGCGACGACCTCGGGGGCGGCCCAGCCCTCGGCTGCGGCCTCCGCCTCCCAGACCGGCACACCGAAGACGTGGTCGATGTGCCCGTGGGAGTAGACGGCGGTGTGGAGGCGGGCCGGGCTCCAGGTGCGGATGTCGTCGTGGACCACCTGGGCCAGCGGGGCGCTGCCGGTGTCGACGAGAACGAGGCCGTCCTCGGTGGCGAAGGACGAGACGTTGGCGAACGAGGGGCAGAAGCCGACCCCGTCGGTGATCTCGACGAAGCCGCCGATGTGGTCGACCGGGTGGAAGCTGGACGTCGTGACCTCGCCGTTCCACAGGCGATCGGCGACGGCGAGGACGTCAGCTGGCATGGACCCCCCTGGGCGTCTGTGTTGCGGCCGAACGCGACCGCCGGCTCAGGCGCCCGGTGCCTTCTCCTCGGCCGGCTTCTCCTGGGTCGAGGGTGCCGGCGTGTCCGCCGCCTCCGAGGTCGTGCCAGCGGCCTTGCCCTCGTTTATGCCCTTCTCGAATTGGTTCTTGGCCGACCCGAGGTTCCGGGCCAGCTTCGGGATGGCGGCGCCGCCGAAAAGCAGCACCACGAGGACGATGGCCACGATCAGTAGGTCGGGGCCGAAAATGTCAGCGAGCATCATGTTCTCCTTCACCTGGGTCCATCGGGCGGTGAACTGGGTTCCAGGTTAGACCCATTCCCGACCCGGAGTTCCCGCACACCGGGGCGTTGCCCGAAGTATTCGGCGTCACCCGGCCAACAGGATGCCCATCACCAGCGCAGCCACGCTGGCCAGGCCCCCGACCGAGCCCCACAGGGCCAGCTGGCCCCTGGTCCTGGCCCGCTGGTGCAGGGCCACGCCCACACCGGCCAGGATCACGACGGCGATCTTGGCCATGAGCACCGCTTTCCACGCTGCGTCCTGGGACGAGTAGTGGACCGCCGTGACGTTCCAGATGCCCGTGACGACCAGGACCAGGTAGGCGGGCCAGGCCAGGCGGGCGAAGGCCCGGGCCAGGGTCTTGGGGGCGTCGGGACCCAGCCCGCGGGCCGGACCGACGAGGCCGGTCATCACGATCTGTCCCCCGACCCAGACCGTCGCCGCCAGCACATGGAGGGTCAGGCGGACGGTGTCGAGGGCCGGCGCCAGCACTGCGCTACTTGCCCTGCCAGTTCGGGGGTCGCTTCTCTGCGAAGGCAATGGGCCCCTCCATGGCGTCGGCCGAGGTGAAGACGACGCCGACGGCCTCCCGGTTGATCGACCAGCCCTCGGCCTCGGAGACCTCGGCGGCCTGCTTCATGACGCTCTTGGAGTAGCGCACGGCCAGCGGCGCGTTGGCGGCGATGCGCTCGGCCAGCGCGGTGGCCTCGGTCAGGAGGTCAGCGCCGGGCACGACCTTGTTGACGAGGCCGAGCTGGTAGGCCCGCGCCGCATCGATGGCGTCGCCGGTCATGGCGAGCTCGAGCGCCACGGCCATGGGGAGCCGCTTGGGCATGCGGATCAGGCCGCCGGCGCCGGCGATCAGGCCGCGCTTGGCCTCGGGGATGCCGAAGGTGGCGTGCTCGGCGGCTACCACGAGGTCGCACGAGAGCATGATCTCGAAGCCGCCGGCCAGCGCGGACCCGTTGACCGCGGCGATCACCGGCTTGGGGAAGTCGCGCTGGGTGAGCCCGGCGAAGCCGCCGCTCGCCCCCATGATGTCGCCGCCCTCGCCGCTGCTGAAGGCCTTGAGGTCCATCCCCGCGCTGAAGGCCTTCTCACCGCTTCCGGTGATCACGACCACCCAGCACTCGTCGTCCTCGCCCAGCTCGTCCATGAAGCCGGCCATCGCGGTGCTCACGGCGCCGTTGATGGCGTTGCGCGCCTCGGGCCGGTTGATCGTGAGGATGTCAACGTGTCCCCGGCGTTCCCGCAGCACTTCGTCTGCCATGGTGCTCCCTTCGCTGGTGGCCCCGCCGCCGACCGGCGCCCGGGCGCCGCCGAGGCTACCGAACGCGGCGTGCCCGCTCTGCGGGCGACGCGGTCAGGCCGGCGGAGATGGCGCCGGGCCCGCGCCGCCGGAGCCGGGGCCGGGATCGCCCGGTCCCACACCGGGACCGGGCTCCGGCGCTGGCGCGGCGTCGTGCACGATGCGCGCCACGAGCGCGGCCGAATCGATCCGGGCCCGCTTGACGTAGGCCGCAGTGAAGGCGAACAGTCCGCCGATGACGGTGGCGGTGATGAACGGGGAGACGGCGAGGAAGGTCCCCGTGGGCAGGAGGTCGGCCAGGGTGAGCCGGGCCGAGGCCTCCACCACGAGCCCGATGCCCCAGACGACCGAGAGCAGGCGGAAGGTGTGGCGCCCGATCGGCAGCTCGTGCAACTCGTCGAAGGCGGAGACCTTGACGGGGTCGTTGCCGGCGGACAGGTACCGGCTGACATAGAAGAGAGCCGGGCGGTCGTGCGTGTAGAGCGTGACGATGCAGGCGACGCCGAAGAGCAGGGTGAAGAAGCCGTCGCGGACCTTGAGCATGTACGCGTTGCCGCCGAGCAGTGTGGAGGTGATGACACCGAGTGCGAAGCCCACGAGGACGGCGGCGCCGACGACGTCGACCCTGCGCTGGCGGATGAACTGCAGGACGATCCAGCCCACGGAGAAGCAGCCGGCGATGATCAGCGCCTGGGTGTCGGTGTGCACGTGCCCGCGGACGATGAAATAGATCCCGATCGGCAGCGCGGCGCCGAAGATCAGGCTGGGCAGGTGCTCGCGGATGGACGGGATCCCGGGCTGCCAGGAGGCATCCGGCGGGGCCAGGTCCGGCGGCCCTTCGGTGCCTTCCGGTGCCTCCGGCTCCATGGCCCAAAGGGTACTGCCGGGAAACCTGGATTCTTCCGCGTAGCATTGGTTCTGTGACCTTCGTGGCCCACGTGCTCGAATTCCTGCTCGTCGCCGTTCTGGTCGTCCTGCTGGTCGTCACGGCCGCCTTCCTTCTGGGACGCCGCTATGTGCGGCGGCACTGGCGGTTGCTGCACGGGCACGTCGTCGTGCGGGGCGTCCTGGCCACGCTGGCGCTGCTGGCCGCGGGCCGCGAGCGCTACGCCGGAAAGGCCACGCCCGAGGATCTGAGCCGGGGCGCGGCCTCCCGGGTGCGCCGGCGCATGTGGGTTGCGGTCGAGGACGCCGAGATCGCCGTGGCCCACGCCGAATCCCACGACGCGCCGGTGGCCGAGCTGCCGGCGGTGACTCGCTCGTTGCGCACCGTGGCCGGCGAGCTGGACGGCCTGCTCCGCCTGGAGCGGCGGCTCCCGCAGGGCGCGGGCCGGGCCCAAGCGGTGCGCCGCCAGGTGGCCGAGGTCATCGGAGCGGCCCGCGACGTGCAGGCCGCCGCCGTGCAGGCCGGGAGCGACGCCACCGAGCCTCAGGTGCGCTCCCTGGTGCGCCACGCCGCGACGAGGTCGACATCGTCTCGGCGGCGCTCTCCCGCATGCGCTCGGTGGCCCAGCCCCACTGAGCGCGCCGACGCGGCGGCGCCGGCGCGCCGCTGCGCCTGCCAAGCTGAACGGATGCCGGCCCCCACCCCGCCCCGCAGGCCGGCGCCGGCGCGGACGCGGGCACGCTCCCGCTCCCGGGCCGCCGCCGGGCCGGCGAGCCTGCTCGGTGACGGCTTCGCCGTGGGGGTGGCGACGTCGGGCTACCAGGTGGAGGGCGGCTTCAACGGGGACGGCGAGCCGCACAACAACTGGGCCGCGTGGGAGGGCGCCGGCCGGGCCGCCCGCTCCGGCCTGGCCTGCGACTTCTGGCGACATCCCGAAGAGGCGCTGGACCGTGCCGCCGCCATCGGCTGCAACGCGTTCCGGCTCTCGGTCGAGTGGGCGCGGCTCGAGCCCCAGCCCGGCGTCTTCGACGCCGCCGCGCTGGAGCGCTACGGCGAGATCCTCTCGCTCTGCACGGCGCGTGGCATGGAGCCGATCGTCACGCTGCACCACTTCACCCATCCGTGGTGGCTCGGCGAGGAGTTCTGGCTCAGGCCCGGCTCGCCCGACGTCTTCGCCCGCCACGTCGCCCGGGTGGTGCCGGCGCTGGCGCCGCACTGCCGGCGTTGGGTGACGATCAACGAGCCCAACATCGTGACGCTCATGGGCTGGATCGAGGGGGCCTGCCCGCCGGGACGGCGGATGGCCGTCTCGGACGCCTTCTGCGCGCTGGACAACCTCCTCACCGCGCACGTGCTGGCGGCCGATGCCGTCACGGCCGTCCAACCCGAGGCCGAGGTGACGGTGAACACGAGCTCGTCGTCGGTCTACGAGCACGACCGCATGCTCCTCGACCTGGTCCAGCTGCGCGACGCCGACGTGGATCCGGGCGACGTGGACCGCTACATCGACGAGCGCCGGGTGGTGCACGACGCCGCCTTCCCACCCCGGCACGCCGGTGAGGCGGCGATCCGCCGGTTCTTCGCCGCGGTCTCCCCCTACGGCGCGGTGGACGAGCCGGGACGCGGCGGCGCCTGGGCCCGCGTGCCGCGGGCGACGCAGCGGCGTGCCCCACGTCGCGTGGTGGCGGCGGTGCAGGCGTCGGCCCGACCGCGCAGCCTCGACGCCGTCGGCTTCGACTGGTACGACCCGGTGGCCAGCCATGCCCTGCGCGTCCCGGGGCGGCGGACTCCGGCGGGCAGGCGGGACTGGTCCGTCAGCCGCACGTACTGGGACGTCGAATCGCATCCGGCGGGGCTGCGCAACTGGTGCGCGACCGAGTCCGCGCTGCGGCCCGGGCTCCCGTTGTGGGTCGTCGAGAACGGCATGGCGACGCGGGTGCAGGACGGGCGGGCCTTCCCCCGCGCCGACGGCATGGACCGCCCGCGCTACGTGCGGGAGCACCTGGGCGCCGTGGCCGACGCCGTGGCCTCCGGCGTCCCCGTGCGCGCCTACTTCCACTGGTCACTGATGGACAACTACGAGTGGGGCACCTACGAGCCGCGCTACGGCCTGTTCGGGGTGGACCGCCGGGACCCCTGCGCCGTGCGCTTCCTGGACACCGACGCCCAGGGCGACGACGCGGCGGGGGAGTTCGCCCGCGTCGTCGCCGGCCTGCGTGCCGGGGACCGCACGGTGCTGGGCGGACCCGCCTGAGCCCCATCCGGAGTCAGCCCGCCTGGTCGCTCCCGGGCGCCGCGGGCTCGGACGGACCCTCGATCTCCTCCTTCACCCTGCGCCGGTGGCGCACGAAGAGCACCACGATCACCACGAAGATGACGCCGAGCACCACGTCCGACGCGATGCCCGTCGCCTTCTCCACCCGCTGCCCCACGAAGTAACCGAGCAGGACGTAGAGGACACCCCAGCACAGGCCTCCGGCTGCATTGGCGCCCAGGAAGGTGCGGTAATGCATGGAGGACATGCCGGCCAGGCCGGGAACCACGGCGCGCAGGAAGGCGGAGAAACGGGCCACGAAGACCGCGACGGGTCCGCGGCGCTTCAGCTGATTGAGTGCGGCATCGAGTCCTTTCTGGCGTTTGCGCAGCGGGCCCAGCTGCAGCAATTGGCGGCCCCAGCGCTCGCCCACCGCGTAGCCCACGGAGTCCCCGGCGATGGCGCACACGACCACGACGGCGAGCATGGCGGGCAGGTCCACGCCGCCCTTGGAGGCGAGGACGCCGCCGAGGATGGCGGCCGTCTCGCCAGGGAACACGAAGCCGAGCAGCACGGCCGCCTCGGCGAAGACGAGCAGCCCGACCAGCGTGTAGGCCTGCCAGCCGTGCAGCGAGAGGAGCGGCTGGAGCAGGCGGTCGATCACGCGGCGCCGTCCGGCGGCCCGGCGTCGGACACCCTGCGAGCCCGCGGCACGGCGCGCGTCAGTTGACGGCGCGCAGCGTGTACTCGCGCGGGGTGAGCTGGCGCCAGCGGTCGTCCACCTGGGTCATGAACTCCTTGCCCTGGACGAGATGGGTGAGGATGTCGGCCTGGCCCTGCGGGCGGGCCAGCATCCAGCTGTGCCCGCCCGGGACCCAGATCACCGGCGAGCGCGCGATGGAGGCGAACTCGAGCGCGGTGCGCCCCGGCGTGATGCGGTCGAAGCAGCCCCACTCGTTGAGGATGGGCATCTGCTGGGCGGCCAGGTGGCGCACCTGGCTGCGCTGGTCCACGCCCATGAGCATGCTGCCGACGGGCAGCGTCTGGGACATGGTGCGGATGTTCTGGCGCATGTCGGGCAGGACGGCACGCACGGTGGAGTACATGCGACCGATGAAGAGGTCGGGCAGGTCGAAGAGGACGGCGGCGATCATGTCGACCATGGGCGCGACGTCGGGGAGGAGTGGCGAGAGGACGGCCGGGAGGACACCGTGGCGGTCCTTCCAGGCCGGTGTGCTCACACCGTCGCGATAGATCAGACCGAGGGTCCGGCGAGGGTGGTCGTGGGCGAACTGCACCGCCACCGCGCCGCCCATGGAATGGCCGAGCAGGACGACTGGCCCGGCATCGACCTTGTGCACGATGGCCATGACCTGGTTGGCCAGACTCTCCATGGAGACGTCCTGCCACTCGAGCGGGTCGCTCCCGCCGAATCCGGGCAGGCTGGGGTTGATGACCCGCCAGCCCAGCTGCTCGGCGAGCCGCGCGCTCTCACGCCAGTACATGCCCCCGCCGGCGAAGTAGCCGTGGATGTTCACCGCCCAGATGGGCGGCGTGCCGGGGCCGTCGGGCCCGTAGGCGTCGACGTTGTCGGAGACGGCGAAGCGGAGGCGCCGCCCATCCACCAGCATCGAGCTGGGGACCATCCGGATGGTCGGGCTCTTGCGAATTTTCCGCTCGTACTGGTCCCGCACGACCCCGAGACCATGGGGGGCGCGGCCGGCGTCGACGAGCTCGACGGGAGAGGGGCCGTCGGACGGGGCGACGATGGCGCCGGAGATCTGCAGGGAGTCATCGGGCGGCGGCGTCGCCCTGGACCTGAAAAACCGAACCGCCATACGTCCTCCACTCCCGCGCCGCACCCGGCGCGTTGTTCCACCGCTACCCGCAATTCGCGGGTCCCTGCCCGCCCACGGTATCGGACCGCGGCCCGAGCCAAGCACAGGCGCGCGTGCACGGGGGCGTTCGGGCTGCGACGATGGGTGCATGCACGCCGACATCGTCATTCGGGGGGGAACCGTGGTGGACGGCACCGGTGCTCCCGGCCGGACCGCCGACGTCGCCATCACGAGCGGCCGGATCAGCGACATCGGCGCCGGCCTGCAGGGCGAGCGCGTGCTCGACGCGGCGGGCCAGGTCGTGAGCCCCGGCTTCGTCGACATCCACACCCACTACGACGCGCAGGTGTTCTGGGACCCGAACCTGACGCCGTCCTCGTTCCACGGGGTGACCACGGTCATTGCGGGCAACTGCGGCTTCTCCATCGCGCCCATCCGCGCCGAAGGGGTGCCGCTGCTGGCCCGCACCCTCCAGCACGTGGAGGACATGAGCTTCGACACGCTGGCCGCCGGCGTGCCCTGGGACGAGTTCGAGACCTTCCCCCAGTACCTCGACGCCGTGGCCGCCCGGGGAACGGCCCTCAACTTCGGGTGCTACGTCGGCCACACCGCGGTGCGGCTCTACGTGATGGGCGAGGACGCGTACGAGCGCCCGGCCACCGACGACGAGATCGCGCGCATGCAGGCGGTGGTGGCCGAAGCCATGGCCGGCGGCGCGGCCGGCTTCGCTTCCAGCGCGTCGCCGACCCACAACGGGGACAGCGGCCGGCCGGTGCCGTCGCGGGTGGCCGACCTGGCCGAGCTCCGCGCGCTGCTCGAGCCGGTCAAGCAGAGCGGGCGGGGCGTGGTGGCGTTGCTCCCGGGCGGCGTCTTCCCCAACCAGGAGGTCTTCCGGCTCCAGCGCGAGGTGGGCCGGCCGTTCACCTGGACGGCCCTGCTGACCGTGAAGGGCTACCCGTACCACGAGAAGGTGATCGCCGAGCACGACGCGGCCTGGGCGGACGGCGTGGAGGTGTGGCCCCAGGTGTCGTGCCGACCCCTGGTGTTCCAGATGAACCTGTCCGAGCCCTTCACCCTGAACATGCGCCCCACCTTCGCGGCGCTCATGGGCAAGTCCAAGGCCGAGCGCGTGGCCGCCTACCGCGATCCCGCCTGGCGGGCCACGGCGTGGGAGGACGTCAGCGGGAAGGCCGGCGGGCTTCCCGCTGAACTGGGCCGCCATCTCGGTGGCCGAGTCACGCGCGCACCCCGAGCTGGCCGACCACCCGGTGGCCGTGGTGGCCGAGGAGCGCGGCTGCACGCCGCTCGACGTGATGCTCGACGTCTCGCTCGACGACGACCTCGAGTCGCGCTTCTGGTCCGTGCTGGCCAACGACGACCCCGAGGCCATCGCCTGGCTGCTGCCGCGGGACAACGTGCTGCTCGGTCTGGCGGACTCCGGCGCGCACGTCTCGCAGCTCTGCGACGCCTGCTTCTCCACCGACCTGCTGGGCAACTGGGTCCGCGAGCGCGGGGTGATGCCGCTGGAGCGGGCCATCCACAAGCTCACCGGCGAGCCGGCCGCCGTCTACGGCCTGAGCGACCGGGGGACGGTCGAGGTGGGCAAGGCGGCCGACCTGTGCGTGTTCGATCCCGACACGGTGGACCCCGGCCCGCTGCGCCGCGTCCGCGACTTCCCGGCCGACGGTGAGCGCCTGACGGCCGACGCGCCCGTCGGCATGACGCACACGCTGGTGAACGGGGTGCCGATCCGGGTCGACGGCGCGCCGGCCGACGAGGGTCTGGCGGCCCGCCCCGGCGTCGTGCTGCGCGGCTGACCGACCGGGTCGCGGTCGCCTCCCGCGTCAGGTGACGTCGCGGCGGAACGTCGTGAAGTAGCCGATGGTCAGGGGCGCCAGGCCCCAGGCCAGCAACGCCAGGCCGCCCTGCCACCAGGTCAGGAGCCGGAGCCCGGTGCCGCGATCGCCGCCGCCGAAGCCCCGGGCGATGTCCCCGGCCAGGGCGGCGCCGGCGCCGTTGGGGAGCCAGTTCAGGTCGTAGTGGAAGATGGAGCGGGCCAGCGCGATGAGGATGCCTTCGAGGATGAGCGTGCCGCCGATGGTGAGCAGGATGGCGGCCACCTGGTTCTTGACCAGGGTCCCGAAGCCGAGACCGAAGAGGCCGAGCAGCACGGCCGAGACCAGCAGGCCCGGGACCACGGCCCCGACCTGGTCCGTCACCTGCGACGTGACGCCGCCGAGGGCGGCGTTCCAGGGCAGCGCCACCGCGGCCACGGCGACGAGGCCCAGGAGCGCGATGAAGATGGACCACAGTGCGGTGGCGACCACCTTGGCCAGGAGCAACTGGCTGCGCACAGGGACGAGGACGAGCGACGTGGTGATGGTCTTGTGGCGGTACTCAGCCGTGACGCAGAGGACGCCGATGATCGGCGCCAGGACCTCGATCCCGAAATAGCCGGCGCCGAGGAGCTCGCGCCGTCGGCTCAGGGAGGAGACGAAGTAGAAGGTGTGGCCCGGGAAGCCGCCGGCTTGGGCCAGCACGGCCAAGATGATGAGCACGGTCAGCGGGAAGGCGAGGGCGAAGGTGACCCACACCCCGGGCATGGACCGCATCTTGAGCAGCTCGGCGCGCAGGGCGTCGATCACGGGTGGGCCGCCACGTCGCCGAAGCCGAGCCCGGCGGTGAGCGAGAGGAAGACGGACTCGAGGTCGCCACCCTCCTGGGCCAGCTCGTAGAGGACGATCTGGTTGGAGGCCAGCAGCGGGCCGACCTGCTCGGGCGTGACCCCGTCCATGGCGACCTCGTCGTGGCCGGTCCGGCGGAAGGCGATGCCGGCCTGCGTGAGCACGCCGGCGAGGCGGTCGGCCTCCGGGGTGCGGGCCCGCATGACGATGCCGGTGATGCCCGCGGTGATCTGGTCGAGCGTGCCCTGCGCCTTCAGCTGCCCGAACGACACGATGACGGCGTCGTCGATGGTCTGGGCCATCTCGGAGAGCAGGTGCGAGGAGACGAGCACGGTGCGGCCCTCCCCGGCCAGGTAGCGCATGAAGTCGCGCAGCCAGGCGATGCCCTGGGGGTCGAGCCCGTTGGACGGCTCGTCGAGGATGAGGACGTCGGGGTCGCCGATGAGTGCGGTGGCCAGCTCGAGCCGCTGGCGCATGCCCATGGAGAAGCCACCGACCTTGCGCTTGGCGTCACCCGTGAGGCCGACCAACCCGAGCACCTCGTCGGCGCGCTTCTCGTCGTGGCCGCCGGCCCGGGCCGCCATGCGGAGGTGGGTCCGGGCGCGGCGCGCCGGGTGGAAGCTGGTCGCCTCGAGCACGGCGCCGACCGTGGAGGTCGGATGCTCCAGGTCCTGGTAGTTGCGGCCGGCGATGGTCGCCGTCCCGGCCGACGGGTGGACGAGGCCGAGCAACATGCGCAGCGTCGTGGTCTTGCCCGAGCCGTTCGGTCCGAGGAAGCCGGTGACGCGTCCCGGCTCGACGGTGAACGAGAGGTCGTCGACGGCCAGCACGGGCCCGAAGTGCTTCGAGAGGCCACGGATCTCGATGGGCAGCCCGCGGGGGAGGCGCCGGCGGTCATCGGAGGCGACCCTAGCGCGGGCGGCCCGAGCGTCACCGGTCACGCCCACGCCGTGTCACCGCCGGCGCAACGGGATGAAGGTCCAGGTCAGGCTGGTGTGCGACGCTCGACGAGCTCGTCGGGGAGCAGCAGGCGCACCGACACGGCCAGCTCGTCGTAGACCCGCGCCATGGTCGACCAGCCGTTGACCCAACCGACCAGCGCGGAGTACCAGACGTGGCCGATCATGCGGGCCCGGTCGGCCATGTCGGGGACGTCGCGCTCGCCCATCGCCCGCGAGATGATCCCCTCCATCAGCAGCGTGATCTGCTGCTGGCAGCCGACGGCGGCCGGGTCGGGCGACGACAGCGAGGTGAAGACGGCGGTGACGAGCTTGGGTTGGCGGCCCATGGCGCGCAGCGCGCGGTCGAGGACGTCGAGGACGCGGTCGGCGGGGTGCTCCTCCCGCGGCGGGTGCTGCCCGATCCGGGTCTCGAGCATCTCGACCCAGTGCACCAGGGTGGCCGCCAGCAGGTGGTCCTTGCTCGTGAAGTAGCGGTAGACCGTGCCCATGGCGACGTCGGCCCGGGCGGCGACGTCGCGCATCTGCACCGCCTCGTAGCCCCCCTCGAGCCCCAGCGCCATCGCCGCGTCGATCACGCGCTGGCGCCTGGCCTGCTGGGCGCGGGTGAGCGGGCGGGTCAGCGTCTGCTCCATTCCGACAGCGTATCCGCGCCGCCACCTGGGTCTTCGGGAACGGGGCCGGTACGCTGGGCCGCCATGCCGGGACCCCGCACCGGGCCGAGAGGCCGCCGTCGTGGACCTCGACGCCTACGCCGAGCAGGTGGCGACGACCGACGGGCGGGTGCCCGGCGAGCGGGGCCGCCAGACGCGCCAACGGCTGCTCGACGCCACCGTCGAGCTCCTGGCCACCACGTCGTGGCGGTCCGTCAAGGTCACCGACATCGCGCGGCAGGCCCGGACCTCGCCCGCGACCTTCTACCAGTACTTCGCCAACGTGGAGCAGGCGATCCAGGTGCTGGCCGAGGGGATGGTGGACCAGGCGGGGCAGCTGGCCGAGCTGGTCGGCGGCGACTGGTCGGAGGAGGCGAGCTGGGACACCGCGCTGGCCGTGACCGAGGGCTTCCTCGGGTACTGGGAGGACAACCGCGCCGTCTTCCGGGTGGTCGACCTGGCCACCGAGGAGGGCGACGGGCAGCTGCGCGGCATCCGGGTGCGGGCGCTCAACGCCGTCACCGTGGCGCTGGCCCAGGTGATCGCCACCGCCTCGCCCTCCCCCGAGGGAGGACCGGCGGGGGCCACGTGCTCGCCCGCCGGGGCCGACCCGATGGCCGTGGCCGGCACGCTCGTCGCCATGTTCGCCAGCGTGTCGGCGCACCGCTACGGCTTCGAGTTCTGGGGCATCCGCACGCGCAACCTCATCGACACGCAGGCCCGCACCCTGCACTGGGCGGTCACGGGGCGTCCGCCGCCCCCCGCCGACATCCCGCCACGGGAGGCGACGCGACCGCGCACCGGGCCGGTGCTGGGCGGCGCCACGGCGCGCCGGCGCCGCGCTACTTGAGCGCGACCGGGTTGAGGGGCGTGCCGAGCCCCGCCGTCAGCGGCAGCGGGGTGGCGTCGAGCAGGAAGCGTGTAGCGGCCGTCGGCGGCGCAGTCGTCGGCCAGCGGGTCGAGCACCCAGTTCTGGCCCTGGGTCAGGCCCATCTCGACCAGGTGCAGGAGATGGACGGGGAGGTAGACGTCCTCGTGCTGGCAGGGAATGACCTCGAAGGGCGAGTGTGTCGGTGGCCACGGCGGCCACGTCATGGCGGTGGAACCACTCCGCCGTCTCGATGGTCAGCCCCGGCGACGGCCAGGTGTAGGCGACGAGGTCGCGGTGCTCGGGGGCCGAGGTGCACCATCTGGCCCGTGCGCACCAGCACGATGTCGCCCGGCTCGAGCGCGACCTGGGCCAGCGCGCAGGCGGCATCGAGGTCGGCGGGCATGATGGGGTACCCCGGTTCGAGCACGTCGCGCCCGAGGGCCCGGGCGACGTCGAGCAGCACGCCGCGGCTGACCACGGCGCCGAGGCGGTGGATGCCGCAGCGGGCGGCGCCGTCGGCCGAGATGGTCGACGCCGGGTACCCGTTGTAGATCACGCCGCCGTAGCTGCTGTGGGCCAGCGCGTCCCAGTGGGTGGCGCACTGCGTGGCCAGGGTGAGGACGTCCTCGCTGAAGCAGACCCACTCGGGTTCCTCCGCGTTGACCGGCTGGTTCACCTGCACCATGGTCCGGGTGGGATTGACGCGGCCCTCGACGAACGCCGATCTGGATCCCCTCGGCCTCCGAGAGGGGCAGCCCGAGGGCGAACGCCCTGCCGGAGGTGACCGCGGCGGCGCCCCGGCGCCGGGCCGCCTGGTCGATCAGGTTGAGGGTGCCGATCTCGTCGTCGGGCCCCCATCGCCCCCAGTTGCGCACCCGGGCTGCCATGTCGGCGAACACGGCGGGGACGGGCACGCGCGCACCTTACCGCCGGGTCCGGTTGTCCCCAACCGGGTGGGGGGCGATACTGAGGATGCGAACTGGTTCGCAGCAACCTCAGGGAGGGATTGCCAATGACGACGACGCGTGCGGCGGTGTGCACGGGCCTCAACGAGCCCTGGAAGACGGAAGAGATCGAGATCGACCCTCCTCGCAACCGCGAGGTGCGGGTGAAGATGGTCTGGTCGGGCATGTGCCACTCCGACGAGCACCTGCGCAACGGCGACATCAGCCAGACACCCGAGGTGCTCGAGATGATGGGCGTGAAGTCCATGTTCCCGGTGGTCGGCGGCCACGAGGGGTCCGGCATCGTCACCGAGGTCGGGACCAACGTGACCCAGGTGGCGGAGGGCGACCACGTCGCTGTGTCCTTCATCCCCTCCTGTGGGACGTGCCACTGGTGTGCCTCGGGCCGTCAGAACCTCTGCGACCTCGGCATGATGACGCTGGCCGGCGGCATGATCAGCGACGGGACCTACCGCTACCACCTGGGGGGCGAGAACCTCAACCGCATGGCGCAGCTCGGCACGTTCGCCGACGAGATGGTCGTGCACGAGAACTCGCTCGTGCGCATCAACCCGTGGGACAACATGAAGGCCGCCGCGCTCATCAGCTGCGGGATCGCGACCGGCTTCGGCTCGGCCGTCGACCGGGGCAAGGTCAAGCCCGGCGAGACGGTGGTGGTGGCCGGGGCCGGCGGCGTGGGCTCGGGAGCCATTCAGGGCGCCCGCATCGCCGGGGCGCGCCACATCATCGCGGTCGACCCCGTGCCCTTCAAGCTCGAGCGGGCCAAGGAGATCGGTGCCACGCACACCGCGGCGTCGCTGCTCGACGCCCAGATGATGCTCCCCGAGCTGACCATGGGCCGCAACGCCGACGTGGTCATCTTGACGCCCGGCATGTTGAAGGGCGAGATGATCGCCGCGGCCTGCGCCTGCGGCTCCAAGGACGCCCGGATCGTGGTGACGGCCATCGCGCCGTTCGACCAGATGGACGTCAAGCTCAACCTGTTCAGCCTGGCCATGTTCAACCAGGCCATCCTCGGCACGGTCTTCGGGTCACAGAGCCCGCGGGTGCAGGTGCCGAACCTGCTGAACCTCTACGAGTCGGGCGAGCTCAAGATCGACGAGCTCATCACGCAGGAGTACACGCTCGACCAGGTGCAGCAGGGCTACGACGACCAGGCGGCCGGCACGATCGTGCGCGGGGTCGTCAAGTTCGAGAGCTGAGCTTCGCGGCCGCTTCCTGCGCCGCGCCGGCCATCAGGGGAGCCGCGGCCTCTGCAGCGGGGGCATGGTCCCGGGACTCTCAACGATTCGGTTATCAGTTGAATCGCGACGCCGCCGGCGCGGCGACGCTCAGCCGAGGTGGCGGCTGAAGCCTTCGGGGATGATGAGGTCGTCGGGGCTCAGCTGTGAGACGGAGGCGTGCCCGAGCCCGAGCAACGCGGACTCGATACCGCTGCGCATGATGTCGAGCACGTTCTCCACACCGCCCTGCCCGTTGGCCGCCAAGCCCCAGAGCGAGGCGCGGCCGATCATGACGGCGCGGGCGCCCAGCGCCAGCGCCTTGACGGCGTCGCCGCCGCGCCGGATGCCCCCGTCGAGGAGGACCTCGATCTGATCGCCGACGGCGGCGGCGACCGCCGGCAGGGCGCGGATGGTGGCGGGGGTGCCGTCGAGGTTGTTGCCCCCGTGGTTCGACACGGAAATGGCGCTGACGCCGGCGTCCACGGCGCGCTTGGCGTCGTCGACCCGGGTCACGCCCTTCAGCATGAAGGGGCCGCCCCACTGGTCGCGGAGCCAGGCCACGTCGTCCCAGCTCGGTGGCGGGGTCCCCATCCACTCGCCGTAGGCGCCGAAGAAGGTCGGCCCCTGCTCGCCCTTGGGCACCATGTTCGGCGTGGTCAGGTCGGGGTACTTCCCGGTGCGGGCGAAGGAGAGGGTCCAGCTCGGGTGGGCCAGCGCCTCGGGGGCGAAGCGCAGCATGGCGCGCAGGTCCACCTTCTCGGGAATGGTGGGGCTGCCCCAGTCACGCCCGTGGGAGAAGGACCAGTCCAAGGTCGCGATGAGTCCCACCGCGCCCGGCGGCGCGGGCCCGCTCGACCCGTGCGGCGATCTGGTCCCTGCTGCCGATCCAGTAGATCTGGAAGAACGTCTGCGGGTTGGCCGCCACCACATCCTCGACCGGCATGCTGGCGAACGAGCTCAGCCCCATGGCGGTGCCGCGGGCCGCGGCCGCCTGCGCCATGGCGACCTCGCCCCCGGGGTGCACGGCCTGGACGCCGGTGGGGGAGATGAGCACGGGGAACGAGATCTCCTGGCCCATCACCTTGGTGGCCAGGTCGCGGCTGGCGGCCAGTCCGGCCACATGCGGAGCGAAGCCCAGCTCGCTGAACGCGGTGACGTTGTCCTCCAGCGTGAGACCGCGCTCGGAGCCGGCGATCAGCGCCCCATAGACCGACTTGGGCAGGCGCTTCTTGGCCCGCCGCTGCGCCTCGGCCACCGTCTCGAACCACTTGTTCGCCACAACCGGGAGACTCTACGCGCCCCGCTCCCGCCACCCCATTCCGGACGTCCCGGCCGGAGGCCGACATAGGGTCGGCGACATGCCCGAGCCCGAGATCCTCCCCCTGACCCCGGAACAAAAGGCCGAACGAGCTGCCAGCTTCGGCGGTGCGGCCTCGCACTACGAGCGCTACCGCCCGGGCCCTCCGGTGGAGGCGGTGGACTGGATCCTTCCGGGCCGCGTGGGAACGGTCGTCGACCTGGGCGCCGGAACCGGTGCCCTGACCCGGCTGCTGGTCGGGCGGGCCGCCGAGGTGGTCGCCGTCGAGCCCGACGACCGCATGCGGGCCGTGCTCGCCGAGTCGGTACCCGGGGTACGAGTGGTGGCGGGCCGGGGCGAGTCGATCCCCCTGCCCGACGCCAGTGCGGACGCCGTGATCGCGTCGTCCTCGTGGCACTGGATGGACCCCGTGCCCACCCTGCTCGAGGTCGGTCGGGTCCTCGTACCCGGGGGCACGCTGGCCGCCGTGTGGTCGGGGCCGGATCCGGATTCCGGCCTCATCGCGCAAGCGCAGGCGCTCCTCAGCGGCGATAGCGGCGACAGCGGCGATGCCACGGCCATCGACGACCAGAGCCAGGCCGAGCTGTCGGCGGCGCTGAACGACCGGTCCGCGCTGGTCCAGGCGCTCGAGATCCCGCCGGGCGTCCCCTTCGACCAACCCGAGCAAACGGTGATCACCTGGGACGTTGCGCTCAACGCTGACGAGCTCATCGGGCTGCTGGGCACCTTCAGCTGGGTGATCCTGATGGAGGACGACGCGCGGGCGCGGCTCTTCGAGACGGCCCGCCGGGTTCTGCGCGACATGCTCGGCGTCTCCGGCGACGTGACGGTCGACATGCCCTACCGGGCCGAGGTGTGGAGGGCACGCCGCCATGGCTGAACGCAGCCGCGTTCGGGACGCGGGTCCGGAACTTCGGACCGCGATGCCAGATGACATCGCCGGCGTGCTGGCCTTGTGGCAGGAGGCGGCGGCGCCCACCTCCACCGACTCGGCCGACGCGCTGACCGGTCTCCTGCTCCGCGACCCTGGCGCGCTGATCGTGGCCGAGGCGGACGGCAACATCGTCGGCTCGGTCATCGCCGGGTGGGACGGCTGGCGAGGCTCCGTCTACCGGTTGGCCGTGGCGCCGGACTGTCGCGGCCACGGGCTCGGGCGGGCGCTCCTGCGGGCCGCAGAGGACCACCTGGCTGAGTTCGGGGCGCGCCGGTCCCACGCCATCGTCGTCGGGACGGATGCACGTGCCGTGGCCTTCTGGGGGGCGACGGACTGGGAGCACCAGAGCGAGCAGCTCCGCTTCGTCAAGGGCTGACGGAAGCTCGAGCCCGCCGTCGAATTCCCCGACTGGTGGTGGGCGGTCGAGATCGTGGGCTCCGGGCTGCCGTAGACGTGGCCGAGCACTCAGCCCTTCTCGACCGGCACCTGCCGCAGCTCGTCGCGCAGCGTGCCCGGGGACCAGACGCGGGAACGCCACGAGATGCGCGGGATGAGGGGCACGATTGTCCGCTCGCGGGCGCAGCCGACCCACACGCCCGCGCCGTAGGCGACGTCGTCCGCCACGTGCAGGGCTGTGGCGCGCACCGGGTCCGATTCGTCGCGGTCGGCCGCCCATTCGCCGACCGCAGGGAGGAGCAGCGCGAGCGCGGAGGCCCGCCGCGTGCGGCGGAAGGCCAGCCCGAGCACGAGCGCAGGCGACCACGCCCGCGCCAGCGACCCGAGAGCCGGCATCGCCGCGCGGGTCGTGCCGCCTCCCGCGATGTGCGCGGCTACGGTCACGGGGTCGCGCACGAGGCCCCGGAGACGCCGAGCCAGGACCGCCACGGATGCCGCCAGGACGGCCTGAGCCAGCAAAGGGCGGCGGGCCCAGGCAAGCGTCCACACCGCCAGCGACCAGCCGGAGACGTGGACGGGCGCCAGCGCGTCCCCGTGGCGCCGTGCCAATGGTGCAGCCGTCGTCCCGTAGAAGGCCCGCCGAGCCAGGAACGACCCCAGGGTGGTCGGCCCGTCGTGCGCAACGGTGCTCGCCGGCTCGTAGCGGACGTCCCAGCCGCCCTCTGCGAGTCGCCACACCAGGTCGACGTCCTCACCGCCGCGCAGCGCCGCGTCGAAGAGATCGGGACCGGTTGCCGCGTCGACACGGACCACGATCGCTGCGCTCGGCACGAAGGAGATGCGGCCGCCGGGGCGGACCGGTCCGGCCTGGTGGCCCCGGTCCAGCGACGACGCGGCACGATCGGGGAGCGTCCGTCCGCCCGGCGTCCGGCGACCTGCACGATGCGCGGCGCCACGGCGGCGACCAGGGGGTCGTCGAAATGGCCCAGGAGCGGTCCGAGCCAGCCGTCCCTCGGCACGCAGTCCGAGTCCACGAAGGCGACGAGCGCGCTGTCGACGCCGGCCAGCCCCGCGTTCCGCGCTCCGGCCGGCCCGACGTTGGCCGCCAGCCCGACGAAGCGCGCGCCGTGTCGCTCGGCGATCTCCTTGGTGGTGCTCGCAGCGGCCGACGCGTCGTCCACGACGATGCAGTCCAACCCTTGTAACGCGCCGAGCACACGGTCAAGCTGCGCGGGACGGTCGCGCACCGGCACCACAACCGTCACGTCCCGGGTTCCGAGGGCGCCGTCGTCGCCGGGCCGCGGGGTGAACGCGCCCGAGGAGACCAGGCGGCGCGCCAGCAGCTGGGCCGGTCGCCCCGACCCCACTGGCGCGCCGGCCTTCCAGCGTTCCACCAGCCGCCGGGCCCGCTCGGAAATCCGGAAGAGGCGGAGCGGGCTGCCCCCGAGGAGCACGGTGCCACCGTCGAATTCCTGCGTCGACGCGTCCTCGCGCAAGGAGAAGGATCCCGGCAGGGGGGTGGACGCCCGGGGGGGCGCGGGCCGCAGCGCGGAAGGCATCCCGAGGGCGCTGGGCTGGGGCACCGTCCAATCTTGGCAGTCCGGGGCCGGGGATAGGCTGGGCGCCTGCCCAGAGGAGGTCGGGATGCTGGCTGAGGACCAAGACACCCAGGACGTCGAGGAACTGTCCGAAGAGGACGTCGACGAGCTCCTGGTGGAAGAGGTCTCCATCGACGGGATGTGCGGCGTCTATTGAGCGTCACCTCGACGCAGCCCGCGGGGGTCGCGTTCACAGTCGAGCAGGCCTGGCAGCTCAACCCGCAGGTCGCGTTGCGCGACGAGTCGTTCGGCGCGCTGGCCTACCACTATGGAAATCGGCGGCTCGTGTTCCTCAAGTCGCGCACGCTGGTCGAGCTGGTGTCGACCTTGCACGAGTACCCCAGCGCCGCCGCCGCCATCGGCGCGGTCGTGCCCGAAGGCCAGCACGCGTCGTACCAGCGGGCCCTGGCCCGCCTCGCTGCCTCGGGGGTGATCGATGCCCGCTGACACGGCACCGCTCCCGCTGAAGGAACAATTCAGCCGCGGTCTCGATGCGCCCATCTGCCTCACCTGGGAGCTCACCTACGCCTGCAACCTCGCCTGCGTGCACTGCCTCAGCTCCTCCGGCCGCCGCGACCCGAACGAGCTCACGCCGGCCGAGGCCCGCGGCATTGTCGACGACATGGTCGACCTCAAGGTCTTCTACGTCAACATTGGCGGAGGCGAGCCCATGTTGCGTCCGGACTTCTTCGACCTGGTCTCCTACGCGGTCGACCGCCGGGTCGGGGTCAAGTTCTCCACCAACGGGACCCGGCTCTCGCCCGAGCGGGCCCGACAACTCGCCGCCCTCGACTACCTCGACGTGCAGATCAGCATCGACGGCGCCACCGCGCCCACCAACGATGCCGTGCGAGGCGACGGGTCCTTCGCCGCAGCCCGAACCGCCATGGACAACCTCGCCTCAGCCGACTTCGGGCCGTTCAAGATCAGCGTCGTCATCACCCGCCAGAACGTGGACGAGCTCGATGCGCTGGCCGCCATCGCGGACTCTTACGGCGCCCAGCTGCGGCTGACGCGCCTCCGCCCCTCGGGCCGGGCCGTCGACACCTGGGACGCGCTGCACCCGACGGCGGCCCAGCAGCGCGCGCTGTACCACTGGCTGATCGAACGCCCCGGGGTGCTGACGGGCGACTCCTTCTTCCATCTCTCGGCGCTGGGCGAGCCGCTCGACGGCTTGAACCTCTGCGGCGCCGGGCGGGTCGTCTGCCTCATCGACCCCGTTGGTGACGTCTACGCCTGCCCCTTCGTCATCGACCGCCAGTTCCTGGCCGGCAACGTGCGCGACCAAGGGGGCTTTCCCACCGTCTGGCGAGACTCGGCGCTGTTCACCTCGCTGCGCGAGCCGCAGAGCGCGGGGGCCTGCGCGTCGTGCGGCTCGTTCGACGCCTGCCGCGGCGGCTGCATGGCGGCCAAGTTCTTCACCGGCCTGCCGCTCGACGGGCCGGATCCCGAGTGCGTGCACGGGCACGGCGAGGCGGCGCTGGCGGCGTTGGACCAGCGCCCGCAGTCGGCGCTCGGCCACTCCAAGGTCGCCCGGGACGGGACGCCGATCCCGGTGCCCACGCCCGTCCGCTTCCGCTCGCCGGCCCGCACCTGAGGCCGTGGAGCTCGCCGCCGCCACCTGGCCCCAGGTGGAGGTCACCGGGGGGCGCACGGTGTTGGCGGTGCCGCTGGGGTCGCTCGAACAGCACGGGCCCCACCTCCCGCTCGACACGGATACCCGCATCGCCGTGGCGGTGGCCGCGGGGCTGGCGGCGCGTTACGTCGGCGTGACAGTGGCGCCAGCCGTGGCCTACGGGGCCAGCGGCGAGCACGCGGACTTCCCCGGCACGCTCCTGGTCGGGCACGAGGTGCTGGCCGACCTGCTCGTCGAACTGGTGCGCTCCGCCCGCCGCTCCTTTGCCGGCGTGGTGCTCGTCAACGCCCACGGCGGCAACGAGGTCGCGCTGGCCGCCGTGCAGCGCCGCTGCGCGGCCGAGGGGGACGATGTACTCGCGTGGCGCGCCACGACGGTGGGTGGTGACGCGCACGCAGGCCGGACCGAGACGTCCCTGCTGCTGGCCATCGATGCCGCGGCCGTGCGCCTCGACCTGGCCGAGCCCGGCTGCACCGAGCCCCTCGCCACGCTGCTGCCCCGTCTGCACGCCGAAGGGGTGCGGCCGGTATCGTCCAACGGCGTGTTGGGCGATCCCACGGGTGCGAGCGCCGAGGAGGGCCGAACGCTCCTCGACGCCCTGGTGAGCGACCTGGCCTCGGCGGTGTCGTCACACTGGTCGGTGTCGTGAGCCCGGCCGCCGTCGTCACTGGCGCGGCGCGGGGCATCGGCGCCGCAACCGTCGATCTGCTCGTGGCCGCCGGCTGGCATGTGGTGGCGGTGGACCGGTGTGCCGACGATCCGGCCATCGACTACGCCCTTGGCAGCAAGGCAGACCTGGAGGGAATGGCCAGACGCCACGGTACCGCCGTGCGCGCCATGGTGGGCGACGTGCGCAGCCCGTCGGACATGCGCGCCGCAGTCGATGAGGCCCTCCGCCATTTCGGTGGCCTGCAGGCGGCCGTCGCCGCGGCCGGCGTGATCAGCGGCGGCCCGCCCCTGTGGGAGACGGCCGATGCCCAGTGGGATGCGCAGTTCGAGGTCAACGTCAACGGGGTGCGCCATCTCGCCGCCGCCGCCGTGCCGGCCTTGCTGGAGGCACCCGCGCCGCGCCAGGGCCGGGTCGTCGCCGTGGCCTCGGCGGCCGGGTTGCTCGGGCTGCCGCGCCTGGGCGCCTATAGCGCGTCAAAGCACGCGGTGATCGGGCTGATGCGCTCTCTGGCTGCCGACCTGGCCGGCACCGGCATCACCGCCAACGCGGTGTGCCCCGGCTCAACCCGCGGACCGATGCTCGACGCGTCGGCCGCCGTCTACGGCCTGTCCTCGCCGGAGGAATTCGCCAGCCACCAGCTGGTCGAGCGCCTCCTCGAGCCGGCGGAGCCCGCCGCGCTGATCGCCTGGCTGTGCGGACCCGGCTCCGGGGGCGTGACCGGGGCGGCGCTCCCGGTCGACGGCGGCATGACCACCTCATAGGAAGAAGACGGGAGAAAACGCATGGCCGAGTGCACCCATCTGGACCAGATGGCCGACGTCGAGCCGCAGACACCCAACGGGTGCGGCGAGTGCATGAAGGTGGGCGACCGCTGGGTGCACCTGCGCCTGTGCCTGTCGTGCGGGGAGGTCAACTGCTGCGATTCCTCCCCCAACAAGCACGCCACGAGGCACTTCCACGCGTCGGGCCACCCGCTCATCCAGTCCTTCCAGCCCGGTGAGGACTGGATCTGGTGCTACGTCGACGAGCTCGCCGTGGAGCCCGGCTAGAGCGAGCCGCTCCGCCAAACGTTATTTCGGATTGTCCAACCGGTACTCGAAGATCCCGGTCGATCGCTCGGTCAGATGCGCCCAGACACGTCGGGCCACGCTGCGTGGGAACTCAACCGGCGACGAGCCGAACACCGTCACCGTCGAACGTGATGGTCATGCCCTCGCTCGCCAAGCAAACCCGATCTTCCGCCGATGGCCAGATCTTACGAGCTTCGGTTATGAGCTCTTCGAGCTCGTTGTCGGTGTGGTACGGGTCGTGGTGGAACAACACCAGGTTCCGAGCGCCCGCCTTGTCTGCGAACTCCATTGCGTCGGCGATCCCCGAATGTCCCCAGCCGACGTGTGCACCGTACTCGTGGTCGCGATATTGAGCGTCGTGCAAGAGGACATCGGCATCGCGCGCGATGTCGTAACCGCTCATCCACTCAGGGGCGAGCGAATGCAACTCGGTGCCGAGCGAGGGCTCGTGATCCGGGAGGTAAACCAACGCCTGTCCATGCTCCTCGATCCGGTAGCCGACGGTCGGACCTTGGTGCTGCACCTTGCCTGATCGCATCGTTGCCGAGCCGATGGAGAGGGCTTCTTCGGGCGCGTCATGGAACGTCAGTTGGGCGGGGACATCGTCGAGGTGGACCGGGAACAGCGGAGGAGAGAGATACATCGCGATCCGTTCGGAGAGTGATTGAACCGGAGACGGTGGACCCCAGATGTGAATTCGGACGTTGGGATCGAACAGCGGCCGGAAGAACCCGAGGCCCTGCAAGTGGTCAAGATGGAGATGGCTGAGCAGGATGTGCAGTTCAGGGCACGGAGCCTTTTGCAAGAGGACGCCCAGCGGGCGTATCCCGGTGCCGGCGTCGAGCACAAGGACCTCTCCGCTGGAAAGCCGGACCTCAACGCACGATGTGTTGCCGCCGTACTTGACGGTATCCGGGCCTGGCGCGGCGACCGAGCCACGGCATCCCCATACGCGCGCCTCCATCAGGCGTCGTCTTCCTCGTCGCCCGCTTCCCAGAACACCGACACGACGCCGTGCATCTCGGCGGTCGAACCGAACAACGGATAGGCCGTCGCGTGCACGAGACGCTGGACGCCGTCGTAGCCGGTCGCGGCGAGCGTCCGGTGAGCGGGGCGACGTTCGAAAAAGGCGATTCCGGCGGGCGAGTCCCGGCGCCGGAGCGGCTGGTCGTCCAGAGTCTTGAGGTGCAGGACAGCGCCGAACTCCTCGGCCGGGATCTCGCCCATCTCGCCGAATGGCCTGCCGATGAGCAGCGCCGCAGCATCGTTGTAGAACACAAGCACCCCGCGGCGTCCATGAGGAACATCGGAGTGGCGAGGTTCGACGCCAGCTCTCGAGCGAGGATGAGCGGTAGGGGTTTCCCGCCGCCTGCCGGTGCGTCGTGGTCCACAACTCAGATCGTTGCCGACCGCAAGCTTCGTTGCAATAACGACCGCTCACGGTTTGGCCGAGAAACTCGGTTCCGGCGATCTCCAGCCCCATGAACCGTTCCCCCGAAGGGCCTGATTCGTTTCGGTGACACCCCCGGCTAGGAGCTCTGCCCGTAGGTCGTGTCGCGTGACCCGGCGCGGCTCGACCCGACAGTCTTGACGGCGCGCCGCAGGTCGGCCACCAGCGCGGGCACGGTGGCGGCGCTGCCGGCGTGCACCGTGGCGTGGAGCGAGTCGGGCCGGTTCTGCCGGTCCAGATACCAGCCGTCGGCGGCGAGCCGCTCGCCCACCGCGAAGATGTCGAGGGCGGCCGGATCGCGCGGCGCCGAAGGCCAGCACGGTGGCCGGCGGGTCGCCGCGCACGGCCAGGCCCTCGATCGACTCCACGCCGGCCCGCAGCACCCGCGCCGCGTCGTGCGCGGTGCGGGTGAGCTCGAGGTAGCCGTCGCGGCCGATGTGCATGAGGGCCGCCCAGGCCGCGGCGACCGGCCCGGCGGGCCGGGTCCCGGCCATCGCCGTCGAGGCGTAGAACCCGCCCAGCCAGTCGGTGGTGACGAACAGCTGCATGCGGGCCAGCTCGTGCGTCCGGTAGAGGATCACCGAGACGCCCTTCGACGCGTAGCCGTACTTGTGCACGTCGGCCGACATGGACGTGACGCCGGGCAGCCGGAAGTCGAACGGCTCGTCCAGGCGGCCGAGCTCGGTCAGGAAGGGGAGGAGGAACCCGCCCATGCAGGCGTCGACGTGGCACAGGATGCCGCGCTCGAGCGCCAGCGCGGCGATGTCGGCGATGGGATCGATGACACCCTGGGGGTACGTGGGGGCGGAGCCGACCACCATGATGGTCTCGTCGGTGCAGGCGTCGGCCAGCGCGCCGGCGCGGACCCGGAAGTCGGCGTCCACCGGGACACGCACCAGCTCGACGTCGAAGTAGTCGGCCGCCTTGGTGAACGCCGCGTGCGCGCTCTCGGCGGCCACGACGCGCGGCCGCGCCATGCCGCGGGCGCGTCCCACGTCGCGGGCCGTCTTCACGGCCTGCAGCAGGCTCTCGGTGCCGCCCGAGGTCAGGTAGCCCTCGACGGCGCCACCGGCGGCGGGGTCGTCGGCGCCCAGCAGCGTGGCCGTGTTGGACACGATGTCGTGCTGCATGACGCCGATGCTCGGAAAGGCGAGGACATTGAGGCCGTTCTCGGCGCTGTAGAGCGCCAGCGCATCGGAGAGCAGCTCGTGGACGTCGTCGCCCGCCGAGTAGACGAGGCTGAAGACGCGGCCGCCCCGCCAGTCCTGGTCGTCCTGCTTCATGGTGATCAGCCGCTGCATCACCTCGTCGCGGGGGAGGCCCTGCGCGGGCATCGGCGTGTGGGGGAACGTGGCCATGCCAACGTTCTTAGCCGAGCGACACCGCAAGATGTGCGGCGAAGCGGCGCCGGGTAGCTTGACCGCCATGCCGGGGGGTCCGACGTGAAGTTCGCCGTCACCTTCGGGCGCATGCACCCGCGCCTGTGGGCCGAGGCCGCCGAGGCGGCCGACCGTCTCGGCTTCGAGTCCGCCTGGCTGCCCGAGCACCTCGTGCTGCCGGTGGCCATGTCCGGGTCGCCGCACGCCGGCGCCGAGCACCCGCCGGTTCCACCGACGACCCAGCTCTTCGACCCGGCGTCCTACCTCTCGTTCATCGCGGCCCGCACGACGACCCTCCGCCTCGGCACCTACGTCTACCTGCTCGGCCTACGTCACCCTTTCGTCACCGCCCGGGCCTTCGCCACGCTGGACTGGGTCTCGGGCGGCCGAGCCGTGATCGGTGCCGGCGCGGGGTGGCTGCGGGAGGAGTGGCGCGCCCTCGGCATCGATCCCGCCACCCGGGGGGCCCGGCTCGACGAGGCGATCGAGGTGTGCCGCCGGCTCTGGACGGAGGCGACGGTGGCCAACGGCGGCCCGTGGTTCCCCTTCGACGAGGTCGCTTTCGAACCCAAGCCGGTGCAGCAGCCCATCCCGATCCTCATCGGCGGCGAGTCGGCGCCCGCGCTGCGCCGGGCGGGCCGCCTGGGCGACGGCTGGATCGGCATGAGCCACACCCCGGACTCGGCCGCCGCCGCGGTGGCCGTCATCGGGGTCCACCGCGCCGAGGCCGGACGGCTCGACCAGCCCTTCGAGGTCACGGTCGGGGGCGAGTGCGCAAGTGAGGACGACGTGGCGGCGTGGGACGACGCCGGCGTGGACCGCCTCATCGTGTCGCCGTGGCGCCGCTCGGCCGAGGTGCTCGATGCGATGGCGGCCTTCTCGGCGCGCTTCATCGGTGCCCGGACGGCCGGTGCGTGACGTCAGCCTGGGTCCCGGGACTCTTTTTGAGTGGGGTGAAGATCGGACAGCCTGTCCGATCTATCGAACGCTCTCACCAGGGACTTTGGAGCGCAAAACATCGGACGCCGTGTCCGATTTGCACCCCACTCGAAAACGAACTCCCGAAGGAGGGCCTACGAGCCCCCGGAACAGCCCACCAACCTCCGATGCAACGCCTACGAGCTCCAGATGATGGCCTGGGGCTCCGTGTAGGCCAGCAGCCCGTAGTCGCCCCCGTCACGCCCGACGCCCGACATCTTGAACCCGCCGAAGGGCGCGTCGTGGTTGCGTTGCGCGGTGTTCACACCGACATGTCCGGCCTGGAGGCGCTTGGCGACCCGGAGCGCCCGCGCCGTCCTTGGAGAACACGTAGTCGTACAGCCCGAACTCGGTGTCGTTGGCGATGGCGATGCCCTCCTCCTCGTCGTCGAAGGGGATCATCGTGATGACCGGGCCGAAGATCTCCTCGCGTGCCACCCGCATGGTGTTGTCACCGGTGATGAGCGTGGGGGCCACGTAGAAGCCGGTCGGCAGGTCGGCCGGGCGCTCCCCCCCGAGGACGATTTCGCCACCGTCCTCGACCGCCGTCTGGATGTGCGCCTCGATCCGCCCCCGCTGCGCCGCCGAGATCACGGGCCCGATGATGGTGGCGGTGTCGGTCGGGTCGCCCACCTTGAGGTAGCCCGCCATCTGCACGAGGCCGTCGCGCACCTGGTCGAAGAGGCTGCGGTGCACGACCGCCCGCGTCGGCGCGGTGCAGATCTGCCCCGAGTGGAAGGACCAGGTGGAGCCGATGCAGCCGATGGCCCCCTTCACGTCGGCGTCCTCGAAGACGACGCAGGCCCCCTTGCCGCCGAGCTCGAGCAGGGTGCGCTTCATGGTGCGCGCCGCCTGCTCGCCGATTTTCACGCCGACCTGGGTGGAGCCGGTGAAGCTGACGCCGTCCACCTCGTCGGCATCGACCAGCGCGGCGGCGGAGGCCGGACCGTTGCCGTTGACGAGGTTCACCACGCCCGGAGGGAAGCCCACGTCGTTGAGGATGCGGACGAGCTCGACAATGGCGAGCGGGTCCTGCGGCGCCGGTTTGACGACGACGGTGTTGCCGGCGGCCAGCGCGGGGGCCACCTTGCCCGCCATGTTGACCATGGGGAAGTTGTACGACGTGATGCAGGCCACGACGCCCAGCGGCTGGCGGTTGACCATGCCACCGATGATCCCGCCGGGCGCCAGCGGCGTCGCCTGCGCGGGCTGGGGGAGCAACGGCGTTTGGAGCACGCCCCGTGGGTCGCGGGCGTAGCGCTCGAAGCGGTCGGCCGCCACGGGTACCTGCATGCGCGAGCCGACGGTCGCCGTCGCGCCCGTCTCGGCGATGACGAGCGGCAGCAGCTCCGAGGACTTGGCCCGGATGGCGGCGGCGGCCTCGCGCATGAGGGCGCCGCGCTCCTCGGGGGACCACGCTGCCCATCCGGGCTGGGCCTCTTTGGCCGCGGCCGCCGCGGCGAGGGCGTCGTCAGCGCTGGCGTTGGGGGCGAGCCCGACGATCTCCTCGGTGGCGGGGTTGACGATCTCGTAGGTCCCCTCGGACGCGTCGACCCACTTGCCCCCGATCAGAAGCTGGTGCTCGTTGCGCTGGGTGGTCTCGGCCATGTGTGCTCCCGACTCGGGTGCCGCCAGCCGATCTGACGGCGCGTCACATTCAACCCCGCCCGGTCGGGCTCCGCCAAAGCCGCAGCGCACCGGGGTCTGGCGCTCGCATCACCCGGGCGGTGAGACTGGCCCGATGACGACCGCAGCCTCGGCTCCCCCCGCCGGCGAGAGCTTCCTCCTCCCCCTGGGCGACGAGGAGTCCGACGGCTTCTGGGAGGGGACCGCTGCCGGAGAGCTGCGCATCCAGGAGTGCGGGTCCTGCGGGACACTGCGCTTCCCGCCCACCGTCATGTGCCCGGAGTGCCAATCGACCGACCGCTCGTGGCGGGCCGTCTCGGGCCTCGGCACCATCTGGTCCTTCGTGGTGGTCCACCCCCCGGTCCTCCCGGCGTACGCGCCCTTCGTGCCCTTCCCGGTGGTCACGGTCACGCTGGCCGAGAGGCCCAGCCTGCGCATGGTGGGCAACCTGGTCACCGCGCCCGGGGCCGCCATCAACGGCGTCGATCCCGCCACCATCGAGATCGGCGAGCCCGTGCGGGCGGTCTTCAGCGCCCGCCCCCGGCCCGACGGCACCGAGGTGTACCTGCCCCAGTGGGTCCGCAACCCCCCTTCCTGAGAGAGAGCTGGGCGGCTCTCGGGCGCTCTCGAGGGGGTCCCTAGGGGATCAATCAGGGTCATTCATGACTTTTGTCACTTCGCAAGGTCACACGACCTGTGGGATTCTCTAAATTGGAAACGTCCTCGGGGGAGTGAACGGAGTCTGGATATGAGTCGGCCCGCCGATAAGGTCCCAGCCTCAGCACGCCCCGGCGAGGGTGCCGGCACCGCCGCCAGCCGGTCCGTCTCGGGGATCGTGGGCGACACCGTCCTCGGCAACGCGGACGTGGCGCAGGCCCGGGAGCGCCGGCGCATCGCCCGGCTCCGCCGCCTGGTCGCCGTCGCCGCCCTCTTCCTCGGCTGGGTCGTGATCCGCCGGATCAGCGGGCGAGGCATCTTCCCCACGGTCCACCTGCCCCACGGGCTCGGCACCGCCCTTCCCATCGTCCTCATCGTCTGCATGCTGGGAGCGGTCATGTTGGCGCCCTTCCTCGGCGCCGGGCGTTCACCGCACACCCTCATCCGGCCCGGCGAGACCCAGGTGGGACTCGAGGACCTCGTGGGCATCGACGCCATCAAGGCCGAGGTGGTGCGCTCCATCAACCTCTTCCTCGCCCACCAGGCGTTCCGCGACACGATGGGCGGCTCGGCCCGGCGCGGCGTGCTCTTCGAGGGGCCGCCCGGCACCGGCAAGACGTTCGTCGCCAAGGCCATGGCCAAGGAGGCCAACGTCCCCTTCCTGTTCGTGTCCGCCTCGGCCTTCCAGTCGATGTACTACGGCCAGACGAACCGCAAGATCCGCTCCTTCTTCAAGCAGCTGCGCAAGCACGCCCGCAAGGAGGGCGGCGCCATCGGCTTCATCGAGGAGATCGACGCCATCGGTGCCACCCGGCGCGGCATGGGCGGCAGCAGCGGGAGCGAGGGCGTCTCCGGTGTGGTCAACGAGCTGCTGGTGCAGTTGCAGTCCTTCGACACCCCGACCCGGGGGCAGCGCATGGCCTCGGCCTGGATCGACGTGCTCAACCGCTACCTGCCCGACGGGAGCAAGCTCCACAAGCCCGCCGTCGTTCCCGCCAACGTGTTGGTCGTCGGCGCCACCAACCGCAAGGACGACCTCGACCCCGCGCTCGATTCGCCCGGGCCGCTTCGACCGCACCATCTACTTCGGCCTGCCGGGACGACGGGCCCGGGCTGAGATCGTCGCGTACTACCTCGGCAAGAAGGCGCACGCCGCCGACCTCGACGAGCACGGTGCGGTCGACATCGTCGCGGGCATGACGTTCGGGTACTCCCCGGCGGCGCTGGAGCGGCTGATGGACGAGGCGCTTGTGATCGCGCTGACCCACGGCCGCGCCGCCATGACGATGTCCGACGTCGCCGAGGCCAAAATGCTTGTCGAGCTCGGCGTCACCGACGAGACCATCTACACGCCCAACGAGCGCGACCGGGTGGCCACCCACGAGGCCGGCCACGCGACCGTCGCCTACTTCGTCGGCCAGACGCGCCAGCTCGACGTGCTCTCGATCGTGAAGCGTCGCGACTCGCTCGGCCTGCTGCAGCACTCCGACACCGAGGAGCGCTTCACCAAGAGCAGCGAGGAGCTGCACGCGCTGCTGCAGATCGCCATGGGCGGCATGGTGGCCGAGGAGCACTGGTTCGACGAGGTGTCGACGGGCCCGGCCTCCGACCTGGCCGCCGCCACCTCCATCGGGGCGCAGATGATCGGGGCCTGCGGCATGGGCACGTCCCTCATCTCGGTGGCCGCCGCCGGCAACGGCTACTTGGAAGGCAGCCTCGTCGACAAGGTGCTCGGCGACAGGGCGGCCCGGGCCGAGCTCGACACGCTGCTGATGGGCGAGTTGCGACGCGGCCAAGGCCATCGTCACCACCCACCCCGAGGTGGTCGAGGCCCTCCGTGACGCCCTGTTCGAGCGGGACGAGCTCGTCGGGTCCGAGATCACGGACGTGATCGAGGCCGCCCTCCACGACGCCCCCGAGCCCGGGGTCATCTCCGAGCTGCGCCCGTCGGGCACCGCCGGCGGTCGCGCCTGAGTCACTCCCGAGGTGGCGCCTTGCCGCCTCCGAGCACGCGGAGCACGAGCCGGCCCAGCCGGCCCGGAGGCTTGGCGGCCTGCGCCGCCTTCGCCTCGGCCTCGTGGTCCCGGGTGAGCGGTCCGCCGAGGCGCCAGTACGCCGGCCTCCGCCGCGGTAGCGGACGTAGTCGGGCACCGGCGGCAGCTTCTGTCTCGGTTTGCGTGCCCGCTTGGCCTTGGCCACGTGCCAGTGTCAGCCGACGAGGTGCGCGATGTCGTTGTAGCCGCGGATGATCCAGCGCTCGGGCGAGACGACGATCCGCGAGATCGACGTGTTGTCGGGCCCGACGAAGGCGAACGGTGCCGAGTCCGTGGCCTGGGCCAGGATCTCGCCGATGGCTGCGCCGTGGCTGAAGACCACGACGAGGCCCCCGGGATGCGCCGCCGTGATGCGCTCGACCGCGGCGCGCAGGCGGCCGCCGAAGACTTGGCGCGACTCGGCCCCGGGCACCACGTCCCAGCGCTGCTCGGCCATCATCCGCTGCGAAGAGCGGGTCGCCGTCAGCCGCCTTCTGGCGCAGCAGGCCACCTTCCCACTCTCCGAGGTAGACCTCGCGCAGGTCGGCGTCGACCACCGGGGTGAGGCCGCAGCGCGCCACCAGCGGTGCCGCCGTCTGGGCGGTGCGCTGCAGGGTGCTCACGTACAGCCCGTCGAAGGGCTCCTGGGCCAAGCGCAGCGCCACCTGTTCGGCCTGGTGCCGTCCCGCCTCGGACAACGGAGGGTCGCCCTGTCCCTCGACGAGCTCGAACGTCTCGCCCTCGACGGAGTCGGCCGAAGCGCCGTGGCGGACCAGCAGCAGCTCGGTCGAGCCGGGAGGGCCGACGTAGGGCCGCTGGCTGAAGCTGCGGGGCGTGCTCACGGCCGCCGAGTGTACGAAAGGTTCAGCGCGGCGCGTGGAGCTCAGGAGGTCCGTGGTCGTCGCGGTCGTCGTCTTCCACGACCTCTGCGTCGATCACGTCGTCGTCGTGCGCCGCACCGGGCGGCGGTCCCCAGCCGGCCGGGCCACCGGCGGCGCCGCCACCGAAGGTGGCGAAGAAGGCGCCGGGAGCCTGGGTGAATTGCACGTGCAGCGGCCGACCCGCGTCGGGTCCCAGCTGCCCCCACAACGGGAGGGCACGGCGGTGGACGACGTAGCCCTGCATGGCCAAGGTCACACCGAGGTAGAGGAGGAAGCTCGCGCCCGCGAGTCCGGCCGCACCCGCGTGGTTCCCGGCGCTGTCGCCGGCGAAGTGCACCAGGAGCGACACGAGCCACAGCGCCATGGTGAGCGCGTTGCCCTGGCGCAGCACCCACCCGTTCCCCGTCCAGACCCGCATGGACAGGCCACGGAGGGCGCCGAGCCCGATGGCGCCGACGAGCGTGGTGCCCGACGATCCAGAGCCAAGCGGTGGACGAGACGTGGTGGTTGCCTGCGTACGAGGCCATCTCGAAGAGGCCGATGACGCCGAGGACGACCGGAAGGCGAGGCTGGAACACCCGCGGCACGGGGCGCACCCTGACCTGGCGCAGGAGCACCAGTATGAGGATCACCGCCCCCAAGGCGTAAGAGAAGAAAGACATCACCATCCAGCCTATGGCCGGAGCTCGCTCAGCGGTTCAGCAGGGGCCCCACTTCGACCCCGAAACGGGCGGTCTGCTCGCAGAATTCCTCCGCGCTTCGGGCCATGAAACGCACCTGTAGGTGGTTGACGCCCATGTCGACCAGCTCGCGCAACGACATGGCCACCTCGTCGGCGCCACCGGAGAGGACCCACCCGGGCAGGTCCCACCCCGAGCCGACCGAGGTCAGGTAGATGGGCTCGACGATGGTTCCGATGTCGATCGGCGCCCCGCCGCGCAGCTCGGCCCGCAGCTCGCGCAGGCGGGCGATCTGGCCGGGCAGGTCGCGCCGCCGCGTGCCCTGCGGCAACCAGCCGTCTCCGAAGGCGGCAGTGCGGCGGATGGCCGCGGGGGAGGAACCGCCGATCCAGATCGGTGGCCGGGGCTGGCGCGCGGGGCGCGGCGCGACCCCCATGTCACGGGCGGGAAAGCGCGGTCCGGGCAGTTCGGGGAATTCGTCGGTGAAGGCGCGTGCCGAGCGCGGAGACCGCCTCGTCGGTGTGACGGCCGCGTTCGGTCGAAGTCTCCCGTCAGGAGCTCGTACTCCTCGGGCACGTGGCCGGCGCCCACGCCGACGATGAGGCGTCCGCCCGAGAGGTGATCGATCGTCGAGAGCTCCTTGGCCGCCCGCAGCGGGTGGCGCTGGGCGAGAATCAGCACGTGGGACAGCAGGTGGGTCTGCGTGGTCACCGCGGCCAGCCACCCCAGCGTCGCCGTCGTGTCGTACCAGATGGTGCCCATGGCGTCGGCCAGGCGGCGCGGGATGGCGGTGTGGTCGCACACGCCGAGATAGAAGAAGCCCGCCTCGTCGGCGACGCGGGCGATCCGCGCCAGCTCGGCCGGACCGGCCTCCTTCTCCCAGTCGGCCACGTACAGGGTGGACTGCGACTGGATCGGGAGCTGCATGCCGTAGACGACCTCACCCTCGGGGACGGTCCGCACGACATCGGCGGGAATCAGGGCGGGGTCGGTCATCGCTGGCACTCCATTCGGGCGGGGTCGATGGGGATGGCGGCGTTCATGGTCGCTCAGGCCGCCGGGGCCGGTGGCCGGGAAGCCGAGCATCGACGAGAGCGTCGCGGCGGTGCCGAAGGTGGTCGCCAGCACGCGCGACCGCTTGAGGTGCAGGTGCAGCGGAACCTCCCACGTGTAGCCCATGCCGCCGTGCACCTGGATCGCCGCCCGGGCGTTCTTGATCGCCGCCTCGTCTGCCAGCAATTTGGCGCCCGCCACCGCGCGTTGCTGCCACGCGAACGGCGTGGTGCGAGCTGCGGCCGCCTCCGCCTCCAGCACGTCGGGCGCGTCGGCCAGGCAGGCCGCCGCGTGCACCGCCGCCCGCGCCACCTCGGCGCGCACGAGCATGTCGGCACACATGTGCTTGACCGCCTGGAAACTGCCGATGGGCTTGCCGAACTGGTGGCGTTCCTTGGCGTAGGCGACGGCCAGGTCGAGCGTCTCGGCGGCGTGACCAACCTGGAGCGCCGCCGTGAGGATGGCGCCGCCGCGCCAGAGGTGTTGGTCGGGGTCCTCCAGCGGCTCACCGGCGGGGAGCTGCGACAGCCGCCAGAGCGGCGTGAGCGGGTCGAGCGGTGCGGCCAGGCGCTCGGCCGTGGGCGCGTCACGGATCGTCCGCAGCAGTGATCGCCCTCCGCCGCTCGGGAGGAAGAGCGCCGCGTCGAGCGAGGGCAGGTGTTCCACCAACCATGGCGGTCCCGCACTCCCCAGACACAGGCCGACCATGGCGCGGCCCTCGGCTGCGCCGGCCACCAGGTTGCGCCCCGCCGCCAAGAAGGTGCCCACGAGCGGGCCGGGGACGAGGGCACGGCCGAGCTCCTCGAAGACCACGGTGGCCTCGGACAGGCCGAGGCCTGTGCCGGCGGGCTCGGGCAGCGTCAGTGCGAAGACGCCGGTCTCGCCCAGGGCGGCCCAGTCGCCGGGGTCGAGGACTCGTTCGGTGCCCTCTCCCGTGCGGATGCGATCGAGTGGGAAGCGGCCGGCCAACATGGTCCGGATTCCCTGCGCCAGTTCCTGCTCGGCCTCGCCGACGCGGAAGTCCATCAGCGGGTCCTCGGGAGGCCGAGGATGCGCTCGGCCACGATGTTGCGCTGCACCTGCGAGGTGCCCGCCGCGATGGTCAGATTGATCGACTTGTACCAGTTGTGCACCTGTTCCGCGTTGCCGATGGGCACCCCGTCACGAGTGAGCGGGTCCGCGCAGAGACGCGGCCTGGTCGAGCATCTCCATGGCCAAGTCGCCGAGAGCCTGCGCGTGCTCGGAGAACGAGAGCTTGAACACCGAACCCCCGATGCCCGGCACTCCGGTCGTCGCGGCCTCCGAGACGTTGCGCTTGGTCAGCGCCCACAGGGCGTCGAAGGCGGCGCAGAGGTGACCGAGGCGGTGCGTCAGACCGCTGTGGTCGTCCCGGAACAGTTCGAACCGCGTGCCGATGTCGTACAGCTCATTGAGCAGGCGCATCGCCTCGAGCAGCTCACCCACGAACGCCGTGCCGCGTTCGAAGGAGAGCGTCACCATGGTCACGCGCCAGCCGTCGTTCTCCTCGCCGACCCGGTTGGCCACCGGGATGCGGACCTCGTTGAGGAAGAGCTGGGCGAACTCGGTCGTGCCCTCGATCGTGCGCAGCGGCTGGATCTCAATCCCCGGCGAGTCCATCGGCATGATCAGCCAGGTGATGCCGCGGTTCCCGGCGTCGCCCGGTGCGCACCAGCAGCTCGCAGAAGTCGGCCACCTCGGCGTGCGACGTCCAGATCTTCGAGCCGGTCACGACGTAGTCGTCGCCGTCGCGCACGGCACGGGTGCGCAGCGAGGCCAGGTCGCTGCCGGCGTCGGGCTCGCTGAAACCCTGGCACCACACCTCCTCGCCCGCGCAGGATGGCCGGCAGGTAGCGCTCCTTCTGCGCCGCCGTGCCCTCGGCGATGATGGTCGGGCCGGCGTGCAGCAGCCCGACGAAGTTCACTCCGACGTAGGGCGCGCCGGCCCGCTCGCACTCCTCCTTGAAGATCAGCTGCTCCACCGGCGAGGCGCCGCGACCGCCTCCCTCGGCCGGCCAGTCGACGCCCGCGTAGCCCGCGTCGAACAGCGTCCGCTGCCAGCGCAGGTCGTAGGCGCGCCGGGCCGGCCAGTCGTCGTGGGGCGGCGGTTCCCCCACGCGGGGCAGCGTGGCGGCCAGCCAGTCGCGCAGCTCCTCCCGGAACGCCTGCTCCGGCGCGGTGTAGCGGAGGTCCATCCGTCAGGCGCGAACCGGTGGCGCGGGATCAGGCGACGAAGTCGAGGCCGAACAGCTTGATCGCGTTGCCCCGCACGATCTTGCGGCGCTGCTCGTCGGTGAGGTCCGCCATCTGCTCCTCGGCGATCTCGCTGGTGCGCGGCCAGGTGGAGTCCGAGTGCGGGTAGTCCGACTCGTAGGTGATGTTGTCCTCGCCGATCTCGTCGACCGACTTGCAGCCCGTGCGCGTCGTCGAAGAAGCAGCCCCACACGTGGTCCTTGAAGTAGCTCGACGGCTTCTCCGGCACGATGTCGGCCACTCCGCCCCAGCCGCGGTTGTCCTCCCACACCCGGTCGGCCCGCTCCAAGATGTAGGGGATCCAGCCGATCTGCCCCTCCGAGTAGGCCACCTTCAGGTCGGGGAGGCGGACGAAGACCCCGCTGAAGAGGAAGTCGACGAGCGAGAAGGTGGCGTTGGTGTGGGTCAGCGTCGAGCCGACGGCCGGCGGCGCGTCGGCCGAAGTCGACGGCATCTTCGACGAGCTGCCGATGTGCATGTTGACGATGGTCTGCGTCTCGCTGCAGGCCTGAAAGAAGGGGTCCCAGTAGTGGTCGGGGTCGTGCACGCTCGGCAGGCCGAGGAAGGGCGGGATCTCGCTGAAGCACACGGCCCGCACGCCGCGCTCGGCGTTGCGCCGTACCTCCGCCGCCGCCAGCTCGGCGTCCCACAGAGGGATGAGGCAGAGCGGGATCAGCCGGCCGCCGGAGTCCCCGCACCACTCGTCGACCATCCAGTCGTTGTAGGCCTTCACACAGAGCAGGCCGAGCTCCTTGTCCTTGGCCTCGGTGAAGGTCTGGCCGCAGAAGCGCGGGAAGGTCGGGAAGCAGAGCGCGGCCTCGATGTGGTTGGCGTCCATGTCGTCGAGGCGGGGCTTGACCTCGTAGGAACCGGGACGCATGTCCTCGTAGGTGACGCCCTTCATGGTCACCTCGTCGCGCGGCACGCCGACGGCGGAGTCGACCCGCAGCAGCGGCCGCTTGAGGTCCTCGTAGTACCACCAGTCGACGGGCACGCCGGCCGATCCCGGCTTGACCTTGAGCGACCCGCCCCGGAACTCGACCTCGGGCATCGGCGCCCGCACCACCCGCGGCCCCACCTCGGCGTACTTCGACGGGAGGCGGTCCTGCCACACGTTGGGCGGCTCGACCACGTGATCGTCGACCGAGATGATCATCGGGAGGGGTTCAGGCATGGGCATCGAGCGTAGCCCGCACCTGACGGGGCGTCAGAAACGAGGCACGGTGCTGTTCATGGAAGGGACTCAGCCGAAGACCTCGGAGAAGAGGTCGACCATCGCCTGCCAGGAGCGCCGGTCCGTCGCCTCGTCGTAGGCGATGCCGGGGATGTCGACCATGGAGGCCCTCGGGTTGGTGAAGGAGTGCACGGCGCCGCCGTAGACGTTCAGCTGCCAGTCGACGCCGCCGGCCCGCATCTCGTCCTCGAAGGCGCGTCGCTCGTCGATGTTCACCATGGGGTCGTCGGCACCGATGTTGACCAGGACCTTGCCGGTGATGTTGCGGGCGTCCTCGGGGTGCACCGTCGAGAGGCCGGAGTGGAAGCCGACGACGGCCTTGAGGTCTGCCCCGCCGCGCGCCAGCTCCAGCGAGAGCGTGCCCCCGAAGCAATACCCGATGGCGGCCAGGCGGTCGCCATCGGTGCGCGGCTCGGCGCGCAGGAGGTCGAGACCGGCCGTGGCCACGGCCCAGTTGCGCGCCGGGTCGGCCCGCAGCTCCCCGATGCGGGCCATCATCTGCTCGCGGTCGGCGATGGGCTTTCCCTCGCCGTGGTAGTCGAGGGCGAAGGCGACGTAGCCGAGCTCGTCGGCCAGCCGGGCCGCCCGGGCGCGCGCGTGGTCGTCGAGACCCGGTCCCTCGTGGCAGACCAGGACGCCGGGGCGCCGGTCGCTCCCGTCGGGCAGGGCCAGGGTGCCGACCATGGAGCGGCCGTCGGCTTCGTACGTGATGTCGCGGGTGGTGACCATGGGTGCACCGTAGTGTCCCCCCCTTGCAGCCATACTGGCGCCATGCGCGGGAAACGGGGTCGGCACCTGCAATTGGGATTGGTGACGGCCGTCGCGGCGCCGCTGCTGCTGGCGGCGTGCAGCTCCGGGCCGCCGACACCGACCTCCTCGCGTCAGACACCGACCACGACGACGGCCGCGTCCTCCGCCTCCTCGACGACCACGACGACCGCCACCCCGGCCTCGACGCTGCCGCCGGTATCGACCACGGGACCGTTGCAGCTCGGCGCAGCGATCCCGCTGCCGTTCTCGGCCGACCGCGTCACGGCGGCCGAGAGCCCCGACGGCGCGGTGTTCGCGGCGCCGCAGGACCCCACCAGCCCGTCACCCTCGATCGCCTGGGTCGTGGACGGCAACGGCCCGGCGCTGATCGCCGAGCACGTGGCGACGGGCATCGCCGCGCTGGCCGCCGACGCCACCAACTTCTACGTGGCGACGTATACCAACGTGTTCGCCTACAACCGCGCGAGCGGCAACCAGGACGGCCAGTGGACGACGCCGACCGTGCAGAGCGCCAACAGCTCGAATGACGACCTCGTCTCGCTGGCCGCGGCGGGAGGCTCCGTCTTCGTCTCGGTGACACGGGGCAACACCGTCGGCGTGTACCGGATCAACCCGGCGTCGTCGGCCGCGCCGCGCCTTCTCGTCCGCGGGCTGAGCGACGCCATCGGGTCGGACGGCTCGGTCTTCTACGAGCGCGCCGACCACGCCCTCGCGGCGCTGCGCCCCAACGGTGCCACCGAGGTCGGCCCGACGCTGGCGGACAAGCCCAACGGCCTCGGCGGCGGCGTGCAGTACCTCGACGTCATCGCCGGTGGCGCGGTGTGGGTGAGCGAGCCCGCCGGCCAGGGCCTCGATGCGAGCTACACCACCTACGACGCCGCCACGCTGCACACGCTGGGGACCTCCAGCGGCACGGTGACGAGCACCATCGTGGACTCCGCTGCGGGCGCGCTCGTGCTGGAGCCGGCCGGCAGCAACCCGGCCTGCCCGCAGGCGTCGCCGACCACGCCGTCGTCGTGCGTCTTCCGCATCACCCCGCAGGGCGCGGCCACCGATCCGGTGGGGGTGGGTGCGGCCGTCACGCTGCTCGGCCCGGGCCCGGCCGTCGTGGCGTCCGACACCACGACGGGGCAGTTCGACCTGATGCGCCTGTCCTAACGCTCCCTCCCAAGCTGGGCGGAACACTCAGCCGTCCCTCCTCGAGGCCCTTCCGCCAGAATCAAAGGGTGCCGATCCGGTCCTCGACTCCCGCCGATGCCGGCGAGATCGGAGCGCTCCTGAATGCGCTGCTCGCCACGACGACGATCGAGTGGACCGTGACGCCGCGGACAGCAGACGACGTGCTCGAGTGGCTGCGGGTCCACGAGGTGGTTCTGGTGGCCGAGGAGCAGGGCGAGGTGGTGGGCGTCGCGGCCTTCGGGTGGTTCCGCGACGTGACCAAATGGCCGGGCTACCGCTTCACGGTCGAGAACACCGTCCACGTACGGCAGGACCGATGGGGCTCCGGTGTCGGCGAAGCCCTCATGCTCGCCCTCATCGAACGAGCACGGGAAACGGGCAAGCACACGATGATCGCCGCCATCGACAGCACGAACGAGGCGTCGATTCGTTTCCACCAGCGGCTGGGATTCGTCGAAGTGGCGCACCTGTCCGAGGTCGGTGCCAAGTTCGGCCGGTGGTTGGATCTCGTCCTGCTCCAGATCAGCCTCGACGGGCGATCCGCCCCGGTCGGTGAGTGACCGGGCCTCAGTACGACATGGCGACGCCGCCGTTCGGGCTGAGCAGCTGCCCCGTCACGAAGCTGCTCGCGTCCGAGGCGAGATACAGCACGCCGTAGGCCACGTCGTTGGTCTCGCCGACCCGCCGGAGCGGGGCGAAGCGGGCCATGGGCTCCAGCGCGGCGGCCTTGGACTCCTCGTTCACGGAGCCGTCGGGGTTCGTGTAGTAGCGCGCCGTCATGTTGGTGGGGATGAAGCCCGGCGCCACGGAGTTGACCCGCACGCCGTGCTTGCCGACCTCGACCGCCATCGACTGGGTCAACTGGGCCACGCCGGCCTTGCAGATGGCGTAGGGCCCGATGCCCGGTGCCGGTGACAGCACCGCCGCCGAGGCCATGTTGATGATGGAGCCGCCGCGCTGCGCCACCATCACCTTGCCGGCGGCCTGGCATCCGTACAGCACGCCCTTGAGGTTCACCGCCGAGGATGCGGTCGAACTCGTCGGGGTCGACGTCGATGATGGAGCTGTCGATCATGATCCCGGCGATGTTGCACATGACGTGCAGCCCGCCGTGGCGCGCCGCGATGTGGCTGACGAGGCTCGCCGTTGCGCCCCGGGCCGCCACATCGAGCTCGGCGCTCTCGGCGCGTCCGCCCTGCTCCAAAATGCCCGACGCGGTCTCGGACGCGGTGGCGGCGTTGATGTCAGCGCACACCACGGTGGCGCCCGCGCCGGCCAGGACCTCGGCCGTCGTGCGCCCGATGCCGCTGCCGGCACCGGTCACGAGGGCCACGCGGCCCGTCAGGTCGAACGCGGCGTGCACACTCCGGGCGGTTTCCACCGGCGCACCTTATGCCGTGACTCCTTCCAGCGCGAGCAGCGCGCGCTTGATCGTGAGCCCGCCGCCGTAGCCGCCGATCCCGTTGCTCGCCAGCACCCGGTGGCAGGGCACGATGATGGGAATCGGGTTCCGGCCGTTGGCCTGGCCCACGGCCCGTGGTCCCTTGGGCCGTCCGACCCGCCGGGCCAGCTCGCCGTAGCTGATGGTCTCGCCGTAGGGGATGCGCGCCAGTTCGGCCCACACCTCGCGTTGGAACGGGGTGCCGTCGAGCTCCATGTGCAGGTCGAAGTCGGTGCGCTCACCGGCGAAGTACTCCTCGAGTTGCGCCGCCGTCTCCTTGAGGATCGGCGGCAGGTCGTCGGCGTCTCGGCGGCCGTGGCGCCGTTCGTGTGGCAGCCAGACGCCGATCAGCACGTCGCCGTCGCCCTCCAGGACGAGGCGGCCGATCGGGGTGTCGAGGGGCATGGTGGTGGTGAGGTTGTTGGCTGTGGTGGTGGTCATGCGGCACGTCCTTTCGCGGGTCGGGTGGGGAGTTGCGGGGTGGCCGCCGCGGGCAGCGACCACAGGTGGGCCATGGCGTAGCTGCGCCAAGGCCGCCAGTGTTCGGTCAGCTCGCGCAGGTGGGTCGGGTCGTCGGGCAGGCCGAGCGCGACGGCCGAGCGCCGGATGCCGAGATCGGTCGGCATGAAGGCGTCGGGGTCGCGGAACGCCCGCATGGCGACGTACTCCGCCGTCCACGGGCCGATGCCCGGGAGGGCGACGAGGGAGGTGCGCAGCTCGGACGGGTCGGCTCCGGGGTCGATCACCACGTCGCCGGCATCCACCGCGATCGCCAGTGCCACCAGCGCGCGCCGGCGGCCCGCCGGCATGGCGAACGCGCCCGGGTCGCGCTCGGCCAGCTCGACCAGCGCGGCCGGCGTGGGGAAGAGATGCGTGACCGCGCCCACCGGCACGGGGAGGCGCTCGCCCGCTGCTTCGACGAGGCGCCCGGCGACGGTGCGCGCCCCGGGGACCGAGACCTGTTGCCCGATGACGGCGCGCACGGCGAGCTCGAAGCCGTCCGCGGCGCCGGGGACGCGGCGCCCGGGATCGCGCCGGACCACGGCGCCGATCAGCGGGTCGTCGCGCAGGGCCTCCCAGATGGCGACGGGGTCGGCGTCGAGGTCGAGGAGCTGGCGGCAGCGCGCCACCGCGGTGTGCAGGTCGCGCAGGTCCGAGAGCATGAGCTCGCCCTCCACGTAGGCCGGGCCGTCGGCGCCCTCGGCCTCCGGCGCGGTGAGGGTGACGATGCCGTGCCCATGCGGCAGGCGAAGGCTGCGCGTGTAGGAGGCACCCTCGAGCGACTCGACGCCGGGCAGCGCGCGCAGGCCCAGGAAGTCGAGCACCGACGCGGGGTTGAAGGGTCGCCGGCAGGGCAGCCGGAGGCGGATGGCCTGCGTGGCCGGTGCGCGGCGGGCACGCTTGCCCAGCGCAGTCCGCGCCGCGCGGGCCCGCAGCCCGCTCGGTGTGTCGGCGAACGTCTGGCGCACCGTGTCGTTGCACTGGCGCACGCTGGAGAAGCCTGCGGCGAAGGCCACGTGGGCCACGGGGAGCTCGGTCGTCTCGAGCAGGACGCGCGCCGTCTGACTGCGCTGGGCCCGGGCCAACGCGAGCGGGCCGGTGCCGACCTCGACGGTGATGAGTCGGTTGAGCTGGCGGGTGCTGTAGCCGAGGCGAGCGGCCAGGCCCTCGACGCCCTCGCGGTCCACGACGCCGTCACGGATCAGCCGCATGGCGCGGGCCACGACGTCGGCCCGTATGTTCCACTCGGGCGAGCCCGGCGTCGCGTCGGGTCGGCAGCGCAGGCAGGCCCGGAAGCCGGCCTGCTGGGCCGCCGCCGCCGTGGCGTAGAAGCGCATGTTCTCGCGCTTGGGCGTGCGGGCGGGGCAGCTCGGGCGGCAGTAGATCCCGGTGGAGGTGACGGCGCAGAAGAACTGACCGTCGAAGCGGGCGTCCTTGCTCTGCGCCGCCTGGTAGCAGCGGTCCGGGTCCTCGATCACGGGTGCCAGCGTGGCACGCCGGTGTGACGATTACTGGCGGGAATCGGACATTGCCGTTCCAGCGTTCCACGCCACCCCGAACGTATTCTCGGTCCATGGAAGAACCGGAGGTCTTCGACTGGGACGAGTGGGAGAACGGCAAGGTGTACAAGCTCACGAATGACGAGCTGGTCGGCGCCTTGCTGAGCGAAGTGAGCGCTCTCCGCAAACGGGTCAAGACCCTGGAGGATCGTCAGTCGAAGTGACCCGGAGCCAGCGCCCGAACTCCGGTGAATGCGCTGGCTCAGCTGGCTCGTAGCTGGGCCAGGACGAGCCGGCGGTGGGTGGCGGCGTCGCCCCAGGCCCGCGAGAGCGCCCAGGTCTGCTTCAAGAAGAAGTGGAGATCGGACTCCCACGTGTAGCCGATGGCCCCGTGCACCTGGAGGGCCACCCGGGCGGCCGAGTCGGCTGCGTCCGAGGCCATGGCCTTGGCCATGGAGGCGTCGTGCGAGAGCGTGGGCTGCGCCGCGGCCAGCGACCAGGCGGCGCGGTAGGTGGCCGGGCGGGCGAACTCGAGCGCGACGGCCGCGTTGGCCAGCAGGTGCTTGACGGCCTGGAAGCTGCCGATCGGCTTGCCGAACTGGTGCCGTTCCTTGGCGTACCCCGCGGTCATGGAGAGCATCCGCTCGGCCAGGCCAATCAGCATGGCGGCGCTCCCGGCGGCGGCGCGGTCCGCCAGCAGCCCCACCGCGGCCTCGGCCGCCACGCCGTAGGCCAGCAGGGTGTCCGACTCGAGCGGCCAGTGCACGGTGGAGAGATCGCGGGACGGGCTCAGCGCGGGCGTGCGGTACGCGGTCACCGACGCCGACGGCACGGCGTGCAGCTGCCAGCCCGACTCGACGTCGCGGACCGCCAGCAACAACAGGCCGGCGTCGCGGGCGCCGACGACACGGGGCGTGCGCAGGGTGCCGTCGGCCGACACCTCGGTCGGCGAGATGATCCCGGCCGGGGTGACGTCGATGCCGCCGACGGCGAAGCTCACGTCGTCCCGCACGAGTGCGGCGAGCGCGGCCGCGGCGGCGGGGTCGGGGAGCAGCGCGGCGAGCGTCGGCGCGGCGAGGGCGGCCGTTTCGAGCAGGGGCTCGGGCAGTCCGGCCCGCCCCGCTTCTTCGAGCACGCCCACGAGATCGACGTCGGTGAGGCCCAATCCGTCGGCGGCCTCGGGCACCACGAGCGCCGGTGCGCCCAGCTCGGCCAGCACGGCCCAGCGGTTCTCGGCCTGGGCTCGCCCGCCCCTCCTCGTCGGCCAGCTCGAAGGCCCGCAGCGCGTCGGGGGTGCACTCGGTGTCGAGGACGTTGCGCACGCCCTCGCGCAGCGCGTCCTGTTCGTCGGTGAAGGCGAAGTCCATGTCGGTCCGGTCCGGTCCGCTCAGCTCCGGGGCAACCCGAGCAGGCGCTCGGCCACCACGTTGCGCTGGATCTCGTTGGTCCCGGCGTAGATGGGCCCGGCGAGGGAGAAGAGGTAGCCGTCGAGCCAGTCGCCGGGCGCGCCCGCCTCGAGCAGCTCGGCCTCGGGACCGAGCAGGTCCAGCGCGGCGGTGTGGATGGCCACGTCGGTCTCGGACCAGAAGATCTTGTTGCAGCTCGCCTCGGGGCCCACCGCGTGGCCGCGCGCCACCCGCGACGCCGTCCAGTAGGTGTGCAGCGTGTAGGCCTCGGCGTCCATGTGGGCCTGCGCCACCGCGTCGGCGGACGCGGCCGGTCCGCCGTGTTGGTGGAAGAGCTGAACGAGGCGGTCGGCTGCCCCGGTGTAGCGCGCCGGCGAACGAAGGGAGAGGCCGCGTTCGGAGCCGGCCGTGGCCATGGCGACGGACCAGCCGGCGCCGACCTCGCCGAGGACCTGGTCCTCGGGCACCTCGACGTTGTCGAAGAAGATCTCGGCGAAGCCCGTCTCACCGTCGATCTGGGGGATCGGGCGCACGGTGACGCCGGGCGTGTCCATGGCGACGAGGAAGTAGGTGAGGCCGCGGTGGCGCTCCGCCTCGGGGTCGGTGCGGAAAATGCCGAAGCACCAGTCGGCGAACGCGCCGCGGCTGGCCCAGGTCTTCTGGCCGTTGAGGATCCAGCCGCCATCGTGGGCCGTGTCGCGCGCCGCCCGCGAGCGGATGCCGGCCAGGTCGCTGCCGGCGTCGGGCTCGGACCAGCCCTGGCACCAGATCTCGTCGGCCGACGCCATCGGCGGGAGGTAGCGCGCCTTCTGGGCGTCCGTCCCGTACTCGAGCATGGTCGGGGCGAGCAGGAAGATGCCGTTCTGGCTCACCCGGGTGGGGGCGCGGACGCGGTAGTACTCCTCCTCGAAGACGAGCCACTCGAAGATCCCGACGTCGCGCCCGCCGTACTCGGTCGGCCAGCTCACCACCGACCAGCGGTCCTCGAACATGGTGCGCTCCCAGGCCCGGTGGGCCTCGAAACCTTCTGCCGTATCGAGCGAGGGCAGGGGGTCGGCGGGGACGTGCGCCTCGAGCCAGGCCCGGGCCTCGGCCCGGAAGGCCTCTTGCTCAGTGCTGAAGGTCAGGTCCACGACGGAAGGGAATCTTCCACAGCGCCCCCGGCGTTGCCAACGTCGCGGCCGTGTCCCGTTTCAGGCGCCCTGGTTCAACGGCTGGTGCTGCACGAGGGTGCGCACGAAAAAGCCGACCACCGCGACGATGACGGTCGCCTCCGAGGGCACCTCGCCCACCGTGTCGAACGCGTGCCCACCGTCGAACACGGTCATCAGCTCGTGGGGCACGCCGGCGACCCCGAGATCCCACGCGAGCTCCTGCGACTGCTGCGGGTAGACGATCTCGTCGTTGTTCGAGTCGAGGATCAGGAAGGGCGGGTCGTCGGGCGCGATGTAGGTGACCGGACTCGCCTTCTTCAGGTCGGCGCCCACCTGCCTGCTCGGCACGCTCCCGAGCAGCGAGATGAAGCTCTCGGCCACATTGACGGCGTCGCCCTGGTCCCCCATGGTGAGCAGGTCGCTCGGCCCGGCCATGTCGACCACCGCCTGCACTGCGCTCGACTCGTTGCGGTAGGGGCCGACGTCCCACCCGGCTGCGGGGCCGGCCGTACCCAGGAGCGCGACGAGGTGCCCGCCCGCGCTCTGACCCCACGCGCCGATCTCGGTGGGGTCGATGTGGAGTCGGTGGGCGTTCGCCCGCAGGTAGCGGATGGCGCACTTCACGTCCTCGATCTGGTCGGGCCAGTGCCCGCGGGGCCCGAGCCGGTAATCGAGGCTCACCACCACGAACCCCCTCTCGGCCAGCGCCGGGCCGATGCTGTCGATGATGAAGCCGCCGGTGTCGTAGTCGCCCGAGACCCACGAACCCCCGTGGACGTAGACCGCGGCAGGGTGTTGGCCGTGCAGGACGGGGCGGGCGGCTCGGTGATCAGGGCCTCCTGGTGGTTGCAGTACTCGACCCTGGCCTGGCGCCCGGCCGCCAGCGTGGGCGCCGCAGCCGGCGACGGCGAGCCTACCGCGGCCCGCCTCGGGTGGGGTGGGGCTGGCGCTGGCGCAGGCGGCCAGCACGGCGCTGGCCAGGACCAGGAGGCCCACGTCAGCGAACGCGAAGCCTCGGCGCATGGGCATCAATGTTGCTCCATCAGGGACGGGAGGCGGGTTTCGCCCGGGTTTCGTCCCGGGTTCGGCCCGCGAAATTCGACAAACGAATAACGATGATCGAAGGCCTCTCTGCCGGGGATGTTTGCTCAAACTATCAACGAGCTCGTTTATAGTTCCAGAAATTTCCCCCGGGCCGCTGGGTGGACCCCTTTGGTCGCGCCCTGAGAGCACGTCTGGCACCAGATCTGATTCGGCGTCAGAATTGCCCCCTTATGCCCAACGCCGTGATCGTCGACGCCGTCCGCACCCCGGTGGGCCGCCGCGGGGGCCGCCTCTCCGGATGGCACGCCACCGACCTGGCCGCCCAGCCGCTGGCCGCCCTGCTGGCCCGCAACGACCTGGACCCCTCCCTGGTGGAGGACGTGGTCATGGGCTGCACCATGACGGTCGGGGAGCAGGCCATGAACATCGCCCGCAACGCCGCGCTGGCGGCTGGGTTCCCCGAGTCCGTCCCGGGGACCACGGTCGACCGGCAGTGCGGCTCCGCCCAGCAGGCCATCCACTTCGCCGCCCAGGCCGTGATGGCCGGGGCCATGGACGTGGCCATCGGGGCCGGCGTGGAGTCGATGAGCCGCGTGCCGATCGGTTCGACGACCGAGCCCGGGCCGGGCGAGGCCTACGGCCCGCTCTATCGGGAGCGCTTCGAGCTCATCCATCAGGGCGAGTGCGCCGAGGAGATCGCCCGGCGCTGGAAGATCACGCGCGACGCCATGGACGAGTTCGCCCTGCGCTCGCACCAGCGGGCGGCCGCCGCCCAAGACGGAGGCCGCTTCGCCAACGAGATCGTCCCGCTCGAGGCGCGCGTCCACCCCGACGTCCCGGGCGCGGCCGAGGTGAGCGGGCTGCTCAGCGCGGACGAGGGTGTGCGCCGCGACACCTCGCTCGAGAAGCTGGCCAACCTCAAGCCGGCCTTCTCCGAGACGGGGACCGTGACGGCGGGCACGTCGTCGCAGATCTCCGACGGCGCCGCGGCCGTCCTCATCATGAGCGAGGAGCGCGCGTCGTCACTGGGCCTGCGCCCCCGGGCGCGCTTCCACACCTTCGCCGTGGCGGCCAACGACCCCCAGATCATGTTGACGGCGGTGATCCCCGCCACCGAGCTGGTGCTGGCCAAGGCGAAGCTGTCGCTCGACGACATGGACGTGGTGGAGATCAACGAGGCCTTCGCCTCGGTCGTGCTGGCCTGGGAGCGCGAGTATGGGCCCGACATGGCCAAGGTGAACCCCAACGGCGGCGCCATCGCCATCGGCCACCCGACTGGCTGCTCGGGCGCCCGCCTCATGGCCACGCTGCTGAACGAGATGGAGCGCACGGGCGCGCGCTACGGCCTGCAGACGATGTGCGAGGGCGGCGGGCAGGCGAACGCCACCATCTTGGAGCGGATCGGCTGATGGGCGCCACGACGCGTGTCCCCGCCGTCGAGGGATGGTTCACCACCGGCGACGGCGACGGCGCCGGCGGCGCGGCGCCGGCGCTGCTCGGGTCGCGCTGCACGGCGTGCGGGACCTACGCCTTCCCCGCCGAGTCCAGCTTCTGCCGGAATCCCGACTGCAGCTCGACCACCTTCGAGACGGTCGAGCTCTCCCGGCGCGGTCGCATCTGGTCCTACACCGACGCCCGCTACCAGCCTCCGCCGCCGTACGTGGCGGCCGACCCCTACGTCCCGTTCTGCCTGGCCGCCGTGGAGCTGGCGGCCGAGAAGCTGGTCGTCATGGGCCAGGTGGTCGCCGGGGTGACGGTCGACGACCTCACGGTGGGCGACGAGGTCGAGCTGGTCATCGACACCTTGTACAGCGAGGACGACCGCGACTACCTGGTGTGGAAGTGGCGCCCGCTCGGTGTCACGACGAGCACGGCCAGCGGGACGAGCGGCGGGGAGGCCTGAGGATGCCCGACGACAAGAGGGTGGCCGTGCTCGGTGCGGGCATGCACGAGTGGGGCAAATGGGGGCGTCCCTTCGTCGAGTACGGGCTGGCGGCGGCCCGGGACGCCCTGGCCGACGCCGGTCTGGGCTGGCGGGACATGCAGTTCGTCTCCGGGGCGGACACCATCCGCAACGGCTACCCGGGTTTCGTCTCAGGGGCGACCTTCGCCCAGGCGCTGGGCTGGACGGGGGCGCGGGTCTCGAGCGTCTACGCGGCCTGCGCTTCCGGCGCGGTGGCCATCGCCAACGCGCGGGCGCAGATCCTGGCCGGGCTGTGCGACGTGGCGCTCGTGGTGGGCGCCGACACGACGCCCAAGGGCTTCTTCGCCCCGGTCGGCGGCGGCGACCGCAAGGACGACCCGGACTGGTTGCGCTTCCATCTCATGGGCGCGACCAACCCGACCTACTTCGGTCTGTACGCGCGCCGGCGCATGGACCGCTTCGGTGCCACCGAGGAGGACTTCGCACGGGTCAAGGTGAAGAACGCGCGGCACGGGCTCGCCAACCCCTACCGCGCTACCGCAAAGAGGTGACCGTCGACGAGGTCCTCGCCTCCCCGATGGTCGCCGACCCGCTGCGCCTGCTCGAAATCTGCGCGACCTCCGACGGCGGGGCAGCGCTCGTCCTCACGTCCATGGAGTTCGCGCGGCGCCACGCCGGCGCCGCTGCGCCGCTCGTCACCATCGACGCCGTGTCGACCGTCACCCCGACCTTCCCGAACACTGTGATCGAGATGCCCAACTTCTCCACCGACTCGGCCGCAGCGACGACGGGTGGCCCCGACGCGGCGGTGGCCGCCGCGGGGTTCCGGCCTTCCATCGCCACGGCGGCGTACGCGGAGGCCGGCATCGGCCCCGAGGACGTCAACCTGGCCGAGGTCTACGACCTCTCGTCCGCGCTCGAGTTGGACTGGTACGAGGACATCGGCCTGTGCGGCGAGGGCGAGGCGGAGAAGCTGCTGCGCGACGGCGCCACGACCCTCGGCGGCCGGGTGCCCGTCAACCCGTCGGGGGGCCTCTCCTGCTTCGGCGAGGCGATCCCGGCCCAGGCCATCGCCCAGGTGTGCGAGTGCGTCTGGCAGCTGCGCGGCACGGCGTCGGGGCACCAGGTCGAGGGGGCGCGGGTGGCCGTCACGGCCAATCAGGGTCTGTTCGGGCACGGATCCTCCGTGCTCCTGCGTCGCTGAAACCCAGGTAGCGGGCAAGTTCGGGCCCACGGGCCCGCATCGTGTGTGAGCCGGATCGTTTCGGGTATTGGCAGGGCTGACGCCGTATGCGTGCAGGGCCTGCTTAGGCTGGCGCACGTGTGAGTCGTCTTGTGAGGGGTCGGCGCGGAACGGCTCCGTGATTGGAGGAACGACCTGCATGTTGGCCACAGAGGCGACTGAGCTCCGCCAGGAAGCGACACAGCGAAGAGGAGCGAATAGCGCGATGCCGGACCAGAAGACCGACCGGAACGGGACCGGGTCTGACGACGTGCTGCGGGCACTCGACGAGCTGGAAGCCGTGCTGCGCGAGAACGCCGAAAGTGAGCGGCTGCTCTCCAAGCGCATCGCCGATGTCCGTCTGGCCCGGCAGAACGGGCGCGAGTGGAAGGCGATCCTCGGGGACGAGGACGAGCCCGGGACCGTGCAGCTGGTGAGCACGATCCTGCGCCGGCAGTCCGAGGCGAGCGGCTATCTCCGCCGGTCCCTGGTCGTGGCGCTGCGCGCCGAGGGGCAGAGCATCCCGAGCATCGCCCACCTCTTCGGTGTGACGCACCAGCGGGTGTCGAACCTGTTGCGCCGCGTCGCCCAGGGCAATGCCGCGGCCGCCGCCAACGGCAACAGCGACAGCGTCTAGACGCTCCACCCCCGGAGGACGCTGTCGGCCTCCGTCATGACGGAGGAAATGATGTCCGCCACCGTCGGCAGCGCGTCGATCACGCCCACCACCTGACCCGTCGGCAGGACGCCGACGTCAGTGCGCCCCTCGACCAGCGCGGCCTTGGTCATGACGGGAGCATTGGCGGCCATGACGACCTGGGCCCAGGTCAACTCGTTGCCCTCCTTCATGGCGCGCCCCTCGCGCAGCAGGGAGGCGAAGCTGGTGCCCGTCTCCTGACGGAAGCGGTAGGCGCTGTGCAGTGCGCGCGGCAGCGCGCGCAGCCACGACTGCGACTCCAGGTGGTCGACCAGGTCTGTGCGCACGACCCGCTGGGGCGCGCCGTCGACCTTCGTCGTGACGACGGTGCCCGTGACCGGGGTGCCGAGGTACAGCGCCTTGACGGCGTCGGGCACGCGGCTCTCGGCCGAGAGCAGGAAGCGGGTGCCCATGGCCACGCCGGCGGCGCCATAGGACAGGGCGGCCACGAGGCCCCGCCCGTTGAAGAAACCGCCCGCACCCAGGACGAGGACACGGTCGCCCACAGCGTCGACGACCTGGGGGAGAAGGAGCGTGGTGGGCACGGTGCCGGTGTGCCCGCCCCCTTCGCCGCCCTGGGCGATGACAGCGTCGACGCCCCATTCGGCCACCTTCTCGGCATGGCGGCGGGCGCCGACAGTGGGCACGACGAAGAGCCCCGCCTCCTTGCACCGGGTGACCAGGGCCGCGTTGGGGGCCTGGGCGAAGCTGGCCACCCGGGCGCCGGTCTCGATCATGAGCTCGATCCGCTCGTGCACGTCGGCCACGTCCGTGCGCAGGTTCACGCCGAACGGGGCCGCCGTGCGCCGGCGCACGTCGGCGATGGCCGCCGCCAGCTCCTCGAGGTTCATGGTGGCCGAAGCCAGGATGCCCAGGCCGCCCGCCTCGCTCGTGGCGGCCACCAGGCGGGGCCCGGCCACCCAGCCCATGCCGGTCTGCACCAGCGGGTAGCGCACGCCGATGCGTTCGCACAGCTCGGTGTGGAGGGCGGGATGCAGCGCCGCGGCACCGGCGTCCGCGGTCAGCTCCGCACCTCGCGGTCGCGCTGCGAGCCCGGATCGAGGAGGGCACGGATGAGCTCGAGCTCCTCGGGAGTCGGCAGCCGGGTCTCGGCCACGTCGTCGGGGATGGTCGAGCGCGAAGCCCGTGGCGGCCACGATGTCGTCGACGGTGACGCCGGGATGGTGCGAGCGCAGGCGCATGGTGCGTTCCGGCGTCTCGAAGTCGAACACGCCCAGGTTCGAGACGACGCGGCGGACGTCGTGGAAGCGCGTGGCCGCGCGCCCGGCCGCGGCGGCCCGGGCGTAGCCCACGCCGCTCACCACGTCGACCTGCTCCACGAAGGTGCGCACGGTGTGGTCGGGCACCCAGTAGCTGGTGGGGTGGTTGACCGAGTTGCCGGGGGCGCCGCGTACGCCCACGAGTTGGACCTTGGGCTTGTCGTGGGGCCCGATGGCCGAGATGTTCTGGTTGCCCGTGCGGTCGATCTGGCTGGCCATCATCATGATGTGGCGCCGGCCCGACCACACGACGTCGAAGACGCTGCGGTAGGGCATGGTCGCCTCGCGCACGAGCGCGGCGGGCGGCGTGGCGATGGGCGGCGCCCCGACCATGAGCGCGGCCTCGCCGTCGGTGAGGACGAGATCGGGCGCGAAGGTCAACTTGGCCAGCCGGGCCCCGAGGGCGGGGATGGTGCCGAACGGGCTGGCCATGACCTCGCCCGCTTCGCGCCAGGCCTCGGCGCAGCCGATGACGCAGGATTCGGCCCGGGTCACGCCGATGACACGCACGGGGTCGCTCATGTCGCCGAGCGCTCCGCGACGTGGGCCTGGTACTCGTCGTCGTCGACGAAGACGTAGCGCTTGGCGAAGGCCTCCCACTCGGCGGGGTCGCCGGCCGAGGCGGCGTACTCCTTCTGGAACGACTCGTCGCGCCCGTAGTCCGGCGGGTTGGCCGTGAAGTGCGCACCGCCGGGGGCCTCGGCCACGCCGTCGACCAGCATGCGGTGGATGGGCACGGTCGAGATCGGGTGGGCCGCGCCCGCCAGCGCGCCGTTCTCCACGATGGACTCGGTGGTCATGAAGCGGCGCTCGGCGGCGCCGAGGAACAGCGGGTCGAAGAATGGGTCAGGGCTCAGCACCTGGCCGTTGCCGGCGGTGTCGGCCCGGTTGGTGTGGATGATGGCGGCATCGAGGTGGAGGGCCGGCATGGCCACCAGCTCGACGTCGGCGTCGAGGGGGTCGGCCAGGTACGGGTGCCCCTCGCCGTAGGGGGAGCGGACCAGTTGCATATCGGGGTTGATGGTCAGGACGTCGGAGCCCAGGCCGGCCCGGGTGGGGAGGAAGGGGACGCGCCAGGAGGCGGCCTGCAGGCCGAGGAAGAACATGCCCTCGTCCACCTCCATGGCCTCGACCAGGCCGTGCTGGCGCGCGGCGCGCCAGTGCGGATCGAGCGCGATGGAGTCCAGGGTCACGAACCCGCAGACCACCTTGCGCACCTTGCCGGTGGCGCAGAGCAGCCCGACGTCGGGGCCGCCGTAGGCGACCACGGTGAGGTCGTTCAGGTCCGAGCGGCAGATGGCGCGCACGACGGCCATGGGCTTGCGTCGCGACCCCCAGCCGCCGATCCCGACCGTCATGCCCGACCGGAGCTCGCCCACGATGTCGTCGATGGTGGTGCGCTTGTCGCTCACTTGAAACTCACTGGGAGGTGTCGGCGTCGCGCTTCTCGACGAAGGCGGCCCGCTGTTCGTCGGCCACGCCGCGCACGTGGAGCTCGTAGGTGAAGCCCTGCTCGAAGCGGTAGCTGCGCTTCACGTCGACGGGGTCGATGCCGTTGAGCGACTCCTTGGCCCGGCGCAGGATGGTCGGGCTCTTGGCGGCGATGTCGGCGGCCAGCTCGAGTGCGGCCGCCCGGAGGCGGTCCGGCGGCACCACCGCGGCGACCGAGCCGTAGGAAGCCAGCTCGGCGGCGGTGATGGGTTTCGCTGTGTAGACCATCTTGCGCATGGCGTGCTGGGGGACGAGCCGGGCCAGGTGGGTGGCGGCGCCCGAGCGCGCCGCGGTCGACCTCGGGCAGACCGAAGGTGGCGTCCTCGGAGGCGACGACCATGTCCGCGTTGCCGGCCAGGCCGATGCCGCCGCCGAGGCAGAAACCCTGCACCGCGGCGATCACGGGCACCTCGCAGTCGTAGACGGCGGCGAAGGCGGCCGCGCAGCCCCGGTTGACCCCGACGAGCGCCTCGTCACCCTTGGCGTTGATCTCCTTGATGTCGACGCCGGCGCAGAAGCCGCGCCCGGTCGCCCGCAGGATGGCGACCCGGTTGGTGGCCACCCGGCCCACCGCGATGAGCGCGTCGGCCAGTTCGAACCAGCCGGCCACGTCGAGCGCGTTGACCGGGGGGTGGTCGATGACCACCTCGGCGATCCCGTCGTGCTCCTGGATCACATCGATGGGCATGAGGCGCCGGACTCTCCTCGTCCTCGGCCCTGACGCAGCGTCAGAAAGCCGCCCGGAACTTAGGCCAGGGTGCGCAGCCGGGCCAACGCGGACCGCTCGGACGGGCCCGGCCGCCGGACCGGGCGGTGCCGTAGGGTTTGCCCGTGACCCAGCCCGTCTACGACTTCAGTGAGCGCGTCGTCGTGGTGACGGGCGGCTCCCGTGGGGTCGGGGCCGGCGTGGTGGCGGCGTTCGCCGCCGCCGGAGCGCATGTCGTCGCCTGCGGGCGCCACGAGGCCGAGGTCGAGGGGGCCGTGTTCGTCACGGCCGACGTCCGCAAGCCGCCGGACGCCGAGCGGGTCATTGCCAAGGCCGTCGAGCACTTCGGCCGGCTCGACGTCCTGGTCAACAACGCCGGTGGCTCGCCGCACGTGATGGCGGCCGACGCCACGCCGCGCTTCGTCGAGGCGATCGTGAACCTGAACCTGCTGGCGCCGCTGTGGTGCGCCCAGTCGGCCCACAAGGTGATGGCCGTGCAGGAGGACGGCGGCGCCATCGTCAACATCTCGAGCGTGTCGGGCCTGCGCCCGTCGCCGGGGGCCTCCGCCTATGGCGCGGCCAAGGCGGGCCTCATCAACCTCACGCAGACGCTGGCCGTCGAGTGGGCCCCCCTGGTCCGGGTCAACTGCGTGACGGCAGGACTGCTCGACACCGGTGCCGGCGACGACTTCTACGGCGGGCCCGAAGGCATGGAGCGGGCGGCGGCGACCGTCCCGATGGAGCGGATGGGCACGCCGGCCGACGTCGCCGAGGCCTGCCTGTACCTCTCGAGCGAAGCCGCCTCCTTCGTGACCGGGGCCAACCTGGTCGTGCACGGCGGCGGGGAACCCCCGCCCTATCTGGGGGCAGTGGCCGGCACCTGAGGGGGTCGATTCGTGCCTGCATGACGTTCCCGATTAGGGGCAAACGGGGGGTCAGCTGCTAGAAAGTGCGTCCGTGAAATTGGCGGTCCCCACCGAGACCCGTCCGGGAGAGCGCCGCGTGGCCCTCGTCCCCGACGTGGTCAAGAAGCTGGTCAGTTCGGGCTGGGACGTCTGCCTCCAGGCCGGTGCCGGCGACGAGGCCGCGTTCAGCGACAGCGCCTACACCGAGGCCGGCGCGACCGTGGCCCCCGATGCGGCGTCGACCCTCTCGGGCGCCGGGCTGGTCGTGCGGGTCAACCCGCCGAGCGCCTCCGACGTGGCGGGGCAGCCCGAGGGCGCCGCGCTGCTCAGCTTCTTCGGGGTGGCGCAGGCCGAGGACGCCGTGCGCGCGCTGGCCGCCAAGAAGGCGACGGTGTTCAGCTTCGACCTGCTGCCCCGGATCTCGCGGGCCCAGGGCATGGACGCGTTGAGCTCACAGGCGACGGTGTCGGGGTATCGAGCCGGGCTCAGCGCGGCCGAGCACCTGGCCAAGTTCTTCCCGATGTTCATGACGGCGGCCGGGACCGTGCCGCCGGCCAAGGTGCTCGTCATGGGTGTCGGCGTCGCCGGACTGCAGTCCATCGCCACGGCACGCCGGCTCGGGGCGGTCGTCAAGGCCTACGACGTGCGCGCCGCGGCCAAGGAGGAGGCCGAGAGCCTCGGCGCCACCTTCCTCGACACCGGGGTCTCCGCCGAGGGCACCGGGGGCTACGCCCGCGAGCTGACCCCCGAGGAGCTCGACCGCCAGCGCGCCGCGCTGGCCGAGGAGGTCGGCCGTTCCGACGTCGTCATCACCACAGCGGCGGTGCCGGGGCGCAAGGCCCCGGTGCTGGTCACGACCTCGATGGTCGAGGGAATGGCCGAGGGTGCGGTCGTCGTCGACATGGCCGCGGACCAGGGCGGCAACTGCGAGCTGACCGTTGCGGGCGAGGTGGTCGACCACAACGGCGTGCACGTGGTCGGCATGGCCAACCCGCCCTCGGGCATGCCGACGCACGCCAGCTTCCTCTACGCCCGCAACGTGGCCAACGTGCTGGCGCTCATGGGCCCCGAGGGCACGCTCACTCCCGACTGGGACGACGAGATCGTGGCCGGCATGTGCGTCTTGCGCGACGGCGCCGCCGTGGCGCCCGCCGCGGTGGAGCTGCTGGACGGGACACAAGGAGCGCAGTCGTGATCCATTTGTTGCTGGCGTCGACGCCGATCGGAGGGTCGACCACCGGGATCGTCGGCTACCTGACCATCCTCGTCCTGGCGGCCTTCGTCGGGATCGAGGTCGTCTCCAAGGTGCCGAGCATCCTGCACACCCCGCTGATGTCGGGGTCGAATGCCATCCACGGCATCGTGCTGGTCGGCGCGATGACCATCATGGGCGAGGCCCACGGCACGGCCGAGGTCGCTCTCGGGTTTATCGCCGTCTTCCTGGCCACGTTGAACGTGGTCGGCGGCTTCGTCGTGACCGACCGCATGCTCGAGATGTTCAAGGGCAAGCCCGCTGCGCGGGCCCGGCCCCAGGCCGTCCAGACGGAGGACGCGGCGCCGGCCGCGCCGGCCGCGCCGCCTCCGCCGTCGGAGCCCGGCGGGGGCGCCGCCTGATGCTGGCCGTCTCCTTCACGCTGACGACCGCGCGCGACCTGGCTTACCTGGTCACGATCGCCGGCTTCATCTTCGCCCTGAAGGGCCTGAGCTCGCCCAAGCACGCACGCCGCGGCGAGCTGGTCGGCGCCGCGTCGGCCGCCCTCGCCATCGGCATGACCTTCACCCTGCCGTCATTGCGGCACTCGGGCTGGAACCTCACGTTGACGATCATCGCCATGGTGCTCGGCGCGGCGATCGCGGTGCCGGTGGCCCGCTTCGTGAGGATGACCGCGATGCCCCAGCTGGTGGCCGTCTTCAACGGCGTGGGCGGTGGGGCCGCCGCACTCATCTCTATCGTCGAGCTGCTCCACCTGCACTCGCTCGGGGTCCAACCCGCCGTCTACGTCACCGCCGAGGTGCTGCTCGGCGTCCTCATCGGGTCGGTGTCGTTCTCGGGGAGCGCGATCGCCTTCATCAAGCTGCAGGAGCTGATCACCGGGCGGCCCATCACCTACCCGGGCCAGCAGGTCATCAACGCACTGGTCGGCGCGGCCATCGGCGTGATGGTGATCCTCGCCCTGGTCACCGGGAGCATCATCTACGTCTGGATCATCCTGGTGCTCGCCCTGGTGCTCGGGGTGATCTTCGTGCTCCCGATCGGCGGCGCCGACGTGCCGGTGTTGATCTCGTTGCTGAACTCGTTCACCGGCCTGGCCGTGGCGGCCTCGGGCTTCGTGCTCGACAGCGACCTGCTGATCGTGGCCGGCACCCTGGTCGGTGCCTCGGGCATCATCTTGACCCGGCTCATGAGCAGCGCCATGGGCCGCTCGCTGCCGAACATCCTCTTCAGCGCGTTCGGCTCGGTCATCACGGCCACCGGCGGCGAGGAGGGCGACGCGACGCGCCCGGTGCGGGCGGGGACCCCCGAGGACGTGGGCGTGCTGCTGGCCTACGCGCGCAAGGTCGTCATCATCCCGGGCTACGGCCTGGCCGTCGCCCAGGCCCAGCACACCGTGCGCGAACTGGAGGAGGCCCTCAAGGCGCGCGGCGTCGAGACCTTCTTCGCCATCCACCCGGTGGCCGGCCGCATGCCCGGCCACATGAACGTGTTGCTGGCCGAGGCCAACGTGCCCTACGAGGACCTGAAGGAGATGGACGAGGCCAACCCGGAGATGTCGACGGCCGACGTGGCGCTGGTGGTGGGGGCGAACGACACGGTCAACCCGGCGGCCAAGTCGACGCCGGGCAGCCCCATTTACGGCATGCCGATCATCCACGCCGACGAGGCCGAGAACATCATCTTCCTCAAGCGCTCCATGCGGCCCGGCTTCGCGGGCATCGACAACGAGCTCCTCTACGACCCGAAGACGACCATGCTCTTCGGAGACGCCAAGGACACGCTGCAGAAGCTGGTGGCGGCGGTGGCTGACGCCTGAGCCCGGCGGGCCGGGTCGGGCGGGTGCGCGGGGGGGGGGTTGCGCTGACCGCCTGAGCCCGGACGAGCCGGGGATGTCTCGCCAGACTATCAACAGACTCGTTTAGAGTTCCCGGAAATTGTCGCCGGGGGGCGTGCGTGGGGCCACCAAAGGGAAGTGGGACCCGCCCGGCAGCCGCCCGGCAGCCGCCCCACACCCGCCCCACACCCTGCAACTTCGGTTCAGACCGTGAGATTCCGAACCTCCGGGCCGTTCCTCAAGGGATGGTGCTGGCTGACAAGCTGGCCCACCTCGTCAGGAGGGGCATTCCGTCGGGGATGGGGAGGGGAGCTGCGAGCGCGTGGGCTCGGGTCGGGGAGCACGCGCCCGGCCTCCGCAAGTGGGCCCCCGCGGTCGGTGCCGTCACGTTCTGCCTCGCCATGCTCGTCGCGGGTTTCGCCGTCGCCATGGGCGGCGGGTCGTCCGTTCCAGCGGCCCACGGCAGCCATGCCCACCACCGGCATGCGTCCACCGACGGGGACCTGGCCGACAATCCGGGCAACGCGGTGTTGAAGCAGCTGGGTGCGACGGCGTCCCTCGCGCTGGCGCCGGCGACCGCGGCGCCGACGGCCGCTCCGGCCACGCTGACCGAGCAGCCACCACTGGCGGCCCGCGAAGACTTCGCGTTCGCGCCCTACTGGACGCTGGCCCAGGCCCCGACCTTCAGCATCACCGGACTGTCGACACTGGCCTACTTCTCCATCGACGTGAACGGGAACGGCACGCTCGACGAGAGTGGCCCCGGGTGGAACGGCTTCCAGAGCCAGGACCTCGCCGACCTGATCACCCGGGCGCACGCGGCCGGTGAGCGGGTCGTGCTCACGGTCACCGACTTCGGACAGGACTCCCTGGACGCGCTGACCTCGTCGCCCACGGCCCCGGGCACCCTGTCGGCCGCGCTCATCCCGCTGTTGCAGTCCAAGTCACTCGATGGGGTGAACTTCGACTTCGAGGGCGAGGGCAGCGGCGACCAGGCGGGGCTGACCAACCTCATCACGGCGGTCGCCGGCTCGTTGCGGGCGGCCGATCCGCACTGGCAGATCACCATGGATACGTACGCCTCCTCAGCGGGCGACCCCAACGGCTTCTACAACATCGGCGCGCTGGCGCCGGTCGTCGACGCCTTCTTCGTCATGGACTACGAGCTCAACCTGGCCGGCACGTCGTCGGCGGCGTCGCCGCTCACCAGCGGGATGTTCAGCACCCAGACGACGCTGGCCCAGTACACCGCCGCCGCCCCGGCGTCGAAGGTCATCATCGGCACGCCGTTCTTCGGCATCGACTGGCCCACCAACAACGGCACCATGGCCGCCGGCGCGACGGGCGGCGCCGCCGACATCCCCGACTCGCAGGCCCAGGGCAACGGGCCCGAGTACTGGGACCCGGTCACCGACACGGCATGGACGAGCTACCAGGCGGGCGGCCAGTGGCACGAGTCGTACTACGAGGGCGAGAACGGGCTCTTCGATGTCTCGCAGTTGGTCTCGCACGACGGCGCGCGCGGCGTCGGCATCTGGGCGCTCGGGATGGAGAGTAACGGGGCCCAGATGATCGCGGCGCTGGACGGGATCTCGCCCGGCGCTCCGCCCGGCACGGGACCGCAGTCCACCGCGCCGAGCACCGCCGTGATGGCCGCACCGGCCGCGCCGACGCCTGCGCCCGCCGGCGGCTCCGCGGCGTCAGCGGCCCCGTCGCCGGCCGCGGCGGCCCCAAGCAGCTCCGGGTCCGCCCCCGCCTCGGGGTCCGGTTCCGCGGCCCAGCCGGCCTCGCCGTCCGCGTCCGCGCCGGCGACGACCACCACGACGACGGCGTCCATCACGGGGGTGTACAACGGCGCGACCGTGGCGCTGACACCCGATCGCGTCGAGCGGGGTGCTGGGCGTGGTGCCCGCCGGCACGCTGACCGACTTCCAGTCCAACGTGCCGGCCTACTCGTGCCTGAACGGGTCCGCGCTGAACGTGTACGACAACGTGAACGGGAAGGCGGTGGCCGAGGCGGTCACGCCGACCAACTGCATCGCCCAGGACTTCCAGCTGCCCTAACGCCCTGCCGCCCGACCTGCCCTGACCGAGCCATCCAACGGGCCGCCGGTAGCGTAGGTCAGCGCATGGACGGCGACCGCAGCACACAGGAAGAGGAGGCGCACAGCCGCTTCCCAGTCGCCGTCCGCTCCCAGCGAGTGCTCCAGATCGTCCTCGGCCTGTTCTGGATCCTCGATGCCGCCCTGCAGTTCCAGCCCTTCATGTTCGGCCAGGGCTTCGTCAACTCGTTCATCCTGCCCAACGCCAGCGGGCAGCCCTTCGTCGTCGGCGACCTGATCACCCACATCGGGCACTTCGTGGCGCCCGACATCGCGGTGTGGAACACGTTCTTCGCGCTGATCCAGCTCTTCATCGGGGTCGGCCTGCTCTTCCGGCGCTCGGTGCGCCCGGCCCTGGCGGTCTCGTTCGTCTGGGCGCTCGGCATCTGGGTCATCGGCGAGGGCATCGGCATGGTCCTCACCGGCACGGCCAGCGCGCTCACCGGCGCCCCGGGTTCCGTGCTCATCTACGGGCTCCTCGGCCTCATGGCCTGGCCGCGGCCACCCCGGCGCTGGGTCGACTGGAGCGACCGCCCGGCCGGCGTCGCGTCCTCGGCCGCGGCCCAGGGCATCGGTCGCAGCGTCACGCCGCTCGCCGTGTGGGCGGGCTACTGGTCGCTGGCCGCGGTGCTGTTCCTGCTGCCGGCCAACCGGACCACGACCTCGGTCCAGAGCGCCATCGTGGGCATGGCCGGCGGTGCGCCCGGCTGGTACGCCCACTTCCTCACCGACGTCGGCAACGTGTTCTCGACCACGGGTACCCAGACGGCCTGGATCCTGGCCGCCGTCTCTGTCGTCATCGGCCTCGGCCCGCTGGTGGCCCGACGTCCCGGTTGGTTCCTCGCCGGCGGCGCGCTGCTTCGCCTTCCTGTTGTGGATCGCCGGCCAGGGGCTGGTCGGCAACCTCTTCACCGGGTCAGACACCGATCCCAACACGGGACCACTGGTGATCCTGCTGGCGGCGGCCATGGTGCCGACGGTCATCGCGTCGAAGGAGGCATGGCGTTCGCCCGCCGCCGACGATCCTGCGGCGGAGCCCCGCGGCGGCCATCTTCGGCGTCGCCGCCCTCGGCGCGGCACTCGCCCTCAGCGCCAGCTATCCCGCCGCAGCGCCCGAGTCGACGCAGAGCGCCATGGCGGGCATGGTGATGGACGGGAGCGGGAGCACCGGGTCGACGGGCTCGGGCTCGCAGTCGGCAACGGCCAGCACCTGCGTCCGCACCAGAACGGCCTCAAGATCGCCGGGCTCGACCTGGCCAACACCCCCCTACATGGTCATGGGCGGCACCAACGGCCATGGACATGAACGGGGCCGACGCCAGCGCCGCGGCCGGCTTCAACACGACGACGCCCAACTGGCACTACACGGGACCCGCGCTGCCGCAGGCCGAGGCGCAGAGCCTTGCTGACGAACGGGCAACAACGGGCCGATCGACATCCACATGGCGCGAGAGCGGCTGCGCGCCGGCCCTGACGGCGGCGGAGGACATCGGCGCGGCGCAGTACGTGCAGGCGACGAGCGCGGCGGTGTCGCCCTACGCCACCCGCCGCAGCGGCGGTCGCCGCCGGGTACGTCCCGGCCTCGCCGACGGACTACCCGGTCGTCGACTACGTGAACCCGACCATCGTGGCGGCCAACGCGGCGGCGCGGCGGACGCTCGACCCCGCATCACGTCGACGGCCTCGTCTACGCGACGACGCCGTCGGGCGCGGAGGTGCTCGTCGGCGGCCATGTACATCCTGCCCGTCGACCGAGACCAGAGTGCCCATGCCCTACGGGGCGCTCGTGCAGTGGCACCGCCGCACCCAGGTCTGCGGACCGGCACGCTGTCGCCCGCCGATGCCGCTTCGACATCACCGGGTACCCGCCGTGCCCGAGCGGCTCGGTCATGCAGCCGACGCCCTACGTGTCGATGGTGTGGCAGGTCCCGGTGGCGGGCGGTCCGCTGGCGATCCAGCCGCCCGACATCCAGATCGTGGAGGCGGCCATCATGCAGTTGAACGGCACGTCGGTTGCGTCGCAAGGATGAGTGGCGCCGCGAGGATGAGGGCCGCCGCCCGAATCCACCTCAGGGATGATCCGGCGGGGCGGCTCCCGTTCGTAGCCTGGGGGGCATGGCGGCTTCCCCCGACGTCACCGAGCGGATCATGTCGTGGGCCGCGCCTCGACCTCTCGCCCGCGCACCGTCCGCCGCAGTGGTGGCGGGTGGCGCTGGCCACCGTGCTCGCCATCGCCCTGTCGCTGGCCGCCGACGCCGCGCTGGTCGCCATCGGCACCAGGTTGTTCCCCGCGACGAAGGGCTACGTGCACTTCGCGTTCTCCGACTACGCCAAGCTGACGATCCTCGGCGTGCTGATCGCCTGCGCCGGGTGGCCGGTCGTGACGCGGCTCAGCTCGGCGCCGCGCTGGCTGTTCTTCCGGCTGGCCATCGTGGTGACGCTCGTGCTCTGTTCTGCCCGACGTCTGGATCTGGCACCAGGGGCAGCCGGCCCAGGCGGTGTCTCGTGCTGATGGTGATGCACGTGGCCATCGCGCTGATCACCTACAACCTGCTTGGTGCACTGGCGCCGGTGCGGGCCCTGGACTGCGCCGCGCATCGCCGGCGACCGGCGGCGGCACACTCAGCTAGAGGAGCGGGGCGCGGCGCCGCTCGCGGGCGGCTCGGCGCGGAGCGATGGAGTCGACCGCGGCGCAGCACGTCGTCACCCGGGCGCCACGCCCCGCCGCGACGTTGGCCGCGATCTGCTCGGGCCGGGTCGCGCCGGCGATCACCGAGGCCACGGCGGGCCGCGACAGCAGCCAGCCGAAGGCCAGGTCCAGCACGCTGTGGCCGTCGCGCCCGGCCAGCTCGTCGAGCGCGGCCACCGCGGCCAGCCGCTCGTCGGTCAGCTGGCTGGCGGCACGGTCGCCCATGGCGGCGAGGCGGGTGCCCTCGGGCGGCGGTTCGCCGGCGCGGTACTTGCCGCTCAGGAGCCCGCTGGCCAGCGGGAAGAAGGGCAGGAAGCCGGTGCCGGTGCGGTCGCAGCACGTCGAGGACGCCGTCCTCGGGCTCGCGGTGAGAGGATGTTGTACTGGTTCTGCACGCTGACGAACCCGGGGCCGCCGGCCGGGCGTGGCCGCGGCGGCCTCCTCGAGCATGTCGGCGCTGAAGTTGGAGCAGCCGAACTCGCGGATCTTGCCCTCGGCGACGAGCTCGCCCAGCGCGCCGATGGTCTCGGCGATCGGGGTCTTCGGGTCGGGCACGTGCAGCTGGTAGAGGTCGATGCGGTCGGTGCCGAGCCGGGTCAGGCTGTCCTCGACCGCCATGCGGATGTAGGCGGCCGACGCCCCGCCCTCGTGCCCCTCGTAGGGCGACGCCGAACTTGGTGGCCAGCACGATGTCGTCGCGCCGGGCGCCGAGCGCGGCGCCGAGGTACGTCTCGCTCTTGGTGCCGCCGTAGATGTCGGCCGTGTCGAAGAGGGTGATGCCGGCATCGAGGGCGGCGCCCACGACGGCGTCGGTCTCCTTGCGCCCGATGCGCATGCCGAAGTTGTTGCAGCCCAGCCCGACGACGCTGACCTTGAACGAGCCGATCGTGCGCGTCTCCATCGGCACACTCCCTCCTGGCGGCCGGTCTCCTGCGGGCGGACCGGGTCGGCAGTACTGTACCGGCGACTTCAGGTCGGGGATCCGGCGAGTGCGAGGAGGCCGCAATGGCAGCAGGCGCAGTGGACGTGACGGTCGCAGCCACACCGGACGAGGTGTGGGAGAAGGTGGGCGACTTCGCCGGCGTCGGCTGACTTCTTCCCCGGCATCGACTCGTTCCGCCTCGAGGGCGACGACCGCGATCATCGGCATGTTCGGCATGGAGATCCGCGAGCGGCTGCTGGCTCGCGACGAGGAGAGCCGCGTCATCAGCTACTCGGTCGTCGACGGCGTGCCCATCGACAGCCACACCGGCCACCATCACGGTCGAGCCCGACGGCGACGGCTCCAAGGTGATCTGGGCCTACGACGTGACCCCCGACGAGATGGCGCCGATCTTCGGCGACACCTACAAGGCGGCCCTGGCCTCGCTGGAGAGCGCCTTCTCGTAGCGGTCCCACCAGCGGGATGGGTGGGCGCGGCGGCGCCTCGCCTACCCTGACCGCGTGACCCAGGCGCGGCGGACGCACCGGCGGCACGACACCCCGGTGCACGCGGCACGCGCCCGCGACGCCGCGTCCGCTGACCGAGGACGTGCCGCGGATCTACCCGCGCCGGCTGCCCGACCCGACCCACCGCGACCTGCTGCGCCGCAGCCGCACCATCGCCAAGGTCGTGGCGGTCCGCTTCACGCCGACGGCGCTCCGCCAGCTGCGGACCATCCGCCAGGGGCCGCTCCCGGCGGCGCAGCTGGCCCGCCCGCTGCGCAAGAGCTTCCAGGACCTCGGCGGCACCTTCATGAAGTTCGGCCAGATCATCGCCTCGTCGCCGGGGATGTTCGGCGACGAGGTGGCCGACGAGTTCCGGGCCTGCCTCGACACCGGGCCGCCCGTGCCGTTCCCCGACGTGCGCCAGCGGGTCGAGGAGGACCTCGGGCTGTCGCTGCGCGACGCGTTCGCCGAGTTCGAGCCCGAGCCGATCGGGACGGCGTCCATCGCCGTCGTGCACCGGGCCCGCCTCCTCGACGGGCGGATCGTGGCGGTCAAGGTGCTGCGGCCCGGACATCGAGCACGTCGTCGCGACCGACCTCGACCTCATGCAGCCGCTGCTCGAGATCCTGGTCCGCCAGACCGGGGACCAGATGGCCGGCTCCACGCTGCAGCTGCTCGACGGCTTCCGGGTGCAGATCGGCGAGGAGATGGACCTGCGCAACGAGGCGCGCTCGCTCGTGCACTTCCGCCGGCTGCAGAACGAGTTCGACCTGAAGCTGATGGCGGTGCCCGAGCCCTACCTCGAGCTCTCGGGCCGCAACGTGCTGACGATGGAGTTCTTCGACGGCGTGCCCATCGACGACCTGGCCCAGGTGGCCGACCTCGGCTTCGACCCCACCCCGCTCGTGCAGGAGGTGATGCGCGCCTTCTTCCTGACGACGGTGCGCTGGGGCGCCTTCCACGGCGACGTGCACGCCGGCAACATGATGCTGCTGCGCGACGGCCGCATCGGCGTCATCGACTGGGGGATCGTCGGGCGGCTCGACCCGTCGACGCACCGCTTCTTCATCTCGCTGCTCTCGGCCGCCATGGGCAACGAGGCGGCCTGGCCGGTGGTGACCAAGCACATCACCGACGTCTACGGGCCGGCCATCGGCGTGGCGGTCGGCCTGTCCGGCGACGACCTCACCGCGTTCTTCCGCTCCATCATGGAGCCGGCGCTGACCCGGCCGTTCGGCGAGGTGAGCCTGGCCGGCATCATGCAGACGATCCAGCTGCAGATGGCCAAGGCGCAGGGCGTGGAGGCGCACCAGCGCAGCGTGCGGGCGATCCTGCGCCGGCTGCGCACCCAGCGCAGGGTGCGGCGCATGGCCGACGAGTCGGGCGGCCTGATGTCGGACTTCGACCGCGGCACCTTCCTGCTGGCCAAGCAGCTGATGTACTTCGAGCGCTACGGCCGCATGTTCGTCTCGGAGGTGCCGATCCTCAACGACCGGGCCTTCATCGAGCAGCTGCTGGCCGGGCGTGGACCTGGGTCGAGCGGCGGGTTGAGGGCCGGGCTGGGCGGGCCGGACCTGGCACGAAACTGGAATCTGTTCTAGTTTCAGCCCGGGCCCGCCGGGGGCCCGCGGACACGGGGAGGTGAGATGGCAGACGAGGCGGTGATCTACCGCGCCGACCACGTCCTCGAGTACCCCTTCGTGCGCTCGGTGGGGCCGGTCGTGGGCGCCTTCCTGACGGGTCTGCGCGACGGCAAGGTCGTCGGGATCCGGGGCACGGGGGCCGGGTCATCGTGCCGCCGACCGAGTACGACCCCGAGACGGGCGAGGAGACGTCCGGCGTGGTGGAGGTCGGGCCCGAGGGCACCGTCACCACGTGGTCGTGGGTGGCGCACCCGCGGCCCAAGCACCCGCTGCAGGAGCCCTTCGCCTGGGTGCTGGTGCAGTTCGACGGCGCCGACACCTCGTTCCTCCACGTGCTGCCGGCGTCGAGCCCCGACGAGGTGTCGACCGGCATGCGCGTCCGCCCCGAGTTCGCGCCCGAGGACGAGCGGGTCGGGCACGTCAAGGACATCAGCCACTTCGTCGCGGTGGGAGGCGGGTCGTGAGCGAGCGTGAGCCGGTGACGATGATGGCGGCGACGACGCACCTCGACTACGTCTTCACGGCCGGCGTGGCCATGAGCAAGAACCTGCACGGGTACGAGCTGGGCAAGTTCATCGGGCAGCGCTGCCCCAAGTGCAAGAAGGTCTACGTGCCCTCGCGCGGCTCGTGCCCGACCGACGGCGTGCCCACCGACGAGATCGTCGAGCTGCCGAACACGGGCACCGTGACGACGTACTGCGTGGTGAACGTGCCGTTCGCCGGCCAGTCGATCGAGATCCCCTACATCTGCGCGGCAGATCCTGCTCGACGGGGCCAACCTCTCGTTCATGGGCCTGATCCAGGAGATCCCGACCGACGAGATCCGCATGGGCATGCGGGTCGAGGCCGTGTGGGCGCCGCCCGAGGAGTGGGGACCGACGCTGGCCTCGGTCAAGTACTTCCGTCCCACCGGCGAGCCCGACGCCGACTACGAGACCTACAAGGAGTACCTGTGAGCCGAGTTTCCCGGGCTCGACCTCGGGCCGCCGGCCCGGTCGGGGTGGTGTCCTTCGCCCAGTACGACAACGTGCGGCGCGAGGACGCGCGCAACGAGGTGGAGATGCTCATGCCGGTCGTGGCCGAGGTGTTCGGCAACATCGGCATCACCAAGGACGACGTCGGCTTCATCTGCTCGGGCTCGACCGACTACCTGTCGGCGGACCGTTCTCCTTCGTCGCCGCGCTCGACGCGGTCGGCGTGTGGCCGCCCCGGGCCGAGTCGCACGTCGAGATGGACGGCGCCTGGGCGCTCTACGAGGCCTGGGTGCTGCTGCAGGAGGGCGAGATCGACGCCGCGCTCGTCTACGGCTTCGGCCGTTCGTCGATGGGCGACCTCTCCGAGATCCTGGCCGTGCAGCTCGACCCCTACTACCTGGCCCCGCTGTGGCCGGACCCGACGTCGCTGGCCGCGCTGCAGGCGCAGGCGATGATCGACAAGGGTGCGGCCAGCGAGGCCGACTTCGCCGCCGTGGCCAGCCGGTCCCGGCGCTCGGCGCTGGCGAACCCCAAGGCCCAGGTGGCGTACGACCGCTCGCCGGACGAGCTGCTGACCGAGGACTACGAGGTGGCGCCGCTGCGCCGGCACACCCTGCCGCCGCTGACCGACGGCTGCGCGGCGGTCGTCCTGGCCGCGGGCGACCGGGCCTACGAGCTGTGCGAGCGGCCGGCCTTCATCACCGGCATCGACCACCGGATCGAGACCCACTCTGTTGGTGCCCGCGACCTCACCGTCTCGCCCTCGACGAAGTTGGCCGGGGAGAAGGCGGGCGTCGGGGCCAAGCAGGTCGACGTGGCCGAGCTGCACGCGCCCTACGCGCACCAGGAACTGATCTTGACCGAGGCACTAGGCCTGGGCGACGGTGTCGCCCTCAACCCCTCGGGTGGCGCGCTGGCGGCCAACCCCATGATGTCGGCCGGTCTGATCCGCATCGGCGAGTCGGCCCGGGCCATCTGGTCGGGGCAGGCCGACCGGGCCGTGGCGCACGCCACGTCGGGTCCCTGCCTGCAGCAGAACCTGGTCTGCGTGCTGGAGGGGGTGTAAATGGCGGAGCGCTGCGCAGTCATCGGCGTGGGCCAGACGGTGGCCAAGTCCAAGCGCGAGGACGTGTCGATCGCCGGGCTGGTGCGCGAGGCCGCGGTCGCGGCCCTGGAGGACGCGGGACTCGGGTTCGCCGACATCGACGCCGTGGTCGTCGGCAAGGCCCCCGACATGTTCGAGGGAGTCATGATGCCCGAGCTCTACCTCGCCCCCGCGCTCGGTGCGGTGGGCAAACCGATGTTCCGCGTCCACACGGCCGGCTCGGTGGGCGGGTCGACGGCCATTGTGGCGTCGCACCTGGTGGCATCGGGCATCCACGAGCGCGTCCTCACCGTGGCCTTCGAGAAGCAGAGCGACTCGGACGCCATGTGGGCCCTGTCGGTGCCGCAGCCCTTCTCCGCGCCGCTCCTCGCCGGTGCCGGCGGGTACTTCGCCCCCATCATCCGGGCCTACATGTACCGTTCCGGCGCGCCGGGCGACATCGGCATGATGGTGGCGGTCAAGGACCGGTTGCACGCGCTGAAGAACCCGTACGCGCACCTCCACCTGCCCGACATCTCCATGCAGATGGTCGAGGACTCGATCATGCTGTGGGACCCGTTGCACTATCTCGAGTCGTGCCCGTCCTCGGACGGCGCCGCCGCGATGGTCATCGGTTCGGAGAAGGCCGCCGGAGCGGCCACGGCGGCGACCGGGCGGCCACCCGCCTGGATCCACGGCATGGCCATGCGCTCGGAGCCCACCATGTTCGCCGGCCGGGACCAGGTCAACCCGCAGGCGGGCCGGGACTGCGCGGCCGACCTCTACCGGCAGGCCGGCATCACCAACCCGCGGTCCGACTTCGACATGGCCGAGGTCTACGTGCCGTTCAGCTGGTACGAGCCGATGTGGCTCGAGAACCTCGGCTTCTGCGCCGAGGGCGAGGGCTGGAAGCTCACCCAGGCCGGTGCAACGTCGATGATCGAGGGCGGGGACATCCCGTGGAACTGCTCGGGCGGCGTGCTGTCCTCGAACCCGATCGGCGCGTCGGGGATGCTCCGCTTCCTGGAGACGGCCCTGCAGGTGCGGGGCATGGCGGGCGAGCACCAGGTGCCCGACGCCCGGCGGGCCCTCGGCCAGGCCTACGGTGGTGGTTCCCAGTTCTTCGCCATGTGGGTCGTCAGCGCCGACCGGCCCTGAGGCGCGAGGCCCTGCCGGTATGCTCGGCGGAGCCCAGCCAGCCCTGACCAGGAGGTCTCCGTGAAGGTCGTCGTGGACTTCGACGAGTGTGCCAGCAACGCCGTGTGCATGGGGATCCTGCCCGAGGTCTTCGAGGTGCGGGACGACGGCTACCTGTACGTGCTCAACGAGAACCCGCCCGAGGAGTTCCGCGAGCGCCTGCGCGAGGCGGTCAACGGCTGCCCGACGGGCGCCATCTCCATAGAGGAAGACTGACGCCGGGCCCCTCCCCCTGCATCCCGCCGGCGCCCGGGGTGTGCCGGCACCCCAGATGAACGATCCGACCACACCGATACGGGCGCGCTTCGCCCCATCGCCGACCGGCTACTTCCACGTCGGCAGCGCGCGGGCCGCACTGTTCAACTGGCTGTTCGTGCGCCAGCACGGGGGCACCTTCATCCTGCGTATCGAGGACACCGACGAGGCGCGCAACAAGCCCGAGTGGACCGACGGCATCATCACCGCCCTCGACTGGCTCGGCATGGCCCCCGACGAGGGCCCCTCCTTCCAGGCGGCCCAGGAGCCGGCTCACTCGGCGGCGATCGAGGCCCTGTGGGACAGCGGCGCGCTGTACGCCTGTGCCTGCACCCGGGAGGAGATCGACGAGCGGGCGCGGCTGCGGGCCGCGGCCGGGGACCCGACGCCCGGCTACGACGGGTACTGCCGCGACCTGGGGCTGCCGCGCGGGGACGGGCGGGCCCTGCGCTTCCGCACGCCCGACGAGGGCGTGGTGCGGGTCGACGACCTCGTGCGGGGCGAGGTCGAGTTCCCCCAGCGGGCGCTCGAGGACTTCATCTGCGTGAGGGGGAACGGCAAGCCGCTCTTCGTGCTGGCCAACGCGGTCGATGACCGGACGATGGCGATCTCGCACGTGATCCGCGGCGAGGACCAGCTGCCGACGACGCCGCGGCAGATCATGCTGTGGGGCGCGCTCAACCGGGCCGAGGGGACGGATCTGCCGTTGCCCGCCTACGCCCACCTGCCGCTGCTGGTCAACGAGCAGGGGAAGAAGCTCTCCAAGCGACGCGACCCGGTCGCGGTGGAGATGTACCGCGAGCAGGGCTACCTGCCGGAGGCGTTCCGCAACTACCTGGCGCTGCTCGGCTGGAGCCCGGGCGACGAGGAGATCGTGCCGCTGGAGGTGATCCTGGAGCGGTTCCGGCTGGAGGACGTGCAGCGGTCGCCGGCCTTCTTCGACGTCAAGAAGCTCTCCCACATGAACGGCGTCTACCTCCGCGCGCTCACGGTGGACGAGTTCGTGGCGGCCGCCCGCCCGTGGGTCGACCCCGTGCCGGGGGAGTGGGCGCCGGGGGGCTGGCGCGACCCCGACACCGGGGCGCCCGTCGTGGCGCCGCCGGCCTGGGCACCCGAACGCTTCGACGCCGGCGTGTTCGCCGCGCTGGCCGCGGTGACCCAGGAGCGAGTGGCGGTGCTGAGCGAGGTGCCGGAATTGGTCGACTTCCTCTTCCTGGAGGACGCGCCGGACGACCCGGACAGCTGGCAGAAGGCGATCGCGAGCGACGAGGGTGCGCCGCGGATTCTGACCGACGCGCTGGCCGTCTACGAGACCTGCCTCTGGGACAAGGACTCGCTGCACGAGGTCACGCTGGCCATCGCCGAGTCGGTGGGGCGCAAGCTGGGCAAGGCGCAGGCCCCGATCCGGGTGGCGGTCATGGGGCGGACCCGCGGTCTTCCCCTGTTCGACTCGCTGGCGGTGCTGGGCCGCACCGAGACGTGCCGGCGGCTGGCGGTCGCGCTCGCTCGCGTGACGCCTGCCCCCTGATGCTCCTGGCACCGCTCCGCTGGGCGCTGCGCATCGCGATCCTTGTCCTGGCGGCGATCGTCCTCTACTTCGGGGTCACCCTCGTGCAGGTGTGGCTGACCTCGCGCCAGTACGACCCCCACCCGGCGGGCGCCATCCTGGTGATGGGGGCGGCACAGGACGACTGCGTGCCCACGCCCGACCTCAGGGCCCGCCTGGACCAGGCGCTGACGCTCTACCACCAGGGCTACGCCCACCTGATCATGCTGACCGGGAGCAAGCAGCCGGGAGACAAGTGCACGGAGGCGGAGTCGGGTGCCATGTATCTCGAAGCCAAGGGCGTGCCGGCGGCGGACATTCTGGAGGCGGGTGGCAACGACAGCTACGAGAACATCGCGGACGCGCAGAAGCAGCTGGGAGCGCACGACGCCCGGGTCGTGCTCGTCACGACGGACCCCTTCCACGAGGACCGCTCCATGGCCATCGCCTCGAACCTCGGGATGTCCCCGTCGCCCACGCCGACGCAGTCCTCGCCCATCACCGGCTGGTCGACGGTGCCCTACTTCGTCAAGGAGACCGTCGGCGTCGGGCTGGGGCGGATCATCGGGTACAACCACCTGGAGTGGCTGCACGACGCCTGACCCGGGTGGGCGCTCAGCCGGTCGCGCTGGTGGTGGTCGAGGTGTTTGGTGTCGCCGGCGTCTTGAAGGTGATCCGGATGACGGTGCCCAGGCCCTGAGCGGTCCCGACGCCGATGACGCAGGTTGCGTGTCCGACGGTGCCGCAGTAGCCGTCACCGATGATGCCGGCGGTGACGCGGTAGTGGGAGCTGAACGTGCCGTTGGCTCTGACCCGGAGGGCCTGGGCGTGCGCGATGTCGCAGTGGGGGGTGTCGGTGGCGGGGTTCATCCGCCCTCTGACCGCGGCGGTGCACTCGGTGATGAACCAGGTCCGGGAAGTGTCGCCGGAGGACATCGGCAGGCCATGGCCGCTCACGGCCACGTTCTGGCCGGACTTCAGGCCCTGGCTCGGGGTGACCTTGACGACGAGGCGCGAGGCGCCGGCCTGCGCCGGAAGGGCCGGCACGGCAGCGCCGACGACCCCCGCCAGGGCGACGGCGGTGACGGCAACGGACCGCAGGTGCATGCCGAGGACCTCCGAACCCGGGTTCACTCCCGGGGGGATCCCCGGGGCGACGCATCTTTCCACCGGCCTCCCCGCGATTCAACGCGCCCCCCGTCCTGGTCAACGGGGCGAACTCCGGCCACAGGTCCCTCGGCTAATCTCAAAGCCCACCCATTCGGGGGTGGTGTAATCGGCAACACGACTGGTTCTGGTCCAGTTATTGAGGGTTCGAGTCCTTCCCCCCGAGCACCGGCGGCCTCCGTATCGTGTCATTGGAGACCACCGCTCGGCCCCATCGTCTAGAGGCCTAGGACACCACCCTCTCAAGGTGGCGACACGGGTTCGAATCCCGTTGGGGCTGCTTCAAATTCCTGCTCAGAGAGTTCTACGGCGTAACTCGACTCCACTCTGCCCATCCATCTGACCATCTTGCACTGGAGTCGATGGGCGAGCTCTGCAAAGAGTCGCTGATGACATGGGCCGTGCTGATCATGATGTCTCCACCGAGAAAGGGTGGCGACATCTGTCGATCGCTTGCAAGCTACCCCGACAGCCGCGGGCAGGATCCGCAGTTGAGCGTCGAATAAGGGATTAAGCCTCTACAGCCGTTCGCGCACGCCCGATGAGCCTCTTGGCCCATCCAACGAGATCCCGTGCCTCTCCAATTGCAAAGAAGGAGACGCCATAACTGGCCGAGTCCTTCTTCTGCAGCAGCCTCTCGAGGTCTTTGGCCATTTCCGTCCCGCCCGGCTCGACAGTCTCCAGAAGAGCGACGGCTTCCTCGTGAGCTTGCCCACGCGCTCGTCGGCGAAGGCGGGCGCAGCAAGCGGCGTCTGACGCTGCAATGCCGGCGAGGATGGCCAGGGCCGCCGCCACGCCGGAATTAGCGACGGCCGTTGTATCTTCAAGAACGAGCTCCGCGGCGAGTACGAAGGCATCGGCTTGCCCGAGTCGCGTCCGCGCCTCAGGCCTGCCGCACGTTTGTGTTCGGGGGGTCACGAGGCCTTTGCCAGCGCCGAGCGGGTCCCGCTGATCTCCATGAGGTCCTGCTCCCAGCTCCACAAGATTGGCTCCTTAGCGCGTCGCAAACGCCCGATCTCTGCTGGGCTCTTAAGGACAATCTGAGCCGGATTGCCGGTCCAACGCCCGATGAGGTGGGCAAGATGCACTGCCGAATCGCCAAGGCTCTCGACATCTCCGATGATAAGTAGGTCGATGTCACTTCCCTCATCTCCGTCCCGGCGTGCTGCCGATCCATAGAGGCCGACCAGCAGCGGCTTCGGTTGCCACGAGTCGACCTCAGCCCGAATGCGCTTCGTCAACTCGCCATAGAGGGATCCGAGGGCCTCGATAGGTCCAGCTGCAAGATGCTCTCGGTTCAGCCGATAGCCGCCAGGGACGAGGTCTACAAGTCCCGAAGCGATCATTCGAAGCAATACGGTCCGGACGCCACTCTTGGAGGCCCCTTCCGTGAGTCGGTGTACCGCTCCCAACGTCATTGGGTCGTGGGTCGAGCTCAAGGCGGAGTAAACAGGGCCGTCGAGGCTGGGTATCACGCTAGAAATGGGGTTACTGACGTCCATTAGGCCTCAGCCCCAATCCTTTTGAAATATCGCACGCCGTACACTGTAGCGCATGTCGTGTGAAATATCGCACGCAGTACGAAATAACGTACGATCGGGTAGCTGGGGCCGGGGTTGAGCGGGTACTTCTGAGCCACACGACCGGCCATGAGCCGCCCAGCGACGAGGAGCTGAGTATTCAAGCCGTATTCCGTTCCCTCGTCGAGGACGTGGAGCGCTCGCGACAGATCTGCGGTGACGTCGCTTCTGCCATCGAGGTCCAGCGAAACTGCCTTGTCTTGACACAGTGGACGGAGCACCTCGAATCACTCTCCGGCGAGCTCCAACGGCTGGGGATCGAAGCGATCGTGATGCGAGGTGGGATGGGCAAGAAGGCCCGGGCGAGTGCCACGGTCGAGATGCGGGCGCAGGCCTCTGCTGGTGGACTCGCGCTACTGGCGACGGGAAGCTTCCTGGGGGAGGGATTCGATCTTCCGCAGCTCGACACGCTGTTCCTCGCGTTTCCCTTGGCGTTCAAGGGCCGCATAGTTCAGTACGTGGGGCGAGTACTTCGGCCTGTGTCGGGAAAATCGCGGGTCGAGGTGCACGACTACGTCGACATCAACGTTCCCGTCTTGGCCCGGATGCAGGCGAAGCGTCTCCCGGCCTACGCCTCACTGGGTTTTCCGATCGACAAGACGGCTCGAAGCCCGCGGAAGGCGAAGGCGAAGGAGTCGCAAGAGCTCCGTCCGTAGGGCGGCGCGGAATTCGGGCACGAATTGTCGATCCTTTTGCCCATCCATTCAGTCCGATTGGATGGGCAAGAGCCCCAACCCTGGACGCGTGCAGGGCAATGGCCACGGATGATGGCGCTTGAGCGCACCCGCTGGACATACTTGAGCAGACCTTTTCGGCCTTCTAACCAGAAGCTGGTGCCGTACCAGTCCTCAACACCAGGCTCGACGGCAGCGAAGGGCTTCGTTCCAATGAGATCGAACAGACGGGATGTGCAGCCAAGGATCACGAGCTGACGTTCTGTAGTTCCACGTCGTTCGCGGTGGCGGGGCAATCCACGAACTCGATGATTGGCTGATTCGCACGATGGGCTCGATCAAAGGGAGAAGAATTCTGCATACAGGGTCGCCCAGACGATTAGCTCCCGCACGCTCCCGACGTGACCGTCACGTGGACGCTGGACGCCGACGGGTCGTTTGACACCCCTAGCCGCGTCGCCTCCGCCGCCGAGTCGCCGTGCCGCCGGTCACCTTGGTGCAGTAGCCGTGAGGGTAGTGCCTCGACACTGGGAAGAAAATCATAGTCGGCGCTCTGGCCGCTCGGTCGACGTGAAGAGCCTCTACGGCACTCGAGAGGAATATGAACGCCGGGTGCGTACCAAGCGCCAAGAGATGACTGGGAGCGTTGGCTCCTTCCCGTGGACGCCAACCTCATTTCGACTCGGCTAAGTAGTCCACCGGGTCGGCAAAGGACATCAAAGTGACAGAGGTCGACGTACGAAGGGCAAAGCAAAGAAACGGGCCGATCGCGAGCGGCCCTGCCATGACCCGAGCCGATCGCAACTTCCGAAGAGACTCTGCTCGCGCTATGAGTTGATGAGCCAGCTTGGTTCGGACCAGCCCCTGCGCACTGTGGTGCCTCCCGATGGCTGCATCCTGAGCCTGGGTAGGCTGCGACGGGATCTCATTGTTCGCGGCGAAGAGTTCGCCGATCTCTGGGGGCTGCATCCGGTTGAGTTGCGGCGGCCAGTCCAACCGACACTGAGATCCCCGCAGCGAGTGAAAGGCAGTCACCATGCGATCCGACATCAGACCTGGCGGCGTGTTTCCCGACTACTCGTTGCCGGATCACACCAACGTCGTTCGCACGCTGAGTGAGCTCCAAGGTGACGATCCGATGATCCTCACGCTGGCGCGAGGCAATTACCGTCCGAAGGAACACCAGCAGCACCTGGAGCTCGCAGCGAACTATCCGAAAATCGCCGTCGCCTATACCCAGGTCGTCACCATCGCCACCGATGACCACCACACCCTGCAGGAGTTCCGCGCTTCAGTCGGCGCCCAATGGACCTTTCTCTCGGACCCAGCTCGGACGATCCAAAAGGACCTCGACATCCAGGAATACACGGACCCCGAGCACGATCCGATGATCCCCCACACGCTGGTGCTCAAGCCTGGACTCCTCATTCACAGCATCTACAACGGCTACTGGTTCTGGGGACGCCCGTCGTTTTACGACCTGTGGTCCGACTTGTGCGCTGCGTCGAGCGAGATCCGGCCCGACTGGGACCTGAGCAAAACTGGATTGCGCGAGGCCTGGGATGCAGGCGACTACTCGAGCTTTCACGGTTGGAATAAACGGGCCGCCAAGTCGATGCCCACATCGTATGAGTCCTAGAAGAATATGGATCTGTCGGTGTTGGGTGGAGGACGGCTTGGGTCGAAGGGGTAGGTGGCAGTAGTGCGAACGCCGGTCTGCGAACTGCTCGGGATTGAACAACCGATTGTCTTGGCGGCGATGGTGGCGGTGCCCGAACTGGCGGCGGCGGTCTCGAATGCCGGTGGGCTCGGCATGGTGACGCTGACGTGGTCCGATCCGGCAGGAGACGTGGTTCGCGAGACGGCGGCGCTCACCGATCGTCCCTTCTGCGGCAACCTGGTTCTCACCTCGGATCAGCACCGTCGCCTCGATGAAGCCCTCGAGGCCGGTTTGCGGATCGTGTCACTGTTTCTGGGAGATCCCACTGGCTACATCGAGCGGGTCCACGATGCGGGCGGACTCGTTCTCTGTACGGTCGGAAGCGCCGAAGAGGCGCGGCGGGCGGTCGCCAGCGGAGTTGATGTCATCGTGGCCCAGGGTTGGGAGGCTGGGGGGCACGTAGGGGGTCAGATTGCGACGCTCCCCTTGGTGCCCGCCGTCGTGGACGCGGTGGCGCCGGTGCCAGTGATCGCGGCCGGTGGGATCGGGGACGCTCGCGGCGTCGCCGCCGTCCTCGCCCTGGGCGCTCAGGCGGCGTGGGTGGGTACCCAGTTTCTGCTTGCCCGGGAGATGCCCATCCACCAGCAGTACCGCACTCGCCTGATCAACGCGGTCGAGACCGACGCGGAGTGGTACCCCGACCTCTACGACGTCGACTGGCCGGACTCGCCCCACCGCGCGCTCCGCAACTCGACGGCCGAGATGTGGGAGGCCGCGGGCCGGCCGCCTCTGGAGAGTCGGCCCGGAGTGGGCGATGTCATCGCGCACTTCGGATCGGGCGAAGCAATCGTCCGCTACGAGCCAGCGCCACCGATGGTTGGCACCACCGGCGACATTGAAGCGCTCTCGATGTGGGCCGGACAGAGCGTCGCGCTCGCCAGGCAGCCACGACCAGCGGCAGAGATCGTGGCTGAGCTCGTCTCGCGTTTGTGAGCCAAGCCGGCCTGCCGATGATGTCGGGCGAACTCTAGCCCGGCGCAAACGATTTGGCGCCGCCCGCCACCCCGCTACCCGTCCAAGTCGTTCGGGCTAGGTTCGCTGAGTATGCCAGTCCGATACCCGATGCCCGATAGTCGATAGCCCAGCTCCAGTCGCAGGTTCTTGCGCATCCACGAGCGAAGGAGTTCACGTGAGCACGACCCCCATAGCTGACTATGCGCTCCTGTCGGATCGGCACAGTGCTGCGTTGGTCAGTCGGGACGGGTCGATCGACTGGCTCTGCTTCCCACGGTTCGACAGCCCGTCGACCTTCGGTCGCCTCCTCGACGAGAAAGCCGGGCACTGGTTCCTCGGGGCCACCAACGCGACGGAAGTGAGCAGGCGCTACCTGGACCGCACCATGGTGTTGGAGACCACGCAGCGCACACCGACCGGTTCGGTCACGATCACCGACGCACTTGCCATGGGTTCTGGCAACCGGGGACACGAGCTGGGCAAAGGAGCGCCTCACGTTCTCCTGCGGCGCGCCACGTGTACGGAGGGACGGGTCGACTTGTCCCTGGAGTACGTCCCGCGCCCCGATTACGGGTTGCAACATCCATCGCTCGACGCGGTAGACGGTGGAGTGACGGGGTCAGGGAGCGCTGACGAGCTGGTGCTGTCGACGTCCGTGGCCCTGACGCTCGACCACGACCGCGCCGCGGCCTCGGGCCGGTTCCAGCTTGCCCAAGGCGAAAGCATGGGCTTCGCCCTGCATCACGGGAACCAGACTGAGGGCAGTTCGGCCAGTGTCTGGAGCCCGTCGGAAATACGCGCCAGGCTCGAAGACACCGTGGCGGGGTGGGAGTCGTGGTCCGAGCTCCACCAGGCCTACGTCGGTCCGTGGCGAGACATGGTGCACCACAGCGGCCGGGTGCTCCAGTCACTCTCCTTTGCACCCACCGGCGCTATCTGCGCGGCAGCGACCACGTCCTTGCCCGAGGTGGTGGGTGGCTCCCGGAACTGGGACTACCGCTATGCCTGGGTCCGGGACGCTTCCTTCACGATCCAGGCCCTTTGGGTGGCGGCTTGTCCCGACGAAGCCAACCAGTTCTTCGATTACGTCTCTTCGTCCGCGGCCGGCTCGCTCGACCGGGGCGGCGCCTTGCAGATCATGTTCGGCATCGGCGGTGAACGGGACCTGACCGAACGGGAGCTGCCGCAGCTGGAGGGCTGGCGGCACTCGGCACCGGTCCGGGTGGGCAATGCGGCCTCCAAACAACGCCAGCTCGACGTCTACGGCGAGTTGCTCAACGCGGTGTACCGCATGTCCGACCACCTGTTCGACGACACCCACCGGGTCGGGCCACTGGCCGACTCGGGCAAGTGGGAGACGCCCACCGACCTGGCACCAGCCACGCGAAAGTTCCTCGTGCAGCTGGCCGACACCGCCGCCCGCCGGTGGCAGGAGAAGGACCAAGGAATCTGGGAGATCCGGGGAGAGCCGCGTGATTTCTTGTATTCCAAGCTGATGTGCTGGGTGGCCCTCGATCGAGCGGTGATCCTGGCCGACCGTCTCAACGCCTCCTCTCGAGTCGGGTCATGGACGCAGACGCGGGACCGGATCCGTGAGGCGATCGTCACCAAGGGCTGGAGTGACCGGGCAAAGGCCTTCACCCAGACCTTTGGCTCGGACGAGCTCGACGCCTCCAACCTTATGGTGCCCCTGGTGGGATTTCTCCCGGCGGACGATCCGAGGGTGCTGGCCACGGTCGACGCGATTGAAGAGCGGCTCACCGACCAACGGGGATTGGTCTATCGCTATCGATCCCACGACGGCCTCGAGGGTGAGGAGGGCACCTTCCTTTTGTGCACCTTCTGGCTGGCCCAGGCCCTGGCCCAGACAGGCCAGCCGGTTCGGGCCCGGGCCGTTTTCGAGCGTGCCGCCGCCTTCGTCAATGAGGTCGGCCTGCTGGCCGAGGAGGTCGATCCTGTCAGCGGGGAGCTCCTTGGCAACTTCCCGCAGGCGTTCAGCCATATCGGGCTCGTCAACGCGGCCTGGGCAATTTCTGAGAGCGAGCGACAGGCGAAACCGACTTGAACATCTGCTGGATTCCCGTGGGATCTTTGGACCGGACCCTTTCGAGTTTGGAGGCCACATGCGCAGCGATATCCGTGAAGGCGAGACGTTTCCCGACTACGAGCTCGCCGATCAATCCGGCCGGCGGCAGTCCCTGTCGGAGCTCCAGGGGGGCAACCCGATGGTGCTCCATCTGTCCCGTGGCGGTTTCGATCCCAAAGAGCATCAGTTCGTAGGGCAATTGGTCGACGTCTATCCCGAGTTCCGAAATGCCTACACGCGATTGGCCCTCATCTCGACCGACAATCAGCTGAACATCAATGAGTTCCGGGACGCGCTGGGCGCCACCTGGCCGTTCCTGTCAGACCCCGATCGGGTCGTGCAGAAGGATCTGGACATCAAAGAGTTCACGGATGAGCCGCACGATCCGATGATCCCCCACACCTTCGTCCTCGAGCCCGGACTCAAGATCTTCAAGATCTACAACGGATACTGGTACTGGGGCCGGCCCACGATGGCGGAGCTCCACGTGGATCTGAGGGGCGTGTTCAAGAAAATTCGGCCCGACTTCGACTTGGCGGCTCCGGGGTTGAGGGAGGCGTGGGAACGAGGAGACCGGGATCAATTCCTCGTGGACACATTGGAGGAGCCGATCCGGTACACCGAAGGCAAGAGCATCGGTGTCAAACGCTGACCCTGGGGGGTCGGCGCCCGTCCTCCGCTCGGGTTCTCGACCAGTGGAACTCGACCTGCTCGCGGGCCGGGCGGAAAGGTTGAGACGTGCACCCTTGCATCGCCATTCGACCCCCGTGCGCTGGAACGAGGTCCAATCCCGAGTGCGAGGGATGTCTCAGATGCAAAGCGTTCGCCTGGGTGCGACAATCCTTTCCGGACCAGACAGAGGAGAGCCGGATGAGCACCGTCGATGGACAGACCGCACCCGGGTCGCCGAGCAGCGAACCGGCCGATCTCAAGCTTGAAGCGGTCGTCATCTCCGTGGCCGACGCCGATCGCTCCAAGGCGTTCTACGCCGCCCTCGGCTGGAGGCTCGACGCCGACTTCTCCTTCGACAACGGCTTCCGGGTCGTGCAATTCACGCCACCGGGATCGCCGTGTTCTGTGCAGTTCGGCACCCACATCACGGGGGCGCCACCCGGATCTGCCCATGGCCTGTACCTGATCGTCTCTGACATCGGAGCCGGGCGCGACGAACTTGTCAGCCGGGGAGCCGCGGTCAGTGGGGTGTTCCATTCCGGAGCGCCCGGAGCGCAACTCGACCCTGAGAGGACGGGTGATCGGGTCAACGGGCCGGATCCGGATCAGGAGAGCTACAACTCCTTTGCCACGTTCGAAGACCCCGACGGCAACGGCTGGCTGCTCCAAGAGGTGACCCATCGCCTTCCGGGCCGCCTCGATCCGACCACCACCTCGTTCAACTCCGCCGGTGACCTGGCTGCGGCATTGCGCCGCGCCGAGTCGGCCCACGGTGAGCACGAGAAGCGCATCGGTCGGGCCGACTCGGACTGGCCCGACTGGTACGCCGAGTTCATGGTGCGCGAACAGAGCGGCCAGGAGCTTCCGGTATGAGCGATTTCGACGTGATCGTGCTGGGCGGCGGTGCGCCCGGCGAGCACTGCGCCGGGGCCATCGCGGCGCGTGGGCTTCGGGTCGCCGTCGTCGAGCGGGAGCTGGTCGGCGGCGAGTGCTCCTACTGGGCGTGCATCCCGTCCAAGTCCCTGTTGCGTCCGGGGGAGGCGGTCCAGGGCGCCCGCGACGTCGGCGCCAGCGCCGAGGTGAACGTGCAGGCGGCGCTGGACTGGCGGGACTACATGGTGTCCGGCTACTCGGATGCGGGACAGGAGAAATGGCTGGCGGATCGGGGCATCGCGCTGGTCCGGGGCGAGGGCCGGCTCGCCGGGCCCGGCGTGGTCGACGTGGACGGCACTCGCCACACGGCGGAGCATGTCGTCATAGCGACGGGCGCGGATCCTTTCGTGCCACCCATTCCGGGGCTCGAGGGCCTGGTCGGCGTGTGGGGCACGCGCGAAGCGACGGCCATGAAGACGGTTCCCAGCCGCCTCATCGTGCTCGGCGGTGGCTCGGCCGGTGTCGAGATCGCACAGGTGGTACGGCGGTTCGGTGGTCAGGCCGTGCTCGTCGAGGGCGCCGATCGACTGATCCCACGAGAGCCGGCTCCCCTCGGCGTGGCTCTGACCGAGGCACTGCGGCGGGACGGGATCGAGTTGCACCTCGGAGTCCAGGCCGCGGAGGCCTCGCGCGACGGCGGCGACTACGTCCTGAGGCTCTCGGACGGGACCTCGGTACGAGGAGAGCGACTGCTCGTGGCGACCGGCCGCCGTCCCCGTGTCGAAGGGATCGGGCTCGAGACGGTCGGTATCGAGGCAAACCCACACGGCGTCGTGGTGGACGAGTATCTGCGTGCCGGCGACAACATTTGGGCCATTGGGGATGTCAACGGGATCTGGCCCCTGACACACGTCGGCGAGTACGAGGGAGACGTTGTGGCGGCGAACATCGCCGGCGAGAGCCACCCGACGAACTACGAAGCCGTGCCGCGCGTCACGTACACCGATCCGCAGGCGGCCGCCGTCGGTGCCGCGGAGGCACCCTACAGCAGCACAACGCTCTTGACCGACGTGTCCAAGACCGCGACGTACAGCCACCAGTACGCCCAGTCGAACGGATTCTTGACCCTGCTCAGCGACGGCGCCCGGTTGACCGGCGCTTACGCCCTCGGACCCGAGGCCGGCGAGTGGCTCCAGCAGGCGACGCTCGCCATACGCGCCCGCGTTCCGTTGGAGGTGTTGAGCGACGTCATCCAGCCGTTCCCGAGTTTCTCGACCATCTTCGATTCGGCTTTCAAAACCCTTCGAATGGAGATCGCCAAAATGCCGCCGCCTTTGCAGCCCATGCAGGCGCAGATGGCACGGCTATGACCGTGGAAGACCATCGGAGGTAGCAGATGGCCGAGGTCCCACCGCCCCAAGAGGAAATCCTGCTCACACACTTCATCGTGTCGGACGACGTCGAGCGCTCTCGGCGCTTCTACACCGAAGTCCTCGGGGGCCGGGTCGCCTTCTCCAGCCCCGGAGGGCCGACCAACGTCGCACTGTCCAATAGTTGGATCGTCATCAATGCCGGCGGAGGCCCGACCGACGACAAGCCGGAGGTCACCCTGGAGACGCCCGGCGACCCAAATCGGGTGAGCAGCTTCGTCAACATCCGGGTCAAGGACATGGAGACGGTGTACTCCGAATGGAGCGCGCGGGGTGCTCAGTTCCTGACGCCCCCGAAGCAGCACCAGTACGAGATCCGTTGCTACATCCGTGATCCCGATGGTCACCTGATCGAAGTGGGGCAGACCACCGACCCGCAGGGGGACTGGGTGCCCGATCACTGGCCATCGAGTACGCCCGCCGACGAGCTCCCAACGCCCCCAGAGGGAATCGTGCTGGCCCACTTCATCGTGTCGGACGATGTCGAGCGCTCTCGCCGCTTCTACACCGATGTGCTCGGGGGCAGGGATGCGTTCTCCGGACCCGGAGGGCTCACGTATGTCCAACTGTCGAACAGTTGGATCATCATCAACGTCGGCGGAGGGCCGACCGACGACAAGCCGGAGGTCACCCTTGAGACGCCCGCCGATCCCAACCGGGTCAGCAGTTTCCTCAATATACGAGTGACGGACATGCACGCTGTGTACACCGAATGGAGCGCACGCGGTGCGGAGTTCCTGACGCCACCGAAGCAGCACCAGTACGAAATCCGTTGTTATATCCGCGATCCCGATGGTCATCTGATCGAAGTGGGACAAACGACGGACCCGGGGGGAGATTGGTTCCCC
>CAVUWK010000005.1:0-677029 GCA_963745175.1 uncultured Acidimicrobiaceae bacterium
CTCGATGAGCGCGAGCAGTTCGGACGATGTCGGGTGCTCCTCTCACTGCGCCGAAGCACTTCTCGATCAATGGCTCTGCTTCGTTCAATACACCCCGCCTCTAGGCTGGCGAACCGTCCTCAAGAGAGCGTCAAAGAGGCCAACGTGGTGTTCGACGCCTCGTGCTTGTGCTGCTTCGACCGCAGTGCTCGCGGCGATTCGCGCCTGTGGTGACTGACCGAGGTCGAAGAAGGACGACGACCTGATCCCCAGTAGCGCCACGCCGGTGGTTGGGTCGGCGCGGCCAAGAAGCTGCGATCGCACATGGCCATGCAAGAGAGCGGGTCCCCATTGTAGAGATGGGCCCGCGACGAGAGGATCGGGAACTGGTCGAGGACGAAGTCTGTGCCCGGTGTCAGGCGGGAGAAGACCTCCCGCTCGAAAGCGAGAACCGGATCGGGTTCGCCGCGCATGCCGTGCCACTGCGCGTCGACCCCAGCCAATCTGACGTCGAGGTCGGCGTCCCGCTCGCCCGCCGCGCTCGACGCCTGTGCCAGCCACCAACCCTGCTCATCGACCCTGCCCGCCAGCCCGAGCGCAAGGGCGTAGTCGACCATACGAGCACGGTGAGCCCTGATGTCCTCGTCAGAAAGCCTCCCCAACCATGTCCCAGCGTTTGAACTTGGGCCGGGAAACCATTCGTGCGCCAGGTGGTCGTGCAAAGATTGCGAAGGCTCGGTTGAGATCACGAGCTTGCACGAAGTGATCCACGGCTGATACGTAAGAACCCGACTTTTCGTACCACTTACCCGCCCGCAAGTGCAGGACAGTCGCCCGGGCCGGATCCTCGGACACCAACTGGGCGTGGAGAATTCGTCGAAAGAGCTGGTGGTAGCGGTAACGAGGCGGGTCTCGTCCTACAACCGTGACAAAGAGCCCCCAGTTCGTCGCTCGCCGCAGGAGGTAAGCGCCGTGCTCGTCGCCGAGCAGCGAATCGCCAATTCCACATCGAACTCATCAACGACCGCCGTTGCGTCCAAGAATTCCACCATTTGGGCAACTGCCGGTCGAGCACCTCTTCGATGAGGAAATCGGCTACCACATGCTCCGTTCCGTCGAGGCGTCTGATAAACGAGGACGGATCGTCGGAGTCGTGCTGTAGCGAAAGCGCTGCCAACTGGACTCCGGCCATCCATCCCTCGGTCCTTGTGGCCAAGGTGTGCACGTCGCCGCTGGAAAGATCGAGGCCGTACTGGTGAATGAAGGAGTTGACGTGCTCTTCTTCCAGACGGAGGTCAGCGTCCCTGATCTCAGCCAGTTGCCCACGGGCCCGCCACCGTTGGATCGGCAGAACGGGATCGACACGGGTACCGAACACGACATGCGAAGTCGGAGGAAGTCGCTCGACAAGAGTGACGAGCCCTCCAAGATCGGAGGGAGCGACGTCGTGCAGATCATCGAGGATGAGCCACGTGGAACCAGACCACACAGCCAACTCGTTGACCAGCGCGGCCACGACATCTCCGATGTCGTCCGGACCCTCGGCCAGCAGGTCGAGCGCATCGGAGGCGCCACCTGGCTCGACTGCGGCGAGCGCAGACGCAATGGACGTCCAGAACCGGAATTCGTCATGATCCCACCGATCGCACGAGAGCCAGGCGCATCGAGCTTGAGGTCGCTCTTCGACCCAGGACGACAGCAGCACGGTCTTTCCCACGCCAGGACTGCCCGCCACCAACGTGCAGGGGAACTGCATGGCCGAATCGAGCCGACTGAGCAGCTCGGGCCTCCGAATCAGGGCGTGCGGCAGGGCAGGTCGGGTGAACTTCGTCACTGCCGGCCTGGCGCCGATCACCTAGTCCACGCTACCAAACGATCACCTAAATCACCCGGGTGAGGGTGACGACGTCCGCGGCGGTGCAGATCACAATGACCAGGGCGAATGGAACCAACCACCTACGTGATCACCTTCAGGGGCGAGGCCGGCCGGGCCGTGTCGGCGGCGTTCAATGATCTCGATGTCTCAAGCAAGGAAGGGTTGACCACCCTGCGAGCTACCGTTCCGGACCAAGCTGCGCTCCATGGGGTGATCGAACGGATCCGGGCTCTCGGACTCGAACTGGTCTCCGTACGGAAAGCGAACAATGGCGAGGAATGACCCGAAGTCTTTCCTCCCAGACCCCATCCCTCTACCTGTCAGGCCCCCGCCCTCACCCTCCGGGGCGGTTGTTCCGCGATGTCGTCGATGCGAGCAGGGACCTCTTGGCTAACGCAGAAGGCCAGATGCGCCGGACAAGGCCCACGGCTAATTCTCCCTGTGAAATCGGTGATGCCGCCTCTCGAGATCGGACGTTCTGGGCGAGTTAGCGCTAGCTGGAAAGGCCAAGGAGGACGGAGGAGGCCGCGGCCAGACCGGGACACGATGCGCATCGGTAGCCCTCCCATCCGTCTGGGCAAAAAGGGTTGGCGATGAGGTACAAACTCAACGCCGCGTTTCCGATAATTGAGCAACTGCACGGGGGGCCTCCTCGTCTCCTGGTCCGAGATCTGGCCGCTGGGATCACTGTGGCCGCACTCTTGGTTCCCCAGGGCATGGCATATGCCGAGCTCGCTGGTCTCCCGGCGGTCAACGGACTGTATGCGAGCTTCGTCCCGATCCTGGCCTACGCGCTGTTCGGCTCTTCCCGACAACTGGCTCTCGGACCGACGGCGACTGTTGCCGTCTTGACGGCGACCGTGATCGAGCCGTTGAGTCACGGGAACGCGAGCCTCGCGCTCGCCCTGGCCGCGACGCTCGCGCTGCTCGTCGGCGGCATCTGCATCCTCGGGGGCCTTCTACGCGGGGGGTTCGTGGTGAATTTCTTGTCGCAACCAGTCCTTTCGGGCTACGTCACTGGGGCAGCCCTGGTGATCGCGGCCAGCCAATTGGGGAAATTCTGGGCTACAGCGTCAGCGGGGACACGTTCTTCCAGCTCGTTGCCGACGCGATCGCCAACCTCGGCAAGACACAAGGTCTCACGGTGCTGGTTGCAGCATTGTCAATCGTCTCCATGGTGCTCTTGCGCCGGTTCGCACCGCGCTGGCCTGCGGCGCTCATTGTCGTCGCACTGGCCATCACGGCCGCCAGCTTGTTCGACCTGTCCGCCCACGGCGTGGCCGTGACCGGTACGGTTCCGAGCGGCCTGCCCTCCTTGAAGGTCCCCAAGGTCGGGATCCACGACCTCGGCAGCCTGGCGTTCAGTTCGTTGGGTGTTGCGCTGGTGTGTTACGTCGAATCGATCGCCGTTGCCAAGGCCATGGCAGACCGACTTGGTTATGCGGTAGACCCCAACCGAGAGCTTGCGCGATCGGGGTGGCCAATTTGGGAGCCGGGCTCTTTCAGGGGTTTCCGGTCGATGGCAGCTTCTCCCGGACAGCTTCCGCGGTGACGCCGGTGCACGAACACAACTCAGTGGGGCCGTGGCCGCCGTTGCTGTCGGACTCACATTGCTCTTCTTGACACCGCTCTTCAAGAATCTGCCCGCGGCGACTCTCGGGGCAGTTGTGATCGTCGCCGTCAGCGGACTCTTCGATATTTCCGGATTGCGCCGCGCCTGGCAGATTCGACACGAAGACTTCGTGATGGGGTCGTTGCGCTCATCGGCGTCCTGGCCTTTGGTGTCCTCGAGGGCCTGCTCATCGCCGTGGGAGTCTCGCTGGTGGCACTCGTCTACCACGCCACCTTGCCGCATCGGGCGGTGCTCGGGTACGTCCCCGACGATGACTCGTTTCGAGACATCGAACGTTTTGACGGTGTCGTCACAACTCCGGGAGTCATCGTGTACCGGTTCGACGCGCCGCTGTTCTTCGCCAATTGCCGTCGGCTTCGTGACGACATCTTGGAGCTCGTCAAAGCGGCGCGGGAGCCGGTAGACACCGTGGTGCTCGACGCCGGGGCCGTCACCTTCCTCGATACGACGGGATCGTCGGTTCTTCTGCAGCTCCTGGAACGGCTCGCCCAGCTCAACGTCAGGCTCGTCGTCGCCCGGGCCCACGGTCAAGTGCGTGATGTCATGGATGCATCAGGGGTTGCAGCTGCGTTGGGTGCTGCGGGAGTCGTACCCACAGTAAGAGCCGCAATGGAATCTCGTCATGACCGAGCTGATCGCTCCCAGCGCCCCGATGAGACCTCATAGATCGACTACCGATCTCGGAGCCGCCTGCGCTTCGGGCCCACCCGCCTCACCGTGCGAGGTCCGACGCCACAAGCCCGCGGGCGCTGTTGTTCATGGCTCGCATCGCCCTCCGAATCACCCCTTGCGGGGTGATGACCCAACTACGCGGGGACCGCATACTGAGAGAGTCATTCCGAGTCCTGATACTCAGCAGAGGGCAGGACAACGAGTGGGCCGTACGCTACGGACAAACGCGAGCCGGAGGACGATCCGACGTCTCGTAGCCCATCCCGTCCGAATCGTCGAGTGAGAAACGGAGACAGACCATGGCTGATAACGAGGTGGACGAATTGGGGCCAGTCGATTACCTGGTGGTCGAGTTCCCACCCGGGCAGTCCCACTTCACCGGAGAGATGGCGGCCGAACTGGCCAAGTTGGTCGATGCCGGAACCGTCCGCCTCTTGGACCTCTTGATCGTGGCCAAGGACGAGAACGGGGAAATTGAGGGCATGGAGATCGAAGACCTCGACAAGCTCGACGAACTCCGCAGGGCCGAAACGCAGCTGGCCGACTTGCTGGCGGCGGAGGACATCGTGAACCTGGCGGCGGCGATGAAACCGGGGACTGTGGCCGGCGTGCTCGTTTGGGAGAACTCCTGGGCAGCACCGTTTGCCTCTGCCGCTCGCCGCTCCGGCGGTCAGCTCATCGCCAACGGACGCATTCCGATCCAAGCCATCCTCGCCGCTCTCGAAGCGGACGAGGTAACCCAAGGAGGTTGAGATGCCGCTTCGACCAGCCCGCGCCGCCCGCAGAGGCGTCATCGGAGCTCCCGTTGCCCGCACCGCGGCAGTGGTGGGCACGGCGGCCGTCGTTACTCACGGGGTAAACCGCCGGCATGACCGACGCGAAGACCGACGAGATGACCGCCAGGACCGGAGGGAAGATCGTCGCGAGCGCTGACGAAACAAATGGAACGAGAACGTTAAGAGGCAATTCCAATGGGAATGGTGCGTCGGAGGACTCGCCGCCGAACCATGATGGTCGCCGGGGGCATGGCCTACGCAGGAGGGAGAAACCCGCGGGCCAAGAGGAGGCTTATCAGGATGAGGCGGCCTACGCCGAGCCCCCGCCCCCCGCTCCCCCGCCGCCGGCACCGAGCGCCGACGATGCAGCCGGCGAACTGGAGCGTCTTGCGTCGTTGCACGAGTCAGGCGCCCTCTCCGACGAGGAATTCGCCGCCGCCAAACAAAAGGTCCTCGGCGCCTAGCGCCGCCGCCAATCCAGAGGAGCACTCATGGCCGAGCACCCTCGCGCCGCCACCTTGCGGCGCGCCATCGAGATCTTCATCTCGCCCAGCGACGACAACATCTCGAACCTGGGTCAGTTGGTCACTGACGACGTGACCGTGTGGACACCTAACATGCTGGCAGTAGGCCTGGCGGATCTTCGGGGGAATCTTGCTTTCCGCGAATCGGCTTTCTCCGATGTCGACATCAAGTTCGATACGTTGGACGTGTTCGGGAGCCGCGGTCTCGCCGAATTCCGCGTTGCCGGGACCTTCACGGGGCCCTTCGTCATCGAAGAGGCCGTGGTGATCGAGCCCAATAACCACAAGCTCCTTCTCGGTGTGGCGGCCGTTGCCGACTTCGAGCAGACGAAGATCAGGGCAGTGCGCGCCTACTTCGACGACAACAGCCTTCTTGAGCAGATGCTCGCGAGCTAGGCGGCAAGCCGGCTGGAAAAGCAGTGGACGACTCGTACCGCGTCCAGTTCGAGGAGGATCCGGATCCTCTAGATCTCGCGTTCCTAGAGGATCGTATGGCGGAGGCGGCCGTCAAGGCCGCCGGTGTCGGTGCGGAGACAGAGTTCGCGGTACTTGTACGCAAAGATGGAGGGATCGTCGCCGGAGCATCCGGCGCCATGTGGGGCGGGGGCTGTCAGCTTCATGTCGTGTGGGTCGATAAGACACAGAGGAACGGTGGAATCGGGCGAGCGCTGATGGCAGAGGTGGAGCACGAAGCACAACTCCGAGGCTGTCGGCTCGTCATGGGCTTGACCTATGACGTCTTGATCGGTGACTTCTACGATCGCCTGGGATATCGAACGATCGGTCTCCTCGAGGACTGTCCGGCCGGGACGACAACGCGTTGGTATTGCAAGGAGTTGTAGCAGCGTCACTCCGTCCGGTCCGTCACGAGGTGTCTCGTCGCCGGGAGAGTGCGCGCTTTTCATTGACGTCGGTCCTGGAGCTCGTAAGTGAGCCCGTCGGGAACTCCGGGAAACCGACGGTGATAATCAACCCGCAGGACGGAGTCAGCGTTGACTTCGATTGGATCGGAGAGAACCCACACTGAGGTCGCCCAGCTCGACGCCGGCCACTTCCACGGGTCGAGGGTATGGGAGATACCTTCGTACAATTCGGCGCGAAAGGTGAGGGCGATGCCGTTCACCTTGCCGGGTGGTTCCACGACGAGGTCGGCCGACGCATGCACTGATGGCTCGTCGAAGGTGGCGAGGTCCAACTTGACGAGCTCGACCGGTGGCCCGACCGGCGGCCAGGTCGAGACAACCTCACCCTCGGTGATGGTGTGGGTCGGTCCGGGAATCGCGGCTTCGAGCAGCGGTGTGAAGTCGATGTCGTAGAGCGCTCGCCATCGTTCCACCGCTGACCTACCGAAGGCGCGCTGCCTAACCTCGGCTTCAGGCAGCAAAATCGGGCGCGCAAACAGCGTGAGCGCATGCGGGATCATGCGGGCATCTGGTTTCAGCAACCGACGGCGGGCATCGAGCGTGGTCTCGAGGATTTCCTCTTCCAGGGGCTCATTGCCGATGACTTCCGCCACGAGCAGGTCCGCCTGCTCGGGCAATTCAGTAACGCGCGACCAGCCGGAGAGAAGGGTGACCTGGTCTCCTCCCACGTTGACTCTGAACACCTTCTCAGCAACTTCTGCGATGTCGGTGGCTTCGACCGTATAGACGCGGCGGGCACCGGCCCGGGCAGCCGCCAGGGCAAGGACTCCGCTCCCGGTACCGATGTCGAGCACCACATCATCCGGACGAACTGCTGCTTTCAGGGCGGCCAGGTAGTCACCGGTCCTACGCTCGTCGTGGAGCATGCGAGCATGTTCCACCGGGTCAGCCCATCCGCTCGTCGTGGCCCTTTCGGCGTCAGCTGTGACCAGCGCGCTCTCTTCAATGAGCATGTTCAGAACGCTCAGAATCGGCGCGAAGTCCGTCGAGTGGGAGTGCTCACGCTCCAGCCGGTCGATGGCCTCGCCTAGTCGTATCGGTTGCCAGAAGAGGGCTAAGACGCCGAAGCCCCGCGGGCCGATATCGATGATCGTTCCCACTGGTGAGTCGACAAGGACATGCCCGGCATGGTCGCGTCGTGTGCGAAGGCCCGGTGCCAGCTGAAGGACGGAATCGGGTGAAAGCTCCATCTGACACCCTATCTTTGGCCATCTCCTACAGCGTTTGCCATCCCTACTTCGCCCGCGGGACATTTCCGAAAGCGAAGCCTCGCCATGGGGAGCTCGCTATGCCGGCCGTATCAGATTCTTCTCGACCAGCGTCGACACGAGGAGATCCCGATAGCCGTGGTCGTCAAAGAGAATCGTCACCTCATCTCGGTCGTATCGCTGAATCGTGCCCTCGCCCCAGTGCTCGGTAGCGACGCGCGCGCCGATCGGGAAGGGCTCATTCCAGTGCGGGGTCGCGGGGCGCTGAAGGTCGTTGTCACAATTGCCGCATGGACCTGGGTAGTTCTGCCCGAAGTAGGTCAGGAGGAACGAGCGCCGGCATCCGGTGTGCTCGGCGTAGCGGCGCATCATCTCGAGGCGAGAGGACTGGATCTCCTGCTCGCGAGTTGACTTCTCCGCGGATGCTTCAAGGGTCGAAGGAATGCTCATCAGTTCGTTCCACCGCACTCCCCCGTCGGCAACCCAACGAGCGGCGCCGATATCAACCAGGCGGGCTAGGGCCAGGGTCTCCGAGCGCGTACGACGGGCGGCACCGGCGAGAGGGTCGATGCCGTTGCCGGCGAGCCCGTCGGCCAGGCGATGCGCGACGTCGGCGACGGTCGCCTCCGAAACACCATCCCTCACTGCGAGGTGTCGAACGACGGCCAGGTCGGCATCGTGGTAGAGCAGTTGGGCCTGCGCCGGTTTTCCGTCCCGCCCGGCGCGTCCAATCTCTTGGTAGTAGGCGTCGATTGAACCAGGTGGGTCGGCGTGGACGACCCAGCGCACATCAGCCTTGTCGATACCCATTCCGAACGCCACCGTGGCGGCCATGATCCGCGTCGACCCATCGAGAACCGACCGCATGGCCTGGCGCCTGACGGCTATCGGGAGCCCCGCGTGGTACAGCGTCACGCTGTGCCCGGCCGCGGCGAGAACGTCCTTGGCCTCTTGGGCGCCCGCACGCGTGGCGGCGTAGACGATCCCGGACCCTTCCAAATCGGATGCCGCCTGTTCGATGGCGCGCCGCTTGCCATCGCGGGAAAACACGCGATGGACGCTCAGGCTGATCTCTGGTCTGTTGAAGTCGCCGATCACCACCTTCGGTTCCTGGAGCCCGAGCCGTTTGATGATCTCCTCGCGCACGGGCGGCGCTGCCGTCGCCGTCAAAGCCACTCGTACGTCGGCACCCAGTGCGTCGGCCTGAGCGCCGAGTCGCAGGTAGTCCGGTCGAAAGTCTTGGCCCCACTGGCTGACGAGATGGGCCTCGTCGACGACGAACAAACCAGACCGGACCCTCATCAGCGCCGCTCTGGTTTCAGGGTTGGTGAGCTGCTCGGGCGCGACAAACACAAACTCGTTGGTGTCACCAACCGTCGAGAGCGCCTCCGTCCGAGCCCGCCTCGATAACTTCGAGTTCACGACGGTGGCCGACAAGCCAGCGTCGTGGAGATGCGCGAGCTGATCGTCTTCCAAGGCGATCAGCGGAGAGACCACCACGGTCGGGCCCGTCCTCAACAGTCCGGCCAGCTCGTAAATGGCGGACTTGCCGGCGCCGGTCGGCAGCACGGCGACGACACTCCGGCCGGCGGCTGCGGCGCTGATTGCCTCGAGCTGGCCAGGGCGCAATTGGTCGAACCCGAGCCGATCTCGGGCCAGGTGCCGAATCGAGTCGGCTGTCGGGACTGTCGTCGCCATGTTGCGGGCTCTTACGCCTTTGCCTCGAACGCGTAGACGAGGAAACCGTCCAGCCTCAGTCGCTGGTCTGGGATGGCTAGCACGACCGCGGCTGGCACGCGCGCGTCAGGTGGGAGAGACGGCCAGACCCCGCGGGAGAGGCTCCGACGTCTTTACAAGCCGTCAAGGTCGACGTTTGGGTAGCCGTCGGGAATATTCTCCAAATCGGCGGGGTCGGTGTCGATCACTTCAAGTTCTGGGTCATCCTCGACATCCGGGAGCAACTCATCCTCGGCGACTTCATCATCCTCGTCGCCGACGCCGGCTTGCTTGCCGCCGCGACGGTCGGCGGTCACGGGATCGACGTCCCAGCCCGCTTCCACGTCGTCTGCAGCTTCCGCAGGTCCTGACCCGTCTGGGTCGTCAATGCCCCCCTCGAGTATGGATACCCGGCCCTCATCCTCGAGGTCGCCCCCGATCTCTTTCAGCTCGGTCCGATCGACTGTCATGTCCTCGATGTCGCGCTGGCCAGAACCTTCGCCAATCGCGTCCTGCTCGTCCAGCCCTTCGTCGACATTCTCGTACAGAGTGCTGTCTTCGGGTGGCTGCTTCGAGATGTCAGTCATGATGGTGGTCGCTACTCCCTTGATGAGCTGCTACTTCACGCTGCCGGGGATTTCGGTCGCAATGGAACCTCGGTTAAGACGAGTATAAGAGTCTGGGGACGTCAACAACCTCTCGGTATCTGGGGCTCGACGTGGTTCGCCCAATACGTGTCGTGACCCGGCCACGTCCTGGGCGTAGGCGGCGTCGTACCACAGCGTGCCACTCCCCTCATTGGCACGTTTTCGTGCCACACGCAAAGGCAGAGAGGCGACGACTGGGAAGAACACCGAATTCGTTCGATCGCGTTTCAGCTGGTCTTTTTCGCCGACCCGGTTCGCTCCATGGCGCTACCGAGATCGCCGTGACCGACAAAGGGCCACATGAGCAGTCCAAACCCCAGCTGGTGGAGAGCCGCCGCGGTACGACCAAGGTGCCAGGACACTCCATCGGCAGCAGGTCGAGCCCATCCCGTGATCGGGTGCAATCCATAGGCGTTGACATTTCGTTATTCATGGCGTGCTGCGCCACATGCATTTATCGAAGGTTTGGGACGTTCGAGGTGTGCCCGGCGGAAGTGGGCAATCGCGGAATGTTGGACCGATGATCTGCCGCCACGACAGCGAGTGAGGGAATGACATGAACGTAGGAGATCGGTTTCCATTGACGCTCGAAGTTGAGGTGACGCAGCTTCACAACCAACGCGCACGACTGCAGTTCATCACAGATAGGGGCACAAGCGTTCGGTTTTGGGTTGGGGTTGAATCGCTGCCAATCACGAAGACGTTTCGGCAAGGTCCACATCCACTCACGGAGGCTCGTTAAGTGTCCCGTCTTGCAGTCGTGTCATGACGGACGAGGCGACTGACCTATGTGTTTGGCTGAGCGAGGAGACCGGGATGACAATGACTGACCGCAACAACCGTACGGGTCATCGCGCTTCGGTGTCGCGCGTCGCGATGATGGATGGTGCCAGAGCTTTCAGGCACCTGGCCGCTGATATCGGGATGGGTGCATCGCGTAACAGCCGGTGGAACAAGGCCTGGATGGCGCTGGCGAAATGCCGGGACATGGACCCGTCGGTGTTCTTCCCATCCGACGGAGGAGGCGAGCGAGCAGCCCAGCGGATCTGTGCGGTGTGCCCGGTGAAGATGTCATGCCTGGAGTACTCCCTCGACAACCGTATGGATGACGGCGTCTGGGGCGGCACATCGGAGCGGGAGCGCCGCTTCCTCCTGCACCAACGCTGATACGGCCCTGGTTTGCGATGGTGGTCAGGACACTTCTCGCGGTCTCTACCTGAACGACGACAGCGCCGAGAAGCTGAGTCCAAGCCCTGGACACACTGCCATCACTTGAGAGCCCGGCGAGTCACCCTGATCGCAAATGGAGTTCGTCGGGCGCGAACCGCCCGGCTTAGATGCCCGATTCTTTGTCCGGAGCGGTCGCTGCCCCGCCTGGAGGGCGCTGGGCGGGCCGGGGCGGTGAGCACCGACAGGTGCTGCCTGTGTCTCCAAGGAGCGGCCTCTCAGTGAGGGTCGGCGGCAACAGTTTCATCCCCGCCCGGGGCCGCATCCCAGAACACAGTCCGCCCGCTGGGAGGACTTCCAGGGATCATCCGAGCCATACGTGGGAGGTCGAAACAGCCCTCCGATAGCGTGACCGGATGACCATGCCAGGGCCGCTCGAACTTGGCCGAGGCGTTGTCGTGCTGCCCGGAATGGCCCCTCCGGAGCCCTGGGGCGGCTGCCCCAGGATTTCCATCGACCCGGAGACGATCGCCGACCCGGGCGCCGCTCTCGAAAGCCTGCAGCGAACCTGGTTCGACCGCCAGCCGATGGTGGTCGAGTTGGCGATCGACTCCCAGGTGTTGTCCTCCCGCGAGATCTGTGAGCGACCGGTCCATGACCTGAGCGCCGAATTCGAGTTCACCCGGGATCGCCTCCACTTCTTGGTCTGGGCGAACACCTACGACGCTCGGAGCGGAGACCCGATTTGGTGGCATGGGCGCAAGGCCGCGAGGCGATTCGCCCGTCAGGGCGTCAAGGAGACCGGTCCCGCCGACATCGAGCTGGCTGACGGGACCCCGCTCTACGTCGACGGGGGCCCGTTCGCCCCTTCTCCCCTGCCGAGCGGCCTCGGCATCGTCCATCGCTGGAACACCGAGGCGGGGTCGATATCGGGGGTGGGCTACCGCCCACCGGGCGCCGACCTCGCGGCGGACCAACTGGCAGCCGTCAGCCATAGGACAGGGGGCGCCCGGGTCATTGCCCCAGCGGGTTCGGGCAAGACGAGGGTCTTGACCGAGCGGCTCCGGCACCTCATCGAGGACCGCGGGGTGGAGCCCTCCACGGTGACGGCGCTGGCTTTCAACCGCAAGGCGGTAGACGAACTGACGGAACGATCCGGTCGCCCCGCGACGGCACGTGGGCCCCACGTGCAAACGCTCAACAGTCTGGGCCTCTGGATCTGCAACGAGTATGGAGCGCAAGGTCGACTTCGTGTCCTGGAGGGCCTGGGGGTTCGGGACCTCGTGCAGGAAGTCTTCGAGGTCCCACGTCAGGCGAACACCGACACGGTCGTCCCCTACACCGACGGACTGTCGGCGGTCCGGTTGGGTCTGACCCCCCCGGCCAGGGTCGAGAAGGAGATCCCAGACGCCCAGGGTTTGGCGGACGGATTCGACCGCTACCGGTCGGCGCTGGCGGAAGCGGGCGCCGTCGACTTCGACGAGCAGATCTACCGGGCGATCGAGATCCTTCTCCGGGAGCCCGATGCCCGCGCCGGCGCGCAGAGCCGCAGCCGGCATCTCCTGGTCGACGAGTTCCAGGACCTCAACGCCGCCCACATGCTCCTGATCCGCTTGCTGTGCGCCCCGGCCTACGACTGCTTCGGCGTCGGCGACGACGACCAGGTCATCTATGGCTACGCCGGAGCCACGCCCGAGTACCTGATCAACTTCGAGAAGTATTTTCCCGGGGCCCACAACTACGCGCTCGAGGTGAACTACCGGTGCCCGCCAGCCGTCGTGCGCGCAGCGACGTGCGTCCTGTCCTACAACAGCAACCGGATCGCCAAGACCATCATTACTCCGCCGGATGGCCGGGACGACGTCCCCGACCACGACCCCCTCATCCAAGGGATGGGACCGGTGGCCGTCGTCAAAGCGCCCGCCGACGGGCTCGCGAGCAGCGCGGTCAGCACGATCTCGAGCTGGATCAGCGGTGGGGTTCCACTCGAAGAGATCGCTGTGCTGTCCCGAGTGAACTCGACGCTGCTCCCGATCCAGGTCGCACTCGCCGAAGCCGGAATCCCGTGCACCGCTCCCCTCGATGGGAAGGCGCTCGATCGAACGGGCGATCCGGACCGCCCTCGCCTACCTACGTATGGGATTGGCCCCAGCAGCGTTGCGTCGTGACGATGTGTTGCAGACCATCCGACGGCCCTCTCGGGGGATCGCCCGCAACGTCGTGGAGATGGTGACCAAGCGTCCGCTGACGTCGGTCGAGGACATCAGGCGCCTGGCCAATGCTCTCTCAGGTCGAGACGTTCCAAAGTTGGAGGCGTATGCCGATGCGGTCGACGCCGTCTCCGCAGATTGCCGGCTCTCGACTGCAGCTGGGCTTCGCGGGCATTCGTGTCCATGTCGGCCTGGGCGAGACGATGGACATCTTGGACTCGTCCCGAGGGGAGGCCGATCGGCAGACCCACGCCGATGACCTCGCCGCCCTGGAGGCCGTGGCGGCGCTCCACTCAGATGCGGCTTCCTTCGAGTCGTGGCTTCGCGATCTGCTGGCGCGGCGACCGGTCGGCGGCCCAGCCGTGCTGCTCTCGACGATCCACAAGATCAAGGGCCGGGAGTGGGAACACGTGATCATCTACGGTGCCTCGCAAGGGCTGTTCCCCCACCGCTTGAGCGACGACGAGGAGGGCGAACGGCGCGTGTTCCACGTTGCCCTGACCCGGGCCATCCGTCAGGTGGTTGTGTTGGCTGATGCCGCCGAGTGCTCGCCGTTCGTGAGTGAGCTCGATGGGAGTCGAACCCGTCGCCAGATCGTCGGCATCGCTCGGCCGGGTCGCAAACCTGAGCGGGGTGCCAGACGACCGGCCAGGCCGACGCCCGAGGTGCCGGCGGCAGTGGGTCTTGCGCTCGACTACGCGGGTCACTCCGGGACCGTGGTCGATCTTTCCGAGTCGGAGGCCGTTTTCCAGGTCGGCGCCGCACGGCTGAAGGTGCCGTTCGGATCCGAGGTCCGCGTGCGGGGCAACACCGTGGTCTTGACCGGACCGGGCGAGGCTGCGGAGGTCAAGAGCGCGATAGAACCCGCTGAGAGCGCCCTTCGTGAATGGCGCTCAGGGGCGGCAAAGCGGGCGTCTGTACCGGCGTATGTCGTCCTGAACGACAGCGAATTGGCGGGCATTGCGGCACGTCATCCCCGGACGCTGGCTGAGCTGGCTCAGTGCAAAGGCATCGGGCCCAACCGGTTGGATCGCTGGGGTGACGAAATGCTGGCTGCGCTGAACACGGATGACAGGGATGAGCTCGACCATCGAGCGCGCGCGACCCGGTAGGCGTACAGGCCGAGGGCCTAAGGGGTCTCGGACAGTTCGCGGCGGGCCTCGCGCAGACGGATCCCGGAGGCGACCCGTTCATCTCGAAACGCCTGGATCCGCGACAGCGTCTCCTCGAGTCGTTCCAGAAGCTGGTCGTTGGCCGCAATACCCTCGTCGAGAAGCTCACGGTGACGTGACGGCGAGAGGTTCTCAGCTTTCAGTTCAGACCGCACCCGGTCGAGCACATCGACGTCACCGGCATTGAGCACCGTGCGGACCTCGGCCAAGGAGAAGCCGAGAAGCTCTTGGAGGTTGCGGATCCTGGTGACTCTGGCCACATCGGCAGGCGAATAGAGCCGCTCCCCGCTGGCGCGGTAGCTGCTCGGCTGCAGCAGCTGGAGTTCCTCCCAATACCGCAGTGTCCGGGTCGTGACCCCGGTGAGCTTGGCCACTTCGCCGATGCGCCACTCAACTGGTGTCGCCGGCGTCTTGTCTACCTTGGCCGACATCTGCCTCTCCCCCGCTGCTACACCCGAGCCGGCTCACTGACGGACTCGGGATTCGACTCGGCGCTCTTTACCTGCTGCTCGATCGTAGCCACGGGGGCCCCAGAGTCCGAGGCATCGGGCACTCCGGCACCTCGGGTCCATGAAGCGGCGGCCCCCAGGAGGCTGGCCACGATGGCAAAGTCGAAGGCAGCATGGAGTCCCGACTTGAAGGGGCCCGCAATGAGGGACGGAAAGAAGCTTCGGCCCGTCAGAGCTGTCTGCTGAGCCTGGGACAGCTGCCCCAAAACATGGGGTCCAACGAGATGTTGGATTGGGTTGTATCCGAGCAGCGCCGCGAAGAGCGTCGAGACCGGGGGGAGCTGCGACGCTTGGTGGGCGGCCCCACTGGGCACGCCGTGCGCCACCAGCCCGTGGTAGAGGCTCTGGGGCAGGGACCCCGAGAGGCCGAGGATCACGAGCGAGAAGAAGATCCCGATGGAGAGGACCTGAGCCGAGTTCTGGAAGGTGGTGTTCATGCCCGAGCCGACCCCCCGATATTCGGCCGGCAGGCTGCTCATGACCGCTGCCCGGTTGGGCGAGCCGAAAGCCGCCATGGACAATCCCGTGAAGAACAACAGCACCGCAAAGAGCGGGTAGGGGAAGTTCACTGGCAGAAACTCCAGAAGCAGAAAACAGAGAGCCGTGCCGATCATGCCTCCACTCGCGAAGATCCGTGCGCCGAAGCGGTCGGAGAGAATCCCTGCCAGCGGTCCGGCGATGAGGAGCCCGGCGGTGAGCGGCAGGATGGCGATGCCAGCCCACAATGGGGTGCGCTCGAAGGTATACCCGTGCAGGGGCAGCCAGATGCCCTGGAGCCAGATGATGAGCATGAACATCAACCCACCGCGGCTCAGCGCAGCCAACAAACTGGCGAACAAGCCCGCGCTGAACGCTCTGATCTTGAACAGCTGCAGGCGGAACATCGGCTGGTCCACTCGTGTCTCGATGACGCAGAAGGCAACGAGAAAGGCAATGCCGACAAACAGGCACGCCAGCACCATTGGATTCGTCCATCCCATGGCATCCCCGCCATAGGGCTCGATCCCATATGTGATGCCGATCATGATGAGGATCAGGCCCAGGGCGAAGGTGATGTTGCCCGGCCAGTCGATGCGGGCGGGGCGTCGGGGACTCAACTCACGTAACAACAGGTACCCCATCACCGTTCCGAGCAAGCCGACGGGTACCGAGACCAAGAAGATCAGGCGCCAGTTGATGGGAGCAAGGACACCGCCGAGCACCAACCCGATGAACGATCCGCTGAAAGCAGCGGCCTGGTTGATACCCAACGCCATGCCTCGCTTCCCGGCGGGGAATGCATCGGTCAAGATGGCGGCGGAGTTGGCCATCAACATGGCCGCCCCAACGCCCTGGAAGATCCGCATCACGATGAGCCAGATGCCAGCCGGATGGCCGGTCAGCCACGTCACGCTCAACGCCAAGGAGAAGAACGTGAACACGGCGAATCCGAGGTTGTAGATCCGGACCCGCCCGTAGATATCACCGAGCCTGCCGAATGTCACGACCAAGACGCTGGTGACCACCAGGAAGCCCAGGATCATCCACAGCAGGTAAAAACTGTTTCCCGACTGCAAAGGATCGATGCCGATGCCGCGGAAGATGTCGGGCAAAGCGATGAGCGTGATCGAAGCGTCGATGGTGGCCATGAGCATGCCGAGCGTCGACACAAAGAGCGCCACCCACCTGTAATTCGCGGGTATTGGTTGGGTCACGTCGAGGCGGGCGGCACGCCGGGATCGGTGGGTGCCCAGTTGCTTCGTCCCGGCGTGATCGAACATGGACATCCCTCCTCGAGGATGGATCAGGGGATCGCGCAATCAGTTCACGTTCCCGTCAACGTCTATCTACTCTAACGTCAACGTAAGCAATTGGGATCGGATGGAAGGCGTCGCTCAAGGTGTCTTGCAAGCGGGGTTGCAGGCGCTGCGGCGATCCCATGGATCAGAGGACATCCCCTGTCGATAGGGGACCGATCAATCGCGGGTTCATCCCGAGGCCCGGGACAAGACTTCGTGGTCAGCGGATCTTCTGAAGCGCGGCGTTGACGTCAACGAGTTCGAAGGCGGTTGGATCGAAGGATCCGCCGACCCATTCGAGATAGCTCTCGTGCTCTTCGTGGGTGCGATCGGCAATCGCTCTGAGGAACTCCTCATAACCGCCTGTGCCGCCGACGTCGTCCGGAGGGCACGCATTCGCACCGTCGAGACACACCGCGAACTTCAAGCCGAAAGGGGAGGACGTGAGCTCCTCAATGACGACCTCGTGCCGCCATGAATCGCCGAAGTCGTAGTCGAACGTGAACCGCCGTTCCTCGCGCAGCGCCTGAAGGACCGTGACCGTCTTCTCGTCGATCTCGCCCTCGGGGAAGTCATCGAAGTTCATCCCGTAACGCCTCTCACCCACCCTGAACGCGTGCAGGTGTGAGTTTGACCACCCCATGGCGACCAAGAGGATGTCCGCCAGTTTGGACATCCGCACAGATCCAGGAACGAGCAGTCGACGCCAGATCACCGGGTTGACATCATCGAGCTGGATCCGCAGTCGAAAGGCACTGTTTCCGGGCGGCTTGGGCACGTAACGACACTATGCGGAACACCCAGATGCCCCCTCCACCCTCCTCCGCAGCGGGGGCTCAAGCCGGATCCGACCTGGGCGATCTGGCTCGGCCAAATCTCCCGGCGATGGAGGGATCGAATCCAGTTGACATCCATTCCTGTCTGCGACGACTCCGACGGTCCCTACGTGTGGATGGTTCCATTTAGGCTTTGCGCCATGCCCGCCCATGACGTCACGATGAACCTGTCCCATCCGATCACCGTAAAGAACGTGGACGTGGAGTTCGAGGTCCGCTCCGACGGCGAGTTGATGGGGAAGGTCCAGATCAGCAAAGGCGGTATCGACTGGACACCGTTCAAGTCTCATCCGCGCACGGCGACCTGGGAGCAGTTCGCCGCCTGGATGGAGGGAACCGCCTAGATCAGCGTCGCACCATCGATGCGTGAACCCTCGTTCTGTTTCGATTCGTATTGGTCTTGATCGCCATCAAGCTCTCTTTGTCGCTTGAACAAACTCGCAGGTGGTGAGTCCTCGACGGGTGTCCCGATAACGCCAGGTACGGGCGCACATGTCCCACACTCCGAGTCGCATCCCTTCCGTAGGCGTTGGACGTCCACCTCTCGTTGAAGCGTTCTCAGCTGCCGAGTTCAGCAATCCCGGGTTGCAGTGTCGACGCAAAATCGACTAAAACGTTCTGCCAATCGTGACCGGTGCCGAGAAGTGCCCGACGACGAGGCTAGGTCTCCGAAGCCGAGCGCAAAGGCTCGCCGGTGTTGGGGTGGGGATGGTGGGCCTGTCACTCGTAAGCACGATCACCGCAACGGTGGTCGTGCCTCCCGGACCCGTCGCGGCCGATCAAGTATCCAATCTCAAAGCGCAGGCGGCCCAGATTTCTCAGGATCTCGTGCTGGAGCAACTCCAGATCGGCACGTACCAACAGCAGTACGACGTCGACATCGCCAAGGTTCAGCGCGACGAAGCAGAGGTCAGTTCGAGTCAGGCCCAGATCCAAGCCGACATCGGCCGGGTGGGGCGCGATCGCACCCGCCTTCAATCTGAGGCGGTGTCGGCCTATGTCAACTCGGACCCGTTAGACGGGACCGCGACCCTGTTCGAGAACCCAAAAGAAGCGCCGACGAAAGCAGAGTACGAAGAAGTCGTCAGCGGTGATTTCACCCTTTCCATCGACGTCCTTCATACCGACGAGAGCGGGTTGCGGGCCGAACGCGCAACGCTCGAGGAACAAGAGGCGCAGGACCAAGCCACCACCAACCAGGAGGCAACCGCTGCCGACGCCGCGCGCCAGACCGAGGTCCAACTCGCGTCCAAACAGTCCGAGATCACGGGCGAGCTCGCGGTGGCGGTGGCCCAGCAGCAGGCGACACAGGCCGCGGCTGCCGCGGCAGCAGTCCGAGCGGCAGAGGCCAAGGCTGCTGCCGCAGTGGCCACGACGCGTGCCTCACAGCCGTCCACCCGACCACCACCTCCACCGCAACACAGGGAACCGCGGCCGCCACGTCGTCTGGCGCCGCGTCGTCGGGCGACCCGTCGTTACCCCCCTTCCTCCAGTGCGTCCTTCAGGCCGAGTCGGGCGGCAACTACAACGCCGTCTCGCCGGGGGGCACCTACATGGGCGGTTTCCAATTCAGCCAGGCGACGTGGAACGAAGCGGCCCAGCTGGCCGGTATGCCGCAGCTCATCAACGTTCCCCCGAACGAGGCGACTCCGGCCGAACAGGACGACCTCGCCATCGCGCTCTACGACGCCGACGGCCAGCAGTCCTGGAACGACTCCTGCCGGACGAGCTGATACGGCCACCACGCCCTAATCCGTAGAGCGCCCGGTTTCGAATCCCGACGGGCACTCTCTCTGTGAGAAGTGCACCCGGTCCGACGCGCATTCGGTCCCCCTGTCACCACCCCAAGGATGCGAGGACGAGCTGCCGGTCCAGTTGTTGGGGTCGTTGACCTGAAGGACCGATCGCGTTCATGCCGCTCTGCCGCGGCACCGTCCAAGTGACCGAGTTCCATCCACTCGAGAGAGTCGTAGCTGCAGCGAAATGCACCGCCCAGCTCGAGTCCTGCACGAAGGGCACGACTCGACGCGGTTGGGCTCGATGTTCCCGCGGCGAAGAGATCGTTGCTCGATCCCGGCCGGTGGCTCTTGGCTGGCGCACTGGCCGATCTGTCAGATCGCTCCGCGTCTCCTGGAGACTGATGGATGCCGACGCCTCGGGCAAGCTCCCGGTGTCTCGCCCGGACGCCGCGAGACCGGGTGCGACCGGGTGATACTGGGTACGTATCTCGCCGGAAGGAGCCACTATGGCAGTACAGCTCAACCACACGATCGTCCCGGCACAGGACAAGCAGGCCTCGGCGGCATTCCTGGCTGAGATCCTCGGCCTCGATCCCCCGAAACCTTTCGGGCCATTCGTCTGTGTCGAGACGAACAACGGCGTCAGCCTGGACTATGCGGACGGACCGGTTTCCGAACACCACCACTACGCCTTCCTTGTCAGCGAGGAGGAGTTCGACGCCATCTTCGACCGGGTCACCGAACGTGGCCTTAGCTACTGGGCCGACCCTGGACACCGGCAGGAAAATCAGATCAACGGACACGGACGCGGCTTCTACTTCGAAGATCCGTCCGGCCACAACATGGAGGTGCTCACCCGCCCCTACGGCAGCTGAGTCGGGTGAACTACGACAACCGTTGGGCGGCCTCCCGCGCTTCTTTCGCTTCCTTGTACTTTCGGTGCTGCTCAAGGATGTACTCGTGGGACGCGCCCTCGGTCGGCACCCCGGGGTGGTGGCGCCGACACAAGATGAACGGGGTTCCCTCCAGGACGTGATGGCCAATCCTCCAACAGCCCTTCGTGTGGCAGTTGACCTTGCGGGCACCGGTGTACACCCCGATGCCCACCGCACTGATCAGCGTCGCCTCGCCCAAGTCTGAGCCGAAGCCGGACCAGAAGTTGTAGTACCGGTCCGGACCTCCATTCAGGATGCCGGTGTGCAGCGCAGTCCAGTGCCGGATGGCCGCGAAGAATGCGATCAGCAGGGCGAGTCCGACGATGAGAAGCGCGATCAGCGCCCCCAGCACGACCCTTTTGGTCGCGCTGGTGCTCTCATCGCCCGCCGCTTCGATCCCCGCTCCGGCGCTGACCGCGGGAGGCGGCGCTGCCACGGCCGCCTCGCTAGTGGTTGCGGAGTCAGTCATCCGGACCCAGTGTACGGGCACCAGGACCCACGCATGGGGTTTTCGGGAACCTGTCCTCAGTTCTCGAGAGTGACGTCGAATCTGTCGTAATAGAACGCGAACTGGTTGCGGATGGCCACAGGGTCGAGACCAAACGACTCCGCCTTGTACGTGTGCGGACCCGAGCGCTCCTTCGAGCTCTCCGCCCACCAGTCCTGCATGCGCTGCCGCGCTTGTTCCGTGAGCTCATCACCGAGCTCGGAATAGAGCTGGGCAACCGCGGCCATCGGATCGCGCTGGACCGCCTCGAAGGAGACGTCGAAAAAGCGGTTCTCATTGCCGCGATCCCGAAACGCAATCAGCCGCTCGAGCGAATACCGCCACAGCGTGGAATTGTGGGCGCCGATGGCCACGGGATCGGGGCGCTCTGTCAACACGTTCGAGAGTGCCTCGAAGACAGCGCACACGGACGGCAGCACCTTGCCCACGTCACGGTGCGTCATGACGAACCGAGCGTCTGGATACACCCGGTCAAGTGCGTCGATCGAGTGCATGTGCGCCGGTGTCTTGAGCCACCATCGTTCTGGCGGGCAACGCCATTGCAGCAGCTGCAACACACGACGGTGGTAGCGGTAGGCCGGTTCCATGTCGCATTGGAGGAGCCACGCGCTGTAGCTGGGGATCCGCGCCATACCCTCGAAGACCTGCGATCTGAAGTCGAGCGCCATGAGGAGGATGCATTCTTGTGGGCCGGTGGCAGACGTCGGCAGCATCCCGACGAAGCCGGGGAACATCTCGTTCGTGATGTCGATGCCCACCTGCGTCTCGGCGATCCGCGCATCGGTGTGCTCCGTTGCGGTCTCCGGAGGCGGACACGGTTTTGCCGCCTCCCAGGTGCGCAGCGATCGCCGTGCCGCATCGCTGGCCAGGAGGAAGCTCAGCGCGGTGGATCCCGTACGTGGGAGCCCAAGCCCGAAAAGGGGGCCGATGATCTCCTGCTGGGCTATCTCGGGATGTCGGGTATGGCACTGCTCCACTTCGAGCCGGTTGACCAGGAGACCGACGATCTGGTCGACCATCACGCTCTCGCCCAACTCGTTGAGCTTCGACTCGACGGTGAGCGACTCGACCAGGACATTGAGGCCCTCCTGCCATGTGTCGCCGCCGAAGTCGTCCGATCCGACCCGCGCACATGCGGTCTCGACCAGTTCGTCAACGTTCATGCTCGTGTCCCCCACTTCCTCGCCCCAGGCCGGGCTGGGACGTCCCTCAGACCATACGGGACGGCCTCAATCGACTTCGAATCATCTTGACGACAGGGACCACGCCCGGCGTGCCGCGCTATTGCGTGTCGTGCCGGCTTTCGGCTGCGTTTGCGTCGACCTGGAAACCGGCGGCGACGTATTGCTCTGGCCGCCGCTTGCCCTCCAGCGCGATCGAGGACAGAACCGTCCTGTCCGCCGCGGTCAGCGGTGGCTGCACCAATCCTCTCGGCCAGAGGTGACGTGCTCGCACCACATTGATTTCAGATGCGTAGAGGGTGACCTGGGCGGCCAGGTAGAGGAACCCGATCAGGCCCAGAACGACCGCAAACGCGCCATACTCCTTGCTCGTGTTCCGGAGGGAATGCTCGATGAGGACGCCACCGAGATACTGCAGAAGGGTCCATCCCGCCGCGCCGACGATCGCCCCCGGCACCATGTCATGCCACGGAATCTGTTTCGGGGTGAGCAGCCTGAAGGCGACAACGAACAGAGCGACGTTCACAGCGAGGGATGACACAACCGCTCCGGCGACAGCCAGCCCGCCGTGATGCCCGATCGTCACGAGACCGGCCAGGACGGTGCTCACGACGAGGAACAGACCGAGTACCAGCATCATGGAGGCCGTCCTCCCGAGACGAATCCAGAAGCTCGGGCGGTTCACACCGGGGATGTTCCAGATCTCGGCTTGCGCGTACTGCGCGGTCTGCAGAGCGCCCTGGGAACCCCACAGCACCACAACGATCCCCACCACCAGGCCGAGGATGCTGCGACCCTGCAGGCCATGGATGTTGGTGCTCAGTTTCGTCCCAACGACGGGAAATTGAGCGAAGGCCGAGTTCTCGACCCGGCGAACGAACGAATGGTCGCCACCGCCGAAGAACCCGAGGATCGTCACCAGAAGCAGTAGGAGGGGGAAAAGGGACAGAAATCCGTAGAAGGTCAACATTGCGGACAGCGAACCGCCCCGGTCGTCGCCGAACTTCTTGAACACGCCGACCGCGAAGCCCAACGGACGGGCGCCCTGTTGCACCCGGTCCACCTTCCGGGCAAGTCGCTCAACCAGGTTCACCCGACGACCGCCGGGGTGAGCTCCGCGGTGCGGTGGCCTTCAAGCGAGGTCAGTCGTATCGCCATCACTCCCTTTCCCTCGTCTGTTGCTCATACCCCCGGTTGCAGCGTCCAACCCGAGACTATGGGTACGGTGGTACCCGGTGACGCCGAGGTCGACGCGGAAGGGTGCGCCAGGGAGCCCTGGGAAGCTCGACAGCTACCGCACGAAGCGCGATCCGCGGAACACCCCGGAACCGATGGGACGAGACTCGCCTGGCGACACGTCCGGGCAGAGGTTCGTGATCCAAGAACACCACGCGCGCAGCCTCCATTGGGACTTGCGGCTCGAGCGCGACGGCGTGCTGGCCTCCTGGGCCCTTCCCAAGGGTCTTCCGGAGACTCCGGAGAAGAATCACCTTGCTGTGCACACGGAGGACCATCCCCTGGAGTACGCGACCTTCGCGGGTGAGATCCCACATGGTGAGTACGGCGGCGGGCGGATGACCATCTGGGACACCGGTCATTATGACGTTGAGAAATGGTCGGACTCCGAGGTCAAATTCGTGCTCCACGGCGCGAAGGTCGACGCCGGCTTCGTGCTCTTCCAGACCAAGGACCGCGACTGGATGATCCACCGGCACGGCCCCTCCACCCGAGCGGACGCTCTGCCCACCACCATCAAGCCGATGCTCGCCGTCGCCGGTCCGCTGCCGGCAGACGACGAGAACTGGGCATTCGAGATCAAGTGGGACGGGATCAGGGCGATCCTCTTCGTCGAAGGCGGGCGCGTTCGCGCCCAGAGCCGGAACGACCTCGATGTGACCGTCTCGTTTCCCGAGCTCGCGGACATCGGGAAGTACCTGGGAATGACCACGTGCGTCATCGACGGCGAGATCGTGGCCCTGGGCGAGGACGGCCGGCCGAACTTCTCGAGGCTGCAGCGGCGCATGCACGTGTCGAACCAGAGGGAGGCAAAGCGACGGTCTGCGCTGGACCCGGTCACCTTCGTCGCGTTCGACCTTCTCTACATCGACGGGCGCTCGCTCATGGACTCCCCGTACGATGAACGTCGAGAACGGCTCGAATCGCTCGATCTCTCGGGTGACACGTTCACGACGACCGAGTCCTTCCGCGACGTTCACGGTCAGGACGTTCTGGCGGCCACCGTGGCGAACGGCCTGGAAGGCGTCATCGCCAAACGACGGGCCTCGCCGTATCGACCAGGCCGGCGCCATGCCGACTGGACCAAGGTGAAGTCTTTCCGGACCCAGGAGGTGGTTGTCGGGGCATGGACGGCAGGACGAGGCGAGCGGCGGGAAAGCCTCGGAGCACTGCTGCTCGGGATCCCGGACGACGGTGGGCTGCGCTACGTCGGCAAGGTCGGCACCGGGTTCAGTGCGAGGGAGCGCAGCGCTCTCCTCGACAATCTTCGCCCCCTGGCCACGCCGGACAGTCCCTTCGCCGCCGCCCTCCCGGCGAGTGAAACGGCCACGGCGCACTTCGTACTGCCCGAGCTCGTCGGCGAGGTGGAATACGGCGAATGGACCACGGCCGGCCGGCTGCGCCACCCAACGTGGCGAGGACTGCGGCCCGACAAAGCACCCCAGGACGTCGTCGTCGAATGACGGCGCGCGGTTCCGGAGTTTCCGGTCTCATGCCGGCTGTGCGCACACTGCGGTCGTGCGTGTGATGGCGGCATCCACGCGCACGACGATCGGGGGCCGTGAGATCTCAGTCTCCAATCTCCAGAAGGTCCTCTACCCCGAGAGCGGTTTCACCAAGGGCCAGCTCATCGACTACTACGTGCGCGTCGCGCCGGTGATGCTTCCGCATGTTCGGGAGAGACCGCTGACCATGAAGCGGTTCCCCGACGGTGTCGAGGGCAAGTCGTTCTTCGAGAAACACATCCCGTCGCACACGCCTGATTGGGTGCCGTCGGTGAACGTCGGCTCCACTGACGGAAAGGACGTCATCTCGTACGCGATGGTCAACGACCTTCCGACTCTGGCCTGGGCGGCCAACCTCGGGACCATCGAGCTCCACGTGCCGCTGTGGCACGTGGGTCGCCATCGCAAGCTCCCCGCCAAGCCCGACTTCATGGTGTTCGATCTGGACCCCGGCGAGGGAACCTCGATCGTCGAGTGCTGCGAGGTGGCCGGCTACGTGATGGACGAGCTCGCCCAGCAGGGAACCGAGTCGTTCGCCAAGACGAGTGGGTCGAAGGGCCTGCAGCTCTACACGGCCGTCGGCCCCAGGACGACCTGGGACAGCTTGCGCGACCGCGCCCACGACATTGCCAGCCAGTTGGAGTCGGAGCACCGGGACCTCATCGTCTCCAACATGCGCAAGTCGTTGCGCCGGGGCCGGGTCCTCATCGACTGGAGCCAGAACCACTCGGCCAAAACGACGGTCGCCGTCTATTCGGTTCGGGCGATGCCGACACCGACGGTCTCAACACCTGTCAGCCCAGCTGAGGTGCACAGGTGTGCCGCAAAACAGGATCCCCTTCTGCTTCGCTTCGAGACCGGCGACGTGCTGCGGCGAATCGACGCGGACGGTGACCTCTTCGCACCGCTTGGATTGCACTGACAGGTCGGTCATCCACATGTACGGGGGATAGCCTGTGGAGGACGGCGGTCTTTTGCGTAAGACGCCACTCCCTACACCGTCGACGCAACGTTCTGGGACCGTGATCCGCGAAACCCCGCACATTTCCCCGTGCGGGAGAGTCCGCTCGCATGCCCGCGCATCCTGACGCGCGCGCCCGCCGCCCTACGAACGTTTGCCAGGGGCCAACCCCCCCACGTCTGGGCGCTCCGACACGCCTCATGCCCAGTCACGGGGGGTGCCAAACCCCACGCCGGGTCCCGTCAGGGAAGTCGGGCCGCCCGAAGGCGAACAAGGACCTCGTCGACCACCTGAGAGGTGGACGCCTCTCCCCCCAGATCGAACGTCCGTATCCCGTCCGCCGCCGCGCTGAGCGTGGCCACGCGAATGGCGGCGGCCGCCCTCGCGACCACGGCATCGCCACGCGCCGCGTAGTCGAGCACGGCGGCGCAGGCCAGGAGCATGGCCATCGGGTTGGCCACGTTCTTGCCCAACAGCGACGGCGCCGTCCCGTGCGGCGCCTCCGCCATGGCGACGACCGGTTGCATCCGATCGTCAAGGGCAAGCAACACGGACTCGGCGCCGGCGATGGAGCCGAACAACGCCAGCACCAGGTCCGAGAGGCAGTCGCCGTCACGGTTGAGTGCCGGGATCACGAGCGCGCTACCGCTGGACTCAGTGAGGAGGCCCGCGTAGGCGGCGTCGATCAGCGTGGGGCGGTACGGCACCTCGGGATAGCGCGCCGCGGCCGCGTCCATCTCCTCCTTCAACATTGCCTCGTAGACCGTGGAGACGGTCCATTTCGGACCGCCGTACACGCACGCATCGAGCTGGGCCGCCGTCCTGAACGAGTACTCCGACACGGAGCGGCACGTCGACCGGTCGATCCGCTCCGTGCGCCACGCCTCCTCCGCCGCGCCTCCGGGGTCGCCCGTGCGGTGTTCCTCCGCCCCGTAGGCGTCACCCACGGCCATGCGGACCACCACGATCGGGTGGACGACCGACGCCGGCGGAGCCACGCCCGGGATACGCCGTCCCGTCCGCACGATGACCGACCCGCCCACGCCTTCTCGCAGGATGCGATTGGGGCTGCCGACGTCGCCCGTCGTCTCAGGGGTGACGGTGGCCGCCTTGAGCCCCAACCCGGTCGTCCGCATGGCGGCGGCGGCCTCGCGGACGACCTCGTTGGCCGTCGCCCGGCGGTTGCCGAGGGACAGGTCGAATCGGAGCAACTCCAGGTCGAACCCGAGGACTCCGGGGTCCAGGACCCGCAGCGCCTCCTCGAGCAACTCCTGCCCGGTCTCGTCGCCGTCGCACACGACGATCTGGCGGACGGGTGACACGGGTTCAGGGTCGCGCGAATGGCCGATGGGTGCCAGAAAGGCCGCGGCCTTGCGTTCAGGCCCAGCCACCCCGCGTGGACGGCATGCCGCTCCGACCGTCCGGACCGGGGACGACGCCGAGCACCTGGTGGACGGAGATCCCGCCCTCCTCGAACCCGTTGGCGGACGCCGCCATATAGAGCTGCCAGACGCGAGCCCGGCGGACCCCGACCTCGGCGACCGCCGCATCCCAGTGCCGCTGGAGGTTCCCGACCCAGGCGCGGAGCGTCTTGGCGTAGTGCTCGCGCAGGGACTCGACGTCGCGCACCTCGAAACCCTGCGTCCTCCATGGCGAGGACGACCCGGCCCACGTCGATGAGCTCCCCGTCGGGGAAGACATACCTGCCGATGAAGGACCTCGGACCGATGCGTAATCCACCCACACTCGAGATGGCGTGGTTGAGCAGACGGCCCTCAGGCTTGAGCAACCTTCGCATGGTGCCGAAGTACTGGGAGCTGTTCGAGGATCCGACGTGCTCGAACATGCCGACGGACGCGATCGCGTCGAACGCGCCGTCCCGCACGTCGCGGTAGTCCTGCTGGCGGATGTCGATCTGCTGCTCCAACCCGGCCGCCGCGACCCGGTCTCGGGCCCACTGCGACTGTGCCGGGCTGAGCGTCACCCCCACCACCCGGGCGCCGTAGTGGCGAGCGGCATGGATGGCGAACGAGCCCCAACCGCAACCGACATCGAGCACCCTTTGCCCCGCACGATCGGGCAGCCCGAGCTTGTGGCAGATGAGGTCGTGCTTGGAGGCCTGGGCTGCCTCGAGCGTGTCGACACCCGGGGCGAAGCGTGCGCACGAGTACGTCATGGCGGGCCCGAGGACCATGGCGTAGAACTCGTTGCTGACGTCGTAGTGATGCTGCACCACCTGGGCATCCCGAGCCCGCGAATGCAGCCGGCCACGCGGTGCCGCCTCCTCCGGTGGAGGCGGGAGTGGCCCTCCGATGACCCCGAGGCGGCGCGCCGCCTGCAGGGCCTGCCAGGGCAGCCGTGACCCGACGTGGATCCGCTCCGGGGCCGCGGCGTGCAACACCCTCAGCACCTCGAAGATGTCACCCTCGAAGCCGAGATCGCCCATGACGAAGGCCCGGGCCAATCCGATCTCTCCCGGTGACCACAGGAGGCGCCTCACGGCGTCCGGTGAGCGCACCTGCAGGGCGTCGCCTCGAGCCGGCCCGAGGGTGGTGCCGTCCCAGAACTCGAAACGCACCGGTGGCGAGCCGCCGAAGAAGTGGTCCAGCAGCGGCGCCACCGCCGCCGCCACACCGCCCCAGGGTTCGGAGCCCGCCGCTGGGGGCTGCACCCGCCCGGGCCCCAATGGGCGGGGCCGGGATATGAGGTCCGATCGCATTTGCGGCCTCCTGACGTGAGGGAAACGCAGGGAATTGTAGGAGGGGAATGGAAGCCTTCAAACGGGGGAAAGATACGCGTCGGAGGATCGGGTGTCAGACGACCGCGCGGCCGAGCCGCCCCCCGGTACCCCGGGCCGTCGCGCTCTGGGGGCGATGGAGATCGCGGTGCGGCGCGCCCGCGAGGCGGCCGGTGCCACCCCGCTGCCCACTGCTTCCCCCACATCTCGGCCTCCGGCTCCTCGACCCGCGGCGCCGAGGAGCGAACCGCCCATGACCGCCCCTCCGCTCGGGGACGTCCGCCCACCCCGACGAAACGACCGCTGGCTCGTCGGGGCAGTCGCCGTCGCGGCCGCCCTCGTGGTGGCCGGCCTCATTGCGCTGGTCGTCTCCGTGACCGGCAGTTCCTCTCCCTCATCCCCGACGACCGCAAGTTCGCCGGGGACACGGCCATCGCCGCCGCCCACTGTCTCCAGTGGTGCCGGACACGGCACGACGACAACCACGACCACGTCGACGCCGGTGGTTGCCGCTGCAGGCGGCCCTCCCGTCATATCCTCGCTCACCCCCGCCGCCGGCTCGGCCGGGCAGGCCATCGTCGTGGCGGGGGCGAACTTCCTCAGCTCGAGCGGTCAGATCGTGGCCACTTTCAACGGGCAGGTGGCCCCGACGAGCTGTCCCGCCCAGAACACCTGCAACGTCACGGTCCCCGCCTCGACCACTCCGTCCGCACAGGTGGCGATCACGACTGCGGGCGGCACGTCCAATTCGATGACCTTCACGTACAGCTAAACCTGCGGAGCACGGCGAGGACCTCGTCGTCCGACGTCGGGGAGAAGTCGCGGTACCACGTCCCCACCGCCTCGAACGGCTCCGGGAACGCGACACAGAGCATCTCGTCGCAGACCGTTCCCAAGCCCAGGACCGCCGCCGGCGGGGCGACGGGCACGGCCAGAATGACCCGAGCCGCGCCGTGCGCGCGGGCGACGCGGCAGGCTGCGTGGGCCGTCGAGCCCGTGGCGATGCCGTCGTCCACGATGACGGCGCACCGACCCTGCAGGTCCAGTCGGGGGCGCTCACGCCGGTAGCGCTCGGCGCGCCGGTACAGCTCCGCCCGCTCCACCCGCTCGATCGCCTCCACGTCGACGGCGGCGAGCGCGGCCGACCCGCTGACATCCTCGTTCTCCACGCGCACACCGTCCTCGCCGATGGCGCCCATGGCCAACTCGGGCTGGAAGGGCACGCCGAGCTTTCGCACGACGATGACATCGAGCGGGAACCCCAGCGCCCGCGCCACCTCGCCGGCGACGGGAACCCCACCCCGCGGCAACCCGAGCACGACGGCGTCGTCCCGACCGCCGAGTCCGCTGACGTGCACGACCTCGGCCAGGTGACGACCCGCATCCACCCGATCGCGGAACATGAGCATCACCTCCCTGACGCTCCAGTCTCCCTCTCCTCCGCGATCCCCACCAGAGCCCCGGCTGCCGGCCACAGCCTCAGGTGCGAGGATGAAAATCAGCGGCCCGTTCGCCGGGCGGCGCGCGACGAGAGGAGTACCTGTGGGAGAACCCGGGCACTTGAACAGCCATCAGCGTGACACGCTGGCGCAGGTCTTCCGGCACCCGCTGGGTCACAACATCGAGTGGCATTCGATCATGTCGCTGCTCAACGCGGTGGCAACGGTGCAAGAGACCCACAAGGGGCACGTCGTCGCGACCACGGGGAGCGAGAGCGAGTCCTTCGATCCGCAGCGCCACAAGGACATCGACGCGGAGCAGCTGACCAACCTGCGCCGCTTTCTCCGCAAGGCGGGATACGGGCCCGGAGAGGTGCCGGCATAGGTGACGTCAGGCCCTGTCTTGGCCGCCGACATCGGCGGGACACAGATGCGCGCCGCCCTGGTGGACCCGGAAGGCGTGGTGCTGCTGCGCCGATCCGTTCCGACGCCGAAGGAGGCCGACGTGCCGGCTTCCTTGATCGAACTCATCGGCTCGGTCGCGGCGGAACCTCGATACTGGGAGGCCTCGCATGCGGTTGTCGGCCTCCCCGGCGCAGTCGACTACGAGGCCGGGCGGCTCCTCTGGGCGCCGCACCTCCCCGAGCAGTGGCCCGACCTCTTGTCGGCCGAGGGACTGACCTCCCACCTCGGCCTGCCCGTCAGTATCGCCAACGACGCGGATCTGGCGGCCGTCGGCGAGGCGTCGTTCGGCGCCGGCGCCGCGAGCCCTGCGGTCGCCTATCTGACCATCTCGACCGGCATCGGGGCCGGCGTGGTCCACGGGGGACGGGTCCTGCGCGGCACCCGCTCGCTCGCCGAGGTCGGGCACACGGTCATCGACTGGCGCGCCTGGCGCGAGGGAGGGCCGTGCACGCTCGAGGAACTGGGTTCGGGTAGCGGTGTGGCCCGGCTTGCCCGCGAGGCCGGGCTGGGAGCCCTCGGCGCCCGAGAGATCCAGGCTGCGGCGGCCGAAGGTGAACCGAAGGCGGCCGCGATCTGGCAAGGGGCGATCGCGGCGTGTGCGGCCGGCGTGTCGAGCCTGGTGATGTCCTTCTCCCCCAGCATCGTGGTCGTCGGAGGAGGACTGGGCAGGCAGCAGGAGTTCTTCGGCCCGCTGCGCGAGCTCGTCCTGGGGCGGCCCGGCCGCCACCCCGAAGACCTGACGCTCGTGCGCTCAGCCCTCGGGGACGACGCAGGCCTTTCGGGAGCGGCCGGCTGGAGGTCGGCCATTGGGCTCGCCTAAGCCGAAGAGTCGTCATGTTTTCTCAGGAAAAGCCCAGCAAACACCTGGAGATCTCTGTATGGTTCTTGAACTTGCAACAAAACTGCAATAGAACGCTTCACATAAGGGTAGATGGCAGTAACAGGGGGCTTCGCTGAACCGGGCGAACCCGGACCAAAGGAGACAATGTGCGTTTCAGTAGGGCAGGAATGCTCGGGGGGCTCTCCCTCGCAATGTCGGCGACGCTGGTCGGTGTGGGTGGCGGCGGGGCCTCGGCCTCGGTCCGAGCCACAGTGCCGCGCAACGTCTCGACCACCTCGTTCAACAACAGCTTCAGCTTCATGAAGCAGTTCAAATCGCTGGCTGCGGCCGGACACGGGAAGGTGGCAGCGATCCTGCCCGACACGGTCAGCTCGACCCGCTACGTCGAGTTCGACCAGCCGGACATCACGAAGGCCCTCTCGACAGCCGGCCTGAGCTCGTCCGATTACGTCGTGCAGAACGCCCTCGGCAGCGACGCCACGCAGTTGACGGACGCACAGACCGACATCTCGAATGGCGCCACGGTGCTCCTGGTCGACCCGCTCGACTCCGGGGTGGGGACGCAGATCGAGAGCTACGCCAAGTCCCGTGGCGTCAAGGTCATCGACTACGACCGCCTCACTCTCGGCGGCAGCCGCGCCTACTACGTCAGCTTCAACAACGTGGCCGTCGGCAAACTGATCGGAGAGGGCCTCGTGAGCTGTGTCGCCGCGTGGCACGTGAGCAAGCCCCAGGTCGTCGTCATGCACGGCGCCGTGACCGACAACAACGCGACATTGTTCGCCCAGGGCTACGACTCGGTGATCAACCCCATGTTCTCGAGCAAGAAGTGGACCGCGGTGGCCCACACCGCAGGGACATGGGACCCGCCGACGGCTGAAACCGAGTTCCAGGCGGTCTTCACGGGGCACCCGAGCACCAACTCGGCGTTGATCCCCAACGACGAGACCGGAGCCCCGATCATCACCTACCTGCAGTCGCTCCACGTCAAGCCCAAGACCTTCCCGACCACCGGGCAGGACGCGACGCTGACGGGCCTGCAGAACGTGCTGTCCGGGTACCAGTGCGGCACGGCGTACAAGCCGATCTACCTGGAGGCACAGGCCGCGGTGGCGTTGGCCCTGTACCTTCGTGCCGGCAAGACGCCGCCGAAGTCCCTGGTCAACGGCAAGACCGAGGACACGACGGCAAGCGTCAGCGTTCCCTCTGTCCTCGAGACACCTGAATGGGTCACGACCAAGAACATGAACGCGACCATCATCAAGGACAACTTCGTGCCGGCATCGCAGCTCTGCGCCGGCTCGTTCGCCGCCGACTGCACCGCGGCGGGCATCACGCCGTAACGGTGATCGGTTCGGCCTGCCCGGCTGGGTAGTGTCGAGCCATCGGACGACTTCCAGGCCGACCCCCGTCCCGATCCGGGACGGGGGTCGGTGACTGGGAGATCACCCGGACCGGGAGCCGTTGCCACAGGGGGTGCCAAACATGACCGAGGGTGCGCCGCTGCTCGAGCTGCGCGGCGTCAGCAAGGTGTTCGGGGCGGTGAGGGCACTCAGCGACGTCAACTTCACTGCAGAGCAGGGCAAGGTGACCGCCCTGGTCGGCGACAACGGCGCCGGCAAGTCGTCGTTGATCAAGACCGTGTCGGGGCTGTGGGACCCCAACGAGGGGCAGATCCTCTTCGAGGGCCAAACGGTTCACTTTCACAGCCCGCACGACGCCGAGGCATCCGGGATCACCACGATCTATCAGGACCTGGCTCTGTGCGACAACCTCGACATCGTGCAGAACATGTTTCTGGGCCACGAGACGCTGCGCTACGGCCTGCTGGACGAGAGCGCCATGGAACTCGAAGCGCGCAAGATCCTGGCCGACCTCCACGTGACGACTGTGCGCTCCATCCGCCAGCCCGTCGCGTCGCTCTCCGGCGGTCAGCGGCAGTCCGTCGCGGTCGCCAAGGCGGTGATGTCGGCCGCCAAGCTGGTCATCATGGACGAGCCCACCGCCGCCCTCGGGGTGGCCCAGACGCGCATGGTGCTCGACCTGATCAAGCGCCTGTCGAACCAGGGCACGGCGGTGATCCTGGTCTCACACAACCTGCCTGACGTCTTCCAGGTGGCCGACGAGATCGCGATCCTCTACCTGGGCCGGATGGTGATCCAGGGCCCGGCGTCGGACTTCGACCTGCAGGTGGTCGTCGAATACATGACCTCGGGCGAATCCAGCCGGGCCAAGGCCGGGTGAGCGAGCGATGACCGACACCGTCGACGACCCGGTCGCGACTGGGGAGAGCACAGAGGGGCCGCCGGCCGGCGCGGCGCCGGGTGGCGCGCTCGACTCCGAGGCGCTCGTCGTCCTGGCGCCCGACGTCCTCGCCGACTCCCTAGGCGACTACCTCCGGGCGTGGTGGAAGCGCATCCGCGGGGGCGAGAGCGGGGCACTGCCCATCATCATCGGGCTCATCGTCATCTGCATCTTCTTCGAGGTGCAGTCGAGCGCGTTCCTAAGTGCGGGCAACATCGTCAACCTCTTCGTTCAGGCGGCCTTCATCGTCCTGCTCGGCCTGGCCGAGCTCTATGCCCTCATTCTGAGCGAGATCGATCTCTCGGTGGGCTTCGTAGGCGCGGTCGGGGCCGCCGTCGCACTCGCGCTGATGGGCGCACCCCAGAACTGGCCCTGGTGGGCTGCGCTGATCGTGGGCCTGGCCGTCTGCGCCGTCATCGGCGCCTTCCAGGGAACGCTCATCACGAGACTCAGGATCCCCTCCTTCGTCGTGACACTGGCTGGCCTCCTGGGCTGGCAGGGAGTCTTGATTTACGTCTTCGACGTGGACAAGGGAGCCGTCGGCGGCGTGATCACCATCTCTAACAGCGTGATCGTCGACCTCGTCAGCGGCAGCATGTCGCCGGCGGCGGCCTGGATCGTCCTGGTCGTGTCAGTCGGCCTCTACGCCTTGACCACACTGCTGCGCTCCTCCCGTCGACGGGCCCAGGGGCTCGCCGCGCCGCCGTTGGGCATCTCACTGCTGAGTGTCGGAGCGGTCGCCGTGGCGGGCGTCGTGCTGGTGTGGGTGTGCAATCTCAACCGAGGCGTCATCACACCGGTCCAGGGGGTTCCCTGGGTCATTCCCATCGTCATCGTCATCCTCGTCGCCTCGTCGTTCCTGTTGGGCCGGACCCGGCTGGGCCGGTACATCTATGCCATCGGCGCCAGCCCCGAGGCGGCCCGCCGGGCCGGCATCAAGGTGGCGCGGATCCGGACGATCGCGTTCGCCCTCTGCAGCTTCACCGCCGGCCTGGCCGCGGTGGCGTACGCGTCGCGGCTGGGCTCCATCTCCGTCGGCTTCGACGGCGGCACCTACGTGCTGTACGCCGTCGCCGCGGCCGTCATCGGCGGCGCCAGCCTCTTCGGCGGATACGGCAAGCCCATCCACCCGCTTCTCGGAGGTCTCGTGATCGCCACGCTCACGAACGGCCTGGCCCTCCTCAACATCACCACCGCCGGCACCGACATTGCCACTGCGGCCGTGCTCATCGTTGCCGTTGCCGTCGACGCGACGCTCCGCCGCCGCGGCCGGACAACCTGACCCCGCCGCGACGGCCGGGGGCCTCCGTGCGACGGCGCCGGCACGGCGTCGCCGGAGCGGCCCTCGCGCTGCTCGCGCTCGCCGGGGGCGGGCCGGCACTCGCCGCGACCACAACGACGACGACCGCGACCTCGACTTCGTCGTGGACCGTGTACCACGGCAGTCCCGAGGGCAGCGGGCTCGCCACCTCGGTCACGTCAGTCCGTGTCAATTCGCCCGCGTGGACGTCACCCACCCTCGACGGGCAGCTCTACGGCGAGCCGCTGGTCTCGGGCGGGCAGGTCTTCGTCGCCACCGAGAACAACATCGTCTATGCGCTGTCGGCCACGACCGGTGCCGTCGTCTGGTCGACCCACCTCGGCACGCCAGTTCCGGCGAGCATGCTCCCGTGCGGCGACATCTCGCCCACTGTCGGCATCACCGGGACACCGGTGATCGACGAGACGCGTGCCGAGGTGTTCGTCGTGGCCGACGAGCTCATCAACGGGAAGGCGGCCCACCAGTTGGTCGGCCTCAGCACCGCCACCGGGAAGACGGAGCTGGACCAGAACGTGGACCCGGCGGGGTCCACCCCGACCGCGCTCCTCCAGCGCACCGGGCTCACGCTCGACGCCGGGCGGGTGGTCTTCGGCTACGGCGGCAACTACGGCGACTGCGCCACCTACCGCGGCCGCGTGGTCTCGGTGCCCGAAGTCGGCGGTACGCCGGACGTCTTCACGGTTGACTCGGCCGCCGGGGACAGCCAGGGTGCCATCTGGATGGGTGGCGCCGCGCCGGTCGTCGACGCCAGCGGCAACATCTGGGTGGAGGCCGGCAACGGCTCGGTGTACTCGTCTGCACAGGCCTATGACGACAGCGACTCGGTGCTCGAGCTCTCGCCTTTGCTCACGCTCCTCCAGTACTTCGCACCCTCCTCGTGGCCCACCAACAACGCGCACGACATCGACATGTCAACCGCCCCGGCCCTGCTCTCGGACGGCCAGGTCGTGGCAGCCGGCAAGTCACGCATCGTCTACCTGCTCGACGGGACCACCCTCGGTGGGATCGGGAGCCAGGAGGCGTCGTTGCCGGCGGCCTGCAGCCAGGACATCGACGGCGGGGCCGCGGTGGTGGGCACGACCGTCTACCTGCCCTGCTTCAGCGGCCCCATTGCCGTGCAGGCGACGGACGCCCCCGCCGGGCTCCGTCTGCTGTGGAGCTCCTCGGTCGGCGGGGGTCCGCCCATCTTCGCGGCGGGACTCGTCTGGACCATCGGCCAGAACGGCGTCCTCTACGGCCTCAACCCTTCCTCGGGCACGGTCCAAGAGCGGGCGACCATCGGCGCTCCCGCCAACCACTTCCCCACGCCGTCGGTGGGCGCCGGCCTGCTGCTGGCGCCCTCCGCCGACCATGTCGTGGCTTTCCCCGCGTCGTCGGCTCCCGCGGCCACCACCACGACGACGACTCCGCCGACCACCACGACGACGGGACGGACCACGACGACCCCTCCCCCGGTGTCATCGGGTGGTACCAATGACTGGATCATCGTCGGGGCCGTTGTCGGCGGTCTCGCCGTCGTCGGCGGCCTGACCTGGTTCCTCCGGCGGCGGCGCGCGACGCGGAATTAGCGAGCGGAGAGCAGGACCTCGAGCACCGTGCCCACGCCGGCCACGACCAGCGAGGCGGACACGATGACGGCCATCACTTTGACGAGCGGCCGGTGCATCGGCTCCCAGTCGCCCACGTCGGCGAACTGGTCGAGCAGGGTGCCGTCGGCATCCGCCCACGCCGGCTCCTCGGGAGGCCGGTCGTCGAGCGGTCGCGCCTCGCGGACCGCCAGGTAGCCGATGAACGGGCCCAGGCCCTCCGGGAAGTGCGGCTGGGGCGGTACGGGAACATGGCCCTGCATCGGCAGACACATTAGCCCTGCGTGCGGGGCCACGAGCAGCCGAGGGTCTACCCTCTCGACCCATGGACGAACCCCAGCAGATCGGCTTCACCGCGGCGGAGTCGACACCCCGCTTTCCTCATGACCCCAAGCCGCCACCGGGTGCCCCCAACATCATCGCCATCGTGCTGGACGACACCGGCTTCGGCCACCTCGGCGCCTTCGGCTCGGACATCGGGACGCCCCACCTCGATGGCCTGGCGGCAGAGGGCGCGCCGTTCAACCGGTTCCACGTCACGTCCCTGTGTTCGCCGACCAGGGCATCGTTCTTCACGGGCCGCAACCACCACGCGGTCGGGATGGGTTTCCTGGCCGACATCCCGCTGGCCTTCCCGGGCTACCACGCCCGCCTGCCCAAGACGGCCGCCACGCTCCCCCGGCTCCTGCGGGACGCCGGCTACTCGACGATGGCCGTCGGCAAGTGGCATCTCACCCCACGCTGGCAGCGCTCGGCGGCCGGGCCCTTCGACACCTGGCCGCTCGGACTCGGCTTCGAGCGCTACTACGGCTTCCTGCAGGGCGACACCAACCACTGGACCCCGAACCTCGTCTGTGACAATCACTACATCGAGCCGCCGCGGCGACCCGAAGAGGGCTACCACCTGACCGAGGATCTGGCCGATCAGGCCGTCCGCATGGTGCAGGATCAGCAGCAGGGAGCCCGGGGCAAGCCCTTCTTCCTCTACTTCGCACTGGGCGCCATGCACGCTCCGCACCACGTGGCGCCCGAATGGGTCGACCCCTACCGCGGTGTCTTCGACAAGGGGTGGGACACCTGGCGCGACGAGGTGTTCGCCCGACAGCGCGCGTCCGGGATCGTGCCCGCCGGCACGCTGCTGACGGAGCGACCCGTTTGGGTCCAGGCCTGGAACGACCTCTCGAGTGAGGAACGGCGCATGGTGGCCCGTCAGCAGGAGGTCTTCGCCGGCTTCCTGACCCACACCGACGCCCAGATCGGCCGCGTCCTCTCCTCGCTGGACAACCTCGGGGCGATGGACAACACCATCGTGATCGTGTTCTCCGACAACGGCGCCAGCGCAGAAGGAGGCCGGGAAGGCAGCTTCAACGAGCACCGGTTCACCGCGCACATCCGGGAGTCATTGGCCGAGAACCTCGCCCACTACGACGACTGGGGCGGGTTCACCACCTACAACCACTACGCGTGGGCCTGGGCCTGGGCCGGCAACACGCCGCACAAGCTGTGGAAGCGCTACACCTGGCTGGGCGGGACCCGGACGCCGCTGATCGTCCACTGGCCCGGTCGCATATCCGACCCGGGCGCGGTGCGCTCACAGTTCGCCCACGCCATCGATCTCATGCCGACGATCCTGCAGGCGAGCCGGCCTCGAGGTCCCCGTCGAAGTCGACGGGGTGTCCCAGCAACCGGTGGACGGCGTGAGCCTCCTCTCCGCGCTCGAGGACCCGGCGGCCGCCGAGCTGCACCAAACGCAGTACTTCGAGATGATGGGCTCGCGGTCCATCTACCACGAGGGATGGAAGGCGACGACCAACCACATCAGCACCGGCATCCTCGATGAGGAAGAGCTGGCAGTGGGCAGCCGCAACTTCGACGAGGACCGTTGGGAGCTCTTCGACCTCTCGACCGACTTCTCCGAGGCGACCGACCGGGCCCACACAGACCCGGAGCGGCTCCAACAGCTCCGCGACCTTTGGGATGTGGAAGCGAACTTGAACAAGGTCCTTCCCATTTCCGACGGCCTGGTCGACCGCTTCGGTGGCTTCATCCCTCCGGCGTGGCCCGCCGGGCCGTCGCGGACGTTCCGCCCGGGCGGTGGCGCCGTCGCCGACGAGTCCGTCCCGATGCTCTGGGGGGGCTTCGACATCACGGCCGACATCGACGGGGCGGACGGCGTCGTCTTCGCGCTGGGCGACTGGTTCGGTGGCTACGCCCTGTACCTGGTCGGCGGGCGGGCCCACTTCACCTTCGCCCGAGCCGCCGACGCGCTCGAGCTCGCAACGCCCGACCACCCTCGGGGCCGGCCGGCACGAGATCACGGTCTCGTACGCGGTGGGTGAGGGCCACGGGGCGGGCCGCATGGTCCTGCTCGTCGACGGGGCGGAGGTCGACGAAACGGCCGTGGTTGGCATGCTCCCCATCGCCCTCCAGCACGGCGGGGCGGGACTGCGGCTGGGCTGGGACAGCGGGTTCCCGGTGTCCGCGCGCTACGCACCGCCCGCGCCCTTCGCGGGGACGGTGCACGGGGTCCGTGTGGACACCCCGGGCTCCCTGCGGCCCGACCAGTCCGACGAGGTGCGCGCCGCGCTGCACGCCGACTGACCGGCTGCCGCGCCGGCTTGCTTCAGGCCGTCCCGGCGGCCGCGGCACGCGCGTGGGCCAGGTGCTCCCGCGTGTGCCGGGCCGGCACCGCCGCCAGGTCGATCGTCGGAAAGGCCCGGCCGCCCGCCGGCCCGAACGGTGCGCTGCGGTCGAGCTCCTCGTCGCTGAGCGCCCGCAGCAGCGCCTCGAGACGGGTGCCGCCGTCCATCAGGAGCGCGACCGTCTCGGCCGGCGTGGCCGACGCCGCCCGCAGGGCGTGCGCCGCGTTGGCCCGGTCGATCTCCTCGGCGGTGTCCGGCACGCCCTCCCCGCGGGCCATGCCCGCCAGCCAGCGGGCACCGCTGTCGTGGCTCTCGGCGATGTGGTGGATGACCACGCCCACCGTCCAGTCCTCGCCGGGCACCGGCAGCACCCAGGCTTCCGCGCTGCACGTGCGGGCGAAGGTGACCGCCTCCGCGTTCGCCGCCGCGAAGTCGTCGGCCAGCGCCACCGCCCGCTCATTCGCCATCGGGCAACCCCGCCAGCTTGGTCAGCTCCTCGACGCGCCATGAACCGGGCGGAGCACCTTCAGCGGCGGCCCGGGAGGCCAGGCGCTGCAGCAGCGCGTTCACGGGTGTCGGCACGCCGTGGAGGGCACCCTGGAGCACGATCTCGCCGTTGAGGTAGTCGGCCTCGATCGACCCCGCCCCGCGGGCCAGGCTCTGCCAGCTGGAGCCCCCCTGCCATTCCCCCGAGGAGGTGGGCGAGATCTGCAGGTAGTCACCGCGCCGCTCCCGGTCCTCCTCGGAGCTCGCGACGTCGATGCCCGCCGCGGCCAGCGCCTCCTTGCCCTCGCGCTGCGCCTCTTTTGCCAACGCGCTGAACCGGCCCTCGGGCCCACACAGTGCCTCCACCGCATTGGCCAGGTTCATGAGGAGCTTGCGGTACTTCCAGCGCATGATGTCGGGCCGGGCCACCGATTGGAACGTCGTGGTCGCGATGGCGTCCGCGATCGCCTGGCCCCGCTCGTCCAGGCCCGAAGGGAAGCGGCCCAGGTCGAGCAGCCCCGACACCGGGGCCGAGTGCACCTGGACGACGCCGGGCCGCAACTGGGAGGCCGGGCACATCACGCACATGCCGTAGGTGTTCGGAAAGTGGCGCAGCACGCGGCGCTCGTTCTCCACGCCGTTCTGCATGCAGACCACCGCTGCTGCCGGGGGCGCCACGACGAGCTGCTCGAGCGCGTGGTCGGTTCCCTGGCCCTTCACGGCGAGCAGGACGACCGGGTCCCCGTCCGCGTCACCCTGCCACGACACCTGCGCAGGCTCCGGCGCGACAGGAATGGGCAGCGTGACGGTCTCGCCGGGTGCTTCCACGACGAGGCCCGACTGCAGGGCCCGGCCGTGGTCGCCCCGTGCGACCAAGGTGACGTCATACCCACGCTGGAACAGACGGGCGCCGACGGCGCCACCGATCGCACCGGCCCCCACGACGACGAAGCGCATAGACAGCACTCTGCCACGTGGCAAGCTTTTCTTGTGACGTCGATGAACCCGATAGCGCTGGGTGGCACGATGGCGGGCGCCCCGCTGCGGCTTGTCGGCGGGCTGGCCGCGCCGGCCCGGGGGGACATGGCCCGCACGGTCCGGCGTGCCATCGGGATCAACGAGCGACCGCCTCCGATCGCCACCGACCCCGAGGAGGCGTACGTCCTGCCCGGCGGGATGGCGCGCCGGGTCCATGGCGACCTGCCCTCCATGTTGATCGGCGGCGTCTGCGCGTTGCTGCTCCAGGCGCTGCACCCGCTGGCCATGGCGGGCGTCGCCGAGCACTCGAGCTACCAGGAGGATCCGCTGGGCCGACTGCGCCGTACGGCGTCCTTCGTCGGGACGACGACGTTCGGCACGGTGGCCGAGGCCGAGGCGGCCATCGCCCAGGTGCACCGGGTCCACCGCCGCGTCCACGGCATCGCCCCCGACGGGCGGGCCTACTCGGCCGACGACCCGGAGCTGGTGACGTTCATCCACGTGGCCGAGGTCGCGAGCTTCCTGGCTTCCTCACAGCGATACGGGCCCCGCCCGCTGAGCCCCGAGGAGTCGGACCAGTATTACGAGGAGGTCGCGCCGGTGGCGCTCGCCCTCGGGGCGACCTGGGCGCCGCGCTCGTCGGCCGAGGTGGAGAGCTACCTGCTGCGCGTGCGCCCCGAGCTCTACGCCGGCCCACAGGCCAAGGCGGCGCGGGACTGGCTCCTGCACGGCGTGACCCGGCGACCGAGCGAGCGGGCCGTCTACTCGCTCGTGGTGGCCGCAGCCGTCGGCGTGTTGCCCGGCTGGGCCCGCCGCGAGCTCGGGCTGTCGCTCGCCGGCCCGCTCGACCTTGTCTTCGACATGGCCGCGGTCACGCCGCTGACGCGCGGGCTGTCCGCCGCCCTGCGCTGGATGGTCACGCCGCCCGATCAGGTCGCCAGCGAGAGCCCGCCGTCGACCACCACGACCTGACCGGTCACGTAGGCGGCCCGGGCGAGCGACAGAATCACCTCGGCGACGTCCTCGGGTTGTCCTGAGCGCTTGAGCGGCGTCACCTGCGTGACCACCTCGCGCACGAAATCCCAGTCCGCCGTCCATGGCGTGTCGACCAGGCCGGGCGCCACCGCATTGACCCGCACCTCGGGACCGACCACCTTCGCCAACAGCACGGTCATGTGGTTGAGGGCCGCCTTGCTGGCCGCGTAGGGGATGGAGGAACCGGTCGGTCGCACGCCCGCCACCGAGGCGACGTTGACCACCGATCCGCGGGCGTCGCGCAAGGCCGGCATCGCCGCCACCGTCATGGCCCACGTCCCGAAGACGTTGACCTCGAAGATGCGCCGCCACACGTCGACGGACGCCGCCGCGAGGTCCTGGTGCGGGATCAGGGCGGTGGTCCCCGCGTTGTTGACAAGGGTGTCGAGACGGCCCCAGCGCTCCAGGGCGGCCGCCACCAGGCGTTCGGGGACGCCCGCCGCCGTGATGTCGCCCTGCACGTAGAGCGCATCGGGCAGGGATGCGGCGACCGCCTCGCCCTCGTCGACCGAGCGCGACGAATTGACGAGGACGGCGGCCCCCTCGGCGGCGAAGGCCCTTGCGGTGGCGGCCCCGATCCCGCTCGAGGACCCGGTCACTGCGACGACTTGCCCCTCGAGAGGGAGCGCGGTCACCGGGGCTCGATACCCCAGCGGGCCGTCCACTCATGTCCGGGCTCGAGCGCGAGCACGTCCGTGCCCGTGCGCAGCGCGTTGGGGGGGCAGGTCATCGGCTCGATGGCGACGGCGCGGCGGCGGCGCTGCACCTCTCCGAGGGTGTCGCCCGTGTACACCATGAGGTAGGGGAAGCCGGCGTCCACCCAGAGGGACGCGCCGCCGGCGCCACCGGGCGCATCGAGCGTCGCCCGGGCGAGGCCGTCCTCGTCACGCTGCAAGGTGGTGTAGGCGGTATCGAGCACCGCCGGCCCGACGAAACGTGCCGAAGTGAAGTCGCGGTCGGTGTCCTCGACCGGCGTGAGCGCTCCCGTCGGGAGCCCGCGGTCGTCCACGTCGAGCGTGTGGCGCGCCGGGACGTGCAGGATCGCCCCGTCGACCGTCTCAGGCCCGGCCGTGAGGTAGGGGTGGAAGCCGATGCCGAAGGGGATCGAGCCCTCCTCCAGCGATTGGGCCCTCGTCGTGACGGTCAGACCCTCCCGGCCCACGTGGTACGCCAGCTCGAGCAGGAGGGAGAACGGGTAGCCGGGCGACGGATGGAGCTGGAGCCGGAGCGAGAGCTGGTTCTGGTGCCGGGTCTGGAGTGTCCAGGGCATCCAGCGGACCAGGCCGTGGATGGCGTTGTGGCGCTCCGGCTCGTCCAGCGCGGCCTGGGCCCGCACCCCGTTGAACTCGTAGCGCCCGTCGGCCAGTCGGTTGGGCCAGGGAGCCAGCACCTGGCCCCTGCCCGAATGGGACCACTCGTCGGCGCCGAAGCCGTCGAGGACGGCGGTCGTTCCAACCGAGTACGCCCGCAGGGTGGCGCCCACCTCACAGACGACGACCTCCTGGCGGCCGTGCCCGATGCGCCACTGCTGCCCCGTGGGCGAGGCGACCGAGATCCGGGGCGAGTGGGTGGGCATTGCGAGTGAATTGAAGCAGACCAGGGCCTCGACGTGGGTGACGTGGGTGAGGGGCGATCGTGACGCCCGGGTGATCGGGGCCCGAACGGCCGATGTCCGGACCCGGGCGCCGGCACCGGCGGGCAGTAGGGTGAGCGCACCGTGAGGATTCTCGTCACCAACGACGACGGGGTGGGCGCGCCGGGGCTGGCGGCGCTGACGAGAGCCCTGGTGGCCTGGGCCGACCGGACCGACGCCGACGCCGGCGGGGCGACCGAGATCATCGTCGTAGCCCCCAGCTCCAACTACAGCGGCGCCGGTGCCGCCGTCGGCTCGGTGACCGACCACACGACGATCGGCTACCAGCGGGCCTTCGTGGAGGGCGCCGAAGAGGTCGAGGCCTACGGGCTCGATGCGTCCCCCGCCTTGTCGGTCATCGCCGGCGCCCTCGGGGCGGTGGGGCCGAAGCCCGACCTCGTGCTCTCGGGCATCAACCACGGCGTCAATGTCGGCCGGTCCGTGCTCCACTCGGGCACCGTCGGCGCCGCGCTGACCGCCAGCCAGCTCGGCATCAGCGCACTCGCCGTCTCGCTGCGCGCCGGCGCCAACCCCGATCCGTGGGAGTCGGCTGCCGAGCTCGCGGTGGCGCTCATCCCGTTGCTCGTGACGGCCCCGCCCCGCACCGTGCTCAACCTCAACGTGCCCCACCTGCCGTTGGCGGAGATCCGGGGTCTGCGCTGGGCCCGGGTGAGCGGGGCCGGCCTGATCAAGTCCGCCCGGGGCGCGGGCGCCTGGGAGGCGCCGAACGTCGAGGAGATCGAGGGCCCGGCGGCGGCCGAGGCGGCGCGCTCGGTCATGGAGGGTGAGCCCGACGTGAAGGGCGAGATCGTGCTCACCGTGGGGTCGCCCTTCCCGCATTCGGGCGACCTCGGGCTGGCCGACGCCGGTGCCGAGGACGCGACGCTCGTGGCCCAGGGCTTCGCCGCGCTCACTGCGTTGCGCGGCCCCCGTGCCGACGAGGACCCGGAGCTGCTGGCCCACCTCGACGGTGGCCTCGGGGCCGCGATGTCCGGATTCTCCTTTACGGACTGATCTGGGGTCGGGGCTCGCCGCCTCGGATCTGCGCGCTCTCTTCCGGCGGGACGGGACCATTCTCCGCCCGATGGTCGAGATTTCCGCCCCCGCCCACGCCCACGCAGCCGACCACGCAGCCGATGTGATCTCAGTCGCTGCCGCCAAGTCGAACGAGGAGATCACCGAGCATCTCGATGGGATCTTCCGCCAGATTGCGGCCGCCCAGGGGGAGGCCGTCGCGTACTTGGGTGAGGTCAGTCGGCGCCAGGCCTACCGCGAGGTCGGGGCGACGTCGACAGAATCCTGGGCGGTGGAGCGCTTCGGGATCTCGACCGCCACGGCCCGGTCCCTGACCCGGGTCGGCGAGAAGGCCTGGGACATGCCCCAGTTGGTCGATTCGCTCTGCGCCGGGGATCTGTCCTTGGACAAGGTCCGCGCCGTGGCCGACGTGGCCACCCCCGAGACAGATGCGGAGCTCTGTGAGCAGGCCAAGACGTGCAGCGTGCGCGAGCTGGCCGATGTGGCCCGCACCAAGGCTCCTCCCGATCCACTTTCTGCCCGCACAGAGCACGACCGCCGGTTCTTGCGCTTCAACGAGGCGTTCCGCACCCTGAGCGTCCAGCTGCCCGCCGAGTCCTTCGCCGCCACCCGGGCCTGCCTGGAGGCCCGGGCCCGGACGGTCCCCTCCGACGGTGAGACGCCCTGGGACCAGCGCCTCTGTGACGCCTTCATCGAGATCATCCGCTCCACAGGGGGCGAGGGCACCACGACGGCCAGCCCGTACTTCGTGGTCGCCCACGTCCCGCTGGACGCGCTGGTCGATGACGCTGGCGAGTCGAGCGACCTGGCCGGTGAGCTCGAGCGCGACGGCCTGATCAGCGCCGAGACGGTGCAAGAGATCGCCTGTGACGCCACCATCGCCATCGGGGTCGACGACGACGTCGGCCACACCATGTACGAGGGCCGGGCCCGGCGCACACCGACCGACGCCCAGCGCCGCGAGATCATGCGCCGGGACCGACATTGCCGCTTCCCGGGCTGCACCAACGTGACCTTCACCAACGTGCACCACATCGTCGCTTGGAAGCCGGGCGGACGGACCGACCTGGACAACCTCGCGCTCCAATGCCTTTACCACCATCACCTGGTGCACTCCAAAGGCTGGACCATGACCGGCAACGCCAATGAGGAGCTCAGCTTCACCACCCCGAAGGGGCGGGTCATGACGTCGCGCCCCTCGCCGCTGTGGACGAGGGTGACGGGCCGCTAACTCCTCTCCGGGTTAGTCGTCCTCCCCCGGCGGCCGCCGCCGCTTCTTGATCTGAGAACGCCGCCGCTTGGCGTCGACTCGCCGTACCTGTGAGCTCTTGGTCGGCCGGGTCGGCGCCCGGTGCGGCTGCACGCGAAGGCCCGCATCGAGCTTGGTCGCCAAACGCTCGAGCGCCAGCTCGCGGTTGCGCGCCTGCGAGCGCGAATCCGCGGCGCTCGCCCGCACGATCGAGCCAATCCGCTCCAGGAGCCGGGCCCGCTGCCGCGGGCCGAGGGTCCGGGAAGCCTCGACGTCGAACTGCACCTCCACCCGGCTGAGCGTGCGGTTGGCGTGCTGGCCCCCGGGTCCGCCCGACGTCGTGGCCCGCCACGAGATCTCCGAGAGCGGGAGGTCTAGTCCTCGGTGCACGTGCAGGGTCTCCTCACCGGCCACCCGACGAGCGTAGGAGGACCCGGGTACGCTCCGGGGCCATGGACTACCGACACCTCGGACGCTCGGGCATGCTCGTCTCCGCCCTCTCCTACGGCAACTGGATCACCCACGGCAGCCAGATCGAGGAGGACACCGCGGCGGCGTGCGTGAAAGCGGCGCTCGACGTCGGTATCACGACCTTCGACACGGCCGACGTCTACGCCATCGGGGCCGCCGAGTCCGTGCTGGGCCGGGCACTCAAGCACGTGCGCCGTGAGTCCGTCGAGATCTTCACCAAGGTCTACTGGCCGACCGGCCCCAACCCCAACGACCGGGGCCTGTCGCGCAAGCACATCATGGAGTCGCTCCACTCGTCGCTGATCCGGCTCCAGACCGACCACGTCGACCTCCTGCAAGCACACCGCTTCGACTACGAAGCCCCGCTGGAGGAGACCCTGCGGGCCTTCGACGACCTGGTGCGCCAGGGCAAGGTGCACTACATCGGCGTCTCGGAGTGGACGGCGGACCAGATTCAGGACGCGCTCCGGCTCGCCGACGAAATGGGCTTCGACCGCATCGTCTCGAACCAGCCGCAGTACTCCATGATCTGGCGGGTCATCGAGGCCGAGATCGTCCCCCTGTGCCAGAAGGAGGGCGTGGGCCAGATCGTCTGGTCACCCCTGGCCCAGGGCGTCCTGACCGGCAAGTACCTCCCGGGCTCGTCCGGGCCGCCATCGGGCACGCGGGCCACAGGCCCCGAGGGCGCCGAGATGAGCTGGCTGCTGCGCGACGAGGTCCTCGAGCCTGTGCAGACCTACGCGGCGCTGTGCCGCGAGGCCGGCTACACGCCGGCGTCGGTGGCGCTGGCCTGGGTGCTCCAGAACGAGAACGTCAGCAGTGCGATCGTCGGGGCCAGCCGGCCGGAACAGATCGCCGAGAACGTCAAGGCGCTCGACGTCGTGCTCGAGCCCGACTTCGTCGAGGCGATCGAGACGGCGCTGGCGCCCACGACGCTGTTCGATCCCGGCTTCACCCTCAGCCCGACCACGCGGCCCTGACCGCTGGGCCGGGCGCCGTCAGCCCGGCGGAGCGTCGAAGCGAGAGGTGAACGAGCGCACGGCCAATGTCGAATGGGTCCGGTGCTCCTCGAAGACCCGGGTATAGCCCGTGTGTGCGATGCGCCAGCCGTCTCCCGTCAGCCGGTAGCGGTCGGCGTAGAAGGCCGTCCCGGCGATCTCGAGGTCGGCGGCCGGGATGATGACCCGGTCCTGTAGGTACCAGGTGCCCTCCGCCGTCGTCTCCGACGTGAACGTGATCTCGGGGTGATGGCCGTGGTGCTCGGTCACCATGCCCGTGTCCCCCAAGACCTCGCTGAGCCAGGTCACGATGGCCGTCCGGCCCTCGAGCACGGTCCTGCCGTCCTCGTAAGACGAGGTCACGTCCTCGGTCAGCAGCGAGCCCAGATCGTCGAACTGCTTGAGGTCGAGGTTTCGGAAGTAGGCGTACTTCAGGCGGCGGATGGCCTCGAGCTCGGCCGCGGTGTCCACGGGTGCACCCCTTTCGGTCTGGCCCGCGAGGGCCGCGGCCAGGGTACTTTCCGCCGGACTTGGCGGGGGGACCGTTGCGGGACCACCATCTCCCGAGTGCCCGGGGACGACAAGCGCCAGCGCATCGCCGCCTACGGCCTGTGCCGGGACGAGGCGGGGCGGCTGCTGCTGGCCCGGGCCTCGCCCGCCATCACGCTGCAGGGGCGCTGGTTCCTGCCCGGGGGAGGCGTGCAGCACGGCGAGAACCCGACCGACTCGCTGTCCCGGGAGATGGAGGAGGAATCTGGTCTGACCGTCTCGATCGGACCACTGCTCGACGTCCTCTCGGACGTCCGGACGATCCCCGACGGAATCAGCCTGCACACCATCCGCCTCATCTACCGGGTGGACTCCTGGGAAGGCACGCTGCGCCCCGAGACCGACGGCACGACCGACGCCGTCGGGTGGTTCACCCTCGAGGAGGTCCGGGACCTCCCGCTGGCGCACTATGTCGAGACCGTGGTGGAGCGACTGCTGTGACCGAGACCGAGACCCACTTCGGCGACGAGCTCCACCACGTGGTCATCGTCGGGTGCGGCTTCGGCGGGCTGTTCGCCGCTCGCGCCCTCAAACGGGCGCCCGTCCGCATCACCGTGATCGACCGGACGAACCACCACCTCTTCCAGCCCCTGCTTTATCAGGTGGCCACCGGGATCCTCTCGGAGGGTCAGATCGCGCCCGCAATCCGCGACGTGCTGCGGAACTACCCGTCCCTGCGCGTCGTCCTCGGCGAAGTGGAGCACATCGACATAGGGACCCGCCAGGTGCACCTCGATGAGTTCGGCAAAGCGCTCACCATCGCGTACGACAGCCTCATCGTCGCCGGCGGCACGTCGAGCTCCTACTTCGGTCACGACGAGTTCCGCGCCTCCTCGTTCAGCATGAAGAGCCTCGACGACGCCCTGGCCCTGCGTGGCCAGATCTTCGGCGCGTTCGAGCTGGCCGAGGCCGAGAGAGACCCCGAGGCCCGACGGCGCCTGATGACGTTCGTCGTCGTCGGGGGCGGCCCGACCGGCGTCGAGATGGCGGGGCAGCTGCGCGAGCTCTCCCGACGGGCGCTCCGGCGCAACTACCGCACGATCGACCCCGTCGACACCCGAGTCGTCCTCGTGGAGGGTCTCGACGGACTCGTCGGGTCGATGGGAACGTACCTGTCCCGACTCACCGCACGCGATCTCACCCGGATGGGCGTGGAGATCCACCTCGGGTCCCTGGTGACCAACATGGACGACGCCGGTGTCGAGATCACCAAGCAGGACGGCAGCACCGAGTGGATCCCCGCCGCCACCACGGTGTGGGCCGCCGGCACCCGTGCCGCGGGGTTGGGGGCCATCGTCGCCGACGCCGCCGGCGCCGAGACCGACAAGGCCGGTCGGGTCGTGGTGAACCCGGACTGCTCGCTCCCGACCCATCCCGAGGTCTTCGTCGTCGGCGACCTGATGGCGCACCGGGACAACCTGCCCGGCGTGGCCGAGGTGGCTATGCAGTCAGGTGCCCATGCCTCCCACTCCATCGTGCGCCGCCTCGACGGAAAGCCCTCCAAGGACTTCCACTACCGCGACCTCGGGACGCTCGCCGTGATCTCGCGCTTCACCGCCGTGGCCAAGATCGGCCCCATCAAGGTCGGTGGGTTCCTCGGTTGGCTCCTATGGCTGGTCGTGCACATCACCTTCCTGACCGGATTCAAGAACCGCTTCGGCGCGCTGACCCGCTGGGTGGTCAGCTTCGTCGGCCGGGGTCGTTATGAGCGGGCCCTCACCGGCCGCTGGGTCGCCCGGGCGAAGCGCGCCACCAAAGCTGCCTAAGGTTCCGACCAGAACACAAGCCGAAACGGGGAGCCGAGCCATGCCCATCAACGTCACGCCCATTGAAGGGCTCGATGACCACATCAATGACATCCGCCTGCGCACGGCGCGTATCGTCAACGAGCGGATCCTCCCCAACGAGTCCCGGTTGTGGCAGGCCCGGGGCGGCAACGCCACCGACGAGCAGCGGCACGAGGCCAAGGCGTTGCGGCAGACGATCCAGGACGAGGTGAAGGCCGAGGGGTTGTGGGCACCCCACCTCCCGCCCGAGTACGGCGGCATGGGCATCGACTTCATGGCCCACGCCTATATGAACGAGATCCTGGCCTACGCCATCGGCGCCGCGTCGCTGTTCGGAGTGGTCGCACCGAATTCGGGCAACCAGACCATCCTGGTCAAGTACGGGACGGAGAAGCAGAAGCAGAAGTGGCTCCTCCCCCTCATCGAGGGGACCATGCAGTCCGGGTTCTCCATGACAGAGCCGGAGAACGCCGGCTCGGACCCGCGCTCCATTCAGACCACCGCCATCCGCGAGGGCGACGAATGGGTGATCAACGGGCACAAGTGGTTCACCTCCAACGGGCTGGCCGCCGACTTCTTCATCGTGATGTGCCGGGCCAAGGAGTCCAAGGACGACGAGGGGCCGGGGCGCATGGTCCAGATCATCGTGCCGACCTCGAACCCCGGCGTCATCATCGAGCGCGGCATCGGCATCTGGGGCAGCGCCAAGTCGGACCACTGTGAAGTTCGTTATGACAACGTCCGGGTGCCCCAGGAGAACCTGCTGGGCCAGGTGGGCGACGGGCACCGGGCGGCACAGGACCGCCTTGGCGCGGGGCGCATCTTCCACTGCATGAATTCGGTGGGCCAGATGTGGCGCGCCTTCGACCTGATGATTGACCGGCTCCTCACCCGCGAGGTGCACGGGGGGCTCCTCAAGGACAAGCAGTTCATGCAGGGCTTCGTGGCCGACAGCTACATGGATCTGCAGGCGGCCCGGCTCATGACGATCCACGCCGCCGAGAAGGTGGACAAGGGCGACCCCCAGGCCCGCACCGAGATCAGCGCCATCAAAGTCTTCGTGCCGGCGGCCTACAGCCGGGTCGTCGACCGGGCCATCCAGGTCTGGGGCGCGGCCGGCGTGACGAGCGACCTCCCGTTGGCCCAGATGTACCTCGGGGCCCGCACGCTGCGGCTGGCCGACGGTCCCGACGAGGTGCACCGCATCCTCATCGCCAAGAACGTTTTGCACCACTACGAGAAGGGTGAGAGCTGGGACTTCGCCGGTTGACGCCCGCGCCGTGACGTGGCAGCCCGGACCGGCCGACGCGGCGTCGATGCAGACCAACTGGGTCAGCTTCTTCCCGGAGGGGGCGATGTAACCGCGCTCATGGTGGCAGGGGCGGTCCGGGCCAACACGGCCGCCGCGGCGCACATGACCGCAAAGGCGGCGACGGCGACGCTGAGCCGCAATGCGTTCTCGGTGAACACCTCGGCGAAGACCCAAACACTGAGCACGATGCTCACGATCGGGTCGACGATCACGATGAACGGTTGCGAGATGCTCAGCGGCCCGACGTGCAGGGCGGCCTGGTTGAGGAGCTCGGCCACGATAGCGGCCACGATCAGCGCGTAGACCGGCCAGTGGGTGAACAGCCCCGCCAGGCCGAACTGGGTGAGCGTGTCGGTCATCGCCTTGATGAACGTGGCCACGAGCGCCCACAGGATCGCGGTCGCCGCGCCCAGCGCCGCCGCCCGGCGCACCGGGGAGCCGCGCATCCCGACCAGGGCCAGGATCGCCGCCGCCCCACCTGTGGCAATTGTGGCGCCGATCCAGGCGGAGCTCGTCGGCTGGGCGTTGCCGCCAGTGGGCTCGGACATGGCGACGAAGAGCGCGAGCGACCCGCAGGTGAGGACGGCGGACCACCAGGTGACGTTCCTGATCTGCTGGTGGATCCACAACCGCCGCAGCACGAGGGCGAAGACCAGCTCGGTCACCAGCAGGGGCTGGACCACGGACATCTGCCCGTTGTGCAGGGCGAACGACTGGAAGATGAACGACCCGGCCAGGGCCAGCCAGCCGAACAGCCACATCGGGTTGGACGCCAGGTAGCGGACGAAGCGCCAGCCCTTGGAGTGCTCCGGATCGCTGATGCTGGCGCGGTGCTGCGTAACCATGTTCAGCGCGTTGGTGAACGCCGCCGCCAATGCGAAGAGGATCGTCAACGCGGACCCGCCGAAGCCGTCAGGCCAGTCGCGCCGTGCACACCCACCCGAGGTCGTACGTCCTTACCCGCACGGAGCCGAATCCTGCGGCCGCCAGCCGGGGCTCCAGCTCCTCCGGGTCGATCGGGTTGTAGGTGTCGTCCTGATGGAAGAGCGCGCTGCCGTCGCTGTAGATCCCGTCCGCCGCCACGAGGACCGCCCCTGGGGCAAGGACGCGGGCCAGCTCGGCGAACACCCGGTCCTGGGCCGCGGCGGGCTCGATGTGATGCAGCATGTGGAAGGAGGCGGCACCGGTGAAACACCCCGTTCCGAAATCGAGCGCCGTGGCGTCGCCCACGACGACCTCGACGTTGCTCCCCGCCATCCGCTGCGCCAGGGACGCCGCCAGCCCCTCGTCCAGCTCGACCGCCGTGAGGTGCGCCGTCTTGGTGCGCAGGATGTCCGTGGTGAACCCGGGCCCGGGTCCGATTTCGATCGCCGCGTCCCCCAGCTCGACGCCGGGCAGCGCGACGGGGAGGATCGTCTCGGATACCAGCCGGCGCCAGTCCTCGCTGGCGCAGTACGCCATGTGGCCCTGATTCATCGTTGAAGATCAGCCCGGCGCTTGGACCTGGTACTCGTCCTTCCACCAGCGGGCCGTCCGTACCTCCTCGGGGTCGGTGCGCAAGGCCGGATCCTGACCCAGGTCCGCCGGCGTGGGCCCGATGCGGTCGGCCAACGGGCGCAGCGCGTCGAGGTCGAAGTCGTAGCAGCGGGCGGCCGTCTCGCCCAGCAGCTTCCGTGCGTCCTCCACCGGGATGCTGCCGAAGTCGCCGCGCAGGCGCTCCTGCGTGTGTGGCCAGGTGCCCTCGGGGTGCGGGTAGTCGGTCCCCCACATGACGACGTCGCAACCCAGCACGTGGCGGCGGCGGATCTCCTCCTTCGACATGGTGGACGCGCCGATGAAGATGTTCTCCCCGAAGTAGTCCGAGGGCAGCTTGGAGATCTTCCCCTTCAACAACGCGGCCATCTTCTTGGTGGTGTGGCCGCCGCCCATGTACTGGTCCCACTTCCACATCATGTCGGCCGCCCAATAGGCGGCGGCCTCCGTCACGACGTACTTCAGGCGTGGGAAGCGCTCGAAGGCGCCGGAGAAGAGCAGGTGCCACATCGGACGCGCGGCCCACCACACCACCTCGGCGAGGTAGATGCCGATGTTGTCGTTGTACTCGTCTTGGGGCGCCTCGCCCGAATGGGTGTGGACCGGGAAGCCGGTCTCCTGGCAGGCCGCCCACACCGGGTCGTAGTCCGGGTGGTTGTAGGGCAGCAGGTCATGCCACATCGTCGGGACCATGATCCCGCGGATGCCCGGCTGCTCGGCCAGCCACTCGATCTCCGCCACCGAGCGTTCGACGCCATGCGTGATGGGCACCAGCGCGATGCCGCCATGGCGTTCCGGGCTGCGGCTGCACATCTCGGCCAGGAAGCGGTTGTGGGCCCGCGCACCGGCGAAGGCCAGCTCGGGATCGGCGATGGCGCCCGCCGACAGACCTGCACCGAAGGGCGGTGAGGCCATGCCCGTGATGGCGTCGGCGTCGGCGAACATGACTTCCGCCGTGACGCCGTCCGCGTCGAGCTCCTTGTCGCGCTGGTCGATGTCCCAGGCGCCGCGCAGGCCCTCCTCGTTGTCGGTCTCCCACCCCATGATGTAGTCGTAATTCATCTGGAGCTGCTGGTCCCGGTTGGCCTGGCGCTCGGCCAGGTACTCGTCGAACTGGCGGTGGTAGGCGGCGTCGAGGTAGGGCCGGTAGCCCTCGCACTGCAAACCGGCATGGGCGTCGGCCGAGATGATCAGGTAGCGCTCGCTCATCGCTTCGCCCCGAGCACCGAGAGGTCGTCGTAGCGCTGGTGGATGAAGGGCTCCAGCCCCGCCCTCGGCACCGGTCCGATGATGCGCCCGACCTGCGTGGAGGCCCGCTCCGTCCAGTTGAGGTCCACCATGCGGCGCACCACCAGGTCCGCCACGGGGTCCAGGGGCGCTTCCTTGAGGATGAGCTCGCCGTCAATCGACTCGTGGAGCCTGGTCCGCTCGGTCTTCTCGCCGTAGACGAGCAGCGGGTCCTGATCGAGCACGCCGGCCGCCTCGCACGAGGGCGACAGCTTGAACCAGAAGTCCGTCTTCTCCAGCTCGTAGTTCTCGCGGCTCCCGCTGATACGGCCCGTGATCTCGCAGACCACCGAGCCCATGCGGGCGATGCGGGCCGACACATTGTCGCCCTCCCGGGTGACGTCGACCTCGGCCAGCTTCTTGGGCTCGCCGTTCACCTCGCGGCCTCCCGTGAGCGCCTGCTCGGTCGTCATCGGCATGAAAATGGGGTACTCCCCCAGCCGGTCCTCGTGGCGCGCCTGGACGCCGATCCATCCCGCGCCGAACACCGCCAGCCCGGGCATCTCCACTCGAGTGATCGTGATGCGCACGAGCGGCTCGGGACCCGGTTCGAGGGGCGGAGGCAGAATGGCCGCCACGATCTCGGGATCGGTCTCGTAGACGGCCGTGACCGCCTCGGACCAGATGTCGGCCTTCTTGGCCTCGATCTCGTGGTTGACTTCCGTGGCTCGGGCGCCGTAGCGGACGGTCGTCATGTGTCCTCCTCTGTACTCACCAGGCACGCAGGATCTGCGTGGGGTCGAACGCGTTGCAGGTCGTGGCGGTCGGCCAGTCCTCGGGTGCCAGCGGCCGGGCCACCTCGGCCACCTGCGGGCCCACCCGGTCGCCGACGGGCTGGAGCCGGTCGAGGTCGAACCCGTAGAATGACGCCGCCGTCGACTCGACCATGGCGCGGACCTCGGGCTCGGAGTAGTCCGAGAAAGCAACCCGCAGCGCCTCGGTCGTGTACGGGTAGCTGCCCTCGGAGTGCGGGTAGTCCGCCCCCCACATCACGTGTTCGACGCCGAGGCCGCGGCACAAGGGCGCTTCGCTCGGGCGCAGGAAGCTGGCCCCGATCCAGAAGTTGCGTGCGAAGTACTCCGTCGGGGTCATCGTCAACTTCGCCGCGGCGGCGCCGAAGAAGTTCGCCTCGGCCGCGTTGGCCGTCGTCATGCGGCCGTAGAACCAGTCCAGCGTCTCGAGGCCGCGGGGAGCCAGGCAACACCCTGCTCGGTGACGGCGAAGCGCAGCGTCGGGTGGCGCTCCAGCACGCCGGAGAAGATGAGATGCCACACCGAGCGGTGGCTGAACCAGGGGATCTCGATGAGCATCATGGCCCGCGCCGCCTCGTGCTCCCCGTAGTCGGGCAGCGCACTGCCCCCGTGGATGTTGATGGGCACGTCGAGCTCGGCGCACACCTGCCACAGCGGTTCGTAGTGCTCCTCCCACAGCGGCGGCAGGTGGGAGTTGGGCGGGATGGATGGCAGGAGGATGCCGCCGAAGGGGTCGAAGGTGGCTGCGGCCCAGCGCACCTCGGCGACGGCGTCCTCGATGTCGTTGGCGAAGACCTGGATGATGCCGGCCCGGCGGCCCGGGGTGGCCGCGGAGAAGTCGGCCAACCAGCGGTTGTGGGCCTGCACGCCGGCCCAGCGCCGCTCGTAGTCCTCGGGCGACGGGGGCAGGGCGACCAGGTTTCCCTCGGCGAAGAAGGGGGGGACCGTGTTGGGGAAGAGGACCTCGGCCGCGATCCCGTCGGACTCGGTCTCGGCCAGACGCCGGTTGCTGTCCCAGCTGCGGTAGGCGATCGGTGCGAGCAGGTCCGCATAGGGGTTCATGTACTCGGCGGCCCAGGCGTCGAACTCGTCGTGCCAGCGGTTGGCCAGGTAAGGCCGGTAGTCCTGGATGTCGCCGCCGGCATGACCGTCGGCTGAGACGATCGTGTAGCGCTCCCGTGCCGGAGCGGTGACCGACATCAGGTCAGCGCCGCCGGGGGGAGCTGCCCGGCCCCGATGGCGTCGGCCCGGCGATGCAGCATGGACGCGGCCTCCTCGAGCCCGTACCCAATGATGAAGTCGCCCCGCTTGACACCCTGCACACAGAAGCGACCGAGCTCGCGGAGGTCCATGACTTCCACGGGGTGACCTGCCGCCTCGAGCTGCGCCTTGAACTCCTCGAACGTGGTGCCGGGCGCCGGTGGCCGCGGTCGCGTCCGCTTCAGGGCCTCGGGGCGGTTGCGTTGAGCTGTCCACAGGCCCGTATCGAGCAGACCGCCGGAGGGATAGAACACGGCGGCCCGTAGGTCGGTACCGGCCGCGATCAGCTGGTGGGCCAAGGCCTCGGTGAGGCACGAGATGGCTGCCTTGCTCGAGGCGTAGACCGACGCATACGGAACCGGTGCGATGCCACCGTCCATGCTCGACGTGTTGATCACGACGCCCGGATCCCCCGACTCGATCATGCGGGGCACGAACGACAGCATGCAGTTCGCCACGCCGAACACGTTGACCGAGAAGCACCAGGTCCAGTCGTTGGGCTCCTGCTCCCAGGGCCGGCCTCCCCCGCCTGAGGTCACACCGGCATTGTTGAAGAGCAGGTTGCAGGCGCCCTCATGGGCAAAGACATCGGCGGCCAGCGACTCCACCGAGGACGCCGACGAGACGTCGGTCACGACGCCGCGGACCGTGCCTGCCTCGGCCAGCTCCTTCACCGCCGTCTCGAGCACCGGCTCCTCGACGTCGGCGATGACGACCTGTGCACCCTCCTCCAACAGCGCCTCGGTGATGCCGCGGCCGATCCCGCCCGCCCCCCCGGTGACGACGGCTACCTTGCCGCTCAGATCATCCAACGTGTGCCCCCAGTTTTCTGACGCCCCGTCAGGCGCCCACCATAACGCCCGCCCGCATCGGGTTCAGGCCGAGGTCGCCCCAGAGCAGGTCGAACTGGTCCACGATGTACCCGTGTAACCAGAAGGGGTGCTGTAGCGTCCACCTCCTGGTTCCTGAACGGAGGTGGCGACCGTGAAGCAGCGATCGAAGTGGGTCGGAGTCTGTAGCGGAGCGCTCGGGGTGATGCTGGCCCTGACGACGCTGACGGCAGCTTCTGCCTCAATCCAGAAGACCCACTCCTCGACCAAGGGATCGAATCCCAACAGCGCCATGTGCAAGGACGTCAAGAGCGAGCAGACCGGCTCGAGTTCGACTGGCCTCGCTATCGAGAAGGCCATGACATCGGGCAACTTCGCCCAGGCCAAGCAGGCGATGCTCAAGGCCTACAACACCGACTTGGGCCAGGTGCAAAAGGCGCTGGGCGTGATCAAGACGGCACCGTCCAACGTGCAGTCAGCCTTCAAGAACCTGCTCTCGTACGTGAAGCAGTTCCGGACCGACATCCAGAACGCATCGAGCCTCCAGGGCCTCGTCGCGTCCTTCGCCACATTGGGTAAGAACTCGCAGATCGCGTCCGACGGCACGACGATCGCCAACTGGTACACGTCGGTGTGCGGCGGCACCCTGGTGACGACGACGACGGTCAGCATTCCGTAACGACTTCGCTCACTGGCGCCATGCCCGAGACACCACCCCAGCTGACGGTGGCGCGGCCCGATGAAGCCGAGCCACTCGACGAGATGGCGATGGCCAGAGCCTGGCTGCAGCACCTGCGGGACAGCGTGATCTTCAAGGTCGAAGGCCTGGACCGCGTGCAGTTGCGCTGGCGGCCAGCTCCGACGGCCAACTCGCTCGGGGTGATCGTGGTGCACCTCGGCTACGCCGAGCGCCTCTGGCTCCGGGCCATCAGCGCAGGTGAGCCGATGGACATGGAGTGGCGCGCCCACATGTTCGACCTGCCCGAGGGCTGGACCGCTGACGATGCCGTGTCGTTCTACCGGGAGGAGAGCCAACGGGCGGACGCCGTCCTCGATCAGGCCGGCTCCTTCGACCTCCCCTCCCGGGGGGACTTCCGCCCGACGACCCTTCGCTGGGCCGTGTTCCACCTCATTGAGGAGACGGCGCGCCACGTCGGACACATGGACATCACCCGTGAGCTGCTGGACGGGAGCGTCGGCCGGTGAGCGCCCCCGTCGGGGCCAACCGGTCACGGGCGACCACGGTCGAGGGGGCCAAGCCCGGGCTGCCCACCATTCGAGCCCTCGGCGTGCGATCCTGTAGTCGTTGCAAGCAGGTACGGTGAATCTGGTGGGGGCGGTCCCACAAAGGCGTGCCGGGGCCGCATAATTGGCGTAGTTCAAGTATGGGGCGTGGGAGGTCGACAAACGGCCATGGACGTGCAAGCCGACGAAGCGGGGCTCCGACCCGATCCGGCCGCCACGGCCATCGTCGAACGGCCGGGCACGCAGGGGCAGGGCCAGCTCTTTCGCGACAACTATCCGACCTACGCGGACACGGACAAGATCCCCGCTGTCCGCGGCCCCTCGGCCACCAGGCCTGGGCCATCCCGGTGGCTCCGAGTCCTGGTCGGACTTGTCGCGCTGGCTGTGCTCGCCGCAGGGGCGGCCCTCGGGCTGGTGAAGGCCGGCGTCATCGACAAGAACGGGACGGGCAGTCCGAGTGCGGCGCAGACGACCCAGAACCACGCCGCCACCGCCCCGTCGAACAAGCCGCTGGTGACGCCAGTCTCGACTGGCTCGGGAACCGCGACCTATCAGGTGGCTATCGCCGCCTACGGCGTCACCGTGACCACGTCGACCGGTCGCTCCTGGGTGAGCATTGGCGGTGTGGGCCAGCGCCCGACCTTCGCCGGCATCGTGCCGATCAACAGCTCCCACAAGGCGGTCCTGCTCGGAGCCTCCACCGTCGACGTCGGCGCGGGCGGGACGAAGGTCATCGTGACCTCGGGGCATCGGTCGTTCACGCTGACCCCCCTGTCAGCGCCCTTCAGCTACCAGTTCATCGTCAAGAGCTGACGGCCGGCCAGCGCCGGCCGGGGAGATTCAGCCGTCCAGCAGATCGCGCAACCTTTGCATCTGCCCGGGGACGATGCGCCACCACATCCAGCGGCCGCGCTTCTCGCCGACGATCAGCCCGGCCTCCGACAGGACCCGGGTGTGGTGCGAGATGGTGGGCTGGCTCTTGGCCAGCGGTCCTTCGAGATTGCAGCTGCAGACCTCACCCTCGCTGGCCACGATGGACAGCAGCCGCAGGCGCACCGGGTCGCTCAGCGCGGCGAAGACCGGAGCCAGATCGGCCGCGTCCATCTTGGTGAGCGCTGACGCGGTGAGGGCCGGACAGCACGACGCCACCTCCGATGGCATCAGCCCAAGCTCCTATTGACATCCATCAATGTATTGTGCAGACTCCACGTATCGATGTCAATCAATGTAATGGAGTTCACATGGCCCGTGTTCAGCTCGCCCTCAACGTGTCCGACCTCGACGAGGCGATCGACTTCTACTCCTCTCTCTTCGGCACCGCACCGGCCAAGGTCCGGCCTGGCTACGCCAACTTCGCCATCGCGGATCCGCCGCTCAAGCTGGTTCTGATGGAGCAGCGAGGGGCGCGAGAAAGCGGAGTCGCAGGCGCGCTGAACCACCTGGGCGTGGAGGTCACCGGGCCCGACGACGTCGCCTCCGCCAGCCACCGCCTGGCCCGCGAAGGTCTCGCCACGCACGACCAGTCCGAGGTCACGTGCTGCTTCGCCGTCCAGGACAAGGTGTGGGTGGAGGACCCCGACGGAGCACCGTGGGAGGTCTACACGGTGCTGGCCGACGCACCGGCAGAATCCGGACGGGAGGGGGACGGTACCTGCTGTGCCGACACCGGCGCCGGCGCGTGCTGCTGACGTTCGCGCCGACCAAAACCACAGCCCAAGATCGATGAGCGACGTGGCGCTCTGGCGCCGCCTCATCGCCGAGTTCATCGGAAGTGCGTTCTTGGCGGCGCTGGTGATCGGCTCCGGCATCGCGGCACAACAGCTGTCGCCGGGCAATACCGGGCTCCAACTCTTCGAGAACGCGGCCGCAACCGCCGCCGGCCTTGCGGCCATCATCATGATGTTCGGACCTGTGTCCGGCGGCCACTTCAACCCCGTCGTGTCGTTCGTCGACGCCGTCTTCGGCGGCATCACCTGGAAGGACGCCGGGGCCTACCTCCCGGCTCAGGTGGCAGGCTGCGTCCTGGGGGCGGTCGTAGCCAACGTGATGTTCTCACGGGCCGCCTTCGAGCTCTCCACCAAGCATCGGGCCTCCCCGGCGCACTTCCTCTCGGAGATCGTCGCCACCCTCGGCCTGTTGCTCGTCATCTTCGCTCTTGCCCGCTCGGGCAGGTCATCCTCCGCACCCGCTGCGGTCGGCGCCTACATCGGGGCCGCCTACTTCTTCACCAGCTCCACCAGCTTCGCCAATCCGGCCATCACCGTCGGCCGCATGTTCTCGAACAGCTTCGCCGGCATCGCGCCCTCGTCGGCACCGAGTTTCATCGGCGCCCAGGTCGTCGGCGGGATCCTCGCCGTCGCGCTCATCAAGGTGCTGTACCCGACCATCACGTCACAACAGGCCGGCGACATCCTCTTCCCTCACCATCTCGAGTCGACCACCACGACCGCCGTCGGCGCGGAGACCGACGTCGTCGAGACCGCATGAACACCGACCGTCCTGCGGTGCTCTTCCTATGCGTCCACAACGCCGGCCGTTCCCAGATGGCCGCCGCGCTGCTCGCTCGGCGGGCCGGCGACCGCGTCACCGTGCACTCGGCCGGCTCAGCTCCCGGCGAGACCCTCAATCCAGCCGTCGTGGCGGCCATGGCCGAGCTCGGCATCGACATCTCGGCGGAGCAGCCCAAACGGCTTACTGACGACATGGCACGCGACGCCGACGTCGTGGTCACCATGGGGTGCGGCGACGCCTGCCCCGTCTATCCCGGCAAGCGCTACGTCGACTGGGACCTGCCAGACCCGGCAGGCAAGGCCCTGGAGGAGGTGCGGCCGATCCGCGACGACATCGCCGCCCGGGTCGACGCGCTCCTCAACGAGCTCCTCCTGGAGTCGAATCGGAACACGGGATCTTGAAACAGAGGCTCCCTTCCCGCGTTTGACCCGGCATTCGCTCCGGTCGTGCCGTCCTTCACGTTCCCCGACGACTGCCCCGACGCGCCCGTCTCTCGCGTGTTCCGGCAGCGGTCACGGACCGGCTCGGGACGGTAGACATCCCATGGCTCTAAAAGTCAAGCTGCCAGTTCCGATTGCTGTGGCCAGGCCACCAACTCGTCGTAGAGCACCCCTCGCTCCAAGCAGAAGTGCAGGATCCCGACCAGGCGGTTGGCCAGCTGCCGGAGCGCTTGGTGATGGGTCTTGCCCCTAGCTCGCAGCTGGTCGTAATAGCTGCGTGCCCCTGGTGAGTGGGTCAGCGAACAGAACGCCCATCGGTCGCAGGCATTGCCGAGGTGCCGGTTCCTAGCGAATCGAGCCAGGACCACCCGGCTGTGGCCTGAGGCCTTGGTCACAGGTGACGTGCCGGCATAGTTCTTGCGAGACTTGGGACCCGAGAAACGAGTCCGGTCATCACCGAACTCGCCCAGCACCCGGGCACCGAGGACCGTCCCTAGTCCTGGCAGGGAGAGGACGACCTTGGCGTCCGGGTGCTGCTCAAAATGCTCCGACAGTGCCGCCTCGAGCTCGGCGATCTGAACGTTGAACGTGGCGATGAGCGCGACGGACGAACGGGTGACGAGCCCATGGGCGTTGGTGATCAGTGCAGGGGCTTCGAGGTACTCGCCGCGCAGGGCTGCTTGGATCTCTTCGGCCCGTCGCTCGATGTTGCGCTGGCGGCCTCCCTTGCGCAGCGTCGAGGCGATCTTCGAACGCGACAGCCCTCGCCCGAGCTCGGGGGTGGGAGCGATGGCCAAGACGGCCAACGCATCCGTGCTGGCCAGATCGGTGCCGAAGGCCGCCAGAACCCCGGGGTAGTACTCACGCAACGACGAGCGGAGTGCGTTCAGCTGGCGCTGTCGGCTCCAGATGGCGCTCTGGTGGGCCCGGGCCAACAACTTCACCCCTTCGGCCAGATCCGAGTCACCGGCGATAGGCCGGTGGTTATGCCGATCGGTGCGGACCAGATCGGCCAGCACCTTGGCGTCGCCGGGGTCGGACTTGGCCCCCGAGGTGGCGTGGCGATCCCGATAGCGAGCAGACGCCAACGGGTTGATGGCATAGACCTCGTAACCAGCCGCCAGCAACGACGACACGACCAGCCCACGGTCGACCTCGATGCCGACCACCACCACCGCCTCGTCATCGTCGCTGTGTTGGGCGATCAGTCCGTGGAGATCGCCGATCCCGGCCACGCTGTCTGGGACCCGGCGTTTGCCGATCACCATTCCGTCCTCGGCCATCACGCAGACATCGTGATGGTCCTCAGCCCAGTCCACTCCGACAAAGAGCACTGCTCCTCCTCTCGCTCAAGAGCCTGAGGAGATGCGCAGCGACCTAATGGATCAGTGCTCGAGGCACGACATCCCATCAGCTGTCTGTCTCCTCACCGGCCCGGCGGGGCACGGTCTACCGTTAGAGCTCACGGCCCTGCGTGCGGCAGTGCTCCCGCCGGGTGGCTCGGAGACCAGCTTGCCCGGTGCAAACCGGTCCAGCCCCATTAGCGTGCGGGACGCTCGCCGCAGCCTGATCCTGGAAGGAAGCCCATGCCCCCGGCTCGAGAGAAGGCCATGGACCACGTGGTGCTCGTGCTCTTCGAGAACCGATCGTTCGACAACCTGCTCGGGCGCCTGTACGCGCCGGGGGAAGTGGAGGCGTTCGAAGGCGTGATCGGCAAGGACCTGCACAATCCGGTGCCCGACTGGGCCGAACACCCCTCGCTGGGCGGCGTCGTGCCGTACGGGATCGCCCAGGGAATGGACACGCCCGATCCCGACCCTGGAGAGGAATACCCGCACACGAACATTCAGCTGTTCAACGTGCTCGACGACGCCAACCGCTTCAAGGACGCCACCGAGATGGTCGCCCCTTACAACGCACCGCCGGCGGGTCAGCGACCGACCATGGACGGCTTCGTCGCCGACTACATCAGCTTCCTCACCGTGGAGCTCGGCCGGCAGCCCACCCCCGAGGAGTACGGCCAGATCATGACCGGCTACACGCCCGACCAGGTGCCAGTCATCAGCGCGCTCGCCCGCGGCTTCGGCGTGTTCGACCATTGGTTCAGCGAGGTCCCGTCACAGACGCTGCCCAACCGGTCGTTCTGGACCGCGGCGACATCCTCCGGCTTCGTGGTGAACCGGCCCGTGACCAACTTCATGCGCCACCAAACTGCCGAGACCATCTTCGACCGCCTCGACCGCTGCGGCCGGACCTGGAAGATCTACGTGCTCGAACCGGGTCCGCTCTCTTTCACCGGGTTCATCCACATGCCACGGCTGCGCGACCGCTTCGCCACCCACTTCGTACCCTTCGCCGAGTTCGAGCGCGACGCCGCCCAGGGCACCTTGCCCGACTTCTCGTTGATCGAGCCCAACCTCATGGCGGGTCACGGTGACTACCATCCCGCCTTCGGGCGCGCCCTGATCCCCGGCCTCGACGTCCACATGGACGCACCCTCGTCGATCCTGGCCGGAGAGGCCTTCCTGGGACGGCTCTACCGGACCATGCGATCAGCGGCGTCTCCGACGGGGTCGAACGCGTTCAACACCATGCTCTTCGTCGGGTTCGACGAGCCCGGCGGCACCTACGACCACGTCCCCCCGGGGCCGGTGCCGCCCCCGGACCCCGACGCGCCGCCCGGACAGCTCGGGTTCGCCTTCGACCGCTCGGGCTACCGGGTCCCCGCGATTGTGGTCTCCCCGTGGGTCCCCGAAGGGACCGTGTGCACGGACGAGCACCGGCACACCTCCCTGCTGGCGACCCTGCGAACAGTGTGGGACCTCGGCGAACCCTTCACGGCCCACGATGCGGCAGCAGCCAGCTTCGACGGAGTGCTCACCCTGGAGACGCCACGGCCCCCCGAGACGTGGCCCGACATCCATCCGCTGCCGGTTCCCGCGTTTCAGTCCGAGCAGGTGGACGCCATGCGAGCCCTGGGCACCCTCGGCCGGCATGTCTGCCACGGGCTCTACGAGCACTGCCGCCACGACAAGGACCTCCCCGACCCTCCCGACTCCCCTCCCGACGTCTCTCCGGCCATGGCCGTCGACTTCGCGATGCGCCTCGGGGCCCGGCTGTTCCCCCGGCTCGTCGGATCTCGCCACACCGCGAACTGAGAGCACCTTGTCGATGCACGCCGACGCCCAGGGCCTCGACATGAGCGGCACGAGCGACGCGGTCGCCGCCTATGACAGGGCTCTTGGACGCTTTGTGCGGTTCCAGTCGGAGGTGGTCGGAGTGATCGCCGACGCCCGTGCAGCTGAGGCGGGCTGCGCGATGGTCGAGCTGCTGAGCGCCTACCTCTCGCTGATGTCGACCGAGCAGTCCGGTGTCGCCGATGCCCACGACGCACTGCGTAACCTCGGCGAGCTTCCCCACGACCTGATCCCGCGCGAGCGCGAGCATCTCGCCGCGGCGAACCTTTGGCTCCTCGGTGACATGGCGGGCGCCGCCCGCCTGCTCGAAGATCTGACGCTCCGCCATCCACGCGACCTGCTCGCCCTGGCAGTGGGCCACCAGATCGACTTCTTCACCGGCCACGCGACCGCGTTGCGGGACCGGATCGGCCGGGCTCTCTACGCATGGGGACCCGACGATGGCAATCGCGGCTTCGTGCAGGGCATGTACGCCTTCGGGCTCGAGGAGTCCAACCTCTACGCGCTGTCAGAGGAGATGGCCGGGCAAGCCGTCCAGGCCAACCCCGAGGACGTCTGGGGCATCCACGCAATGGTCCACACCTACGAGATGCAGGGACGGACCGTCGAGGGACTGCGCTTCCTGCGGGCCCGGGAGTCCCAATGGCGGACCGGCAATTTCCTCAACGTTCACAACTCGTGGCACAACGCGCTTTTCCTGCTGGAGGGAGACGACGTCGAGGGTGCGCTCGCAATCTACGACGCAGTACTGCACCACGACGGTTCGGAGGACTTCGCGCTCGAACTTGTGGACGCCAGCTCGCTACTGTGGCGACTCCGCCTTGAGGGTTCGCCGGTCGGTGATCGCTGGGAGCCTCTCGCTGATGCCTGGACGCGCATCCTGGTGCCGGGCTTCTACCCGTTCAACGACATGCACGCCACCATGGCCTTCGTTGGCGCCGGCCGGCTCGGTCCGGCCCACGAGCTCGTCACGAGCCTCGAGCGCGCCGTCGACGAGGCCGGGGACGACAGTACGGGCATGTTAATGACCCGCGCGGTTGGTCTCCCCGTTTGCCGCAGCCTGGTGGCGTTCGGGCGGGGCGACGACACCGGGTTCCTCGACCACTACCTCCCAGTACGCGAGAGCCTCCATCGATTCGGGGGTAGTCATGCGCAGCGCGATGCCATGGAGCGCACTGCCGTCACCGCTGCCATCAGGGCCGGGCGATCAGACCTGGCCCGGGCGCTCCTGAGCGAGCGTCTCGGCCGGCGAGAGAAGTCCTCGTACGCGTGGGGAAGGTTGGCCCAGGTCCTCGCCACGGATGGCGACGTGGCCGGATCGTCTGCCGCGACCAGCCGTGCCAAGGCCATTGCCGAGGAGGTCGAGACCGCCCTGACCTCGTAGGGGCCCTCCGTCCTGCTTTCAGGCGGAGGTGACTCTCCACCCGGGGGTGGAGAGTCAGCGAGCCGTTCCACCTGCCGAGCCACCTACGGACCGATTCGCTCTGGGGCCTCTCATGTGACGGTTGAGGGGTACCCCAAGCGAAAGGTGGCTGCCATGCCAACCGATGTACTGATCGTCAACATCACCGTGCTCTTTGCCGTGCTCGAGGCCGACCTTGGGCGCAGGAAGATCACCACCTTCCGGATCCTTCGCCCAGTGTTGCTTGCGGTAGGCATCATCCCGCTGTTCATCGTCCACCCTGCCACCGCAGGGAACGGCGAAATGCTCGAAATCGCCTTGGCCGCCTTGGGCGCCATCCTCGGCATCGTGGCCGCATGCGGACTGATGAGGGTCAGCTTCGATGAGACGTCGCAACTGGCTGTCAGTAAGGCCGGCGCGGCCTACGGGGCGTTCTGGGCCTTGGTCATCGGGGCGAGGCTCGTGTTCACCTATGGTGCCAACCACTGGTACACCACCCAGCTCGGCCACTGGCTCTTCACCAATGGGATCACTGTCGACGCACTTACGGATGCCCTGATCTTCATGGCTGTCGCGATGGCCATCACACGCACCCTGCGGCTCGCCATCGGCCGGTCTCAGGTGCGTCGTGGGTCCTTCAACCACCTGGCGGTCTGACATGAACCTGACCACCGTTGCCATCGGCGCCGCCCTGATCGTCTTCGTCCTCGCCCGTCGGGTGAGGGGCCAGGCGGTCCCCGCGCCAAAGAAGCTCTTCCTCCTTCCGCTCGTCGTCGGCTTCATCGGCCTGCAGAACGTCGTCCACGCCAAAATGAACGCTGTCGACATCACCGTGGTGGTCGTCGGTGCCGTGCTCTCGTCCGTTCTCGGCCTCCTCCGCGGTCGCACGGACAAGGTCTCCACGATGGGAGAGTCCCCCAGGGTGAGCTGGAGCGCCGCCTCGGTCGCGCTGTTCGCCATCAATGTGGTCGCCAAGCTCGCCCTCGATGCCGGCGGGGTTGCGGCAGGCGGGCATGCGGCCGCCTTGACCAGTTCGATCCTGCTGACTTTCGGCCTCACCCTGTTGGCCGAAGCCGTCGTCATCTGGATCCGTACCCAGGCCGTCACGGCCGACGTCGCACCCGGGAAGGGCCAGTACCGTGGGGCCGTGCTGTCGTGGAGTCGGGCCATCGCTTGGCCGCCGCAACGGTGACCGAGAGATCGAGCAACACCTCCAATTTCCTCTACGAGGGCCGCTACACACGGGCCGCGCGGTTGTTGGCGCTGGCCGTGATCGCGGGGACTGCTTTCATCGGCCGGCCTCGTCCCGGCTCGACGGGCCATGGACTGGTGATCCTCATCAGCCTCGTGGTGGCCGTCGCCTGCCAGGTCGTCGCCACCACCGTCCCGTCCGGCCGCTGGGTGCTGGCCAGGAACGTCATCGGTGCCGTCAGCTGTGGTGTGTTGGTCGGCTACGAGCCGGGCGTGGGGACGGCGATCCTGTTGATCTTCGTCGGGCTCGATGCCGGTGCCAGCCTGGACATCGCACCGGGTGGAGTGGTCACCGGGCTGGCAGTAGTCACTACGGCCATCGCCACCTTGGCCTCGGGACAGGCGACTGCCAACATCGCCCTGGGCTCAGTGGTGGTCATCGGGTTCCTCGCCGCCGCGGGCCGAAAGCAGTACATGCTGCGCGCAGACCAGGCGGAACTGCGTCTGGCCGACGCCGAGCGAGCCCGGGAGGAGCACGCCCTCGCGGTGGGACTGGCCGAACGGGCCAACGCGGCGCGAGAGATCCACGACATCCTGGCCCACAGCCTCGGTGCACTGGTCCTCCAGCTGGACGCGTTGGATACCGTGCTTGCGACCGACACGGCTGATCTCGATCGCGCCGTCGAGATCCTGGCCCGTGCCCGCGCCCTGGCTGTCGAAGGGCTCAGCGAGGCCAGGCAAGCCGTGGGCACCCTTCGGACGGACCCTCCGCTCCTTGTTGACGCATTGAGCCAGCTCGTGGAGTCCGCCGGGAGTGGGAAACTGCAGGTCACTGGCACGCCAAGAGCGACGTCGACAGAGCTCTCAATAGCGCTGCGCCGTACCGCTCAGGAAGCGTTGACCAATGCGTCGAAGCACGCCCCGGGGACCGCGCCGACGGTACAGCTTGCGTTCACACCAGACGAGGTCGTGCTGACGGTGACCGACACCGGCTGTCCCGAAGGCATCGCTCCGAGCCCACTGGCCGACACCGGCGGTGGCTACGGGATTGAGGGGCTACGCGAAAGAGCGGGGCTCATCGGCGGGAGACTGGTGGCCGGGCCATTCGGTCCGGGATGGCAGGTAAAGCTCAGCGTGCCCGACGACCAACATCGCAACGGACAGGAAGCGACGTGAACAGCGACGGGACGATCCTGCGGATTGTGGTCGCCGACGACCAACGGGCCGTACGCGAGGCCTTGGCGACCGTGCTCGACGCCGAACCCGGCCTCCAGGTGGTCGGCCTGGCCGCTGACGGTAATGAAGCGGTCGAACTGGCGCACCGGTTCTCGCCCGACGTGGTGCTCATGGACCTGCGTATGCCCAACGTCGACGGTGTCGCCGCCACGATGCGTTTGGCGGCCGAGCTCCCCGCCGTCAGGGTCGTCGTCCTCACGACCTTCGCGGATGACTCGAGCATCCTCACCGCGCTCGAAGCCGGTGCCATGGGCTTCCTTACCAAGGACGCCGGACGTGAGCAGATCGCGTTGGCGGTGCGCTCGGCCGCCGCCGGCCAGTCCGTGCTCGACCCAGTGGTGCAGGCAAGCCTTCTGCGGGCCGCATCGCCGCCCGTTTCGACCGCCCCGCCGGTGACGCCGACGCCCGCGTCCCTCCCCGACGACCTGACACCGAGGGAGGCAGACGTCCTGCGGGCGATTGCCCGTGGGCAGACCAACGCCGAGATCGCGACTGAGCTCTACATCTCGGAGGTCACCGTGAAGAGCCACATCAACCATCTGTTCGCCAAGACCGGCTCGCGCAGTCGAGCAGAGGCCGTCAGGTACGCCTACGATCACGGCCTCGCCGCGCCGCGCCCCTGACTGACACTCGCTCGTGACGTGTCAACGGTCAGCCAATGTCCGTGCCGACGGTCAGGACGTTCGATCTGGCGTCCCTCCGAAGCGTGGATGAAGAGGTGCTGAGGTCCTGACGGACCTCATTCGTTCCTAGGGTTCCAGGCTGAACGGCGGATACTCGTCGTTCAGCAGCAGGAAGTACGACGCGACCCGAAGATGCCACCGGTACACGCCCATGCAGAAGTTCTTGAGTGACGGGTTCCATTCCCCGGTGAACAGGGCGATGAACCACGAGATGATGAGACAAATTCCGTTGGCGATGTTGAGGAAGTAGAGGACGATGAACTGCGGGATGCAGAGGATGATCCGCACCAGCACGGTGACCCGGTTGCGTTCGCCGCTCACGGGCGTGAGGTTCAACTCTGCCGGGTAGCCACCCGGATCGCCGAAGCCTTGCGGGATCGGGGCGAAGGGCGGATACGGCTCGGCCCACACGTAGAGGCCGGTGATCACTCGCCACTGATAGCGGATGACACCGGCGATAAACACGCTCAGGCTCTCCGGTGCCGTGCCGGTGAACACGATGGAGAACCAGCACACGATCGCCGCGAGGAAGGCCACGATGCTGAGGATGTACACCCAGATGAACTGCGGGATGAAGATCAGCCAGTTGGTCAGGACCTTGACTGGCGGGATCTTCGCAGGTCCCGGCGGCGTATCGAGTGTCAACGGATAGGTGCCCGGCATTGTGGACTCCCTTCGTTCGTCCCCTAAGGCGGCACGATAGCCCGCCCGAGGCCGTCAGTCACGGATCATCTTCGTCACTACCTCACGGACGGATGCATGTGTGATCGGTGGGTGACGTCCGCGCAACGGAACCAAGACTTCGGTTTGACAAGCGCGACCTCATCGACCCGTTTTGGATTAATCCTTCGTGGTTCCGCCCTGGGCCGCCTAGATGTTCTGCCGAGCTTGCATCGCAATGTCCTACCGACCGAATTCAGGCCATTCATCACCGAAATTCGGACATTGCTGGGCCGCCTGCAGGACAATTCCTGGGCCGCTCAGGCTACGTGTGAAATCGCGTGAAACGTCCATGGAAAACCGAATGGCTATCCCTTTAACTGCGCGACCTAGAAGATGTTGTGTTGGCGCTTCCCTGTGAGGCTTAGGTGGGCGGGCCTCACGTTACGAACCCGGTCTGGTATGCGAGCACGACGACTTGGACGCGGTCGCGGAGGCCGAGTTTCTGGAGGATGTGCGTGACGTGGGTCTTGACGGTCGTCTCGCTGATGTAGAGCTCCGCGCCGATCTCTGCGTTGGACAGGCCGCGGGCGATGAGCCGAAGGATGCCTTGCTCGCGTGCGGTGAGCTCGTCGAGTTCCTTCGGCGGCACGTGGTGAGGGATGCGGGTGAATTGCTTGATCACGCGTTTGGTGATCGCGGGTGAGAGGAGCGCGTTTCCAGCGGCGACGGTGCGGACCGCATCGATCAGCTGTTCGGGGGGGTCGTCTTTGAGCACGAATCCGCTCGCGCCGGCGCTGAGTGCTTCGTAGACGTATTCGTCGAGTCCGAAGGTGGTGAGGATCAGGATCCGCGCGGTGTTGTCGGCGGCAAGGATCCGGCGGGTGGCCTGGAGCCCGTCGAGCTCTGGCATGCGGATGTCCATCAAGATCACGGTCGGGTCCAGCCGCGCTGCCATGGCCACCGCTTCCAGTCCGTTGCTTGCTTCGGCGACGACTTCCATGTCTTGTTCGCCGGCGAGCAGCATTCGGAAGCCGGCGCGGACCATGGACTGGTCGTCGGCGATGAGGACTCGGATCGTCATCGTGGGTCTGGGGTGAGTGGGAGGCGGGTGCTGAGAGTGAACCCGCCGCCGTTTGTCGTGCCTGCGGTCATCTCGCCGCCGTAGAGTCTGACGCGCTCGCGGATGCCGATTAGTCCGTGGCCGTAGCCGTCGCTCGGCGGCGCGCCGGTGCCGTCGTCGCGCACTTCGATCCCTACCTCGTCCGGCGCATACCGGACGGTGACCTCTGCGTGGCTGGCGCGGGCGTGCTTGAGCGCGTTGGTGAGACCCTCCTGAACAATCCGATACGCAGAGAGGTCGATCCCTGGTGGGAGCGGGAAACGCTCCCCGTCGAGGTGCAGCTCGACGGGGAGCCCGGCGCGGCCGATCTCCTTCACCAACGAGTCGAGGCCGTCGAGGCCAGGCTGAGGTGCGAGCTCTAGGCCATCGCCCTCACGGCGCATCACACTGAGCAGACGGCGCATCTCCGCCAGAGCGCCGCGCCCGGCCTGCTCAACACTCCTGAGAGCATCGCGATCTTCGGCCATCGTGCCGGGGAGCTGGTGCCTGACAGCGCCGACTTGCAGCACCATCACGCTGACGGCGTGCGCGACGATGTCGTGCAGCTCGCGCGCGATCCGCGCCCGCTCCTCGGCCACGGCGACGCGCGTCGCTGCATCCCGCCCCTGCTCGGCCTGTGTCGCATGTGATTCCGCCACCTCGGCCTGCTCGGCCCGCGCGGACGGCGAGGCCTGCAACCCAGGCGACGGCGAAGTCGACGGGAATGAAGACGAGCTGGTCGACCGAGTGTCCGGGGATGTTGTAGACGAGGGTCGCCGTAGCGCCGACCACGATCGCTAGTCCGAGGCCGGCCCGCCGGAGGTCCCGAAGGTTCCCGAGCAGGAATGCGGTCGCGAGCCCGATCAGGAAGAGGGACTCGGGGTACGGAATCAGCAGCGGGTCGACGAACGAGATTCCCGCGGCCAAAAGCCAGTATGCCGCCGGTCCGGCAAACGGAAACCATCGCCGCGCGAACACGGGTAGCACCAGGATCGCAAGCGCGGGAATGCAGAACCACAGCGTCGTTGTCGGAGCTCCGGACGAGCCGCGCGTGAGCACCACCTCAAGAATCGCCACAATCGCCAGCAGCGCGATCAGCAGGTCGAACCAGTACGTGCTGGCGAGATGTCCGATTCGGCTCATGCGCTGAACGTACTCCGCCCTCTCCGTCCCCGCCTCCTACCTACGTAGGAGTCGAAATCGTCGGATGGTAGGAGCAGCAACACAGCCTCCCGACGATGCCGATCTCGCGATCGCACCTTAGGTTCGCCACATGGCACAACGAGGGTCGACGAAAGGAAGAACAATGATCGCGAAGAACCACCCGACCAAGTGCTACGGCAAGACCGTGGCAGTCGATCAACCAGTACCGCTGGCCCAAAAACCAAAGGCATTCACCTGGACACGAATCGTTGCCCTGGTGGTAACCATCGTCCTATTGACGGGACTTGCCTACCTGGGAGTCTCGTCCAGCCCGGAAACGGTCTCGGTCCCGCAGGGGGCGCACGCCGGCCAGCTGACCATGCACCCGTGCACCTATTCCACCGAGAGAGGCGGCTACCGCGCCGACTGCGGAACGCTCGTCGTGCCCGAGAACCGGGCAGACCCCCGGTCGCGCCTGATCGCGCTGCCAGTGACCCGGATCCTGGCTCGCTCATCCCACCCGCTGGCGCCAATCTTCCACCTCAACGGCGGCCCGGGCATTACCAACATGACGTTTCCCCAAGCGAACCGCCTGGCCGCCCAGCACGATGTCGTCATGGTCGGCTACCGCGGCGTCGACGGTTCTTCGATGCTGAACTGTCCCGAGGTGACGGCGGCGCTCGAGAACTCCGCTGACTACCTCGGCAAAGCGTCGCTGAGCGCGTACTCCCAGGCCTTCGCCTCGTGCGCGCAGCGGCTTGAGCGAAGCGGCGTTGACCTCGCCGGCTACACGCTGGCGGAGCAGGCCGACGACATCGAGGCCGCTCGCGTCGCTCTCGGCTACAAGCGCATCGACCTGCTCAGCGAGAGCGCCGGAACCCGTCTCGCGATGACCTACGCGTGGCGGTACCCGAACAGTGTCGACCGCTCGGTGATGGTCGGGGTCAACCCGCCCGGGAACTACGTGTACAGCGGAGCCGAGATCGATCAAGGGATCGAGCGTTACTCGGCGCTGTGCGCGAAGCAGCCTGCCTGCCACGCCCGCACTAAAAACCTCGCCGCGAGCATGCAGCACACGGCCGCAGACATGCCGAGCTCGTGGTACTCCCTGCCGATCAAGCCGGGCAACGTCTTGGTCGGGACGTTCCTCGGGCTCACCGAGGCGACCTCGGTAAATTCGCCACTGACTGGGCCGATGACCCTCAACTCGTGGATCTCCGCCGCGAAGGGCGACCCCAGCGGCCTGTGGCTGCTCTCGCAGATGGCCTATCTCGTCCTTCCCCAGTCGTTCGTCTGGGGCGAGTTTGCAAGCATCGGGTTGGCCGACGCGCAGCTCGCCGAGCGCTATTTCAGCTCCGGCGCGGACCGGGGCTCGATCATCGGCAATCCCCTTGCGGAGTTCTTGTGGGGGGCAGGAGGCCTTGTGCACGCCTGGCCGGCCAACCCGGGTGAGAACCAGTACACCAGCGTGCAGAACTCAAGCGTCCCGACGCTGCTCATCGGCGGAACGCTCGACTTCGAGACACCGGCCCAGAACTCCACGAAGGAGCTGTTGCCGCACCTTTCCAACGGGCATCAGGTCATCCTGCCCGGACTCGGGCACGTGGACGACTTCTGGCCCTACGAGCCGAGCGCCAGCACGCAGCTGCTGACCACGTTCTACGCCACCGGCCAGGTCGACACGTCCCGCTACACCCCGAACGAGGTCAGCTTCGCCACACCGGACACGCAGACAGCGATTGCCAAGAAAATCCTTGCGACAATGATCGGCGTCGCCTTGGTGGCAGTGATCTGGCTCGTGGTGTTGGCGATCCGGATCCGGCGCCGAGGCGGTACCGGCAGCAAGACGGGCGCATGGATCCGTTCGGCCGGTCCGATCGTGTTCGGACTCGGCGGATGGTGCCTCGGCGCGCTGTTGGTGCTGCGGTTCTGGCCGAGCCGGCCGCTCGACGACCAGCTGCTGGCAGTGGTCTCAATCGCGGTGCCGATCTGGCTCGGGGTCTACGCCGGCTGGGTCCGCACCGACACGCCGAAGGCGATGCGGGCCAAGGGCATCGGTGCCGCGGGCGTCGGTGCGGTCGTCGGAGCCGCACTCGGTTTCCACGTGACCAGCGGGGGCATCGCGTTGATCACGACGATCATCGGAGCGGCCGCCGTGTCGAACCTGAGCATGCTCGTGCTCGACATGCGGACCGAGCGGGCCGCCTCCCGGGGAACGGCCGCTCCGATGGTGGATCCGTCGGAGACGGAGCACCTAGAGACGGAGCACCTGGAGCCGGCCCTGCACTGATCGCCCGAACCGTGTCGGGGAATCCTTGAAGGATTCCCCGACACGGTTCGCGTGCGATGACGAGTGAACGGATCGAGTAGGGCGGCCCCGAGATTCCCCCATCCGAGCGGAGCGACGCGTCCCAATAACGCGCCGAACACGCCGGTTTGCCTGTACCAGTCGTGCCGAAGTCCGCCGGGGAATCCCAGTCAACCAGGACCACAGGATCAGGTCACGCTCCATGGCCGGCTTGGCTCCGGCGATCTTGGACCACGGTTCTCGTTGAGCATCGCCAGCGCTTCGGCGAGATCGGCTATCGAGTTGTCGTTGACCTTGAGGATCTTGCGCACGGCCCGGGCGAGCTCGTGCTGCTCACGTGAACGAGCGAGTTCCACGGCGGCGTAGAGATTGCGGGCCAGCTTCCACTCCGGATCGTCCTCGTCACCGAAGAGCCCCTCATGGACAAGGTGGCTCCTCGGGACGAAAGACGGATCGTTCGATGGCATCGCCCAGCCCTCAGGTGACCTGCGGTGCTAACTGGCGCGAGCGTCGCGCGTGTCATCAGCCGCGATCCACGCATGTCATCGTGCGCGATTGCACACTACGAGCACCCGCTGGTCGACCCGCAGCTCCCGCAGACGTAGCAGGAGCCGGCGCGTTGCATGGTGTTGCCGCAGTTGTAGCAGAGCGGCGCGTCGAGCTGCTCCGTCCGGGCCGTCGGCCGTTCCGCCGGAACCGAGGCGCCAGTGCCAGCCACCACGCCGTCGCTCAGCCCGTCGTCGACGAGGCCGATCGACGGCGTCGACATCTCCTCCACACCGGGCAGCGTCGGCTGCGTGCGCTCCTGCGTGGACAGGATGCCGAGCTCGGTGCGCTCCTCTACCGGGAGGAAGTCGAGCGCCAACCGGCGCGAGATGTAGTCGATGAGGCTGGTGGCGATGCGCAGCTCGGGGTCGTCGGTGATCCCCGCCGGCTCGAACTTCATGTTGGCGAACTTGCGAACGAAGGTGGCCAGCGGCACGCCGTGCTGGAGTCCGAGGCTGAGCGAAATCGAGAAGGCGTCCATGATCCCGGCCAGGGTCGAGCCCTGCTTGGAGACCTTGATGAACACCTCGCCCGGACGCCCATCCTCGTACTCACCGACCGTCACGTAGCCCTCGCAGTCGGCCACCCGGAAGGAGAACGTCTTCGAGTTGCGCTTGCGGGGCAGGCGCTCGCGCACCGCGCCGACCACCAGCGGCGAGGCGGCCCGCTGCTGCGACTGCACCAGTGCGGCCTCGAGCTCGGCGATGCGTTCCGTGGTCGCCCGGGCCCTGGCCTCGGCCTCCGAGCCGGCCGGGGCGGCGTCGCCACCCTCAATGACCGCACTCTCCTTCTTGGTCGTCGACAGCGGCTGGGCCACCTTGCAGTTGTCCCGGTAGATGGCCACGGCCTTGATGCCCAGGCGCCAGGCGTCGATGTGCAGCTGCTCCACGTCCTCGACGGTCACGTCCTCGGGCATGTTGACCGTCTTGGAGATGGCGCCGCTGATGAAGGGCTGCACCGCCCCCATCATGCGGATGTGGCCCGAGTAGTGGATGGTGTTGTCGCCCATGGAGCAGGCGAAGACGGGCAGGTGCTCAGGAGCAATGTGAGGGGCACCCAGGATCGACATGTGCTTGTTGATGTACGCCACGATGTCCTCGGCCTGCTCGACCCCGTAGCCGAGCTTGGCCAGCGCACGAGGCACCGTCTGGTTGACGATCGACATCGTGCCGCCACCGACCAGCTTCTTGGTCTTGACCAGCCCGAGGTCGGGCTCGACGCCGGTGGTGTCGCAGTCCATCAGCAGGCCAATAGTTCCAGTCGGCGCCAAAACAGAGGCCTGCGAGTTGCGCACGCCGTAGGCCTCGGCCAGGTCCACCGCCCGGTCCCAGGACTCCTGGGCCGCCGAGAGCAGCTCGGGCGGCACGACGTCCTCGTCGATGCGGGCCGCCTCGGCCTGGTGCATGCGCAGGACGTTGAGCATCGGCTCCGCGTTGTCGTGGTAGCCGGCGAAGGGTCCCATGCGAGCCGCGGTGCGGGCCGACGTCGCGTAGGCATGCCCCGTCAGGAGCGCCGTGATGGCGGCCGCCCAGGCGCGGCCGGCGTCTGAGTCGTAGGGCAGGCCCTGCGCCATGAGCAGCGCGCCCAGGTTGGCGTAGCCGATGCCGAGTTCGCGGAAGGCGCGCGTCGTCTCCCCGATCTTCTCGGTCGGGTAGTCGGCGTTTCCGACGATGATCTCCTGCCCGGTGAACATGACCGCCACACCAGCCTTGAACCCGTCGACGTCGAACTCGTCGTTCTCGTCGAGGAACGTCAGCAAATTCATGGAAGCGAGATTGCACGCGCTGTTGTCGAGGTGAACGTATTCGGAGCACGGGTTACTTCCGTTGATCCGGCCCGTCATCGGCGCCGTGTGCCAGCGGTTGATGGTGGTGTCGTACTGCAGACCGGGGTCGGCGCATTCCCAGGCCGAGTGGGCGATCTGGCGGAACAGGTCACGGGCCGGGACCGTCCGGACGACCGAGCCATCCGTGCGCGCCGTCAGGTTCCAGTCGCGCCCGTTGATCACGGCCTCCATGAACTCGTCGGTCACCCGCACCGAGTTGTTGGCGTTCTGGTACTGCGTCGAGTGGCTATCGGCCCCGTCGAGGTCCATGTCGAAGCCGGCGTCACGCAGCACGCGGGCCTTGCGCTCTTCGATCGCCTTGCACCAGATGAAGTCCTCGACGTCGGGGTGGTCGGCGTCGAGGATGACCATCTTGGCGGCGCGGCGCGTCTTGCCCCCGGACTTGATGGTGCCGGCCGACGCGTCGGCCCCGCGCATGAAGCTGACTGGGCCCGACGCCGTGCCGCCGCCCTTCAGCAGCTCGTGCGACGATCGGATGCGCGACAGGTTGACCCCGGCGCCCGAGCCGCCCTTGAAGATGACGCCCTCCTCGGTGTACCAGTTGAGGATCGAGTCCATCGTGTCCTCGACGGCGAGAATGAAGCACGCCGAGCCCTGCTGAGGCACGCCCTGCACCCCGATGTTGAACCACACCGGCGAGTTGAACGCCGCCCGCTGGTGGATGATGAGGTACTTGAGCTCGTGGTTGAAGACCAGGGCCTCCTCGTCGTCGACGAAGTAGCCGTCCTTGATCCCCCAGGCCGTCAGCGTGTCGGTCACGCGGTCGGCCACCTGGCGCAGCGACCACTCGCGCTCCTCGGTGCCGAGGGTCCCCCGGAAGTACTTCTGCGCCAAGATGTTGGTGGCGTTCACGCTCCAGGACTCGGGCACCTCGACGCCGAGCTGCTCGAAGGCGACCGTGCCGTCCCGGAAGTTGGTGATGCGGGCGTCGCGCCGCTCCCAGGTGACCTCGTCGTAGGGGTGCACGCCTTCGGTGGTGAAGTGCCGGCGGATGCCGATCTCGGATCGCTGGGGGGCGATGGCCATGGCGCTGGGGTCCTCCTGTTGGGCTCGTTCTTTGAGGGGCTTGCTGCTACCTGCGGGTCCTGCTGTGCCTGCTGGTCGGCGCCGTCACCCCACCCCCATTCCAGCGGAGCGGTGTCTCACGGCGACGTCTCCCGATCCAGCGCCCGGGAGGGGGTCCGAGTCGCCTCACCACAACATATAGTGGTTGGCCCCTCCCCGAGACACGAGATGCTGTGTCATTACAGCACTGTAGTTACACGTTGTCAATGACTGACCCGCACCATTCACGCAGGTCACGGGCCGCTCGCGATTGTTTGCATGCAAGAGCCCCCGGAACCCCCCGCCAGGACGCCAGATACCCGCGAAGGGTTAGCGTCAGCAGCCCATGGCCAGGGTCGTCGTCGCCATCGATGCGGGTACGACCGGGGTGCGCGCCCTGGCCGTCGACGAGCAGGCCCGGGTCGCCGACGTCGCCTACAGGGAGCTGACGCAGCACTTTCCCCGCCCCGGCTGGGTCGAGCACGATGCCGTCGAGATCTGGGAGGCGGTGCGGTCCACCCTGGCCGAGGTCGGCGGCCGCCTGGCCCAGGCAAACCACACTGTCGCCGCCGTCGGCATCACCAACCAGCGCGAGACGCTCGTGGCCTTCGACCGCTCGACGGGCCGACCGCTGCACCGCGCCATCGTCTGGCAGGACCGCCGCACGGCCCAACTCTGCGCGGACCTGATCGAAGCTGGACACCTGCCGCTGGTGCGCGCCACGACCGGCCTCGTGCTCGATCCGTACTTCAGCGCCACGAAGGCGGCCTGGCTGCTGCGCGACGGCGACCTGGCACTCACCCCGGACAGCCCCGACCTCTCCTTCTGCACGGTGGACACCTGGGTTCTGTGGAACCTCACCGGAAGGGCCCGTGGCGGCACCTACGCCACGGACCCGTCCAACGCCAGCCGCACCCTTCTGCTCGATACGGCCACGCTCTCCTGGTCCCCCGAGCTCTGCGCGCTCTTCGGCATCCCCCCGCACACGCTCCCCGAGGTGCGGCCGTCGGCCGGCCGCTTCGGCGCCGCTGTGCTCGGCGACCTCGGTCAGGCGTCCAGAGTCCTCGACGGGGTCCCCGTGTCGGGGGTGCTCGGCGACCAGCAGGCGGCGCTGTTCGGGCAGACCTGCTTCGAGCCGGGGATGGTGAAGGTCACCTACGGCACCGGCAGCTTCGCGTTGGCCAATGCCGGCCCGGAACGCCCACCGGCGCCCGAAGGGCTCACGGTCAGCTGCGCCTGGGACCTCGGCAACCACGCCGACGACGCGGGGAACCGCGTCGCCTACGCGCTCGAAGGATCGGCCTTCGTCTCCGGCGCGGCCATCCAGTGGCTGCGCGACGGCCTCGGCATCATCTCGACGGCCGCCGAGGTCGGCCCACTGGCGGCGTCGGTTCCCGACAGCGGCGGCGTCACCTTCGTCCCCGCCCTCACCGGCCTCGGGAGCCCATGGTGGGACCCCCGGGCGCGCGGCATCGTCACCGGCCTCACCCGCGGCGCCGGCCGCGCCCAGCTGGCGCGCGCCTGCGTCGAAGGGATGGCCTTCCAGGTGCGAGACATGACCGATGCCATGGCCGCCGCGTCGTCCCACCCACTGTCCGCGCTGCGGGCCGACGGGGGCGCCGCCGCCATGGACCTCCTCCTCGAGCTGCAGGCCGAGCAGAGCCGCATGCCAGTGGCACGACCGAGATCGCTCGAGACGACGGCGCTCGGTGCGGCCACGATTGCCGGCCTGGCCGAGGGAGTGTGGTCGTCGCTCGCCGAGTTGGCCGCGCTCTGGCGGGCCGAGCAAACGTTCGAACCGCAGCTTCCGCCAGAGCTCGCCGACGCCACCTATGCCGTCTGGCGCCGGGTGGTCGACAAGTCGATGGGCTGGGCCGACATCGACCCACGTTCGTGAGGCCACGCTTCCGCGCGCCGAATTTCCACGCTTCACGCACGAAATCTGCAAGCGGTCTCCGCATTGGCCCTACCGCCAGGCCGGTGCAGCAGACAGAATGACAGAGGGCGCCCCGGGTGCGCGTGCGAACGGGCGCTTGTCGTAACAAGGACGCGGGGAGTGCAACGTGGGACTTCGCAATGCCGGTCTTCGAGACCAGGAGCGCCGGTCCGTCCGACGTTCCGCCAGAAGATTCGGCGTTGTCGCCGCAGGCCTGCTGATCGTCGCGGGGACGACGACACTCTTCGACGCCTCTTCCTTCGGGTCAGGCAGTACACCTCCGACGGAGAAATTGAGCTGTAACGACACCTGGACCGGTGGCAGTACCTCGGCCGACTGGGACTCCGCCGCCAACTGGACGACCGGGGTACCGAGCGGCACCAACGTCGACGTCTGCATCTCGGGCGACGCGAACGTCCTCCTTTCCGACGCGTCCTTCTCTGTCGGCGAGCTCACGGTGGTGGGCGGCAGCAATCTCACCATCGGCAGCACCGGCAGCACCGGCAGCACCGGCAGCACCGGCAGCACCGGCAGCACCATGCCGAGCCTGACCGTGTCGTCCGGGCTGCAGAACGACGGATCAGTCACTGTCGAGCCGTCCGGGACATCCGGCCAACCCACGCTGACCCTTGACGGGCCGATCACGAACACCGGCACGCTCACGGTGAACGGCGCCGTCAACATCGGCAGCGCAGTCTCTACCTCCGTGACCAATGACGGCACGATCGGCGTCGCCCCCGGCGGCCAGATCAACGTGGACGGATCGTCGACCATCACGAACGAACCGGACGGTCTCCTGGCCTTCGGAATCGACGGGCCGCCGACCTCGGTCGCCTCCTACGGGCGCATCACCAATGGCGCGCTGTCCCTCGGCGGGAGCGCGGACCCCGTGTTCGAGAACAATTTCACGCCGCCGGCGGGCGCTGAGTATTTCGTCGACACCGGGACGTCCACCGGAGCTTTCACCTCTGTCTTGCACAACGCCACGGCCGACTACTCCCACGCGGGTGAGGTTGGGCTGACGGGTGGGGCGCCCGCCACTGTCACCTCGACGAGTGTCGCGAGTGGGGCGCCCTCAGGATCGCTCTACGGGCAGGGTGTCCGGTTCACGGCCACGGTGATCCCGGTGTCGGGCTCCAACCCGACAGGGTCGGTCTCCTTCTTCGCGAACGGCATCTCCCTCGGCAGCTCTCCGGTCACGACCAGCCCTGCGGGGGTGACGGCCGCGACGCTCAACGTCTCGAGTTTGCCCGTCGGTTCCGAATCGATCACAGCGACGTATTACGGTGACGTCGTCTTCGGCCCCAGTGCGTCGCCGGTCATGACCCAGGTCGTCAATCCGGACCCCACGAATATCATCATCACGCCATCGTCGGATAGCCCCGAGCCAGGACAACCGGTCATCGACACCGCCACCGTCTCGCAGGTCACTGCTGGCCCTGGGACGCCAACCGGGACCATCTCGTTCACCGACAATGGGAGCCCGGTCACCGGCTGCCAGTCCCTGAGCCTGCCACCAGTCGCTCCTCTGCAGGTCAGCTGCACAGAGACCTACGGATCGAGCACGACCCACTCCATCGTCGCCAGCTATAGCGGCGATTCGGACGACTCCGCCAGCAACGCCTCGTTGGTCCAGGCGGTGGGTCAGGTCCCGACGCAGACGGCCGTCGCGTCAGCGTCCCCCACTTCGACCTACGGCCAGAGCGTGACGCTGACGGCCACGGTGATCCCGATGGTGACGGCATCGGGCAGCCCGACCGGAACGGTCACCTTCTATGACTTCCAGACGAACCCGATCGCCACGGTGGGCGTCTCCGCGGTTGCCGGCACGGCCATCGCCAGCGTCGATGTCTCCAGCCTGATGGCGGGCTTCCACTCCATCACGGCGACGTACAACGGGGACGCGACCTTCGGGTCGAGCACGTCGAGTGCACCGGTCAACTTCACCGTGGCCGAGGCGATGACGGTGGTCAACGTGGCCAGTTCGGCGGATACGACCGTCGTCGGCCAATCCCTCGTCTTCACCGTCACAATCAGCTCGTGGGCAGCGGGCGAAACCGGTACCGTCCAGTTCGTCGACAACGGGTCCTTGATCGGCAGCGGCACCGTCTCGGGCGGGCAAGCCACCTTCGAGACCGAGTCACTGACCCAGGGCACTCATCCGATCACGGCCGTCTACGAGGGAGACGACAACTTCGTCGGCAGCTCCTCGGCCAACACTGTCATGCAGACGGTCAATGCCGCGCCGACCTCGACCGAAGCGGTCCCGACGCAAACGGCCGTCGCTTCATCGTCCCCCACCTCGATCTACGGCCAAAACGTGACGCTCACGGCCACGGTGACCCCGACGGTGCCGGCATCGTCCAGCCCGACGGGGACGGTCACCTTCTACGACTACGAGACGAATCCGATCGCCACCGTCGGTGTCTCCACGGTGGGCGGCACGACCACCGCCAGCCTCGACATCTCCAGCCTCATGGGAGGCTTCCACTCCATCACGGCGACCTACGCCGGGGACCCGACCTTCGGTTCCAGTACGTCCGACACGCCGGCCAACCTCAACGTCGCCGAAGCGCCGACGATCGTCACAGTGGCCAGTTCCGCCGATCCGAGCGTCCTCGGACAGGGTGTCGTCTTCTCGGTCACGATCAGCTCCCCAGCCTCGGGCGAGACGGGTACCGTTCAGTTCGTCGACAACGGGTTCATGATCGGAAGCGGTGCCGTTTCCGGCGGGCAGGCCACATTCCAGACCGGGTCACTCACACCGGGCACGCATCCGATCACGGCTGTCTACGAGGGGGACGACGACTTCATAGGTAGTTCATCGACGAACACGGTGACCCAGACGATCAACCAGGCGTCGACGTCGACCGATCTCACCAGCAGCCACGAGCCCGGCTTGGTCGGACAGGCCGTGACCTACACCGCGACCGTCGCCGTGGCCGCTCCCGGATCCGGAGCGCCGACCGGCAGCGTGTCGTTCAGCGACGATGGCAGCCCGATGCCCACCTGCCAGGACCTCGCGCTCCCGCCTGCCCCGCCCCTGGAGGCCACGTGCTCCCAGGTGTACAGCACGAGCGCCCCCCACAGCATCACGGCCACCTACAGCGGCGACACCGCCTTCACCGGCTCCGCGGGAGCCATCGCTGAGAACATCGCTCCGGTACCCACCACGACGAGCGTCGCGCCGTCGCCGTCCGCATCGACGTCGGGTCAAAGCGTCACGCTCACGGCGGTCGTGGCGCCGACGACAGGCGCGGCGATCCCGGATGGAACGGTCACCTTCACCGTCAATGGAACCACCCTCGGCTCCTCGACGTTGTCGACCACTGACGGGGTCACGTCGGCCAGCATGCTCACGACCACGTTGCCCGTGGGATCCGACGCCCTGATCGCCTCGTACGGTGGCAGCGCGGACTTCGTGGCCAGCTCGTCCGTCGGTGCCGCTTCCTTCACCGTGAGCAGGGCACTGACCAGTCTCGGGCTCCTTGCCTCGGACAATTCCTCCGCCGCCGGTGAGCCGGTGACCCTCACCGCGACCGTCTTCCCGACCACGGGGTCGGGAGAGACCGGCGTGGTCACGTTCTTCGACGACGGAGCCCGGATCGGGACGAGCCGGGTGTCCAACGGCCAGGCCACGCTGACCGTCTCCGCCCTGCCGGCGGGCGACGGCCTCATGACCGCCGACTACGGCGGGGACGCCAGCTTCGTCGGCAGTTCCACCGCGACCTGATGGGCCGAACCTGAGCGAGTTCGTGAGGGTCTCCCTCCGCCCACACGATCGGGCGAAATAAAGCAAGGAAATCCTTGTTATATTAACCCAGAAGAACGGACACGCCGTTCGGAAGGGTGGGCAGCCATGAGCGTGGGGATCGTGACAGGAGCATCCCGGGGACTCGGGGAGGCGCTGGCGACCGGGCTGGCCGGCACCGGATGGTCGCTCGTCGTCGACGGGCGCGACCGGAGCACACTGGAAGCCGCCGCTGACCGCATCCGCGCCCAGGCGGCGCCCGGCGCCCGCGTCGTCGCCATCGTCGGCGACATCACCGACGCCGACCATCGCCACGACCTGACCGGCGCCGCCTTCGAGTTGGGCGGCCTCGACCTCGTCGTCAACAACGCCGGGACGCTGGGCACCTCACCGCTGCCCTCCATGGCCGACTACCCCCTGGGCGACCTGCGCGTCGCCTTCGAGGTCAATGTCGTCGCCCCCCTCGGCCTACTGCAGGACACGCTGCCCCTCCTGCTCGACGCGCCACGGCCGCGTGTCATCAACGTGACCTCGGATGCCGCGGTGGAGGCCTACGAGGGCTGGGGCGGCTACGGCGCCGGAAAGGCGGCGCTCGAGCACCTCGGCGCCGTGCTCGCGGCCGAGTTCCCCGCCCTCACCGTCTGGTCAGTCGACCCCGGAGATCTGCGGACCGCGATGCACCAGGCCGCGTTCCCCGGAGAGGACATCTCGGACCGGCCCGAGCCGGCTACCGCCGTACCGGGTTTCCTCGAGCTGATCGACAGCGATCGACCGAGTGGCCGCTACCGGGCCGCAGACGTTCTCTCGACGGGGGCGGTGGCGTGAGCGCCCTGACGGCGCCGTGGCTGGAGCATCCGCCAACGGACCGCCTGCCCGAGCTGCGCCCTCTGTCGTTCTCCCTGCCCCCTGAGCTCGAGGCCCCCTCTCCGCCCGAGTACCGCGGCATGACCCGCGACGCCGTGCGCATGCTGGTGGCGACGCGGTCCGACGGCTCGCTGGTGCACTCCGCACTTCTCCGAGCTCCCCCGCTTCCTCGACGAGGGCGACCTCGTGGTGATCAACACCTCGGGCACGCTCGCCGCCGAGCTCGACGGCACGGCCCCTGACGATTCGCCCGTCCAGGTGCATCTCTCGACGCAGCTGCCGGCCGGCCTCTGGACCGTGGAGGTTCGCCGCGACGGGCAGCCCTATCTGGGGGCCGCCCCGGGCGACATCATCCGCCTGCCCGACGGCGGACGGGCGGTCCTGCTGGCCCCCTATTCCCCCGGTCCCGGCGGCGTCGGCGTCCGGCTCTGGGTCTCCAGCCTCGAGACCCCCGAACGGCTGCACAGCTTCCTGGCCCGTCACGGCCGCCCGATCCGGTACGGCTACGTGCAGGGCAGCTACCCCATCGGTGCCTACCAGAACGTCTACGCCACCGAGCCGGGCTCGGCCGAGATGCCGAGCGCCGGACGCCCGTTCACCCCCGAGGTGCTTACCCGCCTGGTGTCCAAGGGGGTCGGCGTGGCACCCATTCTTCTCCATACGGGTGTCGCCTCGCTGGAGGCCAGCGAACCGCCCTATGCCGAGTACTTCCGCGTCCCGCTGCCCACCGCCCACCGCATCAACGACACCCGGCGCTCTGGCGGCCGCGTCATCGCCATCGGGACGACGGTGGTGCGCGCGCTCGAGTCGGTGGTCGACGAACATGGTCACGTGCACCCGAGTGAGGGATGGACCGAGACAGTTGTCTCGCCCGAACACCCGGTGCGCTCCATCGACGGGTTCCTGACCGGATGGCACGAGCCGGAGGCCTCCCACCTCGCCATGCTCGAGGCCATCGTCGGGCGAACGCTGCTCGAGGCCTCCTACGCGGCCGCGCTCGAAGAGGGGTATCTGTGGCACGAGTTCGGCGACGTTCACCTGGTCCTGCCGTGAGCGCCGAGACTGTGCCCACCGAGACTGTGCCCACCGCCGGCGGCGTCGAGCCGGAGTCGCCGCTGCAGCAACTGCCGACCACCCGGCGCGCCATCCTGAACCTGTTGAAGCGCCAGGGTCCGCTCGACGCGTCCGCCGTCGCCGGCGCCCTCGCCCTCACCCCCGCCGCCATCCGCCTGCAGCTGAGCCATCTCGAAGACGACGGGCTCCTCACCCATCGACGACGAGATGGCCGACGGGGCGCGCCGGGGCCGCCCGCGCCACGTCTACGAGCTGACCTCCGCGGCCGAGGCCCTCTACCCGAAGCGCTACGGCGACCTCACGACCGAGCTCTTGGGCTACCTCGGCGGCCCGGGTGCGACGCAGGTCGACGAGCTGTTCGAGCAGCGCCGCCAACGGCGTGTCGCCGGCGCACTCCCCCGGACGGCACATCTCCCCTTTGACGAGCAGGTCGCTGCGCTGACCGCCATCCTCGACGAGGACGGCTACCTGGCCGAGGCGGAGCGCCTCCCCGACGGCAGCTGGAGGATCACCGAGCACAACTGCGCCATCCTCACGGTCGCCCACGGATTCGGACAGGCCTGCACGAGCGAGCTCGCCTTCATCCGCGAGGCGCTCCCCGGAGCGACGGTGCGGCGGGTGGCGCACTTGATGGACGGGGCGCACGTGTGCGCCTACGTCGTCAGCCCGCCGACGTCGTCGAGTCCGCCGCCCTGATCTCCAGGACGGTGACGCCGTCCACTTCGTGGATCTCGCTCTGCAGGAGGTCGACGAGATGGTGTCCGCCGATCTCGACCACGAACTCGTCCACGGCCTGACCGCCGTCGCGCTCCAGGATGTTGATGGCCACGATGTCACCCCCGACGGCCCCGATCCTGCTGGCCACCAGGCCCAGCGCACCGGGCCGGTCCGGCAGCGCGATCCGCACGACGTAGCCAGCCATAGGCCCAACGTTAGGCGGTCAATGTGAACTGCCTGTTTCGGATCGCTTACGAATCGACTGTACTGCCCGTTCGCCGAGGTCGTTCGCTCACGACATTCGCTCAGGCGGAGGTAGCTTCCGCCCGCGTGCGGGACGTACTCGTCGATGTACTCGCGCTCGGAGAGCCGGGCGATCTCGTGCATGAGCCGGTCGGTGAAGTCCCGGCACTCGGTGTGGTCGTGGTTCGCCAGCGGGTCGTCGGGGTTCTCGGGCGGGTCCATCTGCATCGGCGCGCCGAAGCGGATGATCACGGTCTTGAAGGGCCGCATGAAGTTGGAGTTCACCGGCTGCACGTCCACCGTGCCGATGACACCGACCGGAATCACCGGCACGCCGCACTCACGAGAAAGCCTCGTTACCCCCGTCCGGCCCTTGTGCACGTAGGGGTCCAGAGTGCGGGTGCCCTCCGGGTACAAGCCCAGGATCTGTCCCTGACCCAGAACGTCGTTGCGTGCGGTATCGAGGGCCCGCTCGGACGCGCTCCCCCCGGTACGCCGGATCGGGATCTGCCCGGCGGCCCGGAAGAACCACGCCGTCTTCCACGAGTCGAAGTACTCGGCCTTGGCCAGGAACGTCACCTTGCGCCGGACCACCAGTGGGATGAAGAAGGAGTCGCAGAAGGACTGATGGTTGGCCGCCAGCACGGCCGGGCCGTGCTTGGGGATGTTCTCCCGGCCCTCCACCTTGACGCGCCAGAGGACGAGGAAGATCGGGGTCAGGACCGCCTTGAGCACCCAGTACATCACGCGCCCAAGGTACCCCCGTCGGGCGGTCCCCGCAGCAGGTACCTGCTGTGCTGAACTGCGGTGCCGGATTCCCGCCCGGAGTGGAGGTGCGCATCGTGACAGGTGAAAGGCTGACCGCCGAGCCGTTCGTGTCCGGCCTCTTCTTCGGCGAGTGCCCACGCTGGCACGACGGGCGGCTGTGGTACTCGGACTTCTTCGACCACGCCGTCTTCTCGGTGTCGCCCGACGGCGAGCGCCGGGTCGAGGTGGACTTCGACGGTGAGCCGGCGGGTCTGGGCTGGCTCCCCGACGGCCGTCTCCTCATCAACTCACGCCTCGACCGCATCATCCTGCGTCGCGAGGCGGACGGGATGCTCGTCGAGCACGGCGACCTGAAGCCGTGGGCGACGTGGCACGCCAACGACATGGTGGTGGCGTCCAACGGCCAGGCTTACTCGGGCAACTTCGGTTTCGACCTCGACGGCCTCGCCGACGGGTCGGTGCCGTCGAGCGCCATCGCCCCCGCATCGCTCGTGCGCGTCGATCCCGACGGCACCAGCCACGAGGCCGCCGACGACCTCCAGTTCCCGAACGGCGCGGTCATCACCGAGGGTGGGCGCACGCTCATCATCGCCGAGAGCTTCGGTGGCCGGCTCACCGCGTTCGACCGCGAGGCGGACGGCACACTCACCAACCGACGCGTCTGGGCCGCGTTGGAGCACATCGCCCCCGACGGCATCTGCCTGTGTGCCGACGGCTCCGTGTGGGTGGCCAACGCGCTGGCGGCAGAGTGCGTCCGCGTGGCCGAAGGCGGCAAGGTCCAAGAACGCGTCACCACTTCCATGAACTGTTACGCCTGCATGCTGGGCGACGACGATCGGCGCACGCTCTACATGGTCACCGCGGTCGACAGCAACGCCGCCACGGCACGGGCAAACCGCAATGGTGCGCTCGAGAAGGTGCGGACGACGGTGCCCGGCGCCGGCCTGCCTTGATGCTGGTTGGACGCCGCACACAGGACGGCGGCGCAGTGTGGCGGCGGATGGCTGCTTTCGCAACAGCGGCGGCGGCCGTCCTCATCGGCATCTGCTCGGCACCTTCGGCGGGCGCGACGGGTGCACCCCCGTACCTCCTCGCGCTGGGCGGCTCGGCGTCGGTCGGGTTCCAACCCACGGTCGGCCACCCACGCGGACAGCCCACGAGCTCGGGCTACGCCGAAGACCTGGTGCCGCTGGAGCAGCGACGGTGGCCCGGGCTGACGGTCGTCCACCTGGGCTGTCCGGGCGCCACCACGGTCACCATGCTCGACGGAGGCGGGCATTGCCACTATCCCGAGGGAACCCAATTCGAGCGCGGCAGAGGCGTTCCTGCGGGATCACCCCTCGACCGCGCTGGTCACCGTGGACCTGGGGTTCAACGACCTGCTGTCCTGCTTGCGACACCAGTTCATCGATGCGACCTGCGTGGAGGGGGCGCTCACCACGGTCCACGTCCAGCTGAGTCAGATCCTGGCGCGGATCAAGGCGGCGGCACCATCGGGTGCCATCGTCGTGGGGGTGGGCCACTACGACCCCTACCTGGGCGACTTCGTCAGGGGGACGGGCGTCCAGGCCTTCTCGGCCGCCAGCCTCGACGTGATGGAGCGGCTCGACGAGACGTTGCGGGCGGACTACCGATCAGCCGGTGTGCCCATGGCCGACGTCGCCGCGGCCTTCGAGGTCACGGACCACGACCCCGTGACACGTCCTGGTCTGGGCACGGTTCCCGATGACGTGGCGCGGACATGCGCGCTGACCTGGATGTGTGATCCCCCGCCATTCGGGCCCAACCCCCACCCCGACGACGCCGGCTACCGCACGATCGCAGCCGCCATCGCCGAGGCCGTCGCCGGGGCCTCCGACGGGACGGACTCCGGTACCTGATCGCCGTCCGTCCCAGCCGGCCGCTCGACCATACGGGGATCCGCTTCGGTCACCGGCACCATGGCGGCGCGCCACGGGACACGGGTCCGGCCGGTCAAGGGCTTGGCCATCGGCGTGCGCGCCAACAGCTCCGTCAACCCGATGCACGCCACGAAGACGAGCACCACGGTGATCACGCTGACCAACGGCCAGGGCAGGTAGCCGTTGAGGTGTCGCCAGCCCAACCAGCCAAGGACCGTGATGAAGAGCAGCTGGGCCAGGTAGATGCCGTACGAGTTGTCCGAACCGGACTGCACCATGGTCCGGGTCCTCCTCGAGCGGCGGCGGTGGACCAGCGCAACGCCGATCAGGTAGATGCAGGCGATGGCACCGATGTTGAAGGGAACGACGATCGGCTGGAAGGGATCGGAGCTCGAGCCGAGCCACGACGCGACGTGATCGGCCGCCAGGTAGTACCAGACCTCGGCGACGACGGCCGCGGCCAGCGTGCTCGCGACGATCAGCCGCACGTGGGCACAGAGCCACTCGTGGAACTCGTCGAGATGCATCGCGACCACCATGCCGGCAACCAGATAGAACTGGTACGAGGTGACCTCCCGCGTGGCCCAGAAGCCGCGCATCCACGCCGGTGCCACGTTCCAGTGCATGGTGGACACGAGGCCCAGCTGGAGCAGGCCGCTGACGAGCAGCACGATGCCGTGGTGCCCGGCCGTCCTCCGGAGAAGCACCAGGAGGAGCGGGAACAGCGCGTAGAACTCCAGGAGGACGAGGAGGTAATAGAGCTGGTAGTACCCGGTGCCGAACAGGTACAGCAGATGGACCACGTCACTTCTCGGCGTCGCGGTCTGGCTCGGGAGGCCGACGAGGAAGTAGACGACGGTCCAACACAGGTAGGGCACGGCGACCAGGGCGAAGCGACGGCGCCAGAACGTGCTGTGGTCGACGCCCGGCAGGTCCCGCACGCTGTAGGCGAGCATGCAGGCTGAGACGAAGAGAAAGGCCTCTCGCGTGACGTGCAGCAGCTGGAGCGACGCCCCGACAGTCAGGCCCGCCGCGACCGGTGCGAAGATGAGGAGGGTGTGCGTCGACACGACGCCGGCCTGCTTCACCGGTCGCATGGCGTCGATGTGATCGAGCCTCTTCCGGGTGCCGCGCACGGGCTGCGCGGGGTTCAGCGGCGACTCGATCGCGGTCACTGAAGGTCGAACGTCTGCAGGACGGGCACGTCCGGGTCGCCCAGGGATCGGCGGCGCACCTTGCCGGTGGCGCCGGCAGGCAGCTCCTCCACGACGCAGAGGGCCACCGGACGCTTGCTGCGCACGAGGCGCCGCTCGAGCGCCAGCTTGATCCGCGCGGCCGATTCCTCGACGACACGGCGGTCGCCAGGACCGTCCACCTCGCGCAGCACGACGTAGGCGACCGGCACCTGGCCCAGCTCGGGATCGCCCCGTCCGACGACGGCCACCGACCCGACCATCGGATCGGCGCTGATGACCTCTTCGACCTCTCGGGGAAAGACCTTTTCGCCGCCGCGGTTGATCACGTCGTCGGATCTGGCGTCGAGGTAGACGAACCCGTCGAGGTCGCGGTGCCCGAGGTCGCCGGTCCGCAGCCAGCCGTCCGCGTCGAAGGAGTCACTGTGCTCGTTGCCGACGTAGCCCCCGATCACCGACGGCCCGCGGATCTCCACGTGGCCGATGTGGAACTCGGGAACCTCCAGCGGGCTGCCGACCGGCTCCGCCTCGCGCACGATCCGCAGCTCCACCCCGACCGGTACCCCAACCGAGCCGGGGCGGCGAGGGAGCGACAGCGGGTGCGCCGTGATCTGGCTGGCCGCTTCGGTCATCCCGTAGGTCTCAATCACCGGGATCCCGGTGCTCGCCTCGAACCGATCCGCGGTCGCCACCGGCAACGGCGCCGACGCCGACCGGATGAAGCGGATGCCGCCGGGAACGGTCTCGTCCGGGCCGGGAGTGCCCAGGCGCGAGATGATGGCGGGGACGGCGTTGATCCACGTGATCGACCGCCGGCCCATGAGGTCCCAGAAGGCGCTCCGGTGAAAGCGGTCGTCGAGGACGAGGCAGGAACCGGCCACCAACGTCGACAACAACCCCACCACCTCTGCGTTGATGTGGAAGAGCGGGAGCGAGTTGAAGCCGCGGTCATCGGAGCCGAGCCGGAGATGCGATGCCACGCAGCGTGCCGTGTAGAGCAACTGCTCCTGGCCCAACCGGACGACCTTGGGGGCTCCGGTCGTGCCCGACGACGACAGAACGACACCCCCGGCGCCCGCACGGGACGGCGCGGTCGCCCCCCGTGCCGTCGCAACGCCGGCGTCGAGGCGGTCGAGCCGCGCGAGGTCGAACCACCGCCCACGCATGCCGGCAGGGGCCGGGCGATCCGCCACCACCACGTCCGCACCGGTGCGTGCCACGATCGCAGCAGTACCGGCGCTCCCGCCCGAGGGCATGGACGGGTCGAGCGGCGCCACCCAGAACCCGGCGGCGATGGCCCCGAGGAAGGCGTCCGTGAATGCCATGGGGTCGCCGATGGCGAGTCCGATGGTCGTGAGACCACCCCCGTGGGCACCGCTCGGGACGGCCCGCCAGCGATCCATGCTCCGTTCCAGCTGACGGAAGGACAGCGCCCTGGCGTCACGGGCATGCTCGACGTAGGCCCGCTCACCCAGGGTCACCGATTGGGCGCGAATGACGTCGCAGAGGGGGAGGTCCGCCCCCGACCGTAACGGGGCGGCGATCTCAGGGCTCGAGACGGCGGCCCCGGACGACTTCGATGCGACGGCCTGCATCAGTACATCATCCGCGGGTCGGCGTAGTGCTTGAACTCGACGAGGTTGTCCGAGGGGTCCCGGAGCACGAACGTCCGGTGCACCTCGACGAGTCCCTCGAACCGGGTGCGCACGTCGGCGAAGAGCTCGATCTTGCGCTGCACGCAGAGTGCGTACAGCGCATCGAAGTCTCGCCCCTCACGGAAGGTGACACCGAAGTGTCTGGGGTACAGGTTCAGCTCACCGTCGCGGTCGGCCGGCTCCTCCGCCAGGTGGCAGACCAGTTGGTCGCCGAAGAAGTCGATCGTGATGCGGTCCGCGTATCGCCGGGCCAACTTGCAGCCCAGCGCCCCGACATAGAACGTCTCCGCCTCGTCGAGGTCGTAGACCGGAATCGCCAGATGGAAAGCGTCGCGGCTCTCCCTCACGACACCGCACCCTCGAAACACTCGAGGGTGTCGGCTCGGAGGCCCAGCCGGATCGTCTCGAGCCCCAGCAGGCCGGTGGACGCGATGTTCCCGAGGTTCACGTCCGGGCCGATCCGTCGCACGAAGTAGCACTGGAGCTGGGTCGAGGGCGCCTCGAAGAGGAGCTGTGCGGGTGCGACGTCGCTGGCGAGGATCTCCTCGATGAGACCGAAGCGAAGCTCGCCGTTGGGGCGGCAGATGCCGGAACTGCCGCTCTCCCGAGACTCCAGCGTGACCAGGAACGCACCCGCCTCGAGATCCTCGTGGATGCACTCGATCCAGCGGTCCGGCGCCAGGAGCTCCGAGCGCTCAGAGTCCTTGAACCCGACTTCGGATACCACCTTGAATTCAGCCGCCAACTTCCTGACATAGCCGGCTTTCTCAATGTGGGAGAGGTCGATCGTGCCGTTCGAGACTTCCACGTACTCACAGCAGTAGCGCTCGCACAGGTCACGGAAGTCGTCGAAGCGGTCCTGCAGCACGAACTTCTCGAACAGGGTGCCGCCGAAGTAGAAGTCGACGCCCGCATCGGTCAGGACGTCGATCTTCCGTTGCAGGTCGCTGGTCACGATCGCCGTCCCCCAGCCGAACTTCACGAAGTCGAGGAACTCGGCCGCGCTCTCCACGATGTCCTGGAACTGGCGCGTCGGGAGCCCGGCGTCGACCATCATGGTCAGGCCTTCCGTTCGCGGCTTGCTGGTCCTCGGGGGTAGCTGCAACATCGTTGACCGCATGACAGGCTCCTCGCTGTGATCTCTCGGCTCAGTGCTCTACGGCACGACTAGGACGGACGGATTGGGCCGGCTGAGACCCCACACGCTCACGTTGGGGACCGGACCCCAGGCCATGTCGTGGACGCTGATGCCGTTGCAGTACGCCTCGGCGACCCGGATCACTCCTCCGTGCGTCACGACGAGGACGTCGCCGTCCGTCTCCGCGATGTCCAACCCGTTGATGAACGCTCGGACGCGCCCGTAGAGCTCGTCGAGCGACTCTCCAGCCGGCGGTCGAGCGTGCGCATCGACGACCCTACCGAGCTCGATGCCCGACGCCCGGGGGTCGAGTTCGCTCAGCGGGTGGCCCTCGGCGGCGCCGAAGCCCCGCTCACGCAGTGCGGGCTCGATGTGCAGCGGCAAGCGCAACGCGCATCCGACGATCGACGCCGTCTCGCGTGCCCGGTCCAGATCGCTCGTGTAGATCGCACCGACGCGGATGTCGCTGAGACGCTCGGCCAGAAGAGCGGCCTCCCGGCGGCCTTCGTCCGTGAGCACCGGTCCCGTCGCCTGCCCTTGCACCAACCCGGACGCGTTCCACGTGCTCTCCCCATGGCGTACAAACCACAGCGTGCATGTCGCGGTGCGATCGTTCATCTGTCACAACAATGCCCACGCCCGCTGAGCCTGTACTGGGAACGAGCGAAGAACTTCATGAGGAAATGTAAGGAAAGAATCAGAGCTTCCTGAGACGAGCCTGAGTGTGGGACGGCTTCTTCTCCGCACCGCGCTGGAGCGCGGCGCTCGCGCGCGTCGTCAGACGCGCGCTGGTTCGCGCTCGGGGGCGGGTTCGACGACGAGGTCGCGCGCATCGACGAACACAGTCGTCGCGGGCTCTGCCCGACCGAGCCGGGCACGTTGTTCGGCGCGCACGGGACCACCGAGCACCCAGCGCAGAGGCGTACGCTGGACGAGCGCCGTGAAGAGCGCCGCGCTCCCCATGGTGAGCACGAAGGTGACCGCCACCATGCCGGCCCAGCCGAGGTGCGGCGTGAGACCTGCGGCGCCGAGACCCGAGCGCACCAGGTTGATGAAGATGACGTGGCACAGGAAGATGCCACCGGTCAGGCCCGCCAGGTACTCGGCTGTGAAGAGCCTGGGCGCGCGTTCCGGGCGACGCACCCGGCGCCGGAACCACATCCACGCACCGCACTCGAGCGCCGCCACCGCCGCGGTGAACCAGAGGAAGGCGATGGGCTGATAGAGGTCCGAGGCGTGGCCCGGCGTCGAGCCGGTCCAGACCGCGACCAGGTACCACAAGGTCGCCGCAACTGCCATGACGGCGGCGCCGGCGATCACCTGGCGGTACCAGCGCTCGACGAAGCCACGCACCTCGTCCCAGTGCAGGGCAACCAGAATGCCGGCCACGAACTGCTCCTGGTACGTGATGGGGTCCCGGGACCAGGGCCACGCCGAGGCGATGTGACGCGTCCAGTCCCCCACCACGCCGAAGGACGCCGTGTAGTGGAGGTCCGCCGCCAGCACGAGCGCGAACAAGAGGCTCCCCGCCATGATGACGGCGTGGTGGGAGGTCGCCCGGAGCACCCGGAGCACCGGCGGGAAGACCAGATACAGCAGCAGCAGGACGACCACGAAGTAGAGCTGGTAGTAGCCGTACACGACGTCTTTCCAGAGGAGCGGCCACGCCTTGTCCCACGAGCCACCCGAGACCATGGTGAAGACCCAGTAGATGCCGGTCCAGGCCAGGAAGGGCACGCCGATCTGCACGTAGCGGCGGCGCCAGAAGCCCAGCGTCGAACGGGGCCGGGTGATCTGCGAGTAGGTCAACAAGAAGGCGGCCAGGAAGAAGAAGGCCGTCCGGCTGAAGTGCAAGAGCATGACGAAGCCCCACGCGGCCGTGTTGCCGGCAGCGATGGTCCAGAGGAGCGAGTGCTGAAGCACGACGGCGCAGCAGGCGATCACCCGGAACGAGTCGAGCTGACCGATGTACCCACCGCCGGTGCCCGGGTTCCCACCATTGGCCGGCACCTTCAGCCCGACGGCCGGCTGGTCCGCGCGTGCCATGGCGCGGATCCTGCATCACGCGCCTCAATGCAACCTGTGCGCGCGCCCGGAAGGCGCGTGTCGCTACCCCAGTTTGGTCAGGGCGGCGCGCAGGTGGCGCACGGCCTGTCCGATGCGCTGCTCGTTCTCGATGAGGGCGAAGCGAACATGGCCGTCCCCGCCCGGACCGAACCCGACGCCGGGTGAGGTCGCGACCCCGGCCTCGCTCACCAGGTACTTGGAGAACTCAAGCGAGCCCATCTCGCGATAGGGCTCGGGGATCGGCGCCCACACGAACATCGTCCCCTTGGGCGGCGCCAGGTGCCAGCCGATCCGATTGAGCCCGTCGCACAGCGTGTCTCGCCGGGACCGGTAGATCTCGTTGATCTCCTTGGGGTACTCCGGCGCCTCGTTCATCGCCACGATGGCGGCGATCTGAATGGGTTGGAACGTCCCGTAGTCGAGATACGTCTTGAGCTTGGTCAGCGCCTGCACGACCTCCGCGTTGCCCACCACGAAGCCGACACGCCACCCGGCCATGGAGAACGACTTGGTCATGGTGTAGATCTCCACCGCCACGTCGGTGGCCCCCGGCACCTGGAGGATGGACGGCGGGTCGTAGCCGTCGAAACCGAGGTCGGCGTAGGCGAAGTCGTGCACGAGCACCACCTCGTGCTCGCGGGCGAAGGCGACGAGGCGCTCCATGAAGGACAGGTCCACGCAGGCGGTCGTCGGGTTGTGCGGGAAGGAGAGCACGATGACCCGCGGCTTGGGCCACGACTCCTCCCAGGCGTGCATGAGCCCCTCGAAGAACGCCTCACCCGGATCGGGGGCGTCGGCGGTCTCCACATCCGGTCCCTGCAGGGGCACCTGGCGCACGTCCGCGCCGGCGAACAATGGACCCCAGATGTGGATCGGGTACGACGGCGACGGCACCAGTGCGGTGTCCCCCGGGCCGACCAGGACCCACATCAGGTGGGAGAAGCCCTCCTTGGCCCCGATGGTGTTGACCACCTGGGTCTCGGGGTCGAGCTCGACCGCGAACTTGCGCTGGTAGAGGTCGGTGATGGCGCTGCGCAGCTTCGGGATGCCGCGCGAGGCGGAGTACCGGTGGTTGCGCGGGTTCCGGGCGGCCTCGGCCAGCTTGCTCACGGCCACGTCGGGCGAGGGCAGGTCGGGATTCCCGAAGCCGAGGTCGATGACGTCGCGTCCGCTCCGCCGCGCGGCTGCCTTGAGGTCGTTGATGGTGGCGAACACATACGGCGGCAACCCGTTGATGCGGCGGAACTCCATCGGGGAAGTCTACGACCCGGCTACCGCCCCACCGGACCCCGGTGCCCACCGAGCGCCCGCGCCGCCGCGGCCAACTCCTCGACGTCGACCGGCCAGCCGAACACGACCCAGGTGGCCCCCGCGTCGTGCAACGGCCGCAGCCGATCGACGAGCGGCGGCGAGCCCGAAGGCGGTGGCCCGGCCCAGGTCACCTCCAGCCCGTGCGTGCCCGCTGTCCGCTCGGCCACCAGCGCGGGCTCGACATCCCACAGGTTGAGGGCCGCTCCGGCTGCCCGGGCCTCCTCCGTCCGCCCGGCGGTCCCGCCGGCCATCCACACCCGGAGCCCCGTTCCGGCCAACTCCCGCCCCAGCTCGACCATCTCGGCCCGGCGCTGCGCGGCGGGCGCGAAGGGGATCCCGTAGGCGCGGTTCTCCTCCTCGCTCAGGCGGTCGCCGGTGCCGAGCCCGGCGATCACCCGCCCGGGGGCCAGCCGCTCGAGCGCGAGGAACTGCGCGGCCAACACCGGGTTGGGGACGAGTCCGATCCGCGCCACCAACGTGCCGAGAAAAGGGCCCGCCTCCGCGTCCCTGGTGGGACCGAGCACGGTCGCCAACGCGCCGAGAAGCGGAAAGGGTGCCAGCGCCGGCCGCTCGGGCTGGCCGATGGGCCAGATGTGGTCGTAACAGAACACGCCGTCCACCCCTGCCGCGACCGCCGACGCGGCGGCGGCGAACGCCTCGTCGGGCGTGTCGCGAAACGTCGGCAGCACGACACCCGTCCGCATCACCACAAGCCGCCCTGGCGCGCCGCAAGCGCCGCGCCCACGGCGCCGGAACGCTCCCCGAAGGCGGCGGGTACGACCACCGCGACGGGGCGACGATCGGCTCCCTCGACGAGGTCCGCGAAGGTCGTGCGCGCCGACTCGACAAGGAGGTCACCCGCCTGCACCACCCCGCCGCCCAGGACGAAGCACTCCGGGTCGAGCGCCGCGGCCAGATTGGCCAGGCCGAACCCGATCCACCAGCCCACCTCTTCGATGACGCGCCGCGCCGCCACGTCGCCGCCGCGGGCCGCGGCGGAGACGTCCTCGCCCCGCACGCTCTCCGGGTCGCCGCCGGCCAGCCGGACCACCTCGCCCAGCCGTCCCGCCAGCGCCGCCTCACGGGCTTGCACGCCCAGACCGGCGCCCGACGCGAAGCGCTCCCAGCAGCCGCGTCGCCCGCAGGGGCACTCTGGCCCGGCCGGGTCCACCACCATGTGGCCGATCTCACCGGCGAAGCCCGCGGCCCCGACCTGCACGCGCCCGTCCATCACGATGCCGCCCCCGATGCCCGTGCCCAGGGTGACCATCACGACGTGCCCGTAGCCGCGGGCTGCCCCGAGCCGATGCTCGGCCAGCACGGCGAGGTTGGCATCGTTCTCGATGAGGACCGCCCGCTCCGGCAGCCGGTCCCCGATCAGCTCCGTCCAATCGACTCCGTGGGCCTCCGGGAGGTTGGGCGCGAAGCACAGCCGGCCCCGGCGGTCCACCATGCCCGGCGCGCCGACGCCAACCGGCGTCGGCTCGGCGGTCGGCGTCGCCACCTGGCCATCGAGTTGCCCGACCACGTCGGCGACGGCGGCCGCAACGTGGTCGCCGACGATCTCGCGCATCCCTCTGGGGGTGGCGACCCGGGCCTCGGCGATGATCTCGTCGGAAGGCCCAAGCGCGACGCCGAGGACCTTGGTCCCGCCGATGTCGATGCCATAGGTGACGTCGGCGGCCCGCGGGCCCCCGTCAGGACTCACGAGGTGGACTCGACCCGCGCCTTCAGCTCTCGCATGGCGGTCGCCATGATGCGGCTGGTGGCCCGCATCTTGATGAAGCCGGGGATGGGCACGCGCAGCTCCGCCTCGACGTGATAGGTCACGTCGGTGCCCCCACCCTCGGCGGGGTCGAAGATGTAGCTGCCGTCCCATTTGGTGGTGATGTCGCCCTGTGTCAGCTTCCAAGACAGGGCGTGCGGCGCCTCCGAGTAGTCGTAGGCCAGCGTCATGCTGGTGCTGCGGCCGAAGGCAGCCGCCCGGAGGGTCACGAGCAGGGGCCGGCCCTGGTCGTCGCGCTCCTTGACGTCGACCTCCTTGATGTCGGCGGCCCATTCGGGGTACCGCTCGAGATCGGCCGCGACGGCAAAGCACCGCTCGGGCGGCGCCGCTACCGAGATGTTTTCTGTGGCTTGGTCGGCCACGTCGGTCTGTCCTTCCTGTCGATGCTGCCAGCGTGGCGGTGGGTGTGCGTCAGATTGCCACTCCGGCCAGCGCGTCGGCCAGCCTAGAAGCGAGAACGTCGTTGTCGAAGGATTCCTGCACCCTAGATCGGGCGGCCCGTCCCATCCGGCGACGCCGGCTGGGGTCGGCCAGGAGGCTGCGCAGGGCTTCGGCCACGGCCCCGGGATCGCCCGGATCCGCCACCACCAGGCCCGTCTGCCCGTCCAGCACGGCCTCGGACACCCCGCCGCTGTCCCCGGCAACCTGGGGCACGCCGGCAGCGGCCGCCTCGAGGAAGACGATCCCGAAGCCCTCCTGCTCCAGGCCGAACCACCGGTTGCGGCAGGCCATCGCGAACACGTCGGCGGCTCCGAGGAGGGCAGCGCGGTCATCGGTGCTCACCCGCCCGAGCACCTCCACCCGCACCGGGCTCTGCTCGGCCAGGCGGCGCAGGTCGCCCAACTCGCGGCCGTCACCGGCGATCGCCACGACCAGGTCGGGGTACGAAGGGGCCAGGCGATTGGCCGCCTCGATGAGGACGTCCATGCCCTTGCGCGGGACGAGCCGGCTCACGCTCGTCACCAGAGGGCCCTGGGCCGGCAGCCCCAACCGGGCCCGCGCCGCACGGCGCTCGGCTGCCTTGAGCGGGGCGATGGCACGGGCGTCGACGCCGGGCGGGATCTCGAGCAGCGGGGCCGTCATGCCCGGAACGGCGCGCCGGGCCTCGGCCGCCGGGTAGCAGCCGGCCGAGACGACGAGCCGCGCCCCGCGCAGCACCCGGCCGAGCGCGGCGCGCGAGCCCGGGAGCCGGCCCGGCACGGTGACCTCGGCCCCGTGCAGGATGACGCCGTAGGGGACATCGAGGTGCGGTCCGAGGAGCCCGAGCGGCAACGCGGGGTCGAGCAGGACCACGTCGACCTCGTACTCCTTCACGGCGGCCCGCACGGCAGCGAGCGCGGCCGCCGTCGGAAAGAAGAGGATGCGGCCCGGGACCCGCTCGATGCGGATGCCCCGCTCAGCCTGGGCGGCGTCGAAGGCTGCGGCTCCATCATCGGAGGACGCGGTCAGCACGACGAAGGTGGAGGGGTCGAGGCGGCTCCACAGGTCCCAGAGGTAGTTCTGGATGCCGCCGACCTTGGGTGGGAAATCGTTGGTGACGAGCAGGTGGCGCTTCACTCCACACCGCCAGCGTGGCGTCGCGGCCGGGCAAGCGCCCGGCGGGGATCAGCCTGCCTGCGTGCTGAAGCGCAGCGTGGGGACGAGGCCGGCGCGCTCGAGCATGCGCATGGCCCGGGCCTCGTCGGCGTCGATGACCACCGCGTCGTCGGGCTCTCGCTCGAGGAGGAAGCTGACGACACAGTCGTCGCAGGCGTTGGTGTTGCGCAGTGCACAGCAGTCGCAGTCGATGGTGAGCCCGCCCTCGGGCTCGATGACGGGTGACCCGACGGTCTCGGTGTCCCTGTCCCTGGAAGTCGGCATGGCGATGACCCTCTCTGTTGGGGCCAAGCATGCCCAAGGGGTGTGACACCGACCACGGCCGGGTTACCTCGCGGGCAGCGCGTCGAGGGCGGTCTGCAGCGTCTGCTCGACGCCCCAGGCCACGCTTTCGGTGCGAACAACGTCGGCGTCGACCACAGTCAGGAACGGTGGCCCCGACACCCTGTAGTCCCGGAAAGCGGCCGTGCTCATCACGAGATCGATCCCGAGGATGGTCGGGGTGGTACCGGCCAGGGCCGTGATGGCCTCGGGGCTCTCCTCGCCCGGGCTCCTCGTCACCACGACGAGGCGGGCGGCGCCGGCCAGGCCGGCGTGCAGCTCGGGCAGGCCTTCCCAGAGGTCGCGACAACCGAGGCAGTCCGCCGAGAGGAACAGGAGCAGAACCGGCGCGGCGGCCTCCACCACATCGATGCGGCATGTCGTGCCGTCGGTCGCGACGCCGGCGACGTCGTGTGGCGTCGTGGCGGGGTGGTCCGTGTAGGTGGGGATCGGCTTGAGCCGGCGCAGGATGTCAGCCGGCGGCTCGGTCACGGCACCTTCGACGGCGCGCCGGGTTCCTCGAGCTCCTCACCGGTGATCTCCACGACGCTGTTCCCGTGGCCGCACCAGCGGCACACCACCGCGTCGACGCTGCGGGTGAGAACCTCCTCGTCCTCGATGACGAGTTCCCCGCCGACGGTGTAGTGGTGGAAGGCCTTGGTCTTCTGCGAGATGGTGACGTCGAAGCGGGTGAGGTTGCCGCAGGCGTCGCAGCGGTATCGAGGGGCGCTCACCGGTTCCACGGTAGTCCGCGGCCCGGCGCCGCCTCTCCGGCCTCAGGCGCTCCCGAGCACCTCGCCGATCTGCACGCTGGTGATGGTGACGCCGCCCATGCCGCCCCCGACCGGCGGGGCCACGGCGCGGGCCTGCTCCTCGGTCTCGAACACGGCGACGGAGGTCCCGTGGGTGTCGTCGAGGCGGATCCAGTAGCCGTGGACGAACCCCGGCGATGCCTTCACGGTGGGGACGAGCTCCTCGAGCGACTTGACGGCGGCGTCCGAATCGGTGATGTCGACGTTGACGACGTGCGCATGCATGCGACCACTCCTTCTTTCAGGGTGTCGAGCATCCTCCCACGGTGGCCGGGCGGATGCACCGGGGGTTCCGACACACCGGTCGGCAAGTCCTCCGGGTCCTAAATGCGGTTCAGGAGCTCGCTCTTCTTGGCGGCGAACTCCTCCTCGGAGAGGATGCCGCGGCGGCGCAGGTCGTCGAGCTCGATGAGGCGGTCCCGTATCTCGAAGGGAGGGGTGCCCTGAGGCGAGCCCGCGGCCGGCGCGGGGTCGGCGCCGCGGGGCGCCGGCGGCTGTGCGGCGGCACCGACACCGAAGGGCGGGGTGTCGTGCGCGTCAGTGTGGTCATCGTCGGCATAGGGGGCGCCGTACCGATCGTGCGGCTGCATGTCCCGCGGGATGTCGGCGCGGCGGCCGCCACCGACGATCTCGTTGATCTGCGAGTTGATGACGCGCTGGACGACCGCCGGCTTGCGCATGTACTCCAGCGTCAGCGAGTCGTCCTCGCCCTGCACGTCGATGATCAGCGAGCCTGTCCCGAGCACCCGCTCGATCAGCGTCTGCCGGATGTTGACCTCGGTGATGCGCTGCAGGCGCAGCTGGACGGTGTCACGCCCGATTATGCCCTCACGCACGAGGATCCGGGTGGAGGTCAGCGCGACCACGTAGGAGCGCCAGCGGACGACCCGGCCGAGCAACCAGAGGCCGGGGATGAGCGCGATGACGATGATGGGATAGTTGGTCCAGCCCGGTGCCTTCCACAGGACCAGCAGCACGATGAGGGCGACCCACACCCCGATGGACGTGAACAGCGGGCCGAAAAGGAAGATCCAGTGCGGCCGCAACTCGGCCAGCAGCTCCTCGTCCTCGTTGAGGAATTTCCGAGGCAATGCCATGGCGCAAGCGTACCGGCGGTTGCCGGCCGGCCCGGTGCACAGCCGGCAGCGCGTCCTCGGGGTTCTAGGGTGGGTCCATGCCCTACGCCGAGGTCGAGCCCGACGAGGTCAAGGCTCGCATCGCCCGGGGCGAGGACGTCTTCCTCCTCGACGTGCGCGAGCCGGACGAGGTCGAGGCCTGGGCCTACCCGATCGGCGTCAACATCCCCCTGGGGCAGCTCGGCGAGCGCCTCGACGAGGTGCCGCGGGACGTCACCGTCGTAGTGGCCTGCCACGTCGGGGGCCGCTCCGCCGCGGCGGCGCAGGCGCTCAGCGACGCCGGGTGGACCGCAGAGAATCTCACCGGTGGCGCGGTCGCCTGGGTGGCCGGGGAGGCCGACTCCGTAGGGCACGCCACGTGTGCGGCTCGCGGTTCCCTCGTCAGCCGGCCAGACCGATGAACGGCGTCGACTGGGTTCCAGCGCCGGAGCCATGGAAGCCGGCGCCACCGAAGCTGAAGACCCCCCCGTCGGACCCGACCAGCCAGTACCCGCTGTCCGACGTGGCGGCCATGCCGACAACCGGCTTGTTGAGCGGAGTCCCGCCCATGGAGCCACTGAACGCGGCGTTGCCATAGTTGAAGACCCCCCCGTCGGACCCGACCAGCCAGTAGCCGCCACCGTCAGGAGTCGCCGCGATCCCGGTGATGGGCTTGTTCAGGGGCAGGCTGCCGGCCGAGCCGTGGAACGCGGCGTCGCCGTAGCTGAAGACCCCCCGTCCGACCCGACCAGCCAGTAGCCGCCCTCGCCGGTCGCCGCGATCCCGGTGATCGGCTTGTTCAGGTGCAACGTCGCAGCCGAACCCTCGTACTTGGCGTCGCCGTAGGCAAAGACCCCGCCGTCCGCGCCAACCAGCCAGTAGCCGCCGCCGTCAGAGGTGGCAGCCATCCCGACGATGGGCTGGGACAGGTGGAGCCCGGCGGCGGATCCGTGGAACTTGGCGTCACCGAAGCCGAAGACCCCGCCGTCCGAGCCGACCAGCCAGTAGCCGCCACCGTCCGGGTCGGCGGCGAGGCCGACGATCGGTGCGGCCGGCTTCACGCCGAGACCCGGTAGCGAACCGTCGAACGGGACCCCGAACGCCTGGACCCCGCCGGCGGCGCCCGCCAGCCAGTAGCCGGAGTTCGACACGGTGAGCGTGGCGGCGTCCGACGTGGCCGACCCGATGGTGTTGGTGAACACGGCCCGGTACTGATCGCCGTTTTGCGCTGCCGTGACGCCGGCAAGATCGAGCGTCGATGACGTGGCGCCGGGGACATCGGCGAACGTGGCCCCACCGTCGGTCGAGACCTGCCACTGAACCGTCGGGGTCTCATCCAACCCGGCCGCCGTCGCGGAGGCGGTGAAACTGACACTGCTCCCGGCCTTGCCGCCTTGGCTCACTGGCTGGGTGGTGACCGTCGGTGCGTTGGCGAAGTTCGCCAGCTCGGACTGATCCGTCGCCGACATGCACTGGACGGCGTTCGGCGGGAGAGCAGCGAGGCGGGCCGAGTCGGCCTTGGAGGCCGCGATGGTGCCGTCGGCCACTGCGAAGTTGCCCACGATCACCGTCTGGCCCGGCGCCACCGCGAATGTGTAACCCCACGTCGGTCTGTCGCTGCCGTTAGTGAAGACCACATTGTCCGCACCCACCGCGGCACCGGTCGTCTGAAGAACGTGCCCCAGGCGGGGGTCGGTCGTCGTGGTCCCGGTGAAGTTTTGGAACGTGGTGACCCACTCGTCGCTGGTCGTCGGCGTCACGCCGCCGGCCGACGTCCCGGTGATGACCGTGTTCGTGTCGGAACCGAGGTTGTTCGAGGTACTCATGGTGGCGGTGATGGGCGTCGTGCCGGGGTTGGTGAACACATTGAGCGTCCGCTCGAAGTGATCGTTCTTCGGGACGAACACCCGACGGGATACATTGAGCCCGTCAATGGCCTGTACCGGGAAATCGATCTCCTGGCCGCTGCAGCTCGGGGCGGCCGCCGGCCCGTTCTTGTTGTAGCTCGTGCAACCTTGGCCGAGGTCCTGGCAGTGTGTGCCGTTCACGCTGACGAACAGAGAGTTGTACCCGTCGTAGGCGTCAAACAGTTGGTCCTGGGAGGTCCCGCCGTTCAGCGTCGAGGCCGTCACCGGATGTTGGTAACTTGCTTCTGACATCGCGGCGCTGGCCGAACTCGAAGTGCTGAACGTGATGTCCGTGTTGACGAACCACTTCATGCCGGCTGCGTCAACAAGGCCCTGCGAGCCGGTCGCGTGCGGCAGAACGTGGTCGCCCTGTCGTTGCGCCGCCCCGACCTTCTGGCCACCGAGCGAGTTGGTCTTGGTCAGCGCCTGCGCCGCCGGGGCGGCGACACCGTCGCCGCTTCTCTGGGCTGCGGCCACGGGCGTCGCCCCCAGCAGGGCCGCCCCCGCCCCGAGACCGAGCACGGCCGCGGTCGGGACAGCCAGGCGGGCGATGGCCGGCGAGGGGCGGTCAGGCCAGGCGCCGGCTGCCGCAGCTCGCTGCCATTCCCGGAGCGCACGGTCGACGGCGGTCGGCTCGTGTGCCATGACCACCCGGGCCTGGCGGCCCAGCACAACACCCGAAGCCCGCAGACCGAGCTTGGCGACCGCGCCCGCACCGGTCGATCCCAGAAGGAGCGTCGTGGTCTGACGACCGGGCATCCGCCAGGCGATGGACACCAGCGGACCGTCGAAAGAAACGAGGCCGGCTGCGTCGACGTCAGCCGCCAGGCGCGCTGCCAGCGGCGCCGCGTCGCGGACGCCACCGAGCAGGATCGGATTACCGGGGTGGTCGTGCCGTGTCGCCGTCTCGGCGTCGCGGAGCGCGCTCATGGCCACCGGAGTGGGACACCGATTCCCGAGTACGACCTCAACGACCGAGAACCCGTTGCGGGTCAGCTGCAATGGCACCTGGAGCGCCGACGTCCTCGGGTCGTCTTCCGTCGCCAGGACAACCCATCCCACTGCCGCCGGCGCGGAATGGACAACGGTCCGTGTGACCCGATGTGCGCGCAAAGTGTGCTCCTCTCAACCGTGACTTGCCGACACGGGATACTAAGCACGACCACCGCACCCGCACTGGGATGATCCCTGCAACGACCGGTGGGGATCAAGGAGAGGATGGCCGGGCCAATGGCTCGCGACGGCCGACCACCACCGTCGACTGAGCGGTCAGCCCACGCGGCGCGGCAATGGTCGCCGAGCTGATGCCGGGCAGCAGGGCCACCGCCTCGACGGGGCCTGCATGGCCCAGGAACTCGATTGTGCCGGCGACCGTTCCGCTCCGCAGATCGACGAAGGCCAGCCCGTCGCGGACCGCGCCCGAGGCCGGGCGTCCTCCCTCGAGACCGGCGATGGCCGCTCGGCTCGGATCGCCGTACGCGACCACGGCGAGGTCGTTCCGGACGTCAAGGCCGCCGAGGACACCGGCCAGGGTGACGAGGGTCTCCTCGTGGCCCGTGGCCGGGTCGACGCGCAGGACACGGCCGGTGCCCGAGTCGGCCAGGATCAGCCGATCACCACTCCACCGGGGATTGCGTGGCAGCGTCAGCCCCGACAGCACACGCTGACCACCGGTGCTCAGCAGCACGCCGCCACCTGCCACCGAAGACTCCCAACCGTTGGCGTCGTCGCTCAGACCAGCGGCGGTCACAAAGGCCGCCTGCCCGTCGACCAAGGCGATCCCGGTCAGCAGTGACCTCGACTCGGGGCGCAACGCGGTGACGACCGGTGGCACCCAGACGGGTCGCATGGAGAACCGGTCATGGAGGAGCGCCAGACAGCTGAACAGCCCCGAGACCACCACCGGTCCTTGGGTACCGACGGCGAGGTCGGTCACGCCGAGGCCCCCGGTGGTGTGGGCCTGCTGGGGCAGGAGGAGATGGTCCCCACCGCCCTCGGGATCGGGACCAGCGTCGACGAACGTCCACACCTGCCAGGTCGAGGCCACGAAGAGCCTGTCCTCGTGCCAGGCGGCGGCGGTCACCCCATCGAGCCCCACTTCGCGGACCAGCAGGCGCGACCGGTCGTCGGCGGTGAAGAGCCACATGCGCGAGCCGGCGGCCACGACCAGACCGACGGCGAGATCGGCCAGGACCGAAGCGACGTCGTCGGAGATGACGGTTTCGAACGTGTGGAGGTGGAGGGCGTGATCCCGGCTCATTGGAGGGGAAGGGCGGCAGCGGCAGCGGCCGCAGCGCCCGTGGGAATCGGAACGTCGTCGTCGAACCACAGATCGGTGCGTACCTCACCCCCGAGGAGCCCGAAGGCCGCCGGACGGCGGACGCCGGGCAGTGCGCACACGTCGAACAACTCCCGCACGGCCCCCTCGACGAGGAGCCAGTGCACGAGCTCGCCGCTCTGCAGGTCGACCACGAAGAGCCCGAGGTGCGGCTGCATGTTCCGCGCCTCGAGGGCGCCGTCGAGCGCCAGACCCGAGTAGATATCGCCTCGGCGCGGTTTCGACGATCCCACGACGGCATAGTCGCCGACGAAGCACAGCCCGCGCAGGAAACCCGGCCCGAATGTCACCGGCTCGAACTGCTGACGCTCGGTGTCGATCGTCCCCAGCTCGCCCGTGCCCGCATTGGCCACCCACAGCCGGCCTCTCCACCAGCGTGGCGAATGGGGCATGGAGAGGCCCCTCGCCACCACCTCGTTGCGGGCCACGTCGATCACGACGCCCTGGTCGCGGCGACCGTCCCGCCAACCGTCCACCTCCGTCGACTCGCTCACACACGTCACGTACGCGGCCACACCGTCGATCACGGCCAGGCCGTTCAGGTGGCAGCGGTCACCTGGGGCCGGGCCCGCGAGAAATGGCGGATGCCAGCGGGGGACGAAGCTGGCCGAAGCACTCGTCGAGGCCAGGCACCCGAAGCGGGTGTTGACCCACAGGTCGCGGCCGTCCCCTTCGAGGGCCAAGTCGTGAATGTTCACGTTCCCCACCGTCGACATCAGGCGGGGAATGAACAGCCGGTCATGCCCGTCGCCGGTCGTCGCCCCCGGCGCCAGGACATTCTCGAAACGCCAGATCTCGTAGCGTGTGGCGACCCACAGGCGGTCCTTCCCGTCGCTGGCCAAACCCATGACCTTGTCGAGCGACCGGTCGAAGACAGCCAACTGACCCTGCTGATCCACCCCGACGAGCCAAAGCTTGGCCGGTGGTGTGCCGAAGACCAGGCTGACCTCCTGCCTCACGAGCCATTCGGCGAAGCCCTCGGAGGCCAGAAGCTCGACGTCGTCGTGGACCGCGACGGCCTCGGCGGCGTCGGGTGGGACAGCGCTCGTCACGATGTCACCGCAGCCTTGGTCCGACGCACCGCCTCAGTATGGTCAAAGAAGTCGGACGAACGAGACGTTCGAGCCGCGCAACGGTAGGGCTCTCATCGGTAGGGCTGGTGGGGATCGAACCCACGACCCAAGGATTATGAGTCCTCTGCTCTGACCACTGAGCTACAGCCCCAACGTGGGGTTCTAGCCCACGAACGGGGCGGACGGCATCATGGTGCGCCGTGACCATGGTCGAGGAGGACACGCCCGGATCCCCCGCGGCCGAGCCCGCCCCTGCGGTGGCCGAGCCGGCGGCACGGACACCGGCCTGGTTCGGGCCCTGGATCGTGGTCGCCCTGGCCATGGCCTGGGGCCTCTGGGAGCTCAGGCCCGAGCTCCGGGCCGTGCCCTACCTCGACGACAGCTCCCTGCACGAGCAGATGGTGCGCGCCGCCGCCGCCCGCATCAGCCAGGGCCACCTCCCCCTGACGAGTTGGTTCCCCTACCTCGGTCTCGGTTCACCCCAGTTCCTGCACTACCAGAGCCTCCCGTCGATGGTGTCGGGGGCCATCGGCACCGCAGTGGATCCCGACACGGTGTTCCGTTGGTCCCTGTACCTGTTGCTGGCGCTGTGGCCGCTCGCCGTCTACTGGAGCGGCCGCCTCTTCGGGCTGAGCCGGTGGACCGCCGCCTCGGCGGCCGCCGTGGCGCCGTTCCTCGCCTCGGCCGCGGGCATCGGGTACGAGACCAAGGCCTATGTCTGGGTGGGCTACGGCGTGTGGACCCAGCTCTGGGCGTCATGGACGCTGCCGCTCGCATGGGGCTTCACCTTCCGCGCCCTCTCGTCACTGCGGGCGGGCTTCTTCGCCGTCCTCTTCATCATGTTGACCGTCGCTCTGCACTACGAGACCGGGTACCTGGCCTTCGTGCCGCTCGTCGTGTGGCCCTTCATCGTGCCCTCCGACCTGTGGCGCCGGCTCGGGCGCGCCGCTCGCGCTCGGCGCGGCGGCGCTGCTGGCCTCGGCCTGGGTCATCGTGCCGCTGCTGCAACAGTCCCATTGGGCGGCACGCAACCAGGTGCTCGAGGGCACCGGGCTCGAGAACGGCTACGGCGCCAGCCAGATGCTCGCGTGGCTGTTCAACGGCAATCTCTATGACAACGGGCGCTGGCCCATCGTCACGGTCCTCGTGTTCGTCGGCATCGGCTTCTGCATCTGGCGCTGGCGCTCGTTCGCTGCCGGCCGCGCCCTCGTGGTCATCTGGGTGGTCACGCTCGTCATGTCGTTCGGGCGGACGACCTTCGGGGCCCTCTACGACATCGTGCCGGGCAGCAGCGACATCTTCATCCGCCGCTTCCAGATGGGCGTGCAGCTCTCGGGCATCCTGCTGGCGGGCATCGGCATCGTGTTCCTGGGACGGCTCGTGCTGCGGGGCGCCCTGTTGCTGTTCCCGGAGGAACGCCGGGGGTGGGTCTCCCGACCGGCGGGGCGCGGCATCGTCGCGGGGCTGTGCATCGTGGCGCTGATCGTGGTGCTCGCGCCCGCCTGGAGCGACCTGGACACCTACGACGCCCACAACGCGACCAACATCGGCCTGCAGGCGCAAGCCGACGCGCAGCAGGAGCCGCAGATCGACCAGTTGTTGGAATACGTACGCGCCCATCCCAAGGGCCGCGTCTACGCCGGGGCGCCGACCAACTGGGGCGAGGACTTCGTCGTCGGGGCGGTCCCCGTGTTCAAGTACCTCGAGAGCAAGGACATCGACGAGGTCGGGTACACGCTGCGCACGGCGTCGCTCATGACGGATCCCGAGTACTTCTTCGACGAGACGAACCCGGGCGACTACCCGCTGTTCGGCATCGGCTACCTGATCACGCCCCTCGACATGGCGGCGCCGGTGCCGGCCGACAAGGTCGGCTGCTCGGGGAACTACTGCCTGTGGGCGCTCCCCGACCCCGGCTACATCCACGTCTACGACACGACCGGCGTGCTGACGGCGACGCGGGCCGACGTCGGCACACAGAGCACGACCCTGCTCGACTCCCCGCTCCTCACCCAGCAGCGCGACCTGACCGTGGGCTTCAACGGGTCTGCGGCTTCCACCCCCACCGCGGCCGACGCGTCGGCGTTACAGGGGTCGCCGGGACATGTCGTCGTCGAGCATGCCGACCTCCAGAACGGCGCAGCCCGCGCCGTGGTGAAGACGAACCGCCGGGCCACCGTGGTGCTGAGCGCGTCCTACGACCCGGGCTGGCACGCCACCGTGAACGGCCGACCGGCCCCGACGGTGATGGTGGCACCGGCACTGGTGGGCGTCGTGGTGGGCCCGGGCACGCACACCGTGTCATTCACCTACGACGGCTACGGGTCCTACACCTTGCTGTTCGTCCTGGCGCTCGTAACCCTCGTGGGTGCGGCGGTTGCACCCCTCGTGTGGCGCAGGATGCGGCGATCGGCGGTAGCCCCGGAGCCGAGCCTCGGGGACAATGGGGAGCATGACGACCCTGCCCACTCCTGAGCCTGCGCCGACGTCGACGGCCGCCAAATCTGCCGACGTGGTCGTGGAGTTCCTCCGCGCCCTCGCCGCGTACGACCTCGATGCGGCACTTGACCTCGTCACCGACGATCTCGTCTACAGCAACGTCTCCCTGCCCACCATCTATGGCCGTGACCGACTGGAGCGGATCGCCCGGCCCTGGCTACGACCCGGGCGGATGGGCTTCGATGTCCACCTCAATCACGTGGCGACCGAGGACAACGTCGTCCTGACCGATCGAGTCGACGAGATCAGCTTCGGCCGCTTCGCGTCGCGCTTCTGGGTCTACGGCCGCTTCGTCGTCGACGAGGAAGGGAAGATCGCGGTCTGGCGCGACTCCTTCGACTGGCTGGACGTGACCATCGGCAACCTGCGCGGCCTTGCCAGCCTGATCTCCCCGGCGCTCAACCGCCAGATGCCGGCAGACTGACCTTCGGACACCACTGCAGGAGTGACCTTTCCGCTGGAGAGATCCCTCGTCTACTGCAGATAACCCTCGACGGTGCCCGCCGAGCGCTCCGCCGCGGCGTCGGGATCCTGGCCGGCGGCGCGCTTGGCCCGGCGTTGGCGCAGGACGTCCCACAACTGGTCCAGGGTGATCTCGAGGTCGCGCTTGCGGGCGATCTCGTCATCACTCAGCCCCTCGCCGACGTGCGCCTCCTCGAGGCGCTGCTCCTCGGCGGCGAGCTCGCCGATCCGGTCCACGATGTCCTTGTCGTCCACTGTCCGCTCCGCTCTGCTTCGATCGACTCCGCTGAATCCCGAATACGACTGATCCCGGGCCATGTGGCCCGGGACCAGTCTGCCCAAACTCAGGCTGCGGCGCCCAGTTCGCTCCCGCCGTCCGCGGCCGGCGCCTCCGTGTCCGCCCCTGACAGAGCCGGGGTGAGCACGTCGGCGATGGTGGCCGCCAGGTGGAACGTCATGACGTCGCGCACCTCCTCGGGGACATCCTCGAGGTCGTTGCCGTTGCGCTCCGGCAGGATGACCTCGGTCAGACCCGCCCTGTGGGCGGCCAGCACCTTCTGCTTGACGCCACCGATCGGCAGCACCCGGCCTTGCAGGGTGACCTCACCGGTCATCCCGACCACCGAGCGCACGGGCACGCCGCGGAGCAGGCTCACCAGCGCGGTCGTCATGGTGACGCCGGCCGAGGGTCCGTCCTTGGGGACGGCGCCTGCGGGGACGTGCACGTGGAACCGCTTGCCGGCGAAGACCGTCGGGTCGATCCCGAGCTCCTCGGCGTGCGAGCGCACGTAGGAGAGGGCGATCTCCGCCGACTCCTTCATGACGTCGCCCAGCTGGCCCGTGAGGGTGAGCCCCTCGGGGCCTTCGGACACGCTGGCCTCGACGAAGAGGACGTCGCCGCCCGCTCCGGTCACGGCCAGTCCGGTGACGACGCCGGGCACGCTGGTCCGATCGGCCGCCTCGAAGAAGAAGTGCGGCCGGCCGAGCCATCCCCGCACGTCGTCAGCTTCGACGACCACGGGAGCCTGGCGCTCGCCCGAAGCGAGCTTCGTCGCCACCTTGCGCAGCAGCTTGCCGAGCTCGCGCTCGAGGTTCCGCACACCCGCTTCCCGGGTGTAGTCGGCCACGATGCGCACGCAACGCGTCATCGCTGATCTGCACCTCGTCCTCGCGGAGCGCCGCCCGGGCGAGCTGGCGGCCCACCAGGTGGTGCTTGGCGATGGAGACCTTCTCGGACTCGGTGTACCCGTCGATCCGGATGAACTCCATGCGGTCGAGCAGCGGCCCCGGGATGGTGTCGACCACGTTGCCCGTGGCGATGAACAGCACCCGCGACAGGTCGAGGTCGACCTCGAGGTAGTGATCACGGAACGTGTGGTTCTGCGCCGGGTCGAGCACTTCGAGCAACGCCGACGACGGGTCACCCCGGTAGTCAGCGCCGATCTTGTCGACCTCGTCGAGCACGATGACCGGGTTCATGGTCCCGGCTTCCCGCAGCGCGCGCACCAGGCGGCCCGGCTGGGCCCCCACGTAGGTGCGGCGGTGGCCACGGATCTCGGCCTCGTCCCGCACGCCGCCCAATGAGACACGGACGAACTTGCGACCGAGGGCGTTGGCGACGGACTCGCCGAGCGACGTCTTGCCGACACCCGGAGGCCCGACGAGGGCCAGGATGGCCCCCGAGCCGCGCCCGTCCACCGGCGCCAGGCCGCGCTCGGCCTGCAGCTTGCGCACGGCGAGGTGCTCGAGGATGCGCTCCTTCACGTCGGCCAGACCGTCGTGGTCGGCCTCCAGAATGCGCGACGCCTCTTCGATGTCGAGACGGTCCTCGGACTCCACGCCCCAGGGGATCTCGAGCACCGTGTCGAGCCAGGTACGGATCCAGCCCGTCTCGGGGCTCTGGTCGCTGGTGCGCTCGAGCTTGTCGACCTCGCGCTCGACCGCCTTGCGGACGTGCTCGGGGAGGTCACGCGACTCGAGCTTGGCCCTGTAGTCGTCGGGGTCGGCGTCGTCGCCGTCGCTCAGCTGCCCGAGCTCCTTGCGGATGGCATCGAGCTGGCGGCGCAGCAGGAACTCGCGCTGCGTCTTCTCCATGCCCTCTTCGACGTCGGTCTTGATCTTCTCGCGCAGCGTCACGTCGGCCAGCGTGTCGCGGGCCCAACCCAGGACGAGGCGCAGCCGTGCTTCGACGTCGCGCGTCTCGAGGACCTCCACCTTCTGTGTGAGGGTGAGGTCGGGTGAGTAGCCCGACATGTCGGCCAGGCGGCTCGGCTCGGTGATCTCGCGCAGCTGGGCCGCGATGCGACCGGCGCCGCGGCTGTGCAGGATGTTCTCCATCACGGCGCGGTATTCCCGGGCCAACTCGTTGGCGGCCGGGGTCGGCTCGGGCTCGTCGATGGGCTCGGCCTCCACCCAGAGGGCGTCGCCGGTCCCGGGGATGCCGGTGCCGATGACGGCACGGCGGTCACCACGGATGGCCACTGCGGGCAGGCCCCCGGGGAGGTCGCCCTCCTCCATGACCTCGGCGATCACGCCGACGGCGGCGAAACGACCTTCGATGTGGGGCACCAGGAGCAGACGGCCCCCGGCAGAGCGGGCGGAGTCGACCGCGGCCCGGGCCTCATCGGACTCCAGGGCCATGGTGAACACCATCCCGGGCAGCACCACCCCTGACGTGAGGGGGAGCAATGGGAGTGTCACATTCTCGTTTGTCATCGGGTTCCCTTCGGGTTCCAAATTCCTCTGACTGGTCAACCATCTGGGTGGGCATGTCATTCCCGAGCGGCCCGTCCCTGGTCGGACTGCTGTAATCCTGTAATTGTCGGGGTTCCAGCATAGGAGGGTGCGCCGTCGTTCCGGACGGTGTCCCACCCCTGGTCGGAGGCCCGGCGAGGCGGCGGGGCGGCCTGCCCGGGGCATACGCTGAGACGGTGAGCGGCACGGAGACAGCCCCCAGCCCGGGAGCGGCGGAGGGCACGACCCTCGCCCCGGCGCGGCCGGCGCCCGACCTCGACGAGGGCGACCACGACCGCATGGCCCACATCGTCCTGGAGGGGTACACCCCCAAGGACGGGGACTTCGTCTCCACGGGGCCGAGCGTGGTCGAGGGCATCGTGAACCGCACGGCCGTGCGGGCGCTGTGCGGCAAGGAGTGGGTGCCGGGGCGGGACCCCGGCCGCTACGGCCTGTGCCCGACGTGCAAGGAGATCGCCGAGTCCATGGGGTGGAGGATCCCGGCCAGCTGAGCCGTCCGAGTGGGCTGTCCACTGAGCCGTCCGACCGGGCCATCCGACCGGGCCGTGCGACCGGGGTTGAGCGGTGCTCCTCGTGCGCGTCGGCCCGGCCGTTCGCTACCGTGCGGCGGACCGATGATCCGGGGCCTGGGCGGGCCGCTGCGAAGGGAGCACGTTGGCGAGGGTCAGCTTCGACGGGGTGACCAAGCGCTTCGGCGACATCACCGCGGTCGACGACCTGACGCTGCACGTCGCCGACGGTGAGCTCCTCGTGCTGCTCGGCTCGTCGGGGTGCGGCAAGACGACGGCGCTGCGGATGGTGGCCGGCCTCGAGGAGCTGAGCGCCGGCACCGTCTCCATCGGCGACCGGGTGGTCAACGACATCGACCCCAAGGACCGCGACGTGGCCATGGTCTTCCAGAGCTACGCGCTCTACCCGCACCTACGGTGGCGAAGAACATCGAGTTCCCGCTCCGCCAGCGCGGCGTCGACAAGGAGGAGCGGGCGACAAAGGTCAAGCGGGCCGCCGAGACGCTGGGGCTCGTCACGCTCCCGTCCGCAAGTCGTCGGCGCAGACGGCGACGGTCCAGCACCTCTGGGCCACCAGCCCCGGGTACAAGGTCGCCTACAACGAGGTCAACAACGGGGTCAACAGCCCGGCCACCTCCGGCTCGGTGATCGGCCCCTACGCCGACGTGCGCACCGACGTGCTCAACGCCGAGATCTCCATGTTCACCCAGGGCGTGCAGCCGGCCAAGGCGGTGAGCTCGGCGGAGCAGAGCGTGAACAGCACGATCTCGAGCTACAACAGCCGCCTCGGGGCTTCGTAGGAGATCGCGCCCGGGCCGTACCTCCCCCCCGCCACATCGGCGCGCCGGGACCGTTCCTCAATAGGGCCGAAAGTCACAACGCCGACCAAGAACCGTAGTTCGGGCGGGGGCTTCGGTATTCTCGTTTTGCGGAAAGTGCGCTCCGCGGTGTGTGTCGGGCACGGCCTGGAGGAACGGCAATGGTGGTTCAGGACACTGACACGGTCGGGCTCGTCGCCTACCGGGCCCTCTTCGCGCACAGCTCCGAAGGTGTGCTCTTCTGCACCCACGACGGCCGGATCACCGCCGCCAACCCGGCCGCCTGCGCCATGGTCGACATGACCGCCGAGGAGATCTGCCTCCTCGGCCGCGACGGGCTGGTGGACCAGGAGGACCCTCGCTGGGGCATCGCCGTGGCCGAGCGGGAGCGAACCGGGTCGGCCGTGGGCGTGGCCCGGCTGCGCCGGGGTGACGGGCGCTACATGGAGATCGAGATGACCGCGCTGCAGTTCCGCGACGCGGACGGCGCGTTGCAGATGTGCTGCATCCTGCACGACCTGACCGGGCGCCTCGCTATTGAGCGCGAGCTCGAGGAGCTGAGTGCCCGCCTGCTCCAACTGTCGCGCGGCGACGAGCTGACCGGCTTGCAGAACCGCCGCGGCCTGCTGGCCTCGGGGACCCAGCTGCTGCAGCTCGCCGACCGCCAGGACGCCGCGGTGCAGGCGCTCTTCGTGGACGTCGACAACGTGCAGGAACTGAACGAGCGCCTGGGCCACCAGGCCGGCGACGCCGCGCTGCAGGCGGTGGCCCGCGCCCTGTCGGTGACGTTCCGCACGAACGACGTGCTGGCCCGCATCGGCGGGACCCAGTTTCTGGTGCTGACCCTGCACCCCGCCGAACCCGACTGCTCCGCCCTGACCGCCCGCATCCGCGCCCACCTGGGCGCACCCGAGACGCGGCAGTTCGTCGGCGGCGCCGTCGAGGTCTGCTGCGGCTGGACGACGCGCCAGGCTGGCGACCGCATCTCCCTCGAGGACCTGGTGGCCCGCTCGGACTGGGCCATGCTGGAGTCCCGCGAGGCCCGGCGGGCCAGCCCGTTCCAGGCCGCCGGCGGCTGAATCCTCCGCTTCCGGCGAGCCCCCCTTCCTCTCCCCGCCCACACCGACCACCCCCTGACCAGGGATCTTGTACCCAGTACCCCGCCGGTACTATTCCTGACTAATCCGCTTGGCTTTATCGATCCACGTGTATTAAGTTGGACACATGCACAGGAACCCCCCGCACTCCGGCGCGCCCACGGGCGCCCGCGCTCCCCGCCACCGGCTCGGCCGGAGCACCGCCATCGGCGCCCTGGCCCTCTGCGGCCTGGCCTTCGCCGCCCTCCCGGCCGGCGCGCAGGGCGGCTCCGTGAACCTCGTGGCCTACTCCACCCCCAAGCCCGCCTACAGCGTCCTGGCCGCCGCCTTCGCCAAGACCAAGGCGGGCGCGGGCGTGACGGTGACCCCCTCCTTCGGCCCGTCGGGCACCCAGGCCACGTCGGTCGTCGACGGGCTGCCGGCCGACGTCGTGAACTTCTCGCTGTCGACCGACATGGCCAAGGTCGTCAAGGCCGGTCTGGTGTCGAGCACATGGGACAACGGCCCGACCAAGGGCATGGTCACCGACTCCATCGTCTCCTTCGTCGTCCGCCAAGGCAACCCCAAGCACATCACGACCTGGGCCGACCTGGTGAAGTCGGGCGTGCAGGTCGTGACGCCCAACGTCTTCAGCTCGGGCAGCGCCAAGTGGAACCTCATGGCGGCGTACGGCGCCCAGATCTCGCTCGGCAAGTCGCCCGCGCAGGCGCAGGCCTACCTGTCGCAGCTGTTGCACAACACGGTGGCCCAACCGTCCAGCGCCAGTGCGGCGCTGCAGACGTTCCTGTCGGGCCAGGGTGACGTGCTCCTCGACTACGAGGACGACGCGCTCTACGCCAAGAGCCAGGGTGAGGCCATCTCCATCGTCACCCCACCGCAGACGATCCTGATTGAGAACCCGATCGCGGTGACCAAGACGGCGAGCCCGGCGGCCAAGGCCTTCGTGGCCTACCTGCTCTCCCCCGCCGGGCAGACCGTCTGGGGCAAGCAGGGCTACCGCCCCGTGCTCCCCGGGGTGGCGGCCCAGTTCAACTTCCCCAAGCCCAAGACGCTCTTCACCATCAACAAGTTCGGGGGGTGGACCGCGGTCAACACGAAGTTCTTCGACCCGCAGACCGGCATTGTGGCCAAGGTCGAGCAGTCGCTCGGCGTGTCCACCGCCGGCGGGTAGCAGTCGCGCCGCATGAATAGCACGGGCGCGCTGGCCGACCTGGGTCTCCCGGGCGGAGCCGGCGCGCCGGCAGACCGCCGGCCAGGGCGGGGACGCTGGCGCCGCGATCCCCCATCGGCGCCTCCCCCGTCCCTGGTCGCGGCGGGACGGGTGGCCGGGCGCGTCGGTGGCCCGGCCCTGGCGGTCACCTACCTGTCGCTGCTCGTCCTGTTGCCGCTGGCCGCGCTCATCACCAAGGCCTTCAGCGGCGGCTGGTCCGCCTTCTGGCAGTCCATCACCCAACCCGAGGCGGTCGCCGCGCTCGAGCTGACGCTGGCCGTCGCCGCCATCGTGGCGGTGATCAACTCCATCGCCGGCCTGGCCATCGCCTTCGTCCTCGTGCGGGACGACTTCCGCGGCAAGGCGCTCGTGAGCGCCGTGATCGACCTGCCCTTCGCGCTGCCCACCGTCGTGGCCGGCCTGACGCTGCTCACGCTCTACGGCGTCAACAGCCCGCTCCACGTCGACCTGGCGGGCACCCGCCTCGGTGTCGGCGCCGCGCTGCTCTTCGTGACCCTGCCCTTCTGCGTGCGCAGCGTCCAACCGGTGCTGGCCGAGCTCGACGCGGAGACCGAGGACGCGGCCGCCTCCCTCGGCGCGACGCGGCGACAGGTGCTGGGACGGGTCATCCTCCCGAGCGTGCTGCCCTCGGTGCTCGCCGGGGCCGGCCTGGCTTTCGCCCGGGCCGTGGGCGAGTACGGCTCGATCATCCTCATCTCGAGCAACCTCCCGTTCAAGACCGAGGTCGCGTCGTCCTACATCTTCGGGCTCTCGCAGAGCGACGACCTGCAGGGCGCCAGCGCGGTCTCCATCGTGCTCGTGGCCATCGCGCTGCTCGTGCTCCTCGGCATCGGCTGGGCCCGCCGGCGCTTCGACGTCCCGGAGACGGTGTGAAGGGCTCCCGCTGGCGCCTGCCGCTGCGCGTCGTCGTGCTCGTCTACCTGGGCCTGCTCGTCGTGGTCCCTGTGGGTGCGGTCTTCTACCGCGCCCTCGCGCCCGGACTCGGAGCGGCGTGGGATGCCTTCACCGCGCCGGACGCCCTGCACGCGCTGGTGCTCACGCTGCTCGTGGTCGCCATCGCCGTGCCGCTCAACACCATCTTCGGTGTCGGGGTGTCGCTCCTGCTGGCGCGCCACCGCTTTCCGGGCGCCTGGCTGCTCGATGCGCTCATCGACATCCCCCTCGCCCTCTCCCCCGTCGTCATCGGCCTCGCCCTGATCCTCGTGTACGGCAAGACGGGCTGGTTCGGCAACTGGCTGGCCCAGCACGGCATCACGGTGATCTTCTCGGTGCCCGGCATCGTGATGGCCTCGGCGGCGGTCTCGCTGCCCTACGTCGTGCGCGAGGTCCTGCCGGTGCTCCAGGAGATCGGCACCGAGCAGGAGCAGGCGGCGCGCACGCTCGGGGCCGGGCCGTTCGCCGTCTTCCGCCGCATCACACTCCCCAGCATCCGCCGAGGCCTGGCCTACGGTGTGACGCTGACCACGGCACGCGTGCTGGGCGAATTCGGCGCGGTGGCCATCGTCTCGGGCGTCATCGCCGGAAAGACCGAGACCTACACTCTCTTCATCTCCAGCAGCATCGACAACCTCGAGCCGCAGGCCGCCTACGTCGGTGCGGTCGCCCTGTGTCTCGCCGCGCTCATGGTGCTCACCCTGCTGACGCTGACCGACCGCGACCGCGACGCCTGGCACGGCAAGGCGGCCGCATGAGCATCGAGGTGGAGTCCATCTCGAAGCGCTTCGGCGACGCCGTGGCGCTCGACGACGTCTCGCTCGAGGTGCCGACGGGCTCCCTGACCGCCCTGCTCGGCCCGAGCGGCGGCGGCAAATCGACGCTGCTGCGCATCATCGCGGGCCTCGACACCCCCGACAGCGGCATCGTGCGCATCGAGGGCGAGGACCTGACCGCCACGCCGGCCCGCAGCCGCGGCGTGGGATTCTGCTTCCAGCACTACGCGCCGTTCCGCCACCTCACGGTGCGGCGCAACGTGGCCTTCGGGCTCGAGATCCGGCACCGCCCCAAGGCCGAAGTCAAGGCCCGGGTGGACGAGCTGCTCGAGCTGGTCGGGCTCTCCCACCTCGGCGACCGCTACCCGTCACAGCTCTCGGGCGGCCAGCGCCAGCGCATGGCCCTGGCCCGGGCGCTGGCGATCGAGCCCAAGGTCCTGCTGCTCGACGAGCCCTTCGGCGCGCTCGACGCCCAGGTCCGCACGCAGCTGCGCCTGTGGCTGCGCGACCTGCACGACACGCTGTCGGTGACGACGGTGCTGGTCACGCACGACCAGGAGGAGGCCATGGAGGTGGCCGACCGCCTGGCCGTGGTGAACCACGGCCGGCTGGAGCAGGTGGGCACGCCGGCCGACATGTACGACCACCCGGCGAACGAGTTCGTGCTGACCTTCCTGGGCCCGGCGACGCGCCTCCACGGCGAGTGGGTGCGCCCGCACGACCTCGTCGTGCACCCGGTCGAGGACGGCAAGCCGACGCGCACCGCCGTGGAGGGCACCGTGGCCCGCGTGACCCACCTCGGCTTCGAGGTCAAGGTCGACGTGGAGCTCGGTGGCGGAGAGTCGTGCTGGGTCCAGCTCAGCCGCGGCAGCGCGGCCGAGCTGGACCTGCAGACGGGACAGCGGGTCTGGGTGGCGCGCGCCGAGGCGTCCGCCACGCCGGACCGCTTCCCGGTGCTCAGCAGCTGACCATTTGCTCCCTCGAGGGAGCGCCTCAGCCGACGGTCGGGCGGTGGCCCGGCTGCTGGGACGGCTGGGACTGGAGCGCACCGGGGAAGGCCGGCAGGGGCAACTTCGACTGCTGCTGCTGGTAGGTCAGCTGCGCGGCGGTGGCCGACGCGGTGGCGGCCGGGATCGACGGGGCCGACGCGGGGGCCTGCTGGAAGGCGGTGGTGAAGTCGCCGAACGTGCTGCGCCGCCAGGCGCTGATGTTGGGCTCGGTGATCCCCGTCACCCGCTCGAGGAAGCGGAGCACGGACGTGTGGTCGAGCGGATCGGAGCAGACGAAGCCGCCGACGGTCCAGGGCGAGATGACGATGGCGGGCACCCGGAACCCCGAGCCGAGGTTGAGCCCGCCGCCGGGGGTGCCCCCCGGCGAGTCCAGCGACGTGAACTCGTCTGCCGTGCCCTTGGGGGGCGTGAGCGGCGGCACGTGGTCGAAGAACCCGTCGTTCTCGTCGTAGTTCAGGATGAACACGGTCGAATTCCACAGGTCCTCGTTGGCGGCCAGCGCCTCGAGCTTGGAAGCCACGAACTGCGCGCCGGCTGCCGGAAGGAACGACGGGTGCTCCGAGGCGACGCTGGTCGGGAAGAGCCAGCTGACCGTCGGCAGCGTGCCGCTGGCGCAGTCCTCCTCGAAGGCCATGGTCGGATCCGTCGCCGGCGTGCCGTCGAAGTGCGTGCTCACGCCGAAGGCGCTCTGGTAGAGGCTCGAGGACGGGTCGGCGTCGATGAATTGGCTGAAGAACTCGAGCACGTTGGTGCCGTAGTTGTCCGCCTGCTGGTAGCACTTCCACGAGATCCCGGCGTTCTGGAGACGCTCGGCCATGGTGGTCCAGTTGTAGGTCCCGTTGGGTGCGTTGTTGTCGAGCGCCGGCCCCCCGTTTTGGCCGTTGGGGTCGACCGTTCCGGTCATCCACATGTAGCGATTGGGGTGGGTCGGGCCGAGGATGGAGCAGAAGTAGTTGTCGCAGATGGTGAACGCGTTGGCCAGCGCGTACTGGAACGGGATGTCGTTGCTCGTGTAGTAGCCCATGGTGAAGGGGCCGGAGGTGTCGCTGTCCGCCGCAATGTGCGACCGCAGCCAGCCGTCCATCTCGCCGTTGGCCCACGAGGCGTGCTGCACCTGCCAGGCGTGGCTCAGCGAGGGGACGGCCTGGGCCGCCGAGTCCGAGGTGTCGAGGTGGTACGGGAGCAGGAAGCTGTCGGGGTTGTCGGGATCGGGCTGGGCGAAGACCGAGCGCCCGGAGGGCAGCCGCATCGCCCTCGGGTCACCGAAGCCCCGCACGCCCGAGAGCGTGCCGAAGTAGTGGTCGAAGCTGCGGTTCTCCTGCATCAGCAGGACGACGTGCTTGACCTGGCTCAGGTCGAAGCTGGTCGGGTTGGCTCCGGCGATCGCCCTGCGGACGCTCGACGGCAGGTAGGCGGCGAGCGCCGCCCCGGCCGCGGCGCCGGCCCCTCCCTTCAGGAGCTGGCGCCGCGAGAACGGGGTGGAGAGGAAGGTGGAGTCATTCGTCATGGGATCTGTCCTTTTCGTGAGAGTGCGTACGGAGGGTTGGGTCGAGATCGGGGCCGCTCAGTGGTGGTGCCCTGCCGACTTGGTGTGCGCGACCGGGTCCGGCGCCACCGGCCCGCCGCCCGTCGTGGTCGGGGGCGTGAACCCGGTCACGACGCGGATGCGGTTGTTGGACGTATCGGCGATGTAGAGGTCGCCGGTGCTGTTGTCCACGGACACCGCGAAGGGCGTGTTGAGCTTGGCGGCGGAGGCCGCGCCGCCGTTGCCGCTGCTCCCCTTGGCGCCGGCGGTGTTCACGACGGTCGAGATGGTGCCGGCCGGCGTGACCTCCCGGATGGCGTTGTTGAAGGTGTCGGCGATGAAGAGGTCACCGGCCTGGTCGAGGGCGACGCCCTGGGGGCTGTCCAGCCGGGCCGAGGTGGCCGGCCCGCCGTCGCCGCTGAACCCGCCGAGCCCGCCGGAGGCCTGGTCGGCCGCGACGTTCCCGGCCACCGTGGTGATCACCCCGTTGGTGGAGACCCGGCGGATGACGTTGTTGCCCGAGTCGGCGATGTAGAGGTTGCCCGAGGAGTCGAGGGCCAGTCCCGTGGGTGACGAGAGCTCGGCCTTCCCGGCCGGCCCGTTGTCACCTCGGTAGCCGGGGTTCCCGTTGCCGGCGTAGGTCGAGATGAACCCCCGCGGGGTGACCTCGCGGACCACGTCGTTGTAGGTGTCGGCGATGAAGACGTCGCCCTGGGCGTTGACGGCGACGCCCTGGGGGCTGTCGAGCTCGGCCCGGACGGCCGGGCCGCCCTGGCCGTGGTCACCCTCGGTGCCGTTGCCGGCGATGAGGTGGATGACGCCGTCGGGCGTGATCTCGCGCACCACGTTGTCCTCGGTGTCGGCGATGAAGAGGTCCCCCGCCTTGTCGCGCGCCAGCGCGGTCGGCTGGTCGAGGGTGGCCGCGGTGGCGGGGCCGCCGTCACCGCTCTCGCCGGTGGCCTCGTAGGAGCCGGCAATCGTCGTGGTGGCGGTGCCGACGATGCTCGCCACGACATTGTCTGCCGTGTTCGACACGTCGATGACGCCGTTGGCGGCGGCGACACCTTGGGGGTTGTCCAGGGATGTCCCGGTCGGCGCGGTGAAGGTCACGGCGTTGATGGTCAGCGGCGTGGTGGCGGAGGCCGTCACGACACTGCTCGCAGCAGTCGTCACGACGGTCCCGCACACCGCAAGGGCAACGGCGGCACGTCGGGTTCGGCTGGTGGGCATGGGTCGGCACCTTTCGTTGGTCGGCGTTGAAGAAGCGACGTCGCGTTGGTACCCAGGGTCTGTGACGCCCTCTCGGACGAAGGGTGAAGCAGAGATGAAATGAATTCGACCGTTGTGGTGTCCAATCGGGGGGATGCCGCCGCAGCCGGGACACCTGGGCGTTGCAGCAGGTTGTGTATCGCCGCGGCCCGGGCGTTGCAGCCCATTTGGCATCGCCCCGGCCCGAGCGTTGTCGGTTCGTTGTGCCACGCGCAGGCGAGCCGTCCTTGGCTCTCGAGGTGCGCAACGGCCGATTCATTTCGCGGCGGACCGTCTGCACCGACAACTACTGCGCTGTCTGTATTAGCGCCGCGCTCGACAGGACCGCCTGCGACGTTCGGCGACTCGACGTCCCGCTAGGAGCCACCGCGCACCGATGCGCGCAGTGCGGCGCAGGCGGGCAGGATCAAACTACAGAGATGTAACTTGGGCGGCCAAAATGGGGGGATGGAGGCCCCTCGGCGCGAGGACAGGCGCCGCCAGACCAAAAATCCGCCGAGCGGGAAAACACTCCCCACCTGCCCGGCACCCCGAATCCGTTCCTAGAACGGCGCTCGCGTAGGGTCTTTCGACCCTAATTCACCTGGTTAGGGACCTGCGATGGTTGCAATCGAGTTGCAGATTGGGCGAAACTTGTGCGCGGGGAAGGAGAGCACCGGTAGCACGGTGTTTCGCTCTCCTACCCCTTGCAGGTACCGACGTGCGAAGGAGGTGGGCGATGAGATGTGAAGCCAAGTGGGGCTAGTGACAGCCGCACTCAATCCAAGCAAGTAATCGCGCCGTCCCGACGCTGGTACGGGGTGTTGCTTTGTGGTTTTCGACACGGCGGGCTGCCGCCTTTAGCGAATTTGTTTGACGCTGAGGCGGTACCCGCCGCTGTCGCGCCAGAAACCTGAGGGGATCATCCGGCACCGATGGGGGAGGTGGCAATCTGGTTATCTGGGTGACGGGACAGGGCGTTGAGTTCGATGAGGATTCGTAGCCGGGCGAAGCACCGTATCCGGAGGAAACCGCTCGGCCGTCCCTTCTCCCGCCTGTGGGTCGGCTTTACGCTGGCCAGCTCGGGCGATGGACTGGCGGCCGGGGCGGTCCCCCTCATGGCCGTCGTCGTCAATCCCCATCCACTGGCCGTCTCCAGCGTCGTCGCCGCGGACAGCCTGCCGTGGCTCCTCTTGGCATTGCCTGCTGGCGCGTTCGCAGACCGGTTCGAACGCGGCCCGCTCATGGCCATCTCGAATGTCGTGCGCGCCCTCGCCATCCTGGCCGGGGCGTTCCTAATTCTGAGCGACCGGATAACGCTGGCCCTCTTGATCCTGGTCGTGCTGATCAACGCCGGCGGGCGGGCGATCTACTACTCCTCGTTGCAGGCCATCGTGCCCGATCTCGTGCAGTCGGACGCGCTGGAGTACGCCAACGGCGTCCTGACGCGGCACTGAAGCCGGCACGGAGCACCTCGCCGGTCCGGTTGTCGGCACCTGGCTCTTCGCCATGAGCAAGGCGGTCCCCTTCTTCGCCGATGCCATCGCGACGGTGTTGTCCTGCTTTCCCTTGGTCGGCTTCCGCTCGAAGGCGCCGCGACCGGAGGGTTCTTCGACTTCGGCTTGGGAGGGCGCCCGGCTCCTCTTCGCCGACCGCCGGCTGCGGGTCCTGCTCTTGATGGTGGGCTCCCTGGCCGGCCTCCAGGGGATGGAGGCCGGCGTCCTGGTCCTGCTGGCCACCACCGAGTGGGGGGTCCGAGAGGGCGCCTACGGGGTCTTCCTCGCCGCCGGCGCGGCGGGGAACCTCATCGGGAGCCTGGGGGCGAACCGGCTCGTCCGACGCTTCGGGAGTGCCCGCACCCTGATCGGTGCCGCGCTCGATATCCGGCGTCGGCTACCTGATCATGGCGTTGGCTCAGGGCTGGCAGCTGGCCGGCCCCGCCTTCGCCCTGGTCGGTTTCGCGGTGGGCGCCGGATCCGTCGTTGCGATCTCTCTTCGTCAGAGGCTGACCCCTGACGATCTCATGGGACGGGTAGGCGGCGCCTGGCGCGGCCTCGTGTGGGGTGCTGCGCCGGTGGGTGCACTCGCAGCCGGGAGCCTGGCCGCGATCGGTGGGCTCCGGCTGCCATTGGTGCTGGCGGGAACCTTGCAATGCGCCGTGGCGGTGTTGCTGGCTCGGCCGCTCCTCCGCAGCCTCCGAGAGGGTGCCCACCCATCCGGCTGAGCCGGCTCAGGCAACCGACGGGGTCAAATCTCGGTGTCAGCCACCGATCGCACTGAGATGCCCAGCGGGGCCGGATGTCGGCCCGCCGCCCCGCCGATCCGGCCCAGCGTGACGGATTTCGTCGTCGACCACAAGAAAAGTCCTGTTCCAGGCAGCGCGGGCAACGTTGGCACCCGGGCATGAGGCCAAGGTGTGGGCGGGGTCGGGCGCTCAGGAACGACTCAATCTCAAGTCTTGAACAGATTCCGCCGATATTTGGATCGTGTTCGAGGATGGCGCCCAGGCCATCGACACGTGGGCAAAGTCGGTGGGCTCAATGGATGCGACGAAGGTTCTCGAAGACGGGTCCCTCAAGCCTGGAACGTTGCCCGTCGTCGCGCGATCCGGGCGACAAGGGCGGGAGCCGTGAGCAGCCGCGCTGGCACGCAACCGTCGCCATCTACGCCTTTTCCGTCTCCCTGGCCCTGGTCACGGCCGCCCTCTGCTTGAAGGGTCCGCTCCAGGGTCTGGCGCCCCTCCGCGAGCTCGCCCCTCAGGCTGCAATGTTCGGCATCATCTGTGTGCTCTGGGCGGTCGCCGACTGGATGCCGGTTTCATTGCACTACCGCGGCAACACCTTCCTTGTTGTCCTCGAGGATGGGCCCCTCCTCCTCGGGTTGGTCTTTCTCTCGCCCAACTTGCTCGTCCTCAGCGCGGCCTGCGCCGTTCTCTTCGTTTTCGCCGCCGTGCGCAGGCAGGCAGCGCTGAAGGTCACGTTCAACGTGGCCGCAACTGCGCTGGCTACAGCAGTAGCTGCCGTCGTCTTCCGCGAGCTCCTGGGAGGACACAGTCCGGTCAGCCTCTTGGGCTGGGCCGCGGCTGCAGCGGCGATGATTGCCTACCAGATCGTGTCGGCCGTCGCGCTGCGGGTCGTCACGCTTCTGGCCGGACAAACTGCACCGAAGCGGCGGGGAATCGTCCATCTGGCGCAGCATGCGATGCTGATGGCGGCGAGCATGTGCCTCGCCTTTGCGTTCCTCGACGCGGCGTGGTTCGACCCGTGGACGATTCTGCCTCTCGTTCTGGTCGCCGCGCTGATCATCGTTGCCTACCGAGGATTCGCCCGCCTCTCTCTCCGCTTCTCGTCTCTTCAGCGCCTCTACGAGTTCAGTCGGAAGATCGGTACGGCGAGCCTCGAACCGTCGTCCATGAGCGTGGATGTCCTCAGGGAGGTCTGCACGGTCATGCGGGCTCGTCGAGCCGAGCTCATCCTGGCCGAACCATCGGGGATCCCGCGCCGGATCACCTTCGACCATCGCGGGGCGTCCGGCATCGAACCGATCACGCTTGCCGATGCATCCATCGTGACGAGCGCCATCCTCACGAGCAAGGCCGCGCTGCACAATACGCCCGCTCAAGACCCCGTCAGCGTCGACCCGATCGCCGGTGAGTATCGCGACGCCATTGTCGCCCCGTTGATGAACCGACACACCGCCATCGGCGCCATCATCGCCATCGATCGCGACGAGGAACTGGACAGCTTCGACGACGACGACCTCAAGTTGTTCGAGACCCTCGTCGCCCACGCCAGCGCCAGCCTCGAACGGGCCCGTCTGGTCGAGGAGCTGCGCTACGAGGTCGACAGCAAGTCGCACCAGGCCACGCACGACATGCTGACCGGGCTCCCCAACCGGATGCTCTTCCTCACCCGTGCCGCCACTGCCCTCAGCGAGAGCAAGGGCGTGGCGATCGTGCTGCTCGACATCGACCGCTTCAAGGACGTCAACGACACGCTCGGCCACGCCATAGGCGACCGGCTGCTCTGCGAGATCTCCGAGCGATTGCTGCGAGCGGTCTCGGGACGGGCCACCGTGGCCCGCCTCGGGGGCGACGAGTTCGCTCTCGTCATCGCAGACGTGACCGAGCCCGACCGGGCCGTCGCCATCGTCAACGACCTGAACAACGAGATGTCGCGGCCGATCAAGATGGATGGCCTGACCCTCGCCGTGACCGCCAGCGCGGGCATCGCCATGGCACCCGAGCACGGCGACGACGTCGCCCTTCTGCTGCAGCGGGCCGACATTGCCATGTACGTGGCTAAGGAACGCCGGGGCACGGTGGAGGTGTACTCGGTCGAGCACGACCAGAGCATGCAGCGCTGGCTCATGCTCGGCGGTCTCCTGACGCACGCGCTCGAGACCGGAACCGAACTCAGCCTGATGTACCAGCCGATCGGGGACGTCAGGTCCCGCCACATCACGAACGTCGAGGCTCTGTGCCGCTGGAACCACCCGGAACAGGGGTTCATCCCGCCGGAGGAGTTCATCGCGATCGCCGAGCAGATGGGCCTAATCCCGCAGATCACCGACTTCGTCCTGAACGAGGGCTGCGCCCAGCTGGCCCGCTGGCGCGAAGCCGGCATCACCATCGGTCTGGCAGTGAACGTGTCAGGGCGGGAGTTTGCCGACATCATGCTGGTCGATCGCGTCGAGGCGTGCCTCCGCCGATACGACATCCCGGCCCACCTCCTCACGCTGGAAGTGACCGAGACCGAAATTATGGCCGACCTCGGAGCGGCGACCAAGGTGCTTTACGAGCTGTCTGCCAAGGGGATCAAGCTCGGCATCGACGACTACGGCACCGGTTACTCCTCTCTGCAGTATCTGCACAAGCTGCCGGTGAACGAGTTGAAGATCGACCGCTCCTTCGTGACCAATCTGCCCAACGAGGCGAGCAACCGCATCATTGTGCGCTCATCCATCCAAATGGCCCACTCGCTCGGGCTTTACGTGATCGCCGAAGGGGCCGAGGACGAACTCACCTGCGCCATGCTGGCCGAAGCCGAGTGCGACTTCATTCAGGGCTACTACCTGTCCAAGCCCAAGGAGGCCTCGGTGCTCCAGGAGTGGCTCCTGGAAGGTGCGACGCTCGAGTTCTCTCCCATGGTGGAGATCCCTGGTTCACAGGGCGCTGCGCTGATGCTCATGTCAAAGTCCGGCTGAACGGAACCACTTGGCTGCCGCTCCCTGGGCGGTCAGGGCTCGGCCGATTTGCGTCACCGCGTGCGCAACCGAGCGATGCCGGTTGGGTGGTGCACCATCGAGGAGCTCGTTCCAGAACACCGCCCAGCCCCCGGCCAGCGCATCGCCACGGCCCGCCGTGGTCAGAAGCCGAGCGACCGCCGAGGTTGCCCGGGGGCGTCCCACCAGTCCCGCGTGGACCGCGGCGGTGATCCGATGATACGGGAGGTGTTCGACGGCGAGCCTCGACCGATAGGTGTCCGCGGCGTGGCTCGGGCGAGTGAGGATGGCCTCCGCGGCGGCGCGTCCACTGGTCATGGCTTGGGAGATCCCCTCCCCCTGCATGGGATTGACCAGACCGGCGGCGTCGCCCACCAGTAGGACCCGCCCCTTCGCCGGCGTCGTCCCGATCATCCCCATCTTCAGCCAACCACCGAGGCGGCGTGGCGGGGGCGCTGGAGCTGATTCGTCGAGGAGACCGACGGCTCGCAGGTGGCCGAGGAAATCAGGCAGGGCGCGAACCGCGTGCGCACCTGCCTTGCGATCTGCCCGTGTCCCGATCCCGAGCCCGACGTTGGCGCAGCCGTGCTCACCGGGAAAGACCCAGCCGTATCCGGGGAACGCGTGCCAGGGCGCCGGGTCCCACAACACGATGGCCGGGAGATCGACCACCTGCGGCAGGTAGGTGCGCACGGCAAATCCCCACAGAACCAGGTTCGGGTCCACGAGCCCTGCTGCTGCGGCGACTTCGCTCGTCGCCCCGTCGGCGCCGATCACGAAGTCGGCATCGATCGCCTCCCCAGTGCTGAGCCGGTAGCCAACGATTCGTCCCTCCTCTTCGAGAGGCTCCTGCGCCCTCCCGACGAAAGGGGTGGCCCCCGCTCCGACCGCCGCCGCGTGGAGCATGGTGTCGAACTGCGTCCTCGCGACCGCAGTGCCATAACCGGGATACGTCAGCCCATCGGCACAGGGGAGTCGCACCCGGCGACCGGTCGGACCAACGACGAGCATGTCGCCGACGTCACGCCCGATCGGCCGCGCCAACCCGAGGTCGCTCAGCACCTGGAGACCTCGGGGCCCGACCACGTCGCCGCAGGCCTTGTCCCGCGGAAAAGCCGATTTGTCGACCAAGGCGACTCGGGCGCCACCTCGAGCGAGCTCGAAAGCGGCCACGCTGCCCGCCGGTCCGCCCCCGACGACGAGCACGTCAAAGCGGGACCGGCTCACGCTGCTCCTTCCACCTGCTCGGATCTACAGTGAGATCTTCTCACCCCTGGAGGAATGCATGGCGATCGACGTTGCCGAGGATCGGAACCGCTTCGCGCAGGACTTGTTCGCATCCTTGCCGAAGCGTTACGACCAATTGGCCGAGGTCCTCTCCATGGGCCAGAACGGCCGATGGAGACGGGCCATGGTCGACCACATCGTGCCCGCCTCGCCTGCCCGGATGCTGGACGTCGCGTCGGGGACAGCCGGCGTTGCCTTGCAGCTGGCGGAGCGAACCTCCTCTGACGTCGTTGGCGTGGACCTGACCAGGAACATGCTCGCTCGGGGTCAGGAGAACGTGGCCAAAGCGGGGATGAGCGAACGGATCGGCCTGGTTGCCGGTCGAGCCGAGCAATTGCCCTTTCCCGACGAGACCTTCGACGCACTCACGTTCACCTACCTGCTTCGCTACGTCGACGATCCCCAGGCCACGCTGTGCGAGCTGGCCAGGGTCGTGAAGCCCGGTGGCACAGTCGCCAGCCTCGAGTTCCTCCTGCCACCGAGTCGATTCTGGCGCTTCTGGTGGTGGCTCTACACCCGCCTGCTCCTGCCCGCCGGTGGCTGGATCACGGGTGGCCGCGAGTGGTTCCGGGTTGGACGGTTCCTCGGCCCCAACATCTCGCAGCACTACCGGGCATATCCCTTGTCATGGACGGAAGAGGCGTGGCGAAAGGCCGGGTTCGAGCATGTCGGCGTCCGCGTCATGAGTCTCGGGGGCGGTCTGGTGATGTGGGGGACACGCCGGCGTGACTGAGGAACGCTCGCAGGACGCCCGCGACGCCGAGACCTCGGTTTCTCCACCCGCGGCACCGCCTGCCGAGAGCGCCGCGGAAGCGCGTCCGGCCTTTTACGCCGCCCGTGCCGGCGGCTGGCGCGACTGGTGGACCCTGCTCCATCCCCCGTACACGGCGTGGCACTTGGCCTACGTGGTGATAGGCGCCTGCCTGGCGCCCACCGTCAATGCGACGCGGCTGGTGGCCACACTGTTGGCGTTCTTCTTGGCCGTCGGGCTCGCTGCGCACTCGCTTGACGAACTCAACGGCCGTCCTCTGGGAACCCACATCTCGAGAGGGGCGCTCATCGCCGTCACGGCGGTGAGTCTGGCCGGTGCGGTCGCCCTCGGCATTGCCGGCGTGTCCCGTGTCGGTTGGGCCCTGGTGCCCTTCCTGGTGTTGGGGCCCCTGCTCGTCGTGTCCTACAACTTGGAGCTGTTCGGCGGTGTGATCCACAGCGATGTCGGCTTCGCCCTGGCGTGGGGCTCCTTCCCGGTGCTGGTCGCCTACGTGGCCCAAACCGGGCGTCTGGCGATCAGCCCCGTGATCGCGGCGGCTGCGGCGTTTGCTCTCTCGGCGGCGCAGCGCCAGCTGAGCACACAGGCACGGCTCATCCGCCGCCGCAGCACGGCGGTGCACGGTCAGATCACGCTGGCCAGCGGTGAGGTGCTCCCGATCGACGAACGGACGCTGTTGGGTCCTCTCGAGCGCGCGCTGCACGCCATGTCGTGGGGTGTCGTGCTTCTGGCCGCGTCGCTGGCCGTGTCACGCCTCAGCTGACGAACCACATCCGGCAAACCACAAGTGCCGACAAAGCATTCAGCATGACGACAAGCAGTCGTGCTGATCGGACCATCGTGAGAGGGAATCTGCTGACGAAGCGGGATTACACTTTGGCTCATGAACGATGAGCAGCTGGTGGAGATTGTCGATCTACTCAATGCAGCCGACGGTGCGCTCGTGGAACTCGCTCAGAGGCTTCCGGATCTGAATGACGACGAACCAAATATGGAGAATCCCTACAACAGAGCACTAGCTGCCGTTCGGGCGGCACGAACCATTCTCGACTCATAAGTCGACAGAGAGGGAAGCCCGTAATGGCGCCGCCTCGGAACTGCGCCATGCAGCTCAACCGTGTGCCATCACGACATCCCTGGTCAGGCGGGACCAAGGTATCCGAACTCTGGAGGCAAACCCCGCACGGTCGTCTCCACGACCCGGTCATGACCCCACTGCAAGAGGGGGCGACCGAAGCGAGCGGCCAGCCGCATCGGGCGCTGCATCATTTCGACCGTCCAGGCCACCTCGACCGTTGTGCCGGCACTGCTGGGGCGCATCTCGATCCGCGCCACCCCCTCGAGGTCGCCGTGGATCAGGGCGTCAATCTCCCTGGGCGGATCGCTGTAGGTCAGATCGACCTCAATGCGCATCCGATACGGCAATGGCGGCGCAACCACGCCGTACAGCACGGATCCCGCCTTCAGTGCATCCCCCTCCACGCGGAACTCTTCCAACCAGGGCCACCATTCCTCGAACCGATCGACCTTCCTTATGGCATCCCACAACTCTTGCGGACTCGAGGCGAACTCGTACGCACGCCGGTACTCGATGACTGGTCGACGTGGCATTGGAGAACACGATAGAAGTTGACCGTCGGTGGGTCTCGGACGTCCGGGCCCCTCACACTTCGGCACCCTGGTTCGACAGGGCACGACGGAATTCGGCGGACGGGTCGGATTGCAGAGGCCAGACGAGCTCCGTGAGATCGCGCACCACGGTCGCGCGGCTCATCGTGCCCTGTTCGAGCCAACGGTCGGCTGCCGCACGGACCATCCCGACGATGCCGAAACCCCAGAGCTCCGCAGCGCCCGTGTCCATGTCCGCCTGGCGCATGGACTCAGCGATGATGCTGGAGGCGTGGAGGCCGACGATGGTGAGCGTAGTCCCCCAGATCCCGGTGCCGCACCGCAAATCGGTACAACTCCGGGCGGGACTCGATGCCGCCCAGGTAGGCGTCGATGCCCGCCGCCAATTTGGCCCGGGGCGACCCGGCAGCGTCGATGGCAATCGTCGTCTCCTCCACCACCTGTTCCGCCACTGTGCGCCCCACTTCCACGAAGAGGTCCGCCTTGTCCTTGAAGTAGCGGTAGAACACCGGTTTGGCGATCCCTGATGCCTTTGCAATGTCGTCCATCCCGACATCGGCACCGCGGTCGGAGACGGCCGCCATGGCGGCTGCGATGAGCTCGCGGCGTCGGGATTCTCGGTGAGCCTTCCAACGCTCGCTGCGGCCGTCTCGTCGTGGGGTGGTGCGGGTCTTCCGGGTCACGGTTTGCATATTACCTGTTACGGTAAGTAACATACAGATGTACCCCCGCTCGGAGCCGAAGAGATGAGTGTTCTCACCAACCTGGGCAGGCGCAGGAGCGACGCCGACCCATCTGTGGACGGTCCTCGCGGCCCTGGTGCCGGACCCGCCTCCGCTGCCGGGTTCGTCCGGAGCATCGTCGCCCGCATGACCACCCCCCTGCTGCCGGACGACTACCTCCACATGGTGAATCCCCTGTGGTCGGCCCGCGAGCTGCGCGGCAAGATCGTTGAGGTCGTCCCCGAGACCGGCGACGCCGCCACCTTGGTCATCAAGCCAGGATGGGGCTGGAAGTTCAGCTACCAGGCGGGCCAGTACGTCGGCATCGGCGTGCACCTCGACGGCAGGTGGCACTGGCGCTCCTATTCGATCAGCTCATCCCCCGCCGATGGCAGCTCGAGACGGCCGCCATGGCCTCCTGACCATCACGGTCAAGGCGATGCCCGAGGGGTTCCTGTCCGAGCACCTGGTCCGCGGTCTGGAAGCCGGGGACCATCGTGCGGCTCGCACTACCCCAGGGTGAGTTCGTCCTGCCCGATCCCCCGCCGCCCAAGATCCTGTTCTGGACCGGGGGAAGCGGCATCACGCCGGTGATGTCCATGCTGCGCACGCTGCGACCGCCGCGGCACCATGCCCGACGTCGTCCACATTCATTCCGCACCGACCATGAGCGCTGCCATCTTCCGCGAGGAGCGCTTGGCCCTGGCGGCACGTCACGATGGGCTCCGGCTGATCGAGAACTTCGACGATCAACACGGCATTCTCGACGTGGACCGCCTCGCAGAGGTGTGCCCCGACTGGAAGGCCCGCGAAGCCTGGGTCTGTGGTCCCGCTCCGATGCTGGCCGCGGCGGAAAGCCGATGGGAGAGCGCCAAGCTGACAAGACAGCTGCACCTGGAGCGGTTCTCCGCCGTCCTCACCACGTCGGCCGAGGGAGGGCGAGTCACGTTCGCCGCTTCCGGCAAGGCAGCCGAAGTCGACGGCGCCACCACCCTGCTCGAAGCAGGAGAGGCGGCCGGGATCCAGATGCCATTCGGATGTCGCATGGGCATCTGCCACACATGCATCGTCCCGCTGAAAAAGGGCATGGTCAAGGACCTGCGCAACGGCGCGGAGTACCACGAGAACGCCGGCGTGCAGACCTGCATCACGGCCGCCGCCGGTGATTGCGTACTCGAGATCTAAGGAGGAACAGAGATGGCCATTTCAGACGTGGCAACGTTCGCTCATCTGAGTGATGCCGACGTCGAGGCGCTCGGCCGAGAGTTCGACGCGATCCGCCAGGACATCGAGGAGTCCCGAGGCGCCGACGATGCGGCCTACATCCGACGGATCATCTCCATGCAGCGGCGGCTCATGGTGGCGGCCCGGCTGACCCTGTTCGCCAGCGGGTTTCCGCCGGCCTGGGTGGCCGGGACCGCCATGCTGGCGGCCGGGAAGATCCTCGAGAACATGGAGATCGGCCACAACGTCATGCACGGCCAGTGGGACTGGATGAACGATCCCGAAATCCACTCTGGCACCTGGGAGTGGGACAACACCTGCCCGGCGGAGCAGTGGAAGCACTCGCACAACTTCGTGCATCACACCTTCACCAACGTGCTCGGACAAGGACAACGACGTCGGCTACGGCATTCTGCGCGTGACCAGCGACCAGAAGTGGCATCCGGTCAACCTGGGACAGCCGGTGTACAACGCGCTCTTGGCGTTGCTCTTCGAATGGGGCGTCGCCCTCCACGATCTCGACATCGAGGCCATCCGCAAGCGCGAGAAGGATCCGAACGAGCTGAAGCGTCAGCTCAAGGGGATCTGGCGCAAGGTGCGTCGCCAAGTGGGCAAGGACTACCTCATCTTCCCGCTGTTGTCGGGCCCCAACTTCTTGTCCACGCTCTCGGCCAACGTGACGGCCAACGTGGTGCGCAATCTGTGGTCCTACATGATCATCTTCTGCGGGCATTTCCCGGATGGTGCAGAGAAGTTCACCGAGGAGGAACTCGAAGACGAGAGCAAGGCCGAGTGGTACCTGCGCCAGTTGCTCGGGTCGGCGAACTTCGAGGGAAGCCGGTTCCTGCACATCATGGCCGGCAGCCTCGGCTATCAGATCGAGCACCACCTCTTCCCTGACCTCCCGAGCAACCGGTACCCCGAGATCGCCGAGCGGGTCCGAGCACTGTGCGAGAAGTACGACCTGCCCTACACGACGGGCCCGCTCTATCGACAGTACGGGCAGGTGCTGCGCACACTCTTCAAGCTCAGCCTGCCAACCAAGGCGCTCAACCCCGTGCCCGATTCGCCGAAACCCCGACGGGCAACCCCGGAGGAGCTTCGTCGCCATGCTGGACCCGTGGCACCTCAAGCAGCCGTGGCCTGAACGAATCCGCAGCATCTGGCCTCGCGCTCGAAGCTCCTCACTGGATCCCCCGTCACGGCATACGACCGATCCCTCTTCAGTGCACCGCGCACGACGCTGGGGCTCTCGCGGCAATCGTTCTCGCCCGCGACTTGTGGCCGACGAACGACAGCGAGCGCCTACGGACGTGGCGAACTCGAGAGCGCTCGGACCGCAGTTTCGATGCCCATGAGGGACATCAGCGTCGAAGGGGGCAGTATTGCGCTTTGTCCGACGATCAGGTTCACGGGTCCCGTGATGCGGCAGCCACGAAGCCCGTCAGCTGCCGGAGAAGGGCTCTAGCCCGGCTCAGCCCCATCGTCTTGGGCAGTGCGCAGCCGCCTGGCCAGCGTCTGGAGCAAGTTCCAAGCGATGGTCGCGTTCTGCTGCACGAGCGGTCGAAACTCCCAATAGGTAAGCCCGTAGCACACGAGTTCGGTATCCGCGGTGACCGTGGCCGATCGCGCACCCTCATCGATGAGCGCGATCTCCCCGAAGTAATCACCGGCCGACAGCGTGGCCCGCTGCTGTCCACCGGCCGAGACGGTTGCCTGGCCCGACTCAATCACGAAGAATGCCGCGCCACCCGTGCCCTCCTTGGTAATCGTCTCGCCTGGGGCAAAGCGGCGTTGCTTGAACAGGGCAGCGATGCCTTCAGTGTCGCGTGGGCTCATATTGGCAAAGAGCGGCACCCGCTCAATCACCTCGACCGGTCGCTTGCCACCAGCGGACGTTGTCGATCGCACCGGTGACCCTGCTCGCGTGACCGCTCGGCACTGCAGCAGATAGATCTCTCCTTCTGCGAGCGCCCACTCGATGTCGCGCGCCGGTCCAAAGATCTGTTCGCACTGGTCGGCGAGATCATTGAGTTGTGTCAGCAGATCGTCGTCAAGACAGAGCATCTCAACCCGTTCCGCTTCGACATCCTCTTCGAAGGTGCCGCCATCGGAGGCGGCGCGGATCGCGACCTTCTTGACACCGGGTGTGCGCTCGAGCACCTTGCCGTCCCGATCCATGCGGAAGCTGTCGGGGATGACACGGCCGGCTACCACCACCTCGCCGAGCCCCCAACTCGCTTCGATGAGCCTTTCGTCAGCACCATTGATCGGGTTCTGCGTGAAGAGGACTCCCGCGACGTCGGGACTGAGAAGTGATTGGACCACGACACCGATACTCGGCCGCGTGAAGAGACCCACACGCTGGCGGTACGTGATCGCCGAGTCAGAGTTGGCCGACCACCAGATCTCCTGAACCGCCGCACGCACGTCGTCCACGGAAGGCACGTTGAGAAGCGTGAGGTGCTGGCCGGCGAAGCTCGCGTCCGCACCGTCCTCGTCGACCGCAGACGAGCGCACCGCGAGAGGTCCAGCGAGGGGACGGGCCGCCATGGTCAACTCCGCTACCGCCGCCTCGTGACCCGCGGCCACAAGGTCGACAATCGAGCCCGAGAGTGCGATTCCGGCGGGAATCCTCAACCCGGAGCGCGCCGCGGCGCCCAACCCAGTCGCCTTCGCCCCAAACAGCGATTCATCGTGGGCGTCCTCAAGCGGGACGATCTCCCTCACGCGTACACCGTGACCTCACCGGCGTCGCCATCTACTCGTACCCGCGTGCCGTCCGGAATCCGGTCGGTTGCGTCACGCGTTCCAACCACACCAGGGATCCCGTACTCACGCGCCACGATGGCCGAGTGCGAAAGCAGACCGCCCGAGTCGGTGACGATCGCTCCAAGCAGCGGCAGGAGGATGTTGAACGCCTCGGTGGTCGACTCCGTCACGAGCACGTCACCCTGCACGATCCGGTCGAACTCGGACGGACCCGAGATGAGCCGAACTACGCCTTCGTAGACACCACCGCTGGCAGCGAGGCCGCGCAGCACATTCTCCTCGTGCGGCGCCTCGGAACTCCCGAAGAGCTCGCCCATTGCGATACCCATAGCGCGCATGACCCTCGCGATACCCGGCGGCAAGCCGGACGGGTCAGGCGGGGGTGGTGCTGGCGGCCCGAGTGATGCCGGAGCTTCCTTGGCCGATCTCGAGCTCCGGTCAATGAAACGCTGTTGCAGTTCGTCCGCAGACGGCCCGCCCTGGCCGACCACCAGCGAGCACATCTCCTCGAAGTCGGCGTCGACGAAATGCTCGGGGTCGTGCACTCGGCCTTTGGTCTGGAGCCGGTGACCCGCCATGATCACCGCACGACGCATGATCCCTGAAGCCCAGATGTCACTGAAGACTCCGCGTTCGTCCCGCAGTCGGTACATGAGACGCGCTTCGCCGAGGAGTTCGTCGAATTCGGTACGGTGCTGGTCCGGCACCTGCCTTCGGATGTCGGCGATCCGCGCGTCGACATTGCTCGCATCACTACCTGCGCCGTCAACGGAGGATCGGATGGAACGGAGCAGGACATCGGGCAACTCGAGCGCATATCGCCCGGAAATGTCGAAGCCGTCAAGAAGTCGACACCCGACGAGGTCCAGATAGCCCGACGTGGCCGTGCCGACGTCCCCGCCAAATGCGGACAATTCTGCGAGGACCTTGCTCGGTTCGCCGGCCGAGTCGAGTAGGGCGCGGGCGGACGCGTCCTCGGTGATCGCCACGATCAGTCGCTCGAGTTGGCCCGACGCACCGGCTGAGACCGGAGCTGCGCCGCGCATCATCGCGAGCACATCGGACGATGCGACGCTGGTCCAGGTCCCCACATGCGCCAGCAGGTCACCCACCGGCAGCATCGCCGAACCCGTAAATCGCATGTGCTGATAGATCATGCGGCCATGGTGCTCCCGACAACGGGTCAGGTATGCGACCAACCCTTCGTCGGAGAGACCACTGACGTCGACTGACTGCAGCTCGCGGTGGACTTTGATCGCGGCAGGCTTCGCCGTTTCGTCCCATTCCCGAAGCTGTTCGCGCCAGACCTTCTGGTCCCATACCACCTCCGCACGGGCGAAGCGTTGCGGGACCTCCTCCTCCGACACGGGGTGCATCGCGTTGTACGCGAAACCGTTGACGTACTGGGTCTCCATCGACTCGATGAGCGCTCCGTAATACCCCATGAACTCACTCGTACCGCGGCGAAAAGGCTCCGGATGCATCTCCGACCAGTACCGCGTCACCGGGCGCGGGAAGTGCACTGGATCCAAATTCCACGAACCCGGACCCGGAGGCTCGAAGTGTTGCGCCGGCGTCGCCTGTTTGGACATCTGTGGCCTCCCCTGGATCGGCGTCGAGCACAGTCCGCCCCTGCGCGTGGTAATCCTCACGGGTTGCGAATGATCCGTCAAGCACCAACGAAACCCGGTCTCATCGGCGGACATCAATTCAACCCGGCGGGCACTCACGCGCTGGCATCATGGGATTGCAGCGTGGCGGTGATGAGTCGCAACCCTCTCTAGCCGCCACCACCCCCAGAGCCGCTCGACGGCGAGACCGAAGAGCCATTCAGAGACACACAGCCGTATCCCATGACAAAGAGAACCATGTCTAGGTCGTCCTCGGCGCTTCTCAGACGACTGCCGGCTCCTGGGAATCCCCTGGGGGAAGTGTGCCGGTGACGGCCTTCCAACCGATAGCGGCAATGCGGGCGCTCACCATCTTGGCGATGGCGAGGCCGATGCCGGCAGCAGCCGCCCACAGCAGGGCGTCCGGCCACGAAAATCGTGGGTTTGTGGAATCGAACGGGGTAGGCGGTGCAGTATCCTTGCGGACGGCCTTATACGTCGCCCTAATGCACTTGCGGGCGAGCAACCCGCCAAGCATGCCGGTGATGGTGGAGACCAGTTTCCACATCCGTTCGCGCCCAGGCATATCGGGCGCCTTTCCCATGGACACGCCCAAAATCTACTCTTCTCACAGTCTGACCGTCTCCACAGATCTCTGATTTTGGGGGAAGGCGTGGGTCGGCGCTCTGGTGGGGGCCTTTAGGTCGTCCCGGACCTGTTGGGCGAGACCACCGAGCCTTGATCTGCAGTGAACGACAACCCCAATTCGTTGTCACTGTCACCTGAACTGCGTGGTTGTCAACCATTTCGCGCAAAGGTTGATGCGATAGCAGGGGTCAGGATTCCCGGGCTGACTCTTTCAAAGATGCTCGCCCGTGCCACTCACCTGCCTCTTTACTCGGAGGAGGTCGACTCCACGGGTGAACAGACGGCAACATTCCCCAAGCGTTCACGCACCCTTGCGCCCATCGTTGCGCTGAACCGCGATCGACAACTCGACGGTCGATCGCGCGTTCTCCCCCGGGCAGACGCCCACTGGATCCGTCGCTGGAAGGACAGTAAGAACGGAGCCATGGCGAATCCTGTCGAGACCGGAAGGATGGCTCCGGCGCTACGGCGCATGCTTCTTCCACTCGCCCTCGCCCAGTTCATCTGCAGCTTCGCCGGCTCCAACATGAACGTCATGATCAATGACATCAGCGAGGATCTGCACACGACGGTCCAGGGCGTCCAGATCGCGATCACTCTGTTCTTGCTGGTCATGGCGGCACTTATGATCCCGGGCGGCAAGCTGACCGATCGGTGGGGCCGAAAACGCTGCTTCACGATGGGTCTTTCCATCTATGCCGTGGGCGCGGTCCTCAGTGCCGTCGCCCCCGGCCTCGGGGTCCTGATCCTCGGGAACTCGATCCTCGAAGGGGTGGGTACCGCCCTCCTCATTCCCCCCGTCTACATCCTCACGACCATGCTCTTCCACGATCTCAGGTCCCGGGCACAGGCGTTCGGCATTATCAGCGGCATGGGTGGGATCGGTGCCGCCACCGGTCCCCTGATCGGGGGGTTCATCACTACGACCATCACCTGGCGGGCCGCCTTCGTGTTTCAAGCCGTCGTGGTCGCCCTCATCGTGCTGCTCAGCCGCCGCATTCATGATCCGTTGCCGGCGGACCCCACTCGCCCGTTCGACCTTGTAGGGGCGATTCTATCGGCGGTTGGCCTGGTGACACTGGTCGTTGGGATCATGGCGGCCGATAACAACCTGGTCGTCTGCGCGTTCCTCATCGTCGCCGGTGCGCTCATCATCTTCGGCTTCTTCGCCTGGGTCCGAAGCCGTGAACGCGTCGGGAAAGAGGCGCTGCTCTCGACACAGCTCTTTCGCAACCACACGTCGAACCTCGGACTCGTGACCCAGAACGTGCAGTGGCTGATGCTCATGGGAACGTCATTCGTCGTTTCCGCCTATCTTCAGGTCGTGCGGGGGTACAGCGCCATCAAGACAGGTGTGATCTTCACCGCGGCCACCTTGGGCATCTTGGTGTCCTCGCTGGCAGCCGGCGCACTGGCGAAGCGCTTTCAGCAGCGAACGTTGATCCTGGTCGGGTTCGTGACCACGATCGCAGGTGTGGTTTTCCTTCTCCTCATCGTGAAGCACTCGCCGAGCGAATGGGCCTTCGCGCCCGGGCTGCTGCTCATCGGGTTGGGCCTTGGGGTGATGCTCACCCCCTCGGTCAATGTGGTCCAGTCCGCCTTCCCAGAGGACCAGCAGAGCGAGATCTCTGGGTTGTCCCGCTGCGTGTCGAACCTGGGCTCGTCACTGGGTACGGCCATTGCCGGCACCATCCTGATTTCCGGACTGACCGACCCGACGCGGTCCTATGCCCTTGCCATGGTCGCGGTTGGCGCGGTCGGATTTATCGGCCTTGGCGTCACAATCTTCCTACGCACTCCTGAGCGTGCGACGGCGTAGACGTCACCGAGCTAAGAACGTCGCTGTGCTCGTTGGGGCGTGGCAAGCTCTTCCTCCAAGCCCAACGGCAGCGACCCCAGTCCAGAAGCTGGAAAACGCTGGGAATCGCCGAAATGGGTGCCGTAGCGCTTGCCGCGTCGCTGGAGTACCTTTCGATCAGAGACCGTTCGCTGACCCGAAAGGGACCACCAATGGCTAACAAAACAGAACCACTGGGACCGATCAGTTATGTGGTCGTCGAGTTCCCCGGCAACAAGATGACAGGCGAAGGGTTCGCGTCCCTTCTGGAACTCGTCGACCGGGGGATCATCCGGATCCTCGACCTCATGTTCGTGACCCGGGACTCCGATGGCTCGGTGCGGGCGCTCGAGCTCCAGGACATCGATCACGACGGGCAGTTCGACCTCGCCGTCTTCGCAGGTGCGTCGTCGGGTCTGCTGGGCGAGAGCGATCTCTCTGAGGCGGCATCGGTGATCGAACCAGGCTCGGCGGCCGGGATCCTGATCTTCGAGAACCGCTGGGCGACGCCATTCATACGGGCGTTGCGTCGTGGCGAGGCCGAGCTTGTCGCCGCCGGCTATATCCCCCAAAATGACCTCGCCGCAGCGCTCGATGCGGCCGAAGCCTGATCCAATGAGCTGATCCAACGAAAGGACAGACCATGCCACTTCTCCGCGGTATCGCACGCACCGCAGCCATCGCCGGCACGGCCACCGCGGTGTCCAACCGTGTCTCGCGTCGGCAGCAAAATCGATGGGCGCAACAGGAGGACCAGCAGTACGCGCAACAACAACAGCAGCAGTACGCCCCCCCGCCGGCATCGGCACAAGCGCTCCCTCCGGACCCAATCGCGCAACTGAAAGGCCTCGCGGACCTCAAGTCTCAGGGCATCCTCACCCAAGCCGAATTCGATGCTCAGAAAGCAAAGATCCTCGCCGCGTCCTGAACGAATCCGCACCGAAAATGGCTCTGATCCCAATGAAAGACGGACTAGGCATGAGCAGCGTTGAAGAAGGTGACTCCTCGGGAGCCATCGACGGAGATCCTCCGGCATTTGCAGACGACGAAGACTCGGTGACCGTGCTGGCAGTTGCCTCGATGGCATTGTCCGGACTGGGGTTTCTCACTCTGCTTCGATTGGCTGACAGGAGAGACCGAGCTCCAGCGAGCGCACTCGGCCTGTTCTTCACAACTTCGCTCGCCACAATCACCGGCACGGTGTTCGGTCTTGTGGCGGCAACTCGGGCCACCGACTCGAAACAACCCGGCAAGGGATTACTTCTCGGAGCCTCTGGGGCAGTGCTCGGCGTCATCACAACAATCCTGAACATCAACTGGATGAGGACGAGACGCCGCATCTAGCAAGCTCCGGGGGAGAGACTCGAACTCTCAACCTAGCGGTTAACAGCCGCTTGCTCTGCCATTGAGCTACCCCGGAAGGGTCGAGAAAACAGACCCCGAACGATATCAGCGGCCCACACCGCCATCGTTGAGGCCGAAGCCCGAATTTCAGGCGCGATCAGGACTCTTCGAGGTAGTCCCTGAGGAGGTGGGCGGCATCTGGCCGGCGCAACTTCGCCAGCGTCTTGGATTCGATCTGGCGCACCCGCTCCCGCGTCACCCCGAACTCCCTGCCGACCTCTTCGAGAGTCCGGATCTTGCCGTCGTCGAGACCGAAGCGCAGACGCACCACGTCCTGCTCACGCTCGGACAGATGCCCAAGCGCCTCTCGCACCGCAGCGTCCAACAGCGAGCGCGTTGCCGCGTCGTCGGGGACCACCGCTCCCCTGTCTTCGATCAGGTCGGACAGGTTGAAGTCGTCCTCGTCGCCCACCGGCTGCTCGAGTGAGACCGTGTCCTGGTTGATGCGCAGGATCTCGCGCACGCGCTCCATTGGGAGCTCCACCCGCAGCGCCACCTCTTCGATCGTCGGCTCGCGTCCGAGTTCCTGCAAGAGCTGGCGCTGCGCCCACACCACTTTGTTGATCGTCTCGACCATGTGCACCGGGATGCGGATGGTGCGCGCCTGATCCGCGATCGCCCGGGTGATGGCCTGGCGGATCCACCACGTGGCATACGTCGAGAACTTGAACCCCTTGGTGTGATCGAACTTGTCGACCGCCCGCATCAGTCCGAGGTTGCCTTCCTGAATCAGATCGAGGAAGGCCAGCCCGCGGTTGCGGTAGCGCTTGGCGATCGAGACGACGAGACGCAGGTTGGCCTCGATGAGCTCGTCCTTCGCTTTGAGCCCGTTGCGCTTGAGCCGCTTGCAGCGGGCGATCCCGCCAGCGTCGAGCAGGTCCGTCTCAGGCCCCTCGCCGGCCAGGGCGAGCTCGTGGGCGACCAGTCTGGCCGCCGCGGCATTGCCCTCTTCAATCGCCTTGGCGATCTCCACCTCGAGCTCGGCATTGAGCAGCGGAACCCGACCGATCTCCTTGAGATACGTGTGCACCGGGTCCTCAGAGCTGCCGCTCGTATCACCGCTCGAGGCGGTCCGCTTCCCGTTCGCCTCGCGGCGTGCGTCCGCCCGAACCGCACCGTTGGACTTGGGGACAGCCCTCTCTGCCTTCGGCGGCGTCACCTCGAGGACGAGGTCTTCTTCTTCGTCTGCGACAAGCGCAACACCTTCGGCCGTGACGTGATCGATGAGCGTTGTGAGCACCTCTGGCGTCAACTCCACCGTGTGCAGCGCTTCGATCAGTTCTGCCTGCGTCAGTTGACCTTTCTGGCGACCCGTTGCGAGCGCCGCTTCGAAGTCGACCTGCGACACGCCGGGTGGGAGCGCGACATGCGAGATGGGTGCCAGCGAATCGGAGGGCGCGTCCGACAAGTCGACGCCGCTTTCGTCGATCGCGACTGCAGACTCTTCGCTCACCCTCGCCCTGCCAACGTTGTCACTCCCCGTTATCCCTCTGAACCAACCACGCTACCAACCGATCGGCAGGGTCGCGGCCAGAAGGCAATTCTTCCAGTTCGTCCAGCCAAAGCCGCACCTGAACCGTCTCGGCCGCCCGCGCCTGCCAGGAGTCGTCGCCCACCCGCGATTCGATCTCCACATCAGCGAGTGCGCGCCGTGCCGCACTGCGCAGGAGGGCCGCGACAACCGAGTCGACCGGATCACCCAGCTCAGGGTCGCCCGGCATCGGCTCCTCGACTATGACGCGTCGCAACAGGATTGCCACCTCCGGTGACGCGGACTCCACCGCCTCGTGCACGCTGTCGTTTTCCAACAGCGCAACAAACGCCTGCCGCTGCAGGCGATCGGTGAAGAGCACAGCGTGCACTCGATCCCCTACTTCTTCGGGTTTGTGGACAGCCAACTTGAGTGCCTCGAGCCCAGGCCCAGGTCGCAGCGCCGTCGTGAGGGAAGAACCGCTTCCCCCGCCATCGGGAGCCATGCGATCGCCATCATCCTCGGGGTAGTCGCGCGGCGGCTCCTCATTCGACCCGCGGGTGCGTCGGGTCGGGCGCTCCGCCGGTGGATGCGCACGCAGGTGGTCCAGGCGTTCGCGGAGCCTGGCCGAATCGAGGCGGCACCGGTCGGCGAGTTGCATGACGTACTGGTCGCGCACCAGGTCATCGGGGTGCTCCGCCACGGCCGTCAGCGCCGCATCCGCCGCCCGAGCCCTGCCCTCCGCTGTCGTGAGGTCGCCCGCGTTCAGCATGCGATCGACCCGGAACTGCAGGAAGGGTCGGGCCTCCTTGATGGCGCGGGCCAGCCCTCCCGGGTCGGTGCGGGCGAGGTCTCCGGGGTCACTGCCGCCGGGGAGGTCGGCCACCACCACGTCGACCTCGTGCTTGCGCTCCCACTCGTAGACGCGCGAGGTCGCGCTCTGTCCCGCAGCGTCGGCGTCGTACGCCAGCACGATGCGCTTGGCGAAGTTGCGCAGCAGGGTGAAGTGCTCCTCGGCCAACGCGGTGCCACAGGTCGCGACGGCCCACGGCACGCCAGCCTGGAAACAGCCGATGACGTCGGTGTAGCCCTCGCACACGACCACCTCGCCTTGGGCGATGATCCCCTTCTTGGCCCAGTTGAGCGCGTAGAGAGTCCGGCGCTTCGAATAGATCGGTGACTCCTGGGAGTTCTTGTACTTGGGCTCAGGCCGATCTGACGGCGGCTGGCCCGGTCGCGGCGGGAGGATCCGGCCGCCCAAGGCGACCGGGCGTCCGGAGGGGTCGCAGATCGGGAACAGCACTCGGCCCCGAAAGAAGTCCTGCACTCGATCGCGGCGGTTGACGAAGCCGAGGCCCGAGTCGGAGAGAACGTTCTCCGGCAACCGCAGCGACTTGGCCATGGCGTCCCAGTCGTCGGGGGCCCAGCCCAGGCGGAACTGGCGCACGACGTCTCCGTCGTAGCCGCGTGAACGCAGGTAGTCGCGGGCCGGACCCGCGTCGGGCGAGCGCAGGAGGCGTTCGTGGTACCAGTCGACGGCGCGATCCATGGCGTCGAGAAGTTCGGACCGGCGCTTGTGGTCCCGCCCCATCTCCTGGTCCTCGTGCAGCGTGATGCCGGCGCGGTCGGCCAGAAAGCGGACGGCGTCGACAAAGTCGAGGTGGTCCATGGCGCGGACGAAGGTGATGGCGTCGCCCGACTCCTGACAGCCGAAGCAATAGTAGAAGCCCTCCTCGGCGTTGACGCTGAAAGAAGGGGTCTTCTCGGTGTGGAACGGGCAGAGCCCGCTCCAGCGCCGGCCGACCTTCTTCAGCAGGGCATGCTCGCTGATGAGCGCCACGATGTCGGTGGCCGACCGGACCTGGGCCACTTCCTCGTCCGGTATCCCCACCCGAGTGAGGGTACCGCGGCGCTGTCCCCGATCCGTTCCCGCCTAAGTTCGCCGGATGGCTGTCACGATCTACGGCGTCTGCGCCCTGACCTTCATGATGGGGATGTACGCCCTGGAAGGGCGGGGACGGGTCTTCATCCTGGCCTTCGCCCTCGGCTGCGCGCTATCCAGCTCCTATGGCTTTTTGTCCGGGGCCTGGCCCTTCGGTGTGGTGGAGGCCATCTGGACCCTCATCGCGCTGCGACGCTACGCCCTCGCCGGCCGGTCGGGCGATGCCGCCACCTGAAGGGACTCCCGGCTGCTTCCGGACACCCGGCTGGTTCGTCGGGCTCATCGCGGCCGGCCATCGGCTGGCCCCAGCTCGACTGATTAGTGGCTATGCCCGGCGCCGGCTCCCCGCCCCGGGGGCTGACCGGCACCGATCCCGTGTGAAGGGACGGGCGGGGCCGGTGGTGGCGGCGCGGGTGCTTGGCTCGTGACTGGCGGGCCGCTCGTGTGACCGTTGGCGTGACCGTTGTCAGCGTGACCGTTGTCAGCGTGACCGTTGCCGTTGGCGTTGGCGTTACCGTTGTTGCCGTTGGCGTTGGCGTTGGCGTTGCCGTTGCCGTTGCCAACGGTGACATTCGGACTCGGTTGGAGAGCGGTGTTTGCTGCCGCGACTCCTGCCTTCGCACTCTCAGAGCTGTTTTCCAAGGTCTTGTCGGCGCCGTTGCTTTGGCTCCCGGCCGCCGCGACCGCGGATGAGCGTCGCGTCGCCTTCCCCTTTTCGTGTGAGCGTTGTGCTGCGGCGGGCGCGGCCGGAGTCAGGAGTTCAGTGTGGGCCGAGACTCCCGACGGCGACAGCCCCGGGACCGTCAGGCCCGGGCCGATGCTGGATGCCGGTGCCGCTGTCGCAATCGACGTCGATGTCGATGCCATGTCGACGATGTCAGAGTGAGGCCGCCGAACAAGACCTGGGAGGCGGGCACCCGTACGGCCGCCGGCGCGGTGGTCTCGAGCGGGAGGGTGGGCGGCAGATCGGGACCACCCCTGTGAGGTCCGGACGCGAAGACGCCCGGAGGTGCGCTCGAGGGTGCCGTGACTTCCACGACCACGATGAGGGCCGACGCCACGAGTCCGATGCTCGCGAAATTGACGGTCCGGGCCCCGACCCTCAGCTTCCGTCGCCCCCTCATCCTGGTCCCCCTCATCCGGTACGCACCCACATCTGAGCCTCCACCGAGTCTGTCGCCAATTTGCACCTCCGCACGGGGCGATGCAACCGGCCGGTGACCCATCTTTCGGTTCGTTCGGCCTCGCCATATCTCGCCGTTCGCGGCACGTCTTCCCAAGTCAACATTTGTTCGAATGTGGGTGCGCCGTGCGGCCTATGTCGCGGTTGCCCCGCCGGCCAGGACCGCCTGTGCGGCGGCCAGGCGGGCCACCGGGACCCGGAAGGGCGAGCAGCTCACGTAGTCCAGCCCGGCGTCGTAGAAGAGGCCGATCGACTGGGGGTCTCCCCCGTGCTCGCCGCAGACGCCGACCTTGAGGCCCGGCCGGGTGGCCCTGCCCCGCTCGGTCCCGAGGCGCACCAGCTCGCCGACGCCGTCGAAGTCGACCACCTCGAAGGGGTTGCGTGGCAGCAGGCCGAGCTCGAGGTAGGCGGTCATCATCCGGCCCTCGACGTCGTCGCGGGAGAAGCCGAACGTCATCTGGGTCAGGTCGTTGGTGCCGAAGGAGAAGAAGTCGGCCTCCTCGGCGATCTCGGCGGCCCGTAGCGCCGCCCGGGGCGTCTCGATCATGGTCCCGATGGTCACCTCGAGCTGACCGCGCTTGGCGGTGGCGGCCTTGGCTCCCCCCGACGGCTTGGGCGCCGGCTCCTTGTTGACCTCGGCCACGGCGTCCTCGACCCAACCCCGGGCCAGGGCGAGCTCCTCGCGGGTCACAGTCAGAGGGATCATGATCTCGACGACCGGGTGCCCGCCGTCGGCCACCCGCTGGCGGGCCGCCTCCATGAGGGCGCGCACCTGCATGGCGTAGAGGCCCGGGCTTGATCACCCCGAGCCGCACGCCGCGCGTGCCGAGCATGGGGTTGGACTCGCGCCAGGACAGCGCGGCCTCGTAAAGCCGGCGCTCCTCGGAGTTGAGCCCGACGGTCGCCTCCTTGCGGGCCAGCTCCTCGGTCGAGGGCAAGAACTCGTGCAGGGGAGGGTCGAGCAGGCGCACGGTCACGGGCAAGCCGTCCATGGCGGCGAGGATGGCGATGAAGTCCTCGCGCTGGACCAGGCGCAGTTCCTCGAGCGCGTCGGTCTCCTCGGCGGGCGTCTCGGCCAGGATCATCCGCCGCACGACGGGCAGACGGTCCTCGCCCAGGAACATGTGTTCGGTGCGGCACAGGCCGATCCCCTCGGCACCGAGGTTGCGCGCGTTGGCGGCGTCGTCGCCCGTGTCGGCGTTGGCCCGGACGGCCAGGTGGCCCTGGCGGATGTCGTCGGCCCACGAGAGCACGGTGTCGAAGGCGGCGGGCGGCTTGGCCGCGGTCAGCGGCACCTCGCCGGCCACGACGATCCCGGCGCCCCCATCGAGGGAGACCCAGTCACCCTCCTGGAGCGTGACGCCGTTCGCGGTCACCTGGCGATCGCCGAGGCGCAGGACCTCGGCACCCACGACGGCCGGCTTGCCCCAGCCGCGGGCCACCACGGCGGCGTGGCTGACCAGCCCGCCCCGGGCGGTAAGGATCCCCTCGGAGGCGAGCATGCCGTGCACGTCCTCGGGCGAGGTCTCGTTGCGCACGAGCACGACGGGCTCGCCCCGCTCGGCCGCTGCGGCGGCGTCGTTCGCGGTGAAGTAGATGCGTCCAACCGCGGCACCCGGGCTGGCCCCGAGGCCCTTGGCCCAGGTGGCGTAGCCCGAGCTGGCGAACTGTGGGTGCAAGACGGCGTCGAGGTGATCCTCGGTGATGCGCGACACCGCCTCGGCCTTGGAGATCCCGAGGTCGCTCGGGCGCACCATGTCCACCGCCATCTTCAGCGCGGCGGCACCGGTGCGCTTGCCCACCCGGGTCTGGAGCATCCAGAGCTTGCCCTGGTCGATGGTGAACTCGGTGTCGCACATGTCCGCGTAGTGCCCCTCGAGCCGGGCGAAGATCTTGAGCAGCTCGGTGTGGACCTTCGGGAACTTCTTCTTCAGCTCCGAGATGGGCTCGGTGTTGCGGATGCCGGCCACGACGTCCTCACCCTGGGCGTTGACCAGGAAGTCGCCGTAGGCACCCTTGGCGCCGGTGGCGGGGTCGCGGGTGAAGCCGACGCCGGTCCCCGAGTTGTCGTCGCGGTTGCCGAAGACCATGGCCTGCACGTTCACCGCGGTGCCGAGGTCGTGCGCGATGCGCTCGCGGTCGCGGTAGGCGATGGCGCGGGGGCCGTTCCAGCTGCGGAACACGGCCTCGATGGCGCCGCGCAGCTGCTCCGTCGGCTTCTGCGGGAAGGGCTTGCCGGTGTGGCGCTCGACGATCTGCTGGTAGGAGTCGACGAGGTAGCGCAACAGCTCGGTTGGCACCTTGGCGTCGGACGTCGTACCGGCCAACTCCTTGGCGGCGTCGAAGAGCGAGTCGAACTCCTCGCCGGGCAGCTCCAGGACGATGCGGGCGTACATGGCGATGAAGCGCCGGTAGGAGTCGAAGGCGAAGCGCTCGTCACCGGTCTGCTTGGCCAGGCCCTCGACGGAGTCGTCGTTGAGGCCGAGGTTGAGGACCGTGTCCATCATGCCGGGCATGGAGAACTTGGCCCCGGAGCGGACCGACACCAGCAACGGGTCGGCGGCGTCGCCGATCGACTTGCCCATCGCCTTCTCGAGCCGGGCCCGGGCCCCCGCCACCTCGGCGTCGAGACCCTTGGGCCAGCCGCCGGCCATGTAGGCGCGGCAGGCGTCGGTCGAGATGGTGAAACCCGGCGGCACCGGGAGCTCGAGTACCGACGTCATCTCGGCCAGGTTGGCGCCCTTGCCACCGAGGAGGTCCTTGAGCTCCATGGGTGGGCGGGCGTGCGTGTGGTCGAAATCGAAGACGAACGGCATCGGGCCTCCTTGCCCTGGACGGGCGAACCGCGTGGCGACGCGGTCACTCGAGTGGCACCCTCCCCAACCTGGGACGGGCCAACGCAGCCTACTTTCCCCCCGGCGGTGCTCCGGAGGCGGTTCAGGCCCGGCGTCCGCCGCTTGGATCGTCCGCTGACGGCCCGGTGTCACCCTTGGCCGAGCCGGAGATCTGGCGCTGGAAGACCTCCTTGGCCTGGCGCATGAAGTCGCGCACGATGGCGAGCTCGTCGGCCTTGAAGCGCTGGGCCACCTCGCGCATCTCCTCGGCCACGGGCTGCTGCAGGCCCTCCAGCCGTTGGCGCGCCGCCGGGACGATCTCGACCCAGACCCGGCGTCGGTCCTCGGTGTCGCGGCGGCGCGTCACCATGCCCGCCTCCTCCAGGCGGTCGAGGATGAAGGTGACGGCCCCGGTGGTCAGCCCGCTCTCCTCGGCCAGGTGGCCCGCGGTCATGGGACCGAGGCGGCCAATAAGGTCGAGGCAGCGCATGTCGGTCCTGCTCAGCTTCAGCTTCTTGGCCAGGCCTTCGTCGAAGTCGCTGGCCGCGCCGAGGTAGCCCATGATCTCCGAGCGCAGCTGCTGGGCCAGCTCCGAGCGGGACCATTGTCTTGACACGTAAGTAACTTTATCACTAAGTTTCTTTGGTAATGGCACATTCTTTCCAAGCCTCGCTGGCCGTGGAGGCACACGACCTCGTCAAGGTCTTCCCCCGCGGCAACGTGCGCGCGCTCGACGGCGTCTCCCTCGAGGTGGAGGCCGGCACCGTGCTCGGGCTGCTCGGCCCGAACGGGGCGGGCAAGACCACCGTCGTGCGCATCCTCTCCACCATCCTCGGCCCCGACGCGGGACAGCGCCTCGGTCCTCGGCCACGACGTGGTGGCCCAGCCCGATGCGGTGCGTCGCATCATCGGGCTCGCCGGCCAGTACGCCGCGGTGGACGAGAACCTCACGGGCCGGGAGAACCTCCACATGGTGGCGCGCCTCTCCCACCTGAGCCGCAAGGTGTCGGCGCGCCGGGCCGACGAGCTGCTCGAGGCAATTCGGCCTGTCCGGCGCCGGTGATCGCGTGCTGAAGACCTACTCGGGCGGCATGCGCCGGCGGCTGGACCTGGCCGCCGCGCTGGTGGCGAACCCGCCGGTGCTCTTCCTCGACGAGCCGACGACGGGGTTGGACCCCCAGAGCCGCCAGGGCCTGTGGGTCGCCATCGAGGAGCTGGTCCGCGACGGCACGACGGTGCTGCTGACGACCCAGTACCTCGAGGAGGCCGACCGCCTGGCCCGCGACATCGTGGTGATCGACCACGGGCGCGTCATCGCCGAGGGGACGCCGGCCCAGCTCAAGGCCAACCTCGGGACCTCGGTCGTCTCGGTGACCCTGGGCGACCGGGATGCCGTGGGCCGCGCGGTCGAGCTGCTGACGCCGTTCTCGGAGAAGGCGCCGCTGGTCGAGGACATCGTGATCGAGCTGACGGTCACGGACGGACCCAAGGCGGGAGCCGAGGTGCTCCGCTCGCTCGACGCGGCGCAAGATCACCATCGCCGGCCTCGCCCTGCGCGAGCCCAGCCTCGACGACGTCTTCCTCACCCTGACCGGCCACAAGACCATGATCGAAGAGGACGCCGAGGACACGGCGGCGAAGCCGAAGCGGGGCTTCGGCCGGGCGCGCAAGAGCGACGTGACCGACGGAAAGGATGCCGCATGACGACCACGCACCATCACCGCACCGGTCCGCGCGTCCTGCAGCCGAGTCAGGGCAACCGCCTGACGTGGGTCGTGGCGGACATCGTGACGATGACGAAGCGCAACCTCCTCGCGCTCATGCGCACCCCCGAGGCGCTCTTCTTCACCACGCTGCAGCCCATCATGTTCACGCTGCTCTTCACCTACGTCTTCGGCGGGGCCATCCACGTCCCCGGCGGCCACTACATCGAGTTCCTGATGCCGGGCATCTTCGTGCAGACGGTCATCTTCGGCGCCATGAGCGCGGCGGCCGGGCTCTCCGAGGACCTGCACAAGGGCCTGATCGAGCGCTTCCGCGCCCTCCCGATGAGCCGCTCCGCCGTGCTGGCCGGGCGCACGACATCCGACCTCGTCCGCAACGTCTTCGTGGTCGCGCTGATCACGATCGTCGGCTACGCCGTCGGCTTCCGCATCGGGACCAACGTGGCGCTGTTCCTGTGCGGCGCGCTGCTGATCCTGTTCTTCGCCTACGCGTTGGCCTGGGGGTTCGCCATCATCGGCCTGTCCGCGCCCAACGCGGAGACGGCCCAGGTCATGGTCTTCCCCCTCGTCTTCCCGCTGCTCTTCGCCTCGTCGGCCTTCGTCCCGGTGGCCAGCATGCCCGGCTGGCTCCAGGCGTTCGCCGAGCATCAACCCGTGACGCAGGTGGTCGACGGCGCGCGGTCGCTGATGGTCGGCGGCGTGCTGCACGACTCGGGCGCCGTGTGGGCGCTCCTGCTGTGGTGCGTCGGCCTGCTGGTGGTCCTGGTCCCGATCGCGGTGCGCAAGTACCGCAAGGTCGCCTGAGCGACCGCTCCGCCTACTCCTCGCCGGTGCGCCGGCGCAGCTCGCCGAGGAGATCGGCGATGGGGACCCGCACCTGTTCGGTGGTGTCACGGTCGCGGATGGTGACGGCGTCGTCCTCGAGCGAGTCGAAGTCGACGGTCACGCACCACGGCGTCCCCACCTCGTCCTGGCGCCGGTAGCGCCGGCCGATGCTCTGGGTGACGTCGTAGTCGCACATGAAGTGCGGCTGCAGGGTCGACAGCACCTGGCGGGCCAGCGGCTCGAGGGTGTCCTTCTTCGACAGCGGGAGCACGGCCACCTGGTACGGCGCCAGCCGCCAGTGCAGGCGCAGCACGGTGCGGGCCTCTCCCCCGACCTCGTCCTCGGTGTAGGCGGCGAGGAGGAAGGCCATCATGGTCCGGGTGGCGCCGGCCGCCGGCTCGATCACGTACGGCGTGTAGCGCTCGTTGGTCTGCTGGTCGAAGTAGTCGAGCGACTCGCCGGACGCCTTGGCGTGGGCCGTGCAGGTCGAAGTCGCCCCGGTTGGCGATGCCCTCGAGCTCGTCCCAGCCCCAGGGGAAGAGGAACTCCACGTCGGCCGTGCCGCGCGAGTAGTGCGACAGCTCGCTCTGCTCGTGGTGGCGCAGGCGGAGCTTCTCGGCCGGGATGCCGAGGTCGAGGTACCAGTCCATGCGCTCGGCCAGCCAGTAGTCGAACCACTTCTGGCTCTCGTCGGGCGGGACGAAGTACTCCATCTCCATCTGCTCGAACTCGCGGGTGCGGAAGACGAAGTTCTGCGGCGTGATCTCGTTGCGGAAGGACTTGCCGACCTGGGCGATGCCGAAGGGCGGCTTCTTGCGCGTCGTGCCGAGCACGTTGGCGAAGTTGGTGAACATGCCCTGGGCCGTCTCGGGGCGCAGGTAGGCGACGTGGCCCTCGTCCTCCACCGGGCCGGCGTGGGTCTTGAACATCAGGTTGAAGGCCCGGGCCTCGGTGAGGTCGTGCGAGCCGCAGTTGGGGCAGACGCCGTCGATCTTGTCGGCCCGCCAGCGCTCGTGGCAGTTCTTGCAGTCGACCAGGGGGTCGGTGAAGGTGGCCAGGTGGCCCGAGGCCTCCCACACGGCCGGGGGGCCGAGGATGGCGGCATCGAGGCCGACCACGTCGTCGCGCAGCTGGACCATGGCGCGCCACCAGGCGTTCTTGACGTTGCGCAGCATGTTGACCCCGAGCGGGCCGTAGTCGTAGGTGGAGCGGAAGCCGCCGTAGATCTCGGCCGACGGGAAGATGAAGCCGCGGGTGCGGCACAGCCGCACCACCTTCTCCATCAGGTCGTCGCTGGCGGCCTGGGGCGCCTCGGCGGTCTCTGTCATCGGTGCAGGATACCGGAGCGGATTCTGGCGCTGACCTCGTTGGCCAGCAGACGGCCCCGCACCGTGAGCACGGCCCGGCCGTCGATCGCGCTCGACGAGGCCCTCCAGCTCGTCGGGCCGCTCGAGGCAGTCCCAGGGCACGCCGCGCGGCGTGCGCAGCGACAGCGACAGCGCCTCGAACTCCCGCTGCTCCGGCGTCAGCTCCTCGCGCCCCGCCTCGGGCGAGCGCCCGGCTTCGACGGCGTCGATGTAGCGGTCGGGCGTCCGCACGTTCCACCAGCGCGTGCCGTCGCGGTGCGAGTGCGCCGCCGACCCGATGCCGACGTAGTCGCCCTGCTCCCAGTAGAGGTGGTTGTGCCGGCACTCGTGGCCGGGCCGGGCCCAGTTGGAGATCTCCTCCCAGGCGTAGCCGGCGGCGGTGAGGACGGCCTCGGCGTGCTCGTAGCGCCGGGCCTCGACGTCGTCGTCGGGATGGCGCGCCGGGTCGGCCGCCAGCGGCGTGCCCGGGCTCGACGGTGAGCCCGTAGGCGCTCAGGTGCGGCGGCGGGTGCGTCGAGCGCGAGGACGTGGTCGAGGGTGGCGGCCCAGTCGCCGTCGCGTCTCGGTGGCGGCGCCGAAGATGAGGTCGAGGTTCCAGGTGGCGAACCCGGCCGCGTGCACGGCGGCGGCGATGGTCTCGGCCGCGTCGGGCACGTGGCGCCGGCCGAGGCCGGCCAGCACGTGGGCTCGTGGGTGGACTGCAGGCCGAAGGAGACGCGGGTGACGCCGGCGCGCCGGTAGGTCCCGAGGTGCGCGTCGTCGGCGTCCTCGGGATTGCACTCCACCGTGACCTCGGCGCCGGGCGCGCGCGGGACGGCGTCGAGGATGCGGCACAGGGTCTCGGGGTGGAGGCGGGACGGGGTGCCCCCTCCGAAGAAGACGGAGGTGGCGGGGGCGAGGTGGCCTGCCCCGAAGGCCTGGCGCAGCTCGCGGACGCAGGCGTCGGCGTAGCGCTCCATGAGGTGGTCGCGGTCGGTGTAGGTGGCGAAGGCGCAGTAGTCGCAGCGCTCCCGGCAGAACGGGACGTGGACGTAGACGCCGAAGGGGGTCAAAGGCCGGCGGTCGAGCGCACCGAGCGGATGCGGCGGTCGAGGTGCGCCTCCATGGCCTCGGTGGCCAGCTCGGCCACCTCGTCGGCGGCCGGGGGCGGCGGCCCCGCCAGCACCGCGGCCAGGTCGCCGCCGAGGATGCGGCGCAGCAGGACCAGCGCGCCCGGGCTCATGTGGCGGCCGCTGCGGTGGGCCCGGCACAGGGTCCCCCCCGCGACGAGGTCGAAGGCCACCAGTTCCACGGCGCCGTCGGGCTCGCCGCAGGCGGCGCACTCATCGAGGACCGGGCCCGCGCCCTCGAGGACGAGCGCCTTCAAGAAGAACGACGGCGCGACGCAGCGTCGGGTCGGCCTGCGTGTCGGCCAGGGCGGCGAGGGCGCCCACCAGCATCGAGTACAGGCGGGGGTCGGGATGGCGCTCCTGGGCCATCTGGTCGCTCACCTCGAGGAGCGCGATGCCCCGGGGCATGCGGTCGAGGTCCTCGCGGATGGGCCGGAACGCGTGGAGCACCTCGACCTGGTTCACGATGTCGAGGTCGCTCCTCCCCTGCCACAAGAGGAGGTCGACGTGGGTGAGCGGCTCGAGCCGGCCGCCGAACTTCGAGGTGGTCTTGCGCACGCCCTTGGCGACGGCGCTGCACCTTGCCGTGGCGCTCGGTCAGGAAGACGATGATCTTGTCGGCCTCGCCCAGGCGGTAGGTGCGCAGGACGACGCCCTTGTCGCGGAAGAGGCTCACGTGCGTCGGCGTCGGCGTGGGCGTTGGGTGTCGGGCGGCTGGCGGTGGGCGGGGTCGAGCGGGCAGTAGCGCTCGCCCCGGCGCTCGGCCTCGGCCACGGCCCGGCGGGCCTCGGCGGCCACGTCGGCGGCCCGGTCGTGGGCCTCCTGGGCGGGCCGGGTGCGGGCCAGGGCCTTCGCCCCGTGCGAGTTGCGGCCGTAGAGGGCGTTCCCGGCGCCCACCAGCGCCGCGATGGCGATGAAGGCGACGACGGCCGCGCCGGCGCCGGCCTGCCCGGCCAGCGACCACCACGACGGCGAAGGCGGTGAGCAGGGCGATCCCGGCCGCGACGGCGATCCGGCTGAAGGTCATGCGCCACCATTCTCGCAGCTGGCCGCCCGGAGTCGGGTCGCCCGGCCTGGCCGGGCCCGACCGCGGGGTCAGGGGTTGACGGCCCCGAAGCGGCGCACCCGGCGCTGGTAGTCGATGACCGCCTCGTAGAGGTGGCGGCGGCGCATGTCGGGCCACAGGATCTCGGGGAAGACCAGCTCGCTGTAGGCGATCTCCCACAGCAGGAAGTTCGAGATCCGGGTCTCGCCCGACGTCCGGATGACGAGGTCGGGGTCGGGCATGTCGGGGAAGTAGAGGTGGCGGGCGATGGCCTTCTCGTCCACCTTGGAGGCCGGGCGTGCCCTCGGCGACCAGGGCACGCACGGCGTCGACGATCTCGGCGCGGCCGCCGTAGTTGAAGGCCATCGTCATCACCATGCGCCGGTTGTGCTTCGTGAGCTCGATCGACTCGTCCATGCGCTTGAGCACCCGGCGGGGCACCCGCCAGTCGCGCCGGCCGGCGAAGCGGATCTGCACGCCCTTCTCGTTGAGCTCGTCGCGCCGGCGCATGAGCAGCGACTGGTTGAAGTTCATGAGGTAGCGCACCTCGTCGGGCGGCCGCCGCCAGTTCTCGGTGGAGAAGGCGTAGAGGGTGATCCACTTGATGCCGATCTCGAGGGCGCCGTTCACCACATCGAGCAGGGCGGTCTCGCCGGCGCCGTGGCCCTCGGTGCGGGGCAGGCCCCGGGCGCTGGCCCAGCGGCCGTTGCCGTCCATGACGCAGGCGACGTGGACGGGCACGCGGGAGAGGTCCAGCTCCGGCGGGACCGGGTCGGGTGTCTCGGAGTCGGCGCCGTCGGCCGGGCCTGCTCCTGGTGCCGGGCCCTGGTCCCGCCCCCGGACACCCCCCGGGTCGCGGACGGTTGAGGTCACCGGATGAACCTACCGCGGCCTGCCCCTCCCGGATTCCCAGCGCGGGGCACATCCATCTCGTGTTCAGTATGGGGATCCCGGCCAGGCGGTGCGGGTGGAGGATCCACAGGAGGAGACCATGTCCGAGCCAGCAGCTGCACCACGCCCCGAACACCGACGACATGTTCGCGGTGCACGGCGTCTTCCGGGACAGCCTCGGCGCCGCCCCCACGCTGGTCGGGGGCATCGCACCCGGCGACGCGGAGCGGGTGGCGCTGATCGCCAACTACTACGAGAACATCCTGTCCTTCCTGGAGGCGCACCACGACGGCGAGGAGAAGCTGGTCTTCCCGCTCCTCCGCGAGCGCTGCGCCGGCGACGACGCGCTGATCGACCACATGGCCGAGCAGCACCAGGAGGCGCTGGCGCTGCTGGAGGAGGCCAAGAGCTCGCTGGCGGCGTGGCCCGGCGGTGACGCCGCGGCGCAGAAGGCGGCCCAGGAGCGGTTGGACGACGCTGTGCAGCCACCTGGTCGAGCACCTCAACGAGGAGGAGCAGAAGGTGCTGCCCCTGGCGGCCGAGCACCTCTCCATGGAGGAGTGGGGGCCCTGCCGGGCCACGGCATGGCCAACTTCCACGGCGACAAGATCTGGCTGATCCTCGGCCTCATCCGGGAGCGCATGACCGACGAGCAGCGCGCCGCGATGATGGCGCACATGCCGCCGCCCGCCCTCGAGATGTGGACCGGGTTCGGCGAGCAGGCCTTCAAGGACTACTCGTCGGAGGTCGTGGTGGAGGTCGTCAACCACGCCTAGGGGTCGGGGGGCCGGCTTGACCTGGACCGGGGTCGGCGTCACACCACGGCAGTAGCGTCATCTCCGATGACGGACGAGGACGACGAGTTCTTCGACGAGCCCGACGGGCTCGACGAGCTCGATGTCTTCGGCTCCTCCGGAGGGGCCGAAGCGGACGCCCGCCAGGCCGGCGACGACGGCGTGGACGGGCTGGACAAGATCACGGCGCAGATGTCCGGCGGCGAGCACCGGCCCGAGCAACAGGAGATGTGCCGCGCCGTCGCCGAGGCGATGGCCACCGGGACCCACCTCGTCGTCCAGGCCGGGACCGGGACCGGCAAGTCGCTCGCCTACCTCGTCCCGGCGGCGCTGAGCGGCAAGAAGGTGGTGGTCGCCACCGCGACGAAGGCGCTGCAGGACCAGCTGGCCGAGAAGGACCTGCCACTGGTCGATGCAGGTCTCGGGCTGCCGGCGCCACTGGACTTCGCCGTGCTCAAGGGGCGCAGCAACTACGTCTGTCGCCAACGGGTGGCCGAGGTGGGCTCGGGTGGGATCCAGGCCGAGCTCGGCGACCAGGGGCTCGGCCGGGCCGACGAGCCGGAGCAGGTCGAGCGGGTGGAGCCGGTGGAGCGGTAGGCCGAGAAGCCGGCGGGGCGTGGCGGCGCCGCGCCCGAGGGCATCGTCGAGGAGGTGCGCCAGCTGGTGGCGTGGTCGCAGACGTCGCAGAGCGGTGACCGGGCCGACCTGAGCTTCGAGCCGTCCGACCGGGCCTGGAACATGGTCAGCGTCGGCCCACGGGAGTGCCCGGGCATGCACAACTGCCCGTCGGGTGGGCGCTGCTTCGCCGAGGCCGCCCGCGAGCGGGCGTCCGTGGCCGACATCGTGGTCGTGAACACCCACCTCTACGGGGCCCACCTGGCCAGCGGCGGTGTGGTGCTGCCCGAGCACGACGTGGTCATCTTCGACGAGGCCCACGAGCTCGAAGAGGTCATGACGTCGAGCCTCGGGGTCGAGGTGACGCCGGGCCGCTTCCGCTCGCTCGTGACGTCCGCACGCTCTCTCGTCGAGGCGCGCGACGCCGACCTGCTCGACTCCCTCGGGTCGGTGGGCGACCAGCTCGGCGCACTCCTGGGGGACCGGGTGGGGACGCGCGTCCTGCACGACGATGCCCGGCCGCCCGTCGACGATCGCGAGCTGGCGGAGCTGCTCGCCCGCGCCGCCGAGATCAGCCGGCGCGTCACCGACGCGCTGCGGCGTGGCGGGGCGCAGCGATCCTTCCTCGCCGAGGACGGGGGGTCCACGCCCGACCCCGACCGCGCCAGCCGCAAGACACGCACCCTGCAGGCCGCCGTGCACCTGGCGGAGGACCTGCACCGCTTCGAGACGCGCCGCGACGGCGAGATCGCCTGGGTGGACGGGACGCGGCGCAACGTCAGGCTCCGCCTCTCCCCCATCGACGTCGGACCCGTGCTCTCGGCGATGCTCTGGGGCGAGGTGACCTCGGTGCTGACGAGCGCGACCATCCCGCCTCGGATCGTCGAGCGGGTGGGGCTCGAGGCCTTCCCTTCGGAGGAGCTCAACGTCGGGAGCCCCTTCGACTACCGCTCCCACGCGCTGCTCTACGTCGCGCGCCACCTGCCCGACCGCCGTGCCGCCGGAGCGGAGGAGGCCCTCCACGAGGAGCTCTCCCAGCTGCTGGAGGCGGCCGGCGGGCGTACCCTGGCGCTCTTCACGAGCAAGCGGGCCACCGAGGCGGCGGCGGCGGCGCTGGCACCCGAGCTCCCGTACACGCTGCTGTTGCAGGGCGATCTCCCGAAGAGCCGGCTGCTCGAGGAGTTCGCGTCGGACGAGACCTCCTGCTTGTTCGCCACCATGGGCTTCTGGCAGGGCGTGGACATCCCGGGCCGGGCTCTCTCCCTCGTGACGATCGACAAGCTCCCCTTCCCACGTCCCGACGACCCGCTCCTCCAGGCGCGCCGGGACCGGGCGGGTGGACGCGCGTTCTCGCTGGTCGACCTGCCGCGGGCGGCCACGCTGCTGGCGCAGGGCTCGGGCCGGCTGATCCGCAACGCAGACGACCGGGGCGTGGTCGCCGTGCTCGACCCACGGCTCGCCACCGCCTCCTACCGCGGCGTCCTGCTGGCGACCCTGCCCCCGATGCGCCGGTCAGTGGACATCCACGAGGTCGAGTCGTTCCTGCGGCGGGCGCTCGAGGACGAGACGGCGTAGCCACGCCGGTTCTCCTACTCGGCGAAGTCGAAGACCAACTCGCCCGCTTTGTTTCGGGTTCCTTCAGTGGCCACCCGCATGACCCACCGTCCAGCCACGCGGCGCAACTGGCTCTTGTTCAGGGAATAGGCGCGCTCGTTCGCACGCACGTCGCACTCCAGCAGCCCGGCGTCGGTCAGGATGCGCAGATGGCGTGAGACGCCCTGCCACGGGATGTCGAACCGGCGCGCGACGTCGTGAGAACTCAGGAACCCGCCGTAGTCATGGAACGCCGCCAGGATGCCGCGTCGAACCTCGTTCGCCAACGCCTTGAACACGCGGTCGATCGTCTCGGGATCGGCGATGTCAGCGAGCGTTGGCGGATCAGGCCGGCCTACGGTGAACGTTTGCTTGCGGGATCGGGAGGATGGGCGGGAGGACGGCCGGGAGGACGGCCGGGAGGACGGCCGGGAGGATGGCCGGGAGGACAGTGGGGACATTTTCCAGACTCTAAACGATCCGGTTGATAGTTGAGAAAATGGCGGTCTCAAGGGGTCGGCGCGCCGCTCCCTGCCGCCGCCTGCCGGGGTTCGTTCGGAACGCCGGACGGGTCAGTAGCCGAGGCGGTTGAGCATCTCGTCGCGGTTCTGCCAGTGACGCTCGACCTTGACGTGGAGGTCCAGGTAGGTGCCCTCCGGCAACTCCTGGTTCACGGCAATGCCGACGGCCTTGAGGACCTCGCCGCCCTTGCCGATGACGATGGCCTTCTGCGAATCGCGCTCGACGATGATCTCGACGCGGATGTGCGGCCACTCCCACTCGGTCACCCGACAGGTGATCGCGTGCGGCAGCTCGTCCCGGGTCTTGGCCAGCAGTTGCTCCCGCACCAGCTCGGCCACCCAGAGCGCCTCGGGCGTATCGGTGAGGACGTCGGGCGGGAAGAAGGGCGGACCTTCGGGCAGCCGGTCGATCAGGTGGGCGGTCAATCCATCCACGCCCTTCCCGCTTCGAGCCGACACCGGGAAGTACTCGACGTCGGCCAACTCGATCGGTGCGGTGAGCGCGTCGACAGCCGCCTTGGCCTGCGTGAGGCGCTCCATCACCTGGGCGTTGTTGGCTTTGTCGACCTTGTTGACGACGACGATGAGGCCCGGCGGTGGATCGATCTCGTCGTCGTCCGAGTCCTCGTCGGGGACTTCGTTCTCGGCGTGGCGGGACCTGGCTGCGGCCGCCGTGACCTGCTGGACCTGACGCACCGAACGCTCGAGCACCGTGCGGTCCCCCGGACCGATTGCCGCAGTGCCGTCCACGATCACCATGATCACGTCGACGTCGTTGAGCGCGTCGGTGGCCGTCTCGTTCAACCGCGAGCCCAGCGTGCTGCGGGGCCGGTGGATGCCCGGCGTGTCGACGAAGACCACCTGGGCGTCGGCCTCAGGGTCGTGCAGGACGCCGAGGATCCGGTGCCGAGTGGTGTTCGGCTTCGACGACGTGATCGCCACCTTCGTCCCCACCATGGCGTTCACCAGGGTCGACTTTCCGACATTGGGGCGACCGACGACGGCCACGAAGCCCGACCGCACCGGCGTCAGCGCCCGTTGTGCGCAGCGTTGCCCGCGCCGTCGCTGTCGCCGTCGCCGTCGCCGTCGCCTTCGGCGTCGGTCGGCCCACCGGTGGGCTCGATCCGGACGCGGCCGATGCGCCGCCCGCGCACGTCGACAGCCGTCAGGCGGAAGCCGTCCACTTCGACCGAGTCGCCGGGGTCCGGGACCCGACCGGCCAGGTCCAACATGAGCCCGCCGACGGTGTCCCACGGCCCTTGCGGGAGCTCCGCCCCCAACAGCTCGTCGGCATCGTCCACCGAGTAGAGCGCGCTCACCAGGACCGAACCGTCCTCGCGGCGCTCGACGGTCGGCTCCTCAACGTCGAACTCGTCGACGATGTCGCCCACGAGCTCCTCGAGCAGGTCCTCGAGTGTGACCAACCCCGCCGTTCCGCCGTACTCGTCGACGACGATCGCCATGTGGAACTTCTCCTCCTGCATCTCGCGCAAGAGGTCCGAGACCTCCTTGGACTCGGGGATGAATTTGGCCGGCCGCATGCTGTCGCGCACGGCCTGCCCGGCCTTGCCCACCCGCTCGGCCCGCACGAGGTCCTTGGCGTAGGCGATACCGATGATGTCGTCGATCCCGTGCGCCTCGACCGGTATCCGGCTGTAGCCGGCGCCCAGCGCGGCCTCCAGCGCGTCGCGGACGGTGACGTCGGCCTCCACCGTGACCATGTCGGGCCGGGGTGTCATCACCTCACGCGTGACCGTGTCGCCGAAGTCGATGATGGAGTGGATGAACGTCCGCTCGTCGTGCTCGATCACGTTCTCCTCGTGCGCCACGTCGGCCATGGCCTTCAGCTCGGAGTCGGTGATGTACGAGCGCGGCAGGCCCTCCCCGTCGTCGCCGCCGGCGCCGATGATCCGGTTGGCCAGGCCGATGAGGACCGCCGAGAGCCAGCGGACGGGCGGGAAGCGGATGAGGGTGCTGACGAAAGGCGCGCTCAGCAGGGCGGCACGGTCGGGGTGCTGCACCGCCCAGTTCTTCGGCACCGCCTCGAAGAACACGAAGATGACCACGATCTCGAACACGATGCCGAAAAGCACGCCCAAGCCGCCGAAGACGTGCTCGGCGACGATGCCGACCAGCGTGGCGGAGATCAGCTGGCAGATCAGCACCAGGAGCAGGATGGGGTTGAGGAAATTGGCCGGGTTCTCGACGAGCCGGGCCAGCTGGCGGGCCCCGCGCTTCTTCTCGTCCACCAGCGACTTGGCCTTGATCCGGTTCATCCGCACGAGGCTGGTCTCGGCCATGGCCAAGACACCCGATCCCGCCAGCAAGAGCGCAATGATGACGATGAGGATGCCGTCCTCGACGTGGAACCCCGATGCCGCCAGCAGTGTGGGCACGCTCAGGCCTCGCGGCTGACCCGGTGGAAGCGCCGCAGCAGCTGCTGCTCCAGGGCCTCCATCCGCTCTGCCTCAGCCTCGTTCTCGTGGTCCATGCCGAGCAGGTGCAAGAGGCCATGGACGACGAGCAGCGCCACCTCGTCTTCGAAGGACACCTCGTGCTCCACCGCGTTTCGTGCCGCCACCATGGGGCAGATCACGACGTCACCCAGGAGGGTGAGCGCGCCCTGCTCGGCCGAGGTGCCCGGACCGCTGCCGCCGAAGTCCGGTGAGCGGCCCGTGGGCCCCGGCTCATCCTCGATGGGGAACGACAGCACGTCGGTGGGGCCTGTCTTGCCGAGGAACTGCTCGTTGAGTGCGGCCATGGCCTCCTCGTCGACGAAGAGGATGGAGACCTCGGTCTCACTCTTCACGCCGCGTGCCTCGAGCACCTGTCGCGCCAGCCCCGCCCACCGAGTCACGTCCATCTGATGAACCTGTTGCTCGTCAGCAACAAAGACGTCGATCGTCACTGGGTGGAACCCGCCCGCCCTTCCGCTACCTCGTAGGCGTCGACGATGTCGGCCACGATCTTGTGGCGGACGACGTCACGGCGGCTCAAGTGGACGAACGTGATGTCGTCGATCCCGCCTAGCACCGGCTCCAGGCCGACCAGTCCCGAACGACCTCCCGGCACGTCGATCTGGGTGACGTCGCCGGTGACCACACACTTGGAGCCGAACCCGATCCGGGTCAGGAACATCTTCATCTGCTCCGGGGTCGTGTTCTGCGCCTCGTCGAGGATGATGAAGGAACTGTTGAGCGTCCGACCCCGCATGAAGGCCAGGGGTGCGACCTCGATGGTGCCACGGTCGAGCAGACGCTGCGCGCCCTCGGGCTCGAGCAAGTCGTAGAGCGCGTCGTAGAGCGGGCGGAGATAGGGGTCGACCTTGGCCATCAGGTCGCCGGGCAGGAAGCCGAGACGCTCGCCCGCCTCGACGGCGGGCCGGGTCAAGATGATGCGCGTGACCTGGCGCGACTGCAGGGCGTGCACCGCCTGGGCCACCGCCAGGTAGGACTTCCCCGTCCCCGCCGGCCCGATCCCGAACGTGATGATGCTCTGGGAGATGGCGTCGACGTAGCGCTTCTGCCCGGCCGTGTTGGGCCGCACCGTCTTACCACCGGCGGCCCGGACCACTTCGGAACGCAGGACGTCGCTCGGCCGGATGTCGTCGCGCACCATGTCGATGGCACGGGCCACCGTCGAGAGGTCGAGGTTCCGGCCGGCCTGCACCATGAGGATCAACTCCTCGAAGAGCCGCACCACCAATTCGGCGTCGGGACCCTCCACCGAGATGCGGTCGCCCTGCACAACGATCTGGTTGTCGGGGAAGGCCTGCTCAATCTGGCGGAGGTGCTCGTCGCGGGTCCCGAGAAGCCCGGCCATCAGGTGGTTGCCGGGTACGAAGCACTCGGCGCGCAAGGTCGTGGTCATGGTGCGGTCATGTGATGGCAAGGTGCCCCTTCAGTGGTTCGCCCCCCAGAACGTGGAGGTGGAGATGCGGGACCGAGTTCATGGCATCGGGCCCGATGTTGAAGATGAGGCGGTAGCCCCGCTCCGGTGTGGCCAGGCCGGCGGCGTCCGCCACGGCCCGGGCGGCCATGAGCATGTCGGCCAGGATCGGCCCGTCTTCGGCGGTGACCGTCGAGGCGTCGTCGATGTGGCGACGTGGCACGACGAGCACGTGGAGCGGAGCAGCCGGGTGGATGTCCTTGAAGGCCAGCGTCGTCGGTGTCTCGTGCACCGTCTCGGACGGCACCTCACCCGCCACGATCTTGCAGAAGAGGCAGTCGGTGGCGTCCGTCATGCCTCGGGGTCGCCGTGCCTCTGCGCCAGCCTGATCACTGCTCCGAACTTACCGGTCCCCGGGTCCCGCCGGTGACCATGGGGACCGTTCACGCAGGTCACCGATCGGCCGCCACCACGGTGCCCGTCCGCAGGGAGGCCAAGAGGGCCCCCGCGGTCACGGCGGCCGTCTCGGCCCGCAACACGCTCAGCCCGAAACCCACCGTGGGCAGCCCCGACGCCAGCTCCTCGGTGCTCCATCCACCCTCGGGCCCGACGGCCACCACGCGCTGGGCCGGGGTGGGCCGGTCGCCGCTCAGTTGGGCCAGGACGACCTCGCCCGGCCCGCCCAACGCCGCCAGGTCGGCGAAGGGCAGCGTGTCGCAGACGTCGGGCAGCCAGACGCGGCGGGACTGGGCCGCCGCCTCGCGCGCCACCCTGCGCAACTTCTCGACCGCCGCCTGCCCACGCGTGGCGGACCAGCGGACGACGCTGCGCTCGGTGCGCAGCGGCACGATGCGGTCGATGCCCAGCTCGGTCAGCTTCTGGACGACCCATTCGGGCCGCTCCCCCTTGACCGGCGCGAAGGCGACCGTGAGCGCCGGCTCGGTGCGCGGCTCGGACTGCACGGCCCCATCCCCGCCGATACCGGTGCCGGCCGTGAGCGGTTCGAGGGCTGACCCTGCTCGCCACGTGGTGCGCGCCCAGTGGCCCTGCCCGTCGGCGGCGATGACCTCCTCGCCATCGCGCAGGCGCAACACCCGACCCAGGTGGTGTGTGTCCTCGTCGGAGAGGATGGGTCGGCCGGGGTCGTCGACGAAGACCTGGGCGGCCGCGGCCGCCCTCATGGCGACCGCCGCATAGGTGGGGCCGGCGCTAGCCAAAGGCAGAGCGCAGGCGCGAGAACACGCCCTCACCGCCCCCGGCACCCGGGGCGGAGACCGCCTCGCCGCGTGACGTCGCGAGCTGGCGCAGGAGCTCGTCCTGCTCCGGGGTGAGATCGGTCGGGGTCGCCACCAGGACGTGCACGTAGAAGTCACCCCGGCCGCGGCCGCGCAGGTGCGGCACGCCGAGGCTGCGGATGCGCTCGATGTGCCCGTGCTGGGTGCCCGGGCCGATGGTGAGGTGCTGCGGACCGTCGAGGGTGTCGACGTCCGTCTCGGTGCCGAGGGCCGCCTGGGCGATGCTGATGGTCAAGGTGGTGTGGAGGTTGTCGCCCTGGCGCTCGAAGCGCGGGTCGGGGTTGACCGCCAGATGCACGAAGAGCGAGCCGCTCGGCCCACCCCGTTGACCGGCCGCGCCGCGCTCGGCCAGGCGCAACGTGGACCCTTCCTCCACGCCCGCGGGCACCTCGACGGTGAACGTGTTCTCCTGCATGCGGCGCCCCTCGCCGCGGCAGTCGGCGCACGGGTTCGGGATCATCTCGCCGGTCCCGCTGCAGCGCGAACAGGCCACGCTCGTCACGACCTGACCGAGCAACGATTGACGCACCCGGCGCAACTCGCCGGAGCCCTGGCAATCGGTGCAGGTGACCGGCTCGGTGCCGGGTGCCGTGCCCCGGCCCTCGCAGGTGGCGCACATCGTCGGGAGGCGGACTGAGATCTCCTGGCGGCTGCCGAACACGGCTTCGGCGAACTCGAGCCCGAGCCGAACTTCGGCGTCGGCACCGACCTGGGGGCCGCGCCGCCGGGGACCGGCCCCGCCCATCTGGCCGAAGAACGCCTCGAAGATGTCGCCCAGACCACCCTCGAAGCCGAAGCCGCCCGCGCCGTTCGCCTGCGAGCCGAAGACACCCTCGGGGCCGAAACGGTCGTAGCGGGCCCGCCGCTCGGGATCGCGCAGGACCTCGTAGGCGACGGTCACCTCCTTGAACCGCGCTTCGGCTGCCGGCGTCGCCGTGGTTGGTGTCGGGGTGCAGTTCGCGGGCGCGGGCGCGGTATGCCCGCTTGATCTCGTCGTCGCTGGCCTCGGGGCTGACCCCGAGCAACGCGTAGAGGTCACCCAGCCCGTCAGTGACGGCCATCGGGCCCCCCACTCATGCGCTGTCCGAGCCGCTCGCCCACCACGTGGGCCGCGGCCATGGCCCGCGGGTAGTCCATCCGCGTCGGACCGAGGAGTCCGACCGCGCCGAGGTCCTGCCCGTCGATGGAGACCGGCGCCACGACCACGGCACAGGACGACAGGGGCTCGAAGCCGTGCTCGGTGCCGATGGCGACGGAGAGCCCGCGGTCGAGGACGTCGCGCAGAAGGGTGACGACGACCAGCTGCTGCTCGAGGATGGCGAGAACCGAGCGCACCGTCTCCACGGCGTCGAACGACTCGGCCAGGCGGGCCGGCCCGCCCACGAAGACCTGGTCGGTCTCCATGCCACCCTCGAGGGAGTCGAAGGCCATGTGCGCAGCGGCGACGAGCTGGTCGAGCCCCACGGATCCGCTCGAGGGGACGGCCCAGGGTTGGGTGAGCGTGCGCCCGACCAGGAAGGAGGAGAGCAACGTGCCGGCTCGGGCCAGCATCTCATCTGTCGTCTCGGCCTCGAGGTCGATGGTCCGCTTCTCGACGGCGCCGTCGGAGAGCACCACGACAAGCAGCGCGTGCAGGGGCGACAGGCCGACGAGCTGGATGGAGCGGATGGTGGCCGTGTCGTGCGAGGGGCCCACGACCACGGCGGCGTAGGAGGTCAGCTCGGAGAGCAGGCCCGAGGCCCGCTCGAGCACGGTCTCCATCTCGCCGTGGACCTGCTCGAAGAACTGGGTCACCTGGCGGCGCTGGACGGGGCCGAGCACGCCGGGCCCGGTCAGGTGGTCGACGAAGAAGCGGTAGCCCTTGTCGGTCGGGATGCGGCCGGCACTCGTGTGGGGCTGGACGAGGTAGCCCTCGCGCTCGAGCGCCACCATCTCCGAGCGGACGGTGGCCGAGGACACCTGCACGCCCGGGTGCGCTGGCCACGTGCGAGGAGCCGACCGGCTCGGCGGTCCCGATGTACTCGGTGACCACGGCCTCGAGGATGGCGGCCCGGCGGGCGTTGAGGGCGCGCTCGTCCTCCGGCAACGTCGGTGAGGGGGGTGGAGTCAGTGGGCGGTGTCATGGCGTACCTGGCACTCAAGTCTACCGAGTGCCAGGGCGGCAGCCGTGGGCGCCAGTCAGGGCCCGCAAGCCACAGGACCGCCATGGAGCCGGCGGGTTTCAGTCGTCACCCAGGCGCAACGCGGAGATGAAGGCCTCCTGGGGCACTTCGACCCGCCCGATGTTCTTCATCTTCTTCTTGCCCTCTTTCTGCTTCTCGAGCAGCTTGCGCTTGCGGGTGATGTCACCGCCGTAGCACTTGGCCAGGACATCCTTGCGCTTGGCCTTGACCGTCTCCCGGGCCACGATGCGCCCGCCGATGGCCGCCTGGATCGGGACGTCGAAGAGCTGGCGTGGGATCAGCTCGCGCAGCTTCTCGGCCATCTTGCGCCCGTAGAGGTCGGCCGTGTTCCGGTGCACGATGGTCGAGAAGGCGTCGACAGGGCGCGTGGTTGATCAGGATGTCGACCCGCACCAGGTTGCCGGTGGCGTAGTCCTCGGGCTCGTAGTCCAAGCTGGCGTACCCCTTGGTACGGCTCTTCAGCTGGTCGAAGAAGTCGATCACGACCTCGGCCAGGGGCAGCGTGTAGACGAGCTCGACGCGCTCAGGCGAGAGGTACTCCATGCGGGTCATGTCGCCCCGCCGGGTCTGGCAGAGCTCCATGACCGTGCCCGTGTACTCGGTCGGCGTGATGATGGTGGCCGACAGCATCGGCTCGTCGATGTGGTCGATGCGGCTGGCGTCAGGGAGCTCGGTCGGGTTGTCGACGTCGAGCTCCGTCCCGTCGGTGAGGAAGGCCCGGTACTCCACACTCGGCGCGGTGGCGATGAGGGAGAGGTTGAACTCACGTTCCAGCCGCTCCCGCACGATCTCCATGTGCAGCAGGCCCAGGAAGCCACAGCGGAAGCCGATCCCCAGCGCGTGGGAGGACTCCGGCTCGAAAGTGAAGCTGGCGTCGTTGAGCTTGAGCCGGTCGAGGGCGTCACGCAGGTCAGGCAGCTCGTCGCCGTCGACCGGATAGAGGCCGCAGAACACCATGGGCTTGGGATCGCGGTAGCCGGCCAGCGCGTGGGTGGCGCCGTGCTGCGCGGTGGTGACCGTCTCACCCGAGCGGGCCTCACCCACGTCCTTGATCCCCGCGATGAGGTAGCCCACCTCGCCCGGGCCCAACCCGTCCACGGGGACGGCCACGGGGGTGCGCACGCCGACCTCCTCGATGTCGTGCACCGCGTTGGCCTGCATGAAGCGCAGCCGCGACCCACTCGGGAGCGAACCGTCGACGATGCGGATGGAGCTGACGACGCCCCGGTACTGGTCGTAGGAGGAGTCGAAGATCAGGGCGCGCAACGGTGCGGCGGCGTCCCCCCTGGGTTGCGGGCACGCGGGCGATCACCGCGTCGAGCAGCTCGTGCACCCCCTCCCCCGTCTTTGCCGAGATGCGGAGGATCGTCTCGGCGGGCAGCCCGAGCACGTGCTCGATCTCGAGCGCGCAACGCTCCGGGTCCGCCGCCGGCAGGTCGATCTTGTTGAGGACGGGCACGATCTCGAGGTTGTTCTCGATGGCCTGGTAGCAGTTCGCCAGCGTCTGGGCCTGGATCCCCTGCGACGCGTCGACCAGGAGCACGGCCCCCTCACACGCCGCCAGGGAGCGGGAGACCTCGTAGCCGAAGTCGACGTGGCCCGGGGTGTCGATCAGGTGGAGGATGTGGCCGGCGTACTGGACCCGGACGTTCTGGGCCTTGATGGTGATCCCCCGCTCCCGCTCGATGTCCATGGAGTCGAGGTACTGCTCCCGCATCAGCCGGGGGTCGACGGCGCCGGTGATCTCGAGGATGCGGTCGGACAGCGTGGACTTGCCGTGGTCGACGTGGCTGATGATGGAGAAGTTGCGGATGCGCTCGATCGCAACGGGTTCGGGAGCGGTTGCGGAAGGCGGCACGGTCCGTCGATCGTACCGGCCCAGGTGGGCGCCCCCGGTCGCCTGGCCAGGGAACTTGGGAGTGGCCCCGTCCCACCGCGCCGGCCGAAATGGGCCCGCCACCTGCTACAGTTGTCGTCCGCACCGGTGAGGCCTCGGCCCACCGCCGCCCCTTTCGAAGAAGACCGAGGAACGACACGTGGCCAACATCAAGAGCCAGATCAAGCGGAACCGCCAGAACGAGAAGCGCCGGCTGCGCAACAAGTCGGTGCGGGCCGAGCTGCGCACGCGCTCGAAGTCGGCCGTGACGGCGGCCGAGAGCGGTGCCGAGGACAGCGTCGACGCGCTTCGCCTGGCTGTGAAGCGCATCGACAAGGCGGCTGCCCGCGGCGTCATCCACAAGAACACGGCGGCGAACCACAAGTCGCGCCTGGTGCGGCGGGTCGCCGCCATCGAGGCGGCAGCCGCCGAGTAGCGGCGGGCGCTCTTTTCTTCCCGCGTCGCCCGGCGCGCCTGCTGTGCGCGCTATCCGGCCAGGTGGAAGGTGAACATCTTCTCCGGCACGATCCGGACCCCGAGCGAGTCGGCGTTGTCGAGCCACTCCTCGAACGACGGCCCCTGCTTGGGCAGGTACTCGTCGAGCATGGCCTGACGGAACTCACCGAAGGCGGGGTCGTCGAGGCGGAATACCTCAGCCCTCCCGTGCACGGTCACGGCGAGCTCGTCACCCGGCAGGTGTGTGGCGCTGCAGGCCGGCCGGACCGCCAGGTGGTGCATGCGGACGGCGTCGCGGCCCGAGCTGAACCAGAACGTGCCGTGCAGGAAGTAGCCGTCCACCGGTCCGGCCAGTGGTCGCCCATCGGCGGTCACGGTAGCCAGCACGAGTAGGCGCATCCCCCCGAGCCGCCCCGTCAGCTCCCCCGCACCGAGCCGCCGCCCCTCGCTGATGATGCTGCGCAAGTGCGGTCCGGCCGTCTCCATGGAGGTGTCGAGGAGATCCTGCAGCCGGCAGAGTTCATCCGGTGTCTCGAGCATGGGACCAGTCCAGCACCCGGGTGCGCGCGGCGCCCGGCCGTGCGATGCTGGAGCGGTGACGGACGGACTCGTCCTCTCACGCCGGGTGTCCGAGCGGGGCGCACACGAGATGGCACAGCGCGCCGGAAGGGCCGGGAGCGCGCCGGTCGTCCTCCACTACGTCGGGTACGAAGAATGGCTGGAGCGGGGCTTTCTCCGGAGGGAGATGGCACGCCACGGGGTGGCCCTGATCCTCGGCTTCGGCGACACGATGGACGTCTTCGAAGGCGAGGTCGGGAGCCCGACACGCAACCTCGGAGCGTTCGTGGTGGGGAACCAGTCGCGCTCGAGCGTGACGGGAGTCGGAGGGCACCAACTCGGAGTGCAAGTCGAGCTGACCCCGGCTGGTGCGATGGCGTTGTTCGGTGCGGTCGAGGAGCTCAACGACGCCGTGTTGCCGCTCGACGAAGCCCTCGGCGCAAGGGGTCCGCACCTGGTGGACCGGCTGGCCGAGACGCCGTCGTGGGAACAGCGGCTGCGCCTTCTCGACGAGATTCTCGCCCCGAGCGACGGTGTCCCCGTTCTCGCTCCCGAGGTGGCGTGGCTCAGGCGGCACTTGCTGGCCACGAACGGGCGCGAGCGCGTAGAGCCGCTCATGGACGAGACGGGTTGGAGCAGGCGCCACGTCACCGAGCGCTTCCGCCGCCAGCTGGGCGTCTCCCCCAAGGCGTACGCCCGAATTCTGCGCTTCGAGCACGCCAGCTCGCTCCTCTCGGCGCGGCCCGCCGGCCGGAGCCTCGCCGACGTGGCGATGATGGCCGGGTATTACGACCAGTCCCACCTGACGCGCGACTTCTTGGCGTTGGCCGGCATGACGCCGGGCGCCTTTGCCGCCGAGTCCGCCCTCGTTCCCGAGGTCAGGTTTGTACAAGACACCGAGACCCGACCGTCCGCATAGTGGAGGCATGACCATCACCAACGAGACCACCACCAACGACACCACTACCAGGACCGCCGTCGTCCCCGTGCTCGTCTACGAGGACATCGAGGCCGCGCACGACTTCCTGGTGGAGGCGTTCGGCCTCACCTCGGGTGGGTTGCACCGCCTCGACGACGGCACGGTCGTCCACGCCGAGGTGCGCAACGGTGACGCGGCCATCTGGCTGCACCAGGTGACTGCCGAGCACCAGATGGCCTCCCCCCGCGAGGTGGCGATGGCGCACGGGGGCCTCGTGGTCATCGTGCCGGACGTCGACGCGCACTTCGCCCGGGCCAAGGCGGCCGGCGCCCAGATCGACTACGAGCCGGCGGACCAGGACTACGGCCTGCGCGAGTACGGCGCCAGGGACCCCGAGAACCACCGGTGGTGGTTCTCGACGCCGCTCGCCTGACGCGTTAGCGGCGGGCGCCGGCCCGCGGGCCGCGACGTCCGGGCCGGGCGGGTCTGGCGGGCCAACCGGGCCACCAGGATCTCGACCACGACCTCGGCGTCCATGCCACTCGCCCCGCGCACGTCCAGGTCGGCCGCCGCGATGAGGTTGATGGCCTCGGCGATCCTCGAACTGCCGAGTCGCCGCGACTGCTCCAGCGCCTTCTTGGCCACGAAAGGAGCGGTGCCCAGCACGGCCGCGGCGTCCCGGTCGTTGCTGACGTCGTCACCGTCGAGCGCCAGCATGTTGGAGAAGTGGCCGTGCAGCGTGGCCAGCACCTGCACCGGGGCCAGGCCACCCGCCTCGAGCATGCGGCGCAGCACCACCAGGGCCCGTTCCGGGTCGCCTTTGTCGATGGCGTCGGTCAGCTCGTAGCGGGGGACGTTGCCCGCCTCGCCGAGGTAGGGCGCCAGTTCGTCGGCAGTGATGCGGGCGCCTTCGCCGTAGGCGGCGCTCAGCGCGCTCGAGGAGACCCTCAACACGGCCGAGGTCCTCGCCGACGTGACTCGCCAACAGATCGGCCGCCCGCGGCTCGAGCTTCACCGGCGCCGCCCGCAGATGGTCGTGCAACCACGCCTTACGCTCACCCGCCTTGCCCGTCGTGACGTCGATGATCTGGCCAGCGGCGCTGATCGCCTTGACCAGCGGCGCCGGAACGGTGCCTCCGCCGCCGACGAGCACCAGCACCGTCGTCGGGAGGGGGTCCTGCACCACCTCGACCAGTCGTGGCGCGTCGGCCGTCAGCAGCCGCCCCGCCTCGCGCACCACCACCACGCGCCGGTCGACCAGGAAGGGCGGGGTCAGGCAGGCGTCCACCACGGCGCCGACATTGAGCTCGTCGCCGGCGGCGCCGCCGATCTCCTCCACGATGAGCGCGTGGTCGTCGTCGCCCACCACCTGATCGAGGAGCCCGCGCACCTCCTGCGCCACCAGCGCGGCGTCGTCCCCCTTGACCAGATAGACGGAGGACGCTGCCGCCGCGCTCACTCGGCCTCGCTGATGGCGGCGAGGACGTCGCGGGCCCGGCAGGTGCCCTTGACGTCGTGCACGCGCACGATGCGGCAGCCCCAGGTGATACCGAGGGCCGCCGCGGCGATGGAAGCCTCACGCCGCTCGGTGAGCTCCAGATCAAGGATCTTGCCGAGGAACGTCTTGTTCGACGCCGAGAGCAAGAGCGGGTAGCCCAGTGCGGCCAGGGTCGACGACGCCCGCAGGAGGGTCAGCGACTGCTCGGCCGTCTTGCCGAGGTCGAGGCCGGCATCGAGCACGATCCGCTCGGCCGGGAGGCCGGCCGCCCGCGCGCCGTTGGCGCGCTCGGCCGAGGAAACGGGCCACCTCGGCCACGAGGTCGTCGTAGTGCGGTTCGGGATCGGCCACGCGGGGAGCGAGGCGGATGTGCGTGATGACCACGGCGGCGTCGTGCGCCGCGGCGGCGGGCGCATAGTCCGGATCGGCCAGGCCGCTGATGTCGTTGCCCATCACGGCGCCCTCGGCGTACGAGGCGCGCGCCACCGAGGCGCGCCAGGTGTCGACCGAGACGGGCGTGTCGAAGCGCGCCACCAGGCCGGCGACCACCGGCACGACCCGGTCGACCTCCTCGAGCTCGGTCACCTCGGGACCGGGCCCCGCCTTGACCCCGCCGATGTCGAGGATGTCGGCCCCGTCGGCGACCAGCTCCTCGGCCCGCCGGTAGAGCTTGTCGAGCTCGAACGTCGCGCCGTTGTCGTAGAACGAGTCGGGGGTGCGGTTGAGGATCCCCATCACCAGCGCGCGGTGGGTCAGGTCGTAGCGCCGGCCGCCCAGATCGAGGAGGGGGGCGAGCGGCGTGATCGTCTCGGTCGTGGGGTCGGTCGTCGGGGTCCCGGTGGCCGGCGCGGCCATCAGTACAGGCGCGCGGTCAACGCTCGCCGGTACTCCTTGGTGCGGGGGTCGTCGGCACCCATCGCCTCGAGCAGGTCCACGAACTCCTGGCGGGCGGTGTCGTCGTCGCGCACCCGCTCGAGCAGCTCGTTCAGCTTGCCCTCGATCTCCTCGGGCGCCGCGCCCGAGACGTCGACCCCCGCTTCGAGGAGACGGGCCTCGGCGGCCAGCACCCGGCTGGCCTCGGTCTCGGGCAGCCGCTGCAACAGAGCCAGCGCCTCGGCGCCCTCACCACGGTCGATCAGGATGCGGGCGAGACCCTCGGTGGCGGCGGCGTGATCCGGCTCGAGCTCGAGGGCCTGGCGCAGGGAGGCCTCGTCACCGGCGGCGGCCAGGGTGTCCGCCTCGCTCGGCGCGGGCGCCAGGCGCTGGACGAACGCGGTGATCTGCGCCTCGGGCAACGCGCCGATGAACTGGTCGACCACCTGGCCACCGCTGATGGCGAAGACGGCGGGGATGGACTGCACCTTGAAGGCCTGCGCCACCGCTGGGTTGTCGTCGACGTTGACCTTGGCCAGCTCCACCGCTCCCCCGGTCTCGGCCACCGCCTTCTCGAGCATGGGCCCGAGCGTCTTGCAGGGCCCGCACCACTCGGCCCAGAGGTCCACGATCACGGGCACCGTCGCGCTGCGGTCCACCACGTCGGCCTGGAAGGTCTGGTCTGTGACGTCCATCGGGCACGACGCTAATGGCAGTTCCCGGCCGGAACGACGTCTCACGTGGGCTGGGGTTGGTGGAACCCCCCCCAGAAGCGCCGACTCGGAGCGGCCCCAGAAGCGCGGGGTCTCAGCGGTCGCCGGGTGCGGGGTCGTCTGACCGGGTCACACGGCACCGATTAGCGTCGTTCGCGTGTCGCAGGCGCCCGAGGGCATTCACGAGGCGGAGGTCACCGCATGGATGGTGGCGCACCTTCCCGAGATCAGCACGCCGCTCAGCTTCACCCTCATCGCCGGCGGCCGCTCCAACCTCACCTACCGGGTCGAGGACGCCGCGGGACGCGCGTGGGCCCTGCGCCGCCCACCGCTGCACCACGTGCTCCCCACCGCACACGACATGTCCCGCGAGTACCGGTTGATGCACGCGCTGGGGCCGGCAGGAATCCCCGTTCCGGTCACCGTCGGCCTCTGCACCGACGAGGCGGTCAACGAGCGGCCCTTCTACGTGATGGAGTTCGTCGAGGGCCACATCCTGCGCAGCGCGCCCGAGGCCGAGGCCGCGTTCGATGTGGCGACCCGGCGCGCCGTCGGCGACCACATGGCCGACACGCTGGCGGCGTTGCACGACGTCGATCCGGATGCGGTCGGTCTGGGGGACCTCGGGCGGCACGACGGGTACATCGAGCGCCAGCTCAAGCGCTGGCGCGGCCAGTACGACCAGATGCAGGTCGAAGGCGTCGACCACGGCGCGCTCGTCGAGCAGGTGAGTGACGACCTGGCCCGCCGCATCCCCAAGCAGCAGCGGACGTCCGTGGTGCACGGGGACTACCGGATGGACAACGTGGTGCTCGCCGACGACGGGAGCGTCCGGGCCATCCTCGACTGGGAGATCTGCACTCTCGGGGACCCCTTGGCCGACCTCGGCTTGCTGATGGTCTATTGGGCCGACCCGACCGACTCCACGGCCGTGCTCGGGCTGTCGCCGACCACGGCTCCCGGCTTCTCCACCCGGGCCCAGATCATGGAGCGCTACGGCTCGGTGTCGGACCTCGACATCTCGGGGGTCGGCTACTACATGGCCTTCGGGTACTGGAAGCTCGGCTGCATCTTGCAGGGGGTCTACGCCCGCTACGTCGCGGGCGCCGGTGCAGGTGACCAGGGCAGCGTCGAGGGGTTCCCTCTACAGATCGGCCGCCTCTTCGAGATGGCAGCCGGGGCCTTGGAGACCGTCCCGTGAGCCCCGAGGGCAGTGGGCTGACCGAGATCTTCGAAGTCCATCAGGAACCCGCCCTGCTCGAGCCGATCCTGGTCGTCGCGCTCGAGGGCTGGGTCGACGCCGGCCTGGGCGCCACCACGGCCATCGCGACCCTGCTCGGCCAGGGGCACACCGAGGCCGTCGTCACCTTCAACGGCGAGCACTTCCTCGACCAGCGGGCCCGGCGCCCCGTGGCCCGGATCGTCAACGGCATCACGACCGACCTCACCTGGCCCCGCACCGCCGTGCGGCATGGCACGGACGAGTCGGGGCGGGACATGCTCTTCCTCGTCGGCCCCGAGCCCGACTTCCACTGGCGCGCCTTCACCGACGCCGTGGTCGGGCTGGCCCGCTCGTGGCACGTGCGCATGGTGGTCGGCCTGGGTGCCTTCCCGGCGCCGGCGCCCCACACCCGCCCGGTCAAGCTGGCGGCCACGGCGCCCTCGGGCTCGGCGGATCTCATCGAGCAGGTCGGGATCGTGCAGGGCGAGCTCGAGGTGCCCGCCGGCGTCCTGGCCGCGCTCGAGATGGCCTTCGGGGCCAACGGGACCCCCGCCGTCAGTCTGTGGGCCCGGGTGCCCCACTACGTGGCCGGCATGCCGTTCCCCGAAGCCAGTGCCGCGCTCATCGAGGGGTTGGCCGCAGTGGGGTCCCTGTCGTTGGACTCGTCCGCGCTGCGCCGGGCGGGCGACAGCTCGCGGCGGCAGGTGGACCAGCTGATCGCCGACAACGCCGAGCACCAGGCCATGGTGCGCAAGCTCGAGGAGAACATCGACGCCTCGGAGGGCAACGCCATGGGGGTCGACGCGGTGCCCTCGGGCGACGAGATCGCCGCCGAGCTCGAGCGCTTCCTCCGGGGCGAGGAACAGTAAGGAGAGTTTCGTCCATGAAGATCGACGGCGGGATCGGGTTCGACCCGACGGGCATCGCGGCACAGGCGGTCAGGGCCGAGGAGAGCGGCTACGACGGCGTGTGGTCGGCCGAAACGAACCACGACCCCTTCCTGCCGATCGCCATCGGGGCCGCCGCCACGGAGAAGCTCGAGTTCGGCACCGGGATCGCGGTCGCCTTCGCCCGCAACCCCATGACGCTGGCCGTCCTGGCCAACGACCTGCAGCTCCTGACCAAGGGACGCTTCATGCTCGGCATGGGCAGCCAGATCAAGCCGCACATCACCAAGCGGTTCTCCATGCCGTGGTCGCATCCGGCGCCGCGCATGCGGGAGCTCATTCTGGCCATCCGGGCAATCTGGAAGACGTGGGAGACCGGGGAGCCGCTCGCCTTCCGGGGCGAGTTCTACACGCACACCTTGATGACCCCCTTCTTCAACCCGGGGCCCAACCCGCACGGCAACCCAAAGATCCTCCTGGCGGGCGTCGGCGAGCACATGACCGAGGTGGCAGGCGAGGTCGGGGACGGCTTCCTGGTGCACGGCTTCTCGACCGAGCGCTACCTGCGCGAGGTGAGCCTGCCCGCGTTGGAACGGGGCGCGGCGAAAGCAGGCAAGACGCGGCTCGACCTGACCGTCTCCTACCCGGGCTTCGTCGTCACGGGGCCCGACGACAAGACCATGGCGGCGGCCGACCAGGCCGTGCGACAGCAGATCGCTTTCTACGGATCGACGCCGGCCTACCGCCCGGTGTTGGAGCTGCACGGCTGGGGCGAACTGCAGCCGGAGCTCAACACGCTCTCCAAGCGGGGCGAGTGGGTGAAGATGGGCGAGCTGATCGACGACGACATGCTCAACGCCTTCGCCATCGTCTGCCCCCTCGACCAGGTGGCCGCCGAGGTGCGCAACCGCTTCGAGGGCATGGTCGACCGGTTCAGCTTCTACGCGCCGTACAAGGTGGAACCCGAGGTGTGGAAGGACGTGCTGGCCGGCTTCCACTAATGGCCGGGCCGGCGTGCGACGCCACCGGCTCGCCGGGCGGCGGCTTACGCGACGACGTTGACGAGGCGGGGCGGGCGGACCACCACCCGCTTGGGTGCGGCTCCGCCGAGTGCATCGATCACCTTCGCCGAAGCCAGTGCGGCCGCCTCGGCGTCGCCCTCCGAGATGCCGGCGTCCACATCGATGCGGTCGCGCACCTTCCCGTTGACCTGGACGACCATCGTCACCGTGTCCTGGCGGACGAGCTCGGGATCGAAGGACGGCCAGCGCTGCAGGTGGACCGAGGGCTCACCGGGGTGGCGGCGCTCCCAGAGCTCGGCCGTCACGTGCGGGGACATGACGGCGAGGAGGAGGAGCAGGGTATCGAGGGCCTCGTTCCACACGTCTGCGTGGGGCGCGGTGCCGGCCGTGCTGCCGTTCCCCCGGGCGCCTGCGTTCCCGTCCGCGTTGGCATCGGCCTCGGCGCTTGCGCCCGTAGCGCAGCACCAGGTTGAGCAGCTCCCTGCAGTGCGCCACGGCGGTGTTGTAGGACCACCGCTCCACGTCACGGGTCACGTCGGCGATGGTCCGGTGCACGGCCTGGCGTACCGCCAGGTCGGCGGCGGTCTGCTCCCCCGTGCGGAGCGGCGGGTCGGCGGCGCAGGTGCGCCAGAGCCGATCGAAGAACCGTGCACAGCCGTCGATGACTTCGTCGACCTGGTCCGTCCAGTCCATGTCGTCGAAGGGGGGACCCGCGGCAAGGTGGAAGAGTCGCAGCGCGTCCGCACCCACGGTGTTGAAGTGATGCTCGGGCGCGATGAGATTGCCCTTGGACTTGGACATCTTGGTCCCGTCCATGCGGATCATCCCCTGCGCGAGGTAGTGCTTGAACGGCTCGGGGTCGAGGCCGGGTGCGAGGCCCACGTCGATGAGGGCGCGGGTGTAGAAGCGGGCATAGAGCAGGTGGAGGATGGCGTGCTCGATGCCGCCGATGTACTGGTCGACGGGCATGAAATGGCGCGCCGCGTCCGGAGCGAACGGCTCCTCTGTGTTCCAAGGATCACAGAAGCGCAGGAAATACCAGGAGGAGTCGACGAACGTGTCCATGGTGTCGGTCTCGCGCCGGGCGGGGCCGCCGCAGATCGGGCAGGTCGTGTGGAGAAAACCCTCGTGGTAGGCGAGCGGCGACTGCCCCGTCGGCAGGAACTCGACGTCGTCGGGCGCCACGATCGGAAGCTGCTCCTCGGGCACCGGCACCACGCCGTGGTCCGGGCAGTACACCGCCGGGATGGGACAGCCCCAGAAGCGTTGGCGTGACACCAGCCAGTCGCGCAGGCGGTAGTTCACCTTGCGCTCGCCGATGCCCCTCTCCTCGAGCCAGTCGATGGCGCGGGCCTTGGCCGTGACGATGTCAAGGCCGTCGAGGAACCCGCTGTTGATCTTGGCGCCGTCGCCGGTGTAGGCCTCACCGCCGTCGGCCTCCCAATCCGCCGGGGGCTGCACGGTGCGCACGATGGGGAGCTCGTGCTGCGTGGCGAAGGCCCAGTCGCGCTCGTCCTCGGCGGGGACGGCCATGATCGCTCCCGTGCCGTAGCCCATGAGCACGTAGTCGGCCACGTAGACCGGAACGGGGCGTCCGGTGAACGGATTGACGACATGACTGCCGGTGAAGGCGCCACGCTTGCCCAGGGCGGCGGCGTCCCCCTCGGCCATGCGCTCGATATCGGTGGCGGCGGCGGCGCGGGTGCGCAGTGCGTCGACGGCAGGCCGCCGGTCGGCGGTGGTGAGCTCGTCGACGAGCGGATGCTCCGGGGCCATGACGGCATAGGTCATGCCGAAGCTGGTGTCCGGGCGCGTGGTGAACACCCTCATGGTGAGGCCGGGGCGCCCCTCGACCGGGAGGTCGAACTCGGCGCCCTCGGAGCGCCCGATCCAGTTGCGCTGCATGACCTTGGCCCGTTCCGGCCACTCGAGGTCGTCGAGGCCGGCGAGGAGCTCATCGGCGTACTCGGTGATGCGGAAGAACCACTGCTCGAGGTCGCGCTTGACGACGACGTCGCCCGAGCGTTCACAGGTGCCGTCGGCCAACACCTGCTCGTTGGCCAGGACCGTCTGGCAACCGGGACACCAGTTGACCGGGGCCAGGGCCCGGTAGGCCAGTCCGGCCTCCCAGAAGCGCAGGAAGATGAGCTGGCTCCACTTGATGTAGGCGGCATCGTGGCTGTGGATCTCCCGCCGCCAGTCGTAGACCGCGCCGAGACGCCGCAGCGAGGCCGTGAGCTCGGCGATCCGGGCGTCGGTGAAGAGCCGTGGATGGGTGCCGGTCTTGATGGCGGCGTTCTCGGCCGGCAGGCCGAAGGAGTCGAACCCGATCGGGCTCAGGACCCCCTTGCCCTGCATGGTCTGGTAGCGGACGGTCAGGTCACCGAACGTGTAATTCCGGACGTGGCCCTGGTGCGCCGGGCCGGAGGGATAGGGGTACATGCACAGCGCGTAGAACTTGTCCCGGGGATCGTCGTTGTCGATCTGGTAGGTGCCCTCGTCGTCCCAGTGGCGCTGCCACTTGCGCTCCACCGCATTGACGTCGTACGCACGTGCCATGGCACAAGGGTAGGCGACACCCTGGTGGCTTCTGAGCCGTCGGACGGCGGCCATCGGCGCCGGCGGGTCTCCGTTTCGGCCCTCTCGCCGGGCCCACGGGCAGGACGGGGCGGGCGTCCTCGACTGCTATCGTGATCCCCCACCACTGGGGGCGTAGCTCAGCTGGTAGAGCGCCTGACTGGCAGTCAGGAGGTTCGTGGGTTCAAGTCCCATCGCCTCCACCAACCAAACATCGCAGGTTGGGGGCTGATCGGCGGAAGCTGGTGCCTCGAGTACGCAGCCCTGACAACCAGTTGTCAACGCGGCAAACAAGCGAGCGCCCATGAAACCATTCGAGCTGGTTCTGCGATGCCAGGACGTGACGACAACCTCTCAACTTGGATTGTTGGACTTGCAGCCAAGCACAGAAGGTCACACCCGATGACCTCCAGCAACGCCGAAGTCCTGAGGGAAGTAACGATTAAAGGCTCTCGATAGCCCCCAAGTGCGCATCCTGAATCGGGTCGCTAGGTGCGAACCCAGGACTCTGATGTGTCTTGGCTCTAACTCAGCGGAACAAGCGGAGCGAGAGGTGGGGCGGGCATCGACATAACTTCCCTCGTAGGCTCAACATATCTTGCGCCCTTCACACCGCGGACCGGATGGCCTCGCGGCGGGCAGCCGAACGAGGTGTGGAATTATGGCGGCGATACCTGGACCACAGCGGCAGCGCAGTCTCGGTGACATGAGCTACTGGCGAGCGGGCCGGCGTGGTGGGGTTCTGGCTGCCGTCGCGCTGGCCGTGACTGCGTTGGCCGCTGCGTCGCTTCTGCAGCCCCTCACGGCAGGCGCCTCGCTCCCCAAAGACGCCAATCCCAACGGAATCACTCACTTATGGCATCGACCTAAACGACGAGTTCGACAACACCTTCGATCCCGAGCAATCCCTCAATCCCTGTGGGTTCGCCATCCTCTCGAACATCTACGCGTCGGGCCTTGGTATCACCAACTCGATCTTCACCCCGAACGTCATCGAAAGCTGGTCGACGACGCCGAACACGGTGACTCTCCACATCCGACCCGGCGTCGCGTTCTCCAACGGTGACCCCGTCGACGCCAATGCCATCAAGGCGAGCCTGCTGTACAGCCGGAAGAGTCCACTGCTGACCACATTGACCGCGATCTCGACGATCGATGTCCTGAATCCCCTCACCCTCGTGCTCAACCTCTCCAACCCGATTCCAGGAGACGTCGTCCAGGCGATGTACCACTCGGACGGCACCATCTACGACCCCAGCACCATCAATACGGACGCCTCCGAGCCGGTCGGAGCCGGGCCATTCGTCTTGAAGAGCTACCACCAGGGGTCCTCAATCAAGCTCGTCGCCAACCCCAAGTACTGGGATAAGGGCCAGTACGAGCTGGGCGGCGTCGATTTCGTCCAGGCCTCGAACGGTCCGCAGATCATCGCGGCGCTCGAGACTGGCGCCGTCGACATGGCGACGCTCGAGCCAAACGAGGTCGCGCCGGTCAAAGCCCAGCACCAGACCTGGCGGCGGTGGTGGGAAAGTCCTACGACTACGTCGACCTGCAGATGCGGCAGAACGCTGCACCCTTCAATAACTCGAAGGTCCGCGCCGCGCTGGAGTACGCGGTCGATCGCAACGCCCTCAACCGCGTGGTCGTACGACGGCCTCGGCGAGCCGGCCTACCAGCCATTCCCGTCGTGGTCCCCCGGCTACGACAACGCGGTGGGGAACAAGTACACCTATCAGCCATCGAAGGCCAAGGCCATGCTGAAGGCCGCTGGCTTTCGCAAGGGGATCTCCTTCACGCTGGTCGTGCCAAGCGGTGATCCTTCGTTCGCCCAAGCCTCCCAGCTCATCCAGCAGCAGGCCATATCCGCCGGGTTCACCATCAAGCTCCAAGAGGTCGACCCTGCCGCCCTCTTGACCGATGTCTACATAAAGGGCGAGGGCGACGCCATCCTCACCGATCAGCTCTCGAATGGGCCCGACCTGGCCAACAACTTCGAGAACGAGTTCCTACCAATCGGCTTTCTGACCCAGCACTTCGGGACCGCCAATCCACTGCTCGCCCCTTACATCAAGCAGGCCCTCGAATACGTGACCGCCCAACAACAGGGGCCATTCATGCAGAAGGCGGGTGCGCTCGCCATGGCCATCGGCGCCGAGGTCCCGCTGGTCTTCCAACCGTCGCTTGTCGGCTACAACAAGAATGTGGTCGGTGGCACCGTCCATGCCCCTATCGGCCAGTGTCAAACCGACCTGGCCGGCATCTACATCAAGAAATAAGACCCTGTCTGGCTCGTCCCAGTCAACGTTTTGCGGAAACGTGGCAAGCGTCGACAGGGCGTCAGGTTGAGTCAGGGTCGACTCGGCACACTGCGAAGATGCTGGTCATGAGCTTGTAGCGTCGACACCTGATGCCGTGGGGCAGGAAACCCGCTCGGCGTAGCTTCGTCCAGAACTCACCGATCGTGTAGTACCGCTTGTGGTCGTCCATCTCGTCGGCGCTGATTCCAAGCCGGAAGGCTGTGAACTCGAGGAACGGCTTGTCGAGCCATCCCGGGACGCTGAGGAGGCACTTTCCGCCAGGGGCGGTCACTCGGCGAAGCTCGTTGAGCATGGCTTGGTCTTCCCAGAGATGCTCCAGCATCGAGAGACACAACGTCACGTCGAGAGAGGCGTCGCCAATCTTCTCCATGGCGGCTGGCAGGGAACCTTCGATCCCCGTCACCTTGGCGTGATTTCTCACGCGGTCGGCGAGGGCAATGTCGATGAGGGTCACGTGGTCTGCCTGCTCGGCAAGTTCCAACCCCAGCCGCGCTTCGTAGCCGCACCCAAAGTCGCCCACCCGCTTCCCGCTCAGGTCGCCCACGCTCCGGCGTACCCGACGAGCGCCTAGCCAGACCCCAAGACGGTCGACCGGGGTCATCTTGGCGACCTGGCCGTAGGAGTGTGTTCGGTCGGTCATGCCCTGAAGGCTATCCGAACCGACATTTGAGCCATCTTCGGCCAACCCACAGAACGCACCGACGCTGCGGATTCGACCGATTTCGTGGTGACAAATTGGTGACAGATCCCGCCTGACCTGCACCACAACCGACCGCACTTGACGTTGAGTCAAGAGGTCAGATCATCCGCGCCTGATTCGGCGGGAGAACGCATGACCAAGAACCGCCGCGGCAGCGATCCTCGCCGAGAACGTGATCATCGAAGCCCCTTGGTTGAGGTCACCGATCGAGAGTTCGAACGGCTTACCTCATACAGCGAATCGCTTGGCGGAAACTTCTGGGCCAGTTCAGGGGTTCATGAGTTCAAGTCCCATCGCCTCCACGCATTTCTGTAGGGGTAAGACCCAGCTCTCTTTTCGCCCGGTGTCCACGGTTCTTCCCGCACCGGAGCCTGTCACAGACCTCGTGTATCGGGCTCCCAGATCTGTGACGGGAAATGCACCGTGACCACCCTGTCGACGTGGCCGATGCGCACGCCTGACTCGATCATGCGCCGACAGAGGTTCCAGTCCGAAGCCTCCTCGAGTAGCCATGACCTCGTGCTGAATTCAAAGAAGCGGAGCGCCGTCATGAAAATCGCCGCTTGGAAGTTGAACCATCCCATTTCCGGCGGGTAACGGGCCAGGATTCCGTCTGGATCGGGGGGTCGATTGCGGACCAGGAGGTCTCCGTACACCATTTCTGAGCGGGTCGAACGTGCGTTTTCCAAAAGGCATTCCAAGTGATGCGGCTCGAACTCGTCGTCGTCACCGAGCATTGCCAGCCATGTGCCATTTGCCATTTCTGTGCCGGCATTCACACCGGGAGCGCCAGCGACGAACCAGCGGTGCTCCCTGTCTGAAGGGTATGGATATCGGTAGGGGAGATTGACGAACCGAACCCTGGGATCTCCAAAGTCCCCGATTCGCTCTGCCACATCGTTTGTGCAGCCGTCGCCGACCACAATGACCTCAAAGTTCTGGTAGGTCTGGCGTGTAATGGAGGGCAGCGCTCGCTCCACCAGCAACTTACTTCGCACGTACGTCGGAATACGCACCGTGACAAGCGGCTCAGGGTCGTTGAACGCGTGTTCGTATTCTTCCGCCCTTCGTGCGGACGATCAACTGGTGGCGGAGGTGAGGAATGTCATCGAGTGATGCAGCGGCAATTCGTCGCACCTCGGTGATGCGGGCATCGAGTTGGGCTACCTCTCGACTCAACTTGTCGAGAGAATCTGATGCTATTGATCGCAGTTCTGATACTCGTTCCTCGAGGGACGACAGTTCAGCACGTACGTCTTCATGGGACGGGGTCGATCCGAAGGGGAGTTGCGAGACATCAAAGGCAAGCCGCTCCACTTCTTCGCGCAGCGCTTCGGTGCGAGGACTTATCGCCCGATCGATCATACGTTCGAGCCTCTGGCTCACTGCGGTGCGGACACGCCGAGAGCGACCGCCGTTACTCGCCAACGACGCACCTCACGGCACTCGCGACACGACCTACATCAGCCGGGGTGAGCAAATCATCGAGCGGAAGCGAGATGATCCGCCCACACAAGTCATCCGTCACCGTGAGATCGCCTGCTCTTTGCACCTCCGCAAACACCGGATGACCGTGGATCGGAGGATTGAAGTACGCCCGCCAACCGACCTCCGCCTTGTCGAGGGTCATACACAACTGTTCTCGCTGGCGCTTGGACGGCAGGGCCAAGGACACGAACGGAGGGACCCCCAGCATCCCACCACGCTGGAACGCACATCCGAGTGATTTCAGATTCGTGACGTACCAGTGAAGTACCTCCTGTCGCTTGGCAAGGCGATCCTTGAACCCTTCGAGCTGGCGGATCCCAATTGCCGCTGCGAGCTCCGGCAGTTTGCCGTTCTGTCCGAACCCCGTGGACTTTCGGCTGGCGTCAAATCCGAAGTTCTTCAACTGGTTGATCTGCCTTATGAATTTGTGATCCCGTGAGGCGACTGCGCCGCCTTCACCGATGGCCATTGTCTTGGTGGCATGGAAAGAGAAGATCTCACAGTCTCCGCGGGCGCCAAGCGGCTCGCCCCACGAATACTCAGACGCGAAGCCTGCCGCCGAGTCGATGACCAGGGGCACCCGATAGTGCCTCGCCAACATCTCCCAGGCGTCGACTGACGCGTTGGCCGTGCCAAACGTGTTGGTCAGCAGGATCCCGGCCACATTGTGATGTTGGCTCTGCAGGAAATGCTGGGCCATGCGCAGGTCAGGCTGCCAGGTGTCGGGCTCAATATCGATGAGCACTGGCTCAAACCCACTCCAGACCAATGCCAACGGAACGGCCGCGGCGGTGAACGACGCGACTGGCACGAGTCGACGGCCACTGTGAAACAGCGATTTGCACGCCAGTTGGATGCCCAGGGTGGCATTCGCCGTGACGGCTACTTCAACTCCGTTACCTATCCATCGCGCCAGCTCCGTCGAGAAACGACCCTCGAAAGGTCCGCCATTGGTGAAGACACCCGCTTGGCAGATCTCCCGGTAGTCCTCAGCTACGACTGATGGGTCTGGGAACCTCGGGATGAGGAAGGGAATCGGTCTCATCTGGATGCACCATAGGGATCGGGAGGACTCCACATGGCGACCTCGTCGTTGTCCAGGGCCGGTGAGAACGCGGTGCAGTTGTATGTCGCCCACTTGACGTTGACTCGATGGCCCTCAATGCTGATCCTTCCCTCCTGTAGCCATCGGGCGACCTGGAGGAGTGCCTTGCACTGCTGGACGAACACATGGTGGCGAATCAATTCGGTCGGAGCGCCGGGGTCAACAGCGCACGCTGTCTGCATGACGATCTTGCCCTCGTCCATTGCGTCCGCAACGAACTCCACTGTGTTGCCAGCGAATCGAGCTGAGTATCGCAGGGTGTCCCCAAAGCCGTCCATCCCCTTGAAAGCGGGAAGCAATGAGGGGTGAAAGTTGAGGATTCGGTCTTGATACGCCTCTCGAAACTCGGCCGAATAGAAGCTGGTGTAGAAGGAGAACACGTAGTCGATAGCCTTCTCGTCAAAGAGCGTCAGGAGTTGAGCGCAGAACTGGTCGACGTCGACGTTCGACATGATTGTGGAGGGAATGCCGTGTTCCAGCGCTTTCTCGTAGGCTGGGCCAGGGCGATCCACGACGATCTGATGGACCCTCGAACGGAAGAACACGTTCTTGAGAACCTCGTTCATCACCGACCCGGCAGTTGAGACGACCATGGCGAATCGCAGCTCTCGGTCGCTCATCCATATTCTCCGGAGCGGTAGCTGGGGAAGTAGCCCTCGGTGCTCGTTGGTCGCTCACACGTCAGGGCCTCATAGACGTCGGGCCGTAGTATCCGCTCACACAAATATGCGGGCTTCGTGGTCGTGCTCCAACCGCTCTTGAACTTGGCGAGTCCGTCCATCTCATCGACCGAAAGGCCCGAGCTCCCAGCCAAATCTACCCACTTCACCCGACCCATGAAGTAGTTCAACATTGTCCACTTGGTGGCGTAGGACGCTCGTAATTTGTAACCACGATCGGAAAAGGCGGCCAAATGGCCGTAGGCCACGTCTCCTTGAACGAACCAGAGGTCAAGGCCAACAGTCTCATTACCCGCGGTCGCCCTGAACATCACGAGCCCGGGCGTTTTCAGTTGCTTCTCAAAAGCAAGCCGCGAGAACGAACGCAGGCCCGAGATCGAGTGGCGGCGCGTCAGATTGGCATACAGGCGAACCCAATCGTCGATGTGCTCCCAAGGGCGTTGAGGCACATCCACTTCCAACGACCGGAGCGCGCGCCTGGCATGTGCTCGGTGGGACGGCCGCACGAAGAGTTCGGGTGGTTGACTCATTTCGGCGACGTAGTGGTTTTTGAATCGAACAACGCGATCGAATGTCTTCTCGAGGTTGTCTCCGCTCTGACGCGCGAACGGATCGGCCACTACCACCACGCTGACCAATTCCGTTGCAAGACCCGAGAGATCTGCGTCCAATCGACTCCAGTCCCGGCAGAAGAAAATTGGATACGGACCCATCGCATCGAAAAACTGAGTGCACTCGATCCGCCGTTGCAATAGCCACCCTCCGCTGAGTGGCAGCCAGAGGGGCGCGCCGAACTCTGCCAGAGACGAGGCGTAGTCCTCGTGGCCATAGCCAGATACGTCGTCATGGACTGCTCGTTGACGGGCCATCACGATCCTTGCGGCGACCTCCGTGCCGCCACTTGGTTGGCCCTGGCGGAAGGCCAACGCATGATCCGACTATAGAGGTTGACGGAGGTTCATCCGAGGTCTCGGGGCTGCCGGGCACGGAGTGACATCATGAATGCGTCACCCCATCACAGCGGCGACGAGCAGCTGGGCGTTCTCGTCGCCGCAGGGAAGCATGCCTCCCTGAAACCTTCGACACACTGGACCTCACTCTCTCTCCAGGCGCCTGGCACTCAGGAGGTTCGTGGCGTCCCATCGCCTCCGCCAACAGTTCCTGATTGATGGGTGGGTCGTCGCGCGGGTTTCCGACGAACCGTTCGTCCCCGGCATCGAAGGGCGCGACGTCGCCGCTGGCGAGACAGCGGCTCATCCGGACTCCCCGGTGATGTTCTGGGATCCGTGACTTATAATTCGCGCCAATGCCAGTTCGGCCGACGCAGACACTGGCGAAACGGTCAGCGCGCTCCACGAGCTCGCACGAACCGTCCCCACGATCTCAGGCATACCGGGTGGAGAGGTCGCACGGCGCATGACAAAGGAGATCCACGCCCCCGTGAAATTCAGCCGGGGCGTCGCGCAGGGCGACCAGGCGATGCAGTCGGCACTCTGGCTTCTTCACTACGTGTGCGCTCAACTGGGCCTCGATGATCTGGCACACATCGAGATGCTCGACTTCGGGTGCGGAGTCAAATTCACAGAGGCCTTTATCAATCGCGAGCTGGCCATCAAACGCTATGTCGGCGTCGACGTGGACGGAGCCATGATCGAGTGGCTGCGCCAAGCCGTTGACGACGAGCGCTTCGAGTACAGCTACCTCGATGCTCGCAATCAGCGTTACAACCCGGGCGGTCAGCCACTGTCGGACTCAATGGACCTGCCCATCGACGGGAGGACGTTCGATCTCATCACTCTCTTCTCGGTCTTCACTCATCTTCCACCGGACGACTACAGGGCGATGCTGAAACTGCTCCGCCGCTACGCACGGCGGGGCACTCGCCTGATCTACTCCCTCTACATCGATGAATTCACCGAAGGCGGACACGGGCTCATGGATCACCTGGGTCGTTCGCTCTCTGAGAACCAGCAGGCGCTGCAAGGCGCCATCACCGACTCTGTCGACCCGGCAACCGGCAGCCGGCGAATCGAGCCCTACCGAGACATCGATCCCTCGCGTCCCCTCTTGTGGGCCGTCTACTCGGAGAGTCACGCACGGGAGTTGATCGAGGGCACCGGTTGGACAGTGCTGAGCCTGTCGCCGCCGGCCGAATACATCCAACATTCCTTTCTTTGCGCCCCGCGCTGATGCGGATGACCGTCGGCGCTACGCTCACCCGCCGTGTCCCCGACTCGTGTTCGTTTCCCCATGCGTCTGCGCGCACACAGGACCACGGTGGCGTGTGGCGCGCTCCTGATCCTGGCGGTCTCGTTCTCTCCAGCCGCAGCCGACACCTCCCCGGCTGTGGTCCGCGCCGCTCTTCCACCCGGGAAGATCGATCACATCCTGGTGATCGAATTCGAAAACGAGGGGTATGCGGCCACCTTCGGTCCCGGCTCACCCGCCGCGTATCTAAACGGCACGCTCCGTTCGAAGGGCGAGTTGCTGCAGAACTACTACGCGATCGGTCACTCGAGCCTTGACAATTACATCGCCCAGGTCTCCGGTCAGGCTCCCAACGTGGACACGCAGGACGACTGCTCGGACGGCGGCCACGACTTCGTCAACGTGACTCCGGGCAAGCCCGATCCCGACCATGCCGCCAACCCGGGACAGGTGGACGGGTACGGCTGCGTGTACCCCGCCTCGGTCCAGACCATCGCGAGCCAACTCGACGCGAAGTACCCGCCGAACAAGACCACACATGTTGCATCGTGGCGGGCCTACGAGCAGGACATGGGCAATACGCCTTCGCGTGACGGAGGAAAGCCGGACCCCACCGGCGGCGGCGACTGCAGCCATCCCGCCATCGGCGCAACCGACACGGCCGAGACGGCCACGACGACCGATCAGTACGCCAACAGGCACAACCCGTTCGTGTGGTTCCATTCCGTGATCGACAATGCGGCGGAGTGCAACGCCAACGTCGTCCCGCTGGGGACGCTGAATGCCAACGGCATCCCGTGGGCCAGCGGACACCTCGCGCGTGACCTCCGCAACGAGAAGACCACGCCACGATTCGGCTTCATCACGCCCAACCTGTGCAACGACGGCCACGATGCGACGTGCGCCGGGCCGAACAGCACGGGGGGCCATGTCGGAGGTCTGACGGGTGCCGACGAGTTCCTCCGGGCTTGGATGCCCCTCATCCTCGACTCGCCCTCCTATAAGCACGGGAACATGCTGGTGGTCATCACCTTCGACGAAGCCGATGTCGGCGGTCCCGGCGCGTCTGCCGCGTGCTGCGGCGAGATTCCCGGGCCGAACACCCACGCTCCGGGCAACTCCGGCGCGGCAACGGACAGCGCCCCAGGCGGAGGCCAGATCGGTGCGTTGCTCCTCAACGCCAACTACATCGACCCTGGTTCGACCGACACGACGGGCTCCTACAACCACTACTCGGCGTTGCGCAGCTACGAGGACCTCCTCGGGCTGTTGACCGGAGGCGCCGACGGCGAGGGTCACCTGGGCTACGCAGCGACCAAAGGGCTCGCCCCGTTCGGCACCGACGTCTTCCCGGCTACGCGCGGCCGAAACCCGTAGCGATCAGTCCACCCGCGGCAGCGAGGTCCTGCGTCGGAGCGACTCGACAATGAGTCGATCCGCTCAAAATACCTGCTCCGCGGGGTTCCTCAGTTGAAGGGCAGCTCGTGCCGATAGACGAAGATGCAGGACTTGCGCGCTCCGACGGCCGTGGCCGACACCCCGGCTCCCGTCACGACAAGGTCAATCCTGGTCCCCGCCGTCTCGCTGCGGCAGGAGCTCACGCTGCGCATCCTGGTCTTGGCCACGGTGGCAGCCGGGGCATGGTTCTGGCTTTGGTGGCTCGCTTCGGGGCACGGCAGCTGGGCGAGCCCGCTGAGCTCCATCAGCACCATCCTGCTGGCGTGGGTCTTTCTGACGCCCACCTACTTCTTGTTCTTCGCGTGCCGCATGACGCGGCCCGACCCCCGGGTGCCGTTGCCCGACCTCCGGGTGGCCATGGTCGTCACCAAGGCGCCGTCCGAACCGTGGTCCATCGTGCGGGCCACCCTCGAGGCGATGTTGGCCCAGGACTACCCCTCCGCCTTCGACGTCTGGCTGGCCGATGAGAGGCCGACGGCCGAGACCATCGCCTGGTGTGCCGCGTGGGACGTGTGCGTGTGCACCCGTTTCGGTGCCGAGGACTACCACAGCGCCACCTGGCCGAGGCGGACCAAATCGAAAGAGGGCAACCTCGCCTACTTCTATGACACCATCGGCTACCGCGACTACGACGTCGTGGTGCAGCTCGACTGTGACCACGTTCCGGAATCCTCATACCTCGCCGCCATGGTGCGCCCGTTCGCAGCGCCAGCGGTCGGGTACACCTGTGCCCCGAGCATCTGCGACTCCAACGCCGAAATGGGATGGACGGTCCGTGGTCGTCTCTATCGTGAGGCAACGCTGCACGGACCCATGCAGGCGGGCGCCAACGACGGCTATGCCCCCGTGTGTATCGGCTCGCACTACGCCGTACGGACGGCCGCACTCCGGAGCGTCGGCGGGCTCGGGCCCGAACTGGCCGAGGACTTCAGCACCACGCTGTGGCTCCAGTCGGGCGGCTGGGACGGCGTGTTCGTGCTCGACGCCGAGGCGCACGGCGCAGGGCCGGTCAGTGTCGACGAGCTTCTGACGCAGGAGTCCCAGTGGGCTCGCAGCCTCGGGACACTCTTGACCAAGTGGCTGCCGGGCCGGGTGCGCACCGTGCCCTGGCGGGGTCGGGTGCGCATGGGCTTCTCCCTCTTCTTCTATCTCGTCATGGGCTTCATGCTCACGGTGGCGACGGTGCTCCCGGTCGTGGGGGTCCTCCTCGGGCGGTCATGGGGCCACGCCACCTTGGTGGACTTCTACACGCACATGTGGGCGTATTCGCTCCTCGTGCTCGCCACCGCGATCTACGTACGCCACCTGCGCGTCTTCCGGCCTCGCAATGCCAAGCTCTGGTCCTGGGAGGCGATCCTCTTCCAGCTGGTGCGGTGGCCCTGGACGTTCGGGTGCTTCCTCCAGGGGATGTACTTCGGGTGGCGCTCCCGCACGAAGGCTTTCAAAGTGACCCCGAAGTCCGCCGGCGAGGTGAGCATGTTGAGCGCGCGCTGGCTGGTGCCCATGTTCGTGCTCGGAGTCGTTCCGGCCTGGGTCGTCGTCCTCACGCCCCCAAGTGACCTTGCGCTGGGCCCGGCGCTCTTGTGCATCATCGAGTGCGCCACCTACCTGTTGGCCATGGTGACGATCATCGCGCTACACCTGGAGCGGAACTATCGTTCTGTCGGCGTGCCGCTGGCGCCCAGTGGCATTCCCACGCGCCATCGCGTGACGTTGGGGGTCACGATCCTCTTGGTAGCCGCCCTCGTGACGCTGACCGCCGTTGCCCTGCGCATCGCCCACGGTCTCGCCTAGTACTACCCCCTTCCGGCCGCCGCCGTCCGCCGGCGCCAACGCACGGCGCACGGCGCAAGGCGCACGGAGCAAGGCTCAGGTGTCGACGGAGTCCGTTGGGACCGGGATTGAAGCAACCGCTGGCACGGTGTGTGTCCGGTGCCGCCTGGCCAGTCCGGTGATGAGCAGTCCGCCCATGACCAACAGCATGCCCACGAACCCCTCGAGGGCCAGATGCGACGCTCCGGTGAAGGCCAGCGCGCTGGCCGCAGTGGTGATGCCGACTTTGGGATCAGCCATCTGGCCAGCGCCCACACCCACAACCGCTGCCGTCGTAGACCCTGCGGTGATTACCGAAACTGTCATTGAGTCGTCTCCTTCGCGAGTGGCGCGTGCCCGAGTTGGTCACGTCGTTCGGGCCGCGCACGTTCGTCACGTACGGTTCGCCAAGACCCGCTTCATTGCTTGTTCGCCAACTGCATTGCGTGGAGGCGGAAGTTCATCGCTTCCGGCTGTCACGCGCTGGTGTCCTGGCAATGTAATGAAACGCTTCAGAGGCAACTACGGCCGAAAGTAACGATTCAGTCCGACGGGCAAACAGAAGTGACCTTCGGATCTACTGGGAGCGTCCGCGTCGTCGACACGCTCGACCGCGTCACAACAAACGATCAACCGGATCGCTCACGCGTCACAACAACGACAACAAACGATCAACCGGATTCGTCGAGCTGGTCAACGACAACAAACGATCAACCCGATCCAGTCGGACTGCGCCGCGGAGACCTGACGTTCGGCGCCAGAGCGGGCCCCGACAGGCCCGACACTCTGGTCAACGGAGCGTCAACGGAGCGTCAGTTCTCCGAACGACGCTCCACGTGCTGGAGCTCGATCCAGAGCGGGATCAAGAACCAGACATAGGCGTTGGTGAGCGTGTATTCCTTGTCGTTGTAGCGCGTCACCATGGCGCCGATATCGGTGAGACGGACACGGTCGTCCTTGCGCTGGTACGCCTTGACCCGGTCGAGGATCTCCACCAATTCCTCTTTGGACGACACTTCCATCCCGAAGTGGTCCATGTTCGGGGTCACCATGAATTCGTCCTTCGCGGGTAACAGATAGAGGAATTGGCCCAATGCCCCGGTATAGAGGATGAGGGGATTGCCCTTCTCGGTGCTGTTGTCTCCCTCGATCCATCCGAAGACCTCGGAGAAGAAGCCCAGGAGCGCAGTCCGGCCCTCCTCGTTGAGGACGTCGGCATCCACACTGATCGCCACGTGGTTGATCCGGGGGGCGAACGCCGTCGGGCTCACGACGAAAGACCGGGTTGGACCATCACCTTGCTGGGGATCTCGCCCCGGGCGAGCCGTTCCATGGAATCCATCACCTCGCTGAGCGGAATGTCGTTGGGCTCGATCAACGACCCCAGGGGCAACGTGCCGCTGTCGAGCAGGTCCACGGCCGGCTGGAAGCCTTCATCGTTGTAGTTGTAGGCCCCGATGATCTCGAGCTCGAAGATGATCAGGCGGTTCTGGTTGAAGCGGGGTGGTTCGAACCCGGTACCGACGATCACCAGGGTGCCGGCATAGTCCAGCTGGCCGAGGGCGGCCTCGGCCGCACTGGCATGACCCGAGCACTCGAATGCAACGGCGTACGGCTCCGCCACCGGCAGGACCATGGGTGGCTCCTCCAGCGCAGCGGGTGCCACGACACGGGTCGCTCCCACGCCGAGTGCCTGCTGGCGCCGGACTGGTGACGGCTCACTCACGGTGATGTCGGCGATCCCCTGGGCACGCAGCGCGGCGACGATGAGCAACCCAACCGGTCCGGCTCCGGTGACGAGGACCCGATCATCGGGGCCGACGTCGGCCAGTCGCAATGCGTGCAGGGTGATTGCGGTCGGCTCAGCCAGGGCGGCCACCCTGCTGGACAGAGAATCGGGGATCCGGATCAGACCGTCGGCCGCAACCGTCTTGTACCGGCAGAACGCACCCCGGTACCCGACGAAGTCCGCCGAGGCACGGTGCCGGCACACCGAAGGCCGGCCCCGCCGGCAGGGCCGGCAGACGCCGCAGCCCGGGCTCGGATTCCCCACCACCCGGTCGCCGGGAGACCAGCCCGTGCCGCTCGGAGCGGCGGCCACCACGCCGGACCACTCGTGGCCCAGAATGGCACCGGGTTTGGCGTAGCGCTCCAGAACCATGTGCAGGTCGGACCCGCAGATCCCGCACGCGGCGATCTCGACGAGCACTTCGCCGGGACCCGGCTCCGGAACGGGAACGTCCTCGACGGCAATCCTGCCGTCACCCACGTAAACGGCGGCCGGCATCAGTTCGGAAGGCACGGGCCAACACTAAGGGCGTTTTCTGGTCGGTGCCGTAGCCGGATGCGAAGCTCTCTGCATGGATGGCGAGAGTGACGACACGGGCGACGCCGACGAGCTCGTGTGGTACGTGAGCTATGGCTCGAACCTCAGCAGGACCAGGTTCATGGCGTACCTCGAAGGTGGCAGCGTGGCGGGGAACGACGTCGTCTACGAGGGCTGCACGGACACCGCTCCCCCGGTCGACGATGTTGCTCTCGAGGTACCCCACTCGTTGTACTTCGCGGGATGGTCACGTCGAGTCTGGGGAGGGACCTCGGCCGCATTCATCACGCTCGAGGTCCAAGCCCCGCCGGCGCTGGCCCGGGCCTACCTGATCACCCGAGGGCAGTTTGTCGACCTCGTCCGGCAAGAGAACGCCAACCTCGTCGGCGTCGAGGACTTCGACGCCAAGGTGGAGGGGGCCAGGCAGCTCGGGCACGCTCGCCTGCTGGCCATGGGCTCCTACTGCGAGCTCGTCCATTGCGGCGAACGCGACGGCCACCCGATGTTCAGCTTCACCGGATCACGGGATCGGACGGACTTCGCACCTCCCTCCGCGGCCTATCTGCAGGTGATCGGGCGCGGTCTGCGGGAGTGCCACGGCTTGAGTACCACCGAGGTCGTGGACTACCTGCGCGACAGACCGGGAGTCCAGGGGAAGTTGACCGCCGGTCAGTTGGCGGACGTCTTCGGCACCTGAGGTCCGGGCGCCTTCGAGTCCTCGACGTGCGCCTCGGTCGACGCCGGCGATCGGGCAACGTCCTCCCCCTTCCTGCGTGGTCGGGTCAGGATGATCTGGGTGGACGCCACCACCAGCACCACGACCGTGACGATGCGCTCGCTCCGGCCCACCTCCCTGAAGACCGCGTAGAGCTGAATCCCGATGGCGAGCGCCTGGGCGATGAGGGCCAGCGCCACCGCGCGCATGCCGATCACGGCCTCTCGATTGGCATCCGCCGCGGGCACCCGGGCCCAGGCGGCAAGGGCGAGGAGGACCGCGCCCGCCGTCCAGATGAAGTCGTAGTGGTTCGCGGTCACCACAGCCCGGGCCTCGGCCTCCTGAACGGCAAAGACGGCGTCGGCCACGGACGTGCTGACCACGGCGAGGCCGATCAGGATCCACATGGTGTCGGGCCGCCAACCGAGGAGGCCGTAGACGCCGAGCACGGCACCGATGAGCAGGATGTCGAGCACCGGATAGGCGAAGACGACGACCGTGGCGAGCGCCCCCACCGTTTTGTGTTCGACCGCCGGCTGGATCACCAGGGCGAACCCCGCGGCCAGCACCAAGAGCGTCACCGCGATCCCGTCCATCCAACGGTGCAATTCGAATTGGGGGACCCGGATCCGGATCAGGTAGTAGATCCCGATCCCGATGAGCGGATACCACGCCAGCCAGAAGGCGTCGGCGAACGTCGGATACGGCGCATTTGGTTGGCCGGCGTAGGCGATGCTCCAGGCGGCGCTGCCGACGAACCAGAACAGCAGGGCGAGGCCGAACGACAACCAGGCCCGTCGTGCAATGGGCTCGAAAACGGCACGACCGAGGACGAGCGCCGCGCAGACGGCGAGGATCGCGTTGTGGATCCAGTTGCCGTACAACCAGCGCGGCCCCACCACGCCGAAGAGATCGTTGGCCGCCTCCAGAACCGTGAGCACCCCGAGCACGAGCCACAGAAAGCTCAGGGCGGAGGGCGCCGCGAGAAGCTCGCCCCCCGGCTCCACCGGTCGCCGGCCGTCCTCGGTCGAATCAGTCACACCGCTCCATGGCGCCCCCATCTTCGCCGAGTGGGTGGGACTGCGGGGCGACAGCGCCCGGTACCATCTGCCCTGAATGAAGCAGCTCGAGGGACGGACGGCCGTGGTCACCGGCGCGGCCAGCGGCATCGGGCTGGCTGTCGTCGAAGCGTTCGTGGGCGAAGGCATGCGCGTCGTCATGGCCGACATCGACGAGGAGAACCTCCGGGCACAGGCGGCGAGGCTCACCGATCAGGGCGCCGGGATCCACGCCGTCACCGTCGACGTCCGGGACTCGGATGCCGTCGAGCGTGTCGGCGCGGCGGCCGTCGAGCGCTTCGGCAGGCTCCATGTCGCGGTGAACAACGCCGGCGTGGTGACGGGCGGCTACTCCTGGGAGATCGCCCTGGAGGACTGGCACCGGGTCATCGACATCGACCTGTGGGGCGTCATCCACGGCATCCGTGCCTTCGTCCCGCGCATTCTTGCCTCCGGCGAGGAGGGACACGTCGTCAACACCGCATCGATGGCCGCCGTGCTGGCGTTGGGCCGGCTCGGGCCTTACACCGTCGCCAAGCACGGCGTGCTCGGGCTCTCCGACGTGCTGCGCGCAGAACTCGAATCGCTGGACGCGCCGGTCGGGGTGAGCGTCGTCATGCCCGGCATGATCAAGACCGCCATGAACCCCATCGGCACCGTGTCGTCAGCCGTGGTGGCGGCCAACGTCGTCGACGCCATCCGGCACGGGCGCCGCTACGTCTTCACCGACGATCACAGCACGAACGACGTCCGGGAGCGCCTTCAGGCCATCCTCTCGGCGCGCGGCGACGTCATCGGCTGATCCCTTCCCATGAGGCCGCGCCGGTGCTTGCAGACGCGCTGCAACAATCATCGGAGACCCGGCACGAGAGTTCGTCCGGGGTAGCCTCCCCCGATGCCCGGAGACGAACTGGCCGCCGAGCTCCTGTCCTCGTTCCTCGAGGCGGATCCTTTGGCCGGGTCGCTCTACGGCTTCCGCGGCTACGACGAGCTCCTGCCCGACTTCAGCGGCCACGCCGAGAGCGAGCACGCGCGGCGCCTCGCGTCCATTGCCGAGCGCGCCGAACAGGCCGCCGACGACGGCCTCGGCGAGACCGAGCTGCAGACACTCGACTTCGTCCGCTGCCTGGCCCGCGGCATGGCCGACGCAGCGGCGGTGCCCGTGGTCGAGTTCACCGTCAGCGACACCTTCGCCTCGCCGGTAGGCGCCGTGCTCACCTCCCTCCCCAAGGTCCAGCTCGACACCGAGGAGCGGAAGGAGGGCTACCTCACTCGCTTGGGTGGACTGCCCGGCATGCTCGCCACGGTGGCACATCGACACGAGGAGGGCGCGCGAGCGGGACGCACACCGGTGGCCCGGCTCGTCGAGGCCGCCATCGCCCAACTCGACCTGATGATCAAGGATCCCACGCTGGGCGCCATGGCCCGGACCGAGCCTCATGGATCCTTCTCGACCGCGGTCGCCGTCGCCATCGACGAGCATGCGCGCCCGGCCCTGGCCGTCTACCGCGACGTGCTGCGCGCCTCGGTGCTCCCCACGGCCCGCGACGACGACCATCCCGGCATCTGCTACCTGCCGGACGGCGAGGCGATGTACCGCGCCCTGGCCCGGCAGCACACCTCCATGAGCATCTCCCCCGACGAGCTTCACGCCATGGGCCACGAGATCGTCGGGGAGGTGCGGAGGAGATCACCGAGACCGGATCGCGCCTCTTCGGCACGACCGACGTGCGCGAGATCTTCGACCGTCTGTCCAACGACCCCGCACTCCGCTACGAGAGCCGCGAGGAGATGCTCGAGGACAGCCGGCGCGTCGTCGCCGCCGCCGAGGCGGAGGCACCCAAATGGTTCGCCGTGGTCCCCGACGTGCCCTGCACCGTGGCGCCGGTCCCCCCGGCCGAAGAGCTCGGCATGACGGGCGCCTATTACATGCCGGGGGCGATCGACGGGTCGCGCTCGGGAACGTACTACCTGAACACCTCGCAGCCCGAGAAGCGGCACCGCTACGTGGTCGAGGACATCGCCTTCCACGAGGCCGTCCCCGGCCACCATTTCCAGCTCACCATCGCGATGGAGTCCAAGGACCTCGTGCCGGCCCGCCAGGTGCTCTACGACACCGCCTGTGCCGAGGGGTGGGGCCTCTACAGTGAGCGGCTGGCCGACGAGATGGGCCTCTACAGCGGCGACCTGGCCCGCATGGGGCTCTTCGCGGCCGACTCGTGGCGGGCCAGCCGCCTGGTCGTCGACACCGGCCTGCATTCGTTGGGCTGGTCGCGCCGGGAGGCCGTGGACTACATGGCCGCGCACACGCCGCTGCCCTCCCTGGAGATCGAAGCCGAGATCGACCGTTACATCTCCTTCCCCGGCCAGGCTCTCGCCTACATGGTGGGGCGGCGCGAGATCGTGCGGCTGCGCACGGCAGCGGCCGAACGCCTGGGGGCGCGGTTCGACCTCCGGGATTTTCACGACCTCGTGCTGCGGGTCGGGATCCTCCCCTCCCGGCGCTGGCCCGCACGGTCGAGCGCTGGGTGCAGCGCCTCGCTTCGTAGGGACGGCTGCTACTTCTCCAGCGCGGAGTACTGGTTGCGGATGGCGTCCTCCACCATGTCGACCCACTGCCGGGGCGACCAGTGGCAGGCTTCGGGCCGCGACGACATCTCGAGCTCGAGCGGGATCAGCACGGTCGACTGCAGCTCGGCCAGCGTGAACTCCAGGTCGGTGACGTCGAGCACCTCGTAGGCCAGGTAGGACCGGGCGATGCGCCAGCTGCGGCTCGAGCGCCGGGGCCGGTCCGGCCGGGCGATGCATTCGCCGATCTGCCGCGCGCTGCCGTGCGCCAGCAGGTTCATCCAGGCCCAGACCGGGACGTCCAGGCCCTTCTCGTCCCAGTACTCGGCCAGGCTCCCGTGCAGGAACCTCTCGCACTCCAGGGCGATGGTGCCGCAGCCTGTGTGATGCTCCCGCGTGTGCACGTTGAACTCCCCTCAGGATCGGCCGCTCCCTCCGCCGGGAGCAGACGCCGATCCTCCGATTGTGCAGCCGTTGTCGGGCGACCATTAGAGGCGAAGGTCCTCAACTGGCCGGCCGCCGCGGGTCACCCCCGTTCCGTCCTCAGGTACGGGCCGGGACAGAAGCCATCGAGGCGGCCCGCCCGGCCAGGATCACCCCGAAGAGGCACACGGCCGTGACATGGATCGCCGTGCACCACAGGCAGATGGCGCCGATGCGGAAGAGCTCCACGTACACGAGATAGAGGACCATGACGGCGCCGGCACCAGAGACCGCGAGACGGGCGCCGTCGACCCAGCCGGCCTCGGCGCGCCAGGCCCGGGGCACGGTGAGCCCGGCCATCACGACGGCCCAGATCAGGCCGAGGAGGGCCAGCGGGACGCCGAGCACCACGGACCACGAGCTCGTGGTCACGAGCGTGCAGTTGACGATGCCCGTGTCGGGGCAGGCGAGCGCGGTGGGATCGGTGTAGTGGGTCACCGTGAGGTACGACGCGATGGCCACGGCGACGAGAGCGAGCCCGAGCGAGGCGAGCGGCACCCAGCCGGGGACCCGCCGGGCCGTGCGGTGCACCGCCATCGTCACGCCCCGAGCTTCTGGGCGATCGCCGCGATGGCCGCCGAGTTGCCCACACTGCTCGGCTGGTTGCCCGTGACATTGGTGATGGCGGCGGTGATGTCGTTCGCCGCCCCGTCGATCGCCTGCGCCACCGCGCTGGTCGGGTCATCGAGCTGAGAGGCGATCTGGCTGCGCGACAGGCCCTGCAGCACCTGGGGCGAGAAGCTCGAACCGATGACGACGTAGCGGTTGGCGATGTCGACGAACGGGATGCTGCCCTGCGGGTCGTCCTTGGCCACCAGCGCGCTCTGCGCGGCGGTCGGCGTCTGGAGGGCCTGGTAGGTGCCTCCCGCCGGCTGGTTCGTCTCCTCCTCGACGGCCTGGAAATCGACGTAGGGGCTCGAGTAGCTCGACCCGTAGAACGAGAGCGTCTGCGTGTCGGGGTAGACGTCGGTGGCCGACGAGTGCGTGCCCGACAGGTTCGAGAACGTCCCGAAGCGCGACAGCGCGACCGCCAGCGACCACCGCTCGGCCGCGCAGTACGGGCAGTACTCGGCGCCGACGTAGGTGATCAGCGGCTTGTTGTCCGCTCCCCGCCCGACGGCGCCGCTCCCGATTTTGGTGGGCATGACGACGGATCCGGGACTGCCGACGGCGTCGAGCGTGGCGGCCGGGACCGACAGTGCGGCCACGACGTCCGGGGACAGCGCGGTGGTGCCGAGGTCGGCGGTCGCCGACGATCCGCCCGTCGTCAGGTGCGACGACGCCGCGGCGGATGGACCGGAGCTTCCCGCCACCTTGATCACGACCAGGGTGGCGATGGCCGCCACGACCAACAACACCGGCACCAGCGCGGCCAGGACCGGGTGCCGGGTGCGGAGCCGGACGCGGTGCGGGCCGGTGGTGGACGTGGAGTGGTTCTTCGACGCTGGGCGCGCCGAGCGCGACGGCCTGGTTGGGGACTTCGACTTGTTCGATGCTGGGCGCGCCGATCGCGACGGCCCGGATGTGGATTTCGACATTGTGTTCTCCTGTGATTGGACCGAGGTGGCGACGGGGCGCACCGCCTCGGAGAGGCTCGATGCGGAGGCGCCGTAGGGGGCCTCCGGGGACGTGATGCGGGCGCGCGGCCGACCGCCTTGCGGGGATACGGGCGCGCGCGGGGCGCAGATCGAGCTAGGAGAACTTCGGAGGGTGGAACAGCCGGTCGCTCGCTCCGTCGGGGAGGACGACAGCCTGTCCCCGCCGGCGGCGGATGCTGGCGACGGCCGCCGCGGCCACTGCGAGGCCTGCGACCACCACGGCCAGCGCGATGCCCGGCGAGGGTGCCGCCGGAGCCGGGCTGCCCTTGCCACAGGTGGCGTCACCGCAGCTCAGCGGGGCGGAAAGGGGAACTTCGGCGACCCGCATCACCTGCGTGGTGGCATCGCCGGCGGCGGACAGCGCGCCGTGCGCCATGTTGCCACCGACGATCGCGGCGGCGATGACCGCCACCAGGCCGACTCGCCACCGCAAGGACATCGCTCCAGGTTACGGGGCCCGGATAAAAGGCCGATAAGAATCAGCCAAGAAGAAACAGAGCAGCTACTTCGGGTCCCCTCCCAGCTCGACGCCCCGTCGCAGCACGTGGGCCGAGCGATCCGTCCCGACCGGCACCCGCTCGAAGGCCGCCGTCACCCGGCGGTGCCACAGCGTGTACCAGCTGACGAATCCGGCCACGAACAACCCGACCGATCCCAGGACCACCGTGATCTCCGTCATCTCGACCATCTCCTCTGTCCGCTCCTGCCGGCGGCCGCTCGACCGCTCGACCGCCCCTCCGCCCCTCCGCCCCTCGGAGACCGCACACCTGCTGCACCCCAGTGTGCGGACGAGGGATCACCAGGACCAGGGACGAAGGTCCCGTTCCTGGTCCCGTTCCCTATCGGCGCGCGCTAGGCGGTACCTGAGGTCACCGTCGGTTCGGACCCGGACACTTTTCGGGCCCACGCCACCACCAGTTGCAACAGGGCGAGATACACCGCCAACACGATCACGATGACGAGCAGGCTCCACCCGGTCAGGTTCCCGCCGAAGACGAGGAAGAGCCCCGCCACGATCACGCCCACGATTCGCATCCCGTTGAGGTGCTCGACGATCCAGCCACCAGTGCGCCGCATCCGCTCCGAGCCGGCCGCAGCCCGCCCCGTGCCCGACGAGAGTGCGTGAGCCTGGGCGCCCACCCAGCGACCACCCTTGGCACAGGTCGAGCGGATCCATACGGCGTAGCGGGCAGGCCCGGCCACCCAGGCACCGAAGGCGACCAGCACCGACGCCAGGAGCATCCAGCGCAGGTCGGTCTTGAGGAACCGCAGCACGGTGTCCCAGACGGCGCCGGCCCCGTCACGGCTGAAGCCGCCCCCGGCGGCCTGGTTGAGGAAGGTGATACGACCCAGCGACAGGCCGGCCAGCAACAGCAGGGTGAACAGGGCAACCCCGATCGCCAGCCGCAGCAACGTCTTGCGGTGCTCCATGGCGATCACCACCGAGAGGATCGCCAGCACGAGCGCGATGACGGGGATGATCCACTTGAGCTTGACGATCAAATTGAACACCCCGGAGAATTTCGACACCTGCTGCTGCGACACGATGGTGAAGCTCAGACCCCCCGAGACCGCCTTCAGCGGGTTGAACAGCGTCACGCCGTGCGAGTTGGCCGCCGCGATCAGGTTGTTGAGCGCGGGCGTCAGATTGAGGACGATCGCCCCGGCCTTCTCGAATTTCTTCTGCGCCGGTGTCTGCTTGCCGGTGAGGATGTTGATCACGGCGTCATGGCTGTGCCGGTTCAGCGTGTCCCAGAGCTGGCCGAACTTCGGGCTGGAGAAGACCTTGAGCGCCAGGCCCTCGACGTAGGTGTGTGCCTCGGCCACGATGGGCGCCACGAGCGGCTTCGCCTTCTTCGGCAAGACTTGCGTGACCTTGTTCTGCACGGTGTGGCCCGAGAAGAGCTTGTCGGTCGCCCTGGCTGCGAGGTGATCGATGATGACCGGGTTGCGCGCCAACGGCGCCATGGTGGCGACGTACTGATCCGTGTTGGTGACGGTCCGTATCGCCCACACCGAGATCACCGACACGGGAATCAGGATCGACGCCAGCACGAGGAGCACCCAGGCCGAGATGCGGCGGGGCAGGTGCCCGCGACGCGTCTTGGTCGTGGCCGGCGCCGCCGGTGTCTCCGCTGGCTCTTCCGCTCCGGCTGCTGGCCCGGAGTCGGCCCCGCCGGCCTCGTCAGAGGGCAATTGGGGTCCGGCGTCGCTCATCTGGGCCTCCTCACGCCCCAATGCCTAGTTCGATTTGGACTGGTGCGCACGCGTTTCACGGTGTACGACTGGTGCCGTGGGACGGACACAGAACAAGTCGAGCGGACTGCGCGTGGTGGTTCTCAGCGCAATCTCGGGGTTGACCGCTCCGCTCGTCTTCGTGAGCGTGATCGTCCTGCGCAAGGCGGAACACCGCGCCGGCGTCAAGTACCGGCACTGGAACAGGCGCCTGCAGCGCGAGATCTCCCGCTGGACCTGAGCAGACCCCCCATCGAGGGCGCCCCCTCTCTGTCTACGCTGACACGATGCTGACCGGGATGGCCCACACCGCGGTCTGCGTGCCCGACGTCGAGGCGGCCACCCGCTGGTACGCCGAGGTCCTCGGCCTCCGGGTGCTCTCGCCGCCCTACCGCATGGAAGGGGCGCAGATCGAGCGTGACATGGGCGAGATAGTGCCGTCGCCGGTGGTCGTCCACGCGGCCATCGTGGGCTTCGAGGGGGACGACCGCGTCATTGAGCTGATCGAGTATCCGGCGGCCGGCGTCGCTCCGCCTGCGGCCGGGCGTCCCTCTGTCACCCGAGTCGGCATCACCCACATCGGCATGCTGTGCGACGACGTCAGCGGGACGAGATCCGAGCTCGAGGGTCGCGGCGTGGAGTTCCTCACCGCCGGGATCGCTGATGTGGCAGGGCTGAAGACGACCTGGTGCTGCGACCCGTGGGGGACGGTGATCATCCTCCTCCAGAAGAGTCGGGACACTCGGCCCTACTGGGGTCAGTGGACGGTCTGAGACGCGGTCGAAACGGCAATCCAGCACAAAAATTCACATTCGTGCCCACAAAGATGTGCATTCATGGGTGCGCGTCGGTCACAATGGGCGCCATGAACAAGCGAGAACTAGCAAAAGCGGTCGCGGTCCAGTCCGATGTCGAGTTGAAGACGGTGATCACCGTCATCGACGGATTCACCGATGTCGTCACTGCCGTCGTCTCGAAGGGTGAGCCGGTTTCCATTCCGGGCTTCGCCAAATTCGTCAAGGTCAACCGCGCGGCGCGCATGGGTCGCAACCCGGCCACGGGCGAAGCCATCAAGATCAAGGCCTCCAAGAAGGCGCGCATCACGCCTGTGAAGGCGTTCAAGGACGCCGTCCTGGCCCCCGCCACTGCGCCCAAGCTGGTCAAGGGTGCGTTCCCGACCAGCGACGCCGCCGTCGCTGCCGCCGGCAAGTCCGCTGCACCGGCTGCGGCCAAGGCTCCGGCCCGGGGCGCCAAGAAGGCACCGGCCCGCAAGGCCGCCACGGCGCGCAAGGCCCCCGCCAAGCGGGGCCCGGCGAGGAAGGCTCCGGCCCGGCGGGCTCCCGCCAAGAGGACTGCAAAGAGGTAGTGGACGATCGGGGAGCTGCCGATCCGGCGGCCCTCACTCCCCGACCCCCCACTCGCCGACGCCTCGCCGACCGGCCTCTCGCGGCGCCGCACCCGGACCGGTTGTCACCGGACCATCCCGCCTACCCGCAGATCATCGAAGCTCACGCGGCGGCCCTGCGCGCCGGGGCCGACACCTATGTCGACCCCGGCTCCGGTCTCACCGTCCTCACGGCCGGTTACCTCGCCCGGCGGGGCACCTGCTGCGACTCGGGCTGCCGGCACTGCCCGTACCTCACGTGAGCAGCGGCGGCCCGCGGGCATGGCCCGTATGCTCCAGTCCCCGCGCAATCCGCGCACACGGACATTCGGCGCACACGGAACGGTCACGGCATGAGCGACATCGCACAGGGTCCCGGATGGTGGTTGGCATCCGACGGCCGTTGGTACCCGCCCGAGCTGTGGACGGGGCCGCCCAACACCGGCCCGCCCGCCACGCCGGTACACCCTGCGCAAGCGCCCGCCTACGGTGCGGCGGGGACGGTCGTACAGGGCCAACCGGCCTACGGCCAGTACGCGGCGTCCAGTCAGGACGCGCCGTATGTCCAGGGCGCGCCTTCCTCCGCCTACCGCCCGTCGGTGCAGCAGAAGACCAACGGGCTCGCCATCGCCTCGCTCATCTGCGCGTGCGCAGGATTGTTCTTCCTCCCCGCCATCCTCGGGGTCGTCTTCGGCTTCGTCGCCCGCAACCGGATCAGGCGGTCCAACGGTCTGCAGAAGGGCGACGGGCTCGCCATCGCCGGCATCATCGTCGGTTTCGGTTGGCTGGCTCTCCTCGTCCTGGGGATCGCGCTCGGCGCGAGAACGGACAACGGCAACGACGTCGTCGGCCCGGCCGCCCTCATGGGTCAACTGGGCCTCGGCGGCCCTTTCAATTAGAGCGAGGAGCGTACGAATGCAAGGTCTGCTCTACGGAGTCCGCGGCGACCGCTGGACCCCACCGGACGAGTCCAACACCCTCATGGTCGGGCTCTCCCGGACCCCGATGCGCCTCGAGGAGCTCGAGCGCCCGACGCCCCTCCGGGACGACTGGTGCGTCGCCAAGACGCGCCTGACCGGCATCTGCGGCTCCGACGCCAAGATGGTCTTCATGGACTTCGGCGACGATTTCGGTGACGGCGCGCTGAACGGATACTTCACCTTCCCGACGGTGTTCGGGCACGAGGTGGTGGCCGATGTCGTCGAGGTCGGTCCCGCCGTCACCACGGTCGAGGTGGGCCAGCGCGTCGTCCTGAACCCGTGGCTCTCCTGCGGTCCACGCGGCATCGACCCGCCCTGCCCGTCCTGTCAGGCCGGGGACTTCAGCATGTGCTGGCACTTCACCCAGGGCCCGATCGCCGCGGGCATCCACACCGGGACCTCGAAGGACGCGCCCGGTGGCTTTGCCGACTACCTGCCCGCCCACGAGTCGATGCTCATCCCCGTCCCCGAGGGCCTGCGCGACGAGGTGGCCGTCCTCGGAGACCCCTTCGCCGTCTCGCTGCACTCGGTGACGCGCCACCCGCCACCGCCGGGCGGCAAGGTGCTCGTCTACGGCGGCGGCGCACTCGGCAGCACGGCCGTTGCCATCATCAAGGCGCTCTACCCCGACGTCGAGGTGATGGTGGTCGCCCGCTGGCCCGCCCAGGCCGCACTGGCCCGCAAGCTCGGAGCGACCGTGGTCGACCCCTTCCCGGTCGAGCAGCTGCTCGAGGAGGCGGCGGCGTGGTCGGGTGGGGTGCTGCAGAAGTTCGAGGGCACGATCCTGCCGATGGCACACCCCGGTGGGTTCGATGTCGTCTACGACACGGTGGGCACCGCACAGACGGCCGAGATCGGCGTCCGCCTGCTCAAGTCCCGCGGCACCATGGTCAAGAGCGGGGTCCACGCGCCGGAGCGCTGGGAGTGGTCGCCGTTGTACTTCAAGGAGATCTCGTGGGTGGGCTCCAACGCGTTCGGGATCGAGGAGGTCGACGGCGTGCGCATGCACGGCATCGCCCACTACCTGCGCCTGGCGGCCGACGGCCGCATCGACATGACGGGCATGCTCACCCACACCTTCCGGCTCGAACAGTGGCGCGAGGCCTTCACCGTGCTGGCCAACCAGCAGGAGAGCGGCGCAATCAAGGTCGCGTTCGACTTCCGCTGAGGGAGGACTGAGGGCGTCTGACGCATGACTGCACGCGCGCCACGGGGTAGCGTCTGGGGGTGGCGGAGTCCGCCATCGCCAGCAGCCGGACATGACCCAAGGGGGATCCATGACCACGAGCCCGTCCGTCGCCAAGCCGGACTTCGAGTTCGATCCGAAGTGGGGCATCGAGTCGCCGTCGACGACGATGTTCGACTTCGACTACACCGGCGGGCGGGATCAGCTCCTCCGCCTCTACGACAAGGGCACGCGACGCCAGTGGATCGGCAGCGACCGGCTCGATTGGAGCCAGGAGGTCGACCTCGCCAATCCGGTCGGGATGCCCGACGAGATCCTCCCCATCTTCGGCACCAAGTGGTGGGACGACATGTCCGACGAGCGCAAGGGCGAGTTCCGCCGCCACGTCGAGGCCTGGCGCTTCAGCCAGTTCATGCACGGCGAACAGGGCGCGCTCATCTGCACCGCCAAGATCGTGCAGACCGTCCCTGACATCGACTCCAAGTTCTACGCCGCCACCCAGGTGATCGACGAGGCGCGCCACGTCGAGGTCTACAGCCGCTACCTGCACGAGAAGGTGCAGCTCGTCTACCCGCTCAACGTGCACCTCAAGGCGCTGCTCGACGACGTCATCGCCGACAGCCGCTGGGACATGACGTATCTGGGCATGCAGGTGCTGATCGAGGGGCTGGCGCTGGCCGCCTTCGGCATCATCCGCAACAACGCCACCGACCCACTGGCCAAGGCCTTGAACGCGTACGTCATGCAGGACGAGGCGCGCCACGTCATGTTCGGGCGCCTGGCGCTGCGCGACTACTACCCGCAGCTGACCCAGGCCGAGCGAGACGACCGCGAGGCCTTCTGCATCGAGGCCTGCTACCTCATGCGCGACCGCTTCCTGGGTGAGGAGGTCTTCGAGCGCCTGGAGCTGCCGGCTGAGCTCACGACCTACGTCGACCAGAGCGAGTCGCTGCGCGAGTTCCGCAACTTCTTGTTCATGCGTATCGTGCCGATCCTGCGCGACATCGGGCTGTGGGGCCCGAAACTGCGTTCAGCGTTCCAGGAGATGGGCGTGATGGGCTTCGCCGACGCCGACATCGACGCGGAGATGGCCGGCGACGAGCAGGCGGCCCAGGACCTCGACGAGGAGCGCGACGCCCGGATGGCGCACGTGAAGGCGGTGGCGGAGCAAGCCTGATGGGCTGAGCGTTCTTCCCCGGCTGGGGAGGGTCAGCCGCCTTCGAAGGCCCGTTCGAGCCCCTTCTGAATCTGCTGGGTGGGCTCGTTGGTGTCGAGGTAATCGCGCCAGGCGGTGACCTTGCCGTCGGCGTCGACGTCGATCACGGTGGCGCCGGTCATCTCGATGGGGATGCCGGCCTTGCCTTCTCCAGCGTGGAAGGTGGCGGTACCCGTCCACTCGAAGACCGCCCAATCCTCACCGCCGCGTATGCGGTCCACCCGCTGGTTCCAGTCCGGGAAGATGGCGTCGGTGTCCCGGGCCACCTTGTGCAGGTCGGTCGTCCAGGCGGTGACGGGGTCGCAGAACCGACCGCCCGGGGCGAACAGGGCGGCGAACTCGTCCGGCCCGTCGATGGACTCGAACGTGCGGGCCCAGGCTGCCCAATCCCGCTCCCCGACCTTTCCCTGCTGCGTGCTCATCGCTTCCGTCCTTTTCCCTGGCTGGCGCTGCGGAGGCTCTCCGCGTCGAAGGTGACCACGGCGTCGTCGAGCGGCAGGACCACCTCGGGCTGGACGAACTGGTGCACCTCGGCTACGAGTTTGACCGCCGTGCCCCAGGCCGTGAACCCGACGGCGTGGCGGGCGAAGCTCATCGGGCCCTCGGTGACCTTGACCCCGACCACTCCCTCTCCCCCGACTTCCAGGGCGGAGGACTGCATCTTCTCCATGGCCGACTCGCGGGCCGAGTACATGGCCTCGGTGTAGTTCGTCAGCTCAACGTTCTGCCTCGTCTGCTTCATGGCGGTGCCGGCGGTCCGCCGCGGGGCGTAGACGAAGCTGGCCCCGAAGGCGAGCCCGACGGGCATCCAGCCGGCCCGTTGGAGCAGCGTGAAGTCGCGGGCCGACAGGTCGGACACGAAGGGCATGGCCAGGGCGGCGTCATGGCCCCGACCGTCCTTCCCGTCCATCGGCCGGACGGCGGTGCCGACGAGGTCGACGTCGATGTGGTGCGTCCGGACCGACACCTCGACCCGCACACCCACCACGCCATGCCCGTGCACTTTGCTGCATTCGCCGCGCAACACCCGGGCGGCCTGGTCCACCGCGGCGTTGTGCGCATCGGAGGCAAGGGAGATGGCGCCCCTCCCCCAGTTCCACACCCCGACCGGGACCGACACCACGGCCACGCCGCACACGAGGTCGAGCGGCTCCCATCCGGCGGCGTGCAGCAGGAGGGCCTCGTCGACCGAGAGGTCCGAGGTGATGCCGCGTTCCTTGGACGGGGGCGCCGGGGTGGCCAGGGCCTGCGCTCCCCGGAGCATCTCGGCCCGCACGTCCCGGGTGGGAGCGGGACTCGCGCTCACGTCAGCCGCACCGTGGGCCGCGGAAGCACGACCGGATCGAAGTCCTTGAAGCGGCGCACCCGGTTGCCGCGCAGGGTGCAGTCGATCACCTCGTCGCCCTGGGAGAGCTCCCGGGTGACGACGTCGATGGTCGCCCCGTGGAGCTCGTCGCCGGCCAGCTGCTCGCGCACGTGCTTGCGCGCCAGCTGCCGCGACGCCATGTGCGCCTTGCTCACCTGCTCCACCAGCGCCGGCCCCATTGTCCCCCAGCCGCCCATGGAGCCCTCCATGTAGTACTCCGTCATGCAGTAGGCCCACACGCGGACCGAGGCCAGGGCCGCCACGACCGCCACCGGCATGAACCCCGCCTCTATCGACTTGGTCAGGCGTTGCCCCGCCAGATAGGTGCTCCACGGCGCCCCGCCGGCGGGCGGCGGGCCGTCCTCGACCGTCACTGCCGTGCCCAGGAAGTGGAACTCGGTGGTCCCGTTGTCGGCCACCGCGGAGACCTGGTCGACCACGCCGATGACGCCGTGGGCGCCCAGCGTCTCGGCCTCCTCGAGCATGCGGGCGTACGCCGTCCCGTAGCCCTGGGACCATGCCTGCTCGACCCACGTCTGCTCGAGGTTCTGGCCCCAGGAGCGGTGCTCGTTGGAGACGAAGCCGTGGGGGCAGCGATAGGTCTCCGAGTACGAGCCCGGCATCTGCTGCCCTCCCATATAGGGCGACATGCCGCGCATGGCGCCACCCCCCGAGCCGGGCCCGTACCAGCCCCACTGCATGACGCAGAAGCCCTGGACCAGGGCGACCGGCTCGAGGCCGAGGTCGAGGCAGGCCGCGAAGTCGGGCACGCTCAGTCCCGACGAGAACGCGCTCGACTCCAGGCGGCGGACCGCCGCCTCAGGAAGGTCGCTCGGCGGTGTGACGGGCGTGACCGAACCGTCGCTCATCAGTTGTCGAGCGAGATGATGGTGGTCGGCTTGGGCAGCGTGACCTCGCCGCTCCGTTTGGTGACCGCCGTGCCGAGCGCCAGGAACTCGATGGTGTGCGAGCCCCACTGGTGCGACTTCTCCTCGAGGCGCACGCCCACGATCCCACTGGCGTCCAGCCTGCCGGCCTCGTCCTGCATGCGGGTCATGGCCAGCTCGCGCGCCTCGTAGAGCGCCTGGGTGAAGTTGGGCAGCTCGACGTTCTGGCCCATGGAGCCGAGGGCCTGCGTCAGCTTGCGGTGCGCGATGTGGAAGACGCACGTCCCCATGACCAGGCCCTGGGGGACGTGCCCGGTCTGCATCAACGTCCAGAAGTCCTGGCCCGAGAGGTCCGAGGTGAAGGGTTTGCCCTGGACGTTGCGGTACGAGTTCCCGTCCTCGGCCTTCACGGCCGTGCCGAAGGCGATGAACTCGGCCGAGTCGTTGCCCCACTCGTAATAGTTGACGTCGAGGCGCACCCCGACGACGCCGTCGGCGCCGAGCTCCTGGGCCTCCTCGTCCATGCGGTTCATCGCCAGCTCACGCGCGGTGTACATCGCCTCGGTGAGCTTGGTCAGCTCCTGGCTCTGGCCCCACTTCCGGGTCTGGATGCCGATGTGGTAGATCGACGAGCCCATCACGAACCCCAGCGGGTGGAAGCCGGCCTCCTTGACCAGGAGGAACTCGTTGACCGAGAGGTCAGACGTGAACAGGCCGTGTTCCAGCTCCTCGAGGCGGTGCGCGGCGTCCTTGGGCAGGTCGCGCGGGACGGGCGGGGGCGCTGCTGCCGGCGCCGGTGCGGCCGTCGGCGCCTGCGTCGCCTCTGTCCCTTGTGATGTTTCCTCGGTCACGATTGGCCTCCGATCACGATGTTCTCCAGTGCGAGACGGGTCTGCTCGCTGTGGACAGCCTCCGATTGGAGGATGGTCAGAAGCCGGGTGAGCCAGGCATCCATGCCGACCTGCTCGCTCCTGATCCGGATGCCGCCCGAGGCGTGCCCGATGCTGCACCGCACGGAGCCGCCCTCGACGTTGGCCTCGAGCGTGTCGTCGCCGAGCGTGATCCGCACCGACTTGATCTCTTCGGACTTGCGGAAGCGTCCCGCCCTCTCCACCGCGATGCGGTTCCCGAGGGCCTCGGAGAGTTGGGACACGAGCAGCTTGAGCATGATCCGCAGGTCCGTGCTGTTCGAGGCCAGCTGGGACACGGCCATGCTCAGGTCGAACGAGGCGTCTGACGACCCAGTCCCTGCCTCTTCGAGTGGTCCACCTGACGAGCCGGCTGGCTCCATTGACATTCTTCGCATCGTACCGCCCACCGTGCCCAGGTGGTCCTGCGGCCCAGGCTGCGGCCAGCCCTGTCTCAGCCCGGGACGGGCTCGCAAATGACGACCGGGATGTCCCGGCCGGCCTTCTTCTGGTAGCTGTCGTAGCCCTTGTAGGCGGCGACGATCTCCGGCCACAGGGCGGCCTTCTCGTCGGGCGAGGCCGTCCGGGCCCGCATGGCGCGGGTCTCGCCGTTCATGGTGATCTGCACATCCGGGTTGGCGCTCAGGTTGCGGTACCACTGGGGGTCACGGTCGTCGCCACCCTTGGAGGCGATCAGGACGACCCGGCTCTCGTCGTGGATGGGCGAGGCGAGCATGGTGGTCCGGGGTTCACCCGACTTGCGGCCGATCGTCTGCAGCTCGACGCCCGGCATCCCGAAGAGGGTGTTGGGCCAGCGGCCGCCGGTCATGCGCAACACCGCCTTGTGCGTGAGGTTCATGAGCTTGAACCCGGCATCGACGACGGGCTTGCCTTGTTGGGTCATTTTCATCCTTTTTTCTTTTCCTTACCCATTTGTTTCATTTGTCGCGCGGTGCCTGTGTCTCCCGTCGCCCCGTGTGTCTCCTGCCGCAACCGAGAGGGAACGGGCGTAGGAGGAGAACGCCCCGCCCGGGTGACCTTCCTGAGAACGCACGATTTCTCCATGTCCGCACGACCCAGCGCTCGATACGATGGCGGGTCGCACCCGGGCGGCATCGGTTGGGAACTGGCGATTTCGGATCCGACAGGGAGAATGGTGACCTTCTCACCACTGCACAGGCGACACCTTCACGCTGGGACGTGGACCCTCTCCGTCAGCACCGTGACGCGCCCGCTGCTCGCGGCCCTCATCGTGCTCATCGGCGCGGTCGCCTCCGTCGGCATCGCCACCGTCGCCGCTCCCGCCGCAGGTGCCGCCAATTGGGCGCCCGTGCACCCCGGCGACTTCCCCGACCCGAGCATCCTCTATGTGGGGGGGGTCTACTACGGCTTCGCCACGCAGAATTTCGCGGCGCCGAGCCAGACGATCAACATCCAGGTGTCGACGTCTGCCAATGGGGTCACCTGGAATCAGTTGAACGGCCTGGATGCGTTGCCCACGGTCGGTTCGTGGGCCAAGCCCGGGGAAACGTGGGCACCAAGCGTCGCGTACAACGCCCCGGACAACGACTTCGTCATGTACTACACCGCCACCGAGACCACCGCTCCCGGCGACCAGTGCATCGGGCTCGCAACCTCGCCCACGCCACTCGGGCCGTACCGGGACACCAGGTCCACACCGGTCGTCTGCCAGGACGGGAACGGTTGGCCCGCTCCGACGGTCGACGGCTCTTACGGCGGCAGCATCGACCCGGACGTCTTCACCGATTCGTCCGGTAAGAACTGGCTGATCTGGAAAAGCGATGGCAATCACCTGAACCCACCCATGAGCACCATCATCTGGTCGGTGCCGCTGACGCACGACCTGATGCCCTCGGGCGACGGCCCGACCGCCCTCCTGCAGGACGACGAGGCCTGGCAGAGTGGCATCGTCGAGGGCCCCGACATGGTCGAAACGCCGACGACGGGCAATCCGAACGAGACCACCCTCTTCTACGCGGGCAGCGACGAGGGCGCCTCCACCTACGCCATCGGCTGGGCCAGCTGCTCCGGGCCCGGAGGGCCCTGCACCGACAAGTCGACATCCGGACCGCTGCTCGCCACGTCGCCGGGCATGTCCGGGCCCGGTGGTCCCGAGGTTTACACCCTGCCCGGCTCGCCCGGTCAGACTGTCATGACCTTCGCGGCCTGGCAGGGCTCGACGATCGGCTACCTCTCGTGCGGGTACCGCCCCATGTACCTGGCCGACTTGAGCTTCCAGGCGAACGGCGGCGGCGCTCCCACCCCCACGCTCTCGCCGAACAACCCCACCGCCGCCCCCGCCTCCAGCCCGGCGTGCCCGCAGCCGCCGGGCCCGGCGCCCGGCTATTGGCAGGTCGGCTCTGACGGCGGCATCTTCTCCTTCGGAGCGGCCCAGTTCTACGGCTCGACGGGCTCCATGCGGCTCAACAAGCCCGTCGTCGGCATGGCGGCGACGCCCGACGGCAACGGGTACTGGCTGGTGGCCAGCGACGGCGGCGTGTTCGCTTACGGCGACGCGCAGTTCTACGGGTCCACGGGCAGCATCACGCTGAACAAACCGATCATCGGCATGATCTCCACCCTCGACGGAGGGGGCTACTGGCTGATCGCCAGCGACGGCGGCGTGTTCGCCTACGGCGACGCCAAGTTCTACGGGTCCACCGGCGGCGACGCCCCTGCCTACCCCATCACCGCCGCCGCATCCGGGTTCCTCGGCGGCGGCTACTTGATGGTCGACGCTAACGGCCAGGTCTTCACCTACGGCGACGCCCACTTCGAAGGCCAGCCCCCTTACGCGCCGGGCGGATACAGCATCACGGGCATGGCGGCGACGCAGAGCTCGAACGGGTACTGGCTGGCCAGCGCCAACGGCAACGTCGCCGACTTCGGGAACGCGGCGCCCTACGGATCCATGATCGGCACCGCCTTGAACGCGCCCGTCGTCGGGATGGCGGCCAACGGCGAAGCCAACGGATACTGGCTCCAGGGCGCTGACGGAGGCATCTTCACCTTCGGCCATGCCGAGTTCTACGGCTCCATGGGCGGCCGTGCGCTCAACGCGCCCATGGTCGGCATCGCGGCGACCTGACACCGAGCTCCACCCCGCGTGCGCCGGCCTAGAACCCGACCCCTCCGCTGGGGACGGTGGTCGGCGGGGACGTGGTCGGCGTCGTGGTCGGCGGCGGCGAGGTGGGCGGCGTCGTCGCGGGCGGCGCGGACGTGGTCGGCGTGGGCGCCGTCGGTCCCTGTGTGACCGGGGTCTGCGCGGGTGCGGTCGAGTGCGGGGCCTGGGTCGTCGGCGTCGTGGCCGGGGGTGCCGTGGGCGAGGTCAATGGCGTCGCACCGGTGGCTGCGGTGGCCGGGATGCCGCTCTTCAGCACGGCGAAGAACTTGCCGGCCACGCCCTGCCCGAGAGCCTGACCCTTCTTCTTGTCATTTTCAAAGCGGTACAGCGCCACGTTGTGGAACGCGACCTGCCGGTGGCCGTTGCCGACATTGATCAGCGACAGGCCCTTGAGACCCCGCGGTCCGGAGATGTGCGCACCTTTTGAGGCCAGGAGCGGCGGCCAAATTTTGGCGCACGCCCCGGTGCACGTCGCGGTCCCAGGCGTGTCCGCCGTGAAGCGGTACAGCGTGAGACCGGCGGATGTGGTCAGGACGACCCCGACATTGGGCACCTTCGCCGTCGAGATCTTGATGGTCTTGGCGTGCGAGCTCGTGGCACCCGCCGTGCCGGCCGGCGCCGCCAGGACCAGCGCGACCGAGAGCGCCCCGACCGCCAGCGCAGAGGCAGAGAGAGCCCCGGCAACGGCCTGACCCCAGACGCGTCGGGCCCCGCGTTCCGGGACTCTCCCCGCCATCCCACCACCTGGACCATCTCGGCGACCGTCCCTCTGTCCGAATCCCGCTGCCGGCATGTTGAGCCATCCCTTCGTCGTTCAGGTTGCCGAGGGTCTACGGGCCAGGGCTGTCACTGGATTGCGGCCTATCCTGGATCGCGTCGCCACGGGGAACGGCTTCGAGGGAGGCAGGCTCAATGACAGGCAACACGGGCGGATTCGAGTTGCGGGGCATCAACCATCTGGCCCTCGTCTGCCGCGACATGGAGCGGACGGTGGACTTCTACACCAACGTGCTGGGCATGCCGTTGGTCAAGACCATCGAGTTGCCGGCCGGGATGGGCCAGCACTTCTTCTTCGACTGCGGCGGCGGCGACTGCCTGGCCTTCTTCTGGTTCCCGGACGCGCCGGACGGCGTCCCAGGCGTCAGCGCGCCGGCGGCGCGGCCGGACCAGGGTGACCTCACCAGCGCCATCGGCTCCATGAACCATGTCGCCTTCGACGTGGCGCCAGAGAAGATCGAGGAATACCGCGACCGGCTCGTCGCTGCCGGCATCGACTGCACCGAGATCGCCAACCACGACGACTCGGAGTGGGGCATCAGCGACGCCATGCACTCGGGGGTGTACATCCGCAGCATCTACTTCCAGGACCCCGACGGCATCCTGCTCGAGTTCGCCTGCTGGTTGCGGGAATTCGCCCCCACCGACATCTCCCACACGCCCGCCAAGGCGATCGACGCCAACATGGCCGCCGAGCCAGAGCTCCCCGCAGAGCCCACGAGGGTCTGACCGCACCGACACATCGACACATGCCCCGCCTCCGCCAGGTCCCCAAGGACGAAGCCACCGCGCCCATCGTCACCACCATGTACGAGTGGCTCTTCGAGGGCCGCGACCCCGTCGCCGAGCCGGGCCGCTGGGACGGCACCACCGGCGACTGGTGGACGGTCTTCGCCCTCAGCCCCGACATCCTCGACCACTGCGTCAAGGGATTCGGTCTCTACCAGTCGCCCACCCGCAACCTCGACCCCAAGCTGCGCGAGCTCGGCCAGATACGCGCCGGGTGGGCCGCCGGCAGCCAGTTCGTCTTCAGCCAGCACGCCAAGTCGATCCGCGAGCTCGGCATGCCCGACGAGCAGATCACGCACATTCCGGCGTGGAGCGTCGCCCCCGAGGGCACCTACGACGCCGCCGAGCGCGCCGTGCTCGCCTACACCGACTGCCTCGTCTACGACCACGGCCGCGTGCCCGACGTGCTCTTCGCCGAACTGCAGCGCCACCTCGACGAGGTCGCCGTCCTCGAGCTGACCTATATCACCACGCTGTACTTCCAGCACGCCGTGATGTCGAAGGCCCTCCGCACCGAGTTCGACGACCGCGACGATCCCATCGTGGAAGTGCCCGGCCCTCCGGGGGCCTCCGCCATGCATCCGGGCCCGGGTCACTGATGGCGGACCACATCGTCCTGCCGGGCGACGAAGCCCGGCACACCCCCGACGGCGAGGACTTGTGGAACGAGTCCTATTACTGCGACTTCGTCCGGGCCGACGGCTCCATGGGCGGCTGGCTCCGCCTCGGGTTGTACCCCAACCGCCAGGTCGCCTGGTGGACCGCGTGGATCGTATGGCCCGACCGCCCCGGCATCTGCTCCGCCAATTACGAAATGCCCGTCCCCCCGGAGAACGGTCTCGTCAGCGAGAGCAAGGACGGCGAACGTGTCGAAATCGACGTGCGCCGGCCACTCGAGGAGTTCCGCCTCGCCGCCAGCGTCCCGGCTCACATGATCGACCCACCCGAGGACGTCTATGCCCGAGGCGAGGGGACCGGCACGCCCGCCCACCTCGACCTGGACCTCACATGGACCACCGACGGCGTCCCCTACCACTACGACCTGACGACCCGCTACGAGATCCCGTGCCTCGTCTCGGGCACCGTCACCGTCGATGGCGAGACGTTCGGCGTCGAGGGGCAGGGCCAGCGCGACCACTCGTGGGGCGTGCGGGACTGGTGGGCCTTTGGCTGGTGCTGGTGCTCCGTGCGGCTCGACGACGGCACGAGGGTCCACCTGGCCGACATCCGCATGAACATCGCTGTCCCGGTCTTCTTCGGCTACATCCAGAAGCAGGGTGCGGTGTACCCGGCCACCGCGCTCACGGTGACCGAGGACCTCGGGGACCACGGATTCCCCTCCAGGGCACGCATCGACATCGCGGCCGACCCCGGTCCCGGCCCCGAGCTCGAACTGGGGATCGAGATCACGCCCGTTTCGTTCGGACCGGTGCTCCTGCGCAACGACGACGGCCGGGTCAGCCGCTTCCCCCGGGCCCTGGTGCGCTGTCGAACCGACGACGGACGCGAGGGAACGGGCTGGATCGAGTGGAACCAGCCCGAAACGACCTGACAGGAGACATGCGGCCATGACCCCGGAGGAAGCTGTTCGGGCGTTCTTCGCGGTTTCCAGCGAGGGCAAGCCGGAGCGATTCGAGGCGATCGTGTCGGGCGGTGTGCTGGCATACGGCATCGACGCCTTGGTCGCCAGCGGTGACTCGGTCGCGGTGGCCTGGACCGGGAACCGACCGGTCACCGGCCGGCGCCGGCGCCGCAGGCCGATGACCAGGCCGACCACCGGGGCCCCACTACCCTTTTGCCCGTGGTGGCCGGACACGACGAATCGCCCCTTGCCTCCGCACGCTCCGGATCGGGCCGTCCCCTCCGGCACCTGATCACCTCGTCCCTCCCCCTGGCCGTCCTCGTCGTCACCACGCTCTGGATGGGAGCCTCGCCCGCCGCCGCCAAAACCACCACCACGACCACGACTGCCAAGCCCCCCACGACCAGCACCAGCCTGCCCCCCGGCACCAGCCCCGCCGACCGCTGGGTCCTCAAGGCCATCACCGCCGAGCAACGTTTCGGCAGCGTCCACATCTCCGGCAAGATCACCCAGGGGAAGAGCACGATCCTGCTCGACCTCCTCGTGAACGGCGACGGCGAGGGCGGCGGCGAGTTCGAACAGCAGGGCACCCTCATCAAGATCGAGCGGGTCGGCCCGCTCCTCTACTTCAATGCGCCCACCAAGTTCTGGGCCAGCCACGCCACGGCGGCGCAGACCAAGGAGTTCGGCGGGAAGTGGATCGAGTTCTCCGCCGTCGACGCCCGCTTCACCTCCTTCGACCAGTTCCTCGATGCGGCCGACCTCGTGACCGCAGTCTTCCAGGGCCACACGGCACCGCTCACCCTCAGCCGCCGCCCCACCACCTACGCCGGCCACAAGGTCGTGATCGTCAAGGACACGGTGGTGAGCAAGGGGAAGACGAGCACGGGCCTCATGTACATCGCGGCCAAGGGCCCCGCCTACGTCTACAAGATCGTCAACGACACACCGGGCGAGGTCAGCACCGTCGTGTTCGACCACTACGGCAAAGGCGTCACCCTCACGGTCCCGCCCAACGCCATCAACCTCTCGTAGGACACCGGCGGTCGGTCTCCTCTGAGCCGCCTACTTGAACATGTCGCCGAGGACCTTGGCCGCCCCGACGCCGGCCGCCGCGCCCTCCACGCCATGGTGGTCGTCGCGGTCGGGCATGTACTCGCCGATCACGCCGGCGAGCACCGGCAACGGCATCGACTGCAGCCAGATGCGGCCGGGGCCCGTCAGCACGGCGAAGTGGTGGCCGTCCGAGCCCATGTAGCGGTTGGCCATCCCGGGCACCTTCTGCACCGAGAAGGTGACGGAGGCCTGGAAGAGGCCGGCGTGGCCCGGGTGCACCCGCATCGTCTGGCCGGCGACGAGGTCGTAGACGATGACCTCGCCCGAGAGGTCGATGAAGGCACGGCCGCTGCCGCCGACCTTCTGGAGGATGAAGCCCTCGCCGCCGAAGATGCCGCCCCGGAACGACTGCTGGAACCCCATCGAGAGCTCGATCCCCGGCGTGGCCGCCATGAAGCCGTGGCGGTGGACCATGAACTCGTTCCCCGGCGCCACGTCGATCGGCAGGATATGGCCGGGGAACTTCGAGGCGAAGGCGATCGAGCCCGCGCCGCCCTGGGCGGTGTACGTGGTCATCATGAACGAGGCGCCGGACACGGCGCGCTTGACCGCCCCCATGATCCCCTTGCCGCCCATGCCGCCGCCGGTGTTGGTGGCCATCTGGATGGAGTCGGACATCCAGCTGAACTCGCCGGCCTCCGACACGATGGACTCGCCGTCGGCGAGCGAGAGCTCGAGTACCGGCATCGTCGTTCCGTGGATCGTCTCCTCCATGGGGTCCTCCTCGCTACACGTGTGCGGTTACGCGGTGGTCATGCCGAGATCCCGCCCGGATTGGGCCGGTGCGGTGGATGGGGCAGTTGAGACAGCTCCACGTCCGTCGACAGTAGGTCGTCGCCGGGCCCCCGCGCTCCCGTGACCAGCCGCTCGGCCAGGGTCACCTCCATGAGTCCCAGGGCCATCCCGAAGAGATCGCCCAGAATGAATGTGGTCAGGAACACCGCCCAGATGTGCTCGTGCGGAATCAGCTCGGCCACGAACACCACGACCTCGTGCTCCACCGCCAGCGGCAGCGAGATGAAGCAGAACACCAGCACGAAGTGCGGCCAGACCAGCTTGAGCGAGCGCCGGAAGGCCTCGGGCACCGACGCCTCGAGCAGGTTGATGAGCGGGCCGACCAGGGCGAACAGCGTCCCGACGATCAGGCCGGGGATGAGGAAGAACAACGAGGCGGCGGCGCCGATGACCACCAGGATCGCCTCGGCCGCCAGCAGGCGCAGCCACGGCAGGGTGCGCAGCACCACCAGGACGGGCTGGGCGGGCTCGTTGCGCTCCACCGATCCGACCAGTCGCTCGAGCATGCCGGCGTAGAAGGTCAGCCCTAGGGTGGACGCGCCGAAGAGGAACACGCCGGCGATCGACTCCAGGCCGAGATGGTCGACGGCGACCTCGGTGAAGAGGGTGCTCTCGAGCGCGTCGAGGCCGAAGATCACCAGGGCGGGCACGATCACGCGGACGGGCTCCGCTTTGGCGGCATGCCACGCCATGGCCATGAGCTCCACCGGGTGGAGGCGGTCGCGGGGCGGCCCGGTGTCCGGCGCCGGCGACTCCACCGGCGACTCCCGGTCGCCGGCGTTCATGCGGGGAGTCCGTCCCCGACGAATTCGAAGAGGACCTGGCCGGGGTCGAAGGTCGCCGTCGGCCCGTCGAGCCGGTGGTGGCCGACGGTCATGACAGTGTCCTCGGACGCTTCGAAGCCGAGCTCGGTGAACCCGGCGGCAGCGAACTGGGCCCGGATGGCCGGCGTGGCGTCGGGCGGCAGCCGGTGCCGGGTCCACACCACGTGGCCGCCCCGAACACAGAACCCCCGCATCGCCTCGATGGTGGCGGTGATGTCCGCCGCCGAGATGTTGCCGAACACGCCGCACACCAGCACGATGTCGGCCGGCACGTCGTCCACGTACCAACCGCAGTGCGACGCATCGCCCTCGACGATCCGGATCCGCTCGGCCACCCCGGCGCCGGCCGCGGCGGCCCGGGCCCGGGCGAAGGCCACGAGGGCCGGGTCGAGCTCGACCAGCAGCGCCGAGACCTCGGGACCCCTCGGATGGGTCGCCACGACGTCGATGACGTCACGCCCCTGGCCGGCGCACAGGCTCACCACCCGAAGCGGTCCGGCGTGGGCCTCGGGCGGCGGCAGCTCGTCCAGTGCCGCGCCCACCATGGATTGCACCGCCCGCAACCGCCGCGAGAGGTTGGAGGACGGATCCTTGTAGGGCTCGTGCCACCGCACCCAGTGCGAGTCCGACGGACCGGCCCCGACGGTTTCTGGCCCGACGGGTTCTCGATGGTCCCCGGGCGCCATGACCGCCCATCGTAGGGTGGTCCGCGTGAGCCCCCGATGATCAAATACATCGGCTCGAAGCGCCGCCTCGTCCCCGTCCTCACCCGGATCTGCCAGGCCTCCGGTGCCGCCACCGCGCTGGATCTGTTCACCGGCACCACCCGCGTCGCCCAGGCCTTCAAGGCCCAGGGCGTGCACGTCACCGCCGTCGACAGCGCCCGCTACGCGCACACCTTCGCCCGCACCTACATCGAGGCGGACGCCGCCGCCACCGATGCCGGCGCGCTGCTGGCGGCGGTCAGCCACCTGAACGGTCTCCCCGGCAAGGCGGGCTACGTCACCGAGATGTTCAGCCATCAGGCCCGCTACTTCCAACCGCACAACGCAGCGCGGATCGATGCCGTGCGCGACGCCATTGACTCGGAGTATGCGGGGTCACCGCTGTTCCCCCTCCTGTTGACGTCCCTCATCGAGGCGGCGGACCGGGTGGACTCGACGACGGGTGTGCAGATGGCGTACGTGAAGCAGTGGTCGCCGCGGTCGTCCAACCCGCTGGCGCTGCGGGTGCCGGACCTCCTCGACGGGCCCGGCCGGGCCATTCAGGGCGATGCGGTGGAGCTGGCCGCGGAATTGGGGCACTTCGATCTGGCGTACCTCGATCCGCCGTACAACCAGCACCGGTATTTCACGAACTACCACGTATGGGAGACGCTGGTGGCCTGGGATGCGCCCGAGGCCTACGGCGTGGCCCGCAAACGAGTGGATGCCCGTGACCCGTCCACACGCTCTGCGTTCAATTCGAAACGGACGATGCCGGAGGCGCTGGCGTCGGTGGTGCAGTCCGTGGACTGCGACCTGCTGGTGCTGTCCTACAACAACGAGTCGTGGCTCGAGTTGGACGAGCTCGAGGCGATGTGCTCCGTGCAGGGTGAGCCCGCCGGCCGCGGTGTGCGCCGCGAGGTGGCGACGCTCGCGTTCGACTCGACTCGCTACGTCGGGGCCCGCATCGGCATCTTCGACCCATCCGGGCGCAAGGTCGGCCGGGTGAGCCACCTCTCCAACCAGGAGCTGCTGGTGATCGCGGGCGAGCCGGCCATGGTGCGGCGAGTGGTCGAGGCGGTCGGGAGCGCCGCCGGCGTCACCGGCGCTGCAGCCGACGTGGTCGCCGCGGGCCTGGAGGATCGGCTACAACAGGCAACGTGAGCAAGCACGATCACGGTGGTCACGGCGGCCCCCATGACGACAGCTCCCCGGACCAACCCACAGCGGGCACCCAGAAGGTCGACCTCGCCTATCCGAGGCTCGAGGACTCCGACCTCACGCTGAAGCTGTCCAAGGACGAGGAAGGCAAGCGTCTCGGGAAGGCGCAGCGGCGCCTGCTGCACTTGCGGCTGATCAATGGCGGTCAGCTCAACGAAGGCAATCTCGGCCCTCCCGTGTGCGTCATCTTCGAGGGCTGGGACGCCGCCGGCAAGGGCGGCGCGATCAAGCGGCTGGTCGAGCCGCTCGACCCCCGCCACGTGCACGTCGCCCCGTTCGCCGCGCCGACGCCCGACGAGCTGCGCCACCACTTCTTGTGGCGGTTCTGGCCGCCGTTGCCGGGGTGGGGCGGCATGACGATCTTCGACCGCAGCTGGTACGGGCGGGTGCTCGTCGAGCGGGTCGAGAACCTGGCGACCGAGGTGCAGTGGCGACGGGCCTACGAGGAGATCACCGACTTCGAGCACTCCTTGGCCGAAGAAGGGATGATCGTGATCAAGCTCTGGATGCACATGTCGCACGAGGAGCAGTTGCGCCGGTTCCTGCGACGTCGCGACGATCCGTTGAAAGCATGGAAGCTGACGGAGGAGGACTGGCGCAACCGGGAGAAGCGACCCCAGTACGACGAGGCGGTGTCGGACATGCTGCGCCTGACGAGCGGTCCGCTGGCGCCCTGGGACGTGATCTCGTCGGAGAGCAAGCGCAATGGGCGGGTGGAGGTCATCGAGACGGTGATACGGCACATGGAGGCAGGGATGGTGCGTTGGGGCGTCCCGGTGCCGCCCAGTCACGACGAGAAGACGGAGCTCGCCCTGTCGTTCGACGACGCGGAGTTCCAACAGGATCCCGCGGGGTCGATGAATGGATCCGAGAGCTCGGATGCATCGGTGGATTCGGATGCGTCGGCGGACTCGGATGCGTTCGGCTGACTCGGATGGTTCGGCTGACTCGGAGAGCCTCAACGCGTGAGCCCGACACCCGGAGTTCCACCGGCCCGGCCGGGCATCACGATCCCCTTCGACGGGATCCCCCTGCACGCGCACCGAGAGTGGTTCACCCGCCTTCGCGAGCTGGGCTACACGGACCTGTGGTCGGCCGAGGTCGACGGCGCCGACGGGTTCACGCCACTCACCCTGGCCGCCGCCTGGGAGCCGGAGCTGAATCTCGGCGTGGCCATCACCCCGGCCTACACCCGGGGGCCGGCCCTCCTCGCCCAGAGCCTCGCCTCCATGGCCGACGCCGCGCCGGGTCGTTTCTTCTGCGGGCTCGGCGCCTCGTCGCAGGTGATCGTGGCGAACTGGAACGGCCTGGCCTTCGAGAACCAGTACAAGCGTGTTCGCGACACGCTGCGGTTCCTGCGCATGGCCTTCAGCGGCGAGAAGGTGACCGAGGACTTCGAGACGTTCAAGGTGAAGGGGTTCCGGCTCGCCCGGATCCCCGAGCAGCTGCCTCCCGTCTACCTGGCGGCGCTGCGCCCCGGCATGCTCCACTTGGCGGGGAAGGAAGCGGACGGGGCCATCCTGAACTGGCTCAGCGCGGAGGACGTCGCCACCTCGGTGGCGGAGGTGGAGAAGGCGGCCGGTGGGGCGCCGCGAGAGATCGTCGCCCGCATTTTCGTCATCGTCACCGAGGACGCCAAGGTCGCCCGCACCGTCGGGCGGCGCATGATCACGGCCTACCTGAACGTGGACGCGTACGCGGAGTTCCACCGCTGGCTGGGTCGGGGTCCGGCCCTGCAGCCGATGTGGGACGCCTGGGCCGCCGGCGACCGCAAGGGGGCGCTCGCCGCCATCCCTGACGAGGTGGTCGACGATCTCGTGGTGCACGGGTCGCTGGCGGAGTGCAGGGCCCACATCCAGCGCTACGTCGACCATGGGATCACCATCCCTGCTCCCGCCGTCATCCCCATCGGGATCGACCTGGCCGAGGCCGTCGCCGGGCTGTCGCCGTCGGCTGGGTAGGAGCGGGGTCGGCTGGCGCGGCGTCGTCGGGGACCACCGCGGGGTGTGGCTGGCTGACCGGCTGCCGACGAGGCGAGACTGCAGGTAAGGAGAGGGGCGAGGCGACATGGCAGAGATCGATTTCCGCACCACCTCGCTGGCTGAGCTCGCGCGCTCGGTGCGGGCCAAGGAGGTCAGCGCACGGGAGCTGACCCGGGCCGCACTGAGTCGGATCGAGCGGCTGGACCCCACCTACAACGCCTTCGTCGCGGTGGATGCGGAGCGGGCGCTCTCCGAGGCTGACGGGGTCGACGCCTGCATCGCCGACGGGGGCGACCCCGGGCCCCTGGCCGGGATCCCGCTCGGCGTCAAGGACCTGCAGAACGCCATCGGCTACACGACCACCCACGGCTCGGCGCTCCACGCCGACGACCCGCCCGCCACCGCCGACGACCCCTTCGTGGCCCGGATGCGGGCGGCGGGCTGCGTCGTCGTCGGCAAGACCAACACGCCCGAGTTCGGCTGGATGGGCAACACGACCAACGCCATCTTCGGCCCCTCGCTGAACCCGTTCGACCCCTCCCGGGGACCGGGCGGGTCGTCAGGCGGATCGTCGGCGGCGCTGGCGGCCGGGATGGTGCCGCTCGCTACGGGGTCCGATGGCGGCGGATCCATCCGGATCCCCTCGGCCTGCTGCGGCCTCTCGGGCATGAAGCCGAGCCTCGGCCGCGTCCCGGCCGGCGGCCCCAACCCGCCTGGCTGGATCGACCTCTCGACCAACGGCCCCATGGCCCGCCGCATCGCCGACGTCGCCCGCGCCCTCGACGTCGCCGTCGGCCCCGACCCCAGCGACCTGCGCTCTCTCCCGCGCCCGGAGGCCAGCTGGATCGCCGCGCTCGACGACCCGCACGTGCCGGTACGGATCGCCTACGCGCCCACCCTCGGCTACGCCACCGTCGACGCCGAGGTCGCTTCTGCCTGCGAACGCGCCGTCGGGGTGCTGGAGTCGCTGGGCGCCGAGGTCATCGTGCTGGACTCCGTCTTCGATGCCGACCCCGCCCGTGATTTCCTCACCTTGACGGCGGCGGCCACGTTGCGCACCCTGCGGCCGTTCATGGGGCACCCGCGCTGGGGGGAGGTCGATCCGGTCCTGCGGCACTTCGTGGACGCGGCGCAGTCGACCACGGCCGAGCAGCTGCTGCAGGTCTTCGACCGCTTCCATCTCATGAACCTGCGCCTGGTCGAGTTGTTCCACAGCTCCCGGATCCTGGTGACGCCGACGTGCTCGGGCTTGGCGCCGTTCGCCGACGACATGTCGAGCTCGGTCAACGGCGTGACCACGGCCAACTGGATCCAGTTCACCTATCCCTTCAACATGACCCGCTCCCCCGCGGCCAGCGTGCCGATCGCCCTGAGCAGTGGCGGCCTCCCGATCGGCCTGCAGCTCGTCGGGCCCCAGCACGGCGACCTCGTCGTGCTGCGCACCGCCGCCGCCCTCGAGGCGGCCATCGACCTCGACCTGCTCGCCGACCTGCCCGCCTGAAACCTGAAACCGCGACGACGCCTGAAACCGCCAGCCTGAAACCGCCAGCCTGAAACAGAGGAGCCCACCGATGTCGATCACCACCCCCGCCAACCCGGCCGATGCCGTCCGCCTCGTCACGACCGACGACGCGCCGTGGGCCGACACCGGCACGGGCGTGCTGTTGAAAGTGGTGCGCTTCGACTCGCAGCACGGGACGTGGGTGATCCTCAACCGGTTCCAGCCGGGCGTGCAGCTCCAGACCCACCGCCACACCGGCTCGGTCGACGCGTACACGTCGGCGGGACGCTGGCACTACCTCGAGTACGACTTCTACGTGACGGCCGGCTCCTACCTCTACGAGCCGGCGAACTCCGTCCACACCCTGCACGTGCCCGCGGAGAACACGGAGGACACGGACGTGTGCTTCATCATCGAGGGCGCGCTGTTGAACCTGGCCGAGGACGGGTCCGTCGAGTCGGTCTCCGACGGGCCCGGCACGCTGGAGGCGTACTACGCGCTGCTCGAGGCGCAGGGTGACCCGCGTCCCAACGGATTGATCGTCTGAATCAAGATGGCGACGACGGTGGATGCCAGCCGACTCCTCGACCCCGCGTTGTACGAGGGCGGCGACCCTTTCGAGTTGTATGCGGAGCTCCGACGAACCGCGCCCGTGTGCTGGGTCGACCGGGAGGGCGGCGGCTTCTGGGCCGTGACGACGCATCCCGAGGTATCGCACATCGGGGCTGACCCGGGGGCATTCTGCTCGGCGCGGGGGATTCTGACCGACGAGATCGGCACGACGTACGACACGCCGCCGACCATGATGCACACGGATCCGCCGCAGCACACGCGCTACCGACGCCTCGTCCAACCCGGCTTCAAGCCCTCCATGGTGCGGCTCATGGAGGAGGGGGTGACGGCCAAGGCGAGGGCGCTGATCGAGCCCATGGAGGCGGGCGTGGCCCTCGATGTCGTTGACTCGCTCTCCGTGCCTTTCCCGCTGCAGGTGATCTGCGAGCTGCTCGGGGTGGACGGCGCGCAGTGGCCGCGCTTTCTGGAGTGGTCCGAGGCGGCGATCCCGGGGGCGAGCGACCACACGGAAGAGCAGCGGGCACTCCTGCAGATGGAGATGTGGGAGTACCTGATCGGTGTGGCCGAGGAGCGTCGCCGGGCGCCGGCGGACGACCTGGTGTCGGTGCTGGCCAATGTGGGGGCCGACGCTGCACCAGGGCACGAGGCGGATCAGTTGAGCGAGGCGGAGCTAGCGATGTTCCTCATCCAGCTGCTGATCGCCGGGAACGAGACGACGCGCAACCTGACCTCGGCCGGGTTGGTCGCGCTGGCCGACCACCCGGACCAATGGGCGGCCCTCCGGGCGGACCGGGACCTGGTCCCGGGCGCCGTCGAGGAGCTGCTCCGCTGGACGACGCCGGTGATCTCGTTCATGCGCACGGCGACGGCCGACACGACCATCCGGGGGCAGGCGGTGGCGGAGGGGGACCCGGTGCTCCTCGTGTACGCCTCGGCCAACCGCGACGAGGAGGTGTTCGGCGCCGACGCCTCCGAGTTCCACGTCGACCGCCACCCCAATCCGCAGGTGAGCTTCGGCTTCGGGCCGCACTTCTGCCTCGGTGCGGCGCTGGCCCGGCTGGAGGCCCGGGTTGTGCTGGGCGAGCTCCTCGACCGCTTCGAGACGCTGGCGCCGGCCGGGCCGGTGGAACGATCGCCGAGCCCGGTCATCGCCGGCATCCGGCACGCACCGCTGGTCTTCTCATAGAGCGGACACCGTCATCCGCTCTGGCTCCCACCCTGTTCAGGGTCCCAGCATCCGGGGATGTGCCTAGCCCCCGAACACGTGCTCGGCGAACATCGCCACAGCGTTGTCGATAAGCCTGATGTAGCGATCACCGCCGGGATCGTTGGCCAGCTGCTGGCTCGACAACCCCGAAACGAGTGCGGTCCAGAGATCGAAGTCCTCCGGATTGCGAAGTCCCACGCCGGTGAGGATGGAACGGCCCCGGTTGAAGACCTCCACGGCGATGGCGTAGGACTCGGGTGACGGCTCGAAGTCCGGAATCGTGCGCAAGAAGAGCAATTCGTAACGCGCCTGATCTTCGGCGGCGAAGGTCACAAAGAGGTGGGCAACGGCGTGCAGGGCGCGGCGCGGATCGTCGCTGACCTCTAGGTGGTCGAAGCGTTCAAGGAGCTGGCGGTTGCCGTCGGCGAAGAGGTGGTCGTAGACCGAGTGCTTCGAGTCGAAGTACGTGTAGAGCGATTGGGGCTCCATATCCACCAAACGAGCCAGAGCCCTCAGGGAGAGGGCGTTGACCCCTTCGTCCTGCACGATCTTCCAGGCCACATCGAGGATCTCCCGTTTGGTGGCCTGATGGCGCGCGTGCCTTCTGTCTCGTCGGGGGGCAACGGCAGTCTTCTCGGCCACCCCTTGACCTTACCCGAATATGACGCGATACTCCTGACACTGTTCGGAAAACTGAGGTGGGCTCATGGAAGCAGCAACGGCCGGCGAGACGATGCACATTCCACTGGGGCACCGCGAGGCCATGGGGTTGGCCGAGACCGAGTTCGCACGCATGGTGGAGCAGTTGGAGAACCTGTCAGAGCAGGATTGGGGACAACCCACGGTCTGCGAGCTCTGGGACGTCAGGGCCATGGCCTCCCATGTGCTCGCCATGGCCGAGGCGCAGGCCTCAATGCGGCAGTTCGCCCACGACTTCCGAGCGGCCGGCCGGAGATCGGGCGGAAAGATGATCGATGCCATGACCGCGGTCCAAGTGGCGGAGCGGGCATCGATGACACCAGAGGCGATTGTCAGCCGCTTGGCGGTGGTGGCGCCCAAGGCGGTCAGGGCGCGTCGGCGGGCACCGGCCTTCGTCCGTCACTGGGTCCGCATGAAGCAGGACCCACCGTTCGACGCCGAGCGGTGGCGCTTCGGCTTCCTGGTCGACAAGATCTTCACCCGCGACACCTGGATGCACCGACTCGACATCTGCCGGGCCACGGGGAAGGCCATGGTGCTCACGGCACCGCATGACGGGCGCCTGGTCGACGATGTGGTGGCCGAATGGGGCCACCGCCACGGCCAGGCCTTCTCGCTCACGCTCACCGGTACCGCCGGTGGCCATTGGCGGGTCGGCGATCAGGGCGAGCAGATTGAGCTCGACGCTCTCGACTTCTGCCTGACCGTTGGCTCTCGCCAAGCGGGTGCCGGACTCCTCGCCACGGAGGTGCCGTTCTGATGAGCATCACGCACGTCACGGAGTTTCACGCCGCGCCAGATCAGGGCGGAACGCTCAGAACCCTCCTGACCGAAGGACGGAACCGCATGCGTGCTGCCGAGGGCTGTGAAATATTCGATCTCTACCGAGACCAGGACGACGATCTCGCCTTCACCTTCGTACAACGCTGGGTCTCAGCCGAGGCCCACGATGCAGCGTTCGGCGAGCGGATCGCGCAGACCGGGCATCTGGAAAAAGTGCTGGCCGCATTGGGGCAGCCGCTGGTGCAGCGCACATATTTGATGGTGCCCTGACCCCGGATCCGGGCCGACCACCTTTCTATGCCGTGACGTAGGGCACATACTCCGGATAGCGGTCCAAGTCGGCGACGGGCTTCGCCGCCTGCTGCACCTCGGGGGCGCCCCGTCCCGGCAGCAGTCTGAACGCCACCAGCGCGCCCAGTACCGCCACACCGGCACCGGCGAGGCATGCCTCGCGCAGGCCGCTGTGGAACGCCGTGAAGGCAATGGACTGCAGCGCCGGCCGCGCCGCGTGCGGCGCGCGGGCCACCACCGCCAACGCGGCTGCCATGGACTGATGGGCCTCGGCCTTGGGTCCGGCCGGGATGGGGAGCGGGCGGAAGGCGCTGCTGATCCGCGGCCCGTACGAAGAGGCGAAGATCGAGCCGAAGACCGCCACCCCGAGCGTGCCACCGAGCTCCCTGGTGGTGTTGTTGACGCCTGCGGCGGCACCCCGCTGCTCGTCGGCCACCGACCCCATCACCGCCTCTGCCGTCGGCGCGGTGAGGGAGGACAGGCCGAGCGCCAGCAGCACCATGGCCACGATGATCGGTCCGAAATATGCGGTGTTCGCCTCCGAGTTGAAGGCCGCCGTCACCAACCCTCCCCCCATGAGCAACAGGCCGATGGTCACGACGAGGCGGGTCCCCACCTTGAGCGCGACGACAGCCGCGATCGGCGTGAAGACAGCGGCGACGATCGCGAACGGGAGCGTGTGCACGCCGGCGGACAGCGTCGAATACCCCTTCACGAACTGGAAGTACTGGGTGATGAGGAAGATGAAACCGAACAGGCAGAAGAAGGCGACCGAGATGGACACCGCGCCGCCGGTGAAGCGGGGGATCCTGAAGACCCGCACGTCGAGCAGCGGCCCCTCCGTGCGCAGCTCCAACAGCGCGAAGACGGTCAGGAGGACAGCGGCGCCGGCGAAGCACGCCACCGTGCCCGTCGAGGCCCAGCCCCACTGCGGCCCCTCGATGATGGCCAGCACCAACATCGTGATCCCCACGGTCGAGATCAGCACGCCCCGGACGTCGAAGGGGTGCTGGGCCACCTTGGGCAGCTTGGGGATCAGGATCCCACCGGCGATGACCGTCACGATGACGATCGGCACGTTGACGAGGAAGATGGACCCGTACCAGAAGTGCTCGAGCAGTGCCCCGCCCACGATCGGGCCGAAGGCCACCGCGATGCCCGATGTCGCTCCCCAGATGCCGAGCGCCTTCTGCCGCTCCGCTGGATCGGGGAAGACGCTCGTGAGGATGGCCAGGCTGGCCGGGAAGACGAAGGCGGCCGCCACACCCATCAGCGCCCTGGTCGAGATCAGTGTGCCCGTCGTGTGCGACCACGCGGCGGCGGCGGAGAAGAGGCCGAAGAAGACCAGGCCGATCTGCATGGTCCCCTTCCGCCCGAAGCGGTCCCCGATGCCGCCGCCGGCCAACAACAGCCCGGCGAACGCCAGGCTGTAGGCGTCGACGATCCATTGCAGCGATGTGATGGACGCTCCCAGGGAGCGGTTCAGGGTGGGCAGGGCCACGTTCACGATGGTGTTGTCCACCACGACCAGGAAGACGGACAGGCACAGGACCGGCAGCACGATCCAGCGGCGGTCCTTGGATTGGGGGCCGGCTGCGGCGCCGGGTGCGAACGCCACGTCAGCGGTTTCGAGTGCGGTTCCGGGCATCAGGGCTCCTTCTCGACTGGGTCCATCGACCGTTGTAGAACACTGTGCTAGAGTTATAGCACGATGTTCTTCAGTAGGCTAGAGACATGACAGAAATCCGCCGGACCAGGACTCCGAGCGCCGGGATGGGGGGGGCACTCCTCACCTCGGCGTCCGAGATACTCGAGTCCGAGGGCCCCGACGGCCTCTCGGTCCGTCGGATCGCGGCCGCCGCCGGCGTCGCCCCCATGGGCGTCTACAACCACTTCGAGTCCAAGTTCGGCATCGTCGAGGCGCTGTACGTTCAAGGTTTCCAACGCCTCGCCGACGCCATGACTGCCATGACCCAGATCGACGATCCCGTCGAGGCGTTGCTCGTGGGTGCCCGCGCCTACCGGGCCCTCGCCCTCGCGCACCCGATGGCCTACCAGGTGATGTTCATGCGGGCCGTCCCCGGCTTCGAGCCGAGTGACCCTGCCCTTACCAATTGCACCCGCGGCTTCGACTACCTCGTCGCCACCGTCCAGCGCGCCATCCGGGCCGGTGTCATCGCCCCGGGCCCCCCCACCGAGACCGCCCAGATGATCTGGGCCAGCATCCACGGCTGGGTCTCCCTCGAGCTGCTCGGCTTCGGTTTCGTCGAGGATCAAGACGTCTGGTACGACCGCCTTTGCGAGGCATTGCTGCGGGGTCTCCGCCCCTAACCGCCCGGACCCCTACCGGCGGGAAGCGCCCGGTCCGCCCACCCACCTGCCCGCCCCGGCAGACGCCCTAACGGGGGTCGGGCCGATCGAGATTCCAGTGGCGCGCCACGTTCGGGAACCACTTGGTGTCGTCGCCCGTCTGCATGGGGATCATCCCGAAGCGGGTGATGGTGCGTTGCCCACCTTCGTGGTCGCCGTAGAGGACGTCGATCGTGAACGGCTGCACATCCCGGATGTCCTGGCTCAGCGCGGCGTAGGCCGGGTCCTCCGCCTCCCGGATGGCGGCCTGCCAGAACCCGATGTCGCCGGGCGCGATGTAGAGATCGCGTACCTGCATGCGGAAATCCTCGGGCGCGGCGTGCGGTACCTCGTTGGTCCGGACGAGCTCGGTCAACACCGACCATCCAAAGATCACCCCCAGCCCAGGGCCCACGTTGCGCACCGAGATGCCGAGATAGATGCTCCCGTCGACGAGCTCGACGCTCGCCCGACTCCCCTCGAGGCGAGCCCAGTGGTCGTCGACCCAGCGGATCTTCTGCACGGGATCGTCGAGGCGGGACGTCACCAGGACAGGCCGCAGGTTCACCTTGAACGCCTCCTCGGCGATCCGGGCTGAGCGGTTCGAGGAGCGCACAGCCGAGAAGGTGGCGACGGCCAGCACCAGCGTCCCGAGTGCGGTGGCGAACGACGCGACGGTCGCCCAATCCGTGTTCGCGATCACCGCTGCAGGTTAGGGCAGCAGATGCGATCCGTCCGCCCCTGGCAGACTCGGATGCATGCTCGCCCACGTCTCCATCCAGTGCGCCGACATGCCGGCCAGCGCCCGGTTCTATGACGCCGTCCTGGCGCCCCTCGGCGGTGGGCGCTCCATGGAGGTCGACGACGCCATCGGTTACGGCATCCCGCCGTCGGCCGAGTTCTGGATCGGACAACAGCAGACGGGCGACGGCTTCCGCGAGACCCACATCGCCTTCCAGGCCCCCAACCGAGATGCGGTGCGGGCCTTCTTCGACGCCGCCCTCGCCACCGGGGCCGAGCCGCTGCACGAGCCACAGCTCTGGCCCCAATACCACCCTGATTACTACGGGGCCTTCGTGCGCGATCCGGACGGGAACAACATCGAGGCGGTCTGTCACGCCCCCGGGCACACCCCAGGCTGACCCGCTCTGCGCCCTACGCGTCGACCGTCAGCGACTCCAACAGGTCGGCGAAGCGCCGCTGCGCATCGGCCCGCCGGGTCGGGATGTGCTCGGTGGGCACCTCGTGCGGCTCGTACCCCTTGAGCACCCGCCGTGCCACGGTCTGGCGGTGCACCTCGTCGGGCCCGTCGTAGATCCGGGCGGCCCGGGCGGCCCGGTACATGTGCTCGAGGGGGAGATCGCTCGAGAAACCGAGTGACCCGTGCACCTGGATGGCGCGGTCGATGACGTCGTAGAGCACCTTCGCCCCGAAGTACTTGATCATGGCGATCTCGACCCGGGCCGCCGCCGCCCCCTCCTGATCCATCTTCCAGGCGGCCTGCAACGTCATGAGGCGGGCGGCCTGCATCTCGGCCATCGAGTCCGCCACCCAGTTCTGGATGGTCTGCTTCTCGGCCAGCATGGAGCCGTGCGCGTAGCGCGAGACCGCCCGCTCGCACAGCATGTCGAAGGCCCGCCGGGACTGGCCCAGCCAGCGCATGCAGTGGTGGATCCGGCCCGGCCCCAAGCGGTGCTGGGCCAGCACGAAGCCAGAGCCCTCGTTCCCGATGAGGTTCCCGGCCGGCACCCGAACGTCGGTGTAGACGATCTCGGCGTGGTTCCCGAAGCGCCCGTACGGCGTGTGCGGGTCCTCCATGGTCGACACGTCCCGCACGATGTCGACCCCGGGCGTGCCGACGGGCACGATGATCATGGACGACCCCTGGTACGGATGGACGTCGGGATTGGTCACCGCCATCACGATCAGGAAGTCCGCCACCGATCCGTTGGAGGTGAACCACTTGTGCCCGTTGATCACCCACTCGTCGCCGTCCCGGATCGCCGACGTCCGCAACAGCGTCGGATCCGACCCGGCGGTGCCGGGCTCGGTCATGGAGAACGCCGAGCGCAGATCCCCGTCCAGCAACGGCTGCAGCCAACGTTCCCGCTGCTCCTGGTTCCCGCTCGCCTCGATCCCCACCGCCAGCAACTCCGCGTTCCCCGAGTCCGGCGCATTGTTGCCGAACACCACCGGCGCCAGCGGCGACTGCCCCAGGATCTCGTGCATCAATCCGAGCCGCACCTGCCCGAACCCCATCCCGCCCAACGCCGGCGGCAGGTGCGCCGCCCACAGGCCTTGCGCCTTCACCTGCTCCTGCAGCGGCCGAATGACGACCCGCACCTGGTCGTACGTCAGGTCCAAGGTCTCGAGCGGGAACACCTCTTCGCGCACGAAGCCACGCATCCACTCCAACTTCTCCTCGAACTCGGGCTCGGTCGAGAAATCCCAGGCCATGGCCACTCCTCCCGCTGCTCCGGCCAACTTCCGGAGGCCCACACCCTGCCACTACCGTGGGCGCCGTGACCACCACGAGTCCCGTCGCCTTCCGCCCTCCCTCCGCTGCCGCGGAGCCGCCGCCCCCTCCCCAAGTCGCTCTGAGTGCGGCGGACCGGACCGTCATTGCCACGGCCGAGCACGCCCTGCTCGACGAGCGTCGCCTCCTGACGGCGCACGAGCTGACCGGCCTGGCCGCGCTGCCCGACGGCGCCGTGATGGCGCTGGCCTCCCTGGCCCATCAGGTGCGGCTGGCCTGGTGCGGGCCCGAGGTCGAGATCGAGGGCATCCTCTCGGCCAAGACCGGCGGGTGCCCCGAGGACTGCCACTTCTGTTCGCAGTCCTCCCGCTTCGACTCCCCGGTCAAGGCCACGCCTTTCCTCGATACCGACGAGGTCCTCACGGCCGCCCGCGAGACCGCCGCCCTCGGTGCCAGCGAGTTCTGCATCGTCCTGGCCGTGCGCGGTCCGGACGAGCGCACGTTGCGGCGAATCCTCGACCTCGTCCCTCTGATCCGTGACGAGACGGGGCTCAACGTTGCCGTGAGCGCCGGCATCCTGACCGATGACCAGGCGCGCCGCCTGGCCCACGGCGGTGTGCACCGCTACAACCACAACGTCGAGACGGCGCGCTCGTACTTCCCGCGCATCGTCACGACGCACAGCTGGGACGAGCGGGCCGACACTTGCCGCCTCGTCAAGGCGCACGGAATGGAGCTGTGCTGTGGCGCCCTCATCAACATGGGCGAGACCGACGCCCAGCGCGTCGAGCTGCTCACCCAGCTCCAGGAGCTCGACCCGACCGAGGTGCCCCTGAACTTCCTCAACCCCCGGCCCGGCACGCCCCTCGGCGAGCGCCCGGTCCTCAGCCCCTGGGACGCCGTCCGCTGGATCGCGCTCTTCCGCCTGGCGCTGCCCTCGGTGATCCTTCGCTACGCCGGCGGCCGCGAGGTGACCCTCCGGGACCTCCAGGCCATCGGCATGACGGCCGGCATCAACGCCCTCATCGTCGGCAACTACCTGACGACGCTCGGGCGCTCGGCCGGCGAGGACCTCCAGATGCTCGAGGATCTGCGCATGCCCATCGGCGCCCTCACCGCCGCCATCTGACCGGTTGGACGTTCGACGGCATGCCCACTCCCCCCGCCGCCGACTCAGCCTCAGTCTCAGCTTCAGACTCAGCTTCAGACTCAGCTCCAGACTCAGCTCACTGCACGGGCTGCGGCAGTACGACCGCTGAATGCCCGGGATGTGAACGCACGTTTGACCCACCGCGCTTCTGCCCGGTGTGCGGACGGCGCATGACGGTTACCATCGTGCCTACCGGATGGGTCGCCCGTTGCGCGCAACACGCGGACCGCGAGCTTCGGTCGGCCTAGCCACTCTCGCCGCACGCTCCTGCCTGGCCCTCGCAGAAGTGTCGTGGCCCCCTGTCTGGGGCACCATCGTCTGGGTGGTGTCGTGACGATGAGAGCTCGGCGGAGGGTCCTCGAGTTCCCAGATCTGTCTCAGCCCACGGGTTGTAGAGCGCGGAACCGGGCAAAACAGAACACGTTGCAAGAAACAATTGCATCGCAAGAGGTTCGATCCCCGGCTTTGGTCGTTGACCTGGTTGCGCTGGGCGACTAACAAAGGGGCCGTAACTCAAAACGGGAGGCTTCATTGATGTCGCATTACGCCGCTTCACCGCGTTACGCCGGTGGTCACACGAGTGCACCGCGGCACCGGAAGTTGGCCGCAATGGCTTCGGGAGCCTTGATCGCAGGCTTCATGGCGGTCCCGGCGCTGGCACCGATCGCCGGCCTTTCGGCCCCGGCCGGGGCGGCGGCACATCACGTCGGACCGAAGGCGCATGCGGCGCCGCACGTGACGCTCCCGGCAAACGCCGCGCACACCGCTCACACGCAGATCCCCTTCCTCGGCGCCGCGCCGCACCTGGCCGCGGTCGCCGCGACGTTCACCGTCAACACCACGACAGATACGCACGATGCGACTCCGGGTGACGGGATCTGCGCGGACTCCGGAGGTCTCTGCTCCTTGCGAGCGGCGATCGAAGAGGCGAACGCCTCCGGCACCGCCAACCCGGCCATGGGCACGACGGACGTCGTGGTGCCCGCCGGGACCTACACGCTCAGCCTCGGGACCGAGCTCAGCGCGACTGACCCGGCCGGGCTCGACATCATCGGTGCCGGGGCGGGAACGACGGTGATTGAGCAGATGGCCAGCCCCACCGCTCGGGTGCTCGACGTGTCGGAAGCGACGTCGACCCTGGGTGCCAACGTGATGCTGTCCGGGGTGAGCATCGAGTTCGGCTCGGCTGATGGTTCCCAAGGTGGCGGCATTGCGGTGGAGGACAGCAACGACCTGCTCCAGCTGGTCAGCGTGATCGTAGCCGGCAATCGCGCCGGTTTCGGCGGTGGCGTCTACAACGACGGCCAGCTCTTCGCGACGAACTCGACGGTCGCTGGCAACGCAGCCGACGACAGCAACGGCGAGCCCTTCGGCGGCGGCATCTACAACGTCAACGAAGCGAGCCTGACCAACACCGTGGTCAACAACAACACCGCCAACTCATCGGCCAACGCCGAGGTCTTCGGTGGCGGTATCAGCAACGACGGCTCTCTGATCATGGAGGGAGGGTCGATCGTGGGGAACTCCATCAGCACCGGCGATGAGGAAGCATTTGGTGGTGGCCTCTTCAACGACGACCCGGCCGAACTGAGTGGGGTCACGATCAACCTGAACACTGCGACGGCGAGCAGCACCTCAGAAGACGCCTGGGGCGGCGGCATCTACGCCGACTTCGGATTGGGCTCCATCACCAACTCGTCGATCTCGGGCAACGTGGCCAGCGCCGAGTTCGCCAACGGTGGTGGGATCTCCGTCCAAGAGAGCGCCCCGACGATCACCGGCAGCACGCTCGACAACAACCAGGCCAACGGCCATGGGGACGAAGCCTTCGGCGGAGCGATCTCGACCTACGACGACAGCGGGTCGGTCACCGTCTTGAGTTCGACCCTCTCGGGCAACTCGGCCAACGATGCAACCGACGGAGGCTACGGCGGGGCCATCTTTGCCTACGACCAGCCGATCAACGTCAGTGGATCGACCATGGACCACAACACCGCCTCGGGTCCCGACAGCGGCGGCGGCGCCATGTACCTCGAAGAGGGGGGCGACGTGAGCAACACGGCCGTCACGAACAACACGGCCGGGAACACCGACGGAGCCTTCGGGGGTGGGATCTACGTGGAGGACTCAGCGCTCGTGCTCACGACCTCGACCGTCGCCGGGAACTCCGCCAATCTGGGCGGAGGGCTCTACCTCGACGACAACTTGCAGGCGCAGAACTCGACCATCGCCAACAACAGCACGTCGGGGACCGCCGACCAAGGTGGTGCCATCTTCGACGACGCCGCGGTGAACCTGAGCTTCGTCACCGTGAACGGGAACACCTCTTCGGACGGCTCCGCCATCTTCAACGACGACGCCGACGGAGGGGTCATCGGCAGCTCCATCGTGCAGGCGTCCTGTGACGCCTTGGCCGGGTCCGAGGCGATCAACTCGGGCGGCCACAACGTGCTGGGCGACTCGTCCTGCGTGACGCCGACATCGAGCGACCAGGCCGGGGTCTCCAACTTCAGGCTGACCGGCCTCGGCAACAACGGTGGCCCGACGCAGACCATGCTGCCCCTGCCGAGCTCCCCGGCCGTCGGGGCGGGTGGCACGGCGTGCCCCCCCACCGATCAGCGAGGGGTGAACCGGCCCCAGGGTGCCGCCTGTGACTCCGGTGCGGTCGAAATCAACCAGGCCTACTGGATGGTGGCGTCCGACGGCGGCATCTTCACCTTCGGGGGAGCGGGGTTCTTCGGCTCCATGGGTGGCAAGCCCCTCAACAAGCCGATGGTCGGCATGGCGGCGACGCCCGACGGCAAGGGCTACTGGACCGTCGCCTCTGACGGCGGCATCTTCAGCTTCGGCGATGCCGTCTTCTTCGGCTCCACCGGCAGCATCCACCTGAACGCCCCGGTCGTCGGCATGGCGGTGACGCCCGACGGTGGTGGCTACTGGCTGGTGGCTTCCGACGGCGGCATCTTCAACTACGGCGACGCCGGCTTCTTCGGCTCCATGGGCGGCATGCCGCTCAACAAGCCGATGGTCGGCATGGCGGCGTCGGCCAGCGGTGGCTACTGGATGGTGGCTTCTGACGGCGGCATCTTCAGCTTCGGTCCTGGTGCGGTCTTCCACGGCTCTGCGGGCAGCCTGCATCTCAACGCCCCGGTGGTCGGCATGGCGGCGACGCCCGACGGCGGTGGTTATTGGACCGTGGCCTCCGACGGAGGCATCTTCAACTACGGCGACGCCGGCTTCTTCGGCTCCATGGGGGGCAAGCCCCTCAACAAGCCGGTGGTCGGGGTGGCCGGCTCGCCCGTCGGACAGGGCTACTGGCTGGCCGCGACCGACGGTGGCATCTTCGCCTTCGGCGACGCCGTGTTCCAGGGCTCCATGGGTGGCACGCCACTCAACAAGCCGGTGGTCGGGATCACGTCGACCTGACGCCAGATCCCCTCAGTCATCCAAGCGGCCCGCCCCTCACCGGGGGCGGGCCGCTTGCGTTGTGTACCCTCCGTCGGCCATCTGTGCCCGTGGCGGGAACGAGCTCCGCTCGCCCTAACCACAGCCCTGCCTGGCCCTCGCAGAAGTGTCGTGGCCCCCTGTCTGGGGCACCATCGTCTGGGTGGTGTCGTGACGATGAGAGCTCGGCGGAGGGTCCTCGAGTTCCCAGATCTGTCTCAGCCCACGGGTTGTAGAGCGCGGAACCGGGCAAAACAGAACACGTTGCAAGAAACAATTGCATCGCAAGAGGTTCGATCCCCGGCTTTGGTCGTTGACCTGGTTGCGCTGGACGACTAACAAAGGGGCCGTAACTCAAAACGGGAGGCTTCATTGATGTCGCATTACGCCGCTTCACCGCGTTACGCCGGTGGTCACACGAGTGCACCGCGGCACCGGAAGTTGGCCGCAATGGCTTCGGGAGCCTTGATCGCAGGCTTCATGGCGGTCCCGGCGCTGGCACCGATCGCCGGCCTTTCGGCCCCGGCCGGGGCGGCGGCACATCACGTCGGACCGAAGGCGCATGCGGCGCCGCACGTGACGCTCCCGGCAAACGCCGCGCACACCGCTCACACGCAGATCCCCTTCCTCGGCGCCGCGCCGCACCTGGCCGCGGTCGCCGCGACGTTCACCGTCAACACCACGACAGATACGCACGATGCGACTCCGGGTGACGGGATCTGCGCGGACTCCGGAGGTCTCTGCTCCTTGCGAGCGGCGATCGAAGAGGCGAACGCCTCCGGCACCGCCAACCCGGCCATGGGCACGACGGACGTCGTGGTGCCCGCCGGGACCTACACGCTCAGCCTCGGGACCGAGCTCAGCGCGACTGACCCGGCCGGGCTCGACATCATCGGTGCCGGGGCGGGAACGACGGTGATTGAGCAGATGGCCAGCCCCACCGCTCGGGTGCTCGACGTGTCGGAAGCGACGTCGACCCTGGGTGCCAACGTGATGCTGTCCGGGGTGAGCATCGAGTTCGGCTCGGCTGATGGTTCCCAAGGTGGCGGCATTGCGGTGGAGGACAGCAACGACCTGCTCCAGCTGGTCAGCGTGATCGTAGCCGGCAATCGCGCCGGTTTCGGCGGTGGCGTCTACAACGACGGCCAGCTCTTCGCGACGAACTCGACGGTCGCTGGCAACGCAGCCGACGACAGCAGCGGCGAGCCCTTCGGCGGCGGCATCTACAACGTCAACGAAGCGAGCCTGACCAACACCGTGGTCAACAACAACACCGCCAACTCATCGGCCAACGCCCCCGTCTTCGGTGGCGGTATCAGCAACGACGGCTCTCTGGTCATGGAGGGAGGGTCGATCGTGGGGAACTCCATCAGCACCGGCGATGAGTTTGCAGGTGGCGGCGGGCTCTACAACGACGACCCGACCGAACTGAGTGGGGTCACGATCAACCTGAACACTGCGACGGCGAGCAGCACCTCAGAAGACGCCTACGGCGGCGGCATCTACGCCGACTTCGGATTGGCCTCCATCACCAACTCGTCGATCTCGGGCAACGTGGCGAGCGCCGAGTTCGCCAACGGTGGCGGGATCGCCCTCGAACAAACCGGCGGCCTGACGATCACGGGCAGCACGCTCGACAGCAACCAGGCCAACGGCCATGGGGACGAAGCCTTCGGCGGAGCGATCTCGACCTACGACGGCGACGGGTCGGTCACCGTCTTGAGTTCGACCCTCTCGGGCAACTCGGCCAACGATGCAACCGACGGAGGCTACGGCGGGGCCATCTTTGCCTACGACCAGCCGATCAACGTCAGTGGATCGACCATGGACCACAACACCGCCTCGGGTCCCGACAGCGGCGGCGGCGCCATGTACCTCGAAGAGGGGGGCCAGGTGAGCAACACGGCCGTCACGAACAACACGGCCGGGAACACCGACGGAGCCTTCGGGGGTGGGATCTACGTGGAGGACTCAGCGCTCGTGCTCACGACCTCGACCGTCGCCGGGAACTCCGCCAATCTGGGCGGAGGGCTCTACCTCGACGACAACTTGCAGGCGCAGAACTCGACCATCGCCAACAACAGCACGTCGGGGACCGCCGACCAAGGTGGTGCCATCTTCGACGACGCCGCGGTGAACCTGAGCTTCGTCACCGTGAACGGGAACACCTCTTCGGACGGCTCCGCCATCTTCAACGACGACGCCGACGGAGGGGTCATCGGCAGCTCCATCGTGCAGGCGTCCTGTGACGCCTTGGCCGGGTCCGAGGCGATCAACTCGGGCGGCCACAACGTGCTGGGCGACTCGTCCTGCGTGACGCCGACATCGAGCGACCAGGCCGGGGTCTCCAACTTCAGGCTGACCGGCCTCGGCAACAACGGTGGCCCGACGCAGACCATGCTGCCCCTGCCGAGCTCCCCGGCCGTCGGGGCGGGTGGCACGGCGTGCCCCCCACCGATCAGCGAGGGGTGAACCGGCCCCAGGGTGCCGCCTGTGACTCCGGTGCGGTCGAAATCAACCAGGCCTACTGGATGGTGGCGTCCGACGGCGGCATCTTCACCTTCGGGGGAGCGGGGTTCTTCGGCTCCATGGGTGGCAAGCCCCTCAACAAGCCGATGGTCGGCATGGCGGCGACGCCCGACGGCAAGGGCTACTGGACCGTCGCCTCTGACGGCGGCATCTTCAGCTTCGGCGATGCCGTCTTCTTCGGCTCCACCGGCAGCATCCACCTGAACGCCCCGGTCGTCGGCATGGCGGTGACGCCCGACGGTGGTGGCTACTGGCTGGTGGCTTCCGACGGCGGCATCTTCAACTACGGCGACGCCGGCTTCTTCGGCTCCATGGGCGGCATGCCGCTCAACAAGCCGATGGTCGGCATGGCGGCGTCGGCCAGCGGTGGCTACTGGATGGTGGCTTCTGACGGCGGCATCTTCAGCTTCGGTCCTGGTGCGGTCTTCCACGGCTCTGCGGGCAGCCTGCATCTCAACGCCCCGGTGGTCGGCATGGCGGCGACGCCCGACGGCGGTGGTTATTGGACCGTGGCCTCCGACGGAGGCATCTTCAACTACGGCGACGCCGGCTTCTTCGGCTCCATGGGGGGCAAGCCCCTCAACAAGCCGGTGGTCGGGGTGGCCGGCTCGCCCGTCGGACAGGGCTACTGGCTGGCCGCGACCGACGGTGGCATCTTCGCCTTCGGCGACGCCGTGTTCCAAGGCTCCATGGGTGGCACGCCACTCAACAAGCCGGTGGTCGGGATCACGTCGACCTGACGCCAGATCCCCTCAGTCATCCAAGCGGCCCGCCCCTCACCGGGGGCGGGCCGCTTGCGTTGTGCACCCTTCGTCGCGAGCGTTGCCTTCAGCCCGACACGAGAGCCGACAACTCCGTCGCGCCACCCGGCATCTCGACCACCCTCAGCCCGTCCCGGCTGCGCAGCCACTCGGCATTCCGGATGTGCACGTCCTCGGTGGGATCGAAGCGGTTCAGGACCACGACGAAGTCGGCGGCCACGCCGCCGAGGGAATCGGTCGAGAGGCGTACCGCGTTGATGGTCCCCAGTCCGGCGTCAGCGACGAGCACGATCAGATCCGGGCCGAGCGTCTGACAGAGTTGGAGACAATCGCCGTCGCTCGCGATCGGCGAACGAACGCCGCCAGCTGTCTCGACCAGACCGATCTCCACCTGCTCGGGCCACGACAGGGTCACCTCGTCGACCAGGTCGGCGATCCCGAAGGCGGGCCGCCCCAATGCCTCGGCCGCCATCGGGGGCGCCATCGGAACCTCGTACCAGCGGTGCGGCGGGCAGACGGACTCGGGCGGCTCTCCGCTGGCCGATCCGAGGACGGCGGCATCGCGGCGCTGCGGATCGTCGCCCGGCGCGAAGGACTGCGCCGGCTTGCGCGCCGCCACGCGCAGGCCCCCGGCCCGCAGGTCGCTCAGGAGGCGCGCCGTCACCCAGGTCTTGCCGACGTCGGTCCCGGTGCCGAGGACGACAACGAGCCGTCGGGGACGGTGACCGGGAGTAGAGGGACCGGTCAGAGCGCCACTGTCTCCGGGCGGCGCACGCGGCGCAGCGCATCGAATGAGCCGGCTGACATCCTCGTCCGCATGCGCCGCCGACAACGTGACCCGCAGCCGGCTCGTTCCGACCGCGACGGTCGGCGGGCGGATGGCCGGCACCCACAGTCCCTGTTCCAACAGGGCCGCCGACGCCTTGAGGGCGGCCTGCTCGGACCCGAGGACGACCGGGATGATCGGGCTCGGGTGCCCTGGCGCGACGAGCCCGGCCTCCGAGAGCCGGTCGATCAGGGAGGCGAGGCGAGCCGTCAGCGCTGCGCCCTCGGCGGAGCGCAGCACGGCCAGCGCGGCCAGTGCCGCCGCTGCGTCGGCCGGGGACGGCGCGGTGGAGAAGATGTAGGAGCGGGCCCGGTTGACCAGCAGGTCGACCACGTCGGTTGACGCCGCCACGAAGCCGCCCAGCGAGCCCAACGTCTTGGACAGCGTGCCCACACGCACGACCGTTCCCCCGGTGGCGCTGCCGGAGTCCCCGCCCCCCGACCCGGCTCCGTCCAGGCCGCCGGGAGGGAGGTGGGGGCCCAGGACGGCGTGGGCCTCATCGAGCACCAGCAGGGCCCCGTACCGGCGGCACACGTCCACGAGATCGGCGACCGGGGCCGCGTCGCCATCCATGGAGAACACCGTGTCGGTGACCACCACAGTCGGCGCGCCGTCACCGCCGGGCCCCGCGCCGGCCGAGAGCAGCTCCTCGAGGTGCCCGAGGTCGCTGTGCCGGTACACGCCGAGCGCCGAGCGGGAGAGCCGGCACCCGTCGATGATGCTGGCGTGGTTCAGCTCGTCCGAGAGCACCCGGACGCCGGGACCGCCGAGGACGGTCAGGACCCCCAGATTGGCGGCGAAGCCGGTGGGGAAGCAGACTGCGGCCTCGGTCCCCTTCCACCCCGCCAGCGCCTCCTCGAGCTCATGGTGGACGGGGCGGGATCCGGTGACGAGCCGGGACGCTCCCGAGCCGGCGCCCCACTCCTCGAGTGCGTCGCGTGCCGCCGCCACGACCGCGGGGTGCGCGCTCAAGCCGAGATAGTCGTTCGAGGCGAACGACACGACAGGCCTGCCGTGAAGCATCCCGGCCGGGCCGCGGGCGTCGAACGCCCGGGGCGAGCGCCACCGGCCTTCGTCGACCACCTGGTCGAGCTGGCTCCGGATCCGGGCCGGCCAGGGGTCAGGGGTCACTATCCGGTCGCTCCGGCCACGTCCTCGAGCGACGCATCCAGCGCGTCGACCATCCGGACCACCTCGTCTGCGGTGATGGTCAGGGGCGGCATCAGCACGACCACGTCACCCAGCGGCCGCAACAGCACCCCGCGCGAGACGGCTCCCGCGCACACCCGCCTCCCCCAGCGCAGCCCCGGCTCGGGCGGGTTCAGCTCGATCCCGACCATGAGGCCGCGCTGGCGTACCTCGCGCACGGCGGGCCGACGACGGATCCGTTCGTCGAGGAGGACCGCCAGCTGCTGGGCCCGGGCGCGCACGTTGCTCAGCACCGCCCGGGACTCGATGAGGCGCAGGTGCTCGAGCGCCACCGCTGCCGCCAGTGCATTCCCCCCGTAGGAGTGCCCGTGGTAGAAGGTGGCCGGCCCGAGGTCGGCGCCGAGGAACGCGTCATACACCTCTCCGGCCGCGACCGTGGCCGACATGGCGAGATACCCGCCGGTGATCCCTTTGCCCAGGCAGAGCAGGTCCGGCCGCAGTCCGCACTGCTCGGAGGCGAACAGCGTCCCCGTCCGCCCGAACCCGGTCGCCACCTCGTCACAGATCAGGAGGACGCCGGCCTGCCTGCATGCATCGCCGACCTGGCGCACGTCGGCCGCAGACGCACACAACATCCCCGACGCTCCCTGGACCAGTGGCTCGAGCACGACGGCCGCCAGCTCGCCGGCGTGCGCGGCGATGGCCGCGCAGGCCTTGGCCGCCCATCCGGGATCGGCGTAGCCGGGCGTGCGGACCACCGGGAAGCACAGGGGTTCGAACACCGAGCTGAACACCCCGCCGTCGCCCAAGGAGAGCGAGCCGATGGTGTCGCCGTGGTACGCATCGCCGAGCCCGAGGAACGTGGTGCGCCCAGACACGCCCCGGTTGACCCAGTACTGGAACGCGATCTTGAGCGCCTGCTCGACCGCTACCGCGCCATCCGCGGCGAACAGGAAATGGGGGTCGTCGACCGGCACGACGGCGGCGAGGGCCTCCGCCAGCTCGACGACCACCGTGTTCCCGTTGCCCAGCATGGTCGAGTGGGCGACCTTGCCCGCCTGGGCCAGGAGGGCGGCGTCGAGCTCGGGCACACGGTGGCCAAGGGTGTTGACCCACAGGGACGAGATCGCATCGAGGTAGTGCTTCCCGTCGGCGTCGATCAGCTCGCGGCCCTCGGCCCGGTCGATCACCAGGGGTGCGCTCTCGGCGTAGGCCGCCATCTGGGTGAACCCGTGCCAGACCACGTCGGCGTCGCGTTCGACCCAGCTCTTCGGATTGGTGCCGCTCACGCCCCGATTCTGGACCAGACCGCGCCGGCCGGACCAGGCGGCCCCGTGCGCGAGAATGGGTCATGGACCTGATCGGCGTGGTCGACACCATGTTCGCCCGCTATGACATGGGCGCCGAGGCGCTCGCCGAGCTGTCCGAATGCCCCGGGTACGGCACCCGTTTCACCACGCTCCGGCGCACCGTCCCGGGCTTCAAGGACCTGGCGGTGGCGGCGAAGGTGATGATCGAGGAGGACGGCTGCCGCATTGTGGTCGCCCTCGGCATGCCCGGCCGCGAGCAGGTCGACAAGGTCTGCGCCCACGAGGCGTCGACCGGGATCATGACGGCGCAGCTGATGACGAACACGCCGATCCTGGAGGTCTTCGTCCATGAGGACGAGTCCGACGATCCGGCCGAGCTGGCCATGGTGTTCAAGAACCGCTCGCGCGATCACGCCCGCAACGCCTATCTCATGCTCTACGAACCCGAGCAGCTCGTCGCCCGGGCCGGTCAGGGCGTCCGCCAGGGTTTCGCCCACGCCGGGCCGCTCGACCTGTAGAACCCGCACTACCTCCTGAGCCCGGGCGCGGTTCGACCCTCAGGCGACGGGGCAGGGACAGGGACATGAGTTCAGTCAACGGGCTTCGTTTGGGGGCGGTGGTCGCCGAGGATGCCTTGCCCAGCCAAGGACGCGGCTTGGGCGCGGTTGCGAACGTCAAGCTTGGCGTACAGATGGCGTAGCTGGGTCTTGATCGTGTTCTCACTGACGTAGAGATGGCTGCCGAGCTCCCGGTTCGTCATCCCTGTCGACAACAACGACAAGAGCTCGCTTTCGCGCTCGGTCAGTCCGATCTCGCGCCCTGGCCATCGGAGCGCTTCGTCGATCTGGGCGTGCTGAGACCGTTGGGTCAGAACGACTCGGTCGCCTCTTGCTGCAGCCTTGATGCCGTCAATGATTTGCTGCCGTGGTGCAGCCTTGGAGATAAATCCTCGAGCGCCGGCATCCATTGCGCTGCGCACAGCCTGAGGTCGATCGGAAAAGCTGAATACCACGACTGCTCCATTACTGGAGTCGGCGCCGAGAGAGCGGACTCTTTCGCCGAGGGAGCCGAGCTCTCCGTAGGTGTCGAGCAGCGTGACATCGACCCCTCGCCTCGGGCCCTTTCGAACGTCGATCTCGATGACCTGGATCTCCGGCTCACTGAACCTGAGGAGGGCACGGAGGCCCTCGAGGACGATCATGTAGTCATTAACGAGCGCGACGCGGATCGGTTTGGGCATGGCTTCACTTTAAGAGGGTTTATGGCTGATAATCACCCGATCGGGTGATTGATTGAAAACGCTGCTTCAACCATGCTGACGGGAGCGGTAGATCGAAGAAGAAACAGAGATGCTGAACCTCACGAGACACTTTTGGTATGGCTCTACCGAAAGGAAGGGCTGCGAAGGGAAGGGCTGCGAAGCGAGGCGGATCAACGAGAAGGCCCTCGAGCAGGTCAGTCCTCCGCCACGGCACGGAGGCGGCGCCAGCTCTCTACGGTGGCCGCGTAAGGAGGGACATGTGATGGTGGACCTGTTTGGTCTTACTTCTTACGACTTCGACGGAGGTCGTGTCTTCGTCCTGAGGGGAGAGCTTGACGCATGCTCGTGTCGGGGACTTGCTGGGCTCGTCACGGGACCTCCTGGCTCTCTCCTGGTCGTCGACCTTGGCCAGCTCACCTTCATCGACTCGTCCGGGCTGGGCGCCCTGCACGCTGCAAGGCAAATGGCGATCAAGAACGGAGGGACCCTTGTCGTCTGCCGTCCGAGTCCGATCGTCCACCGAGTGTTGGAGATCACGGGTCTCGACCTGTGGATCACGGATTGGGATCCAGAGTGGTCGAAGGGTTCCGCGGTGGGATGTGCGCCGTAGGACACGCATTGAGTCTGCAACCCCCTGTTACTCGTTGCCGGCGCAGGGGAGTTGGCGGGAAGAACGAGTCCTGGGTCCCAGACGTGAGTGTTGACCTCAGGCCTACCTCTTGTTCACCGATCGCATCCGGGAACGGGCCTCAATCTGTTTGCAAGCCATCCTCTTGGTCCTGAATACGAACCGTTCACCTGACGAAGTCTCGACGATCAAGGTGTTGCGCGACAAACCGTGTCGTTTGCAAAACACCGCGGTGAACTCGTCGAGGTTGACCGCCGCAAGTTCCGCTCCGGCGGGGCCGGCGAACAGAAGGCGCTGATTCGTGAGGATGAGCTCTCCAACCGATTCCCGCGAACCTGAGCTATTGGGTTCTAACAGGCAGCGAGCCGGCCAGGTCCTGCGCACCCACTCGTCTCTATGCAGTTGAGACCACCGACCATCTACCTGAATCATCGATCCCTCTCCTCCGAACAAGATCTTGTAAACGGTTGTCTACAAGTCAATACGCCTCCGCAAAGTGGCAAGGCATATTCCACGATCCCCGTTGGTCTAAACGGAGTTAGTTCGGAACGCTTATTTCTTGCGACATGCGGACCCCGGGTTTCGTACATGTCCATACGGGTATTGCCATCGCAACTTCAAATGGGAGGTTGTCATGGTTGGAGCTGGAGGACTTGTTGCGAGCATTATCGCCTTCGCGGTGGGCGCCATTTTGGATTACGCCGTCACCGTGAGTCCCGATCAACACGGATTCAACGTGAACAAGGTCGGCGTGATCTTGATGATCGTCGGCGTGGTGGGAGCAGCGCTGTCCCTGATCGCCATGGTTGTGGCGAACACTCGTCGTCATCGGACCACCGTTGACGATGGGCAGGGAAATACTGTTCGTCGAGTTGATTCCACCTACTAAAAACCCTTGTCAGGCAGTGCGATCAGGCGAAGCAGGCAGTGCGATCAGGCGAAGCAGGCAGTGCGAGACCATCACGCGAAAGGGGATCTGATGTCATCGGTCAACAAGGCCAAGAACAAAGCTCAAGAAGCAAAAGGTCATCTCAAGGAAGCGGCCGGCAAGGCCACGAACGACCGGACTCTCCAAGCCAAAGGCAAAGGAGACAAGGCCGCTGGCAACTTGAAGCAAGCGGGAGAAAAAGTCAAAGACGCTTTCAAGAAATAGGCGTCTCGGCTGTCGGTCTAATCAACTTGTTTTGGATATCTGTGCCCAACCTGGGCACCTGAAAAAGGGGAACGAGAATGCTCATAATCGTGTTGGCTCTTTTGGTACTCATTCTTTTCGGCGCAGGATTTGCCGTTCACCTGTTGTGGATTGCGGCCGTCGTCCTCGCCGTGGTGTGGGTCGTCAGCTTCGCTGTTGGTCGCGGTGAAGGCGCCGGCCGCAGGTCGCTCCGCCGCTAGGCGCTGGAGATGGCGATCTCGGCCCGTTCGGAGGTCGGCTCGAATCAGCCGTCGCTCGAATCTCGATCTGAAACGCGGGCGCAGCGGGACAGCCGAGCCCGAGCAGCTCATCGTCTGGGCCGGTCGTGACGTTCGGCAGGGCTTCACTCCGCCGGGTCGCTCGACTCAACACCTCCGCCGCCTCCCGAGCCCGAGGAACCTTGTCAGAGAGGATCTAATCCGAGCGCCTGTCATGATGGTGCGAGCGCGAACTCAGCCCAAACCACCTTCGTATCGGAGGTGGTTTCGACTCCCCAAGACCTGGAGAAGCCAGCTACGAGAGTCAGGCCCCAACCCGACCGAGCCTCCAGGGACGAATCACCGACAGTGGACAAGTCTGGGCGGGCGTCGCGGACCGAGAGCCGTATGAGTCGCTGCGCAGGCAGAATGCTAATGCCGACGGAGAACGCGGAGCCGGCGTGCACGACTGCATTTGTTGCGAGTTCCGAGACCACGAAGACCGCCTCATCAAGCTGATCTTCATCGGCATGGCCCGATTCCCGCAGAACGTCGCGCACGAACTTGCGCGCCGCCCCAGGTGCACCCGGATCGGCCGCAAAGTTGGCTGTTCTCTCGCTTACCGCTGAAAACGAGTAAGGAGCGTCAAGGCGATGGGCGCTCTGCAACACGGATGAGTGGAGATGACAGATGTTCCGCAATGCCTCAGCGTGTTCAGATCCGGCGACCGACGCACTCGGATAGGCGCAAAGTAGCGAGAACGGCCTCCACTCGGCGAGGTCGTTCCACAACGATTCCAGTTCGATCGCTGCCAGGACGTCACCCGCGTCCCAAAGGAGCGCAACCATCTCGCCGTAAACGTGCACCTGCCGGCCTACTTCGTCCTCTGCCTTGTCCAAGATGTCTGCGAGAACAGAGCAAAAGATTTCCCGGTCGATCTGGCCTTCCACCATGAACTTCGTCATGGTGGATGCCGCATCGAACATCGCGAGCCGACCCGTTCGACGGGCCTCGACGGTATCGATGCCGGCGCGCTCGAGCTCGGTTTCGAAAGCCCGACGATGTGTCGCTGACGCGATAACGACCGAGGTCTCCTGCGCTCGAACAGCTCGAGCGAGGTGCCGACCGACAACCTCGAAGAGATCGACTTCTCGCTCGTAGAATTGCACCACGTGATCGCCACTCTCGAGTGCGACATCTCTCAGGTCGATGGTCATTTCTGCTCCAACGACTGCGGTGACGAATATGCATCCTTGACGGCCGTAGCCGCTCTACCTGAGCTGCCCAAGTCGACGACTCGGTGTTTCAACGCTCCTCGTGCGTCCGAGCATTGCCGCTGATATCCGTGATGCCAGCCGCTCGTTCTCCGGTGCATTCCATCGCGGCTCGGTGCGGCGCTCCATCGAAGCGACTGCATCCACCGAACAGGGAGAAACTGCTCGTGACGGTTCGCCCTCAATCCGTACCGTGCCGTCAATGAACCCAAGGAGTCGCAGCACCTTCTCCACGATTGGCACCGGTGAGCGAAACTCGGTCGCGGCGAAGCCCCGGCCCGCGAGGACGATGCGTCTGAGACTTCCAACCGCTATGAACGGAGCGTCGGAGACGTCCACCACCAGCAAACGCCCTGACCTATCGCCAAGGCCGTCGAGTGCCTCCTGCAGCGCCGGCTCGCCGACAAGGTCGAACTCCCCCGCCAGGCGAAGAACGACCGCTTGCGGAGGTTGCTCATAGATATCGATCGCAAAGGTCCCCAAACCCATCGTCCTCTCCCATCCCCCCATTCGGGCCATGTGATGGACCTGAGGGAACTGTAGAACTTAGGGATCGATTGCGCAACCTTCTGCAGAGGTTTTCTAGGGTTTAATTTGGCCAATTGATCCGCGATACCTTCTCAACAAGTCAGTCTTGGGCTATCCTGTGTAAATGGAGGAAGTTCGCGACGGCATCTACAGCATCGGAGCTGTCGTCAAGATCCTCGGCGTGCCCGCACAGACGCTCCGCAGCTGGGAGGATCGTTACCACCAGATCGTCCCCGAACGAACCGCCGGCGGCCACCGTCTCTACACCCGTGATCAGGTCGACCAGCTCCGATTCATCTTGGAAGAACTCGATCGTGGCATGCAGCCGGCGGATGCCCATCGGTTGCTCGAGGAGCGACAGCGCTATCCGCTCGAACCTCGCACGAGCGAAGACCAGCCGGTCACGATTCTCATCGCCGAGCGAGATCCGTTTGCCGCTGACTACTCGGAGTACTTCTTGCGGACCGAGGGGTATGCCGTCCACGTGTCGCTCGACTTCGAAGCCGCCCGGACCAGACTCGAGGAAGATCCACCGAGCGTCGCCGTCATCGATCTGCTGATCTCCGGGGGAGCCGGACTCGACCTGTGCCGGTTGGCGCAGACTGGAGGAACCGCTCGGGTCCTTGCGGTATCGACGCTCAACTCACGAGACCAGGCCCTACAGGCGGGTGCCGATGCGTTCTTGTTGAAGCCGCTCGACCCGCTTCAGTTCGTCTCTACCGTTCGGGATCTCCTCGGGACGAGTGCCTACCTCCGCCGATCGGTCCGGGTCCCGTGACTGACCGGCTCGCAAGTGGCTCTCCCCGCCTCGACACCGTGTTCGGAGGCGGCATTCTGTGCAACTCGATCAACCTCATTATGGGTCGCCCCGGGACCGGCAAGACGATCCTCGCCCAGCAGTACCTCTTCCACAATGCCACCGCCGAACGACCGGGTCTCTATCTCTCGACGGTATCTGAACCGCTCGAGAAGATCCTTCGTTACGGACAATCGCTGACGTTCTTCGAGACTGGCGTCGTTGGATCGAGCGTCATCTATGAGGATCTCGGTCAAGTACTGACCGACGCCGGGCTGGAAGGTGTGCTCAAAGAGGTGGTCCGATTACTCCGCGAACGCCGTCCCGCCCTCCTGGTGATCGACAGCTTCAAGGCGTTGCGAGCTTTCGCTCCCGATGACGGCGAGTTTCGCCGGTTCCTCCATGAAGTCGCCGGTCACCTGTCGGCTTCCCAGATCACCTCTTTCTGGGTCGGAGAGTACGGAGCGGCCGAGGCAACCGAGGCACCGGAGTTCGCGGTCGCTGACGCGATCGTCTCGCTCGATATCGAGCGAGTTGGCGACAGAGAAAGCCGTGTTCTCCAGGTGTTGAAGCTGCGTGGGAGCGGGTTCATCTCTGGGAAGCACGCATACCGCGTCTCGTCTGACGGCATCGTCATCTTTCCGCGCCTCGCCGATCATGGTGAGGGCACTGCCTATGACTTTCGGTCGGAACGGATCTCCTCTGGAGTGTCGCTCCTCGACGACATGCTGTCTGATGGATACTGGCGCGGAGCCTCGACGCTCGTCGCAGGCCCATCTGGATCAGGAAAAACTCTGATCGCACTGCACTTCGTCCTCTCGGGTGCCGACGTTGGCGAACAAGGGATCTATGCAACGTTCCAGGAGAATCCGGTGCAGCTGGAACGCATTGTCCAGGGCTTTTCTTGGTCACTCGAGAATCCCAAGGTCGAACTCATGTTCCGACCGCCCGTCGATCTCCTTGTCGATGAATGGGTCTATGAAATCCTGGACGCGATCGAGCGAACCGGAGCAAGCCGGCTGGCCATCGACAGCCTCGGGGACCTGCGCATCGCCTGCGGTGACGAACTCCGATTCAGGGAGTACATGTACTCCTTGCTCCAGCGGTGCGCCAGGAACAACGTCAGCGTGATCATGACCCAGGAGGCCTCGGAGCTGTTCGGCTTGACGCGCCTCTCAGAGTTTGGGATCTCCCACGTCTCGGACAATGTGGTGCTGCTTCAGTTCCTCCGGGGAGAGTCCGAAGTGAAACGGGCCATCACGGTATTAAAGACCCGAGGCAGCGCACACGATCCACTCATTCGCCAGTTCGAGATCACCTCGGCAGGTTTCACGCTCGGCGACCGATTCCTGTCTGACCAGAGCCTGCTCTAGAAAGACTGTCCATTGGCGTATCGAGGCCAAGGCGCCCTGCCCGCTTCAGTGGCCACGGGGCCCGAAGGGTTTGCACAATGCCGGACGGGACGATCCGTGTCGCCCTGATGGGACCCAAAGATTCAGCAGAGGGGGGGCACCACGTTGATGGTAAGGGCGGCGATCACACGCCCGGAACAATTACAGGAAGTAACGAGTCCGCTCTCCAACCGATTCCCGCGAACCTGAGCTATTGGGTTCTAACAGGCAGCGAGCCGGCCAGGTCCTGCGCACCCACTCGTCTCTATGCAGTTGAGACCACCGACCATCTACCTGAATCATCGATCCCTCTCCTCCGAACAAGATCTTGTAAACGGTTGTCTACAAGTCAATACGCCTCCGCAAAGTGGCAAGGCATATTCCACGATCCCCGTTGGTCTAAACGGAGTTAGTTCGGAACGCTTATTTCTTGCGACATGCGGACCCCGGGTTTCGTACATGTCCATACGGGTATTGCCATCGCAACTTCAAATGGGAGGTTGTCATGGTTGGAGCTGGAGGACTTGTTGCGAGCATTATCGCCTTCGCGGTGGGCGCCATTTTGGATTACGCCGTCACCGTGAGTCCCGATCAACACGGATTCAACGTGAACAAGGTGGGCGTGATCTTGATGATCGTCGGCGTGGTGGGAGCAGCGCTGTCCCTGATCGCCATGGTTGTGGCGAACACTCGTCGTCATCGGACCATCGTTGACGATGGGCAGGGAAATACTGTTCGTCGAGTTGATTCCACCTACTAAAAACCCTCGTCAGGCAGTGCGATCAGGCGAAGCAGGCAGTGCGATCAGGCGAAGCAGGCAGTGCGAGACCATCACGCGAAAGGGGATCTGATGTCATCGGTCAACAAGGCCAAGAACAAAGCTCAAGAAGCAAAAGGTCATCTCAAGGAAGCGGCCGGCAAGGCCACGAACGACCGGACTCTCCAAGCCAAAGGCAAAGGAGACAAGGCCGCTGGCAACTTGAAGCAAGCGGGAGAAAAAGTCAAAGACGCTTTCAAGAAATAGGCGTCTCGGCTGTCGGTCTAATCAACTGGTTTTGGATATCTGTGCCCAACCTGGGCACCTGAAAAAGGGGAACGAGAATGCTCATAATCGTGTTGGCTCTTTTGGTACTCATTCTTTTCGGCGCAGGATTTGCCGTTCACCTGTTGTGGATTGCGGCCGTCGTCCTCGCCGTGGTGTGGGTCGTCAGCTTCGCTGTTGGTCGCGGTGAAGGCGCCGGCCGCAGGTCGCTCCGCCGCTAGGCGCTGGAGATGGCGATCTCGGCCCGTTCGGAGGTCGGCTCGAATCAGCCGTCGCTCGAATCTCGATCTGAAACGCGGGCGCAGCGGGACAGCCGCAACCTGAATGACCTACTGCAAGAGCTGCGGGTGGCCGGACTTGGTGTGCAGGTCCTTTTCGGCTTCCTTCTCTCGCTTCCATTCACGGTGCGTTTCACCCAGCTCGATGGAGGCCAGCTGGACCTCTACAGGGCGACGCTCCTCTGCACAGCGCTTTCAACGGCGTTTCTGATCAGTCCGGTCGCGTACCACCGCTGGGTGTTTCGCAGACATGAGAAGGGTCGACTGCTCAAGATGGCCAACGTGGTTGCTCTGGTCGGGCTGAGCTGTGTCGCTGTCGCTGTCTCGCTGGCGGTATGGCTCATCCTGAGCTTTGTCGGGACGAGCTGGATTTTTTCAGTATTAGCCGCAACAACGTGTGCCACATTCGCATTGCTTTGGTTCGCGGTTCCGATTTTCGAACGATTCGAATCAGACCCGAGGAGGTACGAGTAATGGGCGGTACGACCATCGTGGTGCCCGTCGGGAACTCCAATCCGCGTTTCCAATCTCCCACCACAGGAGTGCCCTCCCCCCTCGGACGATGACCTCCTCCGTCGCATCTGAGGCACCAGCTCGGCTCATGGGTCTGCACGACGGGCGCGGTTGGGTTTGCACCGTCGGAAGAATCGGGATTGCGTCCAGGGGTGTCATCTATTTGCTCCTGGCCTACCTCGCCTTCGATATTGCCCGGCACGGAAGTGCACCAGCCCAGACGAGCAGCACCGGCGCCCTTCAGGAGCTGGAGGCCCGCACGGGCGGGAGGTTCCTTCTCGTAATTCTGGCGATCGGACTCGGCTGCTATGCCGGATGGCGGCTCTTCGACGCCGTCACCGGTCGGAATGGCGTCATCAGGCGCATCTCGTCACTCGGTGTCGCCGTGATCTACGGGGCCCTCTGTGTACGGGCCGTGGAGCTCGTCGCTGATCATTCGGCGGGCGGCGGCGTGTCGAGCAATCCCGAGCCCTGGGTGGCGAAGATCATGGACTGGTCTGGTGGGACCTTCGCGATCGAGGTGGCCGGCGCGGTCCTGGTGGGAGCGGGCATCACATTGGGAGCGTGGGGCCTGCTCCACCGGTATGACAAGAGTTTGGCTTTGGAACGCATCTCCCGTCCGTGGCGATCGGCGGTCAAAGTTCTTGGTGGATTGGGAGATCTGGCCCGAGGATCCATACTCGCCTTGTTCGGTGTCTATCTCATCGAAGCAGCGGTGACATCCAATCCGAGCCAAGCAAAGAGCGTTGACCAGGCGTTACGGGCTCTGGTCCACCACCCGTTCGGGGCATTGGCCATTGGAGCCATCGCCCTTGGTCTCATGTCATTCGGCATCTACTCGTTCTTCGACGCGCGCCTTCGGCAGCTCTAGATGGTGCCCTCATGAGCTCGCTCCACCCGTCGGGCCTGCCGGGCAGCGAGATCGCTGGCACTCGCCCAGATTCGCATACCGCGTTGAGCGATTCCGGCGTCCAGGAATCCGACGTCCTCATTCTCCCCGCGGCTGTCGAGCGAGAGATGAGCGAGACGGACGAGTCCCTGGGCACTCTGGGCCGGCCACTGGACCGACGAAACCCGTTCTTCGTCGGGTTGACCGGGGCACTGGGTGCTGGCCTGGCATACCTGCTCTTCCGTGGCCTGGCTGACGTCTCCAGCGCATTGGCGATCGTGGGTTTGGCGCTGTTTATCGCCATTGGATTGAACCCGATCATCGAGTTCCTTGAATCCAAGTCGCTACCTCGTGGAGCCGCGGTCGCCATCGTGACGTTGGGGTTCTTGGTCGTCGTGGTCGGCTTCATCGTCGTGGCCGTTCCCCCGATCGCGCATGAGGTCAATGTGTTGATCACCAATTATCCTCGCTATAAGGCGGACCTCATCGCCGGGCATGGGTGGGCCGGACGATTGACTCACAAACTCCACCTGATGGGTTATCTGGACGGGAAGAGCAAGCTGAGGGTTCCGGTGGAAGGCGGCATTCTCGGCGCCGGAAGGATATTGCTGTCCGTTGGCGTGGCCACAGTGAGTGTCGTGGCCTTGACCATCTACTTCCTCATTGCCCTTCCCGGAGTCAAGAAGCTGTGGTTGTCGCTCATCGCGCGCAGCAGACGCGAGCGGGTGAGTTTGCTGACCGACGAGGTGTTCGACCGGGTGGGAGGCTTCATGCTTGGCAACCTCTTGACATCGCTGGTATCGGCCATTGGAACATATATCTGGCTCGTCGCACTCGGAGTTCCCTACGCACTTCTCCTGGCCCTCGTGGTGGGGGTGTTCGACCTCATTCCCATGGTCGGCTCCACGATTGCCGGCATCGCTGTGACGCTGGTGGCGTTGACCAAAGGTCTCACCGTCGGGATAGCCACAGCATGCTTCTACATCGCCTACCGGTTCCTCGAGGACTATCTCTTAAATCCGCGGGTCATGAAACACACCGTGAGGGTGACTCCCGGGTTGACCATCGTCGCCACGCTGATCGGCGCTTCACTCCTTGGGATCATCGGTGCGCTGATAGCTGTTCCCATTGCGGCAACGATTCAGCTGCTCCTACAGGAGGTCGTCGTTCCCCGACAGAGCCAGAAGTAAAGAGGGAAAGCATTGCTTTGTTTGAGGGTCGAGTCTCAACCTCGATGACATCAACGAGTCCGTGCTCGTTCGCGGTGGCCCAGCAGATCCGATACTTCTCAGAGCGAACTGGCGTCCGTCGGGTGGTTGGCGAACGTCGGCACCTGCATCCCGACGGCCATTGTGAACCAGGTAGTTTTGCCCCGCCCGCCTGGCCGATTTTCGACGCCCCAACTCTGAGATAGCAGCTCCACAATTCTTAGCCCACGACCGCCCTGAGCTTCGGTCGATCCAACGCAGAGCCGTGGGCTTCCATGCCCGAAGTCTCGAACCTCGACCCGTATCACGCCGTTACTCACTCTTTCCAGAATCACATCGAACGGTGCCCTGGCATGCAGCACTGCATTCGTTGCCAGCTCCGATACCATCAGCTGAACAGCTGGCAAAGAATGCAGACCGAGATGCTCGACGCACTCCCTGATGAAGCGGCGAGCTGCTTTTACCGAAGCTGGATCACAAGGGAAGACATCGGATCGTACGATGGGCCAATCGTCCGGGTTCTCGGGCGTCGGCGAGAGGGTCCTCGCTTGGGGCGTGACGCGGAGTGCAAGCAATGCCACATCGTCGGCGGGCACATAGCTTCCGATCATCGAGTCCATGATTCGCCCACAGAGGCGCTCTGGCGTTGCGTCATAAACAGCGGTTCTGAGTCGTTCGATCCCATCGGTAATGGCTTCGCCTCGCCGCTCTACCAGACCGTCGGTATAGAAGACGAGTATGGATCCGTCGGTGAGACGCCATCGACTGGACTGCGGCTCCAGTTCTGTGATCACACCCAGCGGCGGCGTCGGCTGGGGTTCCACAATCTGTGGTTCATGGCCCGGGTGAACCATCACCGGAGGCGGATGGCCGGCTGAACACATGCGAATCTCGTCAAATGGGGGTACGAGCACCCCACAAATCACGGTCGCCATCGCACCCGGCTCGAAATACAGCAGCTTTCGGTTGGCGCCTCGCAGAACATCTTCGGGTGACATGCCCAAGAGCGCGTACGCCCGCATCGCGCTCCGAAGCCTGCCCATGATGATCGCCGGATTGAGCCCGTGGCCGGTGACGTCGCCGGTCATCACCCAAACCTCGCCGGAGGGGAGCTCGAAAGCGTCATACCAATCACCGCCGACATCGCCCCGTTCAGCCGGGGCATACCGGCTCGCGAACTCGATGTGGGAATGTCGCGGCAAGGCTGAAGGCAACAGACTTCGCTGCAGAACCGCTGCGGCGCGACGCGCTGACGAGAGGACCCCGGACTCAACCGCCTCGGCCACCTTGTCAGCAACGGCTTCGAGGACCATCACATCGTTCTCGTCAAACGCATCGTCGCCGAACGACCCAACGTGGAGGACACCGATCAGGGTCGGGCCGATGAGGAGCGGCACACCCAACATCGAGCGGATGCCTTTCTCCCACAAGATGGGGTTCGCGACAGTCGAAGCGTCAACACGGTCGAGAATCACGGGTCGGCGGTCCGACGCGACGCGCCCCGCGAAGCCAACCCCGACCGGGATGCGCACACCCTGTCGAACCTCCTCCTCCAGTCCACGGGCGGCCCTCGCGATGAGTTGGTCAGATGTCGCGTCGTAAAGGAGAACAGCCGCCGTGTCGCAAAGCAGGAGATCCAGAACCTGGTCGAGCAGAAGGGGCAGGAGTTCGTCGAGGTCGTGGGAAGCCCGGGAGACCGAATCGATATCCCTCAGATTCCTTTCCAGACGGAGGCGCTGCTCCGTCAGAGCGGCCTCGTGCGCAAACTGGGAACGCTCGATGCTCAGGGCCATCGTGTCCTCCTCACGATGAGACAGCAGCGCGTCGTACGGCACACGGCCAGCAGACACACTCGCAACATCCCGCGCCGCTTCTGGCTTCGATGATCCATCATGGAAACCCATACCCGCAGTTCAGCGATCGAAAAGGCTTCGATGGCTACGATGCCCTCTGGGAAGGGACGAGCCGGGGTGGAAGTACCCCGTCGAGCGATCGTTCGATCCGCTGGTCTTCGTAGCTGGTATTCGGTCTCGTTATCCCACTTCAGCTTGTTCTCAGCCGGGTCCTCTCACCACGCCCATGGCGACGGGAAAGCTAGGTGTCGACCCGAGTAGTCGCACGCTTTGTCCAAAAGGAACAGCCTCCCCTTTTAGGAGTTGTCCCCCCTATGAGTTGTTCCAGTTCACCGAGAACGACGATCCGTCGGAGCTGAGACTGGTCGGCGTGGCCAGGGTGGTCCCGTTGTCCACCATGGTGATCTCGTTGGCATTGAAGGCGGACAGCGATCCCTTGGTGCCGGCCGTGTTGATCACCGACGAGCCGGAGTAGTTGACCTGGCCGAAGTCGGCCAGCGGCACCTCGCTGCAGAACAGCAGGGTGCAGGACGACGGCGCCTCGGCGATCGCCTCGGCGGAGGACCGGGCGAAGCCGCTCCCCGTCTGCGTGGTCGAGAACGTCCAGCCGGCGGTCGTGTCCTTGATCTCCAACGTGAACGACGTCCCCGCCGGGTTCGACGCCACCAGGGCCGTCATCTGGTCACCCGGCTGCACGGGATACTGGCTCGGCAGTGTGACGGAGGGGTTGGGGTACATCTCGTACCAGGCGTAGTAGCTGGGCGCGCCCGAGACACAGTCGGAATCGGTCCCGAGCTGCTCCACGCTCGACGAGTTGTAGCCATCGAGGCCGACCCAGAAGGCCGACGCCGCGTCAGGCCCACCGAGAAGCCCGTTGAGGGTGCTCAGCCCCAAGATGCCGTCCAACCCACCGCTGCTGTTGGCGCAGTTGACGGTCGGCTCGGTCCACGAGGACGCCACCGAGCTGAACGTGTCGTTGGTGTCGGCGTAGCCCGACCAGTTGGCCGACTGCACCGCGGTGGCGTGCCGGAGGCCGTGGCCGAGGAGGGACCCCAGAGCACCCGGGATCGTGACCTTGCCGATGACCGGCACGTGATAGAGCCCCGGTACCGCAGGGCCGGCGGATGCCGCCGCATGGTTTGCAGCCGCCGCCGCAGCCGCCGGCTCGGCGGCGGCGGGCGTCAGGACCATGGCGGCCGGGGCCGCCAGGCCGATCAGCGCCAGCGCACCGGACAGAAACACCTTCCGCATGGAACCTCCCCGATCATGGGCTCGCGTGAGCCATTTCCCACCAGACCAGACACAGCAGGTACGGGATGCACGACGGCCGTTGCAGCCGTGCGGCGCAACGTTGCGGTCGCACGGCGCGGGCCGACGCACCCCCCGTACCGTGTGAGTAACGGCGGAGGGTCAGGGATCTCGCGGAAGACCGAGAACCTTTTCGGCCACGATGTTGCGCTGGACCTCGGCCGTGCCGCCGCCGACGGTCAGCGCCGGGGCGAAGAGGAAGCCACGGGACCAGGTGGGGTCGGCCGGGACGGGCGGGGCGCCGGATCGGCCCCAGCCACCGACCGGGCCGGTGCCCGCCAGCATGGCGTGGGGACCGGCCAGGTCCCGGGCGATATCCATGATGTGCTGGCCGTGGGCGTCGGCGATGGCCTTGCGGACCGAGGCCTCCGCCCCCGGGGCCCGGCCCGCCAGGACAGCCGAGACCATCCGCAGCCGCAGCACCCGGAGGATCTGGGCCTCTATGAAGACGTCGACGAGGCGGTCCCGGGTCGAGGGGTCGGGCGCACCACCGGCGCCCCGGATCAGATCCACGAGATCCTCGGCCGTCGGGCCCATCCCCCACAGCGCCCCCTCCCCCGAGAGCGACACACGTTCGTTGCCCAGGGTGACCTTGGCCAGCTCCCATCCGGCGTGCTCGGGCCCGATGAGGTGGTCGGCCGGGATGCGCACGTCGGTGAGGAAGACCTCGTTGAAGGCGTGCTCCCCCGTCATGTCGATGAGCGGCCGGATCTCGATGCCCGGCGCATCCATGGGGCAGACGAAGTAGCTGATCCCCAGGTGCTTGGTCGCCGTCGGATCGGTGCGGGCGAGCAAGATCCCCCACTTGGCGATGTGCGCGTAGCTCGTCCACACCTTCTGCCCGTTGACGACCCAGTGGTCGCCGTCACGCTCGGCCCGGGTGGTGAGCGAGGCCAGGTCGGAGCCGGCGCCGGGCTCGGAGAAGAGCTGGCACCAGAAGTCCTCCCCGCTGAGCAGCGGCCAGAGCCAGCGGTCCTTCTGCTCGTCGGTGCCGGCGTCCATGAGGGTCGGCCCCGCCCAACCGATGCCGATGGGGTTGATCGGGCGCCGCACCCCGGCCCGCCGCAGCTCCTCGTCGATCATGAGCTGGGTCAGCGGATCGGCATCGAGCCCGTAGGGGGTGGCCCAGTGGGGAGCCACGTATCCCGCCTCGGCCAGCTGGCGGCCCGTCGGGTGCGGGTGCTCGGCCAGCCAGTCCCGCACCCGGAGGCGGCGGGGGTCGTCGTCTCCGGGGAGGCCGAGGTCCACGCGCGGAGCGTAGGCTCACCGCCACGCTTCGCGCATCTCGGCGGGGGCGGGGGGTCGACGGGCGTCGACGGTCGAATTGGTGGGGACGATGGAGCGAGGATGACTGACTGGAATTACGCAGACGTCTGGGAGACGGTGGCGGATGTGCAGCCCGACGCGATCGCCGTCACCCAGGGCAGCCGCAATGTCGCCTGGGACGAGTTCGACCGCGGCGCCGACGGCATCGCGCAATTCCTGCTCGACCTCGATGCCGTCCAGCAGGACAAGGTGGCGATCTACCTCTACAACTCGCCCGAGTACCTGCAGACAACCTTCGCCGCGGTCAAGGTCGGCCTGGTCCCGGTCAACACCAACTACCGCTACGGCGACGACGAGCTGAGCTACCTGTGGGAGAACGCCGACGCGATCGCGGTGGTGTTCCACGGCGCGTTCGCCGACCGTATCGAGGGCATCCTCGACCGCGTGCCCGGCGTGAAGGGCTGGCTCTGGGTCGACGACGGCACCGGCCCCTGCCCCGACTGGGCCACCCCCTACGAGGACGCCGCCAAGTCCGCCATCGGCCGGGTGCGCGCGCCGTGGGGCCGCAGCGGCGACGACCTCTTCATGCTCTACACCGGCGGCACGACCGGCATGCCCAAGGGGGTCATGTGGCGGCAGGACGACCTCTTCGCCCGCCTGATCGACAGCGCGGTGCGCCACTACCCCGTTGACGGCGGCCTGGACGGCGGTGCGCGCCGCGCTCGAGGCGAGCCCCGGCGGCGTCACCATCCTGCCGGCCTGCCCGCTCATGCACGGGACCGGCAACTTCCCCTCCAACACCGTGTTGGCCGAGGGCGGCCGGGTCTGCCTGCTCGAGTCGCGCCGCTACGACCCGGTGGAGCTGCTCGACACCATCGAGCGCGAGAAGGTGAACGGCCTCGTCTTCGTGGGCGACCCCTTCGCCCGCCCGCTCCTGGCCGCGCTCGACGAGCATCCGGGCCGGTGGGACCTCAGCTCGCTCATGATGATCATCTCCTCGGGGGCCATGTGGAGCGAGCCCGTGAAGGAAGGGTTGCTGGCCCAGCACCCGGGCATGCTCCTGGTCGACGCCTTCAGCTCGTCGGAGGCGCTCGGCATGGGCGTGTCGGTCTCGGCCAGCGGCGCAGCGGCCAAGACGGCATCGTTCACGCTCGGCCCCGACGTGAAGGTGCTCACCGAGGACGGCCGGCCGGTCGAACCCGGCTCCGACGAAGTCGGCGTGCTGGCGCTGGGCGGGCGCAACCCGCTCGGCTATTACAAGGACGAGGAGAAGTCGGACCGCACCTTCAAGGAAATCGACGGGGTGCGCTACTCCATCCCGGGCGACTACGCCCAGGTCGACGCCGACGGCACCATCCACCTGCTCGGCCGGGGCTCGGTCTGCATCAACTCGGGCGGCGAGAAGATCTTCCCCGAGGAGGTCGAGGAGGCACTGAAGACCCACGACGCCGTCCGGGATGCCGTCGTGGTGGGCATCCCGCACCCGACCTACGGCGAGCAGATCGTGGCCGTGGTCGAGCTCCACGAGGGCTGCCGCCGAGCCGGCCGAGGCCGAGCTGATCGATCACGTGAAGGGACGCCTGGCCTCGTACAAGGCACCTCGGCGTGTGCGCATCGTCAGCACCATCGGGCGGGCACCCAACGGCAAGGTCGACTACAAGCGCCACCGGGCCGAGTCGATGGAGGAACTCGGGGTCGCCGCCGGCTGAACCACGTCGGCCACCGGCGCTGAACCACGGTGGCTCGCGTCCCGTGGGTCGGCCTGAGCCAGACTGTGGCCATGTTCATCGCCCCGGTTGACGCCACATTGGGCGAGGACGAATGGCGGTCCTTCGTGGAGTCACATCCGTTCGGCCATCTGGTCGCACCGGGTGGCGCCGGGCTCGACCTGCCCGTGGTCGTGCCCACGCAGTTCGTGTTGGAGGGCAGCACGGTGTGGCTGCATCTCGTGCGGGCGAACCCGGTGTTCGGGGCGTTGGCCGAGAACCCACGGGTGCTGTTGAGCGTGGCCGACGACTGGGCCTTCATCCCCTCGTCGTGGAAGGCGGTCGGCGACGAGGACCCCGCGCTCGGGATCCCGACGACCTACTACGGGGCGGTGCAGCTGGCCGGCACGGCGACGGTGCACGACGAGCGCACGGCGCCGGGCAGCGTGGCGGCGATCTTGCGCCGCCAGCTCTCGGTGTTCCAGCCGGACATCGACGTGGCCGACCCGGGCGAGTCGCACGCGGCGAAGCTGCTCGGGATCCTCGGCATCGAGATCAGCGTGGAGCAGGTCACGGCGAAGTTCAAGTACGGCGGCAACGTCGACGAGACGCACCGCCGGGCGGTGGTGGAGCATCTGCGCCGAGCGCGGCGGGCCGGGGGACGATGACGCGGCAGCCCACGTGGCGCGTCGCCTGCAGGGCTGAGGAAGGGCGCGATTACCCGACGGCGGCGGCCAGGTTGGCCAACGTCGCCGCCATCTCCTTCTCGGCGTGCTGCGCGCTGTGGTCGCCCATGACGCGCGCCACCGTGACGAACCAGGGCTTGCGCCGATCCGACCACGACTCCGTCACCCGGCAGCCCGCCTCGGTCTCCTCGAAGTCGTAGCGCCAGTTGGCCACCGCCAGCGGTCCTGACGTCACGGCGAACTCGAACACCTTGCTCGGCTCGCAGCCGACGACGGTCACCGTGGTGGACCAGCGCCGGACCCCGTTCTTATTGGTGCCCTTGAAGACGGCTCCGAGGGCGGGACCGCTCGCGCCCTTCACCCACTTGCCGCCGGCGTTCTCGGGTGACCACTCCCCCATGCGGGGCAGGTCGGCCACGAGGGCCCACACCTTCTCGGCAGGGGCGTTGATGTCCAGGGTGGCGGCAGTCGGGTAGGCCATGGTCAGACGATAGTTTGGGGGGATGGAACAGGCCCGCACGCTGCTCATGCCCTCACCCCCGACGTTCGCCAATGTGGAAGAGGAGCGCCTGCACCGCAAGCAGAAGCTGGCCGGCGCGCTGCGCCTGTTCGGCCGCTTCGGCTTCTCCGAGGGCGTCGCCGGCCACATCACCGCCCGCGACCCGGAGCTGACGGACCATTTCTGGGTCAACCCGTTCGGCATGAGCTTCCGCCATGTGCGCGTGTCCGACCTCATCCTCGTGAGCCACACCGGCGAGGTCGTCGAGGGGAGCCGCCCGGTCAACCCGGCCGCCTTCGCCATCCATTCCGCCGTGCACGCGGCCCGACCGGACGTCGTGGCGGCCGCCCACGCGCACTCGATCTACGGCAAGGCCTGGTCCGCGCTCGGACGGCCGCTCGACCCCATCACGCAGGATGCCTGCGTGTTCTACGAGGACCACACGGTGTGCGAGGAGGGCGGCGGCGCCATCGTGCTCGAGGAGGCTGCGGCCAAGGCCCTGGCGGCCGCGCTCGGTCCGCACAAGGCCACGATCCACCGCAACCACGGATTGTTCACCGTCGGGCACACGGTCGACGAGGCCGCGTGGTGGTTCATCACCATGGAGCGTTCCTGCCAGGCGCAGCTGTTGGCCGAAGCGGCGGGGACCCCGCTCCTCATCGACGACGAAGGGGCCCGCTACACCCGTGATCACTCCGCCTCGCACGGCGCGGGGTGGTTCTCGTTCCAGCCGATGTGGGACGAGATCTCGCGCAGCGAACCCGAACTGTTCGACTGACGCTGGACGGCCAGATCCGCGCAATCAGGTGGTCCCCGCTTCGACAGATGAGGTGAAGTAGGTTCTCGGCGGGACTCCTCAGGCGGCGTCCTCAACCATCTGAGGAGGAATGCATGCGTCGAATCGCGTCGTCTATCGTGCTTGCCGCGGTTCTGGCTGTGGGAGGTTCCATCGCCGGTCTCGGTGCGGGTCAAGCGGGTGCAACCGTCCCCACGCCACCAGCTCTCGTGACCCCGAGCGTGTGGACGCAAAGCGCCGTCGTGTCGCCTTCGGTTTCCAACAGGGCCGAGCTCTTCGGCACGACCTGCGCAACGAGCACCTTCTGCGTGGCAGTTGGATTCGAGGACACGACTTCCACCGTGCCCCTCATCGAGCAATGGAACGGGGTCGGATGGTCGATCGTCAGCAACATCCCCGTCCCGACAGGCACCGATGACAATTCTCTCAACGCCGTCTCGTGTGCCGGGCCCAACTTCTGCGTCGCGGTCGGCGACAGCAACGGTGTCCCTCTGGCCGAGCATTGGAACGGCTCGACGTGGTCGGTGGTGGCGACCGTCAACCCGGTCGGCTCGACCGGCGCCGCGTTGTTCAGCGTCTCGTGCCTGAGTGCGACATCGTGCATGGCGGTGGGTGAGGACCGGCCCGGCGGGATCGACGCTCCGTTAAGCGAGTCATGGAACGGAACGAGTTGGTCAGTCGTCGCGAACCCGGGACTGGCCGGCTCGACTTCGGCCAGCTTCAGCGGCGTGTCCTGCGTCACACCGACCTGGTGCATGGCGGCCGGCTCCAACCAGACGGGCGGCGCCACCCTCAACCTGGCCGAGACGTGGAACGGCACGACGTGGACGGTCCAGACGACCCCTGATCCCGCTCTGGCCACGGTTGCCGGATTCGCTGCCGTCTCCTGCGCGGGCGCCTCCTACTGCGTGGCGGTCGGCGATTTCGAGACCGCTACGAGCCCTGACCGCACCATGATCGAAGTCTGGAACGGCTCGACCTGGTCGCTCGCCACCACGCCCAATTCGAGCGCGACTCTGCCGAACGAACTCGCGGGAGTGGCGTGCGTGAGTGCGACATCGTGCACGGCAGTCGGCCGGACGGGCAACGTCAACTTCACCCCCCTGGCCTTGAGCTGGAACGGCGTGACATGGTCACTCGCCACGACGCCAGGCCTCGGGTCGTCGACAGCAAGCGAGCTGAACAACACGGCCTGCCTGACCGATTGGGCCTGCATCGCCGTCGGTGATTCGACGCTCTCCGGGATCAGCCAGCCCTACGCCCTGTCCGCCTCGGTCGCCCGTAGTGGCTACCGCTTCGCGGCGAGCGACGGCGGGGTGTTCGCCTACGGGGCGGGAGCCCCGTTCCTCGGCTCCATGGGGGGCACACCCCTGAACAAGCCCGTCGTCGGCATGGCGGTCATGCCGGCCGGCGACGGCTACGACCTGGTGGCCTCCGATGGTGGGATCTTCAACTTCGGCTCGGCCCAGTTCTACGGTTCGACGGGCAGCATGCACCTCAATGCGCCGGTCGTCGGCATGGCGCTGACCGCCGATGGGGCGGGCTACTGGCTGGTCGCCTCGGACGGGGGCATCTTCAGCTACGGCGACGCCCAGTTCTACGGGTCCACGGGCAGTCTCAAGCTCAACAAACCCATCGTGGGGATGGCCGCGACTCCGGACGGCAAGGGCTACTACCTGGTCGCCTCAGACGGGGGCATCTTCAACTACGGCGACGCCGCCTTCCAGGGCTCGGCCGGCTCCCTCACGCTGAACAAGCCTGTGGTCGGCATGGCCGCCCCGACGTCGGGGGGCTACTACCTAGTGGCCTCCGACGGCGGCATCTTCACCTACCCGACCACGGGCGGGCCTCCGTTCTTCGGCTCGACGGGCTCGATCACGCTGAACAAGCCCATCGTCGGGATGACCGCGGTCGCCGGCGGGTACTACCTGAGCGGTTCCGACGGCGGGGTCTTCACCTACCCGACCACGAACGGTCCGACGTTCTTCGGTTCGACGGGATCGATCGTGCTCAACCAGCCCATCGTGGGGATCTCGGGGTAGGCGCCGGCGGAAGGGGTCGGTCCGCCGGCAGGGCGCCGGCGGGAAGGGGCGGTGGGCTGCCCGGAGCGGCCGATTGCTGCATCGCCATTGCCGATTGCCCGCAGAATGAGAACCTGTTCTAATCTGCGGCCGATGGAGTTCAACCTCGCCGACCTGTTCGAGGCGGCCGTCGACGCCTATCCGGAGCGGGAGTACCTCGTCGCCGACGGCAAGCGGCGGACCTACGCGCAGATGGAGGCCCGGGCCAACCGCCTGGCGCACCATCTCGCCGCGCAGGGCATCGGCCCGGGGGACCACGTCGGGATCTACGCCTACAACTCGGTCGAATGGGTCGAGACCGCCTGGGCCGTGTTCAAGCTGCGGGCCATCTGGATCAACATCAACTACCGCTACGTCAAGGACGAGCTCCGCTACCTCCTGACGAATGCCGACCTGCAGGCGCTCGTCCACCAGCGCGAGTTCTCGCCGCTCGTCGCCGCACTCCTGCCCGAGCTCCCGCAACTCCGTCACGTGATCGTGATCGAGGACGGCAGCGAGCGTCGAGCCGCCGCCCGGGTCGATCGCCTACGAGGACGCGCTGGCGGACCAGTCCGAAAAACGTGACTTCGGGCCGCGTACGGGCGACGACCTCTACATCCTCTACACCGGCGGGACGACCGGCATGCCCAAGGGCGTGGTGTGGCGCCACGAAGACGTCTTCTACGCGCTCGGCGGCGGCACGGACCCCGTGACGAACGTGCGGACCGACGACCCCGCGTCCATGGTCGCCAAGGGGGCGAACGGCGGCATGGTGCAGTTGCCCGTGGCACCGCTCATGCACGGGGCCACCCAGTGGTGCGTCATGGGCCAGAGCTTCGTCGGGTCCAAGATCGTCCTGATGGCCAAGTTCGACCCCCACGAGGTCTGGCGCCTGGTAGGCGAAGAGAAGGTCAACACCGTCATGATCACGGGGGACGCGATGGGCAAGCCGCTGATCGAGTCGCTCGACGACGAGGGGACGGACCACGACCTGTCGTCGCTCCTGGCGGTCGTGTCCTCGGCGGCCTTGTTCTCCGCCCCGGTCAAGGACCAGTTCTTCGAGCGCCTGCCCAACCTCGTGATTACCGACGCCATCGGCTCCTCGGAGGGCGGAAACAACGGCATGACCGTGGTGACGGCAGGCAACACCGCCATGAAGAGCGGGCCGACCGTGCACCTGCTGGGCGAGACGGTCGTCTTCGACGAGAACCTCGAGTTGGTGGAGCCCGGGTCGGGCGTCACCGGCAAGATCGCCCGCTCGGGCGACATCCCACTCGGCTACTACAACGACCCGAAGAAGACGGCCGAGGTCTTCATGCAGGTACGCGGGACCCGCTATGTCATGCCGGGCGACTACGCCACGGTGGAGGCGGACGGCTCGATCACGCTGCTCGGCCGGGGGTCGATCGTCATCAACTCCGGTGGTGAGAAGATCTTCCCCGAAGAGGTCGAGTCCGCGGTGCGTTCGCATCCCGACGTCATGGACGCCATCGTGTGCGGGGCGCCCGACGAGCGCTGGGGCCAGACCGTGGCCGCCATCGTGCAACCCCGGGTCGGCCACGATGCCCCGTCGCTGGAGTCCGTCCAGGAGCACTGCCGGTCCACCATCGCCGGCTACAAGCTGCCGCGCCGGCTCTACGTCGTTGACGCGGTCGAGCGGTCGCCCTCGGGGAAGCCCGACTACACCTGGGCCAGTGCCATCGTCAACGCCGACGCCGATGCCGACGCCAGCGCGGGAGCACAGCACTCGAAGACCTGAGGAAGACCTCCGTCGGACCTCGACGCCCGGAACTGAGCCGGTCGACAGCCGTCGCCGCCGCGCGTTACCTTGCGCTCATCGAGCAGAGCCTGAACACGCCACGCTGGCGCAGACGCACCATCGTGGTCGGAGGCGCCGCCCGGAAGGTGGTCACGGCAACGTCCCTTGCCGTCAGCCTCCCTCTCCTGCTGATCGGCGCAACGGCACTCACGGGAGTGGGGCAGGGCTCGGCGGCGGGTGCGGCGGGTGTGCCGCACGTCGACGCCACGTCGTCGTGGACCGTCTACCACGGCAACCCGCAGGGTTCCGGCGTCGACACCTCGGGTGTCACCTTCTCGCCGCCCACGCCCGCCTGGACCTCCCCGGTGCTCGACGGCCAGGTCTACGGCGAACCCCTCGAAGCCACCGGGCGCGTCTTCGTGGCGACGGAGAACGACACCGTGTACGCGCTGGCCGCCAACACCGGGGCGGTGTTGTGGTCCACCCACGTCGGGACCCCGGTGCCGTCGGGCGACCTCCCCTGCGGGGACATCAGCCCGGATGTCGGCATCACCGGCACCCCGGTCGTGGACGTCGCTCGGGGGGAGATCTTCGCTGTGGCCGACGAGCTGGTGGGCGGTGCGCCCGCTCATTTCCTCGTGGGGTTCAACATGTACAACGGGACCGTCGACCTGAATGTGGCCGTCGGCCCGCCGGGACAGGGCCAGGCCGCCATCCTGCAACGCACCGGTCTGAACCTGAGCAACGGCAACGTCGTCTTCGGCTACGGCGGCAATGCGGATGACTGCTCGAGCTACAGCGGCTGGGTCGTCTCGGTGCCCGAAGGCGGCGGGGTGCCGGGCTACTACCAGGCGGTGCCGATCGGCCACGACGGCGCTGTGTGGATGGGCGGCGCCGCGCCCGAGGTCGACGCGGCGGGCAACATCTGGGTGGCCACGGGGAACGGGTCGTCGTCGACTCCGTATGACTTCAGTGACTCGGTCCTGGAGCTGTCGCCGGGCCTGGCTCGCACGCAGTACTTCGCCCCGAGCACATGGCAGACCGACAACTCGAGCGACTTCGACCTCGGGTCGAGCTCGCCGGCGCTGCTCTCCAACGGGACCGTCCTGCAGGTGGGCAAGTCGTCGACCGCCTATCTGCTGAGCCAGACGTCCCTCGGAGGGATCAACGGTCAAATCGCCCCACCCATCAGCGCTTGTGGCAGCGACTCCGACGGTGGGGACGCCATCTCGGGGACCGTCGTCTACGTCCCCTGCGGCAACGGGGTGCAGGCGATCCAGACCAGCCCCCTCGGCGCGCAGTGGCAGACGGCGTCCGGGGCACACGGACCTCCGATCACGGCCGGCGGGCTCGTGTGGTCAATCGGTGGGTCGTCGCTCTACGGCCTCAACCCGGCGAACGGGGCCAAGGTGCAGCAGGTCTCGGTGGGCGGCGAAGCCAACCACTTCCCAACGCCGTCGGTCGGCGACGGCCTCCTCCTGGCACCGTCGACCGATCAGGTCTTCGCATTCTCGGGCTCGGCCGGACTTCCCGGGCCGCCGTCGCCCGCGCCGACCATTCCGGGGAACTCGTCGTACTGGATGGATGCGTCCGACGGCGGCATCTTCACGTTCGGCAACGCAGGTTTCTACGGCTCGGCCGGTGGCATGCCCTTGAATCGGCCGGTCGTCGGCATGGCACCCTCGGCATCGAAGAGGGGCTACTGGCTGGTGGCGTCCGACGGGGGCATTTTCAACTACGGCGACGCCGCCTTCTTCGGATCGATGGGGAGCCAGACCCTCAACGCACCGATCGTGGGCATGGCGGCCACGCCGGACGGGGGTGGCTACTGGCTCGTGGCCTCCGACGGGGGCATCTTCAGCTTCGGGGACGCGGCCTTCCACGGCTCCATGGGCGGCAAGCCGCTCAACAAGCCGATTGTGGGCATGGCTTCGACCTCCGACGGCCTCGGCTACTGGCTCGTGGCCTCCGACGGGGGCATCTTCAGCTTCGGGGACGCGGCCTTCCACGGCTCCATGGGCGGCCAGCCGCTGAACAAGCCGATTGTGGGCATGGCTTCGACCTCCGACGGCCTCGGCTACTGGCTCGTGGCCTCCGACGGTGGGATCTTCAGCTTCGGCGACGCCCGCTTCCTCGGCTCCGCCGGCGGCACGCCCTTGAACAAACCGGCCGTGGGCATGGCAGGGACGCCGGACAACGGCGGCTACTGGATCGCCGCGTCGGACGGCGGCATCTTCAACTACGGCGACGCGAACTTCGGGGGTTCCATGGGCGGCCAACCGCTGAACAAGCCGGTCGTCGGTATCGCCCGCGCCAGCTGAAAAAGGCATCCCCCCGCGGGCCACGGTGCCGGGAGCAGCTGCCACACGCGAAGATGCAGCCGTGTCGCCGGCACCAGTTCTGCTCCTGACCGGCTCGCCCGGCTGTGGCAAGACGACGGTGGCCCCGTTCGTCGCGGACCGCCATGAGCTCTCGGCGTGCCTCGACCTCGACTGGTTCTTTGCCAAGCTCCGGCGAGGCGTGATCGATCCGTGGCGGGAGGAAGCGCACACCCAGAACCGGGTCGTCCTGCATGCGGCCGCCGAGGCGGTCGCAGCCTTGGCCGCCGGGGGCTACTTCACCGTCGCCGAAGGCATCCTCTACCCGTTCATGCTCGACCTGTTCGCGGCGGCCAGTGCGCCGTACGGCATCGCCGCCCACTACGCCGTGCTGCGTGCGCCGATCGAATTGGTGCAGCAGCGCGTGCTCGACCGTAAAGTCGAACCGCAGCACGCCGGGGCCTTGTCCGATGCGGCCGTCGTCGGCGATCTGTGGACGCAGTTCGAGGACCACGGCGTCGCGGAGCGGCACCGGGTCGACGTGGGCACCCGCGGCCCGGCCGAGGTGGCCGCAGAGATCGATCGCAAGCTGGAAGCCGGGGACCTCCGGCTCGAGGTTGCTTAGGAACCGCCGGCGGCGAGGCGCTGCTTGGTGGTGAGGTGCACCGGGTCCTTGTCGAAGTCCTTCAGCACGTGCTTGCCGAACGTCTCGGTGGCTTCCTCGCACAGTTCGATGGGCATGGAGGTCGACAGCATCCCGAAGGCCAGCTGGTCGGCACCCGTGGCGGCAAAACTCTCCACGGCCTTGCCCACCTCGTCCGGGGTCCCGACGGCAGTGACACCGGCGGCGATGGCGGCGTCGAGTGTGGCGGCGTCCATGGCGGGGATGATCGCGGGCCACTCGGGGATGCCGGGAGGCCTCGGGAAGGTATCCAGGTAGCGAAACACGAGGCTCAAGTGGTAGTTCGAGTCTGCCTCGAGGAAGGTCTTGCGCGCCTTGGCCCCGTCCTCCATGCAGATCATCTGGGTCGTGATCATCACGTTGTTGTTGATGAAGCCGCCCACCGGGTTGGTGCAGTCCTGGATCTTCTCCTTGTACCGGCTGACCAGCGGGGTGAGCTGGTCCGGGGTCGAGAAGCCGAAGCACAGGACGCCGACACCCATCTCCGCCGCCAGATCGAAGGTGGACGGGCTGCCCGCCGCCATCCAGATGGCCGGGTGAGGCTTCGAGTAGGGCTTGGGCAGCACGTTGCGGGACGGCATGGAGAAGAACTTGCCCTCGTAGCTGTAGTCCTCGTCCTTCCACATGCGCACGATCTGCGGCAGGGTCTCCGCCACCATCTCGCGGGTGAGGTCGGGGTCCTCGATCCCGAAACCCCGCTGCTCCGTGGTGGAGGAGCCGCGGCCGGTGCCGAACTCGAATCGGCCCCCGGAGAGGTGGTCGAGCATGGCCACCCGCTCCGCGATCCGGGCCGGGTGGTTCACCGGCGGCGTGATGTTGAAAATGCCCGAGCCGACGTGGATGTTGGAGGTCTTGGCCGCGACGAAGGCCAGGAACGATTCGGAGGCGGAGAGGTGCGAGTACTGGGTCAGGAAGTGGTGCTCCGAGGCCCAGGTGTACTTGAACCCGGCCTTGTCGGCCGCCACGATGAAGGCGACCTCGTCCATGATCCGGTCGTGCTCAGCGGATGCTCCGTGCCGCTCGACGTACCGGGGCAATACGCACGCGGCGTTGAAAATGCCGAATTCCATGGGGTCGCACGTCCTCGTCTACGGTGCCGCGGTCCGTTCCGCCGGCGCTCCTGCGACGGTAACACGGGCCTGATTAAAATGCAACGTGTTCCATTAATGGGACTCCCACCCCAGGTCAGAGACATTCGGAGACGCGGTGACCCCTGCTGAGGCGCAACCAACACCTGCCGGTGCCACGCCGGAGGCGGTACCGGCAACCATCACCGGTGCCGTCCTGGCCCTGGCCGACGACGATGGGCTCGGCTTGGTAGCGAACGACCTCCGGCTCAGCCATGCCGAGGTGGTCGCCGCGGCGGCGGCGCGGGCGGCCTGGCTGCGGGCCAACCGCCAAGACGGCCCATTCCACGTCGCCATCATGCTCGACAACGTGCCCGAGTTCGTCTTCTGGCTCGAGGCGGCAGCCCTGGCCGGCGCGGTGGTCGTCGGGGCCAACCCGACCCACCGCGGTGACGAACTGGTGCGGGACCTCTCGCACACCGAATGCCAATTCCTGGTGACCGACTCGACCTACCTGCCGCTGGTGGAGGGTTCTCGCATCGGCGACACGCTGGGCGACGTCGAGCGCGCCAACCGGCGCGTGCTGGTGCTCGACACCAAGGCGGCACGGGACGCACTGGGGTCGCACGCGGCGGCGGATCCGGCCCAGGTCGCCGATCTGTCGGTGACGCCCGAGACCCTCGGCTACCTCCTGTTCACGTCGGGCACGTCCGGCGCGCCCAAGGCATGCCTGTGCAGTCAGGGCCGGTTGGCCCGGATCGGCGCCATCGTCGCCGACATGTACGCGCTCGAGCCGGTGGACGTGTGCTACCTGTCCATGCCGCTGTTCCACTCCAATGCATTGATGGCCGGTTGGGGCCCGGCACTGATTGCGGGCTCGGCGTTCGCCCTTCCCTCGACGGGCCGCTTCTCTGCTTCGGGCTTCTTACCCGACGTGCGTGCGGCCGGTGCGACGTATTTCAACTATGTCGGCAAGCCCCTGTCCTACATCGTGGCCACGCCGGAGCAGCCCGACGACGCCGACAACCCGCTGGTGCGCGCTTTCGGCAACGAGGGGACGACCGAGGACGTCGCGCGGTTCGCCCAGCGCTTCGCTGTTGCCGTCACCGACTCCTACGGTTCCACCGAGGGCGGCGCGACGGTCGCGCGCACGCCCGACACGCCGCCGGGTGCACTGGGACGGGCGCCGGAGGGCACCGTCGTGCTCGACGCTGCCACGGGAGCGGAGTGCCCGCCGGCGCGCTTCGACGACAACGGCCGGCTGCTCAACGCCGAGGAGGCAATCGGGGAGTTGGTGTCCAAAGCCGGTGGCGCCGGCTTCGAGGGGTACTGGCGCAACGGCGAGGCAGAGCGCGCGCGGCTCCGTGAAGGGTGGTACTGGACGGGCGACCTGGCCTACCGCGACAAGGCAGGCTTCTTCTACTTCGCCGGCCGGGACCACGATTGGCTCCGCGTCGACGGGGAGAACTTCGCGTCGGCCCCGATCGAGCGCATTCTGCAGCGGCACCCCGACGTCGTCCTGGCCGCGGTGTACGCCGTGCCGGACCCGGTGGTGGGCGACCAGGTGATGGCGGCGGTGCAGCTCCGGCCCGGCCTTACGACGCTCGACGCCGAGGGATTGGCCGGGTTCCTGGCCGGCCAAGGAGATCTCGGCACCAAATGGGCACCACGCTTCGTGCGCATGAGCGACACACTGCCGGCCACGGCCACCAACAAGGTGCTCAAGCGATCGCTACGGGCCGAGCGCTGGAACTGCAACGACCCGGTGCTGTGGCAGGCGGAGAGAGGCGGCCCGTACCGGCTGCTGGACCCCGAAGAGGCGGCGACACTCGAGCGCGCCGTCGGCGATCGCCCGATCTGACGCTGCAGCGCGTGCTGCGCAGGCACCACTACCATCATCCCGCGCCCGGCCCTTCGATGCCGGACCCATGGGGGGACGGAAGCCGATGCCAATCCATCCGAGCCGAAGGTCGCGGCAGAGAGTCCGGCGCGTTGCGAGTCTCGTCGCAGGTGCGGGGCTGACCGCATTGACGTCGCTCGCGGCGCTCGTCGTCCTGCCCGCCTGGGCCGGCGGTGTCGGCGGGCTCAGCGGGGTCGGCGCGGTCGGAGTGTCAGACGCCGCCGGGGTATCGGCCGCCGCCCCGACCTGGGTCCATTACTTCTTCCCGCTCAAGGTCGGCTGGACGTGCCACGAGTCACTCGAGGCCACCGGCGTGACCGGTGCCGAGACACTGACCGTCGCGTCGGTCGGCCGTACCTCGCAGGGTCGTTCGGTGACCATCACCGAGGGAAGCACGTCCACGGCCGGCGGCGTGTCCGTCCCGACCAACGCCGCGTTGCACTACGTCTTGACCACGAGGGGGCAATTGGTCTCAGTGCCCTCGGGGATCCAGGTTGCAGGACAGCCGTTCAGCCTCAGCGGCACGACCACCTATCCGAACGTGCAGACGCTGCTGTCCGGCGGCAGCGCCGTTTCCCGCCTGCACATCGCCGTGCCACTGAGCGCGGCGGACCGCGCCGAGCTCAAAGCCGTCCTTCCCGCCAGCGCGACGACGTTGAACATGGCGGTCGCGGTGCAACAGAGCGGCAGTTCCGTGGCCGCGCTGCACACGCCGATGGGGACGTTCCATCACCTGCTCGCGGTGCGCTCCGTGCTGAAGTCGATCGCGTTCACCAACGTCTCGAAGGCCGCGTCCAAGGAGCTGGCCGCCGCCGTCAAGCCCGCCATTGCCAAGGAGCTGACGGTCAACGCCTGGTATGCGCCGGGTGTCGGCCCGATCAAGATCACGACAGCCAGCTACACCGGTTTCCTCACGAGCTGCGGGCCAACGTAGGGGGCACGAGCCCGGTCACGAACCCGACGGTTCAGCGGTCGACGCCGAGCACCAGCCCGCTGGTCGGCACGCCGGTGCCCGCCGTCACCACGACGTGCTCGAGTCCTGGCACCTGGTTGACCGAGGTGCCGCGCACGAGCCGGGCGCCCTCGGCGATCCCGTTCATGCCGTGGAGGTAGGCCTCGCCGAGTTGGCCGCCGTGCGTGTTGATGGGGAGCGCCCCACCGAGCTCGAGGCGGCCGTCGCGCACGAAGTCCTTGGCCTCTCCCTTGGCGCAGAATCCGAGCTCCTCCAATTGGTAGAGGACGTACGGCGTGAAGTGGTCGTAGAGGATGGCGGCCTGCATGTCGTCGGGGCCCAGCCCTGAGGTCTCCCAGAGCTGGCGGGCCACCACCGCCATCTCGGGCAGTCCCAGCAGATCGTCGCGGTAGTAGCTCGTCATCATGTCCTGGCCCGCCCCCGAGCCCTGGGCCGCCGCCCGGATGACGACCGGATCGGTGCGCAGGTCGCGGGCGCGCTCGAGCGAGGTCACCACCAGGGCCTGTCCCCCGTCGGTCTCCTGGCAGCAATCGAGGAGGTGCAGCGGCTCGACGATGAAGCGGCTGGCCTGATGCTCTTCCAGCGTGATCGGCTGCTCGTAGAACCACGCCTTCGGGTTGGTCGCCGCGTGCTTGCGGTCCGCCACCGCCACCCGGCCGAGATCCTCGCTCGTCGCACCCGTCTCGTGCAGGTAGCGCTGTGCCGCCATGGCCACCCACGAGGCCGGCGTGAGCAAGCCGACCGGCAGGTACGACGCCATGTGCGCGTTCTCCGCCGTCGCCAGGGGCGCCCGCCCCTGGACGCCGGCGCCGAAGCGGCTGCCGGAGCGCTCGTTGAAGGCGCGGTAACAGACCACGACGTCGGCCACGCCAGACGAAACGGCCAGCGCCGCCTGTTGGATGGTGGCGCACGCCGCGCCGCCGCCGTAGTGGATGCGGCTGAAGAAGGTCAGGTCGCCGATGCCCAGGCTGCGGGAGATGTCGATGTCGGGATTGGTGTCCGAGCTGAACGTCACCATGCCCTGCACCTCGGACGGGGCGAGGCCGGCGTCCGCCAGGGCCGCCGCGACGGCCTCGACGGCCAGCCGCAGCTCCGAACGACCGGAGTCCTTGGAGAACTCGGTCGCCCCGATGCCGGCGATGGCTGTCGAACCGGAGAACGAGTGGGACGCGCGCCGATCACCGCTCGTCGCCGACCGGCAGCAGCACGGTGACCGTGCCGGTGACGTGGTCGCCCCCGTCGTGGGCGCCGCGGATGGCGACGGTCACGCTCCCGTACCGACCGTCGTCGGTCAGCGACCCCTTCTCCGTGACGGATCCGGTCATCGTCATGGTGCAATCGGGATGGTTCGGGGCGCCGAGCCGGATGTTGACATCGGAAAGCCGGCTGCGCGGTCCCGACCAGTCGGTGACGTAGCGGCCGACCAGCCCGTTGGTGGTCAGGATGTTCATGAAGATGTCCTTGGAGCCCCGCTCCCGGGCGAGGACCGAATCGTGGTGGACGTCCTGGTAGTCGCGGCTGGCAATGGCGCCTGACACGATCAAGGTGCGCGTGATGGGGAGCACCAGGGTCGGGAGCTCGTCGCCCACGGACACAGCTCGAGAAGGTCGGCCCGGAGAGATCGACCCCGGCGGCCTTCACTGCGCCGCCTCGGCCCGGGCCAGCGCTTGCTCGGCGATGTCAGCCCCCAGCCGGGCCAGCTGGGCGCTCGGGCCCCCCAACAGCAACTCGATCTGCTTGCCCCACAGGAAGTAGCGGTGGATGGGATAGGAAATGTCCGCCCCCATTCCCCCGTGCAGGTGCTGGGTGGCGTGCACCGTCCGCTGGCCGCGCTCGGATGCCTGCCACTTGGCCACCCGGGCCGCATCGGCGGCGTCACGGCCGGTGTCGAAACGCCACGCCGCGTTCTGCCAGGTGACGCGCATCGCCTCGATGTCGATGGCGGCGTCGGCCGCCCGCAACATGGTGCCCTGGAACGTGCTGAGGGGTCGCCCGAACTGCTGGCGCGAGTTGAGGTAGGCCGCCGTCTTGGTCAGCGCGGCCTCGCACACGCCGACCTGCAGCGCGCAGAGGGCGATGGTGGCGGCCACGAGCACGAAATCGAGGACCGGGCGACCCAGGTCCGGGCCGACGAGGACGTCTGCCGCCGCGACGGACGCGCCGGCGAGATGCAGGTGCGGGTGGATCTCGCGGTTGGTGGTCACGGCGCGCTCGAGCGCGACACCCGGCGCCTGCGGGTCGACGAGCGCCAGCAGCACGCCGCCGTCGTCCGTGCGGGCCGGCACGACGATGCGGTCCGCCAGGTGGGCCTGGGGCACCGCCAGCTCGGTGCCCTCCACTACCCAGCCGTCCCCCGATGCGCTGGCGCGCACCGGCGCCATGTTGGTCGGGCTCCGCATGCTGCCGTTCAGGGCCGCAGTGAGGATCACGTCGCCGGCGACCACGCCCGGCAGCCAACGGGCGCGCTGGGCCAGCGAGCCGAAGTGGGCGATGGGCAGCGCCCCCAGCACGAGCGTGGCCCACAGCGGCACGGGGGCCACCGCGTTCCCCTGCGCCTCCAGCAGGAGGCAGAGCTCCATCAGGCCGTAGCCGGCGCCGCCGTCGGCCTCGGGAACGGCGAGCCCGAGGAGGTCGGCGTCGGCCAACGCCTGCCACAGGTCGCGGTCGATGCGCTCGGCGCCTGCCTCCACGGCGGCGATGCGCTCGGCGTCGACCAGGCCCGAGAAGAGGCCGCCGGCGGCCTCGGAGACCGCGTGCTGCTCGTCGCTCAATGTGAAGTCCATCAGGCTCCCTCCCCTGCCGGCACGAACACGGGCAGGGACAACTCCTCGTCGTAGTCGACGAACTCGGCCTGCACCGGCATGCCGATCTCGATGGCATCCACCTCGACGCCACCGAGGTTGGCCACCACCCGGGTCCCCTCCTCCAGCTCGATCAGACCGATCGGCAGCGGGTACTCGAACGAGGCCACCTGGGGGTAGTGCACCACGACGTAGGAGTACACGGTGCCGCGGCCGCTCGATTCCACGGTGTCCCATTCGAGGGAGCCGCAGACGGCGCAGGCGGGCAGGGGCGGGTGCCGCAGGGTGCCGCACGAGGTGCAGTGCTGAATCAACAGATGGTGCGCCCGGGCGCCCTCGAACCAGAACGCGTTGTCCTGGGTGAGGGCCGGCCGCGGGCGCGGCGGGCGCGCCTCCTTGCGGGCGGGCGGCAGGTACTTGAGGATGCGGAAGCGCATGGTGGCCACCGGCTCGCCGGCGTCGTAGAGCGCCTGCACCTCGTCGTCCGACGGCCAGACCGACACCTGCTCGTCGGGGACCGCCACGTAGTCGAGCCGGGTGGTGACGAAGCGCCCGGTGCCCAGACCGGTGCGCTTCGGTTCCGAGATCGCATCGATGACCGAGCGCACCAGCAGCCGGTCCCCCACCACCAGGGGACGCCCGTAGTGCTGCTCGCAGTTGGTGGCCACGACCGAGGTCAGCCCCTCCTCGTCCAGCAGGCCCATCATCGTCTCGCTGGGCCCACTCCCTCGCGACTGCGCCTTCGGCCCGGGCCTCCTCGAGAAGCAGCGAGGTACGCAGTCCGCGCATGATCCAGGCCTGCAGCATGGTGGGCGGTGCGATCAGCCGGTCGTAGCCTGCGGCCCGGGCCGCGTCATCGGAGACGTAGACGGGGTTGTGGTCGCCCATCGCCTCGACCCAGTGCCGGATCATCGGGACGTTGACCGCGTCCGGGGCCAGGCTCGGTGGGCCGGCCGCCTGCCCGACGAGCGGGGCCAACTCCGTGCTGTGGTCCGGGTACGGCGCCAGCTCCTCGAAACGCTCCGCCGTCATCGCGCGCCCCGCGTCATGCCCAGCCCGGCCATGGCCACGATCTCGCGCTGCACCTCGTTCACCCCGCCCCCGAACGTGTTGATCTGCGCCTGGCGCGCCGTGGCCTCGAGCCGGCCCCGCAAGCAGCGCCCCGGGCGAGCCCGGGGACGAGGTAGCCGGCCGCCCCGCCACCCCGAGCAGCAGGCGCACCACCTCGAGGATCCGCTCGGTCCCGAAGACCTTGATCGACGACGACTCGGCCCCGGTCAGCTCGCCGTCGGCCACGTGCACGGCCATGCGCCAGTTCAGCAACCACATGGCCTCGAGCTCGGCGTGGCACTTGGCCAGGTCCATCTGCACCCAGCCCTGGTCGATGAGCGTGCGACCGTCGTCGGTCTCCTGCGCCGCCGCCCAGTCCACGATGTCCTCGTAGAGCGAGATGGCCAGGCCGCTCCAGGCGGCCAGCCCGACCCGCTCGTGGTTGAGCTGGGTGGTGATCATGCGCCAGCCCTCGTTCTCGCCGCCGACGCGGTTGGCCACGGGCACGTGCACGTTGTCGTAGAAGGTCTGCGTCGTCGTCAGCCCGCCGACGGTGTGGATGATCGACCACTCGAAGCCGGGCGACGTCGTCGGCACGCACAGGATGGAGATGCCCTTGTGCTTGGGGACGTCGGGGTCGGTCCGCACGGCCAGCCAGACGTAGTCGGCCTGGTCGGCGCCGCTGGTGAAGATCTTGGCCCCGTTCACGACGTACTCCTCACCGTCACGCACGGCCCGCGTGCGCAGCGACGCCAGGTCGGTGCCGGCCTCGGGCTCGGTGTAGCCGATGGCGAAGTTCAGCTCGCCGGCGAGGATCTGCGGGCAGGAAGAACGACTTCTGCTCGTCGGTGCCGAAGCGCATGATGGTCGGCCCGACGGTGTTGATGGTGACGAAGGGGAACGGCGCACCGGCGCGCCGCGTCTCGTCGAAGAAGATGAACTGGTCCGTCGCCGGCCGGCCCTGCCCGCCGAACTCCTTCGGCCAGCCGATGCCGAGCCAGCCGTCCTTGCCGATCTGGCGCACCACCTGGCTCCAGGCCTCGCCCCCCTCGCCGCCCTCGGCCAGGCCCGCCCGCACCTCGTCGGTGAGGAGCTCGGCGTAGTACTGACGCAACTCGGCACGCAGCTGCCTGCTGTTCGGGGCTTTCCTCGAGGAACATCGTGGGGCAGCCTCGCGTGCACTCTGCGGTCCCTGCCAGGTCAAGGCCGCGCTGCCCAAAACTGTAACACGTTCTCGTTTGGGCGGCCCCGTCCGGAGGGCCGGCGCTGTGCCTATGATCACTGACACACGTTCTAGAAATTGCCCCGAAAGGGCAGGCACCGGGCGGCGTGGGGCTGGCGTCGCCGGAGTGCGTCGAAAGGGGGGCCATGAGCCTCGAGGAGATCGACCTCATCGACGGGAGGAACTTCGTCGCCGGAGTGCCCCACGAGTGGTTCGCCGAGCTCCGCCGGGAGGCGCCCGCCTTCTGGCACCCCGAGGCGGCCGCCCCGCGCGGCGGGTTCTGGGCCATCACCCGCTACGACGACTGCGTGCACGTCAACCGGGACTGGGAGCAGTTCTCCTCCGCCCGGCGCGGTGCCCTCTTCCACGAGACGGACGACGAGATGCTGGCCCAGCAGCAGCTCTTGATGCTCAACATGGACCCGACGATGCACACGCGCTACCGGCGGCTCGTCAACAAGGGCTTCACCCCCAAGATGGTGCGGGACCTCGAGCAGCAGATCATCGGTTACGCCGACGGGATCATCGACGCAGTGTGCGAGCGCGGCACGGCCGACTTCGTCGAGGAGATCGCTGCCGAGCTCCCCTTGCTCGTCATCGCGGAGCTCCTCGGCGTTCCCCAGGAGGACCGCCGCATGGTCTTCGACTGGTCCAACCGCATGATCGGCTCCGAGGACCCCGAGTACCAGGTTGATGGAGGCGCTCCCGACGAGGCGCTCATGCAGGTCTACGGCTACGCCGAGGAGCTGGCCGCCGAACGCCGACTCCGACCCAGGCAGGACCTCATCTCAGTGCTGATCGACGCCGAGGTCGAGGGCGAGAAGCTCAACGAGCTCGAGCTCGACCTCTTCTTCCTGCTTCTCATCGTGGCGGGGAACGAGACGACCCGGAACCTCATGTCGGGAGCCATGACCGCCTTCTTCGACCACCCCGACCAGTGGGAGCTCCTGCGCAAGGACCGCTCGCTCCTGCCGGGTGCGGTGGAGGAGATGCTGCGCTACGTCACCCCGGTGATGCACTTCCGCCGCACGGCGACCGGCGACATGGAGATGCACGGCCAAGAGATCAAGGAGGGCGACAAGATCGTCTTCTGGCACATCTCGGCCAACCGGGACGAGGAGGCCTTCGAGAACCCGGACACCTTCGACGTCACCCGCTCGCCCAACAACCACATCGCCTTCGGAGGCGGCGGGCCGCACTTCTGCCTGGGCGCCAATCTCGCCCGCATGGAGATCATGGTGATGTTCGACCGCCTGCTCGACCGCATCCCCGACATCCGCCTCGACGGCGAGGTGCAGCGACTGCGGTCGAACTTCATCAACGGGACCAAGCACATCCCGGTCGCCTTCGCGCCCTCGGCGCCCGTCGGGGGCACGCCCCTCCCCGCCCGGGCCCGCTGAGGCCGGCGCCGTGAGCGACCACGCGGTGCGTTTCCACCAGGCCATCTCCTTCCTGCCGACGCGCCATGCGATCCCGCTGGCTCAAGCCTCCGACGAGCTGGGCTACGGGGGCATGTACGTCTCGGACCATCTGTTCAACCCCCGCGAGCTCGAGTCGCGCTACACCTACTCGACCCGCGAGGACGGCGCGCCCAGCTGGGATACCGAGACGGCGTGGCCCGACCCGATGTGCGTGATCTCCGCCATGGCCGCGGCGACCGAGAACCTGCTCTTCACCACCGGTGTCTACATCGCGCCGTTGCGCGACCTGATGACGGTGGCCAAGACCGTCGGCACGACCGCCGTGCTGGCCGGGAACCGCTTGCGCCTGGGCGTCGGGGTCGGCTGGTGCAAAGAGGAGTTCGACCAGACCGGTCAGGACTTCGCCACCCGGGGCAAGCGCCTCGACGAGATGATCGTCGCGCTGCGCACCCTGTTGGCGGGCGGCTGGGTCGAGTTCCACGGGGACTATTACGACGTCCCGGAATGCCAGATCGAGCCCGCCCCCACCGAGCCGGTCCCGATCATCGGCGGCGGCCACTCCCCCGTCGCGCTGCGCCGGACGGCGGCCCTGTGCGACGGCTGGATCGCCGCCGGCGCCTACACCGAGGACGAGGCATGGATCCACCTGGCCGAGCTGCACGACGCGCTGAAGGAGGCCGGCCGCGACGAAGAGGGGTTCACCATCTACCTGTCGCTCAACGAGCGACCCGATGTCGACCTCTACCGCCGCTTCGCCGACGCCGGCGTGACGGACTTCGTCTGCGCGCCGTGGATGTTCGCCGACATCGCGCCGGGCACGCCCGACGCGGCGGCCCTGGAGACCCGCCTCGGTTTGGTGCGCTGGTTCGCCGAGGAGATCGTCGCCCGGGTCTGACACACTTCGAGCGGGCGCCGAGAAGCCGAGAGGAGCCGCACGTGAAGACCATGAAGATCGGCCTGCAGATGGGTTACTGGGGCGCGGGACCGCCCCCCAACGCGGTCGAGCTGGTGATGGAGGCCGACCGCCTCGGCTACGACTCGGTCTGGACGGCGGAGTCCTACGGTTCCGACGCTTTGACCCCGCTGGCCTGGTGGGGATCGCAGACGGAGCGGGTCCGACTCGGCACCTCGTTGTGCCAGCTGTCGGCGCGCACCCCGACTGCGATGGCCATGGCTGCACAGACCATGGACCATCTCTCGGGCGGGCGCTTCGTACTCGGCCTCGGCGTGTCGGGACCCCAGGTGGTCGAGGGCTGGTACGGCCAATCCTTTTCTGCCCCCCTGGCCCGCACCCGTGAGTACGTCGACATCGTGCGTCAGGTCCTCGCCCGCGAGAAGCCGGTGACCAACGAGGGCCCGCACTACCCGCTTCCGTACCCAGGTGGCACGGGGTTGGGCAAGCCGCTCAAGTCGATCGTGCACCCGCTGCGGGCCGACATCCCGATCATTCTGGGGGCGGAGGGCCCGAAGAACGTCGCCCTGGCCGCGGAGATCGCTGACGGCTGGTTCCCCATCTTCTTCTCCCCCCGCGCCATGTCCTCCTTCGAGGCGTCGCTCGACGAGGGGTTCGCCCGCCCGACCGCCCGGCGCAGCGCGGCGGACTTCGAGGTGCTGGCCTTCGCGCCGACCGTGATCAGTGACGACACGGACGCGGCAGCGGACGGGTTCCGACCGTATCTCGCCCTCTACATCGGCGGCATGGGGGCCAAGGAGATGAACTTCCACTTCGACGTCTTTGCGCGTATGGGCTATGAGGAAGCGGCCACCAAGATCCAGGACGCCTACCTCGACGGGAGAAAGGACGATGCCGCCGCCGCCGTCCCCACGGCCATGGTGGAGGACATCGCGCTGGTCGGACCCGTGGCCAAGATCCGCGACGACCTCGAGGCCTGGCGCGAGTCGCGCGCCACCACCATGCTCATCAACGGCGACGTCGCCACCTTGCGCACCATGGCCGAGCTCGTGCTGGGCTAAAGACCTCGAGCGGGCCTGGGCTCGATGATCCCGAGCACCAATGCCTCCACCCGCTCATTCGACGGGCTGGAGACCCGCTGCGGTGAGCACGTAGGCGGAAGCCACGGCGCCGTCCTCTGTCGCGAGGCGAACGATATTCGTGGCGGCCAGGTCGACAGTCAGGCTCAGGCCGGACAGAGCGACACTCGAGCCGCTGTATGCGTCGGTGTAGAGACGGCCGAGATCTGTCGCAGGCGTCAACTGCGGTAACACCGCTACGAAGATGTGACGCCGGACTTATGAAAGGCATGTGACTCATGGCTAGGAAGATCTCCGACATCGTCCGTCCGACGTATCACTTCGTCGAAGTAGACGGGGTGCGGGTCTTCTACCGGGCGTCCGGCCCGGCCGGCGCGCCCACGTTGTTGCTTCTGCACGGTTTCCCCTCCGCGTCGCATCAATTTTCCCGGCTCATCGACGCCCTCGGCGACCGCTATCGCGTGATCGCGCCGGACTATCCCGGCTTTGGCTACAGCGATGCCCCTGAGTCAATGACGACGGGAGGGGACTTCGTCTACAGCTTCGATCGACTCGCTGAAATCGTCGACGGGTTCTGTGAACGCCTCGGCTTGGATCGCTTCGTCATGTACCAATTCGACTTCGGCGGGCCGATAGGTATGCGCGTCGCTGCTCGCCATCCCGAGTGGATCGCTGGTCTCGTGATTCAGAATGCCAACGCTTATGACGAGGGCCTTTCGCCCATGGCGCGAGACCTGGCTGGCCGCGACCCGGGGGTGGCTGGGGAGGAGGACAAGATCCGCGAGGTCCTGACTTTGGCTGCCACCCGGGGCCAATATCTGAGCGGGGCGAATCGCGCCGAGGCAATAGCCCCCGATGGTTGGACGCTCGATCAGCACTTCTTGGATCTTCCAGGCCGTAAGCAGATCCAAGTCGACCTGGCATTCGACTACCACACCAACATCTCCCTCTATTCAAGCTGGCAGGCCTGGCTGCGACAGCATCAGCCGCCGACACTGATTGCCTGGGGGGAAGCGGACCCCTTCTTCTTGCCCGGCGGGGCCAACGCTTACCGGCGCGACATCCCCGACGTCGAACAACACATGTTTCCCACCGGACACTTCGCCCTTGAAGAGAATCTGGCCGAGATCGCTTCGCTCGTCGCTGACTTTATCGACCGCATCTGGACCCCAGTCCCGTCGCTACCTGCGACCAGTAGGCGATCCGTTGCTCCGACAACCGGAAAGAAGGTCCTCTGAGTATCGGTATCCCCAAGCGCATCGCGCAGTTGAGCGGGGCAGCTTCCCGCAGCAGCGATTCACCGCCGGGTATGAGTGAGCCCGTTCATGCCACCTGGATCGCCTGAACACGTTGATTGCTCGCCTTGCTTGCCGCGGTCCCAACTGGCTCCGGGCGAAAGTCACATCGCTCTCGGAGCCGCCGCGGCCGGACCGACGTACTGCGACTCCCCGAAGCCCAGGATCGGGACGAAGATGAAGTTCAAGAAGAACAGCCCGACCGCGAAGCCCGAACTCTTGGCGAACGACTTGGCCAGATCGATGGCGATGATGATGCCGACGACGACTAGAGCGATCCAGCCCACGAACGGGACGATGACGCCGACGAAGAAGAGCAGCAGCCACCAGGCCGGCCTCCCGATGACTTTCAACAGGACATAGAGGTTGTAAATCGGGATGATGGCCGCCCACCCCGGCTGGCCCGCCTTGACGAACACCTTCCACAGAGCCGCGATCTCGAGGACGATGATCGCGATGTAGATGATGACGAGGATGAAGACGAGTCCCCCGTTGGTGGCGAGCATCAGAGCGGACATGTCAGCCCTCCAGTTCTGCCCGATCACTCGGGCCGCCCAAGCGCATCGTAGGCAGTCTGCACCGCCCGATGCAGGGATGCTGACCAGGCATGCACGACCTGGTCACGCGGGTCGGCCACAATGCCGTCCATGACCCTGTTCGACGTGGCCGACCTCTTCGGGTCCGAGCCGCCGCCGGACCGCACGGGCGGACCGCCGAAGGCGCGGGAGCGCGTAGCCGAGGCGGCGCCCGAGCTCGAGGTCGCGCCCGAAGTCGAGACGGCACCAGAGATCGAGGCGGCGCCCGAGGTCGAGGTTCGCATCAGCAAGCGCCGCAAGAAGACGTCTGAGGCCAAGTGGGTCGGCGGCCGCATCGTCGTGTCGCTGCCGGCGCATCTCGACGTCGAGAGCCGGCAGAAGACGATCGACTGGTTGGTGGACCGACTCCTCACCCGCCACCGGCTGCAGTCCGGGCTCACTGACGACGACCTGTTGGCCCGCGCCATCGAGCTGAGCGACCGCTACCTGGTCGGGGCCCGTCCCGCCTCCGTGCGCTGGGTCACCAACCAGACGGCGCGCTGGGGCTCGTGCTCCTACCACTCAGGCGACATCCGCGTCTCGCACCGCCTGCGCGTCGTGCCCGAATGGGTCCTCGACTCGGTGCTGGTGCACGAGGTGGCGCACCTCACGTACCCGGACCACTCCGGCGCCTTCCACAAGCTGGCCGGCGCGTACCCGCGTCATAAGGAGGCGGGCGTGTTCCTGGCCGGCTACGGCCTCGGCCTGTCGAACCCCTCCCCGCACACCCCGTCGGACTGACCCAGGACCCGGATCAGACGGGCTCGTCGGCGCCATCCGCCGGGCCGGCGCAGGGTGTCCTTCGTGCCGCCGAGCGTGAGCTCGAACTGCACTCGCACAGCGGTCCCCCCCAAAAGAACGGTCGCTTGCGTGCACGAAATGTCAGTGCAATTTGCGCTCGTTTCGGACGATGAACGTGTGACACCCGCCTGCTTCCATCGAACCCATGGAGTTGGAGAACTTCGCCGAGGCACTCGACGCACTCGTGGCATCGGGTGCGGAGAACTACGGCGACGGCGCGTCGATCGAGGAACTGCACCGCTTGCAGTCACGCTTCGAGTCCTTCGTGACCGAATCGACGGCGGCCTTTGAGGCGGGGGAGCAGTGGGCGGCCGATGGGGCCAAGACGGCGGCGGCGTGGATCTCTTCGCGCTGTCGGGTGCCGCGGGCGGCGGCCAAGCGCCGGGTGCGTCTGGGACGACAGCTGCGCCACCTGCCCGAGACCGCCCAGGCGTGGCGTGACGGGGCGATCGGGGTCGACGCGGCCCGGGCCATCGCCGCGGCCCGGCGCCACCGCACCGAGGCCTCCATGGCCCGCGACGAGGAGATGCTGGTCGCCCAGGCGGCCGACATGGGCTTCGAGGACTTCTACCGGGTCCTCAGCTATTGGAAGCAGCTGGCCGACCCCGACGGGGCCGACGCCTCCGACGAGGAGCGCAAGGCGTCGCGCAACGTGTTCTTCGAAACCAGCTTCAGCGGGATGTGGCTGGGCCAGATGACGCTCGACCCGGTCTCGGGCTCCATCGTGGCCGGCGAGCTCAACCGCCTCGAGCACGACCTCTTCGAGGCCGACTGCGCCGAGGCGAGGGAGCGCCTGGGGCGCACGGCCCGGATCGACGAGCTGGCCCGCACCTCGGCACAGCGCCGGGCCGACGCCCTCGTCGAGATGGCGACGCGCAGCCGCACCGCACCGGCCGACGGCATCCGGCCCGCCCCGCTCTTTTCCGTCTTCGTCGGCTATGAGACAATCCACGGCCGCATCTGCGAGCTCGAGAACGGCACCGTGCTCGCACCCTCGGCCCTGACGCCGTGGATGGACTCGGCCTACTTCGAGCGGGCCATCTTCTCTTTGGGCAACCGGATCGACGTCAGCGTGCGGGCCCGGCTCTTTAGCGGCGGGACGAGGCGGGCCATTGAGCTACGCGATCGCATCTGCACCCACCCGCACTGCTACGAGCCCGCCGAGAACTGCCAGGTCGACCACATTCAGACCTACGCCGAGGGCGGGGAGACCACCCAGGACAACGGCCGGTTGCTGTGTGGGTTCCACAACCGCCTGCGCAACCAAGCCGAGCAGCGCCAGCGGCCCCCGCCGGCGGCGGCCTGACGGGGCGGCCGGCCCGCCCCCGTGGTATCGAGCAGGGTCGATTGACTCCTGTCAGCGCATCTTTTCTTCCCAAGGTGGTTTCTGCGCGCCCGGGTACTCTGCGTCGCCTCGGAACGCTGACGAAAACTCTGAGCCGCCTACGCCACGCGCGCGAACGGCGCGCCTGGTCGGTTCAAACGGGCTCGTCCGCCAGCATCCGCCCCAACCGGCGCAGGCTTTCGGTCGCGCCGCCGAGCGTGAGCTCGATCTGGCGGGTCAGGAGGAAGTACCGGTGCAGCGGATAGTCGCGGTCGACGCCCACCCCGCCGTGAAGGTGGGACGCCGCGTGCACGACGCGCTGGCCACCCTCGGCGGCCCAGTACTTGGCGATCGCCACCTCGGCCGCCGCCGGCAGGCCAGCCGCAAGCCGTGCCGCGGCCTGCCACGCCGTCAGCCGAATCGCCTCGGTGTCGACGTAGGCGTCAGCAGCGCGCTGCCCGACGGCCTGGAATGTGGCGATCGGCTTGTCGAACTGCACCCGCGTCTTGGTGTACTCGGCCGTGAGCTCGAGGGCCGAGGCGCAGACGCCGGCCTCCTGAATGCAGAGCGCCGTCGTGGCGAACTCGGTGATGCACTCGATCACCGCGGCGCCTTCCGCGCCCTCGCCCAGAAGGCGGTCCGCGCCGACTCGGACCCCGTCGAGCTCGACGATCGCCTCGGGCCGACCGGTCGTGGTGGTCTGTCGGATCATGGTGAGACCGTCGGCGCCGGCGTCGACGATGAACACGCCGGGTCCCGTGGCGGACCCGTCTGCGGTCTGGCATGTCGCCGGCACCAGGATGGCGTCGGCCACGAGGGCCGCCGGGACGCAGGCCTTGGTTCCCGCCAGCACCCATGAGCCGTCGGACTGCGCGGTCGCCGTGGTCGCGGGCTCCGCTCCGCCGGGCAGGATCACCTCGCCGGCCAACTCGGCCATGGCGGCTGTGAGGACCGTGTCGCCGCCGGCCACCCCGGTCAGCCAGGTCTTGCGCTGCGCGTCGGTACCGAAGCGATCGATGGGCAGGGCGCCGTAGACCATCGTCTCGACCACCGGGACGTAGGCCGCCGTCCGGCCCGCCGCCTCCACGACCAGGCAGGCCGCCACGAAGTCGAGCCCCGCCCCGCCAACGTCCTCGTTCAGGTGGATGCCGAGCAGGCCGGCGTCGGCCAGGTCCTTCCAGAGGTCGCGGTCGAAGGGCCCGTCGTCGCCCGCCGTCGCCTCCACCTCCTTGAGGCGGTCATGCGTCGACCGCTCGCCGAAGATCTGCCCGGCCAGCTCGCGCACCGCTTCCTGCTCTTCGCTGTAGTTGAAGTCCATGTGATCTCCTGGCTCGTTCGGCGGGCTCAGCGCAGCGACCGCGGCATGCCGAGGCCGAAGATCGCGATGAGGTCCCGCTGGATCTCGTTGGTGCCGCCGCCGAATGTGAGGATGATCATGGAGCGGGCGTACATCTCCAGACGGCCGGCGACGACCGACGCCGGCGAACCACGCGTCAGGTAGCCGGCTTGTCCGAGGATCTCCATGAGTAAGCGGAAGGTCCGCAGGTAGAACTCGGTGCCGAACACCTTGATCGACGAGGCGTCGGCCACGTCGAGGTGCCCCTGCGTCGCCTGCCATGCCACCTTCCAGTTGATGAGGCGCAGGAACTCGAGCTCCGCGGTCACCCGGGCGAGATGCTCCTGCACCCATTCCTGGTCGATCACGCGCCGTCCGTCCGGGAGCTTCGTGGCCTGGGCCCAGGCACGCACGTCGGTGAGGACGCGCTCGATGATCCCGGGCGAGCACAGCGTGACCCGCTCGTGGTTGAGCTGGTTGGTGATCAGCGTCCAGCCCTGGTTCTCGCCGCCGACGAGGCTCGTCGCCGGGACCCGCACGTCCTCGTAGAACGTGTAGTTGATGTTGTGGTCGCCCAGGAGCTTCATCGGCACCACGCGGATGCCCGGGGTGTCCATGGGGATCACGAACATGGAGATCCCCTTGTGCTTGGCCGCGTTGGGATCGGTACGGGTCGCCAGCCAGATGTAGTCGGCGTCGCCGGCCAGGCTGGTGAAGATCTTGGCGCCGTTGATGACGTACTCGTCGCCGTCGCGCACGGCCCGTGTCGTCAGCGATGCCAGGTCGGTACCCGAGTTGGGCTCGGTGTAGCCGATGCAGAAGCTGATCTCGCCGGCCAGGATCTTGGGGAGGAAGAACTCCTTTTGCTCGTGCGTGCCGAAGTTCATGATCGTGGGACCCACGGTGTTGATGGTGAGCATCGGGACGGGCGCGCCGCTGCGCATGGACTCGTCGAAGAAGATGAACTGCTCGACGGCCGAGCGTCCCTGCCCGCCCCACTCCGTCGGCCAGCCGATGCCGAGCCAGCCGTCGGTCCCCATCTGCTTGACGACCTTGCGCACCACGGGCCCGATCCCGCCCGCCTTCGCAAGCTCCTGCTCGACCTCGGGGGTCAGCAGGTTCTCGTAGTAGGCGCGCAGCTCGCTCTTCAGCGCCTGCTGCTCCTCGGTCAAGGCAATCTCCATCGTGTCCCTCCCGGGTGGCGGGGCCGCATCGGCCCACGTCAGCGCCATGTCGTCGCCGGCTCGGCCGTGTGGGCCCGGCGCGCTAGAACACGTTACAGTCCGCCCCGCTCGGGCGGCCAATGGGACCGGAGAGCCCCTCGCTACCGCCAAGTAACCTGCAATCCGCCCCGGGGCGGGTCCCCGGGCGCACGATCGAAGATCGAAGACCGAAACCCGAGGAGCCGTCGCCATGCCTGAAGCCGTCATCGTCGCCACCGGTCGCACCCCGATCGGTCGGGCCAACAAGGGCTCGCTCGTCGAGTGCCGGCCCGACGACCTGAGCGCTCTCGTCCTGCGCTCCGTGCTGGAGCAGGTGCCGCAGCTCAACCCGGGCGAGGTGGAGGACGTCATGCTCGGCTGCGGGCAGCCCGCCGGTGAGGCGGGCTACAACGTCGCCCGCGTGGCCGCGCTCATGGCCGGCCTCGAGAACGTGCCCGGCGTCACGGTCAACCGCTACTGCTCGTCGTCCCTGCAGACGATCCGCATGGCGGCGCACGCCATCAGGGCCGGCGAGGGTGACGTCTTCATCGCGGCCGGCGTCGAGACGGTGAGCCGCTACTCGCACGGCGCCTCCGACACCGGTCCGCACAACACCGAGTTCGCCACGGCGGAAGAGCGCACGAAGGTGCGCGCCCCCGCCGTGACCGAGCCCTGGACCCCGGCGGCGGGCCTGCCCGACGTCTACATCGCCATGGGCCAGACGGCGGAGAACGTGGCGGAGTTCGAGAAGGTCGGCCGGGCCGAGATGGACGAGTTCGCGCTGCTGTCCCAGACGCGCGCCGTCGAGTCCCAGCAGAACGGGTTCTTCGAACGCGAGATCATCCCCGTCACCTTGTCGGACGGCACGATCGTGACCAAGGACGACGGGCCGCGGCCCAACACGACGCTGGAGGGCCTGTCCGCCCTCCAGCCCGTCTTCCGCGAGGGCGGGACCGTCACGGCCGGCAACGCCTGCCCGCTCAACGACGGCGCCGCCGCGGTCATCGTCATGAGCGACACCAAGGCCAAGGCGCTCGGCATCACGCCGCTGGCGCGCATCGTGGCCAGCGGCGTGACGGGGCTCAACCCCGAGATCATGGGCCTCGGGCCCGTGGACGCCTGCCGCCAGGTCCTGACCCGGGCGAACATGACGATCGACGACATCGACCTGGTCGAGATCAACGAGGCCTTCGCCGCCCAGGTGATCCCCTCCGCCAGGCACCTCGGCATCAGCTGGGACAAGCTCAACGTCAAGGGCGGCGCCATCGCACTCGGGCATCCCTTCGGCCAGACCGGCGCCCGCATCATGACGACGCTGCTCAACGCGCTGGAGGACACCGACAAGACGTTCGGCCTCGAGTCCATGTGCGTCGGTGGCGGCCAGGGCATGGCCATGATCGTCGAGCGCCTCAGCTAAGCGGACTTGGACCCGTCACCGCGCCGCGACCGGCGGCGGGTCGTTACGAGGACGACGCGGCGGCCTGTGCCTCTTCGACGGCGGGCGCCGGGCCTGGGTCGACGCCCTCGCGGGCGGCCAGGTGCAACGACACCAGCGTGCCGAGCAACGTGAGGTCGAAGAACCGGCACAGGTCGTCCTCGCCCTCGCCCCGCACCTCGAAGATCTCGGCCATGACCTCGTCGGTCGCCGCCCGCACCGCGTCGAACAAGCCGGCGGCCCGCGGGCCCTCGCCGGCGTGGCGCAGCAAAACGAGCGACATCGTCTGGCGCGTCACGTCGCCGCCCTGGCCCCAACCGGCCAGCTCGTCGTGGGTCAGCTCCGGCACGGCGCCGCGAACGCCGGCGCCTTGGCGTTGAGGTTCACCTGGGTCTTCCACCAGTGCGCTGCTACGGCGGCGACGCCCGCGGCGCCGTAGACGAGCGGGATGGTGCGCCCGAGCCGACGCGCCAGTTCTGCCGCGGCGCTGCCCGGCGCCACCAGCGCGTCCCGTCGTCGCGCCAACCCCTCCGAAGCCGACTGCACCGAGGCGGTGCAGTCCTGCCGCAGCCCGGCGCGCGTCAGCGCCACCAACAGGGGCACGGTGGTCGCGCCCAGCGCAGCGCGGGCGGGGGCGGCGGACCGACCCTGAGCACTCGCTGCACTCGGGAACACCGGGCACCACGGCAGACCGGCGTGGTCGGCCAGGCTTGCGAGCGCTCCCCCGGCGTCACCCCCGACCGCCACCACGGTCGCCCCGCGCTCGGACGCTTCGGTCGCCGCGCTCAGCGTCTCGGCGGTGCCGCCCGAGGACGAGACGGCGAGGACCAGCGTGTCAGCGCCGACGAAGGCAGGGAGGGCGGACCCTTCGCCCACCCAGAGGGGCACCGCCAGGTCGGGGGCGCTCAGCGCGGCGGCGGCGGCGGCGGCCACCGCCCCGGTGCCCAGTCCGAACGCGGCGACGGCCCGAAACGCACCGGGCCCCAGCGGCGCGGTCCCGTCGAAAGCCTCGGTGGCGGTCTCGAGTGCCTCCGACAACTGCTCGGGCAGGGCGGCCGCGGCCTCCCACATCCCGAGCGTGTCGGGCGTGTCGGGCGTGTCCAGCGAGGCCCGCCCGCTCACCCGTTCACCCGTTCACCCAGACGCCGGGCCCGTGGCCCGCACGGTGCCGCTCTCCGCCTTCGCCATGAGCCTCTCGTGCTCGGCGTCGCCGACGTCGACCGCCTCGTCCACCAGCATCACCGGCACCCCGTCGACCACGGCGTAGCTCTTGTGCAGCCGGGGGTTGTAGAGAACGTCCTCGTCCTCGAACCACAGCAGTGGTCCCTTGTCGACCGGGCAGGCCAGGACGTCGAGCAGGAGCGGGTCGAGGCTCATCGGGAGCTCCTCAGTTCGGGCCGGCCGCGAGGTCGGCGTTGTCGGCAATGAGCTGCTGCACCTCGGCCACGTGGGCGGCGCAACGCTCGGCTGTCCTCGCTTCCACGTTGAGGCGGAGCAGAGGCTCGGTGTTGGAGGGGCGCACGTTGTACCACCAGTCCGCGTGCTCGACGGTGAGCCCGTCGAGGCGGTCGATCGACGCACCGACCAGGCGCTCGTGCGCGGCGATGGCCTCGACCGTAGCGGCCGGGCTGGTCACCGTCGTGTTGATCTCCCCCGAGTCCACGTAGCGCTGGTAGGGCAGGAGCATCTGGGACAGCGGCTGCCCGCTCTTGCTGAGCAGTTCGAGGACGATCAGCGCGGTGATGATGCCCGAGTCGGCCCGGAAGTTGTCGCGGTAGTAGTAGTGGCCCGAGTGCTCCCCGCCGAAGACGGCACCCGTCTCGGCCATCACCTGCTTGATGATGGAGTGGCCCACCTGCGTGCGCACAGGCTTCCCGCCCAGCTCCGTCACCACCTCGGGCACCACGTGCGAGCAGATGAGGTTGTAGAGGATGGTCTCGCCGGGGTGCTTGGCCAGCATGGAGGCGGCCACCAGTGCCGTCGTCAGCGAGCCCGACACGGGCTCGGCCTTCTCGTCGACCAGGAAGACACGATCGGCGTCCCCGTCGAAGGCCAGTCCGATGTCGGCGCCCTGCTCGAGGACCGCCACCTTCAACGCCACCAGGTTCTCGGGTTGGATGGGGTCGGCAGGATGGTTCGGGAAGGTGCCGTCCAGCTCGGGGAAGAGGATCTCCACCGAGAAGGGGAGCCGCTCGAACACGATCGGCACCACCAGCCCGCCCATGCCGTTGGCGGTGTCGGCCACGACCTTGAGCGGGCGTAGCGATCCCACGTCGACGAAGGACACGACGTGATCGGCCCACGCACCGAGCAGATCCTTCTCGCTCCAGTTCCCGGTGAGGGGCGGCAGCGGCTCGCCCAGGAGCTCCTCGGCACCGCGCCTCGATGTCGGCCAGGCCCGTGTCGCGCCCGATCGGCCGTGCCCCCGACAGGCAGAGCTTGAGCCCGTTGTACTGCGCCGGGTTGTGCGATGCCGTGAACATGGCGCCGGGCGAATCGAGGTGACCGGACGCGAAGTACAAGAAGTCGGTAGAAGCCATGCCCAGGTCGACGATGTCGACCCCCTCGGCCCGCACGCCGTCGGAGAAGGCGGCCGAGAGCTCCACGCCGGACTCGCGCATGTCGCGGACGACCAGGATCTGCGGGGCGGCGGCGAAGCGGGCCATGGCGCGGCCGATGGCCCGGCACATGTCCGCGTCGAGTTGGTCGGGCACCGTGCCACGCACGTCGTACGCCTTGAAGACCTGGTCCATGCGACTCATCGGCGACTCATGGGCGGCTCACGGATCCCCACCATAGGGGGCGCCCGAGCGGCGCCCCGTCCCGCGTGGTCAGTGGATGACGGCGGTTCCGTTGGCGGCAATGGCGATGATGGCGACCAGGTTGAAACTGGCGTGGGCAACCATGTTCATGCCCAGCCGACCGGTGCGGTAGGAGACGGCGGCCAGGATCATGCCGAAGGCGGCCAGGCCGGCCAGCTGCACCCACTCGCCGTGGGCCAGGCCGAAGAGGAGCCCGTCGGCGATCACGGCCAGGACGACTCCGGCGACACGAGCGCCGCCGGCTGCCCGCAGCGGTGTGAAAAGGCGGACGAGCGCCTTCAGGAGCAGCCCCCGGAAGAAGAGCTCTTCCATCACCGGGGCCAGGAGCACCGTGGCGATGGCGATGATGATGAACCCGGCACCGTGCGAGGCCCCCGTGAGCTTCTGCGACGGCCCGTTGAAGTTCTTGATGTCGTGTTGGAACGGCGCGTACATGATGGCGATGAGGATCTGGCCGCCGACGCCGATCGCGATCCCCACGAGGTCGATGAGCCGGAAGCGGACGCCGAGGTCGCGGATGAAGTGGCGCGTGCCCTGGGTCCGGCTGGCCAGCCACGGTGCGCCGATGAACCCGATCCACAGGCCGAGCAGCGTCGTGACGACGTACCACTCCGGCGGGACGGCGGCCGAGGCGATGGCCGTCATCTGCGCGGCGCTCTTGCCGGCGACGGCGCCCGCGATGTCGCCGAAGATCAAGGCGCCCAACTGGCCGACCAGGAAGCCGACCACGGCGTAGACGAGCCACATCCAGCCCTGGCGCTTCGTCTGCGGGGGGACCCAGGGGGTATCGAGGAACGGGACGTCGCCGGCGGGCACGACCGGGGGCGGAGGCGGAGGCGGGGGCGGCGGCGGCGGCGCCGTCTGGAGCCATTCCCGGGGCACGAACCCGTCCGGGACGGGACCGGGCGGTCGGGCCGGCGGGCCCGGTGGGCCGGGAACCGCCCCGCCGGGCTCGATGTCGGTCATCGGTAAGACGATACCGGCGCCGAAGTGCCCATTCCCCGCAGGAGGACGGCTCCGCAGCCGGCTGACAAGGCGGTAACCGCTGAGCAGGGTCGGCGCCTAGCATGGCAGGGGTGAGCCCTCAGCGTACGGACAAGCCCACCGGCAAGCCGAACGCGCCCACAGGGCCCGACGGCACCCCGCAACAGGGGGCACCCTCGGGGCAGAGCTGGCGCTGGCTGTGGGGCGTCCTGGCCATCGGGATCGTGGCCATCCTGCTCGCCGTGGGCACGATCAAGACCAGCAACGCCAAGTCGATCTCGTACACCAAATTCCTCCAGGACGTGACGTCCAAGCAGGTGTCGACGGCGCAGATCTCCAACTCCAACGGGGTGATCACCGGCAAGCTGAAGGACGGGGCGACCTACACCGTCCAGGGTCCCAGCCCGTCCCTGCCCAACGACGTCACCGAGATGCGCAACAACGGCGTCCAGGTCAGCTTCCCGACGCCGTCGTCGAACCTGCTGACCGACCTGCTCCCCTACATCTTCATCATCGGCATCGGCGCCGCCTTCATCTACTTCATCGGCCGCCAGACCCGGGGCCAGATGTCGGGCATCATGTCGATCGGGCGCTCCAAGGCCAAGACCTTCAGTAGCGACCGCCCCTCGACCACCTTCGAGGACGTCGCGGGCTACACCGGGGTGAAGCAGGAGATCAGCGAGGTCGTCGACTTCCTGAAGACGCCGGCACGCTTCAAGGAGATCGGCGCCAAGATCCCCAAGGGCGTCCTGCTGGTGGGCCCGCCCGGGACGGGCAAGACGCTGATCGCCCGGGCCGTCGCCGGCGAGGCCGGTGTGCCCTTCATGTCGGTCAGCGGCTCGGACTTCATGGAGATGTTCGTGGGCGTCGGGGCGAGCCGGGTGCGCGACCTGTTCCAGACCGCACGCAAGCAGGCGCCGGCCATCGTGTTCGTCGACGAGATCGACTCCATCGGCCGCAAGCGGGGTGCGGGCCTCGGCGGCGGCCACGACGAGCGCGAGCAGACACTGAACCAGATGCTCTCCGAGATGGACGGCTTCGACACCTCCGAGGGCGTGGTCATGATCGCCGCCACCAACCGGCCCGACATCCTCGACCCGGCCCTGCTCCGGCCCGGCCGCTTCGACCGCCAGATCGTGGTGCCCCTGCCCGACCTCGAGGAGCGGCTCCCGATCCTGCAGGTGCACTGCAAGGGCAAGCGCATGGCGTCCGACGTCGACCTCAGCGTGGTGGCCCGCGGCACCCCCGGCATGAGCGGTGCCGACCTGGCCAACCTGGTGAACGAGGCAGCGCTCCACGCGGTGCGCCGGGGCAGCCTCGAGATCGCCATGGCCGACTTCGAGACGGCGCGGGACCGGGTGCTGCTCGGCCAGCGTCGCGAGTCCATGGTGCTCTCCGACGACGAGAAGGAGCGCATCGCCTATCACGAGGGCGGCCACGCCGTCCTGGCCTACGTGCTCGAGAACGCCGACCCGGTGCACAAGGTCACCATCCTTCCGACCGGCATGGCCCTCGGGGTGACCCACCAGCTCCCCATGGAAGAGCGCCACATCCATCCCCGGAACTACATCGAGGACTCGCTCTGCGTGCGCATGGGCGGCCGCGTCGCCGAGCTGCTCGTCTACGGCGACCTGTCGACCGGGGCGGCCAACGACCTGGTGGGCAACACGGAGCTGGCCCGCAAGATGGTGCGCGAGTGGGGCATGAGCGACGCCATCGGCCCCATGGCCTGGGGCTCGGCGGGCCAGGTCTTCCTGGGTGAGGACCTCATGCACACGCGTGACTACTCCGAGGACACCTCCAAGATCATCGACGACGAGGTCGAGCGCATCCTCCGTGTCGAGGAGCAGCGTGCCATGGACGTGCTGAGCAAGCACCGCGGCGGCCTGAACGCCATCGCCCGCGCGCTGCTCGACAACGAGATCATCGACGGCGCCGAAGTGGCCCGGCTGGTCGACGAGGCCCACGGGTCGCCCGTGCACGACGAGGGCGTCAAGTCTGTGCCCCACTTCCACGATGCGGCCGTCAGCGCGCCGGCCAGCAATGGTGCCAACGGCAGCGCCAACGGGGACGCGTCCCATGCCACCGCCGGCGATGGCATCGCCGGCGACTCCGTGGCGGTCCCCGCCTCGCCGTCGCCGCCGGCCCGCCAGGCCGACGCCGAGCCGTGGGCTCCCCCGCCGTGGCCCCCACCGGCCAACCCCTCGTCCGGCGCGCCGGAGGGACCCGCAGCCCGCTAGGCCTCGCGCCCACCGGATCGAACCGAACCGGACGGCGCAGCGTCATGGAGGGGGATGGTGGAGGAGCAGCTCGCAGACTGGCTCGAGGACGGCTACGTGGCCTCCTTCCGGACCGCGTGCTTGATCCTGGGCAACCGGGCCGACGCCGAGGAGGCGGTGCAGGATGCCTACCTGCGGGCCTGGCGCTTCCGCGACTCCCTCTCGTCGGTGCCGAGCATCCGGCCCTGGCTCTACCGCGTGGTCGTCAACTCCTGCTACTCCAAGCTGCGCCGGGAGATCCCCCATCGCGACCGCCGCGCCGGTGACGAGCCGCTGGCCCACGTGCCCGCACCGGACACCGACACCGAGGCCCGGGCCGAGCAGGGCGAGGTGGCCGACACCGTGCTGGCCGCGTTGGGGCAGCTCCCCCTGTCGCTGCGCGTCCCGGTCGTCCTGCGCTACTACGCCGACCTGAGCGAGCGCGACATCGCCCTGGCCATCGGCCGGCGCCCGGGCACCGTGAAGTCCCGCCTGCACGAGGCCCGCCGCCGCCTGGCGGCCGACCCCGCCCTGTGCGCCCTCGCCGGCGCCGGGGACGCACCGCGTTCCGAGGAGACCGGACCATGACCATGCTCGACGACGACCGCCTCGCCTCGCTCTTCGCGCGCGCCGGGGCGGCCTTCGACGTCCCCGCGTCGGGCCCCGACGACATTCTGGCCCGGGCCGCCGGCCGCTCGCCGGTGCTCGCGGACGGCGCCGATGACGGTGTCGCCATGGAGGGGCCGGCGTCTCTCGACCCTCCCCGGGAAGGCCGCGTCCGCCGCATCGCCGCGGTCGGCCGGCGCCACCGGATGCTCTCGGTGGCCGCTTCCGTCGTCGTCGTCCTGGTGCTCGCCGGTGCGGTCGGGCGCGCTGCTGCGCGGCCCGTCCCACCCGACCGTGACCACCGGGCTGGGCAAGGCGAACGTCGAGGTGCCGGCGCACGGGCCCGCCACCACGATCCCGCCCGGTGCCACGAAGGGCGCGACGGGTTCGTCGAGGCCCGGCGCCGCCGCGCCGTTCAGCACGAACACGCCGTCTGCCGGCGCGGGGTTGTCTTCGGGCGGCGCCATCCTCCACTCCCAACGCGCCGTCGACCGCCCCCACGCTGCCGAGCGGCGCGGTCGGCCAGTCCGCCAAGATCGAGCAGACCGGATCCCTCGGCCTGACCGTCGGGCGCGGCAACCTGAGCCGGACGGTCTCGGAGCTGACCAACCTCGCGACCGCCTACGGCGGCTTCGTCGCCAACTCGCAGACGCAGTCGGGCGCCGCCACCGGCAGCACCCCCTCGGGGAGCGTGACCCTCCAGGTGCCGGTGGACAGCTTCGCGACGGTGCTGCACCGCGCCCAGGCCCTCGGGAAGACCTCGGACCTGACGACGAAGGCCACCGACGTCACCGGCCAGTACGTCGACCTGCAGTCGCGCATCACCGCGCTTGCAGGCCAGCCGCCAGCAGTACCTGACCATCCTGGCGAAGGCCACCACGGTGGGTGACGTCCTCTCGGTGCAGGAGCAGCTGGACACCATTCAGTCCCAGATCGAGCAGTTGCAGGGCCAGCTGCAGGTGCTGACGAGTGAGACGTCGTACTCGACGCTCACGGTCACGCGTCAGCGAGCGCACACCGTCGCCGCAGCCGGCACCGCTCCCCGAGTCAGGGCTGGTGCGGGCGTGGCACGACCAGCATCGGCGGCTTCGTCGCCGGCGTCGAAGGCGTGATCCGCCTGGCCGGGCCCCTGCTCTTCGCCCTCCTGCTGCCTCGGTGCCGTCGCTGGCCGGCGGCCGCGCCCTGTGGCGGCGCTACCAGCGCCACAACTTGTAGGGCGTCGGGGTCAGACGCCGATGGGGGCGGCCAGGGGGATGCCGGGCATCGACACCACGCCCACGCCGCCCGACGGGCCGGCGTCCTCGCTCACCGCCATCGGCCCGGACGCGCGCACCAGAATCGGCTCGAGGCCCACGGCCGTGAGGGCCGAACCGTCCACCACGACCACGGTGCCGGCGGCCAGCGAGCCCGTGGCCACCACGTGCTGGCCCGAGCCGGCCATGGCGAACGCGGTGTAGCTCTCGGTACCCCCCGACGTGTTGAGCAGCGCCAGGGACGCGGGAGCGGCCCCGCTCACGGCGGGACTGGTCGCCGTGCCGGGCGGGGGCACGACCCACTCGCCGGTCGGAGACGTGGTGCTCAGGCCGTCCACGGCGACGGTCATGCCGGACTCGGGCGACCGACGACGATGGCGGAAGGTTGACCGTGCGCGCCACGACGACACCGGACCCACCGGAGGCGTCGATCGAGGTGGCGTAGGTCTCGCCGCCGGGGATCCGCGTCTGCGCGCTGGTGCCCAGCGCCCAGGTCGTCCCGGGCAGGACCTTGTCGGTCAACGGGGCCAGCGGGCCCGACGGCAGGCGGAAATGCACCGTCACCGTCTCGGTCGACGTGCCCGGGTTGAAGACGTCGACCTCGGACGTCCCGCCGGCGACCTCCTGGCCCTGGGGGATCGTCCAGTGCGCCTGCGGTCCGCGACGCCCGGGACCAGCGAGAGCCCGCCGGGGGTCCCGCCCGGGCCCACGAACTCCTGGACCTCCGACGCGACGACACGGCCCGTCCGGGTGGAGACGACGGTGCTGACGGTGCGAGATCTGCTGCACCTCCGACGCCACGTTCTCGACCGCCACCTGACCCGCCGGCAGCACGATGCCCTGGTAGTTGATCGGGTGGACCATCCCGCTCGGCGTCAGGAAGCTGAGATCGACCACGACCGGCGTCGACGTGGGATTGAGCAGCGAGACGTAGAGCTCGTTGGCGGCCGCGGTGGAGCCGCCGGCGACGTACCACCGGGCCGATGTCGTGCTCTGGCACGGCGCCTGGGACCAGCCCAGCGAATTGTCCACCGTCTGGGACACCGCCACGCCGCCGCCCGACGTGATCACGCTCTCGGACTCCCAGGAACCCGACGACAGGGCGGGGATGGTCGGGGCCGCCACGCCGCTCGCCGGGACGGCCACCGCGGCATGGGCGGTGGCGCCCGAGTCCGTGACGGCGGTGATAGTCGCGGTGACCGGTCGCGTCGTCGTATTGGTCAGCACGAGGGAGCCGGGCGACACGCCCGCCCGCAGTGGACTGGCCGGTGCAGTACCAGGCCGACGACTCCGCATCGGGCGCTCCGACGAGCGCGCTGGGGTTGGTGCGGCGCCGGCCGGCGCCGGCGTCCCGCGCACGCGGACGGCGACGGCGACACCGACCACGACGAGCACAACGACCGCCGCGACGCGCCACCGGTGTTCGCGGCTGTGATGAGCCGGCGTCACGAGGCCATCGTCTCGGTGACGGTGAGCGGCGGCGTCAGCCGTAGGCCGTCGGGTGGAGCGTGCCCTCGACGGTGTCCGCGCCGGCCGCAGGCGACCGATCACGGCGCCCGCCAGCACGCACCCAGGCCGCCAGCTCGAGCAGGACCGCCAGAGGGACGAAGGGGAACTGCGAGAGCGAGAGCGTGGCCGGTGCCCTCGGCTTCACCGCGTATTGCGCCGCCCAGCCGAACGCCGGCTGCTGCGCCACCGTGTGGCCGTCGAGGGTGAGGGCGAAACTCCCCGCCGGCGCGTACCCCGCATAGAGGGTGCCCGCCGGCACCGATCCGGTGGCCGGCGCGCCGTCCGCGAGCGAGCGGAGCACGGGCTGCCAGCCCACCACGTCCGCCGCACCCGGGTAGGACGAGGCGCGTGCACCGGCAGCGGGGTGGCACGCGCCGCCGTCACGGGCATGTCCTCGCCGTTCTCGTAGACCTGTACGCCGATCACGCCCGGCACGACCTGCAGGTCGTCCTGCTCGAGAAGGTCCGTGCTGAGCCCGGCCGGCGGCGGCGCGCTGACCGACGCGGCGGCTCGTGCCCACCAAGGAAGGGGCCAGCCCGTCGACCACGACCACGTAGCGCACGCCGGCCGGCGCCAGCAGCCGGCCCAGGTGCACCGTGCCGCCGGCGACGGCCAGTCGGACCGCGTTGGCCACCTGGTCGGCCGGACCCGGACCGGCGGGCGTGAACACCTGGGCCGAGTCGGGCAGGTCCTCGGGGGTCAGCGCGTAGGCCAGGCCGGGCTCGCACCGACCAGCCACCCGACCGGCAGGGCCCGCGGGTCACCGAGCCAAAGGACGCGGGCCACGCCCGGTGCTGGGGCGGTCGAGGAAGGCCAGCGGTTGCTCGACCCCCTGCGACGGCAGGTCCCAGCGACCGCCGACCGCGCCGCCCAGCACGGGGAGGAGGCCGACGGCGACGAAGACGAGCGCCGCCGCGCTCGACCAGCTGGCGCCACCCGAACTCCCGCCCGCTCAGGTCGTTCTCGAAGGCGGCGATGCCGATGCCGACGCAGGCCGCCACGGCGAGCGCGGCCGGCGCCAGCACCACCGTCTCGGAGGGCGTGAAGGACCCGAGGTCGCCGCGCGACGCGGCGAAGGCCAGACCCCACGACCCGAGCGCCATGACCCACAGGCGCGCCGCCCAGGCCAGCCGGGTGCCCCGGGCGAGGAGGAGCGGGAGCGCGGCGGCCACCACCAGCAGCCAGGCGATCGGTGAGCGGGCCGCCGGACCGACGGCGAAGCGGATGACCTCGCCCCAGTTCGGCGCCGTGGCGCCCGAGACGGGGAGGCCGAAGATGGCGACCGACCCCTTCCCGGCCAGCACCGTGCCGATCACCCAGGGCAGCGCGAGGGCGAGTGCGACGGCGACCGCCTGCAACGCCACCACGAGGACGCGCCACGTCGGCTCGCGCGCGCCCGACGAGGACGGACCCCACCATCCAGGCCACCGCGGCGACGAGGACCATGGGGACGACCGCGGGCGCGAAGCCGCCGCGGCGGCGATGACGGCGCCGAGAACGGCGACCTGCCCCGCCGGCCGGCTGCGCCAGCGCGGCCCGGGCGCCACGGCGTACGGCGCCACCCCGGCTGCCCGGGCCAGGAGGAGCGCGATGAACGGGAAGGCCGCATAGGCGACGAGCCCGTCCCAGCGGCCCGTGCCGAGCGCGCCGTAGGGCAACGGCAGCCCGAGGTAGCAGATGATGGTGACGACGCGCGCCCGGGGCGACACGAGCGGGCGCATGAAACGCGAGACACCCCAGGCCCCGAGCGGGATGCAGCCGAGGAGCAGGACTCGTTGCAACGTGCCCATGGCGCCGAAGAGCACGGTGCCGCCGATGCCCACGAGCCCGAAGGCGGGCGAGGCCGGAGCGGTGGTGCCCACGCCGACCGACTGCCAACCGGAGAAGAAGTGGTGCCAGCTGGTCGACCACGATGGGAGCGGGGCCAGCTGGCCGACCAGGGGCAGGGTGCCGAAGAAGAGCTCACGGGTGCCGATCACGACGACGAGGAGCGCAATGACCAGGGCGACGGCGCGCTGGCGCCCGGTGCCCAGCGGCGCGCGAGCGGACCCGGCGGCCGAAGCGGTCCCGCCCGGCCCGCCGGCCCAGGTCGTCGAGCTCGTCGAAGTCGGCGTCCTCGCTGAAGGCCGACCCGACGCTCCCGGTCAGGACGGCCACCGAGGCCACCCGCTCGCCCTCCTCTCGTGCTCGGGCCGCTCCCGCGTGGCGGCCACGGCGTTGGCGGCATCGAGGCCCTGGTGGGAGAGCCGGCTGACGTAGCTCGAAAGCCGGGCGCTTCCCCGGACCTGGAGTCGGCGCACCTCGGCGTCGGGAAAGAGGCGATGTTCGGCCACCTCGCCCCGCAGCACAGAGATCTCGGTCAGCCGGCGGGCGTTCCAGCGCCACGCGCCGGTCACGGCCCGCGCCCGGTCGCGGTCGCGGGCGAACACGGCGATGACGACCTCGCCGAAGGCCAGCAGTGCGGCCTGCGGGAGCACCCGCAGCAGGCGTGAGCCGGGTGTAGCACTTGAGCACGGCGCGGAGCTCGTGCCGGCGCTGGAGCGATCTGCAGGGTGACGGGGCGCCGGCCGTCGCGCTCGGGCGGCACCGCCAGCGGCTCGAGTCCACCGGCGACCGCCTCGCGGTGGCGCACCCGAGCCTCCGGGGCCACCACCACCCGCGAGCCGGCGACCTGGCTCCGCCACGACAGGTCGAGGTCCTCCCCCATCGCCACGATCCCGGCATCGAAGCCCTTCAGCTCCGCGAAGAGATCGGCCCGCACCAAGATGCACCCGCCCGGTGCGACGAAGACGTCGCGCACGGCGTCGTGCTGGCCGTGGTCGACCTCGCCTTCGAGGATGCGGTCGACCACGGCGCCCGTCTTGTCGCAGCTCATGCCGACGTGCAAGAGGATGCGGGGGTCGTCCCAGTTGACGAATTTCGGTGACACCACGCCCGCGTTGGACCGGTACGACTCCTCGACCAGCTTGTGGACCGCGTCGGGGTCCAGGGCCACGTCGTCGTGGCAGAGCAGGAAGAACGCCGCCCCCTCCACCATGCCCAGGGCCTCATTGGAGGCGGCGGCGTAGCCGGGCCGCCCCGGCAGGTGTCGCACGAAGGCGTCGGGCAGCACGCGGGCCACCCGGTCCGTGACCGCGGGATCGTCCGCCGCGGTGGACAGGACGAGGACCGAGAGCTCCTCGTAGTCCTGGGCCGCCAGCGAGGCGAGCGCCTCCTCGAGCCAGGGTCCCGGGTCGGTCGTGACCACGACGGCGACCACGGCCGGCACTTGGGCGTCCATAAGGGGCCTGAGGCTATCCGGTCCGTCATCAGGCCCTTCAGGCACGGAATTCACCCCCACTGCTTGCTACTGTTTAACATTCGTGATACTCTTGTACACGAACACAGAGGCCTGCCGGCGGTTCCTGTGTCCCGATCGTCGGACTGAACCGACCAGACAGGAGGCTCCCATGCCCGAAGTACCTACCAACATCACCAACCTCTCCAAGGGTGTCACGGACCTCGCCCGCGACGCCGCATACGTCGCCGTCGGCCTCGGCGTGCTGGGCTACCAGCGGGTCCAGGTCCAGCGGGTCGAGCTGCAGAACCGGCTGTCCAAGGACCTCTCGCTCGACCAGCGAATGGGCGAGGTGCGCCAGGGTGTCGCCAAGGGGTTCAACCAGATCGACGACCTGGCCGAGACGGCCACGCAGTTCGTCGAGACGACCCTCCAGCCGCTGGAGGACATCCTGCCCTCCTCGGTCACGCAGGTGACGACGAAGGCCCGCGAGCAGGCCCGTGAGGTGCGGATCCAGATCCGCCAGCGCGTGAGCGCCTGAGCAGCAGCACACACCATGTCGCGACGACGCTCGCCCTCAGTCCGCCTCCCACGAGGCCAGGACGTCGGCGAGCGTCGTCGCGAGTGGGATGACCGGCCGCCAGCCCGTCTGCCGCCTGCAGCCGCCCGGCGTCGCCGCGCAGCACGGGCACGTCGACGGGCCGCACCAGCTCGGGATCGGTCTGGAGGCTGAGGTCGGCCTGCGCCAGCTCGAGCAGCAGCGCCGCCACCTCCGACATGGCGACGTCCCGGCCTGAACACACGTTGTAGACCTCGCCCGGGGTGCCGTGGGCGACCAGCAGCCGGTAGGCCGCCACCACGTCGCGCACGTCGGTGAAGTCACGCCGCGTGGTCAGGGTGCCCACCCGCAGCGTGCGGTTCCCGCTCCGACGGGCCTCCACGATCCGCTTGGCCAGCGCGGGGACGAAGAAGTTGGGTGACTGGCCCGGTCCGATGTGGTTGAAGGGCCGCACGACGATCACCGGCTGCCCGTAGCCGCGCCAGGCCTGGAGGGCCACCGCCTCGGCCGCCAGCTTGCTGGCCGCGTAGGGGCTCGCCGGCGCCGTGGGGGTGTCCTCGGCGAGCGGCAGTTGGCCCGGGGTGACGACCCCGTAGACCTCGGCCGAGCTGACGACCAGGATGCGGGGACTCCCGCTCGACCGAGCGGGCGGCCGCCAGGATCTCGGCCGTCCCGAGGACGTTGACGCGCAGCACCTGGCCGGGGTTCTCCCAGCTCTCGCCCACGTGGGTCATCGCGGCCAGGTGGTAGACGGCCTCGCGGCTCGACGTCGGCCATGACCCGGCGGACGGCGGCGCCGTCGGCCACGTCGGTCTCGATGTCGATGACCGCGACCTCGTCGCCCCGGTCCTTGAGGTGCGCGGCTAGCCACTGGCCGACGAAGCCCTTTCCGCCCGTGATCAGCGCGCGCATGCGCGGAACCCTACTGCGAGGCCGCCCGCGCGACCGCATAGGCCTCGCAGGTGGCGCGCGACGCTCGCCTCCCAGGTCCGCTCGCCCGCCACCGCGATCCCGAGCGCCCGGCGCGCCGTGGCGGGGCCCTCCTCGAGGGCCGTGTCCAGCGCGGCGGCCAGCCCGGCGACGTCGCCGGGTGGCACCAGGAGCGCCGCACCGCCCGGCCATCTCGGCCATCGCCGTGCCCTCCGTGGTCACGAGCGGCGCGCCGCAGGCCAGGGCCTCGAGTGCGGGCAGCCCGAACCCCTCCTCGAGCGCGGGGTAGGCCACCACCGACGCCTGGCGCAGGAGCGCCGGCACCGCCTCGTCGGGCAGGTAGCCGGTGCGCACGATCCGCTCGGGGTGGCGTGGCCGCGGCCAGCGCGCGCTCGGTCTCGGCCATGCCCCAGCCGGTCTGGCCCCCGAGCACCAGCACGGCGTCGGGATGGGAGCGGGCCACCAGGTCGAACGCGGCGATCAGCGGAGCGACCCCCTTGCGGGGCTCGAGCGTGCCGACGAAGACGACCAGCGGCCGGTCGACCGGCACGCCCAGCGCGCCGAGCACGGCCCGGTCGGCCCCCTCGGCCGGCTCGGCGCGGCGTGAACCGCTCGTGATCGACGCCGTGCGGCGCCACCACCACCGGGCACGCGGACGTCGCAACACGCCCGCAGCCGGTCCGCCGTGACCCGGCTGACGCAGACCAGCACGCCGGCCTGGCGCGCGGCGCGGCGGATGGCCCGGCGGAAGAAGGCCGCCTTCGAGCGCAGGTGCCATTCGGGATGGTCGAAGAAGGTGCAGTCGTGGATCGTCACCGCGCAGGGAACCGGTGACCGGGCCGGCATCGTGTAGTGCGGCCCGTGGTGGACCTGCACCCCGACGGAGCGCAGCACCGAAGGGAGGCGGAGCTGCTCGAAGCCCAGCCGGGCCGGCCGCGAGACGGGGACGTCGCCGCGCACCGACGCGCCGCCGGCGAGCTCGCGCCAGCGCTCCTCGTCGCCGTCGCCGCGCCACCAGCGTCAGCCCGACGTCGTCGCGCCCGGCCAGCCCGCGGGCGAGCGCCATGGTGTAGTAGCCGGCCCCACCCGGTCGTGCGGGGACAGCGGAGACGTCGAGCGAGAGGGCGAGGCGATCGTCCGTCACCGCAGCGACCGCCACAGGTCGATGTGAGCCGTGGGCGGCGCCGCGCCAGGTGCGCGCCGACGCGTAGCGCGACGCCCCGGCGCGCCAGGTCGGCCCGCAGGGCGTCGTCGGTCAGGACGGCGACGAGCCCGCCGGCGATGTCGTCGACGTCGAGCGGGTCGACGATCCGCGCCGGCGCGGCTCCGTCGCACCGAGGTCGTGCACGCTCGGCACCTCGTCGGACACCACGGTCGGGATGCCGGCGCGCATCGCCTCGAGGGGCGGCAGGCCGTAGCCCTCGGTCAGCGGCACGTAGGCAAAGGCGCGGGCCCGGCGGTAGAGCTCGGCCAGGACGGGTCGGGCACGGCGCCGGTGAAGACGACGTGGTCGGCCGGACGGGGCTGCCGCCGGCTCCGGGCCCCACCCGTCGGGCCCGACGATCACGAGTGGCCAGGGGCCCGGCAGCGAGCCGCGCACCTGCGGCCGAAGGCCCGCACGAGCCGGTCCACGTTCTTGCGCGGCTCGAGCGTGCCGACAGTGAGGAGGAACTCCCCCGCGACCCCGGCGCGGCGGAGGAGGGCATCGGCCGCCCCGGGATCGGGGGCGGGCAGGTGATCGGCGCCGCTCGGCACGACCGTGACCCGGGTCGCGTCAATACCCGCCGCCATGAGGTCGGCGGCCACCAGCCGGGACGGGACGACCAGCGACGCCCCCGACGCGCCGGCGCGCGAGCGCCGCCTCGTGCCAGCGCCGCCCCCGCGCGCGTCGTCGCGTCGGGATGGCGGCGCCAGGCCACGTCGTGGACCGTCACGACCAGCCGCGCCGCACTCGACGCCGGAGCCGGGGCGCGGCCAGCGACACCGAGTGCACGACGTCGAAGCCCTCCGGGCGCGTGGACAGCCCGTGGTCCCAGGCCCGGGTCAGCAGCGCGCCCGGGGAGCCGCGACGCGATGCACCGGCCGCCCGAAGGCGGCCAGCGGGTCGCGCTCGGCGCCGCCCCGGGCGCCCGGCTGGCCAGGAGCGTCACCTCGACCGCGTCTGCTCCGCCGAGCAAGGCGGCCAGCCCGCCGAGGAGGCCGCGCGCGTAGACGCCGATGCCGCCGGGCACGCGCCGGCGCAGCTGCTCGACGGCCAGGAGCACGGTCGGCGCCGATCGTTCAGCCACGGCCGTCCGCCGCGTCGCGGTAGAGCGCCTCGAGGCCGGCGCCGCAGCGCTCCCACGTGTAGCGGGCGCGACCAGGCCGTGCCGGCGGCAATGAGGCGGCCGCGCAGGCGCCTCGTCGCCCAGGCAGGCGTCGAGCGCGTCGACCAGCCTGTCGTGGTCGCCGGCTCGACCAGCAGGGCGCCGTCGCCCGAGCACCTCGGGCAACGAGCCGGCGCGGGTCGCCACCACCGGCACGCCGGCCCGCATGGCCTGCAGCGGCGGGAAGCCGAATCCCTCGTAGAGGGAGGGATAGGCCAGCACGCTGGCGTGCCCGAGCAGCGCGGCGAGGTCGCGCCTGCTCGACCCAACCCGTGCGGACGATCCTGTCCCGGCGCCGGCGACGCGGCGAGGGCCGACGCCAGCGCCTGCTCGCCCCACCCCGGCGGCCCGGCGAGGACGAGCGCGACGTCGCCGTGGCGGGCAGCCACCGCGCTCGAAGGCCCGCACCAGGCCCGGCAGGTCCTTGCGCGGCTCGGCCGTCCCGACGGCCAGGCAGTAGCGCCCCGTCCCGGGAGGGAGCAGCCGCGCCAGCGCCGCCGCTGCCTCCGCCGCCGTCGGGGCGGGCAGGTCGGGGACACCGGGGTGGACGACCCGCACCCGGGCGGGATCGGCCCCGAACGCCTCGACCACCTCGCCGGCCACGAAGGCCGAATCGGTGTGGACCCACGCCCCGCGACCGAGGGCCCGCCGGATCAGACCCGGGTAGGCGAGCGTCGCCTCGTCGCACAGCTCGGGGTGGTGCAGCGGCGTGAGGTCGTGCACCGAGACCACGCGGGCGGCCCGGCCGGTCGGCGGCACGACGAAGTTGGTCCCGTGCACGACGTCGGCGGCGCCGACGAACCACTCCAGCGGTGGCCCGTCCAGGCGGCCCCACAGCGCGTGCAGGGGCCGGGCCGGCATCGGGCGCTGGCGGGCGCGCGACGCCGGCGGGCAGGCGCTCTTCGATCAGCCGGCGCCGGCGCCAGCTCACGGCGTAGGCCCGCACGTCGACGCCCGGGCGCTCCGCCAGGCCGCCGAGGGCGCCCTGGCAGAACGCGCCGACGCCGGTGGGGAGCCCGAGCAGCGGCGTCGCGTCGAGCGCGACGCGCAGGCGTGCCGGCTCCGTCGCCCGGGACGTGTCGAGGGTGCTCAGGTCGTGATCGCCCCGTCGATGGAGAGGATCGCCCCGGTGACGTAGTCCGCCTCGTGCGAACCGAGGTAGGCGAAGGCGCCGGCGATCTCGTGCGGGATAGGCGAAGCCGATCGGGGTCATCAACCGCTCGATCAGCTTCCAGTCGGCGTCCTCGGGCGGGCCGAAGTTGTGGATGATCGGCGTGTCGACGCCGCCGGGGGCCACGCCGTTCACGCGGACGCCGCGCGCCATGTACTCGACGGCGAGCGCCTTGGTCAGCATCTTGACGCCACCCTTGGACGCGCAGTACGCCGCCGAGTAGGGCTGGCCGATGACGCCCGCCGTCGAGACGGTGTTGACGATGGCCCCGCCGTGCTCGAGCATGCCGGGCAGCACGGCCCGGCACATGAGGAAGGTCCCGGTCAGGTTGACGGCGATGATCTTGTCCCAGCCGCTCAGCGACTGCTCGGGCGTGTGGGCGAACCCGCCGATGCCGGCGATGTTGCACAGGTTGGTGATGGGGCCCAGCTCCTCGCCGGCCCGCGCCACGGCGGCGGCGACCGCGTCCTCGTCGGTGACGTCGCAGCGCAGGGCGATGGCCCGCCCGCCCGGCCCCGGCCGCCTCGCCGTTGATCTCGGCCGCCACGGCCTCGATGGCGTCGGCGGCCACGTCGAGGCAGGCCACCGCGGCGCCCTCGGCGGCCAGGCGGCGCGCCGTGGCGCGCCCGATGCCCGAACCGGACCCGGTGACCACCGCCACCCGTCCCGCGTAGCGACCCGGGGTGATCGCCTCGGGGGCGGTCCCCCGGTTGGGGTCGGACTCCCCGACTCTGGTCGTGGGGCTCATGCAGCGCTCCTTCTCGTCTGCTTCTCCGGTGGGGCCACTGCCTAGCACCCCGGCGCCGGGACCACGACTCTGCGCCAGGCGCGGCGCGGCGCTCCTCCGCCCCCGCTGCAGCCAGCGCGGCCAGGCGCAGCGGGTCGACCTTCATCATCGGGGTCAGCGGCAGCTCGTCGACGACGACCAGGGCGTCCGGGGCCTTGTAGTCGGACAGCTGCCGGGCGCAGTGGGCGCGCAGCTCGGCGAGCTCGGGCTGTGCGCCGGCCGCGGCGACCACGACCGCCACGCCGACCTCGCCCAGGACGTCGTCGGGCACCCCGACCACGGCGGCCCGGGCCACGGCCGGGTGCGACGAGAGGGCCTCCTCGACCTCGGCCGGGTAGACGTTGTAGCCACCCCGGATGTAGCGCTCGTGGGCCCGGCCCGACAGCTGCAGGTTGCCTTCGGGGGTGAGCCGCCCGAAGTCCCCGGTGGTCAGCCACCCGTCCGGGCCGAGCACGGTCGCCGTGGCCGCGGCGTCGACCAGCTCGTCGACGCCGGCGCCCGCGACCCGGGCCCCGACCCCAGTAGCCGCGCATGGCGGCCGCGGACCGCAGCAGGACGCGGCCGACCGAGCCGTCGGGCACCGGCATCCCGTCGTCGTCGACGATGGCCAGCTCGACCCCGGCGACCGGGCGGCCCACCGTGGTCGCCACCTCCTCGTCGGACGACGTCAGCGTCGTGCCGGTCCCGAGCGAGGACTCGGTCGAGGTGTAGCGGACGACGACGGGCACCCCGAAGCGGCGGCGCACCTCGGCCACCATGGACGCCGTCATGCGCGCCGCGCCCGTGCCGGCGACGCGCAGGGCGCCCAGGTCGGCCTGCGCGCAGCTCCGCGCTGGCCAGCATGAGCGCCCACTGCGTCGGCACGCCCTGGGCCACCGTCACCCGCTCGTCCGCCATGATGCGGATGGCGTCGTCGGCCCGCCACGGCGTGGGGGTGATGATGGTCGTCACGGCGTTGGCGATCTCGTCCCAGGCGCGTGTCATGTAGCCCACGTGGGCGAACGGCAACGGCGAGAGCCGGCGGTCCCCCGGCTGGCTGAGCACGTCGGTGCCCCGAGCCACCGCGGCCAGGTTGGCGTGGTCGAAGAGCGCGCCCTTGGGCTGGCCCGTGGTCCCGCTGGTCCAGACGACGGCCACCGGGTCGGCGGATGCCAGCTCGGGCCGGGGTGCCCGGCGCCTCGCCGGTCCACCACGTCCGGGCCTCGGCCCGGGCGACGACGAGCGCCGCCCCCGGCGTCGGGAGCCGGGCCGCCTCCGGGGTCGACGACGAGCAGCACCGGCGCGGCCCGCTCCAAGATGGAGGCCACCTCGCCGGCCCCCATGCGCGGGTTGATCCCCGACGTGATGGCGCCCAGGCGGAGCAGCGCGGCGTAGAGCACGGCGTAGTCGATGGACGACGGCAGGAGCAGGCAGACGACGTCGCCCTTGGCCACACCGCGGCGGGCCAGGTGCCCGGCCACGCCGTCGGCGGCCCGGTCCCACTCGGCGAAGGTGAGGGAGCGGCGCCCGCCTCGACCGTCGGGCTCGACGTACGCCTCGACGTCGCCGTTGACCCGTGCCGCCTCCCGGAGGACCGACACCACGGTCTCGTGCCGATCCGAGGGGATGCGCACTGGCATGGCGGGCGGCGATGGTACCAGGGCTGCCGGAACAGGCCTCCGGCCGGCCGCTCCTATGCTCGCGACGTGCTGGTGGCCCTGTGCGGCGGCGTCGGGGCCGCCCGGATGCTCTCCGGGCTCGTCCGCGTCGTCCCGGCCGACGACATCACGGCGATCGTCAACGTCGGCGACGACATGGTGCTGCACGGCCTCCACATCAGCCCCGACCTCGACACGGTCACCTACACCCTGGCCGGCATGGACAACCGGGAGACCGGGTGGGGCGTGGCCGGCGAGAGCTGGGCGGTCATGGACGAGCTGGCGCGGCTCGGCGGCGAGGACTGGTTCCGGCTGGGCGACCGCGACCTGGCCACCCACCTGTTCCGCACGGGCCGGCTGCGGGCCGGCGCGCCGCTGAGCGCGGTGACGGCCGAGCTGGCCGGCCGGCGCGGCATCGCGCGTGCGGCTGCTGCCGGTGACCGACGACGCCGCTGCGCACCCGGGTCACCCTGGCCGAGGCGAGCCCGCTCGGGCCGGCCGGGACCGAGGTCGGCTTCCAGGACTACTTCGTCCGGCTCCGCCACGACGTGGCGGTCCGCGGCGTCCGCTTCGACGGCGCCGAGCGCGGCCCGGCCCGGCACCCGGCGTCATGGAGTCGCTCGGCGACGCGGACACCATCGTGGTCTGCCCGTCGAACCCCGTCGTCTCCATCGGCCCCGTCCTGGCCGTCCCGGGCGTCCGCGAGATGCTGGTCGACCGCGCCGGACACAGGTCGTGGCCGTGTCGCCCATCGTGGCCGGCGCCGCGCTCAAGGGGCCGGCCGACCGGCTCATGGCCGAGCTCGGGACCGAGCCGTCCGTGGTCGGCGTGGCCCGGCTGTACGCGCCGTGGGTCGGCACGCTCGTCGTCGACGTGGCCGACGCCGCCCTGCGCGGCCGAGGTCGAGGCCGAGGGCGTGCGCTGCGTCGTGGCGCCCACCGTCATGAGCACGCCCGAGCGGGCCGCGGACCTGGCCCGGATGGTGGTCGATGCCGCCGGCTGAGGGCGTGCACGTGTTCCCCGTCGCCGGCCTCGGCGAGGTGACGCCGGGGACCGACCTGGCCGCGCTCATCGCCGGCGCCGTCGCACCCGCCGACCCCGACGGGCCCGAGCTGCGCGCACGGCGACGTCGTCGTCGTCACCCAGAAGATCGTGTCGAAGGCCGAGGGCCGCCTGGTCGCGATCGACCACGGCGATCCGGCGGCCAAGCTGGCGCTGGTGCGAGCAGGAGTCCGTCCGCGTCGCTGCGCCGCCGGGGCGACCTGGTGATCAGCGAGACCCGCCACGGGTTCGTCTGCGCCAACGCCGGCGTCGACCTCTCCAACGTGGCCGACGGGACCGCGGCGCTGCTCCCCGAGGACTCGGACCGCTCGGCCCGGCGCATCCGGGCCGGGCTGCAGCACGCCCTCGGGGTCGACGTCGGCGTCATCGTCTCCGACACCTTCGGGCGGCCCTGGCGGCGGGGCGTCACCGACGTCGCCATCGGGTGCGCCGGCGTGGCCGCCGTGGTCGATCTCAAGGGCACCGCCGACGCCGGCGGTCGGGAGCTCGTCGCCACCGAGATCTGCGTCGCCGACGAGATGGCCTCCGCGGCCGAGCTGGTCATGGGCAAGGACCGCGGCGTCCCCGTCGCCGTCGTGCGCGGGGTGCCCGCCGGACTGGCTGCGCCCGGCCTCGGTCCGGGCCGAGGTGATCCGGCCGCCGGACGAAGACCTCTTCCGCTGAGCCGCTCAGTCCGGGCGGGCGCGCACGAACTCGAGCACGGCACGGGTCCCGTCGGCCAGCTCGGTCCAGGGGCGCCAGCCGAGCTGGATCGCCGCCCGCTCGACGTCGAGGCTGGAGCGCAGCAGCTCACCCGGGCGGAGCGGGGCCAGGACGGACGTCACCTCGGTGCCGGACTCGGCCGCCATGGTGGCGAGGAGCTCGTTGACCGACGTCTCGCGCCCGGTCCCGATGTTGCAGACGAGGCCGCCCGCCACGGGTGGCGGCCCGCACGAAGGCGTCGACGACGTCGTCGACGAAGACGAAGTCCCGCGTCTGCTCGCCGTCCCCGAAGATCGTCACCGGCTCGCCGCGCAGGATGCGCTCGGCGAAGATGGCGACCACGCCCGCCTCGCCGTGGGGATCCTGCCGGGGGCCGTACACGTTCCCCAGGGCCAGGGCGCAGAACTCGAGGGCGTGCAGCTCCCGGTAGGCCACCAGGTAGTCGATCACCGCCTTCTTGGCCACGCCGTAGGGCGACAGCGGCTGCTGGGGGTGCGACTCGCGGACCGGGAGGTCCTCGACGGCCGGCTCGCCGTAGAGCGTGCCGCCGCTGGCCGCGAAGACGACCCGCTCGGCCTCGGCCTGGCGCGCCCCCTCCAGGACGTTGAGCGAGCCGACGATGTTGACCGTGGCGTCGAACGCCGGCCGGGCCACCGAGACACGGACGTCGGCCTGCGCGGCCAGGTGGAAGACCAGCTCGGGCCGGCGCCGCGCCATGAGCTCGACGACGGCGGGCGCGCTGATGTCGAGGTGGTGGATGGTGAGCGCCCGGCCCGCGCTGCCGCGGGCCTCGGCCAGGTTCGACAGCGAGCCGGTCGAGAAGTCGTCGACGACGTCGACCTCGTGACCCTCGACGAGCAGGCGGTCGACCAGGTTGGACCCGATGAACCCCGCGCCTCCCGTCACCAGCGTGCGCATGCCCTGGCCTTTCTAGCCCGACACCCGCTCGCCGTCGACCAGCGTCCCCGACGAGACCACCGCGTCGGCGCCGAGGACGGAGACCGCGCCGGACATCGCCCCGCTGCCCGACGATCGACCGCGGCCCCATCGACGGATCCGGCCACCTTGGCGTCGGCGGCGACATGGCAGCCGTCCATGAGCACCGAGTCCGCGACGACGCACCGGCCGAGACCACCGTCCCGCGCCCGAGGATGCTGCGCTCCACCCGCGCCCCGGCCTCGACCACGCAGCCGGAAAGGACGACGGAGGGACCCGACGACGTCGCCCTCCACGTCGCTCTCGCCCTCCAGGAGGACACCGTCGCCGCGGTCGACCACCTCGGGGCCACGATCGGCCGCGCTTGCCGTTGAGGTAGTCGAAGTTCGCCTCGAGGTAGGCGGCCGGGGTCCCGGTGTCGAGCCAGTAGCGGTCGTCGGAGCGGGCGAAGAGCCGCCCGTCGCGCACCATGGCCGGAAAGGTCTCCCGTCTCGATGGAGACCCGGCCGCCCTCGGGGATCCGGGCCAGCACGGACGGCTCGAGCACGTACGTGCCGGCGTTGATCTCGTTCGTCGGCGCCTCGTCGCGTGGCGGCTTCTCGACGAAGGCCGTCACCCGGCCCTCGTCGTCGGTGGGCACGACGCCGAAGGCGGACGGATCGGCCACCGGGTGCAGGGCGATCGTCCCCTCGGCGCCGCGGTCGCGGTGGAAGGCCACCAGGGCGGTCAGATCGAGGTCGGTGAGCACGTCGCCGTTGACGACGACGAAGGTCTCGTCGATCCCGGCGAAGGTGGCGGCGAAACGGACGGCGCCGGCCGTGTCGAGCGGCTCGGGCTCGACGGCGTAGGTCAGCCCGACGCCCGGCGGCCCGCCCCTCCGGGTAGGCCTCCATGAAGGCGTCGGGCAGGTAGCCGAGCGACAGGACGGCCTCGTCGATGCCGTGGGAGGCCAGGTGCCCGAGCACCCGCTCGATCATCGGCACCCCGACGATCGGGAGCATCTGCTTGGGCGCCGAGAGCGTCAGGGGACGAAGCCTCGTCCCCTCGCCGCCGACGAGGACGACCGCCTTCATTACTTGGTCGTCGTCGTGGACGAAGGTTTCGTCGTCGTCGTGGCCGGCGGAGCCGTCGTGGTGGTGGACGGTCGGGGCGGCTGGTGGGCGTGGTCGTGGCCCCTGGGAGAGTCGTGGTCGTCGCGATCGGCGCCTGGTTGCCGGCCAGCACCTGGACCAGCGCAGGATGGTCGAGGCTGGAGGCTTCGGCAGCGCCGTGCCCTCCGGTGCGAACCCGACCGTGATCAGCTGGCGGTTCAGGAACTTGAGGTCGGCCGGCTTCAGCGTCGTGACGCCCCCGGTCTCCACCTCCTCGTTGTTCTTCCCGGTCTTGGTCGTGATCACCCAGGTGCGGGCCTGGACCACGCCGACCTTGCCGGCGTCGGGCGTACCCGCCGGGCACTTCTGGCCGTTCTTGTACTCGGGCGAGGTCGTGGTCGCGGTCGACGGGTACTTGAGGGTGGTGTTGGTCAGCGTGAGCCCGGTGTACCCGCTCGGCGAACTTCCCGAGGGTGGCGTTGTTGCCCGCCTCGCTGGCCGTCTTCGGCGCAATGAGCAGGACGCCGCTGCCCGTCGTCGTCAGCCCGGTCGTCGCGGTGGTCGGCGAGGCCGCGAGCGCCGGCTCCATGGTCCCGCAGATGTCGAACGCCAGGCCGGCGTGCCACGACGTCCCGACCGTCGGCTCGACGACGGTGGGTGTCTGGTTGTAGTTGAACTTGGCCAGGGCAATCGACCCGATCCCGACCAGGACGATCACCACGAGCGCGGCATACCAGTTCACCGGCATCTGCCCGCGGTAGGTGGCGCCGCCGCCCGTTGCGGCGGCGCGTGCGACCGATTTCCCAGAGGAGCTTCTCGCCATGGCGGGTGGCAACCCTACAGCCTGGAGGGGTGCCCTCCGGTGGCAGGCGACCAGCGGAGCAGGTCACGGTAGAGGGCCGTCGTCTGGGGATGGAGGCAGTCCGTTGGGGCACGCTGCCGGCGTCCCGGCCTGCGGGCTCGGTCCGCCTCCCCGGCCAGGGTCAGGAGCTGCGCCATGGCCGAGTGCAGCCGGACCCGGTTGCCCTGGGCCGCCGTGGCCGTCAGCAGCGCGCGGTAGAGGCGCTCGTCGTACGGGCTCACGTGCAGCGCCTGCCGCACCATCCACTCCGCCTCGTCGCCGCAGCCGAGCCCGACGAATGCGTCGGCACCGCGCAACGCCGTGCGCACGACCAACGACTCGATCTCCGCCTGGGTGCCGTCGAAGACCGCCCAATCCGTGCGCTGCAACCCCGCGAAGAGCGGGCCCCGGACGAGCCGCATGGCCTCGAGGAGGCGGTCCGGGTCGTCCGATCCGGCCAGCGACGCGAACCGTTCGACATCGGTCGTGACCGAGCCACGGAGCCGGAGGTCGACGCCGCGTGGAAGGTGCGGCGCGCCGTCGGAGGCCCGGCCCAGCGCCCGGCGAGCGTCCGAAGCGGTCGAGTGCACGGTGGCGAGGGAGACCGGCCGCTCGGGCCAGATCGCCAGCGCCCACTCGGCGTGACGGACGCCGTGCCGGTGGAAAGCGAGGTAGACGACGAGCTCGAGGGCGGCCGAGCGGTGAAACGGTCCGGCCGCGCCGCGGACGACCGCCGGGCCGAGGACAGCGACTTCGACGCTGTCGTGGTGGGTCACGCCGGGGAACGGTCGGACCGTGGGCTGGTGGGGGCGGAGGGATTCGAACCCTCACTGGGGACGGTTTAAGCGCCCTGCCTCTGCCTGTTGGGCTACGCCCCCGGGGCACCATTCTTGACCCACCTGGGCGCCTTCCGGAGGATGGCCCCGGATTGGCCTCGGGGTGTCGGTCGCGGCCCCGCCTAGCCGGGCACGCCCGACACGAGCGGGCGGTGCCGTTCCAGGACCGCCAGCTCCTCGTTGCGGGGTGCGTCCTCGAGCCGGGTGTCGGCACCGAAGATCATGGTGGCGCGATCGGCCGGATCCCATTGAGCGCCAGCTGCCGATGCCGTCGTGAGCGGGATCGCCCGCGGCGGCGAAGGCGAGCCACGCCCTCTGCATCTGCATCGAGAGCTTCTCGACGGCAGGGCCTCCCCCGGAGAAGACCTGCACGACCGGGCAGGTGGACCGCGCCGAACACGAACGGCAGTTCCAGGGCGTGGCAGGAGCCCAGGATCCCGCCGAACGCCGGCGACTCCCAGTCGAACAGGTAGACGAAGGCACGTGAGCCCCGCGCCACGTGGGCCGCGGCCAGCTGGAGGCTGGGCCAGCGGAACACGATGTCCGTCCCGGCGGCGACCCAGATGTCACTCGGCTTCGACCGGCTCGCTCCGCGCCCGCCGGGCCGACCCGGTACGCGTCGATCACCTCGGCCCCGGACATGTCGGGCACCGCGTTGGCGATCCAGCGCTCCACTCCGTCTTCGTCCAGCGCCATGAGCGCGGGGTTGCCGAGGCCGAAGAGCGTCAGCTCGTCGCGGTTCGTCCCGATCAAGAGGTCGATGCCTGCCGCGGCGCCGTTGGCGACGGCGGCCAGCGGGTGATCCGGCAGGAGGACGCCGTCGACGACCGGGAGGAACGGCAGCGGGATCATCCCCGGGTCCGGACGACGCTTGCCCATCTCCTCGGTCGCGGCCACCAGTTCGGCCGCCGGCACCCTTTCCAAGTGATCCCTGCTGCACGACGCGATCCCCAACGCCGCGGCCAGCCGCTCGCGCCGACTGTTCCGCCTCCTCCACGGAGTGCACGTGCGCCCCGCCGCTCTGCACGATGGCGCGGCGGAAGAGGCCCGCGGCGGCCGGCGTCCCGAGCAGTGTGGCCACGCTGAAGCCTCCGGCCGATTCGCCGAAGATCGTGACGGTGCCAGGGTCACCGCCGAAGGCCGCGATGTTGTCCCGCACCCAGCGCAGGGCGGCCACCTGGTCGTGGATGCCCCAGTTTCCCACGAGCCCGTCGGGGTCGGCCAGGTCCCGATGCCCCAGGAACCCCAGCGCGCCGAGGCGGTAGTTGATGGTGACGACCACGGCGTCGCCGTTCCGCACCAGGTTGCCGCCCCGGTAGAGGAAGACCGAGCCGCTTCCGGACGTGAAGCCTCCCCCGTGGATGAAGACCATCACCGGCCGGCCCTCGACCTGGCTCCAACGTGGGTGCATCCGGCAGCGCCGGGGTCCAGACGTTGAGTGACAGACAGTCCTCGCTGTGCGGTTCGGACGCTTCGGGATCCGACGGGCTCGTGATCCCAGGCACGGCAGCGGACTGCGGGGCGATCGGCCCGAAGGTCGATGCGTCGCGGACCTCGTCCCAAGTCTCGGCCGCCAGTGGGGGTCGCCAGCGCAACGCGCCGAGCGGTGCGCGGCCGTAGGGGATCCCGGAGAACGACCACAGGTCGTCCCGCCAGACACCCCTGAGCCTTCCCTGAGCGACCGTTACGACGCCCTTCACGTACGAGGACCCTACGGAGGCAAACCCGACCGGTCAATCGAGGCGGAATCGTGGCCGAGAGGTGAACGGCGCGCGAACTCGGGCTGCAACCGGACAGAAACGCGGGGATGCCGATTTTGCCACCATGCAGCCGTTACGCTTTGCGCCGTGGGTGCAGTGAATTGTCGGGGCACTGTCCGCAGGCGGGCTCCCTTCGTCAGGGTCACCATGGTCGCCGGCATGCTCGGCGCGTTGCTGTCGACCGTCGCTGTGGCGAACGCGGCTGCCACGACGTCGACGACGCTGCCCGGGCCTGCGCCGAACCAGTCGCAGATCAACGCTACCCAGTCGCAGGTCGGCCAGATCGAGAGCACACTGGCCCAGGAGGAGCAGCAGACCTCCATCCTCGACGACAAGTACAACACCGCCCAGCAGAATGTGCAGAACGCGCAGACCGCGTGCAGACGATCGCCGCGAACCTGACTCACGCACGGTCGGCAGTCGACGTCGACAAGCGGCTCGTGGCGAATGACGCGGTGGCGGCCTACGTCTACGGCACGCCCCAGACCGGCTTCGCGTCCTACTTCTCCTCGTCGGCCAGCCATGAACGAGGCGCGCAACCAGTACACCAACCAGATCGTCGGCAACCTGACCAAGGACGAGACCGCGCTGCAGCACTCCGAGGCGCAACTGCAGGCCCAACAGGCGGCGCAGCAATCGGTAGCGGCCCAGGCACAGACGGAAGCCGCGCAGGCCAAGTCGCTGGCGCAGGCCAACGAGCAGGAAGCGGCGGCGACGAAGGCGACCCTGAACCAGGTGCAGGGTCAGCTGGCCCAGGAGGTCGCGCAGGCGGCCATCCAAGAGGCACAGCAGGAAGCGGCGGCGGCGGCGGCGGCGCGCCAGCGCGGCGGCACAGACAAGCGGCCGCGGCGGCGGCGGCAACCGCGGCCACCGTGGCCGGAGCGGTCGGCGGTTCGTCCAGCGGCGCGGCCGCAACGACGGCGGCCAACCAGGCCGGCGGCGCGGTCGGCCCGGTCGGCGGCTCCTCTCAGGGCGGAAGCGGCGGCATGGCGGCCGTGCAGGCGGCCGTGTCCCAGCTCGGCGTGCCCTATGTCTTCGGCGGCGAGGAGCCCGGGGTCGGCTTCGACTGCTCGGGCCTCGTCCAATGGGCCTGGGCCCAGGCCGGGGTCTCCATACCCCGGACGACCGAGACGCAGTGGCCGGCCCTCGCCCACGTGTCCCTCGATGCCCTCGAGCCCGGTGACCTGCTCTTCTATTACAACCTCGACGGCGACAACCAGGTCGACCACGTCGTCATGTACACCGGCTCGGGCCCCTACGGGACCGACACCGTGATCCAGGCCCCCTTCACCGGTTCCACCGTGTCCTACTCCCCCATCTTCACCGAGGGCCTCATCGGGGCGGCCCGCCCGTAAGCTTCGTCGGCGCAGGATCCTGCTCGTCCGGGTGCTCGGTACGATGGCCCGATGGCCAGCGGGCGCCAGGTTGTCGGCGAGAAGAACCGGTCGACGGCCGTCGTCCCGATCCGCATCGCCGCCGAGCGACGCCGAGGACCTCGAGGATCCCCGGCTGTCCGACGTCGACGAGTGGGGCCGCTCCGAACGGACGCGGGCGCTGGCGCGAGCGATCTACGAGCCCGTCTACTCCAAGTGGTTCCGCACGCGAGTGGGAGGGGCTCGAGAAGATCCCTGCCGAGGGCGGCGCCCTGCTGGTCGCCAACCACGCCGGAGCCATCCCCTCCGACGCGCCGGTCATCATGCACGGGATCGAGAAGGAGCTCGGACGCGCCCGTCTACGGCCTGGCCGACTACTTCTTCCGGACCGTGCCCGTCGTCGGGACCCTGTGGGCCCGCGCCGGCGGCGTGTCGGCCCGCCCCGCCAACGCCTACCGCCTCCTGAAGGAGCAGCGGCAGCTCGCCCTGGTCTTCCCCGAAGGGACCAAGGGGCCGTCCAAGTCCTACACCGACCGCTACCAGCTGCGCCGCTTCGGGCGCGGCGGCTTCGTCGAGATCGCCATGCGGGCCGGCGTCCCGGTCATCCCCATCGCCGTGGTCGGCTCCGAGGAGGCGATGCCGGTCGTGCTTCCGCCTGCCCACCCTGGCCCAGGCGCTCGGGGTGCCCTACTTCCCGATCACCGCCAACCTGCTCGCCTTGGGCCCGCTCGGCGTCGTCACGCCGTTCCCGGCCAAGTTCAAGCTGCGGGTGCTCGACCCGGTGTCGCTTCGACGTCCCGCCGGACCAGGACCGCTACTCGAAGAGCCGCATCATGGAGGAGTCCGAGCGCATCCGCTCACAGCTCCAGGAGGCCGTCTACGACATGCTGCGCGACCGGCGCAGCGTCTGGTTCGGGTGAGGCGGCGATGAGCCGGCGGGTCCTCGTCACCGGCGCCGACACCTTCTGGGGCGGCCGGATGATCCAGGCCCTCGAGACCGATCCGGGCATGGACGTGATCCTGGGCATGGGCACCCGGGCGCCGTCGGTCCCCTTCGAGCGGGCCGAGTTCGTCCGGGCCGACCAGAACTACTCCATCCTGAACCGGATCGTGAAGGCGACCCAGGTCGACACCATCCTCCACACCTTCATGATCACGAACTCGACCACGGTGCCGAGCCGGGCCATGCACGAGATCAACGTCATCGGGACGATGAACCTCCTGGCCGCCGCCGGAGCAGCCGGCTCGTCGGTGCGCCACATCGTGGTCAAGTCGTCCACCCTGGTCTACGGCTCCGCCGCCAGCGATCCGAACACGTTCCACGAGGACACGCCCCGGACGAGCCCGGTGAGGAACAGCGTCGAGCGCGCGCTCGTCGAAGCCGAGGGGCTCGTGCGCGACTTCGCCGAGGACAATCCCGCCACCCGGGTCACCGTGCTGCGCTTCGCCAACGTCCTCGGCGAGCATCTGACCACGCCCATCAGCCGGAACCTGTCGCGGCCGGTCTGCCCGTCCATCTTCGGCTTCGACCCGCTCCTGCAGTTCGTCGAGGAGGACGACGTCGTGCGCGCCCTGCTCCACGTCACCCAGGGCGGCATCCCCGGCCTCTACAACGTGGCCGGCGACGGGCGGCTCCCCTGGAGCGAGGTGGCGGCCATCTGCGGCACGCGGCTGGTCCCGCTCTCGCCCTTCAGCCCGCTGAAGATCCGGCCGCTGGCCCGGCTGTTCGACCTCCCGCCGAGCTCGAGGACCTGCTGCGCTACGGCCGGGGCGTCGACACCCGACGGTTCGCCGCCACCGGCTTCACGTACAACGCCACCAGCGCCGGCGCCGTGCGGACCTTCATCCGGGCCCTGCGCCTGCGCCGGCAGTCCGGCAGGCAGCCGACGTCGTACACCTACGAGCACGACGTCGAGCAGTTCTTCCGCCACTCGCCGTCGGTCGTCGGCGAGCGGCGACAACGGCTGACGCATCAGCCCTCCAGCCACTCCTCCGACGAGCTCGCGCTCACGCCCGGCCCACTCCTCGGCGGTGATGGCGTAGCGCACGTGGTCCTCCCACACGCCGTCGATCTCGAGGAAGCGCAGGGCGACGCCCTCCTCGCGGATGCCGAGCTTCTCGACCACCCGCCGGCTGGCCAGTGTTCCGCGGGATGATGGAGATCTCCACCCGGTGCAGCGAGATCGCCTCGAAGGCGAAGCGCAGCGTGACCACGACCGCCTCGGGCACGAGGCCCCGACCGGCCAGCGCCTCGTCGATCCAGTAGCCGATGAACGCGCTCTGGAACGGCCCGCGCTGAATGGACGACAGCGTCACCTCGCCGGCGAAGCGCTCGCCGACGAAGATCCCGAAGCCGTAGCCGGTGCCGAGGTGCCGCTCGCGCTCCCGGATGCCGCAGCGCGCCGCGAAGCTGGGCCGGTCCTCGGAGGGCACGGGCGCGCCCTTGGGCCGGGGCTCCCAGCGCAGCAGCCAGTCGGCGCACCGCGTCCGCACCTCGTGCCAGGCGGGGAAGTCGTCCTCGGTCAGCGAGCGCAGCAGCACCCGCTGCCCCCGCAGCTCCAAGGGCGCGTGGCGCACCGCCCTGGCCGCACTCATCGCCCGAGCACCTCCTTCAGCGCGCCCAGCAGGGCAAGGACGTTCCGCCGGCGCGCCGTGTGGCCCATGCAGCCGATCCGCCAGATCTGCCCGGCCAGCTGGCCGGCGCCGGCCCCGATCTCGATCCCGTACGCGGAGAGGAGGCTCGCGCCGGACCGCGGCCTCGTCGACGCCGGCCGGGACCCGGACCGTGGTCAGCTGGGGCAGGCGGTGCTCGGCGGCGACGAGCAGCTCGAGCCCGAGTTCCTCGAGGCCGTCCTGCAGCAACCGGCCGCACTCGGCGTGGCGCTGCCACGCCGCCTCGAGGCCCTCGTCGAGCAGGACGCCGAGCCCGGCGTGCAGCGCGGCCACCATGGCCACCGGCGCCGTGTGGTGGTACACCCGTGGCCCCGCCCGACGCTGTCCTTGACGTAGCGCGCCAGGAGGTTGAGGTCGAGGTACCAGCTCGACGGCCGCTCGACGATCCGCTCGCAGGGCCCGGTCGGAGACCGTGAGCGGCGAGAGCCCGGGCGGGACGCCGAGGCACTTCTGGGTGCCGCTGTAGGCGATGTCGACCGCCCAGCCGTCGACGGCGACCTCGATGCCCCCCAGCGACGTCACCATGTCGACCAGGAGCAGGGCGTCGCCCTTGCCCTCGGCCGAGCGGCGCGATGTCGTTGCGCACGCCCGTCGAGGTCTCGGCGTGGACGACGGCGATGATCGGCCGGTGACGGGTGCGCCGACGAGCAGGCGCTCCGGGTCGATCGGCTCGCCCCAGGGCGCGTCGACCCGGACGACCTCGGCGCCGAGGCGGCCCGCCACCTCGCACATGCGCTCGCCGAACACGCCGTTGACCCCGACCACGACGGGGTCGCCGGGCCGGACGAAGTTGACGAACGACGCCTCCATGCCGGCCGAGCCGGTCCCGCTGACGGGCAGGGTCAGCGCGTTCGAGGTCCCGAAGACCTCGCGCAGGCGGTCGTTCGTGCTGTCGAGCAGCGCCAGGAACTCCGGATCGAGGTGCCCGAGCACGGGCCCGGCCAGCGCCATGGTGACTTCCGGGTACGGGTTCGACGGCCCCGGCCCCATGAGCAGGCGGTCGGATATCCCCATCGGCGCATCGTGACAGGTCCACGCTCACCTGCGCCAACGCGCCCGGCGCCAGAGCGGGCGTCCGGTAGATTGCCTGCGTGGAACGGGTGCTCTTCGCCCCCCGGGACGCTCCGCCCCTCCCCCCGACGTCTCCCAGGATCCCGGCACCTACGCGGCTGGGTCCGTCAGCGCGAGGAGGAGCGTCGGCGTACGGCGCCGCGGGCGACCGAGCACGGATCCTCTGCCCTGGTCATGGTCCGTCGGCGACGGCGGCCCGGCGGCCGTCCGCCGGACGCTGCGGAGGCCTCGGCGCACAGACGAGCGGCGGATGGTCGCTCACGGTGGTCGTCGGCGGGACCATCTCGTGAAGGAGATCGGGGCCGTCGTGCACTCCGGCGCGTCCCGCCGGGACCGTCGCGGATTCGAACGGTCGTCGGCGCACAGGGCGCCGGGCCCGGGGACCTGCTGTCCCTGGGAATGGCGGGACACGACGGCCATCCGGTTGCCGTGATCTTCCCCGGCGACGTCTGGGCGCCGGACGCGGTCGCCCTGCTGGGCGCCGCCGTGACGCCAATGGGAGTGGTCTACGCCGACGAAGATCAGTTGATGGCCGACGGCACCTACGGGACGCCCCGACTCAAGCCCGACTTCTCGCCCGATTTTCTCCTTTCGTCCGCCTACATCGGTCGCCCGCTCGCCATTGGATCCGGGCTGGTGGCCGACCACTTGCCTCACCTGGTTGCCTCGGCACCGGCGACACCCTCGAGCACGAATGCGCCCTGGACGCCTGCGAAGTGGCGGAGACGGTGACCCACATCCCCGAAGTGCTCTGCCACCGCAGCGACGACAACGGGCAAGAGTCCCGGCGCGGACTCGATCCTGCCACGTGCAGGAGGCCCTCCGGCGCCGGGGCGACGCCGCGTCCGTGACGGTGGGGCCGGTCCCCGGCACCTTCCAGGTGCAGCGGCACACCGGGCGGACACGTCCACGAGCATCCTGATCCCGTTCCGCGACCAGCCCGGCTCCTCCGGACCTGCGTCGACTCCGTCGCAGGCGACCACCGAGCAGCACCACGATGTCGAGATCGTGCTCATCGACAACGGGTCCTCCGACCCCGAGACGCTGACCCTGGTCGAACGGCTCTCCGAGCGCCCTGACGTGCGAGGTGCTGCGTGACCCACGGCCGTTCAACTGGGCGCAGCTCAACAACGCCGGGGCACGGATGCCCGAGGGGACGTCCTCGTGTTCCTCAACAACGACATCGAAGCCCACCAGAGCGGTTGGCTGTCCGCCCTCTGTGCGCAGGCGCTCCGGCAGCGACGTCGCAGCGGTCGGGGCACGGCTGCTCTACCCCGACCGCCGGCTGCAGCACTGCGGCCTCGTCGTCGGGCTCACGGGCGCTGCCGGCCATCCCCTGGCCGGGCTGCCAGAGGATGCCGCCGGATATCTGCACATGGCGGCGGTCAGCCCGCGAGTGCTCGGCCGTCACCGGTGCCTGCCTGGCGACGCGGCGGGAGGTCTTCGAGCATCTCGACGGATTCGACGAGACGCTCGGCGTCGACCTGAACGACGTCGACTTCTGCCTGCGGGCGGGAGCTGCGGGCTACCGAACGATCTACGAGCCTGCCGCCGAACTGATCCACCACGAGTCGCCGAGCCGGGGGACCGCCGGCGGCGTGGGCGACATCGTCAACTTCATCGACCGATGGAAGGATTACATTACCCAGGGCGACCGCTACTTCAATCCGCATCTCACCCGCGCCGACCCATCGTGCGGATTGGCGAGACCTGAGGAAGAGGACGCCTGGAACCGATGGTACTCGACCCTCACAACGCAGTAGCCGGCGAGCCCGACTCTGCGCCGCGCATGCTCGGGCAACCATCCGAGGCTCCGCCGTCTCTCGGACACGTCGGAGACACCGAACCCCTGCAGTCGTTTCGTCAGGCGTGGGTGAGCTGGGGGACGGGGAGTCACCCGTCTTCGCCGCGGCGGAAATTGCGGGCATGGGCTGGACGCGTCTCGGGCCGAGCGGATCGTCGTCTGCTTTCTGCCGTTGCCCACGCCACAGACGCGGTTGCGGCTCACTGCGATCTCATCGCGGATCGCCTCGGTTCGCTGGAGACCATCACCGGCGACGTCACCAACACATTCGGGGAGGAGATCTCGCACCTGCGCGCAGAGGTCATGCACCTCCAGCGCGTTGTCGCGTCCCTCCACCCCCCGCATGAGTGAGCGAGGGACGGTCGTCATCGGCCTGCACTGGCGCGATCGGCTCGACGAACTGACCTATGTCACGCGCTGCATCGCCGGGGCGGCATCGCGTTGCGGGCCCGTCTCGGTGCTCGTTCCCGGGGACGCACGGCACGAGCCCGACGGGGCTTTCGACCTCGTGGGAATCGGGGGGATCGGACAGCTCCGATGGCCCGAGGAGTTCACAGCTGACCATGCCGTGGTCGTCGACCATCTGACACCGGAGCTGGCGGCGCTGCTCGCGGCATCAACCCCAGGACGGTTCTCTACCTGTTGTCCTCGGCCAACGACCCCAGTCCGGCATGGCGACAACTGCAGCCCGTGAGCACCGGGGTCGCCGGCGCCATCCCGTCAATCGACGTCTACGTCCCCGTGAATCAGCTGGCGGCGCTCCACCGGCACCACGGCTTCGGCTTCACCGGCTACCACCTTGTCCTCTCCGGTCGCCCCGAGGTCAGCGGTGCACCGCCACCGGCAGCCGCATGGCTCACCGCGGCCTTCCCCGACGCCGACGTCGTCGTCGTCGAGAAGGCCATCGCGGCAGCATGGAAGGGGCGGGTGCTGCGCGGGACGACCTCGGTCGACACCCGAATGGACCTCTGGCGACTCATGGCGCACGCCAATTTCTGCGTGGACCTCGATCCGGGCCCGCAGATCGCCCGCGAGTGCATCGAGTCACTCCGCTTCGGGACGCCGATCATCGTGCCGGAGCACTCCGGGCCGGCCATTGTGCACGCTCGAGAAAGTGGCGGCGGGACCTTCAGCGATCCGGGTGAGCTGGTTGCCGCCGCCAGGATCATGCAGAGCGAGTCGAACCGATCTGCGATTTCGGACGCTGGGCGACGCTACGCTGACAGCCGCTACGGCGACCCCGGTGCCATCGTCCAGCGCGTAGGAGCGCTGCTGTACGAGGATTGATTCAGTCGTGGCCGTCGCGGGATTACAGGACCGATATCGGGTCGGCTGCACCGGCTAGAATCCCGGGGGCGAAGCTGACCCTTCGGGCAGCACGTCTATCTCAATTCGAAGTGATGACACGACACATGGACACGGGCGACCGACCCTCATTGCGCCGTTCGCCGCGGCGTCCATAGCGACTGCGACTCTTTGGGTACGTGACGATCGCACCGAAATCCACCTCATCAGAGCCAGGCTCCTCAACGTCGGTGGAGAACTTTGTCTACCAAGACGTCGCTGTCCTGGAGGCCATCCTCCGTATGGACGACCTCCGCGTCGCTGACGCCAACTGGAGTCCCTTCCTCCCGTTCATGTCGTGGCTCATTCCTTCGCTCAACCCCGAAGTGACGGTTGACCTGGAGTTCGAGGTTCAGTCGTCCTTTCACACAATTTGGGAAGTAGCCCAGCCTGCGGATTTGACCTCGAAATGCATCGTGGTGCTGCTCGCAGTCTCCGGGCGCACGGACCAGGGGCGCCAAGCGGAAGTCCGCCGATTCAAGGCCCTCATCTCGGACTCCGCGACACGACTCGGCGGCACGCTCGAAAGCGCGATCGAAGAGGACGACGTCCTCGCATCGGGGTTTCCCCCGATCCACCTCTTGCACCTGGCATTGTCCGACGACGTGGGTCGAGGTCCCGAATACCTCCAGAAATGGGTCGACCGCCTGGCTCCCGGCGGTGTCCTCGTTCTGACGACAACCAGTTCGGGAGGAACCGAATACTCCGCGACGTGCGGGTACGTCGCGGACAAGCTTCCTTCGACCGTGATCAGGCTTGGACCCAGCGCAGAGATCTTCGTGGCACAAGCCCCCGTCAAGGGTGGGACACCGTTGGTCGAATTTCTTCACAACGCTCCAGCGGCGTTCCGAGGACTGTTCGCCCTGCTGGCGGAAAGATCCGAATTCCGCCATCTTCTCGGGCCCGAGGCAGCATCACCATCCGCTATCAGAGCACTGATCGATTCGCTCAACGAAAGCCGACACATCGAGAGAGAGACGTTTCAGTTTGCTCTGGACGCAACGAGAGAAACGATGGCGACCCTCGCCTCACAGTCCGGGATGTTGAGGGATGAGCTGATCGAATACAAGGAACAAGCGAGATTCGAAAAGGCGGTCATGCAGGAAGAGTATTTCGGGCGACTTGACGAGCTCACCGCGAAGCTCTCGACGTCCGCAGCCCGCTATACCCGCGAGTTGACCATCAGAGAGCTCGCACTTGAAGCACGGGAACGCGAGGCGGAAGTGCTCGCCGGTGAGGCGGCCGAGGCCCAACGGCGTGTTGCCGAGGTCTTGCGGTCATCCTCGTGGCGATTGACCGCTCCGTTCCGACTCTTGTCACGCCTCGCCGGCTCAGGACGCGCCAAAGATCAATTGCCCCGGCACGACTGAGGATCCGATGCGCCCGGCCGGACAGCAGTCCACTCATCACCGAAACATCTCCATCATCGTTCTCAACTACAACCAGGCGGACACAACGGTCGAATGCCTCGAGGCGCTTCACCAGGCATCCAGTGAACTCATTCGCGAGATCATCGTGGTGGACAATGGTTCCACTGATGAAGAGGTTGCCATTCTGCGAGAGCATCGTCGCAAAAGACACTTCACGCTTGTCGAAGTCGGTGCGAATCGATTCTTCAGCGAAGGGAACAACATCGGAGTGGATCATGTGTCCACGGACTACATCGTGTTCCTGAACAACGATGCCTTCGTGCACCCCGGTTGGATCGAGACGTTGGCAGAAACGATGGAAGGCGATCCATCGATCGCGGCAGTGGGACCAATGTTCCTCTACCCCGATGGCCGAGTGCAGGAGGTTGGAGGCGTGGCGCTCGCCACGGGAGATGTCGTACAGATCGGAAAGGGTTCGGTATGGGGCGCCGATCACTTCGACACACCGTGCGCCGTTGACTTCTGCTCCGCCGCGTGCCTGATGGTGAAGCGGGCTGACTTCCTCCACGTGGGTGGGTTCGGCTTTGAATGGGAGCCGGCCTACTACGAGGACACCGATCTCTGCCTGAAGCTCTGGACGTCGTGCGGCAAAGTGGTGGTGAACCCACTGGCCCGGGTGACCCATATCGAAAGTCACACCACATCTGATCGACGGCTACAACTCCAGAACATTTCCGAAATCAATAGAGCACGCTTCGTGTCCAAATGGGGCTCTTGGCTCGCAGCACGGCAGCTCGCCACGACATTCGTGACCTCGGGCTCGACGGGACCCCACACTGAACGGCCGGGATCGCTCCTCGAGGCCCCGCTCACGGCACCGCCGCGATCTGGCCCACCGCCCTACATCCTCTTTTCGCCCTACCCCCTCGTGCCCGGCGGCGGGGAGCGCGTCATGTTCGAGTTGGCCGACCTACTCACCTCAGGTGCCGGAGTAGAGAACGTCATTTTCAGCACACCGCACCCGTACAGCACCATTCGGATGACGCAGATCTCGTCAACATTCGGATTTGATCAGATGGTGGCGACCCCCCGACCGTTTGCGGAAACCGACATATCGGATTGCCAGTTCGCGGTCATCCTCGGCAACTCCATTGTTCCTCCCATCGAGTCCTTCGGACTTCGCAGTGCGTACCTCCTCCAGTTCCCCTTCTCGGTGCCGGATGCCGAAGTCGATGAATACGGCCACTGGCTGGGTAATTTCAGCGAGATCTGGGTCTACTCGGAGTTTGTTCGTCGTCACGTCAACGGTCTCATCCGTTATTACGGGTTGACGGCCCCGCCGATCCGCATCATCCCGCCTCCGGCTCAGTGGGCCGGGGCACAGCCTGGGCGGCCTTGGAACGACCGAAGGACGATCCTCACCGTCGGCCGCTTTTTCGCCGGAGGCCACAACAAGCGCCAGGATGCAGTGATCGAAGCCTTTCGGGCTCTGGACAAGCGGATGAACTCGAATTTCCAGCTCGCCCTGGCGGGATCGATCCATCCGACGGCCGAGGGAAGGGAGAGGTTCAGAGAGCTCCAGGAGATGGCGGAGGGCCTGCCCTGCTCATTCCACCCGAATATCAGCCGCGATGACCTGGCCCTTCTCTACATGAACTCTGCGGTTCTGATTCACGCGGCAGGGATGGGCGTGGATGAACTCGAGTTTCCCGAGCAGATGGAGCACTTCGGCATCACGCCGGTGGAGGCCGCCAGCTTTGGCTGCATTCCCGTGGTGTTTGCCGGCGGTGGTCCCAAGGACGTCGTCACCGAACTTGGCTGCGACACACTCTTTCGAACCTTGGATGAATGTGTCGATGTCGTCGAGTCACTGCTGAACGATCCGCGAGGTTCGGCGGCACTGAGCCAGCGACTGATCACCGGCTCCGAACAATTCTCCGCCGGGCAATTCCGTGCTCGGGTCACCGAGGCGATCACGAGCATGGGGCTCTCGCTCCCGTCATGATCGCGTCGGCCACAGACGCGTACGCCGGGAACGGTGACGTCCGGCTCGAGGTCACGCGGTCACCCGAACTCGAGGTAGCCGCCTTCTACCTTCCCCAGTTCCATGAGATCCCCGAAAACAATGAATGGTGGGGAAAGGGATTCACGGAATGGACAAAGGTGCAACACGCGTGGCCGCTGTACCCCGGCCATTTGCAACCACAGATACCGGGGACGTTCGGCTACTACTCCTTGGATGATCCGGAAATGCTGCAACGCCAGTTCGCCTTTGCGTCACAGCACGGCATCAGCGCTTTCTGCATGTACGCCTATTGGTTTGGAGGTCGACGTCTGCTCGAGAAGCCGCTCCAGCGCCTTCTGGAAAATCCCGAACTTCCGGTCCGCTATTTCCTGTGTTGGGCAAACGAAAGCTGGTCTCGCGTCTGGGACGGTGGAAATGACGATCTTCTGCTCGAGCAGAAGCATTCAGCACAGGGTGATGCTCGGATCATCGACGACTTGGCGGATCACTTGTCCGACGACCGCTACGTGAGGGTCAAGGGAAATCCACTCTTCTTGATCTATCGGGCCGAGCTACTCGATGAGCCGAAACGGACGCTCGAGTCGATGCGCAACAGGGCGCAGGAGCTTGGGATCGGTGACCTTCATCTGTCGATGGTCCAGAGCTTCAACCTGCGCGACCCCGAGAAGTACGGGTTTGATTCGGCCGTCGAATTCGTGCCCCACGGTTCCGTCGAGCCAAACATCGTTGATCCGTCAAGCCCGGAATCGCCCCATCTGTACGACGCGGCCTCATGGGAAGGAACGCTGGTTGATTACAACCGGACGGTGGAATGGGCACTGGCGAAGCCAACACCGGAGTTCACCTGGTTCCGCACGGCGATGCCGGGATGGGACAACTCGCCACGGCGTGGCGATCGCTCGACCGTTTACGTCGACGACAACGCGGCGGCATTTCGTCGATGGCTTGACGGTATCGTCGACCACACATTTCGATTTGGAGATCCAGAAGCTCGGCTGCTTTTCATCAACTCATGGAACGAGTGGGGAGAAGGTGCGCAGCTCGAACCAGATCTCGATCGGGGTGATGCTCGTATCAAGGCCGTTGCTTCTGCGGTGACGCGAGCTCACGCATTGGCAGACGCTGAAGCAAGTTCGTGAACCGGCGAGCCTCAAGCTCGCGTGATGCGGTGCCTCAGTTTCCGAATCGGCTCGGAAGCACGCCAGGTGAGGGAGCCGCGAATCGCAGCGTTCTCCGCCTCGAGCTCTGTGATGGTCGTACGAAATTCATCTTCGACAAGGTTGTACTCGCGTTCTCGCTTCTGATTCTCCGCCAGGGAAGCGGCGGCAACCCGTTGCTGTAGCTCGAGGAGTCGCATACCCAACTGCTCCCTCTCGCGTCGCAGCATCTGGATCTCTTCTTCGAGATGTGAAGTATCACTCATGATTGTTCTGCGCTCCAGGGGTTGAGCACCGTTGCGAGGTCGAATTCCGGGTCTGCCAACATGCCCTCGAGCGCGTGGACGATCAGCTTCCCATAGCTCTGCGACCCATGACGATCATGCGCAACTGTCTGCGCAGCCGTCGCGACCTGCTTCAACTCGCTATCCGGTTTCTGGAGGATCACGTGCAACAGCCCTACGAGGGCCTCCAAGTCACGGTCTCTGGTCAACCAACCGGTCTTTCCATCATCGATGAGGTCGGCAATCCCGTAAACATCGGTGGAGACGACAGGCAATTCAAAGGCCATCGCTTCGATGATTGATCGCGGCAGCGACTCCATGTCCGAGGCACACAGAAACAGATCGCACATTTCGTACCATTGATAGATGTCCGACGTGACCGGGATGACATGAATACGGCTGTTATTCCGGGTCCGTTCGATCTGGTTTTCCACGGCCTTGGAATACGGGCTGGAGTTCGCTCCGACGAGCACGAGATGAAGGTTGTCATGGACCACTGAGAGCTCGTCGAAGGCTGCCACAACCGCTGCCTGGGCCTTTCGTGGCTCGAATGTCCCCATGACGAGCACGATCTTGTCCGTGTCATCGAATCCCGCCGAAGCCCGCAACTCGGCGCGTTCGACAGAGTTGCGGTATGCATCGATCTCATCGATGTCGACTCCGTAGTCCACGACGTAGCTGGGCTTTGGCGAGCGCAATGCATCGAAGAGCGCTGCTGTTTTCGACGCCTCGAAAATCAGTCCCTTGGGAAGATGGAAACTGCGGGCGATCAGCTCCTTCAGTCTGGGCTCGATACCGGTGGCCCCCCAGGCCATGTAGCAGTAGACCTTGAGATCCACACTCTCGTGGATCGCCCAAAGACTGGGGACTTGTGCTCGTTGTGCTGCATCAATCGCGGCGAACACCGTGAGCGTGTTCGCCAAGACAACCCCGCCGTTGTTCGCCTTGATCAGGAGCGCCAATTCGTGAACACGACCTTCGTAGGCGAAGACGTGGTCCATCGGGGAATGCAACGTCACGTGAACCGGAATACCCATGCTCTCGAGCGTGTGTCGCAATGGCCCGTCGGCCAGAGAGATCACCACACATCCCATGCCTTTGTGCGTCCGCAACTCGCGAAGCAGCTCCATGAGCCAAAGCTGACCGCCGCCGTAACCCAGATCATGGGTGAAGACCACGACGTTGGAGCGACTGTTGGGCATGGCGGCAAGGGTGGCTTCGTCTCGCAAACGCGCGCGCTCGAGGTCGGGAGACTCAGACGAATCCTCCGTGACCCACGTGACGCGGTGGCCGTCGTGACACCATCTCTCGCCTTTCAGGCTTGTCACTTCGACAGAAACGAGGGATCCCTTTCCCTTGGCAATGTGGCCCACGTTGACGAAGGCTTCGAATCCGGCCACGGCTGCGTCCTTATGCAGTGACGTCGGGACGATTTGGTCCACATAGAGCCGCGCCGGCCCGACGCTCGTCCCATCGACAAAGATCTCGACTTTGGCCACGTGCGAGTCCTCGAAGAGACACCAGCCCCGAACGAGAAGAACATCGGCGTCGACGTTCGACTCATCCTCCGGGATGTCGAGGAACCCCGTGCCCCCGGTTCTCATCGCCACAGAAGGCTCCACAAGCAGGTGACGCCGAACCACGTGGTATTGCCTGCGCACGTTCGCCATTACCGTCATGAGCGCTGGTCCGGGGTCGATGTCGCTCATGTCGACATGTGCCGACCATTCGAGACGATCCGACTTTGACACCCCGGGAGTAGCCGTCACGAGCGCAGTGACGGGGTGACCTCCCGCCACTTGGACACGCACCTGGGCCGCCTCAGGCTCGTCCACGCCTTCGAGATGTCCCGCAAGAACGAGATCACCCTGAACCGAGAATTCATTTCCCTCAGGGTGGTCGAGGATGAGGGTCAGTCCGTTGGTTCTAATGCCCTGTTCGCTCACGACACATTTGGAAGGGGAAAGTGTCCTGCCTGCTCACTGTGCCGGGACACCAGGTCACGCCACGTTGCGGCAATGCCATCGCGGAAGGGTCGTGGCCGGTAATCGATCAGATTCTGGAGAACGCGAATGTCGAGCTGCACGCGAGGGACGTCGAAATCACGTCCGGGTCGACGGTCAATGGCCAGAGGTCGACCCGTTATCTCCTGGGTCAGCTTTTGGACCTCCGTGAGGCTCACATCAGTGCCGCTTCCGATGTTGACGACCTGGGGGCCTCCGCTGACATTCACGAGGCTGGCCGTCGCGTGGCCGATCTCTTCTACGTGAACGAAGTCGCGAGAGACACTTCCGTCGCCGAAAACGACGACCGGCTCCCCGCTGAGGCAGTGTTCCAGAGTTGTCCCGATGATCCCTTGTCCTCGCGCTCCGGTCTGACCGGGACCGTACGCATTGGCGATTCGCAAGATCCGGACGGGTACCCCGTGAATCGCTCCGTACCGGAGGACAAATCGCTCGGCGGTGAGCCTGGTGATTCCGTAGACACTCAGAGGAGCCGTCGGGGCGTCCTCGGGGGTCGGGAATATGTCCGTGCGTCCGTAAACGGTTCCTCCCGAAGAAAGAAACGTCAATGGACGGCAAGCCTCGCCGAGTTGATCGACGAGCTCCAGGAGAGGTTGCAGAATCATCGACAAGTCGAGATGCGGCTCCTGCTCCGCCTCCCCCGGCATGAGTGAGCTCAAGGCAAAGACGACGTGACCGACGTCCCGCAGTGCCTCAGCCAGAGTGGCCGTGACTCCCGCATCGCCGATGACGAATTCGGCACCCTTGGTGAGTTCCTCGGTGGGACCGGAGGGAGCCCGCCGAGTCAGCGCTCTCACGTGATTTCCCTGGTCAAGTAGGTTTCTGATGATATGAGAGCCGATGAAGCCCGACCCGATGACCAAGGTTGAGGGCAGTCCCCTCCGAGATAGCGCGACCGTTCCAGACGCCTGCACGCCAGGTATTATAGGTTCCGCGGCATTTGGTCCCCGGCGATGCAGTTTGCGCAATCGCCCTGCTCATGGAGCCGCGTCAGGGGCTCCATGAGTGGCCTGCTCACCGGTTTGATCAGGTGGTTCCTGGCGATCATGTGGCGTCCGTTTGCTCCCCCGTTTGACCACGGAGAGGCGGTATACCGTTTCCGAACAACGAGAGGAGCTTGCTGCGTTGTGCTGCGCCCACTGATGCGTCGCCTCGGCGCGGCGACAACCCAGGAGCACCTGCCAAGACATGCCTGAGCTCGCTGCGGAATCCATATCCGGGTCACCTTGCAGGATCTGCGGGTCGCCCGTCGACACAGTTGGGCACCGCTATGGGCAGTTCGCGCAGAGATCGTTCACGATCGGACGGTGCCCACGGTGCGGATTCGTATGCGTTGTTGACCCATGGCTCGACTACGACCTCATCTACGACAACGACTACTACGAGGGTCGCGGCGTTGATCCCCACGTCGACTACATTGCAGCCCTGGCAGATCCGGACAGAACCACACAAAAGTACGAGTGGCGCGGCGTCTTGACGTGCGTACAGCGGATCGCAGCCGTGACTGACGCCACCAACTGGCTGGACTACGGGTGCGGGGTCGGTGGACTCGTGCAATTTCTCAGAGGCCACGGGATACCGCGCGCCGTGGGCTTCGAACAGGGTTGGAGCGTCCAGCGGCTCGTCGAAACGGACATCCCGCACCTCGGAGTGCAGGATCTCCCGAACCTCGCCGGAACGTTCGATGTCATCACTGCCATCGAAGTGATCGAGCATGCAATCGATCCCCTGGGGGAGCTCCGTAGGATGCGAGGGTTGCTGAAACCCGGTGGAATCCTCTTTCTCACCACCGGCAACGCAGAGCCGTACCGTCGCAAGCTTTCGGAATGGCGCTACATCATGCCCGAGGTGCACATCTCCTTGTTCGAGCCCGGGAGCTTGGCGGTAGCCCTGGGCAAGACGGGATTCGTGGCCGAATATCCCGGATTCGGCACTGGCTGGACCGACTTGTACCGGGCCAAGGCGCTCCGGACCCTCGGCGTACACCGGACGAGCCGGCTCACCAGTATCGCTCCGTGGCCGGTCCTGGCCAGGGCATTCGAAGCCCGGCTGCGGCTCGCTCGGCAACCGATCGGAGTGGCGAGTGAGTAATCCCACCAGCGTCGTCGTCCCTTGTACCCTCTCCCGATGGAACGCAGGACGCCTCGGACACGTTCGGTCATGAGGACGCCGTGACTGCCGACGTCAGCCTCCTCGTGCCCGAGGACGATGTCTCCGAGCCAGAGGTCTCCATCGTGGTGCCGGCGTTGAACGAGGAGATGACCATCACGGTCTTTGTCGCCTGGTGCAAGGAGGGTCTGCGGCGAATCGGCGCCCAGGGCGAGATCCTCATCATCGACAGCTCGACCGACCGAACCCCCGAACTGGCCGTTGCCGCAGGTGCCCGGGTGCTGAGCACCCCAAAACGCGGCCTGGGACGGGCGTACATCGATGCGATCCCGTACATACGGGGACGCTACGTCGTCATGGGAGACGCCGATTGCACGTATGACTTCCGGCAGCTCGGTCTCTTCATTGAGAAGCTCCGCGAGGGTTACGAGTTCGCCATGGGTTCTCGATGGCTAGGGTCCATCGAGGATGGTGCCATGCCGCCCCTTCATCGGTACTTCGGCACGCCGCTGACCACCTCCATTCTCAACAGGATCTACGGGAGCGACTTCAGCGACATCCACTGCGGCATGAGGGCGATGACCCGGGATGCGCTGATCCGGATCGGTCTCACCTCGCAGTCGTGGGAGTACGCCTCAGAAATGGTGCTCAAGGCTGTGCGGCTGAACCTCCGTACCGTTGAGGTCCCCGTCACCTTCTACAAGGACAGGGACGGCAGGCTCTCACACCACAAACGGGCAGGCTGGTTCAGCCCATTTCAGGCAGCTTGGATCAATCTGCGCGCCATGTTCATCTACCGCGCCGAATACTTCATGCTCAAGCCCGGACTGATCATCATGATTCTCGGGCTGGTGTTGACCCTTCCCCTGAGTTTTGGTCCCATCGTGATCGGGTCCGTGACGCTGAGTCTCTACTGGATGCTCTTCGGGCTCACCCTGAGCGTTCTCGGACTGCAAAGCTTCTTCTTCGGGGTGTTGGCCCAGATCTTCAGCGATCATTCGGGCCGAGCGCGGCGCCGGTGGTCCGACGTATTCCGCTACACGAGGGCCATGGGCGTGAGCGCCCTCATCTTCATCGTCGGCTTCATCCCAGGGGTCATTGTGGTGGTGTACTACCTGACGCACGACCAGCGACTCCCCTCCCCCGCGAGCTGGATCGACCATCTCGGAGTGACAGGGGTGCTCCTGATGATCATCGGGTTCTCGGGCTTCTGCTTTACTCTCCTCCTCCACGCGACCGGCATCCAATACGGCCCCGATACCGGTGATCTCAAAGCCTCAGAACTGATACCGGATCTGCCTGGGCCGCACTATGCACCGAAGGTCTGATCGGCACGCAGCGTGACCTCGCCCAATCAGCGCACTCCTTGACTGCGGGGCAAGTTGTGGTGCTCAAGGAAGGCTGCGGGATGCAAGCAGGCCCGTGGTGATGCTCAGGTCAGTCTCCCCGCTCGGTTCTCGACCAGCATGGCCTCGAGCGACGCCCGCAAGGCTTGACGAGTGTCGAGGCGGTTCTCCCAACCCAGTTGGCGGATGCGCTCGGTGCTCAACCGGACGATCGGTACATCGCCCTTCCAGCCGCGATCTCCCCCCGAAAACACCAATTCAGTGACACCTGGCGCGATTCCCACCACCTCCGCCGCCAGCTCGGCGATTTCTCGGACCGTGATGTAATCACCGGTAGCGACGTTGTAGGCAGCGAACGGCAATGGGGCATGTTCGGCCGCCAACAGAACGGCCTCCACGACGTCACTGACGTGGACATAGGACTTGGATTGCCGTCCGTCTCCAAGAATCTCCAGTCGCGAAGAATCATCATCCAATCGACGAACGAAGTCGAATCCCACTCCGTGTGTCTGCCGAGGTCCGACCACGTTTCCGAACCGAAACACACAGCCCGTCAATCCGAACATAAAGCAGTATGAAGATATGAGCGCCTCTCCAGCGAGCTTACTCGCACCGTAAGTCGACACAGGGATCAGGGGACCGTAGTCCTCGGTTCCCTCAACTTCCCCCAGGTCTCCATAGATCCCACTTCCAGAGGCGTAGAGGATCCGCCTCGCTCCCGTCAGCCGCATCGCCTCGACCACATGGTGGGTGAGCAGAGTCCCTTCAGCAAAGTCGATAGCCGGTTCGGTCATGGCGCGAGCAATATCGGGGTTCGATGCGAGATGAATGACGGTTTGGTGACCCGACATCGCTTCGGATAATGCGGAAAGATCGCCGACGTCACCCCTGACCACGCTGAAGCGACTGTCGGTTGTGTGGTCGTCGATGTGCCACTCGCGACCGGATGAAAAGTTGTCGAAGATCGTAAGGGCCTCGATGTCCTCTCGCTCCAGCAGTCGGTCGGTGAAGTGACTTCCGATGAACCCGGCACCACCCACAATGAAGACTCGCCGGAGAAGGTCTGCACGTTGCTCGGTCATTCGATCGACTCCCATTTGGTCGAGTTGACGGCGAGGGCCGGGTGACTCACCAGCAGGTGCCAGACCACTGCGCAAAGACCCTCTGTGAGCGGGGTCACGTGTTCGGGATAAAGCGGGGGAAGAACGACACAGGCGTCGGCAACCTGGGAAGTAAAGCCACCATTGCGGCCAACGATGCCGAAGATTGAAGCGCCGATCCCCTTGGACAGCTCGAGCGCCCGGACGAGGTTGACCGATACCCCGCTCTCTGAGTCACCACCGCCAACGGAAAAGACAAGAACGCCGTCGCGCTTCTCAAGCCTCGAACCTCGCAACCATTCGCTGAACGTCGTCTCCCAACCATCGTCGTTGGTCCGAGCCGTCAGTTCAGAGACGTTATCGGTGGGCGCATATGACTCAATCCCACAGATCTTTCGAAAGTCGTTGACTGCGTGCGAGGCATGGCCAGCCGAGCCACCTACCCCAAGGATGAACAACCTGCCGCCCCGGTCCCGGACTGCACCCAGACCAACGGCGCAGCGTTCAATCGACTCTTGGTCGGTTGCCTCCAGAACGGTCGTGACCTCCGAGATAAACCTCTCGCTGAAGGTGATCTCGGTGCGACTCTCGCTAGACATGCGATTCCTCAACCTTCTCAATTGTCAAATCTTCGTACATGATCCGCGTCGGGTGGACGAACGGAACAAAGCAGAAAGCCCGAAGGTCGCGACCACTCGTCTCGTGGCTGCAAGGCTGTCGACCCGCGTTGATGTCGGCGTACGGACATCTGATGGGTCACGCGTCTGAACAACGGGCCCGGCGGTCGATGCGGTTTCTAAAGTCATGTCGTGAATTTCGATTTGAGCTCGCCATTGCTGGATCGGCATGGGACACATTGCACGCCAGCCATCGGGCCTTCTGCATTCATTCTCACGGGCCAGTTGGCCTACAGAGCCTGCCTACAGAGCCTGCTGAAGCGCAATGCGACGCTCGCCATCAGAAACAGCCGCCGCTTGTTTCCTGACTTCGCCCTCTTCGTCGGCCTCTGAGCCTACTCCAGGCCTGAACATGCTCGACGGGCGCCGCATCCCCCTCAGGTGACCATATGAGTTGGCCACCAATAGGCCAGAATGTCAGCGTGGACAGCGGACCCCGATCGAGACAGAACCAGAATCTCAAGAATCTGCAGCCTTGCCACGCTTCCACCCCAGATCGCAGAACATACTGATCCCGCTTTGACACCGCCAGACCAGGGCGACCTGAGGGTCCTTCAACCCTCGGAAGCCCCATCAACCACATTCCCGCGCCATGCCAGAGCGCACGGTCCATGGGTGTTCTGGTCGCGCCTTCGCGGATTCGATTCCAGCAGGCCGAACACTCTTCCCCTCATTGCGATCGCACTCGGAGTTGTCCTCGCCAACGGCCTGATCCTGACGAAGATCCTCGACGAGAACCCGATCAACTGGCTGTCCGGCCTCACGACTTCGTCCACGCCTTCCTACTTGCCAGGACAGAACACCATCGATCCGAGCGTCGGATGGATCACACAGGGTCTCGGTCATCTCGCCGCGATGAGCATCCTCCACGGGCACGTGCCTTGGTGGAATCCCTACGAAGGCCTAGGCGGTCCGCTGGCAGGAGAGCTGGGCTCAGCAGCACTCTTCCCTCTCACCCCCCTGCTCGCATTGGCCAATGGCCATCTCTACATGGTGATGGCCCTTGAATTCACGGCTGGAATATCAACGTACTTTTTCGTCAGAAGGTTCACAGTATTCCGTGCTGGTGCCCTCGCGGCTGCCTTGGCATTTTCTGTGAATGGGACCTACTCATGGCTATCCCACGCCACCATAAATCCAGTTTGCTTCCTGCCATTGATCCTCCTGGGAGTGGAGCACGCGTTCGATGCGACAGCCAACAACAGGAAATTTGGTTGGATACTCGTATCCATTGGCCTTGCTCTTGCGATATACGGGGGATTTCCGTCGGAGCTCTATTGGTTCATACCATTCATCGGGACATGGGTCCTTGTGCGGGCAGTTCAACTTCGGCAGCTCCGAATTGCGGCCCGCTTTCTTCTGAAACTTACGTGGGGCGGCCTCGTGGGCGTCCTTCTTTCAGCCCCGCTGCTCATCTCCTTCGTCGACTATCTGCCGAATGCAATCGCGCCTGCTGCGGCGCCCGGTGACAACTCATTCGTCGCTCCTCATGCACTGCTCTCGACCCAGGTTCTTCCCTATTTGTTCGGGCCAATCGGAGCCTTCAGCCCCTATGACAAAGCGAACATCGTTGCCCGATCATGGGATTACGCCGGTGGATACGTCGACACAACCCTGATCGTTCTGGCTATCGTCGGGATATTCGGAGCCCGACACAGGGTTCTCCGGCTTTTCTTGGCCGCGTGGGTCTTGCTCTACGTCACACGCCTCTTTGGATTTCCACCGTCAGTTCACCTCATTGACATCCTTCCCGGTTCGTGGCTGGGTTTTGAGCGGTACGCATCACCTACCTGGGAATTGAGCCTCGCGATTCTGTCGGGACTTGCGATCGACGATATTGCGCGATTGCAAATTTCGAGACGGCGCGTCGTCATCGCGACATCAATTGGTTTGATCATCGTAGGCCTCACCTATGTGAATGCAGCTTCGGTTGTACGCGCTATCAACCACGCACCCGACGGCGTCTGGTGGTCTTCCCTCTCGATCGTTTGGGGAGCGATGATGGTTGTCGCAGTCGGTTTGGTCGCGCTGCTCGTCAAGTACCGGCGGCGGGCCGCAATGATTCTCGTGCTCTTAGTGGCCGTCGATGCGTTGGCTATGTATGTCGTCCCTCAGTTTTCATCGCCGCGCAATGTGACAATCGATATTCAGCCTGTGAAGTACCTTCAAAAGCATGTCGGAACCAACACGTTCTTCACACTGGGACCGATAGCGCCTAACTACGGCTCGTACTTTGGGATCTCTTCGGCCGACGTCATTGATATTCCCGTTCCAAAAAAATGGGGACATTACCTCGTATCCTCTTTAGATCCTTCCGCTTCGTACTACAACTTCACCGGCGCGGACTTTTGGCAAGCTCCGGGCGCTCCAACCGTGGCAGAGGAATTCATGGATCACCTCAAGGCCTACCAGGCTGCTGGGGTGAAATATGTCGTCGCACCTCAGGGCGATGCATTCCCCTCTGCATTTGTGAGGAGTGCGGGATTGCGGATCGTATTCTCGGATTCCCTTGGCACGATCTACCTGGTCCCCCATTCCGCACCGATGTATACGACGACTGGCGGAGGCTGCCAACTCAAAGATGCCGCGATATCAAGCGTCACCATCTCTTGCGATCGTCCGGTGACACTGATCCGCCGGCAGTTGTACATGCCGGGTTGGCAGGCATCCGTCGATGGTCGGTCCACCCAAGTTGTCGCTCATGGAAAGCTCTTTCAAGCCGTCCGGGTGCCGAAGGGACGATCGGTAGTCACCTTCACATTCGAGCCTCCACATATCCTCCTCGCGTGGCTTGCATTCATCATCGGGTTGATGGTCACGGGCGTTTTACTTCTCGAAGCTTGGCGGCATCGGACCCCGGTAGATCAGTCAGGTATCCCAGACCATTCTGAGACGTAGTCCGGAACTTGCAGGGTTCGGGTGATGATGTCCTGCCGGCCACGACTCCATCAGCCGACCCGGCCTTTGCGGTCACGGGGTCGACCTCGGTCGAGCTCGAGTACACGGGCGGCGATCGGGGCTGGAAGGGTGATGTGCCGGTCGTCCGCATCAAGACCGATCACATGGGCGCCTTGGGCTGGTCCAGCGCCACGATCGCCCACCCCTGCACCCCTCGATGGACTCACCGCTCGCCGCCATCCGGGAGGGTAAGTTTGTCGAGATATGTTTTCCACCGCCGGGCGTCCCTGCGTGTTCCTGGACCGCGACGGCGTCCTGAACGAGGCGGTGGTACGCGAGGATCGCCCCCATCCCCCCTCCTCGTTCGACGAGCTGCGCATCCTTCCCGGGGTACCCGAGTCCTGCGGTCGTCTCTCCCAGGCCGGGTTCGTCCTGGTCGTCGTGACCAATCAACCCGACATCGCCCGCGGCACCGCCGACCCGGTGGTGATCGAGGAGATCCACGCCCGCCTGCGGTGCCAGATCACCCTGGACGCGGTGTATCTCTGTCCCCATGACGATGCTGCCGACTGTGCGTGCCGGAAGCCCCGGCCCGGCCTCCTCCTGCAGGCCGCGTCCGACCTCAATCTCGACCTCCACCGGAGTTACATGGTCGGTGACCGCTGGCGCGACGTCGAAGCCGGCCAGCGGGCCGGGTGCCGTACGGTGTTCGTGAACCGGGGCTACGACGAGAAACAGCCGGTGGGACCGGACGCGATCGTCGCTGGTCTGAGCCAAGCGGAAGGGTGGATCATGACTCACTCGGCGAGGGTGCCCCGTGCCTCCTGAATATGGCATCGCGATCTTCGGCGACGGGGCCGACTTCGAGACCATCGTGGCCCTGGCTGCTGATCCTCTGATCTCGGGCTTCACCACCAATCCGACGCTCATGCGTCAGTCCGGGGTGGACGACTACGAGGGCTTCGCCCGCAAGGTGCTCGACGTGGTCGTCGACAAGCCTGTGTCCTTCGAGGTGTTCTCCGACGAATTCGACGAGATGGGTCGCCAGGCCCGTCGCATCGCCGGCTGGGGCGGCAACGTCTTCGTCAAGATCCCCGTCACCAACACGCGCAGGGAGTCTGCTGCCGCGCTGATCTCGGACCTGACTGCCGACGGGCTGGCGCTCAACGTCACCGCCATCCTCTCGCTCCCGCAGGTCGAGATGGTTCATGAGGCGCTGGCCGGAACCCGGGCGGCCATTGTCTCGGTGTTCGCCGGCCGCGTGGCCGACACCGGGCGGGACCCGGTCCCCCTGATGGCCGCGGCACGTGAGATCCTCGGTGACGAACCCGCCCAACGGCTCCTGTGGGCGAGCCCGCGCGAAGTGCTCAACCTGCGCCAGGCGGAATCGGTCGGCTGCCACATCATCACCATGACGAACGACCTCATCCGCAAGCTCCCGATGCTCGGCCGGAACCTCGACGACCTCTCGCTCGATACCGTGCGCATGTTCCACACGGATGCTCGGGAATCGGGCTTCGTCCTCTAGTATTCGCCATGATCATCACCCGGACCCCTCTGCGCATCACCCTCGGCGGTGGCGGCACCGACCTCCCGTCCTTCTACGAGCGCTTCGGTGGGATGCTGATCTCCGGCGCCATCGACAAGTACGTCTACATCACGCTGAACCGGACCTTCACCGACGACTACTTCCTCAAATATTCCGCCATCGAGCGAGTCACGGAGGTCCGCGACATCGCTCATCCCATCATCCGCGAGGCCTTCTCCCTGCATGATGTCGAGCCTGCCATCGAGATGGTCAGCGTGGCTGACATCCCCGCGGGCACCGGCCTCGGCTCGTCGGGTTCCTTCACCGTTGGCCTGCTCCGGGCCATGTACGCCTTTCGGCGGCGGCACACCACCCCGGCCAACCTGGCCGAGGAGGCTTGCCACATTGAGATAGACCGCTTGCATCAACCCGTCGGCAAACAGGACCAGTTCATCGCCGCTTTCGGTGGACTGAACTGCTTCGAATTCACCACCGAGGGCCAGGTCCACGTCTCTCCACTCATGGTGTCAAACGAGACTCTGCGCGACCTCGAAGAGAACCTTGTCATGTTCTTCACGGGCTACTCCCGCGACGCGCACACAGTGCTGACCGAACAGAAGACACGCTCGCAAGAGGGCGAGCAGTCGATGCTCGACAACCTCCACTTCGTGAAGGAACTGGGCTTGAAGAGCAAGACTGCCCTCGAGAGCGGTGACACGGCCGGCTTCGCCGCGTTGCTGAACGAGCACTGGGAACACAAGCGACGGCGATCAGATGCGATGTCGAACGAGCACATCGACCGGTGGTACGAGACCGGCCTGGCCCACGGCGCCATCGGGGGCAAGCTGGTGGGTGCCGGGGCCGGGGGCTTCCTTCTCTTCTACACCAAGGCCCACGACGACCTCCGCGCAGCTATGGCGCGCGAGGGGCTGATCGAGGTCCCGTTTACCTTCGAGCACGACGGTTCCGTGGTGCTCGTGCGCGACTGATCGCACACTCGCAGACGTGCAGTGCCTGATCCTCGCCGGCGGCCTGGGGACGCGCATGCGGGCGCACGACCCGACCGTCCCCAAGGCGATGTTGCCGGTCGCTGGACGGCCCTTCGTGCACTGGCAGCTGTCGTGGCTGACCGACCAGGGGGTCGACCATGTCGTACTCAGCACCGGGCACCTCGGTCATCAGATACGGGCCTTCGTGGGAGACGGCGCTGCGTGGCACTTGGCGGTCACCTACGTGGAGGATGGTGACAGCCTGCGCGGCACAGGCGGCGCAGTCCGCTTGGCCGTCGACCAAGGGGCGCTGGGAGACTCCTTCTTCGTGCTCTACGGAGACTCGTACCTCCAGGTGGCATTGCCCGAAGTTCAGGCCGCCTACGAGGTGGTCGGCCTGCCCGCCCTCATGACGGTCTACGAGAACGACGGGAGGTGGGACGCCAGTAACGCTGTCTGCGCCGACAACGTGGTCGTCCAATACGAGAAGGGATGCCCCGATCCGCCGCACGACATGCTCTTCATCGACTACGGATTGTCCGTTCTGCAGGCGGACGTCGTGCGTGAGCTCATCCCCCCCGGAGAACGCCACGATCTCGCTGCTTTCTTCACGACCCTCAGCGGGCAGGGCCGGCTCGGTGCCTTCGTGGCCACCGAGCGTTTCTACGAGATTGGGTCCCCCGACGGGCTGGCCGAGCTGGACCTGCTGCTCGCACCGGGAGCCGGCGGGCCGCCCTGACGGGCGTCCCCGCGTGGACCGACAAAGAGAACCTTGTTGAAGAGCGCGAACTTCCCGACCCACAGGACGCCGTAGGCAAAGACGTACGCTGCCGCGACGATGACGACGCTCGAAGCTCCGTGCACGTGCGACTCCTTCGTACGATCCTCGGCGAATTTGACGGCAAGGGTCGCAAATAGCCAGCCGACGATGGCAATGACCCAGAATGGCAGCACCTCTTTCCGGAGATGGCTTCGACCGCTGCGGTTCCACACCCATTGCCGGGTCAGGAAGTAGGCCGGGATGGTCGCGAGCCCTGTTGCGACCGTGCTCGATTTGACGGCGCCCCATCCCAGTCCACCGTTGAAGGACACGAGCAGCGCCTCGCTGAGGGCCAACGAAGTGATCGAGACGGCGGAGTATCGGAGCAGCCGCCCGCCGAGCTGCGTACGAGCCAAGGCCACCGTGCGTGCGAGGGGGCCTGGTTGTCGCCCTGGTGTCGCCTCCCTCAACGCGCCGGCTTCGGCCTGGCCACCGCGATCAGCTGCCAGCCGAACGGGCTGGACGATAAGTTCCAGTGGAACGCTCTGTCGAAGAACCGCAGCATCGCGCTCGCCAGCCGCGATGGCGGTGCCGAGCCGCCCTCGTCGAAGTCGGCAATAAGCGCCTTGCCGCGGAGAAGAAGGACCAACTTGTAGAGGTCGAAGAACGGAAACCCCGCCCGGCGAACCTTGAGGACTTCGAACCCCGAGGTGTCAAGCAGGTCTCTCAGCGACTGTTCGGTGAAGTGCTTTCGGTGGCCAATATGCTTGTCGAACGCGGTGCGAGGTCCGCCCGGAACGGTGACAATGACCTGACACCCAGGCGTCAGATAGTCCATTGCATTCGCCAGCAGGACGTTCGGTGAGTCAACGTGCTCCAGCACCTCGGAGCATATTGCGACGGTGGCCCAGTGGCGCTCTGAGTCCTCCAAGTCCAGAGGGCGAAGCAGGTCCCTCTGGTTGAAGGACAGCCTGGCCCCGATACGAGCGCCGGCCGCCGTCTCGCGAGATTGCGCCACTCCCGCAGAGCTGTACTCCAAGCCGCGAATTTCAGATTCGGGAAATTCTTTTGCGAGCAGAACAGCCAACTCACCAAGCCCGCTGCCGATGTCGACGATTCTGGAGTCCGGGGAACATCCCTTCATCGTCGAAAGGATCAGTCTCTGTCGATACGAGACCGCGGGATTGCTGCGAGCCGCAGATCCAAAGCTATCCCAGTGCGCGTCCCAGTCATCGGCCGCGAGCCCTTCCCGACGAGGCATTGCCGGTGCATCCTACAGCAGGTTCAACTTCGCCAACTGGCCTTCAGGATCTCGGTGCGGGCTCCCGCAGGGACATCACCAGGCCATCGAGAATGTCCGATTCCGACACGATGCACTCCTGCAGACCGAACCGGCGCATCACTTCCCGGAGCACGAGGGCGCCAGAGAAAATCACGTCCTGGCGCCCGCGCGGCAGCCCTGGCCGGCGTGCACGCTCGGCCACCGGTTCCTCGCCCAGGACGTCGCACCACCGCTCCACGGCCTCCAACGGGAGGACCGCATGGTGGATCCGGTCCCTGTCGTATTCGGCCAGCCCAAGTTCCAGGCTGGCCAACGTCGAGACGGTGCCGGCCAGGCCGACGAGCCGTCCAGCTGGGCCGAGGTCGGCCAGCAGCGGAATCACTTCTCGGGCACGTTCCAGCTCCGCGTCGACGGCCTGCACCGTCGCGGCGACCTCCCCCGGCGTGGGCGGGTCGCTGTGCAGGTAGCGCTCCGTCAGCCGGACGCAGCCGATGTCGAGCGACACCGAAAGGATCTTTCCCGCAGACCTGGTCACGATCTCCGTGGATCCCCCACCGATGTCGAGGACGACGACCTGGCCGGGTGCCGCCGGCAGGTCGCCCGTGGCACCCGCGAAGGACAGGCGCCCCTCCTCACGTCCCGAGAGGAGCTCTGCCGGCGTACCGATGATGTCGGCTGCGGGCAGCAGGAAGTCCTCACCGTTGACGGCATCCCTGACGGCCGAGGTGGCGACGAGACGTGCCCGGCCGACATGCTCGGCATCCATGATGGACCGGTAGACCCGCAAGGCGGCAAACGTCCGCTCCAGCGCGTCGGGTCGCAATTGGTGGGTCGCGTCGACGCCCTCGCCGAGGCGGGTGATTGTCATTTCCCGGGCACGCACGTCACCCGACGGTCCCACCACAAGCAAGCGCGTGGAGTTCGTGCCGCAGTCGACCGCAGCGAGCGCACCGCCGTCTGTCATGGCGCCGAGTATCACAGAGCGCCCGTGGTCAGTCCTCCGGCCGCCTCAACCCGAGGCGGTCCGCGGCCCACGCCCCAACCGCGTCGTCACCGCCGGCCAGCCACCAGGCCACATGGGCGTGGAGGCACTTGACCCCTTGGCGTGTGCCGCCCACACCCCCGCCTGGGCGCGGCCCGGTCCAATCAGAGGGGATCAGCGCGTCGCGTTCCTCGGCGTACCGACGGTGGCAGTCGGCCACGGCCCCGGCATCCACCTGCGCCTCCGCCTCCCGCACCCCGCCCGCTGCCTCGAGCCGGCCCACGCGAGCTCGCACCTCGGGATCCACCAGCCAGTAACGCGTCGGCATCGGCGTCCCGTCGCGCAGGAATGGCTCGTTGGCGATGACCACCGGCCGGCCGTCGTCACCCCGCACCACGACGGTGAATGCTCCACCCGGGTCACGGCCGAGCAGCAGCGCCACCACCTCGTCATCGCCTGCCTGCGCCGGGCCGGCGCCCACCTCGGGGGTCAACGCCAGAATTCGAGGGCGTGCGCCATCCGCGACAGCAAGCCACCCGATGAGGTCGAGGCGGAGGCCGCGTGCGTGCCGTCAGGCGCGCGTGGTCGAGGTGGTGGGTGTCGTGGTCGTCGTGACGCCACCGGGCGGGAGCTCGGGCGTCGCGGAGGGGGTCACCGGACCGTCCGACCCCGGGTCTCCGGCATACGGGGTGCCGGCGGTCGGCGCCCCGGAGGGCGGCAGGACCTCATAGGCCTGCTGGCCCGGGCTGACCAACTGGTACTGCTCCCGGGCGATGCGCCCGATCTCGCCGGCATCACTGAGGTTCTTGTTCTCCTGCGCCAGTGCCGCGTCCTGCTTGTGCAGCGCTCCCAGCTGCGCCTCCGTGCCGGCCAGGTTGGACCGCTGGCTGAGGAGGGAGCTGGCGGGGAACCAGGCGAAGAGGATGATGGCGGATGCCACGATCGCGCCCAGGAAGGCCAGGCGCGCCCGCCCGACCGACCCAACCTTCCCGCCGGCGTTGGCCGCCTTGGTGGCGCGGGCCCGGCGCGGTGCCTTCTTCCGGCTAGCCCGCGCCATGCCGGGCCTCTCCATTGCCCGACAGTGCCGCCAGTCCGGGGAAGCTCGCCGACTCGCCCAGGTCCTCCTCGATCCGCAGCAACTGGTTGTACTTGGCCACGCGGTCGGAACGGGCCGGCGCGCCCGCCTTGATCTGCCCTGCGTTGACCGCCACGGCCAGGTCGGCGATCGTCGTGTCCTCGGTCTCCCCTGAACGGTGCGAGATCACCGCGGCGTACGAGGCGCCGTTGGCCAGTGCCACGGTGTCGAGGGTCTCGGTGAGCGTGCCGATCTGGTTGAGCTTGACGAGGATGGCATTGGCCACCCCTTCACGGATGCCCCGTTCCAGGATCTCGGCGTTGGTGACGAAGATGTCGTCGCCCACCAGCTGCACCCGCCCGCCCAGCGCCTTCGTGCAGGCCGCCCAGCCGTCCCAATCCTCTTCGGCCATGCCGTCTTCGATCGACACGATCGGGTAGCGGTCGGCCAGTTCGACCCAGTAGTCGACCAGCTCCGCCGGGCTGAGCGTTCGGCCCTCCCCCGCCAGCACGTAGACCCCGTCGTCCCACAGCTCGCTGGTGGCGGGGTCGAGCGCCAGCGCGATCTCGTCCCCGGGCACCCGGCCCGCCCGCTCAATGGCCTCCAGCAGCAGCTTGACGGCATCTTCGTTCTGCGGCAGGTCGGGCGCGAAGCCCCCCTCGTCGCCCACCGCCGTCGACATGCCCCGCTCGGCCAGGAGCGTCCGCAGCGCGTGGTAGGTCTCGGTGCCCCAACGCAATGCCTCGCTGAAGGACGCCGCGCCCACCGGCATCAGCATGAACTCCTGGAAGTCGATGGAGTTGTTGGCGTGGGCACCGCCGTTCAACACGTTCAGCATCGGCACGGGCAACGCGTGGGCGTTGGCCCCGCCGATGGAGCGGTAGAGCGGGACCTCCAGGTCGTCCGCCACGGCCTTGGCGCTGGCCAGCGAGACGGCCAGCATCGCGTTGGCGCCGAGCCGGCCCTTGTCCGGCGTGCCGTCGAGATCGATCATGGCGTGATCGACCGCTCGCTGGTCGAGAGCGTCGAGCCCGCAGACGGCATCCGCGATCTCACCGTTGACGTGCGCCACGGCGCGCAGCACACCCTTGCCCGAGAAGCGGTCTCCGCCATCGCGCAGCTCGACCGCTTCGCGGATGCCCGTAGAGGCGCCGGACGGTGCGATGGCCCGGCCACGCGCACCGGAGTCGAGCAACACTTCGGCCTCCACGGTCGGGTTGCCGCGGGAGTCGAGGACCTCGCGCCCGATCACGTGCTCAATGGTGCTCACGACTTCTCTCCTTGGGTGTCGCCCCTGGTGGGACACCGGGGCACAAGATTAGCGGTTGCCCACCTGGGGTTCGGGGACGCCTTCGACCGCACGGATGTCCGCGCGCAACGACAGAGCACGGTCGCGCAGCGCCTGTTCCGCGTCCACGCCGAGGCGCTGGGCCAGGTTGGCCACGGCGAAGAGGAGCTCGCCCAACGCCCGATGGAGATCAGCGGTGTCGGTCGACAACGGGTCGTCGGACTGCGGGTCGGTGCCCTCGGCACGGCGGGTGAGCGTCGCCAGCGTGTCCGCGGTCTCCCGTGCCGTTGCGTCATCCGGCTCCAGGCCGACGGCGCGCGCCTTGCGCGCCAGCTTGGTCGCGAGCATCAGGGCCGGCAGCGCGGCGGGGATGCCCTCGGTGACGCTGCTGCGGCCTTTCTCGCTCTTCTTGATGGACTCCCAGTTGGCGACGACCTGGTCCGCACTGTCGGCGTCGACGTCCCCGAAGACGTGCGGGTGGCGGTGGACGAGTTTGTCGTGCACGCCATTCGCCACGCCGGCCAGGTCGAAATACCCGGCCTCGTCGGCCAGTCGGGCGTGGAAGACGATCTGGAACAGCAGGTCGCCCAGCTCCTCCTCGAGGTGGGCGTAGGCGTCGGCGTCGGCCTCCGGCCGGTCCACCTCCCCCAGCGCGTCGAGCACCTCATAGGTCTCCTCGACGAGGTGGGGCATCAGCGAGCCGTGCGTCTGGGCCCGGTCCCAGGGGCAGCGCTCCCGCAGGGTGTCCATGAGAGCGACGAGGCGGGCCATCTCCTGGCCGGCCGTCCGCACGTCGAGAGGCAGCGCCCCCGGCACGTACAGCGACGTGAGGTGGTCGGGCTCGACGGTGCGGTCGAGGTCCCACCAGTCGACCGCGGCCACCACCTCGTCGTCGAGCCCGAGGTGGTGCAACAGGACGGGCCGCGGCAGTGTCAGACCGTCGTCGTCGGGCACGCTCAACTTCACCTCGGAGAGCAGGTGGCGCGACCAGCACTGCGCCACGAGGAACGGGCCACCTTCTCCCGACGCCACGGACCCGAATGCGCCGGCGTCGACCAGGCGCACCCCCTCGGCCAGTGGGTCGACGCCCAGAGCGACCCAGGCCAGATCCAGGAAGGAGAGGGCGGGCTGTGTGGTCACCTCGACCCGGCCGTCGGCCCGCAGCAGGTCGACGCTGCGCTCGGCCACGAGCGGCGATCCCGGCACGGCGTAGACGACCGGTTCGGGCGCGCTCTCGACCGCCGCTGCCACGAGGGCCTCGACGATCCCGGCGTAGACCTCGTCGAAGGTCGCCGCGGCCTCGTAGAGGTGATCGAAGGCCGGCAACCCTTCGAAGCGGGCCGCCGCCGGGTGGCGGGCCGTGCGGAGGTAGGCCCGCCCGGGCGCGGCGACCAACAGGTCGGCGACGCCCGGGCCCAGGAGGTCGGCGCCGGCCGGCCCGAGGCCCACCACCGTGACGTGGGGGCGGCGCCGCGGCACGGTCAGCCGCCGGATGGAATGGTCGAAGCCGAGCCCGAGACCGAGGCCGGTGCGACACGGCCGACGTTCGCCGTGGCGTTGAGCACGTCCGTCGGCTCAGGCGTCAGCGGCGTGAGCACCGATGCGTTGGCGGGCACCCACACCCCGTACTGCGGGTTGACGCTCACAGAAGACCTCCGCTCGTCCGTGGTGAGCGCCTTCTGGGTCGCCGTCGATCCCGCCTGCTGGACGACGTTTGCCACGGCCGCTTGCGCCGTGCGGTACGGCGTCGGCGTGCGCGACGTGATCTGCAGGAGGAGGTACGTCCCGTTGTCGTTGATGGGTGCCGAGATCGCGCCCGTCGCCAGGCTCTTGAGATCAGCCTCGGGCGGCAGCTTGGACACCAGGTCGGACAGGACGTCGCAGCCCTGGGCTCCGCCCCCGCTGCTGCTGGTGTTGGACGCCACGGTCGCGAAGGGGGTGCCGGAGGCGACCTGCGCCGCAGCCGCCTGCGCGGCGGCCTGACTGGAGAAGACGGCCGCGGTCAGGCAGGCCGTGTCGAACTGCGCACCGTGCGCGTGGTAGTAGGCCTCCAGCTCCGATGCGCTGGAGCCGACGCCGGCGAGATCCTCCTGCAGCGCCGTGGCGGTGGCGACGAACTGCACCTGCTCGTCGACGAACGAGGACGGCAGGGTGCTCAGCACCTGTTGTCCGGTGAGCGCCTGCCCCGTCAGGGTGCAGCCGTAGCGCACGTTCTGGCCCTGCTGGGTCTGGAGGATCTCGGACATCACCTCCGAGATCTGCCCGGTGAGGTTGGCCCGGGCCGTCGTCAGCTCGGCCTGGGTCACGCTGACGTGGCGCTCGTCCGCCAGCTGGAGGACGAGCTGGTGTCCGATCTTGGTCTCGAGATAGTTCGCCACGAAGGCGGTGGTGGCCGTCGGGCGGTCCCCGACGTACTGCCCCGTGCCGGCACCCACGACGGGCGGCAGCTGCGCGGTCCCGTTCGACGACAGGTACTCCTGGGAGTTGAGGTAGCACTGGTACTCGGCGCTGGCGGCGATCGCGTTGACGTCCGAATTGAGATCCTGCTGGCTGATGGTGGCGCCGTTGACCGTCGCCGCGTTCGAGGGCACCGAGAGCGCAGCCGCGGCGACGCCGCCGGCGAGAACGATGAGGAGGACGATGAGCCGCTTCACGCGCCGCGCACCTTACAAGGTGTCCCCACCAGTGCTCACATCGCCCGGCGGGATCAGATCTTCGATCACGGCGCGCACCACGTCGGGAGCGGATGCTCCGTTGGTGAGGGGAACGAGGAGCTGGGCGGTGTCCTCCCGGTAGGTGGCGCCGGGGGCCAGGCGGCGGAGTCGCACCTGGGCGCTGGCCGCCAGCTTCACCGGGGAGACCCGCACCGTGGGTTGGCGGGCGCCGCCCGCCCGCACCGGGCTCATGATCACCTCGCCGATCCCGCGGGCCAGCGCGCTGGCCCGCAACCGGGCCAGCGCCAGCAGCCCGTCGGCCGCGGCGGGGAGCGGGCCGTAGCGGTCGGCCCACTCGGTGCCGATGTCGTCCACGTCGGCCAGGGAGGTCGCCGAGGCCAGGCGGCGGTATGCCTCGAGCCGGGCGTCTTCGGCCGCCACGTAGTCCCCCGGAAGGTGCGCGTCCCCGGGACGTCGATGGAGATCGTGGGCGGCGTCGGCCTCGGCTCACCCCGGGCCTCCGCCACCGCTTCGGCCACCAGCTGCACGTAGAGGTCGTAACCGACGGCGGCGATGTGGCCGGACTGGTCCGAGCCCAAGAGGTTGCCCGCGCCTCTGATCTCGAGGTCGCGCATGGCGATCTTGAACCCCGAGCCGAGCTCTGTGTGCTCCCCGATCGTCCGGAGGCGCTCGTAGGCCTGCTCGGAGAGGACACGGTCCGCCGGGTGGAAGAGGTAGGCGTAGGCCCGGTGGGCACTGCGGCCCACCCGGCCCCGGATCTGGTGCAGCTGACCCAGCCCGAGCAGGTCCGCCCGGTCGACGATCAGCGTGTTGACCGACGGCATGTCGATCCCCGACTCGATGATGGTCGTGCAGACGAGCACGTCGTAGCGGCGCTCCCAGAAGTCGAGCACGACGGTCTCGAGGCTGCCCTCGTCCATCTGGCCGTGCGCCACCGCCACCCGGGCCTCGGGCACGAGGCCGCGTACGTCACGGGCGACCCGGTCGATGTCCGAGACGCGGTTGTGCACGTAGAAGGCCTGGCCCTCGCGCAACAGCTCGCGGCGCAGCGCCTCGCTGACCGCGGCGGGATCGTGCTCCCCGACGTAGGTGAGAATGGGGCGCCGGTCGGCGGGCGGCGTGTTGACCATGGAGAGGTCGCGGATCCCCGTGAGCGCCATCTCCAATGTGCGCGGGATGGGGCTGGCCGTCAGGGTCAGCACGTCGACGCCTTCGGACATGCGCTTGACGGCTTCCTTGTGCGTCACCCCGAAGCGCTGCTCCTCGTCGACGACCAAAAGGCCGAGCTCCTTGAACTGCACGTCCTGGGCCAGGAGGCGGTGGGTGCCCACCACCACGTCGACGCTGCCCTCGGCCAGTCCCTGCACCACGGTCCGCTGCTGGGCCGGCGACAGGAAGCGACTGAGCAGCTCGACCCGCACCGGGTACGGCGCGAAGCGGTCGGCGAACGTCTGCGCATGCTGGCTGGCGAGGAGCGTCGTCGGCGCCAATATCGCGGCCTGCGTCCCGTCCTGCACCGCCTTGAAGGCGGCCCGGATCGCCACCTCTGTCTTGCCGAACCCGACGTCGCCGCACACGAGGCGGTCCATGGGCCGCGGCTCCTCCATATCCGCCTTGACGTCGGCGATCGCCTTCAACTGGTCCTCCGTCTCGACGAACTCGAACGCTGACTCCATCTCCGTCTGCCACGGCGTGTCGGGGCCGACGGCCCGTCCCTGCACCTCCAGGCGGCGCCGGTACAGCTCCACCAGCTCGGCCGCCACTTCGCTCGCCGCGGCACGGGCCTTGGCCCGGGTCCGCTGCCAATCGGCACCACCCATCTTCGAGAGCGTCGGGGACTCCCCTCCGCTGTAGGGGGTGATCGCCTCGATCTGCTCGACCGGCAGGTAGAGGCGATCCGACCCCCGGTACTGCAGGATCAGGTAGTCCCTGGTGGTCCCACCCATCGTCCTCGTCGTCACACCCTCGAAGCGCGCCACACCGTGCTGGCGGTGCACCACGAAGCTCCCCGCCTCGAGGTCGTCGAAGAATCCGTCGGCGGCGCGTGCCCGTGGGCGGGCGCGGCGGTGCGGTACCCGCCGGCCGGTGACGTCGGTCTCCGACAACACCGCGACCTTGTCGTCGGGAAGGATGAACCCGCTGGTGAGCGGCGCCGCCACCACACAGGCCCCCGCCGTCCCCGGCGCCGCCTCGAGCACCGGCGCGTGCACACCCTCGGCAGCCAGGGCACTCGAGAGCCGCAGCGCCCCCGACGCGGTGGCCGCGCACAGCGTGACCGAATATCCCTGGCCGACCAGTCCCGTCACGCCGGCGGCGAGCCGGGCCGGGTCCCCTGCCACCGGATCGAATCGGCGCACGGTCAGCGCGGTGGTCGAGGGCCCCTCGGGCACGGGCGGCAGCGCGGTGACGCCGGCCGCGCTGTCTCGCAGCAGGCGTTCGAACGGGACGTGCAGGCGAGGGAAGGTCTCCTCCTCCCCCTCCTTGGCTCCCCAGGTCGCCGCCAGCGTCTCGGCCAGCGCGGCCTCCTCGTCGAGCAGCTGAACACCCCGGTCCCTGATCCGGCGGGGCTCGACCAGCACCACTTGCGCACCGGCAGGCAGCAGGTCGGGCAGGACCCGCTCCGTGTGGTCGAGGAACGGGAGCCACGACTCCATGCCGTCGAACTCCTCACCCTCGGCGAGGTGCTCCCACACCGACGCCCCCCAGGGCCGCCGCGACACGAGCGCGGTCGCCGCGGTGCGCAGCGCCGGGGTGACGATGAGTTCGCGGCACCCGTAGAGCGCGACGGCGTCGCAGATCCTGCGACGAGCGCTGGTCGCTGACCGAGAACGCGGTGAGGCGATCGACCTCGTCACCCCAGAGGTCGATGCGGACCGGCACGTCCGCCGTCGAGGGGAACACGTCGACGATGCCGCCGCGGACGGCGAACTCCCCGCGGTGCTCCACCTGGTGCTCACGGCGGTAGCCCTTGGCCACCAACTCGGGCAGGAGCGCCGACAGGTCGACCTGTTGACCGGGCCGGATGACGATCGGTGCCGTCCCCTCGAGGGGGCCCAGGCGCTGCAGGATGGCGCGCACCGGAGCCACCACCACCCGGGGCGGCGCTGGGAGGGCGGGATCCGGCGTGCCTGTGCAGCGCGTCGAGCACGGCCAGGCGTCGCCCCATCGTCTCGGTCTCGGGACTGACCCGCTCGAACGGGAGCGTCTCCCAGGCCGGCAGCACCGTGACCGCTCCGGACAGCGCCCCGACGACCGGATCCCCGGTGTCGTCGCCCTCGAGAGCGATCAGGCAGGACAGGTCGTCGCCCAGCCGCTCCGCATCGAGCCCCGTCGCGGTGACCACGAGGAGCGGGGTGCGCGCCGTGAAGGCGGCCAGCGCCGCCGCGACCACGGCCTGGGCCGCCTCGGGCACGGCGACGGTGGCGTCGGCCGCGCCGACCAGCACCGCGAGCGCAGGATCACTGCGCAGCAGGCGCGGGATGGCGGCCAGGCTGCCTGCGGTGGTGGGCGGCAGGGTGCTCGCGGGCACGGGGGTCGGGGGGACGGACGTCATCGGTCAGGTCGGCAGCGAGTGGCACCACAGCATCGCGGCGTCCATGCCGTCGGCGGCGATGCGCTCGACGGCGTCCGCCGCCGTCTGCACCGAGGTGGCCAGGAGCCCACGGACCGCCTTGGGCGGCCGGCGCAGGACGTGGGAGGCGCCTTGGTCTGCGCTCGGGGGCTTCCCCACCCCGATGCGCACCCGCAGGAAGTCCGACGAGTGGAGGTGCGACTGCACCGACCGAAGGCCGTTGTGCCCGGCCAGGCCGCCACCGGCCTTGAGGCGCACCGTGCCCGGCGGGAGGTCGAGCTCGTCGTGCACGATCACGATGGAGGCGGGCTCGGCGACCCCGTACCGCGTGGCCAGAGCACGCACGGACGCCCCGGAGTCGTTCATGAACGTGGTCGGGACGGCGAGGGCCACCCGGCGCCCGCCCATGGTCACCACGGCGGCGCGGGCCCGCACGCCTTTCTCGGCCCGCAGCGACGCGCCGTGCCGCTGGGCCAGCAGCTCGACCGTGTCGGTCCCCGCGTTGTGCAGGCTCCCGGCGAATTCGGCTCCGGGGTTTCCGAGCCCGACGACGAGCAGGTCCGCCGGTGTCCCCCGGTGCTCCGACCGGGCAAAGGGGCGGCGCAGGGCCTAGCTCTCTTCGCTGCCCGCCTCGGCCGACGCGTCCGCTCCCGGCTCGGCACCGGCGGCGGCCTCGGCCCCCTCCTCGCCTTCGCCTTCGGCCGTCTCTTCGACGACGACTCGCGGCGGCTGTCCCAGAGCGACCGCTGTCTCGGGATCGATGTCGGTCGTGACGCCGGTCGGGCAACGTGAGCTCCGACACCCGCACCTGCCCACCGATGGTGAGCGCGCTGATGTCGGCCTCGATCGCCGAAGGGATGGCCGTGGGCAGTGCGTTGATGGGCAGGGTGAACATCTGCTGCTCCACCAGGCCGTCGCCGTGTTGGACCTCGATCGCCTCACCCACGAGGACGATCGGCACGTCGGCGCTGATCACCTCGTCGCGGCGGACGATGACGAAGTCCACGTGGGTCACCGTCTGGGCCACAGGATGGCGCTGCATCTCACGGGCCAGCGCGAGGTACGTGCCCGTCCCGGTGTCGAGGGACAGCAGCTGGTTGGCCCCGGCCTCGCTGTTGAGGGCGATGCGGAGCTCTCGGGCCACGATGGCCACCGGCAGCGGGTCGGTCCCGTGGCCGTAGATGACGGCGGGGATCTTCCCCTCGCGCCGGAGGCGGCGCACGGCGCGCGAGCCCGTGGGGCGCCCGACTTCGGCGGCGAGTACGACTTCGGCCATGGTGGATCTCCTCGGGTGGCGAGAGCGGTGGTCGCGGACGGCACGGGGCCTCCGGCGAACGACCTACCAGGTTAGCCGCACCGCGGGCCGGCCCACCACCGGGCCGAGAACACCTAGACCAGGTTGTCCCCGCCGAAGAGCTCGGAGACCGAGGTGTCCTCGAAGACGGCGTCGATGGCGTCGGCGATGATCTTCGCCACCGAGAGGACCTCGAGCTTGTCGAAGATGCGGTCCTCGGCCACCGGCAGGGTGTCGGTCACGACGACTCGGGAGATGGGCGCCGCCTTCAGGCGGTCGACGGCCGGATCGGACAGGACGGCGTGCGTGGCCATGGCACAGATTCCGGACGCCCCTGCCTCGGCCAGCAGCTCGGCCGCGGCGCAGATCGTCCCCGCGGTGTCGATCATGTCGTCGATGAGCACGCAGTGGCGGCCCTCGACGTCGCCGATCACGTGGCGGGCCTGGACCTCGTTGTAGGTCCCCCGCGGCCGGGTCTTGTGGACCAGGGCGAGGTCGCAGCCGAGATGCTGGCTGTAGCGCTCGGCCACCTTCACCCGCCCGGCGTCGGGCGCCACCACGACCACGTCGTCGCCGAAGTGCTCCTTCATGTAGGCCTCGAGCACCGGCGCCGCCACCAGGTGGTCGAACGGCGTGTCGAAGAAGCCCTGGATCTGACCCGAGTGCAGGTCGACGCTCACGACGCGGTCGGCGCCGGCCGCCGAGAGCATGTCGGCCACCAGCTTGGCCGTGATGGGCTCGCGCCCGGTCGACTTGCGGTCCTGGCGCGAGTAGCCGTAGTAGGGGCACACGGCGGTGATGCGCTTGGCCGACGCCCGCTTGGCGGCGTCGATCATGATCAGCTGCTCCATCAGCGAGTCGTTCACCGGGCTGGCGTGCGTCTGGACGATGAAGACGTCGCAGCCGCGGATGGAGATGTCGTACTTGCAGTAGATCTCGCCGTTGGCGAACTCGCGCAGGTTCGCCTCGCCCAGTTCGACCCCGAGGTGGCCGGCGATGTCACGGGCCAGTGTCGGGTGCGCCCGCCCGGAAATCAGCTCGAGGCGACGCCGGGGGATCAACTCCACGACGCCAACGCTAGTGCGCCGCAGTGCCTTGCGTCTGCCGGGCCGTTCGGCCCGATCAGCCCGGGGGGCCCACCACCACCGAGTGGGGGGGCAGGTCCGTCCCGGGCGCCACCTCGGCTCCGGGTTGGAGCACGCTGTAGGGGCCGACGCGCGCCCCGTCGCCGATGGTGGCCAGGGTGCAGACGCTCGCCGCCACCACCGCGCCCTGGCCGACGGTGGTGTCGGTCAGCACGCTGTCGGGACCGATCTCGGCCCCGGCACCCACGGCGCAGTTGCCGCGCAGGATGACCCCGGGCAGGAGGGAGACGTCGGCTTCGAGATGGACCTCGGCGTCGACATAGGTGCGCTCGGGGTCCCACATGGTGACGCCCCGGCGCATCCAGCGCTCGTTGATGCGGTCGCGCAGCTCGGCCTCGGCCACCGCCAGCTGGGCCCGGTCGTTCACCCCTGCCGCCTCCATGGAGTCGGGCAGCACCAGGGAGCGCACCGCGTAGCCGGCGCTGCTCAGGACGCCGACGGCGTCGGTCAGGTAGTACTCGCCCTGGGCGTTGGCCGGGCTGAGCCGCCGCAGGGTCGGGGCCAGGATGCTGCGCCGGAAGCAGTAGATGGAGGTGTTGACCTCGTCGATTTCCTTCTCCTCCTCGGTGGCGTCGGCCTCCTCGACCACCCGGGTCACGTCGCCGTCCTTGCCGTGCACGACCCGGCCGTAGCCGGCGGGATTCTCGACCACCGCCGTCAGCAGCGTTGCGCCGGCGTCCTCGGTCCGGTGGGCCCGGACCAGCGCGGCCAGGGTCTGGGGGCGCAGCAGCGGCGTGTCGCCCGGGAGGACGACCACGTCCTCCACCTCGTCGTCATCGTCGTCGGGCAAGCCCGTCAGCCCGACGGCCAGCGCGTCGCCGGTCCCGGTCCGGGTCAGCTGCTCGACGAACTCGATCTCCATGGTCGGCGGCGCGTGCTGGACCAGGGTCTTGGTCACCCACTCCGCCCGGTGCCCGACCACGACCACGACCCGGCGCACGTCGATCTCGGCCATGGCGTCGAGCACGTGCAGGATCATCGGGCGCCCACACAGGAGGTGCAGCGGCTTGGGGCGCTCGGAGCGCATCCGCGTGCCCTCCCCGGCGGCCAGGACGACGGCGGAAAGGCGGCGCTCGGGCATGGCCGCATTCTTAGCCCGCCGGGACGCCCGGCGTGCGTATGGGACACTCGTGGGCGTGCCGGAACTGGAGCCCTACGACGAGTTCGGGCTCTTCCACGAGAACGCCGCCGAATACGGGCTGCCCTATGACGGGCCGCCGGACGTCCGCCGCGTCGAGGTCGAGGTCTCGCCGGGTCGGCTGGTCTCCAGCCTGGTCTGGGGCAGCGGTCCGCCCGAGCTGGTGCTCGTGCACGGCGGGGCGCAGAACGCCCACACCTGGGACACCGTGGCCTGGCCCTCGGCCGCCCGCTGCTGGCCGTGGACCTGCCGGGGCACGGCCACTCCGACGGCGGGCCCGAGGGCTCCATCTCGGTCGGCAGCAACGGCCGCGACCTGGCGACGGTCGTCGCCGAGCTCGCCCCGAATGCCCGCGGCGTCGTCGGCATGTCGCTCGGCGGCATGTCGTCCATCGCCCTGGCCGCGCAGGCCCCCGAGCTGGTGCGCGCCCTCGTGCTCGTCGACATCACGCCGGGCGTGAACGCCGAGAAGGCGGCGCCGGTGACCAACTTCGTCAACGGGCCCGCCAGCTTCGACAGCTTCGACGAGCTGCTGGCCCGGACCATCGAGCACAACCCGGGCCGCTCGGAGTCCTCGCTGCGGCGCGGCATCCTGCACAACGCCGTGCAGCGCGAGGACGGCAGCTGGGTCTGGCGCTACGCGCGCTTCCGCACCGAGCCCGCCTCGGGCGCCGCCCGAGTTCGGCGACTGGTGGGAGGCCATCTCGGGGATCACCGTCCCGCTCCTGCTCGTGCGCGGCCTGGCCTGGTCCGTGGTCGACGACGAGGACGTGGCCGAGCTCCTGCGCCGCCAGCCCACGGCCACGCGTCATCGGCGTCGAGGGGGCGGGCCACAGCATCCAGGGCGACCGGCCGCTCGAGCTGGCCGGCATCCTCGCCGACTTCCTCTTCCCCGACGGCTGATGGACAAGAAGGTCTGGCTCTCGCGCCGCGCCCTGAAGCTGCACGTGGTGATCCTCATCGTGGTGCCGGCCTTCCTGGCCCTGTGCCTCTGGCAGATCAGCCGCGCCCTCGGCGGCAACAGCCTCAGTTGGGCCTACGTCTTCGAGTGGCCCATCTTCGCCGCCTACGCCGTCTACATGTGGTGGCGCTTCGTGCACGAGGCGGCCGAGGACGCGCCCGCCGCCCGCCGACAGCCGGCGCCACGGCGCCACGACGCCCGGGCCGGCTCGGCGAGAAGGAGGAGAAAGAGGACGCGGAGCTGGCGGCCTACAACGAGTACCTGGCCCAGCTGGCCGAGCGGGACAAGGCCACCGGCCGCTGAGGCACGGGGGACAGGTGCTCCGGGGGGAGGGCTCGAACCTCCAACATCCGGCTCCAAAGGCCGACGTTCTGCCGATTGAACTACCCCGGACCGCGGCGGTCGCCGCAGTAGAGGTTAGACACGCCGCCGGGCCGGGCCGAGCCCGAGGCACGGCGATAGGTTCTGTTCTCGTGCGCATCCTGGTGGTCGACGACGACCCGGCCGTCCGCCGCTCCATCGACCGTGCCCTGCGCCTCGAGGGCTACGACGTGGCGACCGTCCCCTCGGGCGGCGAGGCGCTCGAGGCGCTGGCCCAGGCCCCGCCCGACGCGCTGATCCTCGACCTCGGGCTGCCCGACCTCGACGGCCTCACGGTGTGCCGGCGCATGCGCAGCGCCGGCGACGACACGCCCGTGCTGATGCTGACCGCGCGCGACGCCGTCGACGACCGGGTGCAGGGGCTCGATGCCGGGGCCGACGACTACCTGGTCAAGCCCTTCGCGCTGGCCGAGCTGCTGGCCCGCCTGCGCGCGCTGCTGCGCCGGCGCTTCGAGGGCGAGGGCGGCCTCCTGCGCGTGGGCGACCTGACGCTGGACCTCTCCACGCGTGAAGGGCAGCGCGGCGACCGCACCTTCACGCTGACCCGGATCGAGTTCGACCTCCTCGAGATGTTCCTGCGCCATCCCCGCCAGGTGCTCACCCGCGAGGTGCTGCTCAACCGGGTGTGGGGCTTCGACTTCGACTCGGGGACCAACTCGCTCGCCGTCTACGTCGGGTACCTGCGCCGCAAGCTCGAGGAGGGGGGCGAGCCGCGCTGCATCCAGACGGTGCGCGGCGTGGGTTACGTGCTGCGGGACGCGTGACCTTCCGCACCCGGCTCGTGCTGGCGACGACCGTCGCCGTCGTCGTCGCCGTGCTGGCCGCCTCGCTCGGCTCGTTCCTGGTGGCCCGCCACACGCTGCTTGCAGGCGGCGGACAACTCGCTCACCACGGCCGCGCAGAAGGTCGTGGCCGGCCAGGAGATCGGGTCGACCACCGCCACGCTGGGCCAGGTGATCGACACCACGGGCGCCGTCGTCTCCGGGGGCGGCCTCCCCGTCACCGGACAGGTGCGCCTGGTGGCCGTCAACCTCGCCCCGGCCTTCTTCACCACCGTCACCGTCGACGGGAACCAGATGCGCGAGTACGTCGAGCACCTGCCCGCGGGCACGCCCGTCCAGTCGGGCGTCCTCGTCGACGGGGGCGCGCTGCAGATCGCCACGCTGCTCAACGTCGACTCGGAGCTGAAGAAGCTCGCGCTCCTGCTCGGCGCGGTCGCCTTCGTCGGCGTCCTCCTCGCCGTCGTCCTCGGCTGGCTGGTGGCCCGCACCGCGCTGGTCCCGCTGAACTCGCTCACCGACACCGTCGAGGACCTGGCCGAGACGACCGACGTCTCCCGCCGGCTCTCACCGGGCGGCCCCGACGAGCTGGGCCGCCTCCGCCGCACCTTCAACCGCCTGCTCGAGGCGCTCGAGTCGTCGCGCCGGGCCCAGAGCCAGCTGGTGCTCGACGCCTCCCACGAGCTGCGCACCCCGCTCACCAGCCTGCGCACCAACCTCGAGGTGATCCGCCGGGTCGACGAGCTGAGCGTCGAGGACCGCTCCGTGCTGGTCGACGACGTCCTCGTGCAGCTCCAGGAGCTGACCGACATCGTGGGCGACCTGGCCGAGCTGGCCCGGGGTGACCAGGGGCCGGCGCCCCGCGAGCCGCTGCGGCTCGACCTGCTCGTGCAGGACGCGGTGGCCGTGCAGAACACCCACGGGCGGTCGAAGGACGTGCGCTTCGAGCTCGACGCCGAGCCCTGCTGGGTCGGTGGCCCACGACGACGGCCTGCGCCGGGCCGTGGGCAACCTGCTCGACAACGCCCGCAAGTGGAGCCCGCCCGGCCAGCCGGTGTCGGTGGAGTGCCGCGAGGGCACCGTCGTCGTGCGCGACCACGGACCCGGCATCGCCGAGGCGGACCTGCCCCACATCTTCGACCGCTTCTACCGCTCGCCGGCGGCCCGCGGGCTGCCGGGGTCGGGCCTCGGCCTGGCCATCGTGGCCCAGGTCGTCAAGGCGGAGGGCGGGACCATCGTGGCCGAGAACGACCCGGCCGGCGGGGCCCGCATGTCGCATGCGCCTGCCGACGGTCGCCGGCCCCGACGAGCCCGACCGAGCCCGACGAGCCCGCGCCTGACCGTCCGCTGCGATTCTTCGCACTGTTCTTACGGAACGCCAACCCGTCCCCAAGGTGGGCGGCGCACACTGTGACTCGCAGATCCCCCGGTGGCCCGGAGTCCCCCTCCCGCCGCCGGCGACGCCGGCGGGGACGTTCGCCTCCGTCCCCGCCGGCGCCTCCCTCTCACGAGCACCGGCGGTTCGCGTCGGCCAGCTCAGCCCTCCGCGATGAGCTCGATCCGGTTGCCGAAGGGGTCGTCGACGTAGGCGCCGCGCCCCGGACCGGTCGGGGTTCGGCCGCACCTCCACCCCGGCCGCCGCCAGGCCGCTTCGAGCGCGGGCAGGTCGCGGACCACCAGGGCCGGGTGGGCCTTGCGGGCCGGCCGGAAGTCCTCCTCGACGCCGAGGTGCACCGCGACGGGCCGCCCCGGCGAACCAGCAACCGCCCCGCGCCGGCCAGCGGCTCGGGTTTGGGCGACGCGCGTCAATCCGAGGAGACCCGAGTAGAAGGCCTCCGCCTCCGCTTCCCGGCCCGCGGGCATGGCCAGTTGCACGTGGTCGAGCCGGACGATCTCGAAGCCCATCGCTGCCTCCTCGACCCGGGACCGACCTGGCAGTCGACCCCGGGACCGCTAGCCTGCCGCACGACATGGGATCACTGATCAAAAAGCGCCGCAAGCGGATGCGCAAGAAGAAGCACAAGAAGATGCTGAAGGCCACCCGCTGGCAGCGCCGGGCCGGCAAGTAACTCCCCGCCGCCCCGGTCCACTTCCCTCCCTCAGTCTTCCCCTTCCCAGCCCGCCGGCACGCGTGCGGGCGCGCACCAGCCGGGCCGTCTCGGCCCCGACGCGCAGCTCACCCCGCGCGGCCGTCGCCGCCCCCACCGGTCCCCCCTCGACGAACCAGGTCGAGCCGCTGCCGGCCAGCGCCGGCTCGGCGCCCGGCCAGCTCCGCCCAGGGCGTCGCGCCAGCGGGCCAGGCGGGGCTCGACGGCCAGCGCCGCCGCCGTGAGCGCGTTGGGCCCCTCGTCGCGGGGGTCGTCGTCCCAGGCCCGGTAGACCCGGGCCGTGTCCACGCCGAAGGGCGGCAGGAGGAGCAGGTAGTCGCGGGCCTCGAAGGGCAGCGGGGTGACCCGCTCGCCCACCCCCTCGACCCGGGCCCGGCCGCCGACCAGGCAGAACGGCACGTCGGCGACCCGAGCCCGACCGCCACGTCGGGGTCGGCGCAGCCGGCCCAGCGCAGGACGGCGGCGGCGTCGGCCGAACCCCCGCCCAGCCCGCCGCCCAGGGGGATCCGCTTCGTCAGACGGACGGCGGCGTTGCGGCCACAGGCCGCCAGGGCCCGCTCGACCAGGTTCTCGCCGGGGCCGGGAAGCCCGCCGGCGCGCACGCCCGGCTCCGCCTCGACGGACAGGCCCGATCCCTCCGTCGTCGATCTCGAGCTCGTCGGCCAGGTTGAGCGTGACCATCTCGGCGTCGAGCTCGTGGTAGCCGTCGGCCCGCACCCCGGTCACCCGGAGCGACACCGTCAGCTTGGCCGGGGCCAGCACCCTCCTCACCGTGTCCGGTCACAGGGCCGCCAGCCTGCCCCAGGCGGCCACGTCGAGCTCCTCGGCCCGGGCGTCGGGACGCACGCCCGGCCCGCTCGAAGGCGACGGGGTCGACCACGCCGGCCAGGGAGCGCCGCAGCATCTTGCGCCGCTGGGCGAAGCCGGCCCGGACCACCGCGTTGAGCCGGTCGTAGGAGACGAGGGCGGGGTCGACCGCGGGCTCGGGCCGCCGCTCCAGGCGGACCAGGACCGACTCGACCCGGGGCCGGGGGATGAAGACCGAGGCGGGCACCCGGCCCACCACCTCGGCCCGGGCGAAGTAGGCGATGCGCACCGAGACCGCTCCGTAGGGGTCCTCGCCCGCGTCCGCCGCCATGCGCTCACCCACCTCCCGCTGCACCATGACCAGGAGGTGGGCCACCGCCGGCACCTCGACCAGGGTCCGCAGCACCAGCGGGGTCGCCACGTTGTAGGGCAGGTTGGCCACCAGGCTCCACGGGCCGGGGCTCCGCTCGGCCAGGAGCCCGGCCAGGTCGAGCTCCAGGGCGTCCCCCTCGACCACCTCGACCCCGGCTGCCTCGACCACGGAGCGCAGGACCGGGAGCAGGTGGCGGTCCGTCTCGACCGCCACCACCCGGGCGCCCGTCTCGGCCAGGGCCAGCGTCAGCGAGCCCAGGCCCGCCCCGATCTCGAGCACCTGTGAGCCGGGCCCGGCGCCCGAGAGGCGGGCGATGCGGCGGACCGTGTTCGGATCAGCGACGAAGTTCTGCCCGAGGGCCCGGCTGGGCCTGAGCCCGTGCGCCGACAGCAGCTGGGCGATGTCGGCGCCGGAATGGGTCACCAGGAGATTGTGACGTCCACCACTCCCTGGCCGAGGTCGGCGATCTGCGAGAAGCCCTCGGGCGACAGGTCGACCACCCGGGGGTAGCCCGCATCCTCGCGGTCGTCGACCGTGCAGACGGTCGACGCGCCGGTCGCGTTGTTCACCACCGTGAGCACGCGTCCCGAACGGGAGCGTCGGGCTGGCGCACATCCCCGCCGGGGCCGCCGAGTACCACGTCGCCTCGCCCGCTCTCGTGATCCGTCGCGGCGGGCGGCGCGCCGTCGTGGTCGTCGTGGGCGGTGGTGGCGGTGGTGGCGGTGCCGTCGTGGTCGTCGTCGCCGGCGGTGCTGTCGTCGTCGTCGGCGCGGCGCAGTCGTCGTCGTGCGCAGGCGCAGTCGTCGTCGTCGTGGTCGGCGCTTGGTACGCGACGAGATGCGACGGCAGCTTCACGCCGTCGAGATGCGACGACGGATACACGACGCTCTCGTGCGCGTCGTGCACGTCGCGCGCCGCGGCCTCAGACCGCGGCGCGTGCGCAGACGCGTTCTGCAACAGCAGGAGAGGCGCGCCGAACAACGCGCCGCAAATGACTGCAGCAACGCCGAGGCGCCTCCCCCCAGTGCTCTGGTTCCGCAGGGCTCCACCCTTCTCCGGGGACACAGTGCACCCGCGCCGACACACGGGTGGCGAGGGGTTTCTGGAGAAGTTAGATAACCAATCACGAGCCACGCAAACCAGAAATCGAGCGAAACCTTTTCGCGCGCTCTTTCCCCAGGTCACGAAGGCTGCTGTTCGCGATATTTAGGTGAACTCCCTGCTCAGCGCATTTTTTGCCGAATTCAAGCTCAAACACCCAGGTCACAAGGTTCTCGTATTACGCACAACAGCGCGTGATTTAGCTCCCTGTGGAAAACACCATGGCGGCCGCGGCCGCGCTGCGCTCCTTCACTTCGTCGACCGTGCAGCCCTTCACCGCGGCGATCGCCTCGCCGACGAGCGGAAGGTAGGACGGCTCGTTGGTACGGCCCCGATGGGGCACCGGCGCGAGGAACGGACTGTCCGTCTCGACGAGCAATCGGTCGAGCGGGCAACGCGCCGCGGCCTCTCGCACGTCGCCCGCGTTCTTGAACGTCACGATGCCGCTGAACGAGACGTACATGCCGACGCGCAGGCAGCGCTCGACCTCTTCGGGGCCGCCGGTGAAGCAGTGCAGCACGGTGCGTGCGGGCACGCCTTCCGCCTGCAGCACGTCGAAGAGATCGGGCCACGCGTCGCGCGCGTGGATCACGAGCGCGAGGTCGTGCGCGTGAGCCAGCGCGATCTGCGCGGCGAACGCGGCGCGCTGCGCGTCGCGCGGCGAGTGCTCGTAGTAGTAGTCCAGCCCGCACTCGCCGACCGCGACGACCGCGCCGTCGTTGACCGCCAGCTCGCGCGCCAGCAGGGCCGCCACCTCGTCCACGCCCTCGCTCGCCTCGTGCGGGTGCAGCCCGACGGAGGCCCACGCCCGGGGGGTCGCGCCCTCGGCCGCCGTGGCCCGGGCCAGCGCCACCGCCTGGTCCGAGGTGGCGGCTCCCGTCCCGATGCAGACCAGGCGGTCGATGCCGGCCTGCCCGGCCCGGGCCAGGACGGGCTCCAGGGCGCTCGCCCCCGCCCCGTCCCGGGAGGTACTCCTCCTGGACGTGGCAGTGGGAGTCGAACCAGCCCGCCAAGTCAGGCCTTGCGCCGCGGGAACAGGGGGTCGCCCTTCACGACCGCCACGCCGCCCGGGTAGCCGCCCCACGCGGCGTCACCTGGGAGCCGTGCCGCCGAGGGGTCGCCCGCCAGGCCGATCCGGCGCCAGACCTCGGCCGCGGTCGAGGGCATGGCCGGAGCGATGAGGACGGCCACGATCCGCAGGACCTCGAGGGCGTCGCCCAGCACCGCGTCGACGGCCGGGCCGGGCTCCATCTTCCAGGGCTCGGCCGCCTCGAGCTCCGCGTTGGCCGCGCCGATGAGCCGCCACGTCTCTTCGAGCGCCTCGTGCGGCGCCCAGCGGGACCAGGCGGCCGTCGCCGCCTCGAGCACGGCGGCCGCCACGCCGGCGAGCTCGCTCTCGGCATTGCAGGCGGGGCCGACGCCGCCGCACTTGGATGTGACCACGGTCGTGACCCGCGAGACCAGGTTGCCGAGGTTGTTGGCCAGGTCCGCGTTGTAGCGGGCGACGATGCCCTCGTAGGAGAAGTCGCCGTCACCGCCGAGGGCCACGTCGCGCAGCAGGTGGTAGCGCAGCGGGTCGACGCCGAAGTCGTCGGCCAGCGCCAGGGGCGACACGTCGGTGATCTTCAGCGGCGCGGCGCCTTCGCCGCCGGCCAGCCCCGAAGCGATCATCGTCTTGCCGAGCTTCTGCCCGCCCATGAGCAGGTAGCCGTGGACGAAGATCTCAACCGGCGGCTCGATACCCGCGGCCATGCACATGGCGGGCCACCACACGCAGTGGAACTTGAGGATGTCCTTGCCGATCAGGTGGTGGGCGGCGCCCCAGCGGGCATCGAACGTGACGGGATCCCCGCCGTACCCTGCGACCGTCAGGTAGTTGATGAGCGCGTCGTACCAGACGTAGAACACATGGCCGCTGTCCCACGGCACCGGCACGCCCCACGTGAACGAGGTGCGGGTGATCGACACGTCACGCAGGCCGCCCCGGATGAACCCCAGCGCCTCGTTGCGCTTGGAGGTCGGCCGGACGAAATCGGGGTGGCCGTCGTAGTAGTCGAGCAGGCGCTGCTCGAACTCGCTGAGCTTGAAGAAGTAGTTGTCCTCCTCCATCTCAATGACGGGGCGGCCGTGCACGGGGCACTTGCCGTCCACGAGCTGGTCCTCGGTGTAGTAGTCCTCGCACGAGACGCAGTAGAGCCCCCAGTAGGGCCTGAGCTCGATGAAGCCGTTGTCGTAGATGCGCTGCAGGAACTCCTGCACCACCGCGTAGTGCCGCGGCTCGGTGGTGCGGATGAAGTCGTCGTTGGAGATGTCGAGCCGCTTCCACGCCTCGACGAAGCGGGCCGACGTGCGGTCGGTCCACTCTTTCGGGGTGGTCTCGTTCGCCTCCGCCGCCTCGACGATCTTGGCGCCGTGCTCGTCGGTGCCCGTCATGAACCAGACGTCGTCACCCAGCAGGCGGTGCCAGCGGGCCAGGGCGTCGGCGTTGACCGTGGTGTACGCGGTGCCCACGTGCGGCGCGTCGTTGACGTAGTAGATCGGGGTGGTCAGGTAGTAGGGGGGCACGGCCGGTAGCGTACCGGCGCCCTCAGGCGCGGCCCGACGTGCCCTCGCCGCTGCGGGCCGTCTCCCGCACGCGCAGCGCAGCCTCGTAGGCGCGTCGGCGGGGCACGTCGAGCGACGCCGCCACACGCTCGGCGACCTGGCGCGGCCCTGCCGTCGGGTCGTCGTCCAACGCCTCACGCACCGCCGCCTCCACCGTCGCCTCGTCCGGCGGCGCCGCGGCCGGGGCTCCGCCGACCACGAGGACGATCTCGCCCCGGACGTCCCGTGCCGCAAAGGTGGCCGCCGCCTCGCCGAGCGCGCCCCGCCAGACCTCCTCGTGCAGCTTGGTCAGCTCGCGCACCACCGCGACCGGCCGCTCGGGATCGGTGGCCGCCAGCTCCGCGAGCGTGGCCGCGGTCCGGCTGGGGGCCTCGAGCACGACGGAGGTGCGGGCGTCGGCCATGAATGCCGCGATGCGGCGGCGGCGTTCGGGTCCCTTGCGGGGCAGGAATCCCTCCACGCAGAAGCGGTCCGCCGGCAGGCCACTCACCACCAGCGCGCCCACCACCGAGGAAGGACCGGGCACGGTGGTCACCGTCTCGCCCGCGGCGGCGAGCTGCGCCGCCAGCCAGGCTCCCGGGTCCGAGATCCCGGGTGTGCCTGCATCACTGACGACGGCCACCGTCGCACCGCCGGCCACGGCGCCGGCCACACGGTCGAGGCGCGCCGCTTCGTTGTGCCCGTGCAGCGAGAGGAGGCGGTCACCGTTCGGTCCCTTCGCCGTGATCCCGCTGGCCGACAGGAGGGCTCGGGTCCGACGCGTGTCCTCGCAGCAGATCAGGTCGGCCGTGGCCAGCACCTCGCGCGCCCGGGGCGAGAGATCACCCAGGTTCCCGATCGGCGTGGCCACCAGCACGAGCCGGCCTCGCCGTTCCTCGCTCACGGCATGCCGCTTGCTGCACCGTTCGGGACCTCGCGCACCTCGAGCTGGTCGCCCACCTGCACGCCCCAGCGCTCGAGCGACCCGGCCTCGGTCTGGACCGCGCTGTGGGCCGCCCGCCCGCCGATGGCGACCCGCCACGGCTTGAGGCGCCTCATGCGGACCACCGTGAGGTCGGTCGAGAGGAACGCCACGTCAATGGTGAATTTCATGCCCGCCGTGTGCACGGTGCGGGCCCGCTCCACGTGCAGCGCCCCCTCGCAGCCCGGGCGGCCGCGCAGCGCGCCACGCTCGGCCGGCGAGTCGGCCATTTCGAGCGCGCACACCACGTCGCCGTCCCGCAGCAGCCATCCGGACCGCATTCGCCTGAGGCTACCGGACCGCCTGCCGCTTTCCGTCTAGGCTCTCCCCTTCATGTCGAAACGAACGGTCAAGCGCAAGCTCAGGACGAAGAAGAAGGCCAACCACGGCAAGAAGCCGAACTGCGGCCGCGGCTGACGCCACCCACCGAAGGCCTCGGCGCCACCGCCTGAGGCCTCACAAACCGTTCCAGGCAACTCTCCGCGACGCCAGCACGCCGCACAGCGTGGTGGGCACGTCCGAGATGATCCCGTCCACCCCGAGGTCGAGCAGGCGCTCCATCGACTCCGTGTCGTTGACCGTCCACACGTGCACGGCCTTGCCGGCTCGGTGCGCCGCCGCCACGAAGGGCTCGTCGACGACGACCAGGTCCCCCTGGCGCTCGGGCACCTGGTAGGCGACCGCCGGGATCTCGGGCATGACCTCGCCGGCCTGTACGGCCCGCCAGGCCTCCGCCGTCGCCATGGTGCCCGCCGAGGTCGGCACCGAGGGGGCGACGCCGCGGAAGGCGTCCGTCGCCTGATCGAGGAACGAGGCCACCATCACGTCGTCCGTGCGGCCGAACTCGGCCAGCAGCCGGGCCAGCGACTCCTCGTAGGGGGCGACCACGGGCGCCGTCTGCTTGATGTCGAGGTTCAGGACGACCCCGGGGAACCGCTCCAGGACCTCACGCAGCGTGGCGATGCCGAAGGATCGGTCCGACGGGGCGCGACCGCGGAACGGGTAGTCGGCAGCGGGCCGCCCCGGCGTGACATCGGCGCCGGGGATCCACCAGTACGAGAAATCCATCTCGCGCAGCTGCGCCAGCGTGAAGGACGCGATGGCGCCCCGGCCGGCGGTGGTGCGGTCGACCGTGGCGTCGTGGCACACGACCAGCTCGCCATCGGCCGTCGCATGCACGTCGAGCTCCACCCCCGTGGCGCCGGCCTCGAGCGCGTGGGCGATGGCATGGAGCGTCGACGAGGGCGCCTCCCAGGCGCCGCCCTGGTGCGCATAGGCGATCACCCTGCGCTCGAGCCACGTCGACATCTCGCTCACCGGCCCGACGGTAACAGCCGTCGAACGGACCGGCGCCGCCGGTGGCGGGCGAAGCCGGGGGCCGCCGTGGCCCGCCTATCCTCGTGCCGCGTGCTCGATCATCTCCTCGTCGACGTCATCGGCACCATCCGTGCCTCCTTCGACCGGGCCCTGCTGCAGCGCCAGGCCGTCGAGGAGCGATTCCAGGTCGACGTGTTTCTCGGCGACGTGTCCTGGGAGACCTCCTACAGCCTGCCCGGCGAGGAGCAACCACCCCGGGTGCGCGGCGGACGTCTCGGTGGACTGGCCCACCTGGAGCCAGACCTCCTACCGCAGCTGGTCGATCGGCGAGCCGCCCGACGAGCTCCCCGAAGTGGTGATCGAGGTGGCGTTGCGCGTGCAGCGCATGGCCGAGGCGCCCGATACGGAGAAGGTCATGGCGGCCCTGCCCGCCAGCGGGCCGCTCGGTGGTGAGCCGGCCGACCTGGTCCGCACCGCCACCACGATCGAGCAGGTGCGCACCGAGACGGACGAAGCCCACGGCGGCATGCGCTGGGCCGCCGAGGCGACGTACGAGGGCTCCGTGCGCTTCAGCGAGCACCAGTTGGAGGAGCCGTCGACCCTGGTCCCGGTCTTCGACGACCTGACCCGCTGGATCGCCTCGACGCTGATCTCGTTGGCCGACCTCCCCTTCACCTTCCTTCCTCCCGGGGAGGACGACGCCTGACCCGCCTTGCTCCGCGCCGAACCCCCGTCGCCATCCTCACTGTCGCTCTCGCCCTCGGCGTGCTGCTCGCCGCCTGTGGCTCGTCCGCGCCCGGCGCGCCACCGCCGGGCCAGGGTCTCGTGCTCGACCGGCCCACCCCGCAGAGCGTGCCGCTGGTCAACCAGCGGGGCCAAGCCGTGTCGCTCGCCGCGCTGCGGGGCAAGGTGGTGGTGCTCGCGCCCTTCCTCTCCCTCTGCCAGGACGAGTGCCCGCTCGTCACCGGCGCCTTCATCTCCCTGCAGCGCGACCTGCGCGCCGCCGGAGCGGCGGACCGGGTCGTCTTCGTCGAGGCCACCGTGGACCCGGACCGCGACACGGTGGCCCGCCTGGCCGCGTACCAGAAGGAGTTCGGGGCCGACTGGGACCTCTGGACGGGCACGAAGGCCGACATCGCCGCCTTCTGGAAGCCGTTCGGCGTCGAGTACCAGATCGTTCCCGAGGAACAGCCGCCGAAGACGGACTGGTACACCGGCCAGCCGCTGACCTACGACGTCGACCACACCGACGGCTACATCCTCATCAGCACCACCGGCCGCGAGCGCTTCGTCGACGCCTCGGCGCCCAACGAGAAGGGCGTCCTCGACCCGAAGCTGCGCGGTCTCCTCAACGACGGTGGCCTGCACGACCTGCAGAACCCGCAGGCACCCGACTGGACGACGGCCGACGCCCTGGCCTCCATCAGCTGGCTGCTCGGCACGAACATCCCGGCGTCGGGCCCGTGATGGTGAGGTCGCTGCGCCGCTCCGCCCTCGTCGTTCCGGCAGCGCTGGCCGCCCTCGCCCTCGCACTGTCCGCCTGTGGCGGGGCAGGGGTGACGACGCTGTCGGCCCCGCCCACCACCGACCCGTCGCTCACGCTGACACTGCAGCACTCCCCGGTCGGGCCGATCCTGGCCACCGGCGGCGGCGACACCTTGTATGACTTCGTCCCCGACACCCCGACCCACAGCGCCTGCCTCAACGACGGCTGCGTGTTCCAGTGGCCGCCGCTCGTCGACGGCGGGGCGGTGCGCGTCGGCAAGGGGGTGGACCGCTCCCTGGTGGGCACGCTGCGCCGGCCCGACGGCTCGACCCAGCTCTCCTACGGCGGCCACCCGCTCTACACCTACAACGGCGACGTGGCGCCCGGCGTGGTCATGGGGCAGGCCATCGACCAGGACGGGGGCCTCTGGTACGTGCTCGACGCGGCCGGGAAGCAGGTCACGACCGGGTTCAGCGTCACCCCGTGCCAACAGCAACGGCTGAGCCCAGGGGGTCCAAAGCGGGGGCGCGACCGACCCGCCCGGCTCGGCGGGTATAACTGGGGTTACACCTACGTCAGTCACGATGACAAGGGTGGCAGCGGCCCCTCCTCCACCCAAACGAGGGGCCGCTTCGCGTGGCGGCCGTCCTTCCCAGCCCCACTATTGCGGACAGGTCGCCCGCGAAGCGGGACCCGTCGGTCGAGGCGCTTACCGACTGTCGGCGTCGAGGACGGGAATGACCTTCAGGTCATCGGGCGGTGAAATGCCGCTCGCCTTCATCCCTTCGGCCAACGGACCATCCGCGAAGCTCTGCCACGCCTCGGCGCTGGGCCAGAAGTCGACGATCCCGACTTGGCTGCCGACTTCCTGGGCGGAGTGAAAAAGAAGCCCGGCTGGGATCGCGAGCCCGAGCATCTGGTCGTGCATACCCCGGTACGTCTCGACGTTCGCCTTGAGGGTGAACGTGACCATGACTGCCATTCGACGGATCCCTTCTGATTTGGAGGGCAGACGCTAGTCGGGATCGACCCCGACGTCGTGAGCAACCGCGTGACCGGTGACAACGACGAGGCTCAGGTGTTGAAGCGGAACTCCACCACGTCGCCGTCGCGCATCACGTAGTCCTTGCCCTCCATGCGCGCCCGGCCGGCGGTGCGGGCCGCCGCGACCGATCCCGCCTCCATCAGGTCCTCGAAGCTGATCACCTCGGCCTTGATGAACCCGCGCTCGAAGTCGGTGTGGATGACGCCGGCCGCCTTGGGGGCGGTGTCGCCGATGTGGATGGTCCACGCCCGCGCTTCCTTCGGCCCTGCCGTGAGAAAGGTCTGCAGCCCGAGCGTGGCGAAGCCCACGTGGACCAGCTGCTCGAGCCCCGACTCCTCCTGCCCGTAGCTGCGCAGCAGCTCGGCGGCATCGGCGGCGTCGAGGCCGGCGACCTCCGCCTCGATCTGCGCGCACAGGACGATCGACTGCGCGGGACGCACGCTCTCGGCGAGGCTGGCGGCCAGGCCGGCGTCGCCCAGCGCACCCTCGTCGACGTTGAAGACGTAGATGAACGGCTTCGCCGTCAACAGGTGCAGGTCGCGCAACAGTGCCGGGTCCACCTCGCCCTTCGATGCGGCCTCGGCGATGGTGCGGCCGGCGCCGAGGATCCGCTCGGCGGCGGCGACCGCCTCGACGGTCGCCTTGAGCGAAGGGGTTCCCTTCGCCTCGCGCACCAGGCGCGGCAGGCGCTGTTCGACCGTCTGGAGGTCGGCCAGGATCAGCTCGGTGTTGACCGTCTCGATGTCACCGGCTGGATCCACCCGCGCGTCGACATGGACGACATCGTCGTCGTGGAAGGCGCGCACCACCTGGCAGATGGCATCGGTCTCGCGGATGGCGGCCAGGAATTGGTTGCCCAGTCCCTCCCCTTGCGACGCGCCACGCACGAGGCCCGCGATGTCCACGAAGGTCACGGTCGCTGGCACCACCGGTGCACCGTCGTAGAGGTCGGCCAGCTGCTGCAGCCGCGGATCGGGCACGGCCACGACGCCGACGTTTGGCTCGATGGTGGCGAAGGGGTAGTTCGCCGCCAGCACCTCGTTGTTGGTGAGCGCGTTGAAGAGGGTGGACTTGCCCACATTGGGCAACCCGACGATGCCGATCGAGAGGCTCACGCGGCCGCCCGGCTAACCCGCGAGGAGGCCGGCGTCGGTGGCCAGCTTCCTGAGGTCGGCCTCCGGCCGGGCGCCCGTGTGCGAGATGACTTCGGCGGCGCAGAGCGAGCCGAGCTTGGTGCTCTCGACCGGCCCCATCCCGTGGGTCAGGCCGTAGAGCAGCCCCGCCGCGAACAGATCGCCTGCTCCGGTCGTGTCGACCACCTGCTCCACCGCGGCGGCCGGGACCTCCTCGGGCCCCCGGGCGGTCAGGACCGTGGCGCCTTGGGCCCCCCGGGTGATGACCACCAGCAGCCCGGTCTCCTCGGCTGCCTTCAACGCGTCCCGGTACGAGTCCACGCCGAAGAGCATGGTGACCTCCTCCTCGTTGCCGAGCAGGATGTCCACGTCGTCGAGCAAGAGGTCGAGGAACTCACGCTGGTGGCGCTCCACGCAGAACGGGTCCGAGAGGGAGAGCGCGACCGATCCCTCGGCGTCGTGAGCGGTCCCGGCCGCATGGCGCATCGCCTCCTTGGCTGCCGGCACGTCCCACAGGTAGCCCTCGAGCAGCACGACCGAGGCTCGGGCCACGAACGAGGTCGGGACGCCCGCCGGGGTCAGGGTCGAGGCTGCCCCCAGGTACGTCCCCATGGTGCGGTCCGCGTCGTCGGTGATGAGGACCATGCAGCGGCCGGTGCCGAGCCCGTCCCCCGCGGCCGACTCACTGAGATGCGGTTCGAACTCGACGCCGGCAGCCCGCAGGTTCTCGGCATAGGTCCGACCCACCTCGTCATCGGCGACGGCGCCCAAGAACCCGGCGGTGCCGCCCAGCACGGTGATCCCGGCCGTCGTGTTGGCCACCGATCCCCCCGAGACGTAGCGGGGCGCTCCCATGAGGTCCTGGACGGCTTTGGCGGTCGCCAGGTCGATCAAGGTCATCGACCCCTTTTCCAGGCCGATCTGGGCGAGTTGCTCATCCGTCGTCAGCTCGATCACATCGAGCAGTGGTGAACCGATGGCCACGATGTCGAGAGCGCGGCCGTCGGCAGCGTTGGCGGGAATTGCATCCTCAGTGGGCACGGCCCGAGAACCTACCCGCGGCGCCGCGGGTAGCCTTCACGGATGCCTTCAGCTCCCATGTCTGCCGTCGCGTCCGGCTCGGAACCGTTCCGCTTGCCGCGAACGATCGAGCCGGATATCTACCACATCGAGATCGAGCCGGACGTGGCGTCCGCCACCTTCTCGGGCACCGTCAGGATCGAAGCCCAGGTCCACGAAACGGCCGACGAGATCGTGCTCAACGCGGCCGAGCTGGCCATCAGCGACGTGGAGGTCCTGACCGCCGACGGGATAACGCTGTTGTGCAGCGTGAGCTTCAACGACGAACTCGAACAGGTGACGTTCCAGCCGTCTGATCTGCTCCCCCCGGACCCTGCACCATCAGCTGCCGGTTCAGTGGCACCCTGAACGACAAGCTGCGCGGCTTCTACCGGTCCACCTATACCGGCCCGGACGGCGAGACCCAGACGATGGCGACGACCCAGTTCGAGTCGGTGGACGCGCGGCGGTCCTTTCCCTGCTTCGACGAACCGGACCGCAAGGCCGTCTTCGAGATCGCACTGATCGTGGAGCCCGACGTCAACGCCATCTCGAACTCACCCATCGTCGGGGAAGACCAGGTGGGTCGGAAGCGGCGCATCCGGTTCTCCCCGACCATGAAGATGTCGACCTACGTGGTGGCCTTCGTCATCGGCAAGCTCGAAATGACCGAGGTGGTCGACGTGGACGGTGTCCCCCTCCGGGTGGCGTGCACGCCCGGGAAACTTCCGCTGGCCGAATTCGCCCTCGAGGTCGGGGCATTCGCCCTGCGCTTCTTCACGGAGTACTTCAACATCCCCTACCCGGGCGAGAAGGTCGACCTCGTCGCCATCCCGGACTTCGCTGCGGGAGCGATGGAGAACCTCGGCTGCATCACGTTCCGCGACACCGCCCTCCTGGTCGACAAGGCCGAGGCGGCCCGCGCCGAGCTCGAGCGCGTGGCGGACGTGATCTCGCACGAACTGGCCCACATGTGGTTCGGCGATCTCGTGACGATGGGCTGGTGGGAGGGCATCTGGCTCAACGAGGCCTTCGCCACGTTCATGGCGACGCTGTGCGTGGACGCCTTCCGGCCCTCGTGGGACCGCTGGATCGGGTTCGCGCCCTCCCGTGAGGCGGCGCTGACCATCGACGCCCTGCACCTCACCCGCCCGATCGAGTACCCGGTGGGACCGCCCAAGGAGGCGGAGGGCATGTTCGACGTGCTGACCTACGAGAAGGGCTGCGGCGTCCTGCGCATGCTCGAGCAGCACATCGGGGCCGACGTGTTCCGCGACGGTGTGCGGACGTACCTCAAGGCGCACGCGTACGGCAACACGGTGACCAGTGACCTCTGGGATGCCCTCGAGAACGCCAGCGGCGCCCCGGTTCGCGACGTCATGGACACCTTCATTCTGCAGGGCGGGCACCCTCTCGTGTCGCTCCGCGGCGACACGCTCAGCCAGCAACCCTTCGCCTTGGGCCCTGTCCCGCCGGGCGCGACGTCGTCCATCGGGACGGAATGGCGCGTGCCGCTCGCGGTCCGAGCGGTCGCCGTCGACGGTGAGCCGGGGGCGCCGGTGCGCCACCTGGTCCTCGGGGCCGAACCCGAGGCGATAGCCGAGGCCGGGCGCGGGCTCGCCGTGGTGAATGCCGGCGGCTGGGGCATGTTCCGGGTCGGCTACGAGACCGCGCACCGGACGGCCCTGGCCGAGCACCTTCCCGGGCTGACACCACTGGAACGGGCCAACCTGATCGCCGACACGTGGGCAACGACGCTGGCGGGCCACTCGGCTCTCCGCGACTTCCTGGTCCTGGCCTCGAGGCTGGGCTCGGAACCCGACTCCGCGGCGTGGTCTCCCGTCGGTGGTGCGCTCGTCCTCACCAAGCGGATCGCCCCAGCCGATGACGCGGAGGCACTCCACGACGCTGTTGCCGCTCTGCTCGGCCCCACCCATCGCCGCTTGGGCTTCGACGCGACGCCGGGCGAAAGCGACCGCACGCCGACGCTGCGGGCCCTGGCGATCAACCTGATGGGCACCGTCGGCGCCGACGCCGCGGTCCGGGCGGAGGCGGCGCTGCGCTTCGATGCGTCACCCATCGGGGGTGGCTCCGGTGGTGCGATCCCGCCCGACATCGAGTCGGCCACGTTGGCCGTCGTGGCGCAGCTCCTGCGGCCCGGCGACTTTGACGCGCTGCTCGAGCGCTACCGGACCGCGTCGACACCGCAGGAAGAGATGCGTTCCCTCGGAGCGCTCGCCTCGTTCCCCGATGCCGACCTGTGCCTCCGCGTCTTCGACCTGGCCATGACCGAGGTCCGCACCCAGAACGGGTTTGCCGTCATCGGCGCCCTCCTGGCCAACCCAGTCGGCGGCCAGGCCGTGTGGACGCGGCTGACGGAGAGCTGGGAGGCCGTGCTCGACCGCTTCCCGAAGAACGCGCCGCCCCGCATCATCGAATCGATCCCCACCCTGTGCGGCGACCCCGAGTTCGCCGAGGGCGCCATCGCATTCCTCGACGCGCATCCACTGTCCTCCGGCCCCCGCCGGATAGCCCAGTCGATCGAGCGGCTGCGGATCAACGTCGCCTTCGGTGCCCGCGAGCGGCCCGGCCTGGCCGACTCGCTGCGGGCTGCGGGCACACCGACCTGATGGTCCGGGCAGAACCCGCGGCCAACACCCGCCTCTCGGGCCGCGTCCAGGCCCTCTTCGAGGTGGCCCGTGGTACCCGGGGCTTCATGCCGGATGACGAGGGAGAGGCGTTGTTCCTCGCCGCGCTGCGGGCCGGCCAGGCCGAGATCGAAGCGGCAGCGCCCGCCACCTTCGTGGAGATCGGGGCCTGGTGCGGGAAGTCGACGGTGTACCTGGGCGCCGCCGCCGAGGTCACCGGGGCGGCCCTGCTCTCCATCGACCATCACCGCGGCTCGGAGGAGAACCAGCCCGGCTGGGAGTACCACGAGCCCGAACTGGTCGATCCCGCGGTGGGTCGAATCGACACGCTGCCCCACTGGCGCCGCACCATCACCGATGCCGGCCTCGAGGCTTCGGTGATGGGCATCGTCGGCGACTCCCCCACCCTGGCGGCGCGCTGGGACCGGCCCCTGGCCTTCTGCTTTATCGACGGTGGACACGGCGACGAACCGGCGTGGGCGGACTTCCGGGGCTGGGCTCCCCGCGTGGCGCTCGGGGGCTGGCTCGCCATCCATGACGTGTTCCCCGACCCGGCCGACGGCGGACGTCCGCCCTACGACCTCTACTGCGCAGCGCTCGACTCGGGCGAGTTCACCGATGATGGCGCCTGCGGGAGCCTGCGCGTCCTGCGGCGGGTGACGCCGGCGCGCTGACACCCGCAGCCGCGCTGACACCCGTCAACCCTCCCGGCTATGACCGGGAGTCCGCGCCCTCGACTGCCGCCACATCGGGAAGCACACCCGCCGGTGCCCCGGCCGGCAGCGCGGCACCGGCCCCCGAACGCAGGCCTACCGCGGCCACCGCCGCCGCCAGGAGCGTCGAACCCGCGGCGACGAGCAGGGCCACGTGGTAGCCGGACACGAAGGACGCCACCGCGTCGGCCCGGTACTGCGAGCCCAACGCGCCGGACACGACGTCAATCCGACCCGCCGCGACATTCTGGGCCTGGGCGGCAGCCCCCGCCACGCCGGTGCTGCGGCCGCTCCACGCGGAGGTGGCGGTGTGGACGCCGACGGTCCCGAGAACGGCCAAGCCCACCGAGGTACCAATCTGACGGGCCGCGTTGAGGAGGCCTGCCGCGCCACCCGAGACGCCTCGGGGCACGTCGCGCATCCCGACGTTGACGATGCCGGGCACCAGGGCACCCCAGCCGACCCCGACGAGGACGTAGCCGAGGAAGGCCACGGCGAACGATGTGGTGCTCGTGAGCAAGCCCAGGACCGCCACGCCCGCCGCGCCGGCCAGACAACCGCCGACCACGATCACCACCGGCTCGAATCGGCGCCGCAACCTTCCGGCAGACTGGGCGGTGATGATGAACGGGATGTTCATCGACAGCCACGAGATGCCGGTGCGGAAGGGCGACCAGCCTTCGACATCCTGGAAGAGAAGGGTGACGTAGAACATGACACCGGCGAGCGCCAGGTAGGTCAGCAGGTAGACGCCACAGCCCGAGACGAAGCTGCGCGCCCGCAGCAGGCTGGGTGGCAGCATGGGAGACGACGTCCGGCCCTCCCACAGCACGAACGCCACGACCAGGACCACGCCGACCGCCAGCGATCCGGCGACCTCGAGCGACAGCCAATCATGGTTGGACGACTCGATGAGGCCGAACGTGATGCCGAGGAGCCCGAGCGCCACGGTGACCATGCCCACCACGTCGAGTTGGCGCGCCTCGGGATTGCGGGATTCGGCCACGGCCACGGCGGCGATGATGAACCCGGCCACCGCCACCGGCACATTGACCCAGAAGATCGACGACCAGCTGAAGACCGAAAGGAGAGCGCCGCCGACGACTGGTCCGAGCCCGAAACCGAGTCCGGAAATGGCAGCCCACATCCCGAAGGCTCCCGCCCTGCGCTCGAGGGGGTACGTCTCGCTGAGAATCGCAAGTGTCAGGGCCGACATGAACGCGCCCCCGCGCCCTGCAGCGCCCGTGAGCCGATGAGAGCCACATCCGAGGTCGACAGCGCACAGGCAACCGACCCCACCGTGAAGACGACCATGCCGGCCAGGAAGAACCGCTTGCGGCCGTAGCGGTCGCCCAGGGCACCGCCGAGTGGGATGAACACGGCGAGGCTGAGCGCGTAGGCACTGATGACCCACTCGAGCTGGCCGGCCGTCATGTGCAGTTCCCGCTGGATCGACGGCAGCGCCGTGTTGACGATCGTGACGTCGAGCAGGGTCATGCCCTGCGCGATGCACATGGCCACCAGCGTCAGGCGTCGCCGCCGCACGGTGACCGGATCTTCCAAGACGGCCGGGTCAGACACGCGGCAGCACGGCACGCGGGCGCAGGAGGTGCGTGGCGAGGCGGTCGCCGGCATCCTGCGCCATGGCGTCGTCCTCAGGCCGGAGCCATCGACTCTCGCGGGGTCCAGCCCGCGGCGCGCACTCGGGATAGATCGGTATCGTGCGCAGAATTTACCCGCGGCCTCCGGCCCTCGCCGCCGGCCGACGATGCGCCACGTCGCGGCCGGTGGGACGGGTCAGCGGTGGGAGAAGTGCTGGGCCGAGTCGGAAACCGTGCAGCCCTCAATGGCGTCTCCGCAGTGCGGCTCGGCCAGGTCGAGCGCGGCCGGCAGGCCCTCGCCCCGGAACAGCCCGGCTGCCGGGCTGGTGTTCGACAACGCGTCCGCCGCCAGCACCATGGCACCGAACGTGTACGTCGTCCGCTCGTGCTTGGGGAAGGTCTCCTCCTCGGGGTAGACCATGCCGGTCCAGTACGAGCCGTCCGGAAGGCGCAGGTTCTGTCCCGCCGAGAACAGGTCGAGCGCGGGACCGTCCATGCCGAGGGCGTCGAGCGTCAGCACGCACTCAGCCGTCTCGGCCGCCGTGACCCAGTCGCCGGTGGACACGCAGCGCACGCCGAGGCCCTCCATGACGAAGGTGGACCACCCTTCCGCAATGCGGCGACGGCCGGCCTCGCCCTCGAGCGCGCCCGAGAGCATCGGGTAGTACCAGTCCATGGCGAACTCGACCTTGGGAGCGAAGGCGCCCGGGTGGTGCGCCACGGCGTGCCCGAGGCGGCCCGCCGCCAACTCCCAGTCCGGCCGGTCCTTCGCCAGGCACTCCGCAATGGCCACGGCGCACCGCATGGAGTGGTAGATCGACGACGAACCGGTGAGCAACGCGTAGCCCTCCCTGCGCCCCGCCGAGTCGAGCGACCACAGCACCGAGCCGTCCGGCTGCTGCAAGCGCAGGATGAAGTCGATCCCCTTCTGAATCGTCGGCCAGAGCTCGCCGAGGAACTCCACGTCGCCGGTGATCAGGTGATGGTGCCAGGCCCCGGCCGCCAGGTAGGCGCACACGTTCGTGTCGAGCCGGGGGTCCTTGACCGTGTCGCCCTGGTAGTAGTTGAACCAGCTGCCGTCGGGGAGCTGGCGGCGGGCCAGCCAGCGGTAGGCGTCGACGGCCTCCTCCACCAGACCGCACACCGTCAGCGCCATGGCCGCCTCGACGTGGTTCCACGGGTCGCAGTGGCCGCCCTCGAACCACGGGATCTGCCCGTCGTGGCGCTGCACCTCGGCGATGGCCTGGCCCGTGGCCAGCACGTCTGAACTCGAGAGGATGCCGGGCACCTCCGGGAGTGTCGCCGAACGGATCTCTTCTGTGGTCATGCTGCAGCTCCCTGGCTCGGTGTTGTCGGCCCGCGCCGCCCGGGCACACCGCGAGGCAGTGTGGGGCGCGAGTCGGGCAGGTCGGCCACGCTGGCGACCGGCTTCATGAGGTACAGCACCAGGCTCTTGCCGATGACCGGGCTCAGCACCCGGTCGGCGGTGCGCGTGACGAATGGTGCTTTGACGATGTCCCAGACCAGCACCTTGTGGTACGCCTCGACCGCCGGGTGCGAGTCGTTGGACGGGCCGACGAGGCAGCGCAGCCACCAGTACGGCGAGTGCAGGCCGTGCGCGTGGTGGTATCCCGTCGGCTCGAAGCCCGGCCGAGCTGAGACGACGCTCCAGCGTGGAGCGCCGGTAGATGCGGACGTGGCCCCCGGGCGTGTCGTGGTACTCGTCGGACAAGCGCCCAGTTGATGGCCTCGGGAACGCAGCGCGGCACGGTCACGGCCATCGCGCCGCCCGGCCGGAGCACGCGGGCCAGCTCGCGCATGGCCGCGGTGTCGTCCGGGATGTGCTCGAGCACCTCCGACGCGATCACCCGGTCGAAGGTCCCGTCGGCGAAGGGCAGCGCCAGCGCGTCACCCTGCACGGCGGTCGCCGGATGGCCCGGGGCGATCTCGCCCATCTCGATCATGGCGGCAAGGGTGCCGCGTACCTGGGCCACCTCGTCCGGCCCGGCATCGAGGGCGACCACCGAAGCGCCGCGGCGGGCGGCCTCGAACGCGTGGCGGCCGAACCCGCAGCCGAGGTCGAGCACGAGGTCCCCGGGTCCGACGCCCAGCCGGTCGTAGTCGACGGTCAGCATCAGGCCGCTACCTTGTGCCAGTCGGCGTGTCGACGACATCGGCCGCGGCCAACGGCGCGCCCGGGAGCGGCTTTCCCGCAAGAACGGCCTCGTAGCAGGCTGCCGTGCCCGCGGCGGTGACCTGCCAGGTGAAGCGGCTGACCACCCGCTGGCGGCCGGCGGCACCGAGCCGGGCCCGCAGCTCTGGGTCGTCGAGCAGGCGGGCGATGGCACCCGCCAGCGCGCCCGGATCGTCCGGTGGCAACCAGCAGCCCCGTCTCGCCGTCGGTGCCCACGACCTCGGGCAAGGCGCCGCCGGTGGTGGCGACCACGGCCACGCCACAGGACATGGCCTCGATCGCCGGCAGCGAGAATCCCTCGTAGAGCGAGGGCACCACCGCCACCTCGGCCTCGCCGTAGAGACGGGCGAGCTCGTCGTCGCTGATGCCGCTCACGCAGTGCACGGCATCGGCGAGGCCCAGCCGGGCGATGGCCCGGTCGACCCGACCGCCTTCGTTGGGGCGGCCGATCACCGTCAGTTCGACGTCCCGCTCGGTCCGCAGCTTGGCCACCGCCTCGAGCAGCGGCACCAGGCCCTTCATCGGGACGTCGCTGCTCGAGGTGACCATGATCCGCCCGGGCACCGGGATCACGTCGTCGAAGGGACGAAACACCGTGTGGTCCACCCCGACGGGGACGACGGTCATGCGTTCGGGCGCGACGTCCATCTGCGCGGCGATGTCCTGGCGCGAGTTCTGCGAAACCGTGAGCACGGCCGGCAGGGCACGGGCGACGCGCACCTGCATGCCGAGGAAGCCGAACCAGCGGCGCGTCGTGAAGCGCTGCCAAGGGTTCGTCGTGTGCGACAGGGCCAGCTGGCGGTCGACCGTGATGGGGTGGTGCAGCGTCGTCAGGAGGGGCCACCCGTCCTCGACCATGCCGAGCATGCCGGTGCCGAGGCACTGGTTGTCGTGCACGACGTCGAACTCGTCGCGCCGCTCCGCCAGGAGCTGGCGGGCGCGCAACGAGTAGGCCAGGGGCTCCCCGAAGCCGGCCGTGCACATGATGGCGAATTCGGTCCAGTCCTCCCGCGAGGTGAACTCGCTCCGGTGCGGGACCCGGAAGGGATCGGGCTGGCGGTAGAGGTCGAGGCCCCGGACCGGCGTGAACCCGACGCCCTCGTCGAGCTCGGGCCAGGGCGGGCCGGCGAAGACCTCGACCGAGTGGCCGAGGGCGACCAGCTCACGGGTCAGGTGACGGGTGTAGACGCCCTGTCCACCGCAACGGGGGTTCCCCCGGTAGATGAGGAAGGCGACACGCAAACCCCCAGGTCGGGGCGGTGCGGCGGGGATCGGCGCGGGCAGCTCGATGTGGCGTGAGCGCTCCCAGGACTCCTTGGTCTCGATCCACTTCTGGCGAGGCGTTTTAGGCAACGGATGTCCCGACTCGACTCACCATGACCCCCTAGCCTCCCCGAACCCCCTGGTCCTGCGCAAACGGCTTGCTCGAGCGAACGACCCGCCTGGCCCGCCTTTCAGCCGAGGCCGAACCAGCTGAGCACGGTGAGCAGGACATAGACGCCGGCCACGATGGCGACCGAGGTGATGGCCAATCCCCCCACCCAGCGGGCGACCGGGCCGTTGGCGGCCGAACCGAGCAGCGAGCGGCGGTTGGCCAGCACCAGGATCAGGATGAGGGTCATCGGCGTGATGACTCCTTCGAGCACCTGGGTGTTGAGGATGAGGGTGATGAGGTTGCCCGGGACGAGCACCACGGCGGCGCCGATGAGGATCTGGAAGGTGAAGATCCCGAGGAAGACGGGGGCCTGGCGGAAGCTCGAGGAGACCGAGCGCTCCACCCCGATCGCCTCGGCGACGGCGTAGGAGGTCGACAGCGGGACGACGGCGGCGGCCAGGGCGGAGGCGCCGAGCAGCCCGAGCCCGAACAACGTCGTGGCGAAGGCGCCGGCGACCGGCTTCAGCCCCTCGGCTGCGGTCGTGGCCGAGGTGAGCGGGCCGGTGCCCCCGATGGTGGCGCCCGTGGCCACGATGATCGACATGGCCACGAAGGCGGCAAGCACGGCGCCGGTGATCGCGTCGACGCGTTGGAAGTGGTACTGCTCGGGCTTGACGCCCTTGTCGACGACCGCACCCGCCTCGTAGAGCTGGATGTAGGGGGTGATGGTGGTGCCGATGAGGGCGACGGACAACAGGAGGAACGACTTCGAGGCGACGAAGTGGGGCCAGACCGTGTTGGCCGCCACCTGGTGCCAGTTGGGGTGGGCCAGCACGGCGGCGATCGGGTAGGCGATGAACACGAGGGTGAGCAGCAGGAAGACGCGCTCGGCGTAGCGGTACGAGCCGAAGAGCACGAGCGACCAGATGGCGACCGCGGCGATGGGGACCGAGATGTAGCGCGACACGTTGAACAGCTCGAACGAGGTGGCGATGCCGCCGAATTCGGTCACCATCAGTCCGATGTTGGCGATGGCGAAGGCGGTGATGGCGAACGCGGTGAGGCGGAGGTCGAACTCCTCCCTGATGAGGGCGGCCAGGCCCTTGCCGGTGTAGGTCGCCAGCCGGGCCACCATCTCCTGGACGATCACATAGGCCACCGTGATCAGCACCATCAGGAAGAGGGTGCGGTAGACGAACTGCGCGCCCGCGGACGAGTAGGTGACGATGCCGCCGGCGTCGTTGCCGGCTGCCGCCGCGATCAGCCCTGGTCCGGCGGCGGCCAGGTAGATCAGCCACCGCCGCGGGGCCTGCACCCTCACGACAGAAGGCGCGGAAAGTGGAAGCGACCTTTCGTGGGCACCAGTGCATCGAGAACGTCGTCGGCCAGGATCCGACCGATGGGATATCCGTCTTCGTCCACGACCACCATGGAGTGCCGCCGGGCCTCCACCAGCTGCCCCGCCACCTCTTTCGCCGATGCGTGCGGGCTGACCGTCACCACGTCCTCGTCGCCCAGGAGGGCGGACATCCGCGTGTCGGTGGAGGTCCGCAGCGCCAACAGGATGTCGAGGACGGTGACGTCGCCGAGGAGCCGGCCGTCACTGTCGACGACCGCCACCGCATCGAGGTCGACGCCGTGGGCACGCGACTCCGAGAGCCGGTCGACGACCTTCTTGACCTTGTCCCCCGACTTGGCGGTCACCAGCGCCGTGGTCATGATGCCGCCGGCCTCGTCCTCCTCGTAGCCGAGCAGTTCGCGCAACGCGAGCGACGTGTTGGCCGGGATGTGCCGGAGCACCTCGCCCCGCAAAGCCACGGGGAGGTCGCGCAGTGCGTCGGCCGCCTCGTCGGGCTCCATGGCCGCGAGCAGGCGCGCCGCCTCGACCGGATCGGACTCCCGCAGCAGTTGCTCGAGGTCTTCGGGCTGCATCTCCTCGAGCGCGTCGGCCGCCTCGTCGGGGCTCAGCGCGGCCAGCAGCTCGCGACGCTCGTCGCGCCGGAGGTCCTCGAGCAGGTCGGCCAATTCGCCGGGCCGCAAGCGGTGCAGGCCTTCGTTCGTCGTCTTGAGGCGCACGTGCGTCGCCGCGCCGCTGACATCCTTGGCCGACTCGGTGAACGGCTGAATGGCGGCCCAGTCGATGACGCGGTCCGGTGTGGGGCGCGGTCGCCACCGGCGCGGGCCGAGACGGCGCAGCAGTGTGGCGTTGGAGATATCGGCGCCGACAAGCCGGATACGGCCGATCACCTCGGCCAAGTAGAGATCGGCGGCGCGGATGACCTGGACTCCTTCGACGTCAACGAGCTGGTGGTCGAGGACGTCCTTGGCCAGCAGGACCTCGCCGGGACGACGGATGACGTCGCGCAGGTCGAGCCGGGCGGAGCGCAGGACCACCTCGGCATGGCCGATCCGGTCGATGGCGGAGGCCGGGACGAAGGCGAGACGGCGCCCGACCCGGATCACCAGACCGCTCACGGGCGGGTACATCTGCCCGTCGGCCCACCGGGCGACGACGTCGTCCAGCCGGCCGATCTCCTGGCCGGTCTGGTTCCGCACCGGTCGGCCGAGAAGGCCGGCCAGCGACACGATGGAGTCGAAGACACCCTCTGATGCGAGGATGCGCCGCGTCCGGCGGCGGCGCTGGTGCGGTGGGCGTTCCGCATCACGGGAACGACCGGGGATCAGGCGTGAGCGGCTCGGGCTCGGCGCGCTCGTCGACGGTGGCGTGGCCATGGAGCTCCCTCCTGTGGCGTCCCTCGAGGGACCGGTTCGGATCGGACGTCTGGTCGGCGGATCAGCGACCGGCGTCTGCCTCCGTGCACCTCCCCGCGTTCGGGGCTTCGAGCACGCGCGTCGCGCGAATCAACTGCAGCACGGAGTGAGGCATGCGCCGGCTGTACTACTGGGGGGTTCGCCCCTCGACATGGCCGCACCTCCTTCTCCGTCGTCCCTGTGCGGAAGGGATCATGGCAACAGTTCCCGCCAGCACATCTTACCGGGCGGCACGGCACGAGTTCGGCCCGTGACCCGGTCGCAAGGGGGTCGAGGGGGCGGTACCGTGCCTCTCATGGACCTGGCCTACCCACCCGAAACCGAGGAATTCAGGACTGAGATCGCGGGATGGCTCAAAGAGAACTTGCCCGAAGGCTGGGGCGGGCCGGGCTTCGCCATGACGCCGGATGAACGCAAGGCCTTCAACCAGGAGTGGACGGCCAAGCTCTACGGCGGCGGGTGGATCTGTGCCAGCTGGCCGACCGAGTACGGAGGAAAGGGCCTGAGCCTGCTGCAGCAGGTCGTGCTCAACGAGGAGTTCGCCCGGGTCGGCGCGCCCTTGCGCGCCGACTTCTTCGGCGACACGCTCGTGGGCCCGACGATTCTGCAGTGGGGCACGGAGGAACAGAAGAAGCAGTTCATCCCGGGCATCCTGAAAGGCGAGATCGCGTGGTGCCAGGGCTTCAGCGAGCCCGATGCCGGCTCCGACCTGGCCGGCCTCAAGACGAGAGCCGAGCTCGACGGGGACGAGTGGGTGATCAACGGACAGAAGGTGTGGACGACCCAGGCGCACGACGCCGACTACATCTTTCTGCTCGCCCGCACCGACCCCGACGCGCCGAAGCATGCCGGGATCTCCTACCTCCTCGTCCCGATGAAACAGCGCGGGGTGGAGGTGCGTCCGATTGAGCAGATCGACGGCTCGGCCGAATTCAACGAAGTCTTCTTCACCAACGTGCGCTGTCCCAAGGACAACGTCATCGGTGGTGTGAACAACGGGTGGAAGGTCGCCATGACGACGCTGGGCTTCGAGCGCGGCACGTCCTCGACCACGGGACACCGGCGCTTCCAAAAGGAGTTCGACGAGATCTTGGCGCAGGCGCGTCGCCGGGGACGCGACAGCGACCCCCTGATCCGCCAGCGATTGGCGCGGTCGTGGTCGAACATCAAGATCATGCAGATCAACGGCTTCCGCACGCTGACCGACGTCCTCAACGGCACACACACGACCGCCGCTCTCGGCGCGTGCAACAAGATGTTCTGGTCCGAGGCGCACCAGGAGACACTGCTGCTCGGCATGGACATCCTGGGCATGGAGGGCCAGATCCTTCAGGGCGACCAGGGTGAGGACACGCTGCTGCCCGGGGCGCGCCGGGCCAAGGCGAGCTATCCGGTCAACAACCTCCAGTCGCTCTTCTTCTTCTCTCGTTCGGAGACGATCTGGGGTGGCACGGCCGAGATCCAGCGCAACATCGTGGGCGAGCGTGTGCTCGGTCTGCCCAAGGAGCCGAAGGCCTCCTGAGCGTCCCCGCGGCTCAGGCGCCGGATGGGGCCGGATCAGGCAGCAGGACGCGGAACGCGGCACCCCCACCGGGGGCGTCCTCCACCCAGGCCCGGCCGCCTTGGATTTCGGCGAATTTGCGCACGACGAACAAGCCGAGGCCGAGGCCCCCCGCCACGCTGCCGGTCCGGCGCTGGAACGCTTCGAAGACCGACTCCTTCTCGGCGTCGGGGATGCCGCTCCCCGCGTCCTCGACCGCGAGGAGGATGCCGTCGGGTCGGCGGGTCACGACCACTTCCACCGCGGTGCCCTCCGGCGTGTGGCGCAGGGCATTGCTGACCAGGTTGTCGACGATCCGTGCGGTCAGCTCCGGGTCGAGCGTGACCGTCTCCGTCCCGGAGGGAAGGGCCAGATCCTGATCGGATCCGTTCTGGCTCCGGGCGCGCTCGACGACGAGTGCCACCATGTCGAACGACTCTCGCTGCGGTGCCACGTACCCCCCGAGCACACGCTCGGAGTCGAGCAAATTGGTCAGGATGGCCCGCAGTTCCGCACCCGTCGAAGCCAGACCCTGGGCCATTCTCGCGATGCCACCCTCGGGCAGGTCAGGGTGGCTGACGAGGAGGTCGGCCAGGCCCGCCACTGTCGCGATCGGCGTGTTGAGCTCGTGCGCCGCCGCCAGCAGGAGCGCGTACTTGGCGGCATCCGCGTCGCGCAGGACGGCGGCCGCCTCCTGCTCGCGCGTCAGCGCCTGCTGGAGGGCGGCCCGCGCCGCCTCGCGTTCTCGGACGTCGCGCAACGCGTACTGCATGCCGAGGCCGCGTCCCCCTGGCCACCGGAACGGGACGACGCGAGCCTCCATCGGAAGGTAGCCGCCGTCGCCACGGCGAAAGCGGCAGACGGTGGCGCCGCTCCTCCCGACGAGGGCGTCCTCGCGCAGCGACGAAAGGCCGGGCCAGTCGTCGGGGTGGACGAACGCGGCGATGGTGTGCCCCTCCATGGCGTCGGGCTCGAGTGAGAGCGTCGTGCTGGTCGACGGGGATGCGAAGGTCACCTGGCCCTCGTCATCGGTGGCGATGACCACGTCAGCGGCGCTCTCGGCAATGAGCCGGTAACGGGTCTCACTGGCGGCGAGGGCGCGTTCGGCCACGACACGACGGCTGACGTCGCTCACCAGCCAGCGGACGTGGGGCGCCGCGACCTTCGCCATGCCCCCGACGGTCAGGTGCACCGCGGCGTGGAACGGTGCACCGTCGGGCGGCGCGAACCGGGCCTCGAACTGCACCACTTTGCCCTCCGGACCCGTCACCGCTTCGTGGAGCTGGTTGAGGACCTCGCGGCGGTCGGGCAAGTCGACGAAGACCACCACCGGTTTGTGGGCCAGGAAGCCGCCGGGGCTCCCGAGCAGGTGACTGGCCGCCCGGTTCGACTCCAGGATCACGCCCGACGTATCGGTGACCAGGTACCCGTCGGGGGCCAAGTCGAACAGCTCGCGGTAGCGGGCGGACTCGAGGTCGAGCTGCCGCTTGGCTTCGACCAGGGCCTCGTTCTGGCTCTGGATCTCCTGAGCGCTGACCTCGAATTCCTCGACGGCCGCCGACAGCTCTTGGACCACCTCGGCGACAACGGGAACGGGCAAGCTCCCGGTGGCGCCCAGGATGCGATCGGTCAGGGCCGTCAACCGCCGGCTCAACGCGTCGACGTTGCGTTCCAAGTCCAGGTCCGCCTCGTAGCCGGCGGGCTCGATCACGAGACCGGCCCTCCGACCCTGTCCATGACCAGCATTGCCGCCGTTTCGGGCTCACGCCCCGAGATGGGCATCACCTGCACGCGACAGGTGAACCGGTGTCCCCGCGATCGGTGGCCTCGACCTCCACGGTCGACGCCACCGCTCCGGCGCTGCGGCAGGCCCGGACCGGTTCCTGCAGGGCCGCGAGCGGCAGCCCGAAGTCCAGCCCGAAGAAGGGCTCGCCCACGACGGCTGCCTCCTCGAACCCCCAGAGATCGGTCGCCGCTTCGTTCCATTCCTCGACGAGCAGGTGCGAGTTGAGCACGACCACGGCGGCGGGCAGGTTGTCCATCACCTGGCGGTGCAGGCTGCCGAAGCGCCGGAGTTCCAGGTTGGCGTCAACGAGCGTCTCGTTCAGGCGCTCGACCGCATCGCTCGCCGTTTTGAGCTCGAGGTTCGTCGTTTCGAGCTGTTCGTTGGACGAGTTCAGCTCCTCGTTCGTGGTCTCGAGCTCCTCGTTGGACGATTGCAATTCCTCGTTGCTCGTCTCGAGCTCCTCGTAGCTCGACTGGAGCTCCTCATTGCTGGTCACCAGCTCCTCGTTGGTCGACTGGAGCTCCTCGTAGGCGGTCTCGAGCTCCTCGTGGACGTGGCGAAAGCTCTCGCGAAGCTGCAGCGTGCTGCCGACATCGGCGAAGGTCACGGCGGCGCCGAGGACTTTCTCGTTCTCGTCGAAGAGCGGCAGCACCCAGGCCTCGAGGTCGAGGGACTCGCCGCTCGGCGCCTCGTAGCGGGTCAGCCCCACGCGGTGCGACATGCGTTCGACGAGGGCGCGCGCCACATGGGCGTCGAGATCCAGGGTCTGGAGCACGAAGCTGAGGCGCTCGCTCGGCCCATCCGCCATGTCGCCAGCACGGATGTCGAAGAGACGGCGGGCCAGGTCGTTGGCCCCCGTCAAGAGGCCGTCGGGATCGAGGAGAAGTTCGGCCACCAGGGATTCCGCCGGCTCCGTGGCCGGCTCGGGCAGAGCATCGCCGACCAGGGGCGCCTCGACGGCGCCGACTTGGAAGGGGTAGCGGGCCGCCGCCTCACGGGCAGCGGACCCGGCCGATTGCTGGTGGGACAGCGCCACGAAGATGCGATGCCGCAGGCTGACCGGAGCGAACCGGCCGGTGCCGCCGCGGAGCACCATCTCGGCCCGCCCGAGGAAGAGGAAACCTTCCTCCCGAAGCGCGTACTGGAGGCGCGGGATGACGAACGCCTGCGTCTCCCCGTTGAGGTACATCAGTGTGTTGCGGCAGGTCACGAGGTCGACGCGGGAGATCGGGGGATCCCTGGTCAGGTCGAGGCGCCCGAAGACCACGGTCCGGCGCAGCGCCGGTGTGATGACCCAACCCCGGCCACGGAGGTCCGGCTCGAAGTAGGTCTCGCGCAAGGCTTCGGGGACGTCGTGCAGCGACTTCTCGGTGTAGAGGGCGGCCCTCGCCACCGCCAGCGCGTCGAGGTCGATGTCGGTGGCGTAGATCTTCACGCGGCGGGCCGTCTCCTCGGGTCCCAGGTGGTTCGCCATGACCATGGCGAGGGTGTAGGCCTCCTCGCCCGTGGCGCACCCGGCGCTCCACAGCCGGATCAACTGATCGTCGTCGCGCCGGGACAGGATCTCGGGGACGACCTCGCGCTCCAGGTAGCGCCATGCCGCCGGATCACGGAAGAAGCCGGTGAGGTTGATCAGGAGGGTGTTGAAGAGAGCCGTGAACTCGTCGACGTCGGCCTCGAGAAGGTCGCGATAGGCAGCGAGGTCCTGGAAGCCGAGCTCGCGGACCCGCCGGTGCACCCGCCGGCCGATGGAGGCCCGCTTGTAGCCGGTGAAGTCGAAACCCCGGGCATCGCGGACGAACCGCAACAGCTCCTCGAGTTCCTCGTCGCGCTCGTCTCCTGCGACATCCGTCATGGCGAGCGCTCCTGCGCCACCAGGGCAACGAGCGCTGGTCCGATCTCCTCCAGCGGCAGGACATGCTCGACCGCACCGGTGGCAATGGCGGCCTGCGGCATCCCCGCGAACTCCGCCGAGGCGGGGTCCTGGGCGATGACCGTGCCCCCGGCCTGGCCGATCGCCCGCACACCCATGTTGGAGTCGCTACCCGTTCCCGTGAGAACTACTCCAATGACCCGGCCGGGGAAGGCCCCGGCCGCCGACTGGAAGAGCAGATCGGCGGAGGGCCGGACGAAGTGCACCGGGTCCGAGTGCGACAGGCTCAGCCTGCCACCCGCGTTGACGAGCAGGTGGTCGTCGGGCGGGGCGACGTAGACCGTTGCCGGCTCGGTGGCTGCACCGTCGGTTGCCTCCTCGACCCGGAGGGCGGTTCTCCGGCGCAGGATCTCCGCCATGAGGCTCGTGTGGCGAGGGTCGAGGTGCTGGACGATGACCACGGGAACCGGGAAGTCCTCCGGCAGGGCGCCGAGCACGGCGCTGATGGCCGCCAACCCCCCGGCGGAGGCCGCCAGGAGGACGATGTCGTATCCCCGGGCGGTGCTCCGCCCCTCAGCCTGCGCTCCCGGAAATTGCTTGGTCACCGCGATCCCCTCAATGGCCTCGGGGTCTCGAAAGCCTTGCCGGGCGACAATCTGGGTATAGAAACATTGGCAACCCCGTTATGGTCGCATATCGTGCAGGTAAGAGGGCTCAGGATGTCCCCAGGGAGCGTGATGCAGTGATGGCCGAGGAGCCGATCACAGTGATGGTGGTGGACGATCACCCGGTGTTCGCCGAAGCGCTGGCCTTCGCTATCGAGGCCACCGGCGACCTGGCCTGCGTGGGCACGGCGCCCGACGTGGACCGGGCGGCCAGACTGGCCGATGAGCTCGAGCCCGACGTCACGGTCATGGACCTTCAGCTGGGCGGCACCGACGGCGTCACCGGCACCCGGCACCTGCTGGACCGGCACCCCGGGATGCAAGTACTCGTGCTCACGGGACTTCCCCTCAGCCCGACGCTCATGCGGGACGTGGCCGACTCCGGCGCTTCGGGCCTCCTGCCCAAGTCGGCCAGTCTCGGCGTCGTGGTGGAGACCATCCCGTCGCTGGGGGGCCACACCTTCGCGGTCGACCGCAAAAGCCTGATGGGCCTCTGCGAGAGCGCCGGCGGCTCCGAGGTGCGCCGGAGTAGAGGCGCCTCGCTGCTGACGGGCCGCGAGCAGGACATCCTCACCCTCCTCGTGAGCGGCGTCGACCTGCAGGCCGCCGCGGTGCGGCTGGGCATCACGGTGAACACGGCCCGCGGCTACGTCAAGAACCTCTACCGCAAGCTGGGGGTGCACAACCAGCTCGAGCTCCTGGCGGTGACCCGGGAGCGCGGCCTGCTCGAACCCGTGGAGTGAGCCGCGGTCCATGCTGGTGAGAGAGTGCCTGCGCACCGCGCCGGTCACCGTCCCTCCCGGCTGCACGCTGGAGGAAGCGGGCCGGCTGTTGGGCAGCCACCGCGTCGGGTCGCTGCTGGTCGTGGACGGCGACCGCCTGGTGGGGATCGTCACGGACCGCGACATCGCCGTGCGCGGGGTCGGCGATGGGAAGCCGTCCTCCGCCCCGGTGGAGACGGTCATGAGCGCAGACCCGGTGACGATCCAGGGCTCGGCGGACGTCTTCGAGGCGTTCGCGGTGTTCAAGACGGCCGGGGCGCGGCGGTTGCCGGTGCTCGAGGAGAAGGACCTGGCCGGGATCATCTCGGTCGACGACCTCTTGATGTCGCTGGTGGTCGAGTTCGGCGCCGTGATGTCGCCGGTGGCCCAGGAGCTCGTCCACCCGGCCTGACGGCAGCAGCTAGCTGGTCCGGCGTTCCCGTCCTTCCAACGCAGGACCCGCGACGGGCAGGGGCACGACGTTCGCCGACGCGGGGCCGGAGGGGCCCATGACCAGTCCCTCCGTTCCGCTGCGGCGCTGGCGCGCCCCGAGCACGAACAGCGGGATGCCGGCCACGAGGGTCGCCACGCCGCCGATGGCCAGGGCCACCCGAGGGGTGGTGACGTCGCTGATGTAGCCCAGCAGCGGGGCCCCGATGGGCGTGCTGCCGAGGAAGGCGATCGCGTTGAGCGACATGACGCGGCCGCGCATGGCCGGGTCGGCCCGCAGTTGCAGGGTGGCGTTGTTGGTGGCGACGAACGAGATGCTGGCCGCCCCCATCGGGACGAGCAGGACGATGGCCCACCCCTGCGTGGGCGCGAGCGCCACCGCCAGGATCGCCACGCCGAAGATCACGCCGATGGCGGCCAGCAGCCGGGTCGAGGGCCGGCTGCGGAAGGCCGTCGCGAGACCACCCAGGACGGCGCCGGCGCCCATGGCGGCCAGGAAGAAGCTGTAGAGGCCCGCCCCGCCGTGGAAGGTGAACTTGGCCAGGAGCGGCAGGGTGACGGTGAAGTTGAAGGCGAACACACCGACGACCGCCATGGAGAGGAGAGGGATCTTCAGGTCCGGCGTGCCCCAGACGTAGCGCAGGCCCTCCCGGACCTGGCCCCTCGCCCGGACCACGCCGGGGCGCCGGATGAGCTCGGCGGCGCGCATCATGGCGAGCGCGACGATCACCGCGGCGTAGGACGCGGCATTGATGAAGAAGCAGGCGGCCACGCCGAAGGTGAGGATGAGGACGCCGCCGATCGCAGGCCCGATCACCCGGGCCGAGTTCATCAGCACGCTGTTGAGGCTCACGGCATTGGGGAGCAGGTCCAGTCCGACCATCTCGGAGACGAAGGTCTGTCGCGCCGGGTTGTCGAACAGGTTGACGAACCCGAGTCCCGCCGCCAGCACGTAGATCTCCCACAGGTCGGCGGAGTGGGTCACCACCAGCACGCCCAAGATGAGGGCGAGGATCCCCGCGGTGGCCTGTGTGGCGTAGAGCACTCTGCGCTTGTCCACCCGGTCGGCGACCAGGCCACCGAAGGGGCCGAGCAGCAGGAGCGGCAGGAATTGCAGGCTGGTCGCGATGGCGACGTCGACGCCGGTGCCGTGGAGCGGGAACAGGATCAGGTAGGCCTGCGCGACCGTCTGCATCCAGGTGCCCGAGACCGAGATGACCTGGCCGGTGAAGAAGAGCCGATAGTTGCGGACCGAGATGGCGCGGAACGTGCGCCGCCCCGCGGCGCGCATACGCAGCCTCACGGCTCGACCAGGAGGTGCTCGAGCAACTCGACCAGCTCTGCCGCGCGCTGCTGCTCATCGTCCGTGAGCTCGTCGAGGCGGCGCAGCAGGAACGCGTTCTTGCGCGTGCGCATCTCCTCCAACGCCTGCTCGCCCGCGGCGGTGATCCGCACGCGGGCGCTCCGCCGGTCGTCGGGATCGGCCACCCGGGTCACCATCCCGGCCTCGCTCAGGTTGGCCACGATCCTCGTCATGGTCGGCGGCTGGACCTGTTCGATGGCGGCCAGCTCGCCCAGGGTGGGGCTGCCGTACCGACGCACCGAGGCCAGGGCCGAGGCCTGCGCCGGGGAAAGGCCGCCCAGGGACTCCTGACGGAGGAGCCGCTGCAGTCGGTTCACGGCGATGCGCAGCCGGCCGGCCACCTCTTCCTGGGTCAATTGCACGGGCTGCGAACGCACGCCATCCATTATAGTTAGTTGAGCTAACTAATCAATCGGGACCCGCACCTCTCGGCAGGTGGAATGGTGCGGGGAGGCCGGCGAGGGAGGCCTAGAGACTGGGGACGTAGCCGCCGGAACCGAGGGCGGCGCTCTCGTCGTCCGTCAGCGAGTCGTCGATGCCGCCGACGACCTCGGTGACCCACGGCAGGCGGTCCCGGAGGATCCGGTCCACTCCGCCGGAGAGGGTGGCGGAGCTGATGGCGCAGGAGCTGCACGCGCCCTGGAGCTGCACCTCCACAACCCCGGACTCGACGTCCGCCCGCACCAGGACGAGGTCACCGCCGTCGGCCTGGACGGCCGGACGCATCAGGTCCATGATCCCCTGCAGTTTGTCCAGGCGATCGGCCCGCTCGGCGTCGCTCAGTGGGGACTGGGTGTCGGTCACCCCTCCATTCTGCCGCGTCCCGGGGCCGACGTGACCCCTGGGCACACGGCCTGAATCACGAGGCGTCCTCGGTGACCCCGCGCCACCGGCGTGGCCCGGGTGCCGGGGTTAGCATCCGCCCCGTGGAGGAGCCGGCGCCGAGCGGCGCCGCGAGGACGAAGGGACGGGACGATCCGTGAGCGGGAAAGTAATCGGTGTGTTCAGGGCGGCGACCGAGACCCGGGACGTAGCGGCCGGAACGGTGATTTTCGAGGCCGGGACGACCGGGGACGAGATGTTGGGGGTGATCCAGGGCAAGGTCGAGCTCCGCCTCCCCGATGGGCAGATGTTCGAGATCGGTCCCGACGAAACCTTCGGCGAGATGGCTCTGGTGGATGCGTCCCCCCGCAGCGCCACCGCGGTGGCGGTCGAGGACACCACGTTGGCCGTCATCGACAAGCGGCGGTTCCTCTTCCTCGTGCACGAGACACCGACCTTCGCCCTGCAGGTGATGTCGAGCCTCGCCGATCGCCTTCGTGAGGCGCAGGCCAGGCACTAAAGATCACCTTCAGCAGAGCCCGACGGGCTCGGGCGGCGCGCCCTGGGCCACGGGGTTGGACAGCTCGCCGATCCCCTCGATGGCGATGCGCACGGTGTCGCCGGCCACAGGAAGCGCGGCGGGTCGAAGCCCGCACCCACACCGGCGGGCGTGCCGGTGGCGATGATGGTGCCCGGCTCGAGCGGGAACGCCGTCGTGAGGTACTCGATCATCTCGGCGCAGCCGAAGATCAGGTCGGCCGTAGTCGAGTCCTGGCGCAGCTCGTCGTTCACCCAGGTGCGGATGGCGAGCGACCCCGGGTCGCCGAGCTCGTCGCCCGTCACCAACTCGGGACCACAGGGGGCGTGCGTATCGAACGACTTGCCGAGGGTGAAGGTCGGCGAGCGCCACTGCCAGTCCCGCGCGCTCACGTCGTTGATGACGGTGAACCCGGCCACCACCTCCAGCGCCCGGGCCGCGGGCACATGCTGGCAGCGGGGGCCGATGACGAGCGCCAACTCCCCCTCGTAGTCGACCATGTCGGAGACCGACGGCAGCACGATCGCATCGCCCGGTCCGGCAATGGCGGTCCGCTGCTTGTTGAACCAGTACTGCCACTCCGGAGGCTCGCGTCCCATCTCGGCCACGTGGGCGCGGTAGTTCATGCCGATGGCCAGAATGGCCGGCGGGTCGGGCACCGGCGCATGGCGCCGCACGGCCGCCAGGTCGTGGCGGGCAGCGGGACCAGCCTGCGTCGCGCGTGCTCGCTCCAGGCCCTCGGGGCCGAGGGCGAGCACGCCGGTCATCGTCGACGGCAGCCCCGTCGCCGGGTCGCTCAGGTCGAGGATCTCGTCCCCGAGGATCAGGCCGGGCCGCGGCCGCCCGTCCGCGAGGGAGAAGCTGGCCAGCCGCACCGCTGCTCTGCCGCGCCCAGTCCCGCCGCGCTCAGTGCGCCTGCGTCTTGATGGCCTCCCAGTCCTTCGTGGCGTGCCGGGCCGAGAAGGCGCCGATGACCTCGACCGCGCCGAAGACGATGGCCAGGATGCCGATCAGCACGACCAGCGCGGTCAAGGGTGCCCCGGGGTGCCGGATGCAGAGGAAGCCCAAGCCGACCGCGATGACGCCGCGGATGAGGTACGCCCACCAGAAGGGCAGGTAGCGGTAGCGAATGGCGTTGACGATGTCGAAGATGCCGAGCACCAGGAAGCCCCACCCGATGAGGATGGCCACGATGTAGATCGTGATGTGCGGCCACACGAAGCCGACGATGCCGGCGCCGACCCAGATCACGCCGAAGACAAGATGGAGCCAGCGTTGGCGCGCCATCCTGACCGCTCCGACGATTTCGAACAGCCCGGCGGCGATGAAGAACCCACTGGCCAGGTAGATGATGGCGTAGACGCTGGCGTGCCGGTAGCTGATCACGAAGAAGCCGAAGATCATGGAGAAGATGCCTCCGGCCAGATACCAGCCCCACATCTTCTCGAGCTGCGTGCTGACGGCATCGCCGACCGCGATGTCGTCGTCGGTGAGTGCGTAGGTCATGACATCCCCCTTGGCGAGTAGGAGTACACACTGGTGTGCGGGCGAAGCGTATCGCCGCGCCCGGACCGATTAGGGGATGCAGGACCGCAGCGCATGGAGGGCCCGGCTGCCCCACGACGCGCCCACGTCGGCCCACCGGCCGGGCCGTTCGACCAGGTCGTCGGCCTCGGCCCACAGCTCGTCCTCGACGGGAGTGAGGATCGCACGCACGGCGGGCAGCACGGCGGGGTCTGCCTCGACCAGCTGGCGCAGCGCGTCGGCGGCGTGCCACAGGTCCTCGCCGGAGAGCTCGAGGGGGACGAACGGTGGAGGACCGGCGGTGGTGCGCGGGAACGCCGGCACGTAGATGCTGGCGCACGGGCTGCCCGCCGCCACGTAGGCGCGCAGGGGCTCGCCGTCGGCCAGGGCGGCCGGCAACTCGGCGATCATGGACGCGGCGGTGACGCTCAGCCCACGCACGTGCATGCAGATGCTGACGCCGCGTCGATCCGCCCCCACCCGTTCCGGCGGCGGGTGGACCGGGCCTCTTGTGCCGGGTGCGCCCCAGGGACCCGTGCCGTGATCGCGCAGGTGGGCGGCGGTGGCGGCCGCTGTCAGCCCGCCGGAAGGGGTCGACGCGAGAAAACGGCGGCTCGCCGCCAGGCGGACATCGGCGAATGCCGTGTCCTCCCCGGGGTCGCGGAACTGGTCGAAGTTGTCGCCGGCCCTGAGGCCGGCCGAGGCCCGCGTCCACTCGGTGCCGAGCGTGATCCGGTTGGAGATGGCCGCGCCAGTGGGGAACGGGGCGACCGCGTAGTCCGCGCCAGCCGTCTCGAGCACGAACGCACGGGAGGGATCGGCGATCAGGAACGAGGAGTCGTACGCCTCCTGATGGGCGGCGTCCGCGATGCCGCCCTGCCCACACGTCTCGAGGAGCCCCGTCATCACGTCGACCGCCTCCGCCGCGCTGCGGGCGCGCTCGAGACCGAGGCGGACGAGGTCCATGCCGATCAGCGCCGGCGGGGCCGACGCGGCGTCGTGGGTCGTCCTGACACGCTCGTTCCCGACGGCAACGCCGTGCTCGTTGACCCCGTGCTCGGCTCCCCACAGCCAGGTCGGACAGGAGAGGAACGTGGCCAGCGCGCCCGTGTCGCCGATGGAGAGGTACTGCGTGCGCAGCGTGCACCCGTTCGAGGCACGCCGGCCGAAGGGCCAGGCGATCTGGACCTCGCCCGGCGGGCGGTCCGAATTCTTGGCGAACACCATGCCGCGCCGGCCCGGGGCGCACAGCGTGTCGCACATGGATCGCAGTGTAGGGAGGTGGTTACCGCGTGCGCGGATTGGATTCCGACGCACCGCCCTTCTCGGGCGTCCGGCTCAGAGTGGCGACGCCAGCACCGAGTCGGTTCCTGCTTCTTTGCCCGCGCTGACGCAGGCCGTTGCGAGAGCAGTTTCACCACCAGGGATCTGGTGGCCAGCGCCGCTCTCTCCACAGGCATTGTCGACCCGGCCCCCTGCTTGGGGGTCCGGGGCCTGAGATGCCGAGACACGCTCGGCGTTCGCCCAGGCGGCGAGGTTGATGGCCGCATTGAGGTCCCGATCGATGACCAAAGCGCAGGTGGCACAGATGAAGGTCCGGTCCTTGAGAGACATGTCGCTCCAGAGCCACCCACAAGCCGAGCAGGTCTTCATCGAGGGAAAGAACCTGGGTGCCACGCAGAGCTCGCTGCCGTACCAGTCGGCCTTGTAGGAGACCATCTCCGCGAAGCGTCCCCACGAGGCGTCGGCTATTTGGCGGGCCAGGCGCTTGTTGCGGACCAGGTTGGCCACGGCCAGGTCCTCGAGGCACAGCGCGTCGTGGGTCTTGACGAGCGCACTCGAGAGCCGATGGCAAAAGTCGCGGCGTTGGTCGGCCACCTTGGCGTGGATCAGCTGGAGTCGTACACGGGCCTTCTTCCTATTTTGCGAGCCGGGTTGGCGGCGCGAGAGCGTCTTCGAAGCCCGGCGTAACTTTCCGTGTGAGCGCTCCAGGGGCCGGGGGGCGCTCACCTGCGCCGCCTCTTTGCCGTCAGCGGTCGCCGTGACGACGTAGGAACGTAGCCCCCGGTCGATGCCCACGAAGCCATTTGGGCTACGTCCTGGCCCGTGGCGCCGTTCGGGGTGCAGGTCCGGTGCTTCGACGCTGATGGTGATGACGAAACGCCCGCGGTGTTCTCTGACACTGGCCGCACAGATCCGGGCCCGGGATGACCCGGAGGCGTCGCGGCGCAAGAGACGCCGCAGAGCCCGGGCGTCCTCGCGCAGCGCCACGATGCCGATGAAGGGCAAAGTGAGCGAACGAGGCCCTGCCTCGCCGAGGCGGATCGACGGAGTGCCAGAGGGCGAGACCTTGCTACGCAGGCGGAAGGTCCCGGGTGCCCGGCCCTTCTTCTTGGGCCGCGGGAAGCCGACCCGGGCACCCTTGCGTTGGCCTTTCTTGGAGGCCGCGAAGGCGGCGAGCGCCCGGCCGAGATCGACGGCCGCCTCCTCGAAGACCTGGGCGCAGACTTCTCCGCGCCACGAGAGCCCGACGTCGACCAGCTCGGCACACCCGCGCGAATCGACCGCGAAGCACCGGCCCGCCGCCTCGGTCTTCTTCCAGGTGTTGAACCAGTTGATCAGCGAGAACCCGCTCCAGGGCACCGCGGTCGCCGGGTCGATGCGCTTGGCCGCCAGCGCCGCCACCACGGCCCGGCGGCACTCGTTGTAGGCGAAGCGACGCGCCCCCATATGGCGGGCGAAGGCAGCGGCGACCTCGGCGTCGGGCTCTGCGGTGAAGCGGAAGGTGGTCATCCGGGCCACGAGTCCGACCGTAGAGATCGGGTGTGACATTTAGGCGCCCGGCGGGAGCCCTTCGGAGGGCTCGTCACCGTTTCGCCCCCGGCTGGTGGCGCCAGCACCGATCCGCTGGACCTCTTAGGGTGGCATTTCGTGGAACCTCGCGCCGTCCTGTCCGTCGACGACATCGACCTCTCCGACATGGAGTTCTGGGCCCGGCCCTGGGACGAGCGCGAAGGGGCGTTCCAGACGCTCCGGCGTGAGCGCCCGATGCCCTTCTTCGAGGAGCCCGAGATCCCCGAGGCACTCACCTTCGTCATCCCCAAAGGGCCCGGCTACTACGCGCTGACGCGCCACGCGCACATCTCGGAGGCGAGCCGGCATCCCGAGATCTTCCAGTCCGGTCAGGGCGCCACATCCATGATGGACATGCCGGCCGAGATGCTCGACTTCTTCGGGTCGATGATCAACATGGACAACCCGCGCCACGCCCGCCTGCGCCGGATCGTGTCCGCCGCGTTCAACCCGCGCATGATCAAGTCGATCGAGGACCGCATCGACTTCGTGGCCAACGACGTCATCGACCGCGTCGCCCCGCTCGGTGGATGCGACTTCGTGACCGAGGTCGCCGCCCGGCTGCCGCTCGAGATCATCTGCGACATGATGGGCGTCGCCGCGTCTGACTACGACTCGGTCTTCAACGCCTCGAACATCATCCTCTCCAACGGCGACCCCGAGTACGTGGAGGAGGGCGCGGACCCCATGGTGGCCTTCATGACCGCGGCGCAGCAGCTCAACCTGCTGATGACCGACCTGGCCACCGTCCGGCGGGAGCACCCGACCGAGGACGTCACCTCCGCCCTGGTCAACACGAACGTCGACGGCGAGGCGCTCAGCGACACGGAGTTGGCGTCCTTCTTCATCTTGCTGGTCGTCGCAGGGAACGAGACCACGCGTAACGCCATCAGCCACGGCCTGCTGGCCATGACCCGGCACCCGGACCAGCGGGCCTTGTGGCAGGCCGACCCTGCGGGCATCGCCGCCACCGGTGTGGACGAGGTCGTGCGCTGGGGCTCGCCGGTGATCTGGATGCGCCGCACCGTGGCCTCCGACACCGTCCTCGGCGAGACGGAGTTGCACGAGGGCGACAAGGTCATCATGTTCTACAACTCGGCCAACCGGGACGAGGATGTCTTCGCTGACCCGTTCACCTTCGACGTGCGGCGCGATCCCAACCCCCACATCGGGTTCGGGGCGGCGGGGCCGCACTTCTGCCTCGGCGCCCACCTGGCCCGCCAGGAGATCGACGTGATGTTCCGCCGCCTGTTCGAGCGGCTGCCCGACATCGAGGCGGTGGGCGAGCCGGACCGGCTCCTCTCCCCCTTCATCAACGGCATCAAGCACCTCGACTGCCGCTTCACGCCGGTCGCGGCGAGCTGAACCGGGCGCCGGCGGCGCGCGGCCGGCGCACGCGACACGGATCAGGGTCGCTGCTGCTCGGTCCCGGCGAACTCTTGGTAGGCCGCCAGCGCCGCGGTCCCCAGACCGTGCCCGGGCCACCGTTCATGGAGATGGCCACGCCGATCATCTCGGCGACCTCCTCGGTGGTGGCGCCGACGCGGGCCAGGTTGCGGCCGTGGGCGGCGACGCACCCGTCGCACTCGCGGGTGATGGAGATCGCGAGCGCGATCAGCTCCTTGGTCTTGACGGACAGCGCGCCCTCGGCGAACGCCGCGTCATGGAGGGCGTTGTAGCCGGTCATGACGTCGGGGATCGCCTTGCCCAGAGCTCTGTAGGGCTCGCGGAGATCGGCCTGGACCTGGTGGAAGTGCGCCTGTGCCATGGCAAATGCTGGCACGCCGGCGCGGCTGCGAGCTCAGCCGTCGGTGGCGGAGCTCCTCGGCCCCCGGCTACGGACCTCCTCGACCGCGGACATGGCGTCACGCAGCTCGCTGATCCACTCGCTCTCGTGCTCGGCCGACCAGGCGGACGCACCAGGCCAGCGCCTCGCTCCGGCTGCGCGCCACCCCGGCGTCGATCAAGCGTGTCGAGCGCCTGGCGGTCGGCCATGCGCAGCCGGGTCATGACGGGCACCCCGGCCGTGGTGAAGAGGACCCGGGAGCCCCCGCACTCCGCGCCCCACGAGACCGTGCGCCGGAAGGCCGGCTGGGCCTCGTCGGCGATGCGCATGCGGGCGACGCGGCTCTCCTCGCGGAAGCCGCTGATGCGGGCCTGCTCGGCGACCCGCACCTCGTCCTCGCCCGCCCCGTCGGGGAGCTGGGGCGGGGCGAGAGTGCCGACGACCTGGATCTCGTCGCCGTCGATGGCGATGGTCGGGCTGCCGTCGAACCAGGTGTCGGGCACCCGGCCGGCGAACCAGGCCCCGATCAGCCGCTCCTGCTCCGGCCCCGAGGGGGGTGGGCTGGTCGAGCGCCGCCTCCCCCGCTGGGCACCCTTCCCTGTCTCTGTCGTCTCGCTCATATTACGAGATTACATGATTACGATTCGGAGGGCAAGGGCGGGCTGCGTCACTCGAGCGGCATCTTGAAGCCGACGTGGGACGGCGCGAACCCGAGCCGCTCGTAGAAGCGGTGGGCGTCCGGGCGTGCCGTGTTGGAGGTCAGCTGCACGCGGTAGCAGCCCAGCGCTCGCGGCCCTCTGACGGCCTCTTCGAGGAGCGCACTGCCGACCCCCGCTCCCGCGGTGGTCCGGGTGCACGTGCACCGACTCGATCTCCGCACACCGCCCGCCCCTGGCCTGCAGGTGGCGGAACACGATGAGCTGGCAGACGCCCACGACCTCGCCGGCCAGCTCGGCCACCAGGACGGCTCCGCCGTCGGTCCTGCTCGGCGATCTCGCCAGCGCCGCCCGGTAGGGGCCGAGGTCGTCGGGATCCTCGGTGCTCGGCGGCCCACCGGGGACCGCGCCCAGCCGCAACAACTCGACGATGCGGCCGAGGTCGGCCTCGTCGGCCAGGCGGATCACGAGTCCTTCGGGGGTCACGGCCGTTCCGACTCGCACGCCGGCCATTGTGACGCCGGCGGGGCCGTCAGACCGTCAGTGACCGCCCTTGCGCTCCCGCAGCGTGATGGCACGCCGCGGGCAGTCCCGGGCCGCCCGGCGGGCCGCATCGATCAGCTCGGGCGGCAGCGGCTTGCCGTCCACGATCGGATAGCCCCACTCGTCGAGCGAGATGGACTCGGGCAGCAGCTCGGCGCAGTAGCCGTAGGCGTCACAGGCGACGGGGTCGATGAGGATGCGGATCATGCTCAGGCCACCCGTCGCGGCGTCGGGGAACCGGAGCTGCGAGGGCCGGTTCCAGTGCGGGCACGGCGCGCCGTTGGCGTGCGGCCTGACGTCGGCGGCGAAGACGCCGAGCGCGCTGCGCACCAGGTTCACGGCGCCGTCGGGATGCCGGCAGGCGCCCCGGCCGTCGACCTCGCGCAGCCGGCGGTCGAGCCGCGCCAGGAGGCCGGCATCCGCCTGCCCTCGGGCCAGCCGGGTCAGGTCGTCGGCGATGGCGGGGAGCCCGTAGACGCACGGCCCGCACTGGCCGGCGCTCTGGCCCGCCAGGTAGTGGGCGATCCGCGCCGACTCCATGAGCCCGCAGGCGTCCGGGCCGAGCACCACGATGATGCCGACGCCAGCGGTGGCCCCGATGGCGCGCAGCGACAGCGACGCGTACGGCGTCGCGAAGTGAGGCCGGGCCCACCCAGGCGCCGCCGTACCCGCCGACGAGGAGCGCCTGGGGCGGCGCGGTCGGGACGGCCCGGTTGGCGACGTCGATCAGCGGGGTGCCGCGGTCGATCTCCACGACACCCGGGTGCTCGACCGACGCCGGAGATCGTGACGAGGGAGGTTCCGGGGTCCTCGACCAGGCCGTGCGCCCGGAATGCCTCGGGGCCGGTACGGGCGATCATCGCCACGTGCGCCAGCGTCTCCGCGTTGTGCACGAGGGCACCGCGTCGGCCGATGCGCAGGGCCGTGCCCTTGTCCGGGCGGAAGGACGGGAGCGAGTCGCCGGACTCGACCCAGCGCGCCAGGGCCGACTCCTCGCCGGCGATGAAGCGGTCGGGTGGCCGAACCAGGACTTCGGGTACCGGCGCGCACCCGGCTGCGGCGCGCTCGGCCATCGCCCGGGCCACCGCGGAGGCGACCTGGTGGCGACCCTCGGGCACGCACACCGTCACCTGTTCGGCCCCGCTGGCGGCCGCCAGAAGCTGCGCGCCGTCGAGCACCAGATGGGGCGACCGGATGAGGAGGAGCTTGTCCTTGTCGCTGGCCGGCTCGCCCTCCATGGCGTTGACCAGGACGGTGCCTCCGGCTCCTCCGGCATGCGCCACGGCGAGCTTGATGGCGGCCGGGAAGCCGGCTCCGCCCCGGCCCGTCAGCCCGGAGGCCTCGAGCACGGAGACGAACGCGTCGCGCCAACCGCGGGTGCGCGCCGAGGGCAGCGGTACCGGGCCGAGTGCGGCGACGTGACCGGCCAGGTCCGTCGGGTGGCCGAGCAGCCGGTAGCGGCCCGTGGTGGGGAGGGTCTCGCTGGCGTTAGGCACGACGCCCTCCGGCCCTGCGCCGCGCGGTGAGGGCGAGGTGCTTCGGCGGGACGCCCGACACCGACGCGTGGGCCGTCCTCGCCGACGCCTGGCGCGAGACCTCGCGGAGCCGCCAGGCCAGCGCGAGCGCCGACGGCGACGACGCAGACGACGCCCAGGACGATCACCCATCCCTCGCTGGCGTCGGTGCCCATGCCGAAGGTGTGGGCGAGCGCGATGGGCCAGCTGAGATAGGCCAGCCAGTGGACGGCACGCCATGTCGCCGGTCGCATCCTGGCCCGCAGCAGGCTGGTCACGAAGACCGCGATCATCAGGTCGAGCGAGACCGCGCCAACGCCGACCCAGAAGCGCCCGTAACTCGACGTGAACGGGATCACGATGGCCGCCCAGCTGATGTTGACGTAGGTATCGAGCACGCTGGTCAGGACGTGGATGCCGAGGAACACGACGGCGATCATGGAGATCCGCCGGTGCATCTCCTGCTGCGCGAAACCGGGCCAGTTCCGGGCGCGGGCCCGCGTCGTGGTCGTCATGCCGAGCACCATGGTCAGCGTCAGGAGGATCAGCGCCATGATGCCGCTGGCCCGTGTGGCGTACCAGAGCGAGGTCGAGCTCATGCGGCCTGCTCCAGCGGCCAGCCGTTGAGGGAGAAGACCTTTCCGTCGAAGCGCACGAGGCGGACCGACTGCTCGAAGCGCGCCAACTCGTCGAGCGCCCGCTCGCCCCACACGATGGAGGCGGTCGTCACGAGATTGGCCTCGACGCAGCTGGAGCCCGTGGCCGAGACGAGGGTCCAGTAGGGCTCGACGCAGTCCCCGGTCCTCGGATCGACGATGTGGTGGACGTCACGGTCCCCCGCCCGCCATGTCCGGACCGAGGTGGCCGAGCTGGCCAGGCCACCTTGCGTGATGGCCACCACCTGGTCGACGCGCTCGGCCGGGGTCGACGATTCCCGGGCGATGCCCACGGCCCAACCGCCCGGCCGGGGGTGGGCCCGCGACGGCGACGTCGCCACCGAGGCTCACGAGGGTGCCGGTGCCGATCCGGCCGGCAATGCGGGCGGCCGCGCGGTCGGCGGCCAAGGCCTTGGCGGACGAGCCGAGGTCGAGCCGGACGCCGCGCGGGATGCGGACGGTGCGGTCGGCGCGGATTGAGCTGCACGTGCTGATAGCCCGCCACCGGTCCCAGCGCCTGCGGCGGGGCGGGCGGACGGGACTGCACCTCGTCCAGGTCGGCGTCGTAGCCCAGCGCCACGATGGCGTTGCCGATAGTGGGGTCGACAGCGCCTCCCGTGCGCTCGGCCGCGTCGCAGGCGACGGAGAGGGCCTCGAAGAGCAGCGCGCTCACCGCGACGGTGCGCCCGGCATTGGCGTGCACCGACTGCAATTCCGAGTCCGGGCGGAAACGACTGCAGGCGAGGTCGAAGGCGGCGAGCTCGCCCGCGAGGATCTGCTCGGCCTCCTCGTGCGTCGCCGGGAGCCTGGACGACGACGGTGGCGGTGGTGCCGATGGCCCGGAAGGAGCGCGTCGTCAGCACCGGCTCGATGACATCGGTCCCCTTCGTCACCGCGAGGTTCCGCCCGATGTCACGGTGGGCGACTGGGAGCTTGACGTCGGGGTCGAGGCGGAAGACGAGGTGCCGGAGTTCCCGGTGTTCTCGGTGTTCCCAGTGGTGCCGGAGTTGGAAGTGTCGGAGGTGTTGCCCGACGAGGAGCTCCCATTGCTCGACGTGGACGAGGTGGATCCGGACCCGGCAGTGGTCGGCGGCGCTGGCGCCGGGTCGGTCGTGGGCCACCACGACACCGAGAGCTACCGTCGCCCCGGCGGCGGCAACGACCGCCCCTCGCGTCAGGGTGCGCAGGCGCGCCTTCGCCCTCTCCCTGTCCGCGGGTGTGCTCGTCTGAATTGGGCCTGACATGTGGTTGACGTTCCTCGGTCGGGGACGCCCCTATCCCAGCATGCTCGAATCGACACCGACGCAGGACCGGCTGTGGCCCTGCTGTGACATTGTGCCCCAACTCGCCGGCGGGCAATCGCCGCGCCCCGCTACGATCGCCCGCGGCCGGCTCGCGGACGCGGACAAGGGGAGGCGATGGCCCAGGTCAACACGGTTCAGGGACCGGTCGACGGGGACCGCCTCGGACGGACCCTGATGCACGAGCACATCTTCGTGCTCAGCCCCGAGATCGAGAAGACCGCGGAGGAGTGGGACGAGGCGGCCCAGCAGGCCCGCGCCGTGACCAAGCTGCGCGAGCTCAAGGCCCACGGTATCGACACGCTCGTCGACCTCACCGTGGTAGGTCTCGGGCGTTACATCCCTCGGGTGGCGGCCATCGCCGCGCAGGTCCCGGAGATCAACGTCGTCGTGGCGACCGGCGTGTACACCTACAACGAAGTCCCGATGTACTTCCATTTCCGGGGGCCGGGGACCATTCTGGGCGGGCCAGAACCGATGGTGGATGTCTTCCTCCGGGAGATCGGCCAGGGCATTGGGGAGACCGGTGTGCGGGCCGGCATCCTCAAGTGCGCCTCGGACCGTCCGGGCATCACTCCCGGCGTGGAGCGCGTGCTGCGCGCCGTAGCCCAGGCACATCGGGCCACCGGGGTGCCCATCACCACGCACACCCCAACACCGCCCGAACCATGGGGGCTCGAGCAACAGCGCGTCTTCAAGGAGGAAGGAGTCGATCTGACGCGGGTGGTCATCGGCCACACCGGAGGCACCGTGAACACGGACTACCACCTCAGCCTGATCGACAACGGCTCGTACCTCGGTTTCGATCACTTCGGACTGCCGGGCATCACCCTCGAGGAGCGTGTCGACGCGGTGGCCCGCCTCTGCGCCCGGGGTTACGCCGAGCGCATCGTCCTCTCGCACGACGCCATGTGCTTCGTCGACTGGTTTCCCCGAGACGTGATGGACGCATCGAGCGACTGGCGGTGGACGTACATCTCCGACGAGGTGCTCCCCGTCATGCGTGACCGGGGCATTCGCGAGGCCGACATCACGACAATGCTCGTGGACAACCCACGGACGATCCTCGAGGGCGGCGCTTCCTACTGATGCGCGGAGGGGGTGCCCGGGCATGACCCTGCTCCAGCCGCAGCTGATCGCCCAGCTGGCCGCAAGCTTCCCCGACGCGGTGGCGTGGCGGAACCTGGCCGACGGGACCGAGCTCACGTTGGGTGCGTGGCACCAGCGCTCCAACAGCTTCGCCCGGGGGCTGCGCGAGCGGGATCTCCAGCCGGGCGACCGCGTCGGGCTCCTCATCGGCAACGAAGAGCCCCTGGAGTGGCTGGTGTCCTACCTCGCCATCCACAAGGCGGGCGCGGTCGCCGTCCCCCTGCTGGCCCGGCTTGGACCGGTCGAGCTGGCCCGGATCTTGCAGGACGCCGGGGCATCGGTCGCGCTGTGCAGCGACGTGACTCCTGCAGTCCGGGACGCGGTCGGGACGATCGTGAGCACGGGAGCCGGCGGTGCCGCGCGCTGGACCGATCTCCTCTCTCCGGACGACTCGGACCTGGAGCCCGCGTTCGGGCCGGACGACGTGGCCGACATCATGTACACCTCGGGGACCACCGGCCGCCCCAAGGGGGTCCTCGTCCGGCACGGTGGCCTCTCGACGACCGACCGCGTGCCGTCGGCCTGGCTCGGGCTCGGCTTCCTCTCATCGTCGCCCTTCGCGACGACCAGCGGATCGCTCCTCGTCTCGGGGCCACTGCGGGGCGGGCTGAGCGGATGGTTCCTCCCCCGGTTCGACCCTGTTTCCTGGGTCGCCGCCGTGGAACGGGAGCGACCGGTCGCGGCTTTTCTCGTCCCGGCCATGGTGGAGCTCATCGTCGGCGCCCCCAACTTCGCGTCGGCCGATCTCTCCAGCCTGGCCGTCGTGAACGTGGGCAGCGCCCCGATTGCCTCGGCCACGTTGCGCCGCTTCGGGGCCGGCCTGCCGACGGCCGACGTCCTGTGCGGCTACGGGATGACCGAGTTCGGCGCGGTGACCGCCACGCCGATGGGCGACGGCGAGCGGCACCTGGGATCGGTGGGACTCGCGCTGCCGGGAGTGGAGGTTCGCATCGTGGGACCGAATGGCGAGCCTCGTTCAACGGACGACGTCGGGCAGGTCACCGTCGGTGGGACGCGGCGCGCCCGGGCCTACCTCGGCGACCAGGAGAGCACCGCGGACACCTGGGTCGACGGCTGGCTCCAAACGGGGGACCTCGGCTACCTGGACGGCGACGGCCACCTCTGGATCGTGGGTCGCGAGAAGGAGATCATCATCCGGGGCGGCCACAACGTGGTGCCCGGAGAGGTGGAAGCCGCCCTCTTCGAGCACCCGGCCGTGGCCGAGGCAGCGGTGGCAGGCCTGGAGCACCCCGTCCTGGGCGAGGACGTCGCCGCCTGGGTCGTGCTTCGCCATCCCGCGTCCACGGCTGCGCTGCGCGCTTTCCTGCTGGAGCGTTTGGCTGACTACAAGGTGCCGCGCCGGATTACCGTGGTCGACGCGCTCCCGCGCAACGAGAGCGGCAAAGTCATCAAGTCCCGCCTCGAGTCTGGAGTCGAACCGGAGTGACGGCGAAGTTCACGACGTTGACGGTCGAGGAGTTGGGGCACGTGCGGCGCCTGACGCTCAACCGTCCAGACCACCACAATCCCCTGACGCCCCGGTGCATCCGGGAGCTGTTGCAGGCGGTCCAGGACGCGGAGGCCGACGCCGGAGCGAGCGTCATCATCATCCGGAGCACCGGACGATCGTTCTCGTCCGGTTATGGCTTCATCGCGGAAGACACAGACCCCGGCGACTTCGCGCAGCACGCGGCGATCGAAGGCGACGTGTCCGACATGCTGGCCCTGGGGGACGGTTGGGCGCGGATCTGGAATTGCCCGCTTCCCGTCATTGCGCAGGTGCAGGGAAACTGCCTGGCCGGGGGGACCGACCTCGCCCTGCACTGCGACCTGGTCGTGGCCGCCGACGACGCCAACATCGGCTTCCCCCCGGTGCGCTCCATGGGCGTGCCGCCCACCAATATGTGGCTGTACCACCTCGGCCCCCAATGGACGAAACGCCTCCTCCTGACCGGCGACACGATCTCCGGCGCGGCCGCACACGACATCGGGCTCGTGGTCGCGACCGCGCCGCCCGAGGCGCTCGACAGCGTGGTCTTCGAGCTGGCCGAGCGGATGGCGTTGATCGGCCGCGATCTGCTGGTGGCGAACAAGCGCGTCGTGAACATGGGCGTCGAGCTGATGGGACGCACGCAGCTGCAGCGCTTCGCCGCCCTCAACGATGCCATCGGGCACCGCGCCCCGGAAGCGAAGGCGTTCTCGAAGCAGATCGCCGAGGTGGGCTTGCGCCAGGCGGTCAAGGACCGGGACACGGCCTTCGACACGCCGGGACCCGTACAGGACAGCCCGGGCTAGAAATCGGTCAGCGACGTCTCAGTGATGCCCAGCGCCCGCAGTGTCCGCCCCAGCCCGAGGAAGGCCGAGAGGCAGATGGTCAGGTCGAGGATCTCGGGGTCGGTGAAGGACCCACGCAGGCGTGCCATGAACTCGTCGTCGATGCTGGTGTGGTCGATGGCGAAGCGCTCGGCATACTCCACGGCCAGGCGCTCCTGCTCGGACAACGAATCGTCATCCGGTGACCCCACCGCGCAGTAGAACTCCTCGTCGAGCCCCTGCGCCTTGACCGTGTCCGCCCGGAACGCGAGGCAGACGGTGCACTCGTTCAGTTGGGCGATCCGCATCCGTGCGGCCTCCCGCACGCGGTGGGGAGAATGCTCTTGTTGTAGGCCGCGTTCACGAAGCGGGTCGCTGCCGCACCCAGTTCGGGTTGCAGCGACCAGATCTGCACGGCGTCACCGCCCTCGCCGGCCGGGATATCCAAACGGGCCATGCGGCGACTTTATGCCAGTATTCGGGATTCGCGTGCGGTGGATCCGGGCGGACGACACCCCCGGGGAACGGAATTCAGGATGGCGCTCATTCGTTACACGCTCGACTCGGTTCGCTCGTGTGTCTGGGTGAGCGGGCGCTCGAGCCTGCACCCGATCAACACGGAGACGCGTGGCATCACCGGCTGGTTCGAGGCGGCCGCCCGGACCGACGGGTCGCTCGATCTGGAACAGCCGGTGTCCGGTGAGCTCGAGCTGGCGGTGGAGCGGCTCACGTCGGGCAACCAGCTCTACGACCGCGAGCTGCGACGGCGAATCGACGCACGCCGCTACCCCACCATCGCAGGCCGTGTCACCAAGATCGTCGTTGACGGCGCGCACCCGAAATATGTGGTCACCGGTGACATTGCCTTTCACGGCAAGACACGGACCTTCGAGCACGGCATGCAGATCGAGGTGCACGAGGAGGGTGTTGCGCTGACCGGCGAGGACGTGTTCGACATTCGTGAATTCGGCATGAAGCCACCGAGCATGCTGATGGTTCGCGTGTATCCCGAGATCAGCGTGCGCATTGAGCTGCACGGTGTGCGGGAAACCTGAGGCCGTAACCCCGCGCAGCGATGAGATTGCAGCGATTGATTGCTGGGTCGTGTCTGTTGCACTCGCCTCCATCGTTGCGATGTCTCACAAAGAGGCAGAAATGGGAGTGTATCCTCCTCATTCTGCTTGTGGCGCTGTAGTTGGGGGACTCGGATTTGCAGGGCTGTGGCTCTACTGCGCGATCGACAAGATGTTGTGAAACAGGTTGCGGGTCATGAGCGGGAACGCGGTCTACGAGTCCAGAGTCGATGCGGCACAACGGCACTCCTGGCTGTCGGAATCGTGCAACCTCAATGCTGGGACCTCAGCACGGCGAACTCGCAGCCCGGTGCGGACGGGTCGAAACCGTGTTCGATCAGCCAGCGGGCCGCCACCAGGCTTCGCAACGACCACCAAGCGCGGATCACGTCGAGGTCGACGTCGGTGCCGTAACCAGCGACGACGCTCGCCAAGGTGCTCCTCGTGTCCGAGCGTCAAGATGGCGAGGTCGAACAGGGCGTCGCCCTGGCCCGCATCGGACCAGTCGATCACGCCGGTGACCTCGTCCCCGTCGACGAAGACGTGGTCGACCTGCAGGTCGCCGTGCGTGAACACCGGTGTCCACGGCCGGAGCGCAGCCTCGGCAATCCGGCGGTTGCGCGTGACCACGTCGGTGGGAAGGACGCGGTTCGTCACGAGCCACTCGCACTCGCCGTCGAGGCGCGAAGCGAGCTCGTCCAGGCTCTTACCGGGCCATGGCGGCAGCGGCGCGTCGTGCAGCCTCCGGACGGCGGCACCCGCCGCGGCCCACGCCGCCGACGACGCGGTCGACGGCTCGCCGAGGCGGCCGAGCGCCGTCCCTGAGAGGGCGGCGAGCGCGAGCACAGGCGGCTTCCGCCACAGGACCTCCGGAGTCGGGATCGGCGCCATCGCCATCGCCTCGATCTCGACGTCGGTACGCGTTTGATCAGCGTCGATCTTCAGGAAAACGTCGCCGACACGCAGGGTGGCGCGCTCGTTATGGGCGACGACGACCTCAACCTCTACCTCTTCCACATCGGCCATAATCGTCCTTCCGCTCCACCAATCATCTTCACTCACGGTGAGACAGCCCGCGAAACGGGCCCCAATGCAGTCGAGGGCCCACAACGAGATCCTCGCTCCAGAGGCCTCCCCCTCGTCACGAGTCCTCAATCCCAACATCTTGTGGATCGCGCGGTGAACAGAAAGGGAAGGCCGACTCGGATTCGCGGAGCCAGAAGCCGGCCGTTCCACCAGCCACGATGCCCGCGTAGAGTCGAGAGCGAACCCGGAACAAAGGGGCCGACCATGGCACACCATGACGCAGACCCGACCACCACGGATGCCGGCATCCCTGTTGCCAGCGATGCACATTCGCTGACCGTCGGCCCCGATGGACCGATCCTGCTGCAGGACCACTACCTGATCGAGCAGATGGCGAACTTCAACCGGGAGCGCATCCCGGAGCGCCAGCCCCACGCCAAGGGTGGCGGTGCGTTCGGCCACTTCGAGGTGACCGCGGACGTCAGCCAGTTCACCAAAGCGGCGGTCTTCCAACCGAGGACGACGACGGACACCCTGATCCGCTTCTCGACTGTTGCCGGCGAGCGGGGCAGCCCGGATACGTGGCGTGACCCACGTGGCTTTGCGTTGAAGTTCTACACATCCGAGGGCAACTACGACATGGTGGGAAACAACACACCGGTGTTCTTCCTCCGCGACCCGATGAAGTTCCAGCACTTCATCCGCTCCCAGAAACGCCGGGCAGACTCGGACCTGCGCGATCACGACATGCAGTGGGACTTCTGGACGCTTTCCCCGGAATCGGCGCACCAGGTCACCTGGTTGATGGGTGATCGCGGCATCCCACGGTCGTGGCGGCACATGAACGGCTATTCGAGCCACACCTACATGTGGGTCAACGCGAAAGGGGAGAGGTTCTGGGTCAAGTACCACTTCAAGACGGACCAGGGCATCGAGTTCCTCACCCAGCAGGACGCCGACAGGATTGCCGGGGAGGACGGTGACTACCACCGGCGCGACCTCTTCGAAGCTATCGGGCGAGGCGAGCATCCGACCTGGTCGTTGCGCGTGCAGCTGATGCCCTTCAGGGAGGCCAGGGACTACCGGTTCAATCCATTCGACCTCACCAAAGTGTGGCCACACGGCGATTACCCGCTGCACGAGGTCGGACGACTGACTCTGGACCGCAACCCCACTGACTTCCACACCGAGATCGAGCAGGCCGCATTCGAGCCGAACAACCTCGTGCCCGGAATCGGCGTCAGTCCAGACAAGATGCTGTTGGCCCGCGTCTTCTCGTATTCCGATGCCCACCGGGCCCGGATCGGGGTCAACTACAGGCAGATCCCGGTCAACGCACCCAAGGCCCCGGTGCACAGCTACAGCAAGGACGGCGCTATGCGGGTCCACAACGTCTCCGACCCCGTCTACGCGCCCAACTCGAAGGGTGGGCCCGCCGCCGACCCGGTGCGCTATCCCTACGTCGAGAAGTGGGAGGCCGACGGTGAATTCGTCCATGCCGCCTACACGCTGCACCGGGACGACGACGACTGGGGCCAGGCGGGCACGCTCGTCCGCGAGGTCATGGACGACGCCCAACGCGACCGCCTCGTCTCCAACCTCGTGGGGCACCTCAGCCAGGGGGTGTCCACGCCAGTGCTCGAGCGTGCTGTCGACTACTGGCGCAACGTCGACAAGGCGCTCGGCGACCGAGTGGCCGGAGGGATCGGACGCACCTGACGGAGGTCCTCAGGACTCCTCTGGCTCCGTGGCCGGCGGGAGGATCCAGTGGAGATGGTGCTCGGCCTCGAAGTAGCGGACCCAGATGTCCTCCACGTCCTCCACGTGCCTGGTGCTGAGATAGGCCTCGCGGGCCCATTTCTGCATCTCAGCGATCCGAACGGCTGCTCGCTGCACCTCCTCGGCTGAGAGCGCCTTGAACTCCTGGTGACCCCACATGGCGACTCCCTCCACGCGACCGCACCCCGAGATTCCCCGAGTCGGCAAGGTCCATATGACCGCGAGCTTCGCGTTCGCGACGAACGCGGATGCTACCGGGCATCGTTCGACACGTTGGGCGCGGTGCCCTCCTCGACGCTGCATCGGACCGAGACTTCACGGGATTGCGAGCGGGCTTGACTACGAACATCGCTCCTGATCCTGAAGTTGTTCGACCGGCACGTCCGCGCCCGAGATCGACGTCGTGCGCAACAATTCACTGGCTCGGGCTGCGAGCTCGACGAGCGCAGCCACCATGTCGCTGACCATTCCGTCTGGTTGGGGAACGAGGGTCTCGCCGAAATCGCCGATTCCGCGCAGGCCGGGTGGAAGCTCGAGCTGGACCCCCTTTGCCGATGGAAGGTTGACCGGGTTGTCTGGATGAAAGCCGAGCCGTACTCGTTCGTCGGCGACGTCATAGGCGGGGAAGCGTTCCTGAAAGAGCTCGCGTGCTGCGCTCAGTAGTGGGGCGTTCAGCCCTCCAACGATGATCCCCCGAAGTGGCCCGGTCTGTTTCCCTCGAATCGCTGGTCCGTACGGTTCGATGACGAGCCCGCGGGCCGGATCGCACCAGAGGGCAAAGCCGTCGCGCCCGAAACCGTGCACAGAAAGGACGACGCCCACGTGTTCCAAGAATGCCCGTAGTTGCGCCGAATGATCTGGATCGTGCAACCGCGAAGTGAGATGGACTCGCAGCCCGGAGGGTTGGACGATGGCGTAGTAGGACGCGCCCGCCCGCTCGGCGGCCCGCCTGGCGATCTGGTCCGTACCCCGGTCCTGGGATCCGCCGTGCAGAGCCATGAAACCGACCGATGAACGCAGGATGCATTCCTCCCTGACCCCGGGTATGGTCAGGAGCTCGGCCAGATCCATCGCCCCACATTCGCACGCGCCCAGCCGGTCGTGCTGCCGACACCATTCTCTGACCGGAGGGCGCGGCGCGTGACGACGTGGCCTCTGGCCAACGTGTGCGCGCCAACAGTTCTCCGACTCGGCGCCTTGTCCCAGGTCCCCAGACCCAACCGCCGCGTATTGCGCAAGGAGATCCTGCTGCGGCTCTGGCCGAGGGGGTGCTCTACGCCGAGGACCCAGATCTTCCCGCGCAGCCCCAACCGGCCTACCTCTTGCTGCTGCGAAAAAGTAGAGCCTTCTCCGACGACTCCGACACAAGCCTTGTTGCCGGCGGATTGCGAAGTTGTCGTGGCCTCGACGAGCACGAGCATGCCGAGCAACTTGTGCCGTTCTTGCAGAATCGCCGACTGAGTCTCTTTGAGGCCTACCCGGTGGCAGTGTTCTCCACGAAGTACTTCTGCTCTCAGGACGTACCTCAAGCCCTCATGGATGTTCGCCAGAGCATGATCGACGGACATTGAGTAGCGCAGATCTCTCTTCTGATCTGGGCTTTTTTAGGCGCCCCCGGAAGGATTCGAACCTTCGCACACGGTTTAGGAATCCATTGGAGTCTGTCCACCCAGATCACGTGAATCGCGTTCTGCCGGGTCAGGGTTGGGAAGAATCCATTTCGTACCGTCCAATCCGGCGAGTACAAGGCGTTTGATTCCCAAGGGATTCCCAATTCCCCCGGGCGTGTCAATCGCAGATATGGCCAACCGTCACATTCGCAAGCGCTGGAATTGATGCTCTGAGGTGGAGAACCGATACCCCGAGGTTCGCCATTCCCTCGGACTCGACAAATCGGTATGCTCTCAATGGCGTTGGAGGGGGGCCGCGCTTGCGAGGAGATGCCCATGGATGTAGCCCGGCTAAGTGATCTCTACCGCGAAGCATTGGCCGTAAGGGGAGATGCCATTCGAGCCTCCCTCGCCAGCTCGGTCGCCCAGGCGACCGCAGCGGCAGCGGCCCTTGAGGCTGCAGAACCACCCACATTCGCGGTCGGGAAGGCGAGCCCTGCTACGGAGGTACGACGGCTGCAGATGCTGCTCGCAATGCGCGGCGTAGACGTTCGCGTTGACGGCAAGTACGACAAGGACACGGCGAAGGCTGTCACCGAGTTTCAAGAGTCCGCGGGACTCGAACCTACCGGCGTCGTCGAAACCGCCACCTGGTCGGCGGTGAGCGGGGAGTTCCATGCCGCCCGAGACCTTGCCACGCAGGCCCTTGCCATCGTCGAGTCGGTGGAGACGGGTGTGTCGGAGGCCCTGGCACACCCGGGCGACCGTCTTGCGGAATCCTTGGCAGCGGAATCCTTGGCGGCCGAGTCGTTGGCGGCGGAGTCCCTGGCCGCCGAGGCGCTGGCATTGGAATCGACGGCCGCGGAGCCCCTTGCCGCCGAGCCCCTTGCCGCCGAGCCCCTTGCCGCCGAGCCCCTAGCCGCGGAGCCATTGGCCGCGGAGCCATTGGCCGCGGAGCCATTTGCCGCGGAGCCCCTCGCCGCGGAGCCATTGGCCGCGGAGCCATTGGCGGCGGAGCCATTTGTCGCGGAGCCTGTGGCCGCCGAGCCTTTGGCCGCAGAAGCGATAGGGGTTGGATACCTAGGCGGGGAAGACGCCATCGGAGTGGCCCTTCGATCATTTATCGCCGAACACAACGCCGAAGGGTGATTGCGACGTCCTCTGCGGTGCAACGACTTCGGGGCGAGTTGCTCCGGGAGACGATTGCCTGGTGCAGAAATTCGTCCGCCTTTTACCGCGAGCGCTTCAGCGGCGCTGGCGACGTATCTGACCTAGAGGACCTCGCCAGGCTACCCGTGTTGTTTCGACAGGACGTCGTTGATTCGTTTGACACGCTCCGCTGCGATCCCTCGGTGCCCGCCGCGATCCAGCACACCACGGGAACAACCGGCTCCTTCCTTCAGGTGTACCGCGGCGCCAATGAGCAGGCATTCGTCTGGCAATTCATGGCTGCGCAGCTCGCAGTGACACCAGAACCCACAATCCGTCCCTTGCACCTCGTCCTGGCCAACGCCTACCACGGGACTCTGACCCCGATGCCAAGCCGCGCCTACCTCATCTCGGTCGGGGTACATGACGAGGCTCAGGCGAGCCAGGCCCGCCAGGTGCTCGAGAAGACCTATGCGTTGCCCGGCGTCGCCGAGAGGGTGGGAGTCATAAGTGGCACGGAGCGGATGGTAAAGGCACTCACGGCCTATCTCATGGCGGCCCAATTCGACTTCCAATCGAGTCCCGTGCAGCGAATCGACTTGTTCGGAGGACACGTGACGCCGCGGGGGAAGTCGATACTCGCGGCCACGTGGGGGGCAGAGATCCGAGACCATTACAGCCTGACTGAGGTGTTCGGCGGAGCGAGCGAAATCGGCATCGGCGGGCCGTGGATCTTCGAGCCTCACGTGATCCCGGAGGTGGTCCACCCGCGGACGTTTCAACAGGTCGGACCAGGTGAGGTGGGTGTCTTGCTGATGACGAGCCTCTACCCATTCACCCAGCAGATGCCCCTGATCCGCTACGTCACTGGCGACCTCGTTGAAGTTGTCGAGGGTGCTGACCATCCGGCGGGGCTGCAGGTGCGTTATCTCGGCAGGAGCCAGCGATCAATCATCGACGACTCAGACGACAAGGTCCGACCGCTGTTGCTGTCGGGGCCGCTATACGAGGTGATCGAGTCTCTCCCGGATGTTGCCATCTCACCGCGATTCTCCGACTTGGGCGCCGAGGTCGGATTCGAAATGACGGGTGATCATCACTATGTGGTACGTCACGAAACGATGGAGACGGGACCGCCGGAACGCATCACGGTGGAACTTGGGCTGCGATACGCGCCCTGGCTGTATGCCGACCGTGTGAACGAGATCAGGGCGAACATTGCACGCTATTTGTTCGCCACGCACCCGGAACTGACCCGGCGAGTGGCTATGGGAGACCTCGAACTCCGGATCGAAGCGCGGCCGGCTGACGCTGTCGCTCCTTACGACTCGAAATGACGGCATTGATCCGCGTCTTTCTTTCCGGACCGATTGACGGCCTGCCGTTCGACGTCGCCAGTTCGTGGCGACAACGAGCATCAGCGCGGTTCGCCGAAGCGGGCATGGACACTTATGACCCCACCAGAGTTATTACCTCGACGCCGGGCCACACGGCCGGCCCAAACGAGGTGTTCGCCAACGACCGCTGGCACCTGTATCGCAGCGACGTCATGCTCGTGAACCTTGACCTGGCTGAAACGATTGCAGCTCATGATGCTCCTTTCTTCACGATCGGTGAGATGTTCCTCGGTCAAGCTGCGAATCTGCCGATTATCACGGTGGGAAAGGTGTTCCGCGGAAGGCCTGCCTATGAAGCCATCGTGACCAGAACGTTCGACGAGCTCGACGCCGCCGTTGACTACATCATTGCGACCTACGCGCGGAGCAGATCGTGACTTCGACGACCGCTCGCCACCCGGCGCGCGTCCGCCTAGCCGACGCCATCGCCCAGTCAGAGCTGCCGAACTACGTCTACTCCTACCCGTCCAAGCGCGCGTACCGTCACGTTGACCCACCGATGACTCTGACCGAGGCCTGGGCCAGGCACCGTGGGCCGCTCAACATCTACATCCATATCCCATTTTGCGGGTATCGATGCTCCTTCTGCACCCTCTTCCTCACCACCAATCACCGAGCCGAACTGATCGACCGCTACGTTGCCTCCCTGCGCCGGCAGCTCGAGATGCACGCGGAGCTGCTGGCAGGCTCACAGGTCGTGTCGGTGTACATCGGCGGCGGAACACCCACGACCCTCACGCCGGAGCAGTTCGAAGCACTCTTCGCTTCGCTCTACGACGCCTTCCCCCAAGTGGCGCCCGGCAGCGAAATCTCGGTAGAGGGATCCCCGGACACGATGCGTAAGGACCTCCTGGATGCACTTCATGAGCTCGGCGTCAACCGCATCAGTATGGGCGTACAGACCCTCGACCCGGACGAGGCCGTGCGAGCAGGACGCCAATACCCGATCGAACGAGTGGGTGAAGCGGCAGAATTGATCTCGTCTATCGGGTTTGCCAATGTCAACTACGACCTGATCTACGGGCTGGAAGGCCAGACAAGACAGAGCTGGCTCAATTCGCTCCATGGAACACTCGCGTTCCAGCCAGACACGGTGACGCTCTATCCGATTGTGTTCCGCCCGCTGACCGTGATTGAGCGCCGCAACAACCGGAGTGCAACTGCATTCCTGGACAACGCCGAGAAATACCGGATGTACGACGATGCCGTGGAGATTCTGAGCGGCCTGGAATTTCGCCAGAACACCTTCGTCCGGTTTTCGCGCAAGCCCGTCGACGGCCTGCTCCAGGAAGCCGCTGATTTCGGCGGAGTGCCCCTTCTGGGTCTGGGCGCCGGCTCGCGGAGTTACAGCCCGAGGCTGCACTACAGCACGGACTTCGCGGTGCGGACCCAGTCCACCAACGCCATTATCGAGGGTTTCGCCGAGCATCACCACGAGCCCACAGAGACGCCCCAAATCGGCTTCGTCATGAATCGAGAGGAGGCACGTCGGCGATATTGCATCTTGAACTTGTCTCTGGGCCGACTCAGTCGGCTTGCCTATGAGAGAGAGTTCGGGTCGTCACTCGACGAGTGGAGAGAGGAGATCGATGCGCTCGTCGATGCCTCTTGCGCCGACCGAGCGGAGGACGGCGCGGTGGTCCTCAATCGGAACGGCTTCAAGTACAGCAACGTGATCGCCACACTGTTCCAGTCCGAGGCCGTGACCGCGCTGGAGCATAGCTATGTGCCCGCGTGATTCGCCGGCATTCTGGGAGGCGGGTTACGCCACACGGGGCGTGTCAACCATGGGCGGCCCGAACCACGACATTGTTGAACTCGCCAATGCGCTCCCCCTCCGGGCCCGAATCCTTGACCTCGGATGCGGCGAGGGACGAAACGCCTTCTTCCTGGCCGGCCTCGGCCACGATGTGACGGCAGTTGATATCTCGGCTGCGGGTATCGCCAAGCTGGCCGAATTGGCAGAGAGCTCCGGGTTGAAGATTCTGACCGAGGTCGGCGACCTCAACGAGTACAGCATCGAAGGTGAGTGGGACCTGGTGATGGCGCACGGAGTCATCGACTATCTCGAGAACGCCGTGTGGCGTGAGCTCTGTGCTGAGATCCGCGGGCACACGGTGCCGGGAGGCTATAACGCCTACACCTGCATGCTCTTCACCGACGAGTACCCAGTCCCGACGGAATTCAGCGATGCCGGTTTCACGCATGCGCTGGCGGCAGGTGAGCTGGTTGCCACCTACGACGGCTGGGAGATCGTCCGACACGACCGGTACGTGAAGTGGGACCAGCACCCAGGGATCCCCATCCACTGTCATCCTGTCGACAAGCTCGTCGCTCGTCGACCAGATGCTGCGATGGCTCCTTACGCGACGACTGTCGTCCCCGTCGGCAACGTGACCCTGGACCGCCGGCTCTTCGACGGCATCTCCATGGGGATGGAGGCGCCGGCTCTGCGCGATCGCTGCGGTCAGCCTGCCGTCATCGACACCTACGTCATTCCCGGTACCCAAATGGGCGTGGGGAGCGACGGTGTTGTTGATACGTACGAACTTGCACTGTGGTACTACGGGATGGCTGTGATGTACGTGGTCAACGGCCAAGTGTGGGGCCGGGCGCTGTACGAGTCAGAGCCGGTTCGCGTGACCTATCACTGAGAGCTCCATCAGGCAGATCGAGCCATGCCAGGGAGGCTCAGCCGCGACCATCCGCGAAGGCAGGTGGGCCGAAGGCGGTCCCGGTCTCGAACATAGGGTGTTGGTTGGTCCAAGGAGATGCGCCGACCGGCGTGGGTCTTGGTGCCTGGGACCCAGGTGACGGAATAGATCTCGCCGTTTTCATTCCGAATCTCCAAGCCGAAGTCAAGAGTGTCGAATCCTGGTCGCCGCCATGAGGGATGCCGCCACTTTTCATCGTCATCGATGATCCGAGCACCGTGCGTTTCTGTCCCCGCAGCCAGACGGGAATAGTCAAGGTTGAAGTAGCGAACGGCCATGACCCGTAAGCCGACCAAGGTACGCGCATGAGACCTATGGCTCTCAACCTCATCGCCGTTCGCAGCCCAGGACCACTCACGACCAGGAACCTCCTGCCGGATCCGGGCAAGGGCCAGGTCACGATTTGCGTCGGTGCTGCCTTGGTCGTCAGCCCAAACCGACGTGCCCGTCACTCGAACTGCACAGGGGCCTCCATCGACCATCCTGGCCACGTCAATGCGTAGGTCCTCCGGGGCAAGCTCCACTCCGACATTGTTGCTCGCACCGCCCCCGATGTGCCGAAGGGTGCGCCTCGTCCCGATGCTCCTATGGATGATGTCAACCCCTTTTGAGGGAGTTTTCGGGAGTGAGGACAGCGGACAGACCAATGATGGGCCACTCTTCGAGAGGGCAGGCTCTTATCAGGTCACGCGTCTTCGAGAGTCGGTGAACCCGGACCATGGACCGGCACATCGGGTACAGGTCAGCCCAACGGGCGACAGGCGTTTTGTGAGCCAGGTCCATGGTCCGGAGATCTAGGCGCGAGGCAGGTAGCGGTAGACCTCGCGTGCGACGTAGCGCTTGAGCATGCGGATGGCCTCGCGCTTGGAGCGGCCGTCTTTGACCCGGCGCTCCATGTAGGCCTGGGTCCTCGGATCCGAAGCGAGCCGGGTGATGACGATGTGCCACAGCGCCCGGTTGGCCTGGCGGTCCCCGCCGCGGTTGAGGCGGTGCCGGGTGATCTTGCCCGAGGAGGCCTCGAGCGGAGAGACCCCGCACAGATGCGCCCAGGCCGCTTCGGAATGCAGGCGTTCGGGGTTGTCGCCGGCGGCGACCAACAACGCCGCGGCGGTGTCGATGCCGACGCCGTAGACGGCGAGCAGTTCAGGCGCCGTTGCCTCGAGCAGCGGGGTGATCATGGCGTCAAGCTCCGCGATCTCTGCTTCGAGATCGGCGACCCGGTGGCCCAGCGAGGAGAGCGATGTCTTGGTGGCTGCGGTGACCACATCGGGCGAACGGGTCGGACGAAGCCCTTGGGCCGCCGCGACGAACTGGGCGATGGGAAGTCCCTTGAGTTTGCTCTGGAGCTGGTCAGGGCCGCTGAAGGTGAGCTGGCGCATCTGGGTCAGCGCCTTGATGCGGGCCCCGCGAGCCGAGCGCTTGGCGACAACGAGGACACGGATCGCCTCGACCGAGCCGTCCCTGCTCTTGGCCGTGCCATGAGCCCGGCCCGAGAGAACGGCCCGGGCTGCCTCGACGGCGTCGAGCGGGTCGGACTTGCCGCTGTGGTGTCGGGCCTGGCGGTTCTGTCGGTCGACTTCGACGACGTGAACTCCGGCTCGGGCGAGGTGACGAGCGATGCCGGCTCCATAGGACCCCGTCCCCTCCACGCCGACCTTGCCGACCTCCCCGAAGGCTTCGAGCCAGCTCAGCAGCTCGGCGTAGCCGTCGGGGTCGGCCCGAAACGATTGGGTGCCGAGCAGGCCACCGACCTCGTCCAAGGCGGCGGCTACATGCACCTCCCCGTGGGTGTCGATGCCACCAGTGACAGCGCGCGCGGCTTCTACGATGGTCATGCCATCCCTTCCTTTCCTTAATCCGGTTTGAGGGGTGGCGCGGCCGTCCCGAGAAGGAGTGACGGTGCGGGCCGATCTGCTCCAACAGATCGGCCCATCACCCCCTCTGAAACGGGGCACGCCGCGCCTCGTCTGAGGTTGCCCAGAGCTCCGGTCGACGGTATGCGGACACCAACGGGTGTACGTCGTGATCTCAAGTCAGACCGGTGGCTCTGGTGCTCCCGAAACTACTGACGACCAACCTTGCAGCGGTGGACCCTCAGCGGAGCTTCTCAACATCATTGGCGTATTGGGCTACTCCCGGCTCACGCTGAAACCACCCATATCCGCACTTCCGACAGGGCCTGTGGGGCGACTGACCGTCCAGATCCGAGCCGGCGTCAGCTCGCTGCATCCGCCTCGACCTGTCCCATCGGAACAAGCCAAGTTCGTCCTCGATGTATGCGTCGCCTCCCTGAACGGCCGTTTCTCGCCGGGGAGACTGCACCCTTGCCCTGCAAGGCCGAGGTGGCCATGATGGCTGTGTCCGGCTCGCCCGCGTGGGTAGTGCGGCGGGGGGAGCCGGAGGTCAGCGCAGGCGGTCCACAAGAAGGGTGAGCGAAGGAGGTATGCCGATGTATGCAGCCGTTCGACGGTACGAGGGCATCACAGACGACGCCGAAGCGGGACGCCTCGTCCGTGAAAGCTTCATGCCTCTCCTTGAAGAAGTGAGCGGTTTCGTCGCCTACTACTGGATTGACGCTGGCGAGGGCACGATGGCGTCCCTCAGCGTGTTCGAGGACAAAGCCGGTGCCGACGAGTCCGTCACAGTGGCGCATCAATGGGTTGAGGATAACGCTGCTGCGCTCTTCCCAAACCCGCCGCGAGTTACCGAGGGATTGGTGGTCGCGAGCGACACGAAGCAGTAAGGACCGTCGTGGTTCGGCCCGTCTTGCACCGTTGAAGTTACCCCTCGTCCTCGCCCTCCTCTTGGGCGACGCGGTCGCACCGAAGTCCAGAACGTGCTCACGGCGCTCAGCCGCGAAGACCTCGGCGGCGTGTCCTAGGGCGCCCCGCCATGGCCCGCGCCGCGATCGCGGTGCCCCCGCCCGCGGGCTGCAACAGGCCTATCCGCTCGTAGTAGCGCAGGGTGTCCGCCCGAAGCCCGAGGCTCCCCGCCAGCTCGGAGATGGTCGTCGTCGTCATGCACCGTCACGGTAGACCTTAGAGTCAGGTCCAAGGTCAAGCCCTCTCGCCAAGGCTGGTTCAATGTGCTCGACGGCAACCAGCGAGCCATCTCGACTATCTCCGATGTGCCGGTAGAGAGCGGATGATTAGCTGGCAGCTAGTGCCGCATCAGGCAACGTTTGCGCGCTTGACCAGCTCACGTAGCGTTTTGTCCTGAGCGTTGCGGTTGCGCCAGATGATGTAGCGGCGGATCATCGAGTTCTGCTCCTCGTGTGAGCGGTGATCGGTGCCGTCGAGGGTGAAGTAGCGCAGCGCCTGGAACTGCGCCTCGATCCGGTTCAGTCCAGCTCGCGTTGGTCGGTACGTAGGCCAACTCCACGTTGTTGGCGTCAGCCCAGTCGCCCACCCGGGAGTCGACCTTGGTCGAGAGGTGCGGGCTGAAGTTGTCCAAGACGATGGCGATGCGGACGTTCGGCGGGTAAAGGGTGCGCAGGTAGCGGCAGAACTCCAAGAACCTGGTGCGGTCCTTGGTGACCTTGACGTGGCCATACATCTTGTCCGTGCTCAGGTCGTAGGCGGCCATGAGGTGTCGGACACCATTGGTCTGGTGTAGGTGGCCCGGCGTCGCCGGCGCCGTGGCTCTTCGGCTGGATCTCTCCCTTGACGATCCTCGGTGCCCACTGCTTGCCCGGCCGGGGCAAGAGGTTGAGCGGGCCGAACTCGTCCATGCAGATGACGACGCTCGGGATCGCCCTTCTTCGGTTTTGCCTTGCCATCGGCAATCTCATAGAGCTCGAGCACCCGGTTCTTCTTGGCCTCGAAGTCGGGGTCCTTGGATTGTTTGTAGGTCTTGATCACTTGAAAGGAGACACCCTCCTCACGGAGGAGCACGCGGAGACCCTCGTGGCTGATGTCGTCGACCACCCCCTCGGCGACGAGGAACTCGGCCAGCTTGGACAAGCTCCAGGTGGAAAAGGGCAGGTCGTGGTCGACCGGACGAGACAGGGCGACCTTCTTGATCTCCCGGCGCTCGGGCAGGGTGAACTTCGGTGGCCGGTCCCCCGAGTACTTGGCGGCCAACGACTCGAACCCGTCCGCGTTGAAGTTGTGGATGACCTCTCTGACCCGGTCTTCTGACGTGAAGGCAATCTTGGCGATGGCCGGCACGTCCATCCGTCTGCGCCGACCAGAGCACGATCTGGGCTCTTCGCCATCGCACCACCGAGCCCGACCCCCGGCGCACGATCGAAAGGAGCTTTCGTCCCTCCTCGTTGGTGATATCCCTGACTGCCACGCGTTCTGCCATGGCACTACTTTGCGCGACCCGGAGATCAAAGTGGTGGACGCGCCCCACCAACGTTGCCGGTCACGGCACTAGCTTAGGGGTGCTCACAGTGCGCTCCGAACCGATGCTCCTATGGATGATGTCAACCCCTTTTGAGGGAGTTTTCGGGAGTGAGGACAGCGGACAGACCAATGATGGGCCACTCGTTCGAGAGGGCAAGCTCTTATCAGGTCACGCGTCTTCGAGAGTCGGTGAACCCGGACCATGGACCGGCACATCGGGTACAGGTCAGTCCCAACGGGCGACAGGCGTTATGTGAGCCAGGTCCATGGTCCGGGGATCTAGGCGCGAGGCAGGTAGCGGTAGACCTCGCGGGCGACGTAGCGCTTGAGCATGCGGATGGCCTCGCGCTTGGAGCGGCCGTCTTTGACCCGGCGCTCCATGTAGGCCTGGGTCCTCGGATCCGAAGCGAGCCGGGTGATGACGATGTGCCACAGCGCCCGGTTGGCCTGGCGGTCCCCGCCGCGGTTGAGGCGGTGCCGGGTGATCTTGCCCGAGGAGGCCTCGAGCGGTGAGACCCCGCACAGGTGGGCCCAGGCTGCTTCCGAATGCAGACGTTCGGGGTTGTCGCCGGCGGCGACGAGCAACGTCGCGGCGGTGTCGATGCCGACGCCATAGACGGCCGAGCAGTTCGGGAGCCGTTGCTTCGAGCAGCGGGGTGATCATGGCGTCGAGGTCGGCGATCTCTTCTTCGAGATCGGCCGACTCGATGGGCAACGAGGAGAGCGACGCCTTGGTGGCCGCGGTGACCACATCGGGCGAACGCGTCGGACGAAGCCCTTGGGCGGCGGCCACGAACTGGGCGATGGGGAGGCCCTTGAGCCGGCTCTGGAGCTGGTCAGGGGCGCTGAAGGTGAGCTGGCGCATCTGGGTGAGCGCCTTGATCCGGGCTCCTCGAGCCGAGCGCTTGGCCACGACGAGGACACGGATGGCCTCGACTGAGCCGTCCCTGCTCTTGGCCGTCCCGTGCGCCCGGCCCGAGAGAACGGCCCGGGCTGCCTCGACGGCGTCGAGCGGGTCGGACTTGCCGCTGTGGCGACGGGCCTGGCGGTTCTGGCGGTCAACTTCGACGACGTGGACTCCGGCTCGGGCGAGGTGACGGGCGATGCCGGCTCCATAGGACCCGGTCCCCTCCACGCCGACCTTGCCGACCTCCCCGAAGGCTTCGAGCCAGGTCAGCAGCTCCGCGTAGCCGTCGGGGTCGGCCCGGAACGATTGGGTGCCGAGCAGGCCACCGACCTCGTCCAAGGCGGCGGCTACGTGGACCTCGCCGTGGGTGTCGATGCCACCGGTGACAGCGCGCGCGGCTTCTACGATGGTCATGCCATCCCTTCCTTTCCTTAACGGTTGAGGGGTGGCGCGGCCGTCCCGAGAAGGAGTGACGGTGCGGGTCGATCTGCTGCCAACAGACCGGCCCATCACCCCCTCTGGAACGGGGCACGCCGCGCCTCGTTGCATGTTGCCCGGAGCTCCGGTCGACGGGATGCGGACACCAACGGGTGTCCGTCGTGATCTGAAGTCAGACCGGCGGCTCCGGTGCTCCCGAAATTACTGACGACCAACCTTGCAGCGGTGGACCCTCAGGGGAGCTTCACAACATCATTGGCGTTTGGGGACGCGGTAGCTACCCGACGAGCCGCCACCCGCCGCCTCGTCCGGGTATTCTGGTAGTGGCCGCTGGCCGCAGAATGGCCACAGGGTCTCTACAGGAGGTGTCGACGATGACGCTGACCAACAAGGCCGTGGTACCGCTCGGAAACGCGGACCGATTCTTCATCGGGGGCGAGTGGGTCAAGCCGTCGTCCGAGGCCAAGATCGATGTCATCGACTCGGGAACCGAGAAGATTTTCTTCCGCGTGCCGGAGGCGAAGGATGGCGACATGTCGCGGGCCGTGGCCGCCGCCCGCGAGGCCTTCGACCGGGGTCCGTGGCCCCGCATGAGCCACGTCGAGCGGGCCGGGTACCTGCGAGCGCTGGGGGCCGGTCTGCAGGAACGGGTGGGGGATGTCGGGCAGATATGGCCCCGGGAGTCCGGTGTTGTGCACGCCTTCGCCGAAGTGCTCGCGGCCGCCTGGGCGAGCGCATTCGGCTACTACGCCGGGCTGGCCGACACCTTTCCGTTCGAGGAGCAGGTGACCCCGTGGATGGGCGAGTTTGGATTGATCGTGCGGGAACCCGTCGGCGTGGTGGGGGCAATCATCCCCTGGAACGGTCCGCTGGTGATGATCACCTATAAGGTTGCCCCCGCCCTGCTCGCCGGGTGCACGGTCGTGCTCAAATGCTCCCCCGAGGCGCCCGGTGAGGCCTACGTACTGGCGGAGATCGCCCAGGCGATCGGATTGCCGGCCGGGGTGTTGAACGTGGTCACCGCCGATCGTGAGGTGTCGGAGCTGCTGGTCAGGGATCCCCGGGTCGACAAGATCACGTTCACGGGGTCGACGGCGGCAGGACGGCGGATCGCGGCGATCTGTGGTGACCGCATCGCCCGCTGCACCCTGGAGTTGGGGGGAAAGTCGGCGGCCGTGATCCTCGACGACATCGATATCGCCACCGCGGCCGGTACCCTCGCCGCCAACGAGTGCTTCGTGTCGGGGCAGGTCTGCTCTTCCCTCACCCGGATCGTCGTCACCCGGAACCGGCACGACGAATTCGTCGACGCCCTGACCCAGTCCTTCGCCCAGGTCCAGGTGGGGGACCCGTTCGATCCCCAGACTCAGATGGGCCCGCTGGCGTCTCGGCGCCAGCGGGACCGGGTCGAGGGCTACATCGCAAAGGGCCTCGCCGAGGGGGCGACCCTCGCCGCCGGCGGCGGTCGCCCGAAGCACCTGGACCGTGGCTGGTACATCGAGCCGACGGTGTTCGGGAACGTCGACAACTCCTCCACCATCGCTCAGGAGGAGATATTCGGCCCGGTCCTCAGCGTCATCCCCGCCGACGACGAGCAGGACGCCATCGCCATCGCCAACGACACGATCTACGGATTGAACGCCTCGGTGTTCACCAACGATGTGGACCGGGCCCGCGACGTAGCCCGGCAACTGCGCTCGGGCACGGTCGGCCACAACGCATTCCGTACTGATTTCACTATGGCGTTCGGTGGCTTCAAGCAGTCGGGGATAGGACGCGAGGGGGAACCGAAGGGCTGCTTCCGTTCCTCGAGACCAAGTCGGTGATCCTCGAGGGCCGTCCGGCAGGTTACAAAACCGAAAGCTAAAGTCGTCGCCGCCCCTTGCGCATTTTCCAAGCAACGACGAGGCACCAGGCACCCGGATCGGTCTCGAAGAGGTGGTGTGGGGGGTGACGGTGGTGAGCTGATATCGGCGACCCATGCGTACGGGTGCCCCACTCGTGCCGCAGGGTGGCACCCAATCCCGGCGTGCGATTACATGGGTGATCCACTGGCCCTGGACTGAGGTCATCGAAGCACATTCAGGCCCTCCGCGTCGATCTCCTCGATGAAGCCCTCGAGGAGCTGAACCCGGTCCTCTTGACCGTGGTCGGTCGGCGTCGTCTCGTTGGCGGCGCAGGATGGTAAGGAACTGGGGTCCGGTCTCGAAGAAGCCGCAGCGTTCGCAGACCGACTCGAAGGTGCAGTCGAGGCCGACCGGCCGGGTGCAGTGACCATTGCCCAAGACCGCCGGTGCTCGGCGGCGATCCGCCGCATGTTGGCCCCTTCGACGCTGGCCGGGAGCGGCTCGCCGCGTCTCGTAGCTTGGCCTCGACCGCCTGGGTGACCCGGAAGTACTCCTCGGCGACGGTGCGGTTCGAGATCCGGGCATAGGTCAGCGTCATGCGCATGGAGCGGTGACCGAGCAGGGCGGCGATCGCCTCGAGGCTCATGCCCCGGTTGATCATCTGGGTGGCCAGGGTGTGGCGGAGCTGATGGGGATGGACGTGACCGACACCGGCCCGCTTGGCCACCCGATCGACGTAGCGATGGACGGTGCGCCGGTCGAAGGGTTGGCCGTCGTCGCGCTCGACCAGGCGCCCTGAGCGGCTCGGTCCCCTCGAACTTCTGGTAGTCAGCGATGAGTCGACCAGCTCGGGCTCGAGCGGCACGTAGCGGTCGTTGTGCAGCTTGCCGACCGGGATGCGCAACGAGAAGGTGTCGCTGAGCTGGTCACGGCCTTGTCGTCGAGCCCGGCGAGCTCGCCGACCCGGATGCCGGTCTGGGCCAGGATCTCGACCATGAGCCGCCGACGAGGGTTGGGGTCGCTGGCCAGTGCGGCCATGAACTTCTCCATGGTCGGGTCGTCGAGGAACTTCGGCAACGGCTCGTCGGCCTGGGGGAAGTCACCGGGGAAGATCAGCATCCGGGCTCGGTGCGTCGTCATAGTCCCAGTCGCGGAGCCGCTCGAAGAAGGTGCGCAACATTCCGAGCCGGTGCCGGATGGTGACGGTCGGCCAGGGGCTTTCCCGCCTTGCCCGGCCGACGGCCAGCCAGAGCTTGTGCGCCTCGATGTGGCGGCGCTCGACGGCGGCCATCGAGGTGCACGCCGGATCGGCCTCGGTGACCTGGCCGGCGAAGTGACGCAGCCCTGCTCGGCGGCACCGACGTGGCCGGACGGGCCGAGACACCCAGTTGATCCAGGTAGGAGGCCATGGTGGCCACCATCACCGGCGCCCGGCGGGCGATCTCGGCCCAGGGGAACTCCGATCGGTGCTCCACCACGGCGACGGGGTCTCGTGCTGCCTTCGGGAGGGCGCTCATCGGGCCACCTCCACCGGTGCCTGGAGGGCTTCCATGGCCTTGCGGTACTCCTCGGCCAGCCAGTCGATGCTGAGGTGGAGATAGATCCGGGTCGAGGCGATGGAGCGGTGACCGGCCTGGGCCTGGACGGCCTCGATGGCCATGCCCGCTTCGCGCAATCTGGTGAAGCAGGTGTGGCGGAGCTCATGGCAGGTGCCGTGGGCGAGTCCGGCCCGTTCCCGTGCGGCGCTGAAGATCTCGATGATCCCTTCGGCCGAGAGCGGCTGTCCCCGCCTCGGGCCCTTGAGCGAGACGAAGAGCCGATCGGTCGGCGCATCGGGTGGTCGCTCCTTGTTCATGTAGTCGGCCACCGTGGCGAAGAACGTCGGCGAGATCGGCACGAGCCGTTGGTGGCCACCCTTGCCGTCGGCGATGAACACCCGCCACTCGCCGAGCCGAAGGTCCTCGAGTCGGAGCCCCAGCACCTCGCCACGCCGCAGGCCGCCGAGCAGCATGGCCTGGGCCATGGCCCGGTCCCGATCGGTGCGCAGCGCCGCCATGAGCGCCTCGACCTCGTCGGGGTTCAAGATGCGCGGCAGACGCCGCACCCCACGCACGAGCGGAGCACCGCTCTGGCCACGGTGACGGTTGCGCCGGGTGGGCAGACCCCGAGGCACCGGATTGGTGACCACGCCGGCGTCGCCACGGATGACGAGATAGCCATAGAGGCTCGACACCGCGGCCAGGCGCCGCTTGATGGTCGAGGTCGACAGTCCCGACTCGCCGTCGGAGATCCGCACCACGTTCTCGGCACCCTTCCTCGGTCGCCGCTGGGCGGTCACGAAGCGCAGCACGTCCTTGGGGGTCACCTCGGCGGGCTCCTTGCCGACGACCCCGAAGAAGACGCTCAGGTCATGGGCATAGGCCCGCACGGTGCTCGGCCGGGCACGCCCTGAGGCGAACTCCAAGAACTCGTCGACCAGCTCGTGGCCGACCCGGTACTCGCGCACGCCGTCTGCGCGAAGACGACTCTGAAACGACGGACACCACACCACCGCACACCTCCTTGTCGGACTTCCGTCCGAAGAAGGCTCCCCGGACGCTCAGTCCAGGTGGCGGATCACCCATGTAAGTGCCGTACGTGGGCAGGCAACTGTCGCGAGCGTTGAGATGTACTCCGCCCGTGAATCTTGGCAATGCAAATTGACAATCGAATGTCCACTACCGAGAAGACGGTCGTGAACGCCTTGGACGGGAGGGCCTGTTCAGAAGGATTGGGTCGGACGGTCAAGACGCTCTGGACAACTCAGACCGGCCTCCGGAGCCGGTGCCGCAGGTTCCAGTCCTGCCCGGGGCGCTGCCGGGCGGCTACCTAGGTAGTTCGCGATCACTCCCCCATTCGAATCCTGGCCCGGAGTGCCGCGAACGCAAGTGCCATACCAACCAGCGCGAGACCCGACACTGCGGCCAGTCCCTCTAAGAGTGGGCGGAGCTGCCACCCCGATGTGATGAGCGAGCGAAGCGCGCCGAGCAGATACGTCACCGGGTTGTAGGTGGCGATCGTAGAGAACCATCCTGTGAGAAGCTGCTTGGGGACAACGGCGTCGGTGAGGAAGAACAGTGGGAAGAAGACCACGTAGCATGCATTGACGGCAGCAGGACTGCCAGTCTTCAGTGCGACGGCATAGGGGAAGCACGTGAACGCCAGACCCCAGAGAGCCGAGAAGCCGACGAACACCAACAGACCCGGTAGCCCGGTGGCAAAACGCACTCCGACGATCGCACCAATAGCGATGACGGGCAAGCAAAGTGCGGCGATCACCGCTACATCCGCCACCATGAGGCCGAGGAGCAAGGCTGATCGCCTGACCGGGGTCATGCAGAGTCGATCGAAGTAACCGCCCTGGATGTCAGTAACCAGAGTGGGGGCTCTCGACATCCCGGTGACCGCGAAGGCGATCGCCATGGGAAGAAGGAAGGCCTTGTAGTCGAGGGCCGTGCCGGCCAACTTCTCGAGAGCGCCGAGGTTGACGGCGTAGAAGAAGGCCGGAACGAAGACGGCCGGAAGGACAGCGGCCGGCTCCCGTGGGATCTGGCGGAGGGCGCGTCCGGCGACCGCCCGGATGTCGAAGACGAAGCCTGCCTCCCGCCCCATGACACCGGCCGACTCAACCGCGGTCACAGGAGCGCTCCGCTTTGTTCGATCCGAGATCCGGTCGTTGCCATGAAGACGTCGTCCAAAGTCGGTGTCCGCATGGTCAGGTTCTTGATCTGGAGACCCGCCCGGCCAAGAGTCACGGCCACAGTGCCGAGAGCGGCCGCCCCGTCCGGAGTGTTGACTCTCAAGGTGCCGTCGGTGTTCCAGGTGGGCTCGAGCCCTTCGATGGAGCGGAGAGCCTCCAGTGCTCCGATGCCATCCCCCTCAACCTCGGCCACGATCATGTCGTGGCCGACGGAGTGCTTCAGTGCTGCCGGAGTGCCTTCGGCCACCAGGCAGCCGCACGAGATGATGCCCACCCGGTCGGCCAGAGTGTCCGCCTCGTCGAGGTATTGCGTCGTGAGGAAGATGGTCACGCCGAGGTCCCGGTTCAACCGAGCGATCTCGGACCAGACCGCCGCCCGGCTGTGGGGGTCGAGCCCGGTGGTGGGCTCGTCAAGAAACAGGACCTCGGGGTTGTGCACGAGGGCAGCGGCGAGATCGAGTCGCCTCTTCATTCCCCCCGAATAGGTGCCGATGCGCCGATCGATAGCGGCGCCGATGTCGACGAGGTCCAGTACCTCCCCGACTCGCATCCGGATCTGAGCTGCACTCAGGCCGTAGAGCCGGCCCTGCAGGGTGAGCAGCTCGCGCCCGGTCTGTCGGTCGTCAATGGCCGCGTCTTGGAGCGCGACGCCGATCCGGACGCGGACCGATCCTGGATCCTGCCCCACGTCGTAGCCGGCCACGGAGGCCGTCCCGGCACTGGGCTTGAGCAGCGTGCAGAGGATCCGGACCACCGTCGACTTGCCGGCACCGTTTGGTCCGAGGAATCCGTAGATCTCTCCCCGCCGAACGCTGAGGTCGAGCCCATCGACCGCAACCGTCGAACCGAAACGACGGACGAGGCCAGCAGTACGAACAGCCTCGTCAGAGGGAAGGTCGTCGAGAGTGACCTGGGCCTTTACCTCCGGGCCATACCTGAGAGGATCGTTCATACTTGTCAGTATCTACTATACTGTGACGTAGCACAACCTATGTCCCTCGCACCCCTCACACCCGAGCGTCGGCGGCAACAGACCCGAGAGCACCTCCTCGCCGCCGCCGCCCAGGTCTTCGCCGAGCGGGGGTTCCATGGGGCGTCCCTTGACGAGGTAGCGGCTGTTGCCGGCTTCACGAAAGGCGCGGTGTACTCCAACTTCAAGAACAAGGAGGACCTCTTCCTCGCCTTGTTCAAGGCCAACTACGAGCAGGAAATGCAGGCGCTGCGAGCAACGCTCGAGCATTCCGAGGTGCCCCCGGAAGCTCGTCTTTCCGACTTCGTCGGCTTGATCAGGGACGAGACACGTCGGGCCGGAAATATGGGACTGCTCTACCAGGAGTTCTGGATTTATGCAGCCCGTAATCCGGCTGCCCGAGAAGAGCTGACACGCATCGACGACGAGGGAGTACAGGCGCTGGCCGAAATTATCGAGGCGGAACGAGCACGACAGGGCATTGAGCCATTGGAGTCGGCCGTTCAAGCGGCAAGGCTCGTCGAGATCCTCTTTCGCGGCATCGGGCAACTACGCGTCCTTCAACCTGACGTGGCGAATGACGAACTCGTCGAAGCGGCCATTTCATTCGTAGCGCGCGGGCTCGGTGCCTCCATCGACTGACTGCCGCGGCTTAGAGGCCTGGCAATCTGATGGCAATCGAATCGGCGGGTCGAATACGAGACAGACAGACGAGCTGGACTGACTGGTCAGTTCAGGACAGCCGAAACGGACGAGCAAGACGGCCTGGACGATGCGGATGGGTCTCCGGAGCCGGCGGCGCACGTTAGGGGCCTGCCGGACGCGCACACTTCCCGAGGCGCTCCTTCCTGGTCCGTTCGAGCTTCATCTTCACGGAGATATCGGCTGGACCTGGGTCGGCCGCTCTTCGTTCGCTGGCTCCGATGGAAGGGTCCCAGTGATCCGAGTGCTGTCCATGCCGAAAAAGGCAATAAGGCAGCCGATCCCAGCAAAGACCGCGCCAAACCAGAACGCGATGGAGAAGCCGTGGTTGAGCGCATTTGTCATGACCAATGGCTCGTGACCGTGTGCGCCGATGAACCTCGTCGTCGCTGATACCGCGATCGTGGACAGGACTGCGACCCCGAGGGCCCCACCGATCTGCTGCGTCGTCGTTATCAGCCCCGATGCGACGCCCGCCTCATCATGGGCAACGCCGCTCATTGCGCCGATGGTCACCGGTACGAACGAGAGGCCGAGGCCGACGCCGGCCAAAACGAATCCGGGCAGCAAGGTGCCTAGGTACGTCCCGTGCGGCGTGATCTGGGCGAAATAGATGAGCCCGCCGGCCGCAAGCCCCATGCCCACGGTCATCACGAGTCGGACGCCAAACTTGGCTACCAGCGATTGCGCTGCTCCGGCCGCGACGATGATCGAGCCCGCGATCGCTAGATAGCCGACTCCCGTCTTGAGGGCTGAATACCCCAGGACCTGTTGCATGTAGAGCGACAGGAAATAGAACATGGAGAAGATGGACGCGCCCAAAGCAAGCGAGACCATGTTGGAGACGCTGAGGCTCCGATTGCGAAAGATCGACAGGGGCACGAGGGCGGATTTCGTCCGGCGCTCAATGACGACGAACAGGGCGATGAGGACGAAGGCAACCGCCAGAGTTCCCAGCGTCTTGGCTGATGCCCAACCCCAACTCGTGCTCTTGACCAGTGCGAACACCATCAACACTAGGCCGGCGGTCAGAGTGATGGCCCCCGGGATGTCGAAGCCACGGTTCTCGTCCTCCGCCAGGGAGTGCGTGAGAATGAAGAGGCTCGTCAGTACAACCACCGAACCAATGGGCACATTCACGTAGAAGATCCATTGCCAGCCGAACTCTTGGGTAAGGATCCCGCCGAGCAGGACACCGAACGCGCCGCCTGCGCCAGCGATCGCCCCCCAAATGCTCAATGCCGTGTTCCGCTCGCGACCCTCTTCGAAGGTAACCGTCAGGATGGAGAGGGCGGCGGGAGACAGGATCGCGGCCCCGAGTCCCTGCACGGCGCGGGCTGCAACCAACCAGCCGCTCGATGTCGCCAACCCACAGAACAGGGAGGCGGTGGTGAAGACGACAACACCTGTTATGAACACACGGCGCCGTCCCAGCTTGTCGGCCACGCGGCCCCCGAGCATGAGGAACCCACCAAACATCAGGGCGTAGGCGTTCAAGACCCACAGCAGGTTCTGCTCGGAGAAATGCAGCCCGCGCTGAATTGAGGGCAGCGCCACATTCACGATGGAGACGTCGAGAATAACCATGAACTGGGCGACACAGATGACCGCCAGGGTGAGCCATTTGCGCGAATCAGCTGTCATCGTTCCTCCAGTAGTCACTGATGGGTTCCGTGTGAGTGATCTCGGTTCGCCCGCCGGTCAGGTCAGCCAAGGGGCAAGCTTTGGAACGCCGTCCATCTTCGAAACTGGCTGATGCCAGCACGGTGACGACAGTAGGTTCACCCTGTGACAGAAGGATGAAACGGGACGTGTCGACCACTTTCATACGGGTGATCTCCTGTTCTTGGTCCTTGAAGCATCTCGTCTTTGCATGACGACGAACGGATGACCCGCATTTCGACAATGGAATCGGGTGTCACTGGGGTTGTAGGGCCATATCTCACCGGCGTTAGCGCCGATTCGTGGAAGCTTTGACCTTCGCACCTCGTTTTGGGCTGTCGAGCAGAGCCGAGAACCTGGGCCCGCAGACTCGTCAGACGACTCGAGGAAGTGGCCGTAGACGTTGAGCGTCGTGGCGGCATTTGCGTGGCCGAGTCGGCCGGCCACTGTGTTGACGGGCACTCCGGCGGCGAGAAGCCGGGTGGCGGCGAGGTGGCGCAGGTCGTGCAGCCTGACACCCGCGACGCCAACCTCATCGCATAGATGGGTGAAGGCACGGGTGACGCGGTTCGGACGCCAAGGAACTCCGCCATCTGGAGAATCAGAGAAGAAGTACGCCTTGGCGGGCAGTTTGCTCCCCACGGCCGAAGCTCGCTCCTCGGTCCTGCGCCGTTGCGACCCGAGGCTGCTCATCGTTGCGCTCACCAACCATGGATCGAGCGATCCGGACGGTGGCGGCCGATGTCAGTCCAACGCAGTGCACACAACTCGCCCCTGCGAGCGCCCGTGACTGCGGCGAGCCGAAGAAAGGTTGCAAGGTCGCTGTCCTTCTTTTCCGCCTGCTCAATCAGCTTTGCGACCACTTCGGGCTTAGGGTTCGTCAACTCGTGGCGATGCACCCGGGGCGGACTTGCCCGCGTCACCGGGCTGGTGGCGATCGAGCCCCACCGGACAGCCTGGTTCAGCAATCTGCGGAGAAGGGCGTGGATGTGTTGAATGCTCTGCGCGCCGAGCGCACCTCCGTCGGCCCTCCCTCGTCGTCGAAGGTCCGCGTAGAAGGCGTCGATATCTGCGGCCCTGATCGACCTGACTTTCGTGGCGCCGAATCTCGGCAGAATGCGCTTTTCGAGCAGACGGTCGTATTCGTGCAGCGTTGTCGGTGAGAGGTTCACCTCGGCGAAGGGCCGCCACTGCCGCGCCAGATCCACAAGCGTGCCGTCGGCCGTGACTTCGTCGGTCCGACCCACCTCCATGCAGCCAGGTTCCCTTCGGCGAATCGCTTGGTCCCGTGGATCGTACGCGTCACGTACAGACGTCGACCATCGCTCTGGCGGCCGGCGTAGACCTTGGCCCGCCAGACGTTCTTGCCGCGGTCCTCAAGATGACCCCGCATGAACTGGCAAAATTTCCCCAAGGGATTCCCACAAGGTTCTTTGTTGCGTATGTAGTGACCCAGATCTAGGCTCTGATCTGGTCTTTCTCTAAGCGCCCCCGGAAGGATTCGAACCTTCGCACACGGTTTAGGAAACCGATGCTCTATCCCCTGAGCTACGGGGGCTCAGTAAAAGAGTCTTGATCCACGTCGGGGACAGCTCGTGCCCGTCGCCTGCTCCTGACCACCCGCACTGTATCGCCAGGGGCCTTCGACGTTGGAAAGCTCTCCAACACAGAGACTCCTCACCAGGTACATCGTCGGGAACCTCCGGCCGGGCCCTGAACACTGCGACCCGCTGGCCGGTAATTCACCCCGAGCCCCGCGACGATCTAGTATTGGGATCGGGTACGCGGCCTCCGACAGAGGTCGGAGCACGTGCGTTGCGCTTCCGCCGTCCGGCCCGCCGCACTGTGCGCGCCTGCGCACGTTCATCCCACCCAAAGGAGCACGCAATGACTTCCCCCGACCCCTTCAAGGTCGCCGACCTCTCGCTGGCCGCGTTCGGCCGCAAGGAGATCGAGCTGGCCGAGCACGAGATGCCCGGGCTGATGGCCATGCGGGCCGAGTTCGCCGCGTCGCAGCCTCTCGCCGGCGCCCGCGTCACCGGTTCCCTTCACATGACGGTCCAGACCGCCGTGCTGATCGAGACGCTCACCGCTCTCGGCGCTCGGGTGCGCTGGGCCAGCTGCAACATCTTCTCCACGCAGGACCACGCGGCCGCCGCGGTGGCCGTCGGTCCGCACGGCTCGGTCGACGAACCCACAGGGTGTGCCGGTGTTCGCCTGGAAGGGCGAGACGCTCGCAGGAGTACTGGTGGTGCACCGAGCAGGCCCTGCTCTGGCCCGGCGAGGGCGGCCCCAACATGATCCTCGACGACGGCGGCGACGCCACCCTCCTCGTGCACAAGGGGGTCGAGTTCGAGAAGGCCGGCGCAGTCCCCGATCCGTCCACGGCCGACTCCGAGGAGTTCGAGGTCGTCCTCACCCTGCTCGGCCGGAGCCTGACGGAGGACCCGGGTCGTTGGACGTCCATCGCCAACGGGATCAAGGGGGTCACCGAGGAGACCACGACCGGCGTGCACCGCCTGGTCGACATGGCCAAGAAGGGCGAGCTCCTCTTCCCCGCCATCAACGTCAACGACTCGGTCACCAAGTCGAAGTTCGACAACAAGTACGGCTGCCGCCACTCCCTGGTTGATGGGATCAACCGGGCCACCGACGTGCTCATCGGAGGCAAGGTGGCGGTCGTTTGCGGCTACGGCGACGTTGGCAAGGGCTGCGCGCAGTCGCTCGCCGGCCAGGGTGCCCGCGTCGTGGTGACCGAGGTGGACCCGATCTGCGCACTCCAGGCGGCGATGGAGGGCTTCCAGGTCACCACGCTCGAGGACATCCTGCCCGAGGCCGACATCATCATCACGACCACCGGGAACAAGGACATCATCACCGCCGCGCACATGGCAGGCATGAAGCACCAGGCCATCGTGGGGAACATCGGTCACTTCGACAACGAGATCGACATGGCCGGGCTTGACCAGGACGCCCGGTATCGAGCGGGTGAACATCAAACCCCAGGTCGACAAGTGGGTCTTCCCCGACGGCCACGCCATCATCATCTTGTCCGAGGGCCGGCTGCTGAACCTGGGCAACGCGACGGGCCACCCCAGCTTCGTCATGTCCAACTCGTTCACCAATCAGACGATGGCCCAGATGGAGCTGTTCACCCAGACCGGCCAGTACGTGAACGACGTCTACGTCCTGCCGAAGCACCTCGACGAGAAGGTGGCGCGGCTGCACCTCGGCGCTCTGGGTGTGAATCTCACGACGCTGACCGAGGAGCAGGCCGACTACATCGGCGTTCCGGTGCAGGGTCCCTACAAGCCCGACACCTACCGGTACTGAGCGGTCGTCAGCCCAGCGTGGCGGTGGCGAGCACCGTCCCGCTGGGCGACACGACCTCCGCCGTCCGCACGTCGGCGGGGTCGACGTGGTGGAGCGGAGCGATCCACGCCCCATAGCCCTGCCGCGCCACGAACGTCCCGACGCGGTGGCTGACGCCGTCGTCGGTCACGACGACGCAGTTGACCGGCCCGTTGGCCGTCGAATCTTCCAGCATCATCGACATCCACGGCTTGTCGCCGCTCACCGTCATGACATGCCCGACCGTCTCGCCGTTCTCTACCAGTGCCGCCGTCGTCACCCGGTGCGGGCTCTGCGCCTGCGCCGTGCCGTTCGGCGTCGAGGACGAGGTGAGGCTGAGACCCAGGCCGACGGCCAGGGCGGCCGCGGCCACGCCCACCACGGCCGTCGCCCAACGCGAGGGCCGCAGCCGACGACGCCGGCGCCTGACGTCGGTCACGCCCATCTGCTCGAACAGGCGAACCTCGAAGCCCAACGGAGGCTCCATCTCCGGCGCCGCCTGCACCACGATGTCGGCGACCCGAGCCAGCTGCTCCAGCTCGTCGGCGCACCGCGGACATGACTCGACGTGGGCGAGAACCTGCGCCCGCTCACGTCCTGTCAGCACGCCGAGCGCCAGCTCCGCCAGCTCGTTCGAGTACTGCTCGCATCCCCGTTCCCTCAGGTCATCGCTCATCGCTCACCCCCTCTGCCCGCTCGACCGCCGCCCGCAGCCGTATCAGGCCCGTCCTGATCCGCGTCTTGGCCGTGCCCAACGGGATCCCCTCGGACTCACTGATTTCGAGCGCCGTCCTGCCGTAGACGGAGGCGAGCACGACGGCGCGGCGCTGCTCGTCGGGCAGCACCTCGAGGGCGGTCCTGACCGTGTGGCGGACGTCGCCCCGCCGCACGACGTCCTCGGGGTTGTACTCGGAGCTGATCAGAGCGGTCGCTGCGAAGTCGTCCGGGTCGGTCGGCACGGCGCGCCGGAGGCGCAGCGCGTCGATGGCCAGGTTGCGGGTGATGGTGAGGACCCAAGACGTCACCGAGCCCCGCCGGGGGTCGAACACGGGCGCATGACGCCAGACCCGGATCATCGCCTCCTGGGCGACGTCCTCGGCGACCCCAGCGTCGCTCGTCATGGAATAGGCGAGACCGAACACCCGCCGCTGGTAGCGCCGGGTGAAGGTCACCGCCGCCTCCTGGTCCCCCACGGCCATCCCGGCCAGGAGGGCCTCGTCGGACAGCTCGTGCTCAGCCACGTTCGATTCTCTCATCCACAGATCTACGGGCGGACGCCGGTCAGGGATTCACCCTGGTTGGACAATCCCCGACGGCCGCCGCCCCGTATGCCTGCCGTGGCCACCGCCGTCCCCGACGTCCACCACCAGGTTCTTCACCGGGTTCCACCTGCGCAGAAGCTCTGGAGCCTCTTGGCGCGTGGGCCGGGCCGTTCCCGCCGGCCGGTGGATCTGACGGCGACGGCCGCCTTTGCCCTGGGGGGCCTGCTCCTGATCTGGTCGGCATTCATCCACTTCCACCTGTGGGGCGATCAGGACGGCTACCGCAGCATCCCGACCATCGGCCCCCTCTTCCTGCTCCAGTCGATCGCCGGGCTGGTCATCGGCGTCGGCGTCGCGGCGGTGCGACGCCTCTGGGCGGCCGCCATCGGGATCGGCTTCGCCCTGACCACCATCGCGGGCTTCCTGTTGTCAGTGGCGCGCGGCCTCTTCGGGTTCAAGGACTCGTGGTTGGCCCCCTTCGCCAAGCAGGCCTTCACAATCGAGCTACTCGCCGCGGCCCTGCTTGCCGCCGCCGCGGTGCTGTGCCTCGTCGGATCGGTCCCCCACGCTCGCGCCGGCATTACCCCAGCCGGCAACGCGACGTAGGGACCCCGCCGGACCGGGTCCTGCGTCCCTTCTCCCGGTGGGGCGCAGGCCCGGCTCGGACTCCTGTCTCAGCGAAGTCCGGCGAACAGGTCGTCCTCGGGCACCGGCGCGTGCGTGGAGTCGAGCACCCGCACGAAGCTCTCCGATCCCATGAGGGAGGAGAACAGCTCCTCGCCCATCTGCAGGAAGAAGATGTTGTCGCTCTGACTCGCGTGCGCAGCGAGCGACGCGTACTTGCGGCCCGCGACCGCGCTGCAGTCGATCGTCGTCGTGATCAGCTCGTCCGGCGTACCGAAGTCGGGGTTCTCCTCCACCTCGGCCGGCCGCTCGATGCCCGCCTCCGCCAGGATCTCCCCGAACCCGCGGATCAGGGAGCGGGCGACGGCGGTGTAGTACAGCTTGGCCGGGATCCCACATTCTTCGATGGCCGCCCTGGTCACCCGGTTGGTCTGAATGTGGTCGGGGTGACCGTAGAAGCCGTTCTCGTCGTACGTCACCACCACCTGCGGCTCGAATGTGCGCATCAGAGCGGCCAGCCTGCTCGCCGCGGCGGCAACCGGCGTGCGCCAGAAGCTGTCGGGTGCGTCGTTCTGCGGCCAGCCCTCCATGCCGGAGTCGTGATAGCCGAGAAGCTCCAGATGGGAGACGCCCAGGACCTCGCAGCTGGCCTCGAGCTCTTTCCGGCGCAGCGGCACCACGACCGATTCGTCGTGCCCCGGTTCGCCCGGCTTCACCCCCCCGGGGCCATCGCCGAGCTCACCGTTGGTGCAGGTGACCAGCACGGTGCGCACGCCCTCGTCGCTGTAACGGGCGAGAATGCCGCCGGTGCCGATCGCTTCGTCATCGGGATGGGCGTGCACCGCCATGAGGGTGAGAGGGCGCTCGGGCATGGTGGCAGCGTAGGGGTCGGCGCCGCCGCCCGGTCACGTCTGCAGATCGCCCACGGCGTCAGCGAGATGCTCGAGCTCGGCCCGCCACTCCCCCGGCGGCGCCATCGGGCGCACGACGAACTTGGAGAACCCGACCTCGAGGAATTGCTCGAGCTTCGAGCGCAAGCCACCGCGCCCGACCGGGATGATCTCCTCCAGCGGACGGCCCCGGGCCCGCCGGGCCAACGGCGACGACGCCAGCGCGCCGAGGTCCGTCCCCTCGGGTGCGTAGGCCAGGCTGACCCCGAAGTGTTCGGGGCTGATGGCCCGCCCGTACTCGCCCGCCACTCGATCGATCACGGCCTTGCCCTCGGCGGCGTCGGCCGGCGTGCAGAAGGCCGGGAGCCAGCCGTCGGCCAGCCGCCCGCAGCGCTCGAGCGCGGCGGGGACGTTGCCACCGAGCCAGACGTCGAAAGGGTCCTGAGCCGGTTGCGGCGAGACCGAGACGTCGGCGAAGGATCCGGCCGGCCCGTCGTGGGTGACCACCTCGCCGGCCCACAGGTGCCGCAGCACCGGGAGCGCGTCCTCCATCTGCTCCGACGCGCGCCGCACTGGAGAGGCCGATGGCGCTGCTCTCCCCGCCGATCACCAGACCCGGCACGAAGGTCAGCAGGAAGTGGCCGCCCGACAGCACGTCCAGGGTCGCCACCGCCTTGGCCAGCCACACCAGGTTGCGCCCGGGGAGCAGCATCGTGGTCCCGATCTTCAGGCCCGGACAGGCGCCGGACACCCAGGCCAGTCCGACCAGCGGGTCGGGTCCGGGCCGCGTCGAGCACCTCGGGCAGCCACAGGGAATCGAAGCCGGTCCCGGCGATCCCCTGGGCCAACGCGACCATGGCGTCGGGACCGAGGCTCTCCCCGCCCGCGCTGATCCCGATGCGGACCTTCACGGCGCGTCGTCGAGCGCGGCGATGGCGCGCGCCACGCCGCCGTCGTCCACGTCGCGGTGCGTGACGAAGCGGAGCGTCCCGGGCGCGATGGCATGCGCCAGCACGCCGTGACCTTCCAGGTGCGCCAGGAGCTTCTCGGGCTCGGCATGGGTGAACGTCACGATGTTCGTGCGGACCGAGGCCGGATCGAGACCGCAGTCGGGCCAGCGCAGGGCGACCGCCTCCGCCAGCCGCGCCGCCCGCGCGTGGTCCTCGTGCAGACGACCGACCATGTCGTCGCAGCGCGAGCAGGCCGGGTGCCGCCAGCACACCCGCCTGCCGCATGCCGCCTCCGAGGCGCTTGCGGGCCAGGCGGGCCTCGGCGATCACGTCCTCGCTTCCCGCGAGCAGCGAGCCCACCGGCGCACAGAGCCCCTTGGACAGGCAGCACATGACGGTGGTGGCGGCGGCGGCCCACTCGGCCGCGGGCACGCCGGTGGCCACCTCGGCGTTGAAGAGCCGGGCCCCGTCCATGTGGATCGGGACCGGTCCGGCCGCGTCGACCACCTCCTGCAGGCGGGCGGCGGACCACGGGGCGCCCGACGCGGCCATGTGGGTGTTCTCGATGCTGACCAGGGACACCGAGGGCTGATGGTGTTCGGCGGCCTGGCGGGCCCACCGCACCGCGGCGGCGTCCAGCATGCCGTCCCGGTCGTCGACCTCGACGAACTGGATGCCGGCGTTCATGGCGGCCGCGCCGTACTCGTAGGACACGACGTGCTGACGGCGTCCGGCCACGACGGCGGTCCCGGGCGCGGTGAGGACGCGGAGGGCGATCTGGTTCGCCATGACTCCCGATGCCACGAACAACGCCGCCGGCTTGCCCAGCCGCCCCGCGAAGGCCTCCTCGAGCGCGCGCACCGTCGGATCCTCGCCGTAGTCGTCGTCACCGACCTCCGCCTCCGCCATGGCGCGGCGCATGGCCGGGGTGGGCTGGGTGACGGTGTCGCTGCGCAGGTCCACCACCTCGGCCACGCGGTCAGGTTAACGGTGCGCAGTTAACCTGCGGCCGTGACCACACCCCCTTCCACCGCAGGTGACGGCGCCGTCCTGCCCGACGGCCGCGGCAGCATCCACGAGCTCCTCGACGTCGAGGTCCTCGAGGCCGGCCCCGAGCGGGTGGTCATGCGCCTCCCGGTGGATTGGAAGGTCCACCAGCCCTACGGCATCCTCCACGGCGGCGTCTCGGCGCTCCTGGCCGAATCGGCCGCCAGCTTCGGGGCCGCGCTGGCCGCCGAACCCGGCCGCAGTGTCGTCGGGATCGAATTCAACGCCAGCCACCTGCGCTCGGTGCGGGACGGCCACCTGACCGCCGAGGCGACGCCGGTACGGGTCGGCCGCACCATCCAGGTCTGGCGCATCTCCCTCACCGACGACCACGGCCGGGCCATCTGCGAAGCCCGCTGCACCCTGTCGGTGCTCGGTGCTCCCGGGGGTGCATCCGGCGCCGTCCACCCACCCCCGGCCCCCCCAAAGGCGGAATAGTCACGCCAACGGTGGCGGGCGTACTATGTCGGTGTGACCCCGGTAGGAAGCGGATCGCCACGACCCTCCCTCGGGTTGATCCTCCCGGCCACCACGCAGGGAGAACTCTCTCCCACCGTTGGTAGTACCCCAAGTAGTACCGGGAGCGCCGCCGAGCTGGCCGAACTGTGCCGGAGCGCCGAAGCCACCGGGGCCGACTCGCTGTGGGCCGTGGACCATCTCTACTGGCCCCACCCGATCGGCGAGGCCTTCACCACGCTGGCCGTGGCCGCCGTCACGACCACCCGGCCGCGGCTGGGGACCTGCGTCCTGCAGCTGCCCCTGCGACCCTCCTCCGCCGTCGCCAAGCAGGCAACGGCCCTTCAGCTCCTCTCCGGCGGGCGCTTCGTCCTCGGTCTCGGCGTGGGCAGCCACGAACCCGAGTACCTGCGGGCCGGCGTCGACTACCGCCGGCGCGGCCAGCTCATGGACGAGGGCGTCGCCGGGCTGCGGCGGGCCTGGGCCGGCCCCGAGGCGGCGGTCCGCCGACTACGTGCAGGAGCCCGCGTCGGCGCCCGTACCCCTGTGGTTCGGGGGCTCGAGCGCTGCCGCCCGGCGGCGGGCCGCGGCGGTGGGCGACGGCTGGGTGCCGCTCTTCCTCGCCCCGGACGAGTACAGCGCCGCGCTGGCGGCCCTGCGGCGCGAGACGGCCGAGGCCGGCCGAGATCCCGAGGCCGTGCAGGCCGGGGTCGTCGTCTTCGCCTGCGTCGGAGATGACGACCAGGCGCCCGTCCGGGGCGCCCGGTGGCTCTCCGAGCTCTATCGCCTGCCACCCAAGGCGTTCCAGCGCCACCTCGTGGCGGGTTCGCCGGAGAACTGCGCCGTCCGCCCTGAGCCGCTACGCGGAGGCCGGGGCCCGCCACATCCTCGTGATGGTGGCGGGGTCGCCCGCCGTGGAGCACTTCGGCCTCCTGCGCGCCGCCTTCGTCGGTGAGCACCGTCCAGAGCTGGCGGGAATGCCGGCATGAAGGGACCGCCGGTATGAACACCGCCACCGACGTCGCCATCCTCGGCACCGGCATGACGGACATGAGCCGGCGCGACCTGGCGCCCGAAACCATGGCCTACGAGGTGGTGCAGGAGGCCCTGGGGGACGCCGGTGTGTCGGCCCACGAGCTCGGCCTCGTGATCGTCGGGAACGCCATGGCCGGGCGCCTGAGCGACCAGGGATGCATGCGCGGCCAGACCTGGCTGCGCAAGGCCGGCCTCAGCGAGGCGGCGATCATCAACGTCGACAATTCCTGCGCCGGCGGGAGCTCCTCGCTGCACCTGGCCACGATGGCGGCCACCGTCCAGGACCGCCCGGTGCTGGCGCTCGGCGTCGAGAAGATGTGGACCGGCGACCGGGCCGGGACGATCGCCGGGATCGAGGACGGCCTGCCGGCGGAGTACCGCCACGACCTGCACGACCGGCGCCATGCCGACGACAATCCCGCCGGCAGCATCCTGATGGGGCTCAACAACGGCTGGGCCCACCGGCTGATGGCCGAGGTCGGGCGCCACCGTGCGCCAGATCGCCGCCGCCGCCGTCAAGGCGTTCGAGCACGCGGCCCGCAACCCGCTGGCGCAGTTCCAGCGCGCGCGTGACCGATCGACGAGGTCCTCGCCTCCCCCCAGGTGGCCGGCGTCCTCACCCGGCTCATGTGCAGCTCGTTCACCGACGGCGCCGCCGCCGTGGTGCTGGCCGGGCCCTGCCGTCCGGGCCCCGGCCTCGGCGCCCCGTATCATCGGCTCGGTGGCGCGATCGGGAAACGGCTTGCTCGACTACCACGACCGGCTGACCCAGGCCGCCGAGGCGGCGTGGGAGGCCTTCGGCTTCGGCCCCGACGACGCCGACCTCGTCGAGCTGCACGACGCCACGGCCGCCGAGGAGCTCTACGCCCTCGAGTCGCTCGGCTTCTTCGCTCCGGGCGAGGCGGGGCCGGCCACCGAGGCGGGCGACACCGGCATCGACTCGCCCGGGCCTCGTCGTGAACCCGAGCGGCGGCCTCGTCGGCCGCGGCCATCCGCTCGGGCGCCACCGGTCTGGCCCAGGTGGTCGAGCTGGCCACGCAGTTCCGCGGCCGGGCGGGCGCCCGCCAGGTCGCCGGGCGCGCGCACCGGCGTGGCCGTGAACACGGGGGGCATCATCTACGGGGACGCAGGGTTCGTGGGCATCCACGCCGTACGCTCCGGATCTGCCGCGTGACGGGCATCAAGATCACCGGCTGGGGCATCGCCGTACCCGACAAGGTCGTCACCAACGACGACATGGCGGTCAACCTCGACACCAGCGACGACTGGATCGTCGAGCGCACCGGCATCCGCGAACGCCACATCGGCGGCACGACCTCGGGCCTGGCCATCGAGGCGGCGCGTGGCCGCCATGGCCCGGGCCGGGCGGACCGCCGAGGAGATCGACAACCTCGTGCTGGCCACCACGACGCCCGACGGCATCGTCCCCGGCACCGCGCCCGAGCGTGCAGCACGGCATCGGCATGCAGGGCGGCGCGTTCGACCTCAACGCCGCCTGCTCCGGCTTCGTCTACGGCCTCGTCACCGCCGCCGGCCTCATCGCCGATCGGCTCGGGGCCCGTCCTGCTGGTCGGCTCCGAGACGCTGTCGCGCATCACCGACATGGACGACCGCAAGATCGCCATCATCGTCGGCGACGGGGCCGGCGCCGTCGTGGTCGAGCCGGTCGACGGGCCCGGCGCGCCTCATCAGCTGGAACATGAACTCCGACGGGTCGCTCCGGCACCTGCTCAAGTGCGAGCACGGCGGCACGCTCTTCATGGACGGCAAGGAGGTCTTCCGCCGGGCCGTCCGGGTCGTCGTCGAGTCGGCCGAGCGGGCCATGGCCGACGCCGGCCTCGGCCCCGACGACATCTCGCTGATGGTGCCGCACCAGGCCAACCTGCGCATCATCCAGGCCGCCTGCCAGCGCCTCGGCATCCCCGAGGAGCGCACCGCCGTCGTCATCGACCGCTACGGCAACACCTCGTCGGCCTCCATCCCGCTGGCCCTCAACGACGCCATCGAGGCCGGCCGCGTCCACGAGGGCGACCACCTCCTCCTGACCGGCTTCGGCGGCGGCATGACCTGGGCCAGCGCCGTCTTCCGCTGGAGCACATGAGCGAGCAGACGGCCGCGGGCGGACCCGGCGCTGGTCATCCTGGCGGCCGGACGGGCCAGGCGGTACGGCGGCTGCAAGCCGCTGGCGCCCGTCGGCCCCCACGGCGAGGCGGTCATCGACCTGGTGGCCTCCGACGCGCTCGCCGCCGGCTTCGGCACCATCGTCCTGGTGCTCGGGCCCGAGCACCGGCCCGGCCATCCGCTACCACGTCGAGCACACGTGGCCCGCCGCCGTCGACGTGCGCTTCGCCACCCAGCCGGCACCGCTGGGCACCGTCAACGCCGTCCTGAGCGCGTCCGAGCACGTCGGTGACGCGCCCTACGGCGTGGGCAACGCCGACGACATCTACGGCCGCGCCGCCTGCGCGCTGCTGGCCGACGCACCTGCGCGCCGACGGCGACGCCAACGCGCTGGTGGGCTACCGCCTGGCCGACGCCGTCATCGGCTCCTCGCCGGTGACCCGCGGCATCTGCCGCGTCGACGACGGACGGCACGCTCCTCGGGGTGGACGAGCGGCGCCAGGTCGACCCCGACCCCCGAGGGAGGCTTCGTCGTCGGGCGACGGCCGCGAGCCCGCGACGCTCTCGCCCGACGCCCGGGTCTCCATGAACCTGTGGGGGTTCACGCCCGCCTTCCACAAGACCCTCCAGGCCGCCATGGACGCCGCCGTCGACGCCTCCGAGGAGGCCGAGGTCCTCCTGCCCGAGGTGGTGGCGGCAGTCGCTCGGCGACCACCACGTTCGCTCGTGCTGCCGGCCGCAGGGCCGCTGCATCGGGGTCACGCACCCCGACGACCTCGCCCTGGTCCAGGCCGAGCTGAACCGCCAGGTGGCGGCGGGCGAGCGCCCGGCCGGGCTCTGGGCCTCCCTGCGCTGACGCTCCAGGCGGCTAGCGCCGACCGCCATCTCCCGGCGCTCGGGGTAGCCGGCACGTCCGTCACCGGCCGTTACCGCACGCATGGGGAATGGAACGGAATGGGCCCGGACGCGACGCAACCCCGAGTAACCGTTCGGCCGAAGCCTCCCGTGCTCCTCGGGGCCACGTCAACGATGACCCGCTGGCACCGTGCCGGGGTCGTGTCGGACAACCCCCGCCCGAGCCGGTCCCGGCGACTCCAGGGAAGCCACCGTGACGCACCACGGACCATCTCAGATCGGATTCTCCTGCCCACTCCGGTCACGCTCCCCTTGCGGGGCTCGCTCCCTTCCCTCGATCCCGCTTTGCAGCGTTCTCTCGGCTTCCCCCCGTTCCGCCTTGCGGCTTCCCTTCGGGCTTCCCTCGCTCCCACCTTGCGGTGCTCGCTTGAGGTTCGGCGGGCTCTTGTCTCCGAACTGGAGACAGGTTGCGCCTCCCGTCGACCGAGGTCAATGGCCGATTCGCGAAATCCAGATGTTCTCCCCATCTTTCTCCGCGTCATCCCCAAGTGGCGCCGCGTCCATCCCCAGTTCTTCCCCATGGTGAGGACACGACGCGGCGGCCGCCACCGGGCCGCTGCACGGTGTGGCGCTCGCCACGGTGCTCGGCGCGCTCGGGCTGGCCGGCATCTTCGGGCTCGGGCGTCTCGAGCGCCGGTGCGCGCGCCGCCAACGAGTCCGAGGTCTCGCCCGACGCAGTACCTCTCCACCGGCGCACTCGGCGCCGCCGCCGGCGACAGCCGCGCTGGGCCTGCGCACGCCCTACTTCGAGCCCCCGGCGCTCGCCGACCCGGCGGCGCCCGGCTTCACCATCAACTCGGGAGCCGACCAGCCCGACCCGTTCATGTTCGAGCAGGGCGGCCGCTACTACCTGTTCACCTCGCAGGACAAGGTGCCCCAGAACGTGCCGGTGCGCTCCGGGACCCAGGTGGGCCAGTGGGGCGGCCCCGACCGACGCGCTGCCCGACCCGCCCGCCTGGGCCGACGCCCGGCGTCATGTGGGCGCCCGACGTGGCGCAGTTCGGCAACCACTACCTGCTGTACTTCACCTCGCAGCTCCAGGGCGTCGTCGCCGGCCACCATGTGCATCGGCGACGCCATCAGCACCGCGGTCGCCGGCCCCTACATCGCCTCGCCGGTCGCCCTTCATCTGCCAGCAGTCGCTCGGCGGCTCCATCGATCCCCGCGTCTTCGACGACGCCGACGGGCAGCCCTACATGATCTGGAAGTCCGACCAGAACGCCCGCTCGAACACCGCCGACACCCAGATCTACAGCCAGCCCCTGAGCGCCGACGGCCTGCACCTCTTGGGGCAGCCGACTGCGATCTTCGGCCCGGACGAATCCTGGCAGGGTCACATCGTCGAGGCGCCGCAGCTCGTGCTGGTCCGCGGCAGCCTACTACCTCTTCTACTCCGGCGGATGGTTCAACCAGCCCGGCTACTCCATCGGCGCCGCGCGCTGCGCCGGACCGCTCGGGCCCTGCAACGACGACTCTTCGTCGCCGCTGCTGGGCTCCAACGCCCAGGGCGCAGGGACCCGGAGAGGAGTCGGTGTTCGCCAACGACGGCCGGCCTCTGGCTGCTCTACACCCCGTTCAGCTCCACCCTCCCGCTGCCCGGACCGCCCCGACCGGTCGCCATGGCCCACCTCGGCTTCGGGCCGTCCGGTCCCTACCTGGCTGCGCCGCTCGAGGTCTCCGGCCCGGGCTGATCGCCGCGCTGGCCGAACCGCGGCCGTCCCAGCCACACGGCCAGCAAACCGAGCACCACGGCGAAGCCAGCCAGGATGAGCGCGGCGATCGACGCGCGTTGGTTCCCGACGACGTGGATGCCGTCGCGGTCACCGTCGCGGTGGACGCAGTCGTGGTCGCCGCGGCGCCGCCGCGTCCGGGTGCCGTCAGCGTGATGGTCGGTGCCGGGTGCGCGGGATCGGGCACCGCCTTGTCGGGGACCTCGATCCACGAGACCTCGGTGCCGTCGCTATAGGTCTGGATCGCCTTGAACACGAGCTCGGCGGTGCCCGTCGGAATGCCTTGGGCCAGCACGTTGAACGCGCCGAACTGGCCGACCGGGATGGTGCCCCCCGACCAGTCGATCTCGCTCGTCGTCGAGGTGAAGGTGCCGTCGTCGGTGGTGATCGGCTTGGGCAGCGCGGTCGTGACGGTGCGCACCTGCCAGCCCGACCCCGCCTCGGGGTTGAGCAGGACGATGGGGTGCGTGAGCGGGAACTGGATCCGCAGTCCCGTCACCGCCGCGGTGGCCGACTCGTTGGGGACGCGGAAGGTGAGGATGGCGTCGTCGGTGCCCTGAGGCAGAGACGACGGGCTGACGGTCACATGGGCGCCCGCCACCCCGGCGCCGAGAACGACGAAGACCAACGCGCACACTGCGACGAGCCCGGACCTCCGCATCACTGCACGGTGTCCACGAAGCTGACGTCGGGCTGGCTGAACTCAGAGACCTGCACCTGCAGGACGATCTGCCATTTCCCCACGATGGGCGGGTTCGGGCTGTTGGTCAGCACGAAGCGCCCGACCCCGGCTTTCTGCATGTCGGTCTCAATGGGACCCACGTTCTGGGAGGGGAGGACCAGGTAGACCGAGACGCTCTCGGCCAGGTTCGCCGGCGCACCGCCGGGCCCGGTGAACTGGACGGTCCAGTCGTTCACCAGCGCCGCGTTGGGCGTGATGTGCAGCGTCACGTGCCCGCCGTCGAAGGCCTGCGTCTGGGTGAACGGCACGGGAGGCGGCGCACTGGCGCCGTTGCTCGGGGTCCCGTTCGCCAGCACGGCGGTCACCCCCAGCACCGCCACCATGCCCAAAGCCTCCAGGCGCACCGTCGAGACGAGCCGCTGCCAGCCCCGGGCCAGGACATCGGGACGGGCGGCCGCCGCCGCCGAGAACAGGCCGGGCAGGAGGAGGTAGCGGTTGTAGCCGGCCAGGAACAGCAGCAGGCCGACGAGGGCGATCTTGACGAGCAGGAGCTGGCCGTAGCCGGTCTCGAAGAGGTTGGCCACGGACCCGACCTCGGCCACGGCCAGCAGGGTCCCGGCGACCAGGATGCCGGCGAAGGAGATCCCCGCCATCGTCGAGAAGCGCCCGACGACCGCCGCCGTGTCGGCCAACAACGCACCGTCGTCTCCGGTGGCGTCCCCGGGCCCGCCGGGAGGTGCGATGGGCGCAGGGGGCCGCTCCAACAGGACGGTGGACGTCCCCGCCCCCGTGGCCCGGGTCAGGGCCGAGCCGGCCGGCGCCGGTGCACCCGCTGCTGCGGCGCCCGCCCGTCCCGGGAGCTGCCCCGCCAGGCGCGCCGCCCGAGTCCGACTGCGCAACACGGTCACCAGTCCGACCAGCCCACCCGCCCACATGGCGACGAAGACCACGTGCACGATGTCGGCCGGAATGCTGAGCCAGCGCTCGGGTGACACGAGCGCGTGGCCGAAGAGGACGAAGGCGCCGGCCGCCACGAGCAGGCCGTAGAAGGCGGCGAACTGCCGGCTCATGGCCGTGCGCAGGTGCAGCGAGCCGAGGCAGGCCGCCAGCCCGACCAGCTGCGCGGCGCACTGCTCCCCGAACTTGCCGCCGAAGGACTGCGTGTCGATGCTCCAGTGGGTCACCGACGACAGGCCGCCGCCCGTCAGTGTCGACTGGGCGCCGCCGGTCACCGCCATGCCCACGAGGGCCAGCGCGGCCGCGCCATAGGTCCACCGGCGCAAGCGGCGCCGCTCGTCGCCGCCCCGCATGACGAAGGCCAGGAAGAAAGCGAGGCCCGACCCCACCAGGACTCCGAGATACATCAGGAACTGGCCGAAGTCGTCCACCCAGTTGGTGAGCGAGGTCCGAGGACGAGCCAGTGCGCTGATGGCGCCGGCCTGGACGTGGCCGACCAGGAACACGATGCCCCCGCTGACCACGTGTCCGTCGACCGACGTCACGGTGTAGTCCGAGACGTAGGCGCCCGACCCGAGTGAAGCGGGCAGGGTAGCCGACAGCGTCGCCGGAGACGGATGGGCGGAGGCGACCTGGACCGGCTGGCCCGACGAGTTCAGGACTTCCAGCCCGCCATCGTCGGGCTGGACGGGCTGGTCGAAGTTGATGGTGACCGTGTGAGGGATGCGAGCCAGATGCTGCCCCTGGCTCGGTGAGGAAGCCGTGACCGCGGCGTGCGCGGCCGCGGGCGCGGCCCAGCCCACCACGGCGAGGCACCCGAGTAGGCCTGCGGCCACCGGTCCCCGCAGTCTCCTCACCTGTGGTCGTGCCCTCCCTGCCGACCGGTCCGGGACGCCGGCGTCAGGACTGGCGGTCGCAGAAGCCGACGGCGTCGGTGAGGTCGGTGTTCCCCGGGCAGTAGACGTGCAGGTTGTCATGCGAGAACACGCCCTGCGGACTCTCCCAACCGGGCACCACCCAGGCGTGCACCATCCACACCGTCTTCTTCATGAATTGCCCGTGGACGTCCGCACACTCCTGCGGCGTGACGTTCTGGTCGGCGGCGAACGGCACCGCGATCTTGCCCCCGTTCCACTGGATGCACACGTTGGAGTGGCGGTGCCAGTGGTCATTGGGCCCGATGAAACCTGACGGTGCGGACTCGTTCAGGGACTCGTACATGACGCCGACGACCGGTGCGTTGTCAGCCGTGCTGGCGTAGATCCACGAGGCCGGGTAGAGGGGGTTGACCGAGCCGTCGGGGTTGATCCCCTTGAAGGCTTCGGCGCTGATCTCCTGGTAGTGCGCACCGACACCCGGCGCCATCCCGCCGGCCAGGATCATGTGGGCCGCCTTGGCCGAGGCCACGGTCGGGTAGCGCTCAGCCGCCTGGAGCGCCTCGGAGAGCTGGCTGGTCAGCACCGCCTGATCTGCTGCGTCCAGCGGCACCCACTTGGCGAGCTCCGATTGCTCCGTGTCGTTGCCGGCCACGATGCTCTGGAACGTCTTCGAGCTCTCGCCGGGCACCTTCACCGTCGTCGAAAGAGCCAGCTTGGCGGCGGCCCCGCCCGGGTCGGCGGCCGGCGCGGCGGCGCCCGGCGCGTCGAGCGCGGCGGTGGTACCGAACAGTCCCCCGATGGTCATTCCGGCGATGGCGACGGGGAGGAGCGACCCGAAGACCGACGTCGCCGAGGACCACGTGCTGCCGAGCGCCGGCCGACAGACCAGCGCGGCACCGACCAGCACTGCGATGCCCGAGAGGGCAAGACCGATGCCGGTCGTCAGCGCCGAGACCGCGTGCGGCCCCTCGGCGGCGAGCCAGAAGACGGCGACGGCTACGTTGGCGGCGACGGCGGCGCCGAAGAGGGCCCGGGACGGGCGCGAGAGCACCCCCACGGCCAGGGCGACCTGCACCAGCGCGGCCACAATGCCGAGGGTCGCCTGCGTGCCCTTCAGGTGCCCCGAGGCCATGGCGAACAGCAGCACGGCCGAGCCACCCAGTGTGACGGCCAGCAGAATGGGCAGCGGACGACTGGTGCCCATCTCTCCGGGCGGGGCCTCCTCCGGCCCCGCGGACCCCGGTGCTTCCTTCCGGTCCCCGGTGAAGACGGCGTCGACGCGTTCGATCAGGTCGGTCATGTCCCCTCCAACCTCCTACCCCCCGGCCCTGACGGGCCGATCACACTGCGCACCGTACCCGGGTTGCGACCGGAACGGAGGGAAACGGCACGCCGTGTCCGGCCCGGCAAGCCGGAGACCTGTTTTGGCGGGCCGTATGCTCGCTGCCATGCAGTTGAGCCCGGAGTGCGCACGGGTGCTGGGCTCGCTGATGGAGAAGGCCCTGACGACGCCCCAGCAGTACCCGCTCACGATCAACGCCCTGGTCGGCGCCTGCAACCAGGCCTCGAACCGGGAGCCGGTGGTCGCCTACGACGAGACGACGGTGCTCGACGCCCTCGATGAGCTCAAGGACCAGCGACTCGTCCGCTTCGTGTTGCCCTCGCATGGCCGCTCCGTCGTCCGCTACCGGCAGGTGCTCGAGGAGACGCTCGGGCTCGACGCCCGCCAGTGCGCCATCCTGGCCGTGCTGCTGCTGCGCGGACCCCAGACGGTCGGCGAGCTGCGCATCCGCACGGAGCGCATGGCCCAGTTCGACGGGCTCGACGAGATCGAGCACGAGCTGGACCTCCTGCGATCACGAGAAGAGCCGCTCGCCGGGAACATCGGCCGACGGCCGGGCCAGAAGGAGGAGCGCTGGGCCAGCCCGTTGCTCGCCACACAGGTCGAAGACGCCACGGCTGCCACCGACACCCGCCCGGGGCAACCCTCGGCCCTCGATCCCGAGGCCACGGTCGCGGGTGGCGTCGTGCCGGCGCTGGACGACCTGCGCGCCGAGCTACGCGACCTCGCTTCGGAGGTTGCAGAGCTGCGGCAGGACCTCGACGCGTTACGGGCCAGCCTCGGCGGCTGATGCACCGGCATTGAGCCGTTCGCCGGAGGTCGCGCGGCTTGGAGCGTGTCGCCACCAGCGCGGGAGCCACAGCGATGAGGCTGGCTCCGACCAGTACGGCCCGACGCTTTACTGGGCGGTTTGCAAGAGATCTCGCGGCTTGGATCGAGTCGCCACGAGTGCGGGTGCCACGGCGATGAGGTTCGCACCGAGCAGGACCCCCGCGACCAGAAGACCGATGAGCCCGATCGGCACCACCGAGACCGGAACGGCACCGAGATTGTTGGCGAACTGGCGCCAGACGGCCTGACCGACGATGACCCCTAACGGGACGCCGACGACGATGCCCGCCACCGCCAGGGTCGTCGACTGCCACGCCACGGTCGAGGCAACCTGGCCGTTGACGAAGCCGACCACCTTGAGCAGGCCGACCTCACGTCGGCGCCGCGCCACGCTCACGACCAGCAGGTGGAGCAGCGTCGCCGCCCCGAACACGGCCAAGATGGCGCCGAAGATGAGCGGGAAGTTGACCGCCTCGCCGAAGTTGATGAGCGAGGTCGGCGTGACCGCGAGTGCGGTGGACGACCGGTACTCCTCGAAGTAGCGGTTGATCGCTTCCTGTCCCCGTGGGCCCGGCACGACACTGGCCAGGACGCCGCCATTGGTCGACGCCGCCACCTCTTGTCGACAGGCCGCTCGCTTGGGACCAGGAGGGCACGCGGCGTCCTCGTATCCGGCCAGCGTGAACACCGCGCCGGTGCCCAGGCTCACCGCGTTGCCGAGCACGGGGAGCGACATCTGGCCGACCACCCGGAACGGCACGTTTCGCGTGCCACCGGAAGGAAGCGACACCGCGACGTGGACCACCGAACCGAGTCGGGCGCCGACGGCACGCATCGTCGTCTCGCCGAGGCCGATCTCCCCCACGGCGTCGGGCGAATGCCCTGACACCGCAGACAGCAGCAGTTGACCCCGGATGGCCGTTCCGGCGATCGCCCCGACCACCACGTTGTCGATCCTGATGGCGGGGAGGGCGATTCCCGCGGTGATTCCGGTCACCGCCCGGTCATGCTCCAGCGTGTGCAACAGCGCGGGATCCGGCGTCCCACCGCTATTTGGGTTGGAGATATTGAGCTGGAATGGGTCCCCATAGAGCGTGGGCGTGGTTGTGAGATGCGAGAGGCTGGCTCCGAAGACCGCCGTCCCGCAGAGCGCCGTCACCGCCAGCACGGTTCCGAGCAGCGCACTGCCGACCGGCACACTCGCCCCTCCGCTTCGTCGCTCGATCGCGTTTCGCACGCCGACCACCATGCTCGCCGGCGCCCCGATCGACCACAGATGACCAGTGACCTTGGAGGACTTGGCAGCGACGATCCGTTCGTCCGGCCGGGAGGCACGCGCCGCCCGGAGGGACGGCCAGGCGCCAAGAACACTCACGATGACGACCGTGCCCAGCACGCCCAGCGTGAGAACCAGGGCGTCGAAGGTGATCCCCGTCGAGCTCTCGGCGATCCGCGCCTCTCCGAGTGGAGCTATCGGCGAGAGCAGGGTCGCAATCGCCACGGCTCCGATTGCACCAGCCAATCCCACCACGAGGTTCCGTGCCGCGCCGAGCATGACCAGTTGCCGGCGTTCGAAACCGAGGGCAACCATCGTCGGGAAGTCCGTGCTCTCTGTGATGCTCTGGCGGCCCAGCGCCTGACCGACGACGACCAGGCCGACAAGTGCGGCCAACCCGGCCAGGAGCCACCATCCGATGGCCTGGGGATGGATGGATGCCTCGACCGACGCGACCTGGGCATCCTCGTTCTGCGTGAAGGCAGTTCCAAGGCCGCCGGCGGCAGCGTCGAAGCGCGGAAGGTCGGCGGCGCCCTTGCGGAGGCGGACAAAGTACACATACCCCGTCGCGGTCCGAGGGAGCACGGAACGGGCGAAGGCCTGGGACGCGTAGAGGCTGTACGAGGGGGTGCCGCCGGAAGGAAAATCGAACTCGGTCGCTTCGAACCCGACCACCCGCAACGGGACGGTCGGGCCGGTGGGGTTGGGTGGAGCCCCGGTCGCGGCGTTGTACGCCGACAACTGCGACGGGGCGTAGAAGGGGACATGGATGACGGTCCCGAGGCGAACTCCTTCGTCTTGTTGCAGGTCGTAGGAGGCCAGGACTTCGTACGGGTTCGATGGTTCGGGCAAGCGACCCGATACCAGCTTGAAGGCGGGTCTTCCCTCCGCGGGGAGAAGCAGCACGCCGAAGTCCGACGGGTTGAGCGGGTGCGTGCACGCGCAGGTGGGTTGCCCGTTGTCGGGGCCGAACGCTTCGGTGACCGTGCGCACCCCCGGAAGCCGGGAGATCTCGGCAGGCTGAGTGGAGTACACCTCCGCATCGAAACCGTGGGTGGCCACGAAGGCCGGGAACGCGGATTCTGTGCGCCGGCCCGCGGCCGCCGCGGCCATGATCACCCCACCCACGAGGCCGATGAGGAGCGCGATGGCGAGCCAGGAGCGCCATCGGTGGCGCAACTGTGCGAGGAAGACCATCCCGACCGACCGCAAGTACTGCCCTCCTCACCCTCGACGCTGGGGCTCAGAGTCGCAGATCCAAGGTAGGTCGCCAAGGTTGGTAGCCCGCGGCACGCTGTCGTGCTGGCACCTACATCACGGCCTGGGAGGGAAATGGGGGGCTCCCCAATATCCCAGGTCACAGCGGTGTGACGTAGGCCCCCGAGATCCCACCGTCGACGAGGAAGGTCGATGCGGTCATAAAGGACGAGTCGTCGGAGGCCAGGAACGCCGCGGCGGCGGCGATCTCCGTGGCCTCGCCGAATCGCCCCATGGGGATGTGCACCAGCCGCCGGGCCGCCCGCTCTGGATCCGCGGCGAACAGCTCCTGCAGCAACGGCGTGTTCACCGGCCCGGGGCAGAGCGCGTTGACCCGCACCCCCTGCCTGGCGAATTGCACGCCGAGTTCCCGCGACATCGCCAGCACCCCGCCCTTGGACGCCGTGTAGCTGACCTGGCTCGTCGCCGCACCCATCACCGCGACGAACGACGCCGTATTGATGATCGACCCCTTGCCCCGGGCCAGCAAGTGGGGCAGCGCGTGCTTGCAGCACAGGTAGACCGACGTGAGGTTGACCCGCTGCACGCGCTCCCAGGCGTCGATCCCGGTCTCGAGGATGGAGTCGTCGTCGGGCGGACTGATGCCGGCGTTGTTGCAGCAGACGTCGATCCCGCCGTAGTGGCCGGCCACCTCGGCGTACAGGGCTTCCACCTCGTCGGAGGACGTGACGTCGGTCCGCACGAACACGCCACCCACCGCGGCCGCCACCGCGCTCCCGGCCTCCTCGTCGAGATCCACCACCGCCACCGACGCGCCCTCGCTGGCGAAGCGTTCGCACATTGCCCTTCCGATGCCGCTGGCGCCGCCGGTGACGACAGCCACCCGTCCCGCGAGGCGGTGGGCGTACGGGATCGTGTCGCTCATGTCTCTCCTATTCCGAGCTGATGAAGACGTTCTTCACGTCGCTGAACGCCTCGAGCGCGTCGGGGCCGAGCTCCCGCCCGATGCCCGATTGCTTCACGCCGCCGAACGGGGTCCAGTAGCGCACCGACGAGTGCGAGTTCACCGACAGCGTCCCGGTGTCGACGGCCCGGGCCACCCGCAGCGCCCGTCCCACGTCGCGCGTCCACAGCGAGCCCGAGAGCCCGTAGGGGGTGTCGTTGGCCAGCCGGACGGCGTCGGCCTCGTCCTCGAACGGGATGACGACGACCACGGGACCGAAGATCTCCTCGGTGGCCGCCCGCGCGCCCGGCTCTACCGGCGCCAGCACGGTCGGGGCGAACCAGTTCCCGGGGCCGTCGGGGCTGGTTCCCCGCAGCGCCACCGGGGCGTCGTCGGGCACGAACGAGGCGACGCTGGCCAGGTGGGCCTCCGAGATGAGCGGGCCCATCTCGGTCGACTCGAGCGTCGGGTCGCCGACCACGACGCCGGCGATCGCGGGCTCGAGCAGCGCCATGAAGCGCTCGTACACGCTGCGCTGCACCAAGATGCGCGAGCGGGCGCAGCAGTCCTGGCCCGCGTTGTCGAACACGCCGTAGGGAGCCCGGGCCGCCGCCAACTCGAGGTCGGCGTCGGCGAACACGATGTTGGCGCTCTTGCCGCCCAGTTCGAGCGTGACCCGCTTGATCTGCTGGGCGCACCCAGCCATGACGGATCGCCCCACCTCGGTCGAGCCGGTGAAGCACACCTTGCGCACGGCGGGGTGGGCCACGAAGCGCTCCCCCACCACGCTGCCCTTGCCCGGCAGGATCTGCAGGACGCCCTCGGGCAGCCCGGCCTCGAGGGCGAGCTCGCCGATGCGCAGCGCGCTCAACGGGGTCAGCTCCGCCGGCTTGAGAACGACGGTGTTGCCGGCGGCGAGGGCCGGGGCGAAGCCCCAGCCGGCGATGGCCATGGGGAAGTTCCAGGGGACGATGATGCCCACGACCCCCAGCGGCTCGTAGAAGGTGACGTCGAGGCCGCCGGCCACCGGGATCTGGCGGCCGCTGTGGCGCTCGGGTGCGCCGGCGTAGAACTCGAGCACGTCGCGGACGTTGCCCGCCTCCCAGCGCGCGTTGCCGATGACGTGGCCCGCGTTGGCGACCTCGAGCGCCGCCAGCTCCTCGCGGTGCGCGTCCACGGCGGCGGCGAAACGCCGCAGCAGGCGGGCCCGGTCACCCGGGGCCACGGCGCGCCAGGGTCCGAAGGCGGCGGCGGCGCGTTCGATGGCGGCGTCGGTCTCCGCCGCGGTCAAGCCTTCGACTTTTCTGATGACCTCGCCGGTGGCGGGGTTGCGGACGTCCACGACGGCATCTTTGCCGATGGCGGGCCGGCTCCCACAACCCGGCCAATGTCGAGTGGCTGGGTCGTGCCGGTACAGTGCGGGGCCGTGCCCCAAACCCCAACCGTCCAGTTCAACCTGGCCAAGGCCTTCGACACGCTCGTCGAAACCCTGGCCGACCGGGAGTGCATCGTGTGGCGGGACCGCCGCCTGAACTACGGGCAGGTCTCCGAGCGCTCCCGCCGCCTCGCCTCGTACCTGCACGGCCGGGGCCTCGGCCTCAACCGCGAGCGCACGGAACTGCAGGGCTGGGAGTCGGGCCAGGACCACGTGGCCCTGGCGCTCTACAACGGCAACGAGTACCTCGAAGGGATGCTGGGCTCCTACCGGGCCCGTGTCGCCCCCTTCAACGTCAACTACCGCTACGTCGGCGAAGAGCTCCAGTACCTGCTCAACGACGCCCGGCCCCGTGGCATGATCCTGCACTCCTCCCTCGCCCCGACGCTGGCCGAGGTGCTGCCCACCTTGGACTCGCCCCCGGACGTGCTGCTCCAGGTCGAAGACGACTCAGGGCACGGACTCCTCCCCGGGGCCGAGTGGTACGAGGAGGCCCTGGCCAAGGCCTCGCCCGAGGGCGCGCCGGTCGAGCCGTCCCCCGACGACCTCTACATCCTCTACACCGGGGGCACCACGGGCATGCCCAAGGGCGTGCTGTGGCGTCAGCACGACATCTTCATGGCCGCCATGGGCGGGCGGCAGGTGGGCTCGTGGAAGATCGTGACCAGCTACGAGGGCCTGACCGAGCGGCTGGCCGAGAGCTACCCGGTGCGCCTCATGATCCTGCCGCCGCTCATGCACGGCGCGGCCCAATGGGCCTGCTTCATGCTCATGGCCCAGGGGGCGACGCTCATCTTCCCGGACGAGACCCACCGGGTCGATCCAGATGACGTATGGAGTGTGGTCGAGCGCGAGAAGGCCACCTCCATAACCATCGTGGGGGACGCCGTGCTGCGCCCGCTGCTGGTGCAGCTGGACAAGAAGTCCTATGACCTCTCGGCGTTCTTCGCCATCGGCAACGGCGGCGCGCCGCTGACGCCGGCCGTGCGGGCCATGGCAGTCGAGCGCATCCCCAACCTCGTCATCTCCGACTCGGCGGGGTCGTCTGAGACGGGGGCCCAGATGCACGTGACATCCATGGACGACGTCGCCGTGGGGTCATTCCTCCCCGGGCCGGGCACGCTGGTGGTCGACGAGACTTTGTCGCGGGTGCTCGAGCCGGGCCACGAGGGCAACGGCTGGCTAGCGCAAACGGGGAACGTGCCGCTCGGCTACCTGGGCGATCCGGAGAAGACGGCGCGCACCTTCCCCGTGATCGACGGCGTGCGCTACTCCATCCCGGGCGACCGGGCCCGGCATCGGGCCGACGGGCAGATCGAGCTCCTGGGGCGCGACTCGGTGACGGTCAACTCGGGCGGCGAGAAGATCTTCGTCGAAGAGGTGGAGCGTGCCATCGCCGGCCACCCCGCCGTGGCCGACGTCGTGGTGGCGGGGCGGCCCTCGGAGCGCTGGGGCCAGGAGGTGGTGGCCGTCGTGCAGCTGGCCGACGGTGCGACGACAGACGGCGCGTCCGTGGTGGAGCACGCCTCGACCCATATCGCCCGCTACAAGCTGCCCAAGGAAGTGGTGTTCGTCGATCAGATCCAGCGTTCGCCCTCGGGCAAGGCGGACTACCGCTGGGCGGCCGAGACGGCCCTCACGGCCGCCGCCACCGCGTCGGGGGCCTAACCACGCCCTCGGCGACCGCCTCCCCCGGGCCGACGATCGCGACGGCGCGGCTGGCGCTGCGACCGTTCACCGACGTGGACCGGGCACCGTTCTTCGCACTGAACACCCATCCCCTCGTGGTCGAGTCGCTGGGGTCGTCGCCCACCCGCGCCGAGAGCGACCGCGTCGTCGACCACATCAACGAGGAGATGGGTCGTGAGGGCTGGGGGCTGTGGGCGGTCGAGGTGACCGGCGGCGCGCCGTTCGTCGGCATGGTCGGGCTGCACCGGGTGCAGGCGGAACTCCCGTGCGCGCCGGCCGTCGAGGTGGGCTGGCGGCTGCAACCAGACCAGTGGGGCCACGGCTACGCCAGCGAGGCCGCGACGGCCTCGCTGCGCTTCGGGTTCGACGAGGTCGGCCTCGACGAGATCGTCGCCTTCACCACGACGATGAACACCCGTTCGCAATCGGTCATGGAAAGGATCGGCATGGTTCACGACCCCGACCGCGACTTCGACCACCCGCGCCTGCCACCGGGCAGTCCGCTGCGGCGCCACGTCCTCTACCGGGTCACGGCGTCACAGGTCGCCTCTAGCGTGGCGCCATGAGCAAGAGCGACACGCCGACGCGCTGCGAGTGGGCCGGGAGCGATCCCGAGATGGTGGCGTACCACGACACCGAGTGGGGCGTACCGGTGCACGACGATCCCACCCACTTCGAGTTCCTCGTGCTCGAAGGTGCGCAGGCCGGGCTCAGCTGGTCGACAATCCTCAAACGGCGGTCGGGCTATCGCAAGGCCTTCGCCGGCTTCGAGCCCGCCAAGGTCGCGCGCTTCACGCCGGCCCGGGTGGAGAAGCTGCTGGCCGACCCCGGCATCATCCGCAATCGGGCCAAGGTCGAGTCTGCCGTGCGCAACGCCCGCGCCTTCCTGGAGGTGCAGGAGGAGTTCGGCTCCTTCGACACCTACGTCTGGGGTTTCGTCGGCGGGCGGCCGCTGGTCAACAAATGGCGCCGCATGGCGCAGATCCCGGCCGTGACCGCCGAGTCGGAGGCGTTCAGCGCCGACCTGCGCCGGCGCGGCTTCGGCTTCGTCGGGCCGACGGTCTGCTACGCGCACCTGCAGGCGACGGGGTTGGTCAACGACCACGTCGTCGGCTGCTTCCGCTACGCGGAGCTCACAAAGCCCGGCGCATCAGGACGCGGGCGCCGAAGAGGGACATGACGGGCTCCTCGGGCGGGAGTCCGTGGGCGGCCATGAAGTCGTCGACGGGCCCGATCTCGACGAAGCCCTCCGAGGCGTAAAACGGGCCGTTCCAGGGCAGGTCGCGGTACGTGGCGAGGGTGAGCTCGGAATAGCCCTGGGCGGCGGCCCAATCGCACCCGGCGCGAAGGAGCGCCCGTCCCAGGCCGTGGCCGGCGTGGTCCGGATGGACGGAGAGCTGCTCGAGGTGAGCGCCACCGCCACCGACCCCGGGCAGAGCGTCGATCCGGCACAGCCCGACGGGCGGGTCGCCCGCCACCAGCACGACCAGCGCGGCGGCGAAGTCCTCCACGGCGCCGGGGCCGGGCAGCGGGCCGATCCCAAGCGACTCGAACATCGTGTCGGCCGCCGCCTCGATGGCGGGTAGTCCCGCCAGCTCGTCGGGGTGGACCGGCCGGATGGGGTGTGATGGCGTCCACTGGTCGACGGTAGCGTCTCGACCCGTGCGCGCCGCCGTCTGCAACGAACTCGGCCCGCCCTCCGTCCTGCGGGTGGAGGAGCGACCAGACCCCGAACCCGGCCCGGGCGAGGTCGCCGTCGCCGTCGAGGCGGCCGGCGTGAACTACGTGGACGGCCTCTTCGTGGCGGGGCAGTACCAGATGAAGCCCTCGCTCCCCTTCGTTCCGGGCAGCGAGGTGGCCGGGCACGTCGTGGCGGTGGGGCCCGACGTCCGCGGGATGACGATTGGCGACCGCGTGCTGGCCTCGGTGGGCCTTGGCGGCTTCGCCAGCCGCGTCGTTGTGCCTGCCGACTCGGCGATCGCGCTGCCCGAGGGCATGGACGCGCCCCGGGCGGCGACGTTCACCCAGAGCTACAGCACGAGCCTGTTCGCTCTGCGCGACCGCGCCCATGCAGCACCCGGGGAGTCTGTGCTCGTCCTCGGTGCCGGCGGCGGCGTGGGGCTGGCCGCCATCGGCGTGGCGCGGGCGCTGGCGTGCCGGGTGCTGGGCGTCGCATCGAGCGCCGACAAGCGGGAGGCGGCGCATCGAAGCTGGCGCGGAGTCGGTGCTCGATCCGGCGGCCGAACCACTCAAAGAGGCCGTGCGGGCCTGGGCGGGGGGCAGCGGCGTCGACCTCGTAGTGGACCCGATCGGCGGCGCGCTGGCCGAGCCGTCCCTACGCGCGCTGGGCGACCGCGGCCGCTACCTGGTCATCGGATTCGCGTCGGGGGACATCCCTTCCGTGCCGCTCAACCAGGTGCTGCTGCGCAACCGCTCGGTCATCGGCATCGACTGGGGCATCTGGGCCATGACCCACCCAGCGGAGCAACGTGCCCTTCTCGGAGACCTGCTGGACATGGTGGCGGCGGGGACGCTCGACCCGGTTCGCCCGGCCGAGTACCCGCTCGACAACGTGGCCGGTGCCCTCGAAGACCTGTTGGGCCGGCGCGCCGTCGGGAAGATCGCGCTGATCCCCTAATCGGCGCGGGTGCGTGCCCGCGGCCCAAAACGGCGAGGGGCGCGAGGTCATGACCCGGCCCTTCGGGGTCGTGAAGGTGAGCTCCTCGTTGGCGTTGCCGGTCATCTCCCAGCCCTTGGAGTGCACCACGTGATGGTGGTGCAGACAGACGAGGGCGAGGTTGTCGAGGTCGGTCCGGCCTCCGGGTTTCCAGGGAACGATGTGGTGGACGTTGGTGAAGGTGACGTTGGTGCAGCCGGGGAAGCGGCAATGGCGATCCCGGCGCATGACCTCGCGGCGCTGGGCGTCGGATGGAGTGCGCCGGGCCCGGCCTTCGTACATGGTGTGACCGACGTCGTCGTCGACCCCGATGGCGATGGTGGCGTCACAGGCGATCTCTTGGACGGTCTCGGTGCTGATCAGGCCGTCACGCTCGAGCTCACCGGCCAGATCGGTCCCTTCACCCGACTCATCCACCAAGGCGTCGAGGGGGACGTGGACGACGACGAAGTACGGGCTGGCCTTCGTGGAGTTCTCCCCGCCTGAGGAGCGGATCAACTCCAAGAAGGTATCGCAGAGGCGCTGATCCCAGGGCGTCTCGCCGTCGGAGGGGACTGCTTTGGCCCGGGCTTCGAGGCAGGCTCTGGTCGCGGCGAAGGACTCTGGGGGCAGCTGGACGCTCATGGTGCTGAACGCCTCGTTGAAGCGCAAGAACCGGCGGTCGTGCTCTGAGCGTCCAGATGGTGGCTCGGCGGCACCCTTCGAGGCCGCGACGTCGGCCAACTCGCGCACCGTGCACCCCTTGGCCTGGTCGCAGAGCTCTTTGTCGGTCTCGGGGGTGGCCACGTCGGCCACGGCGCGGACCTTGTCCAAGGACAGGTCCCCGGCGCACAGCGACTCGACGAGGTGGGGCATGTCCCAGGCCTTCTCGCCGACACGGGTCAGCACCCGGGCCGTCGGCGTCGAGACCCCGAAGCGCTCGGCGGCCCAAGCCTCTGGAGAGGTCGCCCCGTCCTCTCGGTAGGTCTGGCGCCGGCCGACCTCGCCCAGGTGCACGGCGATCGTCCCCTCGGCGGCGGCCTTCTGCCGGAAGGCCCGATCGAGCACGTCGGTGATCTCCTCGTCCGACCGGCCGGCAGCGGCGGAGATCACGTCGGCTGCGGGGCTGGGTGTGGGAGCCTCGACCATCGGAACGAGAACGGTCGCGTCCCGCCGGTAGAGAGTGCCGCAGATATCGGGCGGCGCTCGAGACGCCGATGCCGGCGCCGGCCCTGTGCGCTCAGGCGTCGCGACCCAACACCCACCACACAGAAAATCCGGCGAGAGCCGCGGCCAGGATCACGAAGATGCCCGCTTCGATCCCTTGGAAGGCCCAGAAGCGGCTGTCGGGCTGGTAGGTGACGATCTGGCGGAAACCGTGCGAGACCAGGCATTGTCCGAGGAGGCCCTTGCCGCCCGGCGTGACTGTCCGGCAGGCCGCGGGGAGCTGGCTGAAGTCGATCCCGGCCCCGAGGGACCGGCCCGATGGGCTCACCAAACCCTGCGAGATGATCCAGGCGCCCGGTGGGGCACTCGTCGTGCCGAGAAGTTGTGCGTGCGCGGTCACCGGCGTCATGAAGTGCGGGCGCAGCCACACGCCGATCGCCACCCTGATGGCGACGAAGATCGCCAGGGTCACGGCCAGGCTCGGCAGCACACGGCGGACGACCGAGCCCACAGCGATCCCCAGCGCGACGGCGAAGAGCGCGTAGGCCACAGGGACGATGCCCTGCACGTCAAAGGCGTCGAAGCGGGAGTTCAGGGCGTTTTCGGGATAGCGCCACCAGCTGACGAGTGCGGCCAAAGCGGCGCCCCAGACGGCGGCGGCCAGCAGCGACCACGCGAGGTTCACGCGCAGCCAGTGCCGCCGGCTCACCCCCTGGGTCCAGGCCAGGTTGTGGGTCCCGTCCTCGAACTCCTTGGCCAGGAGCGGAGCGCCCCAGAAAAGCCCGAACAGGAGCGGCACGACAAGGGTGAAGTCGACCAGGTCCATGATCGCCCCGTCGCCGCGGAACAACTGGCTCCCGAGGTCGGAGCAGCTCTGGGTGGCGGCGCAGCTCGCCAGTGCGGCGTGGTAGTCGTTCGCCATGTTGATGCCGGTGACGACGAGGATGAGCGCCAGCACGGCCAACGCGGCGACAGCGAAGTAGGCCTGATTACGGTGCAGGCGCCAGACGAGATGGTTCACGGCGCCACCCTCAGATGCACACGCCCCGTGTCGACGCCCGCGCCTTCGCTGCCCATATAGGCGAGGATCACGTCCTCGAGCCCGACCTCGTTCTCCTCCCAGGATGGGTCGAGGACGGGCCCGTTGGTCTTGACGAGCAGCCGGGTCTGGCGCTGCGTCTGCGTGGCGCTGACGACGGTGAGGCTCGGCTCGACCTCGGAGAGGGGGCGGCGTGGACCGAGCAGCATGCGATGCGTGGCCAGGACCGAGTCGATGTCGTCGCACAGCTGGACGCGCGAGGCGCTCAGAAGGATCACGTGGTCACAGACCCGCTCGAGATCGTGGACGAGATGCGACGACAGGATCACCGAGAGCCCGCCGTCGGCCACCGCCTCGCTGAGCGTCGAGAGGAACTCGCGGCGGGCGAGCGGGTCGAGCGCCGCCACCGGCTCGTCGAGGAGCAGAAGTCCCGGCTGCTTGGCCAGGGCGAGGCCCAACGCGACCTGAGCCCGCTGGCCACCCGAGAGCGTGGCGACCCTCCGGTCGGCCGGCACGTGCAACCGGGCCAGGCGGTCGCGCGCGCCGTCCGCATCCCACCGCGTGTTCAGGTGTGCCCCGAGAGTGATGTGGTCGTCGGCGGTGAGGCGCCGGTAGAGCGGCACGTCCTGGGCGAGGTAGCCGATGGCGGCCAGGAACTCCGCGGAGCCGTCGGGTGTCCGCCCGAGGACCTCCGCCGAGCCGGCGCTGGGCGCGGCCAGCCCGACCAGCAACCGGAGCAGCGTCGTCTTGCCCGCCCCGTTCGGGCCGAGAAGGGCCGTGACCCGTCCGGGCGGCACCTGCAGCGAGCAATCCTGGAGCGCCCAGACCTGCCCGAAGCGCTTGCCGAGTCCCGAGGTCTCGACCACCATCATGCGACCTCGACCGCCCTCGTGCCGCGCAGGGTCTCGCGCAGGAGCGCTTCCATCGCCTCGTCGTCCATGCCCTCGGCCCGGGCGGATTCGACCCACTTGTGCAGGCCCCGGGCGAGCCGGGCCTGGGTCCCCGGCGGGGGGCCCTCGGGGCGGCGGGCGACGAACGTCCCGACGCCCTGGCGTCCCTCGACCAACCCCTCGTGCTCGAGCTCGCGGTAGGCCTTCTGCACCGTGTTCGGGTTGATGGCGAGCTCGGCCACGACCTCCTTGACCGTCGGCAGCCGGTCACCGACGTCGAGCACCCCCATGCGCACCGCCTGGCGGATCTGCTGGACGAGCTGGAGGTAGGCCGGCACGCCCGAGTCGGGACGGAGGTGGAAGCTGACCGACTGCGGCAGCAGTTCACTAGTCATCTAGGTAACTATAGAGGACGCCCGCCCGGAGTCAAGAGTCAGGAGTCAGGAGTCAGGAGTCAGGAGTCTGGAGTGCCGAGCCCGCTTCCCTCAGGACTTCATGACGCGGAGCGGGAAGCTGAAGTGCTTGTTCTCGACCACCAGCGTGTAATTCCCCGGCGGTACCCGGCGTGAACTGTTGGGCTTGGTCTGGTTCCACGAGCCCGTCCCCGACACGGTGGCGCCGGCCGCCAGCTGCGCGAAGCCCAGTGCCGGGCAGTTGACGACCTGGACCCCGGGCCACACGTTGTGGTGGTGCGGTCCCTCGATCTCGTAGCCCACCGATCCGCACGGCCCCGCCGTCAGCGCAGTGGACGTGGGCCCGGGCGCGGCGCCGGCGTAGGGGGCGGTGTAGTTGCACGACGCCGTCGCACCGTTGCGCACGGTGAAGGAGATGTCGAGCGACGCGCCCGGGTGCAGCGTCAGCGTGTTGACCGCGACCAGCAGCTCGGTCGTCTTGGAGGAACAGTCCCAGAAGGTGGCGTGGCCGGCCTGGGCCAGCTTGTTGGGCGCCGCCGCTCGCGGCCGGTACTGCGCCAGCCGTCAACGGGGCGAGCACCATCGCAGCCGCCGGCAGAACCCAACGGCGCCCCGCGTGCCTGGTCATCTCCTTAGCCTGCCCGATTCGCGCGGGTGCGGGGGGCCGCGGCGGATCACGAGGCGAAGTGCGGGATCACCTCGGTGCCCATGAGCTCGATCGTCTGCATGACCGACTCGTGCGAGATCTTGTAGGGGTTGACCAGGCAGAGCAGCAGGTCGACCCCGGCGGCCTCATATTGACGACACGCCTCCAGGCACTCCTCGGGCGTCCCGAGGACGCAAGCGTTGGCGTCGACGAGGTACTCCAGGCTCAGCAGGTCCAGAGTCCCCTCGTCGTCGGTCTTCTTCATGTCGGCCGCGTAGGAGTAGCTGCCGAGATCCTCGTTGCGCTCCGCCATCCAGTCGGTCAGCGTGGCGATCTGGCGGGCACCCGTCTTGGGGTACCACTCGAAGGACTCCCGGGCCTCGTCCATCGCCGCCGCACGGTCGGGCCCGCACAACGCCATGGTGAACGTCGCCGCCTGGTTGTGCACGAACGACCCGAGCGGCGCCGAACACGCCCCCACGGCGGCACGGTAGATGTCGATCTTGCGCTTCACCTCCGAGGGCGGCAGGCCCACGGCGAAGGAGCACAACCCCAACCCCAGGTCGCCCACCTGGGCGTGCCCCTCGTCCGACGTCGTCGCGCCCCACAGCGGCGGGTGCGGCTTCTGCCACGGCTTGGGCTGGACCCGGCGCCGCGGCATCTGCCAGAACTCGCCGTCGAACGAATACTCGTCGTTGGTCCAGCAGCCCACGACGTGCTCGATGGCCTCCTGCCACATGCGGCGGCTCTCGGCCGGGTCGATGCCGAACCCCTCGAGCTCGGCCCGCGTCGCCGAGCGGCCGGTGCCCATGTCGACCCGGCCGCCCGACAGCAGGTCGAGCACCGCCACCGACTCCGCCGTCCGCACTGGATGGTTATAAGGCTTGGGCATCAGCCGCACGCCGTACCCCAGCCGGATCCGCTCGGTCCGCGCCGCGATGGCCCCATACAGGACCTCGGGGTTCGAGCAGTGCGAGTACTCCTGCAAGAAGTGGTGCTCGACCGTCCAGAACGCGTGCCAGCCGTGGCGATCGCCGGCGATGGCCTGCTCGAGCGTGTTCTGGTAGGCCACGAGCTCGCTGTCCTCCCCCCACGGACGGGGAACGGGGATCTCGTAGAACAGCGCGAACTTCATGGCGTGGGCTCCCCCCGGACGGCGACCCCGGGTAGGGCCCGGGCTAGAACAGTTAGCAGCCCGGGTCGCCCGGGCGCAACCAAACGGAGGCGTCATGCGTGGATTGGACGGACGGACCTACATCGTGACGGGCGCCGCCTCGGGCATCGGCCGGGCGACCGCGGATCGCCTCCTCGACGAGGGGGCCCGTGTGGTGGGAGCCGACCTCGTGGATCCCGCCGACGCGATTCCGGAGGAACAGGGTCGGTGGCTCTTCCAAAAGGTCGACGTGGCCGACGAGGGCTCGGTCGAGGCGCTGGTGGCCGCCGCGGTGGCCTTCGGGGGCGGCGTCGACGGGCTGGTGAACGCGGCGGGCGTGGCGGGCGGCGGGCCCGTGCACATGCTGCCCGCCGAGGAGTGGGCGAGGGTCATCTCGATAAACCTCACCGGCACCTACCTGACCGCCAAGCATGTGATCGGCCAGATGTTGCGGCAGCCCCGCAATGCCGGGGGGCAGCGCGGCTCGGTGGTGACGCTGGCCAGCATCGAGGGGCTGGAGGGCACGGCGGGCGGGAGCGTCTACAGCGCGTCCAAGGGTGGCGTGGTCCTCCTGACCAAGGGCATGGCCATCGACTACGGCGGGCGAGGCATCCGGGTCAACGCCATCTGCCCGGGCTTCATCGAGACTCCTATGACCGCCTCGGTTTTCGGCCCGGGCATGGAGGCGGCGCTGGCCGACATCGTGCACGAGCACAAGCTGGGACGGCGCATGGGCCGGCCGGAGGAGATCGCCGCGGTGGCCGCCTTCCTGCTCTCCGACGACGCCTCGTTCGTGACGGGCCACGCGCTCCCCGTCGACGGCGGCTACACCGCCGGCCGAGACCACGGCGTCACCGACATGTTGGGGTTGTCCGGCCCCGACTGACCTCGGCGGCTTGACAGGACCGCTGCTTCGGCGGAATACTTAAGTCAATGCTTAAGTATCAACCGGTCGACGAGGTGTTCCGTGCGCTGGGTGACCCCACCCGGCGTGACCTGGTGGAACGCCTCAGCGGCGGTCCCGCCACGGTGAGCCAACTGGCCCGGCCGCTCGATATGAGCCTGTCGGCCGTGGTCCAGCATCTCGCCGTCCTCGAGTCGTGCGGCCTCGTCCGCTCCGAGAAGGTGGGTCGCACCCGGACCTGCCGGCTCGAGCCGGTCGGGCTCGATGTGGCCGAGGACTGGTTCGCCGGCCAGCGCGCCGCCTGGGCGCGCCGGCTCGACCGGTTGGGCGAGATCCTCGCCGCCGAGCAGACCACGCCATCACCTTCGAGAGGAGCTTGAGATGACCCGCACCGCCGAGCACGGAACCTTCACCCTCAGCCGGACCTATCCGGTCCCGCCCGAACGGGTCTTCGCCGCCTGGTCGAGCCAGGAGTCCAAGGCGCGCTGGTTCGGCGCCCCGGGCGCTTCCGGCTATGAGCTCGACTTCCGGGTGGGCGGCGCCGAGATCAACCGCGGCGGTCCCCCCGGCGGGCCGGTTTATCTCTATGAGGCCACCTACCGGGACATCGTGCCGGACGAGCGCATCGTCTACGGGTACACGATGGAGGCGGACGGGACGCTGATCTCGGTCTCGGTGACCACGGTGGAGTTCACCCGGGCGCCCTCGGGCACGACCCTCACCTTCACCGAGCAGGGCGTGTTCCTCGATGGTGCCGACACCCCCGCCATCCGCGAGAAGGGCACCGGCGAGCTGCTCGACGCCCTCGGAGCCGCGCTCACGTGATCACCCCAGCACCATCTGGCCGCCGGCGTAGTCGAGGACGACCCAGCCGTAACGCCGGAGCTGGTCCGAGCCCAACAGGCCCACCGTGCCGGACAGGCTGATGGTGCCGAAGTCGGTCGAACCGATGAGCTGGGGGTGGAGCGCCACGCCCGGTACGGACCACGTCCCGGTGTGCACGAGCGGGACGGTGATCACCGAGCACACGGTCGACTGGCGCTGCGCCAGGTCGGTGCCCCGCAGCGACTGCGCCCGGGAGACCGAGGAGGACACGACGCTCTGCGACGAGCCCGTGTCCACCACGAAGTCTCGGCGCGGGCCACCGGCGAAACGGACGGCCACGCCGAGCGACACGTCACCTGGCGCCGGGGTCACCGTGAGCGGCACCGTCGTCCCGCGCTCCCCCTGCGTCAGTGCCGCCGGCGGCGGGCCGTTCGGGCCGGTGTAGGGGGAGGACTGGGCCAGCGGCGCGCCCTCCGGGCCGGGCAGGACGAGCGCGCCGGCGTCGAAGTCGATGCGGACCCCGCCGAAACGGGACAGGACGTCGGAGCCGAGCAAGCCGACCGGCTCGCCCTTCCCGCCCATCTGGGGCAGCGTGGCCGCGGTCAGCTGCTGCGGCGCCAGGACCACGCCGTCGAGCGACCAGGCGCCCACCGAGACGGGTTGGGCGGCACCGGTGCACCCGACGCCGGCGAACGCGCTCGCGGGACCAGCGTCCGGCAGGTCGAGCCGGTGAGCCAGCCCGGCATCGATGGTCGACTGTCCCGCCCCCGAGTCGAGGACGAAGGGGTACGGACCCTGGCCGCCGATGCACACGTCCGCCGTCTCCGCGACCTGCCCGGCCACGACGCTCACGGTGAGCGGCACCTTCACTCCCCCGCCGGGTGCAGCACTCGCGCCGCCGCACCCCGTGCCCGCCGGCGGCAGCGCGAACGTCACCTGCGGCTCGACGTGCACCGTGGCGTGCCGGGGCCCACTGACGGTCGCCGCCAGGACGAGCACCAGCACGGTGACCCCGAGGGCCACCAGCGCGGCGATGAGCAGACCCCGGTGGCCGCGCAACGCCCTCCCTAGCGGCTGAAGGCCAGCCGCAGGGTGGCGATGACCATGCGCGTCCCGAGCACCAGGACCGCCAGCGGGAGCGCGGCGCGGCGCCAGCCCTTGGTGGTCCGGAACGTGAAGCGGAGCGCCGAGCGATGGTGGGCCACCATCATCTGGTAGGGGTGCCGGGCCGTGCTGAAGCCCTGCACGTGGGTGACCTCCGCCGTCCCGGCGAATCCCACCCCCCACCCGGCGTCGTGGGCGCGCCAGCACAGGTCCATGTCCTCGGCGTACATGAAGTACGCCTCGTCGAAACCACCGAGCTCCTCCAGCGCGCTGCGCCGGGCCAGGAAGCACGAGCCGGACACCCATCCGGCGGCGGACACCCCGGGCCCTTCCGGGGTGCCGGGCTTGTAGCGGACGGTGAAGGGGTTCTGCGGGTTGAACAACGCCAGCAGGGCATGCCCGGCGGCATCGGTGAAGGAGGGGAAGTTGCGCACCGAGGGATAGACCTCGCCGGTCTCGCTGAAGATGCGTGGCCCGACCAGGGCCCAGGCATGCTCGGATTCGAGGACCCGGCGCAGCGCGGCCAACGCCCCGGGGTGGACGACGAGGTCAGCGTTGCAGACGAGGATCCACTCCGGCGGGGATGCCTCCCCCGCCAGCGCGGCCAGGCCGCGGTTGACGCCGGCGCCGAAGCCGACGTTGCGGCCGGGCCGGACCAGGCGGACGGGATCCGCCGGGACATCCGTCAGAGCGGCGGCGGCGCTGCCGGCGACACCGTTCTCCACCACCACGACGGGGGACGCCCCGTCATCGAGGAGGGAGCGGACGCAGCCTTCGAGCAAGGACCGGCGTCGTGGTCGACCACGACGGCCGCGATCGGAACGGACACCCCGAGCTCAGTACTCCCGGGAGAAGCGGAACTTGACGAGGGCCTTCAAGGCGCCGAACCCGTCGCGCCACGTGATCTTCTTGCCCTCGTTTGCTTCGCGGCCCGCATAGGAGATGGGCACTTCGTAGATCCGGTGGCCGCGCCGCAGCACCTTGGCCGTGATCTCAGGCTCGAAGTCGAACTTGTTCGACTCGATCGTGAGTCCCTCGAGCACCTGCGGCGTCGAAGAGCTTGTAGCACGTCTCCATGTCCGACAGCGTGGAGCTGTAGAGCACGTTGGTGACGAGCGAGAGGAGGCGGTTGCCGATCCAGTGCATCGGCAGCATGTTCTTGCGCTCGCCGGTGAAGCGGCTGCCGTAGACGACGCGTGGCCTTCCCGCGCAGGATCGGGTCCAACAGGCGCGGCCAGTCGTTGGGGTCGTACTCGAGGTCGGCGTCCTGAATGAGCACGAGGTCGCCGTGCACCTCGGCCAGGCCCGTGCGGACGGCGGCGCCCTTGCCCTGGTTCGTCTTGTGGTGGATCACCCGCACCGTGGAGTCCTCGAGCGCGCCCAGCACCTTGTCCGAGCCGTCGCTGCTCCCGTCGTCGACCACGATGATCTGGAGCACCAGGGACAGCGGCAGATCCACGGCCCGCATGCGGCGGATCACCTCGGCCACGGTCGCCCGCTCGTTGAACACGGGCATGATGACGTGAGCGACCGGTAGGTCCGTGGTGCGCGGCACTCGGGTTCAGGTCCACCTCCGTCATGAGGCCTGTCACCTCCTGTCGCGAAGTAGTCGATGGTGCGCGCGATCCCCTCCGCCAGTCCGGTGGTGGGCTCCCACCCGAGCTCGTTGCGGGCCAGGGTGATGTCGGGGCAGCGCCGCGTCGGGTCGTCGGTGGGGAGCGGCTCGAAGACGATGTCGGACGCCGACCCGGTCGCCGTCCAGGACGAAGTGCGCCAGGTCGAGCACGGTCCGCTCGTCGGGGTTACCGATGTTGACCGGTCCGGTGAGCGAGGAGTCGAGGAGGGCCAGGAGCCCGCCGATCTCGTCGTCGACGAAGCACAGGCTCCGGGTCTGGGTGCCGTCCCCGTAGACGGTCAGGGGCTCGCCCCGCAGCGCCTGCACGATGAAATTCGACACCACCCGGCCGTCGCCCGGGGAGAGCCGCGGCCCGTAGGTGTTGAAGATGCGGGCGATCCCGACGTTGACGCCATACGTGCGGTGCATGGCCATGGTCAGGCTCTCGGCGAAGCGCTTGGCCTCGTCGTAGACGCTGCGCGGCCCCGTGGGGTCGACGTTGCCCCGGTACGACTCGACCTGGGGATGCACCTCGGGGTCGCCGTAGATCTCGCTGGTGCTCGCCATGAGGAAGCGGGCGTCGTGCTCCCGTGCGAGCTCCAGCAGCCGCCGGGTGCCCTCGCTCCCGACCGCCAGCGTGTCGAAAGGCCGGGCGAGATACGCCGGCGGCGACGCGGGCGAGGCCAGGTTGCACACGGCATCGACCTTGAGAGCGTCCTCGAGCTCCACCTTCTCGCTGACGTCGGTCACGACGAGGTGGAAGCGGTCGTGCCCGAGCAGGTGGGCCACGTTCTCCCGCGACCCGGTGGAGAGGTCGTCGAGGCAGACGACGGTGTCGCCCCGCTCGACCAGGCGGTCGCAGAGGTGCGAGCCGAGGAAGCCGGCGCCGCCGGCCACCACGACCCGGCTCACTGGCGCCCGATCCCCGAGTACGAGAAGCCCATGCGCCGCACGGCGGCGGGGTCGAGCAGGTTGCGGGCGTCGACGATGTTGGGCTCCGCCATGGCGGCGAGCACCCGGGCGAAGTCGAGCCAGCGGAACTCGTCCCACTCGGTCAGCACGACCAGGGCCCGGGCTCCTGCCGCCGCCTCGTAGGGGTCGGCCCGCAGCTGCAGGTCCTCGCAGGTCGGGGACGTCGGTCTCGGCGTCGACCGTGGGGTCGAACGCCTGGACGGTCGCGCCGAGACCGGCCAGACGATGGGCGATCTCCAGGCTCGGCGAGTCGCGCCGGTCGTCGGTGTTGGCCTTGAACGTGAGGCCCCAGACGGCCAGCGTCGACACCGTCGACCGAGCCGCCGCAGGCCGTCTCGACCTTGGCCACCACCCGGGACAGCTGCTCGTCGTTGGAGGCGATGGCGCCGGCCAGCAGCGAGAAGTCGTAGCCCGCCTCGCCCGCGATGTGGAGCAGGGCCCGGGTGTCCTTGGGCAGGCACGAGCCGCCCCAGCCCGGTCCGGGACGGAGGAACTCGAAGCCGATGCGCTTGTCGTAGCCGAGGCCGAGCAGCACGTCGCGGGCGTCGGCCCCCACCTCCTCGCAAAGGCCGGCGAGGGCGTTGACGAAGCTCAGCTTCGTGGCCAGGAACGCGTTGGACGCGTACTTGATCGTCTCCGACGTCGTGGCGTCCGTCACGATGAGCGGCGCCCGCGTCGAGGCGAACAGCTCCCCCACCCTGGCCGCCGCCCGGGCATCGTCCGCGCCGACGACGATCCGGTCCGGGTTGAGGCTGTCGAGCACCGCCGTGCCCTCCCGGAGGAACTCGGGGTTGGAGACGACGCTGATGTCGGGGCGGCCGATCACCTGCTCGACCATGTTGGCCGAGCCGACGGGCACGGTCGACTTGTTGACCACGATGGCACCCGGCTCCAGGTGGGTGGCGATCTCCTTGGCCGCCGCCTCGACGTAGGACAGGTCGGCCGAGCCGTCGGCGCTCTGGGGCGTCGGCACGCACAGGAAGACGAACTCCGCCCCGGCCACCGCCTCGACCGCCGAGTCGGTGAAGGAGAGGTTGCCGGCCGCCACACCGCCGGCCACCAGCTCGTCGAGGCCCGCCTCCACGATCGGCATGCGCCCGGAGCGCAGCGCGGCCAGCCTGGACGGCTCGCGCTCGGCCAGCACGACGTGGTGGCCGAAGTGCGCCAGCGTGGCCGCGGTCGGCAGGCCGACGTAGCCGGCGCCGATGACGGCGACCGTGTGGCGCTGTCGGTCACGGCCGTTGGCCGGCGTGGCTCATGTCGCCGCCGTCCAGTGCGCCGGAGGGCGGGGACCAGCCGGGCCAGGCCGTCCTGCCAGTCGGGCAGGGCCGGCAGCCCGCTCAGGCGCAGCGCCATGTTGTCGAGCACCGAGTAGGCCGGGCGGGGCGCCGGGCGGCGGCGGGTCGAGCTCGGCGGTGCTGATGGGCCGCACCCGCTCGGGGTCGGCGCCGGCCTCGGCCAGCACCGCCCGCACGAAGCCCCACCAGGTGGTGGCGCCGCTGTTGGTCACGTGGAAGATGCCCGGGCCGGCGGTCGAGCCCGAGGGTGACGACGGCGGGCGCCAGGTCGGCGGTGAACGTCGGCGACCCGTGCTGGTCGTCGACGAAGCGCAGCTCGCCGTCGCCCGTCGGCCAGGCGCAGGGCGGTGACGACCATGTTGGCGCCGTGGGCGCCGCACAGCCAGCTCGTGCGCACGATGGTCGAGCCCGGGCCGGCACTCGCGCTCGCCCGCCAGCTTGGAGGCGCCGTAGACCGACGTCGGGCACGGTGGCGTCCCACTCGCGGTAGGGGCGGTCGGCGGTGCCGTCGAAGACGTAGTCGGTCGAGACGTAGACCATGTGCGCCCCCACCAGGGCGGCCGCCTCGGCGACGTTGCGGGTGCCGATGGCGTTGACCGCGTAGGCCGCGTCGACCTCGGTCTCGCACCGGTCGACCGCGGTGAACGCGCCACCGTGCAGGACGAGCTCGGGCCGGAACGCGGTGAACGTTGTGCAGGACGGCGTCCCGGTCGTCGACCCGCATGGTGTCGATGTCGGTGCCGAGGACCTCGTGGTTGAGGCCCGGGTCGCGGGCCCTCCGGGCCCGAGCAGCGCGCAGCGGCGACCCCCGGTCGGGCACCCGCCCGGCCAGGCAGTCGAGCAGGTCGCGGCCCAGCTGCCCGTCGGCCCCGGTGATCAGGATCCGCACCGCTCAGCCGCCTCCGGTTCCCCAGGACCCTTCGGCAATGGGCGCCCGGGCCCGCAGCGGCTCCCACCAGTCCCGGTTCGCCGGCGTACCACGCCACCGTCTCGGCCAGACCCTGCTCCCAGTCGACCGACGGCGCCCAGCCCAGCTCGCTTGCGCAGCTTGGAGGAGTCGAGGACGTAGCGCCGGTCGTGACCGGGGCGGTCGGGCACGATCGTCTTGAGCGACTCCGGCTTGCCCAGGGCGGCGAGGATGCGGTCGGCCACCTCCATGATGGAGGCCTCCACGCCGCTGCCCACGTGGTACGTCTCGCCCACCCGCCCCCGGGCGAGCACGGCGTCGATGGCGGTGCAGTGGTCGTACACGTGCAGCCACTCGCGGCGGTTCTCGGTGCTGGCGTAGAGCGTGAGCGCCTGGTCGTCGAGCGCCAGCGCGCAGAAGTGCGGGATCAGCTTCTCGGGGAACTGGTAGGGGCCGTAGTTGTTGGCGCAGTTGGTGATGGTGATGGGCAGCTCGTAGGTCTCGGCGTAGGCCCGCACCGCGTGGTCGGCCCCGGCCTTCGACGCGTTGTACGGCGTACGGGGCCGGTAGGGCGAGTCCTCGTGTGAAGGCCTCGTCGGTGTCGAGGGGCAGGTCCCCGTAGACCTCGCAGGTCGAGACGTGGTGGAAGCGCGCCACGCCGGCCTGGCGGGCCGCCTCGAGCATGGTCTGGGTCCCGAGCACGTTGGTCCGGAAGAACAGCCCCGGGTTCAGCACCGCCAGCGAGTTGTGCGACTCGGCGGCGAAGTGGACGATCGTGTCGATCCCCTCGCCCCGCAGCGCCTTCTCGGCGACCGTCGGGTCGCAGATGTCGCCCTGGACGAAGACGATCCGGTCCTCGATGTCGGACAGGCTGGGTCGGTTGCCGGCGTAGGTGAGGACGTCGTAGACGACGACATGGTCCTCGGGGTGCTGTTCGACCCAGTAGCGAGCGAAGTTCGACCCGATGAAACCGGCACCTCCCGTCACGAGAAGGCGCATAGTGCCGGGCATATTAGCCCAGGCCCCGCACCCCTCTCCCGGCCCTGGTCGAGGCCGCAGATGCACCACGTCGCCGGCGCTCACGGCCCGCGGTCCCGCGGCCGTCTCGACCACCAGGTGGCCGGCGTCGTCGATGGCGGCGGCCCGCCCGGTCAGCTCCTCCCCGGCCAGGATCACCCGCACCTCCTGGCCGAGCGTGGCGCAGCGCCGGCGCACCTCGTCGGCCAGGCATCCGCCGCCCGTCCGCCGTCTTCGAGCAGGGCGCGCCGGGGGCCCAGCGCGCTCGAGCAGGTGGTCGAGGAGGACCTGGCGGTCCACCGGCTGCGCCGACCCGCCCACGTCGTCCAGGCAGGTGCCCCCGGCTTCCGCGGGACCGGGCCAGGCCACGTTGATCCCGATGCCGACGACGACGGCGGTCAGGCGAGGACCCGGCGAACTCGGCCTCGGCCAGGACCCCGGCCAGCTTGGCCCCGTCGAGCAGGAGGTCGTTGGGCCATTTGAGCACCGGCTCGACCCCGGCCACCTCCCGGCAGGCATCGGCCCCCGCCAGCGCCACGGCCCCCGCGCACAGGTGCACGTCGGCGCCCTCGCAGCGCGGGCGGAGGAGCACCGAGGCCAGCAGGTTCGCCCCCGGCGGCGACTCCCAGCGCCGGTCGAGGCGGCCCCGCCCGGCGGTCTGGTGGTCGGCCACGGCGACGAGGCCCTCGGGCGCGCCCTGGCGAGCCCGATCACGCACATACGTGTTGGTGGAGTCGATCTCGTCGAGCCAGTGGATGTCCCACTTGCCGCCCCACATGGCAGACACCATAGGGTGCGTGCAATTGTGAAGGTCCGCCTCAGGGAGGAAAGGCCAGCGTGCTCCAGAAGGTCCTCATTGCAAACCGCGGCGAAATCGCCGTCCGGGTGATCCGGACGTGCCGCGAGCTCGGCATCGGCACGGTGGCGGTGTACTCCAACCTCGACCGCGACGCCCTGCACGTCCGCATGGCCGACGAGGCCTACGCCCTCGGCGGCGAGACGGCGGCCGAGAGCTACCTCAACACCGAGGCGATCCTCCACGCCATCGAGGAGAGCGGCGCCGACGCGCGTCCACCCCGGCTACGGCTTCTTCTCCGAGAACACCGACTTCGCCCGCGCCATCACCGAGCGCGGCGTCACCTTCATCGGTCCGCCGCCCGAGGCGATCGAGGTCATGGGCGACAAGATCAGCTCCCGCCTGGCCGCCGAGAAGGCGGGCGTGGCGGGCGTGCCCGGACGCTCCGAGCCGCTGACCTCCCCCGACGAGGTCGTGGCGTTCGGCGAGGAGCACGGCTGGCCGGTCGCCATCAAGGCCGCCTACGGCGGCGGCGGGCGTGGCATGAAGGTCGTCGCCGCGGCGGCCGAGGCGGCCGAGGCGATGGAGTCGGCGGCCCGCGAGGCCCAGGCCTACTTCGGCCGTCCCGAGATCTACCTCGAGCGCTACCTCGAATGGCCCCGGCACGTCGAGATGCAGGTGCTGGCCGACCAGCACGGCAACACGCTGTGGCTCGGCGAGCGCGACTGCTCGGCCCAGCGCCGGCACCAGAAGCTGGTCGAGGAGAGCCCGGCCCCCGACTTCCCCGACGAGGTCCGCCAGGCCATGGGCGCCGCCGCCGTCAAGGTGTCGGAGGCATGCGGCTACTACAACGCGGGAACCGTCGAGTTCCTGTACCAGGACGGCGAGTTCTACTTCCTCGAGATGAACACCCGGCTCCAGGTGGAGCACCCGGTCACCGAACTGGTGACCGGGCTCGACCTGGTCGCCTGGCAGATCCGCATCGCCTCGGGCGAACCGCTCGACTTCACCCAGGAGGACATCCGTCAGAACGGGCATGCCATCGAGGTGCGCATCAACGCGGAGGACCCCAGCGGCGGGCGCTTCTCGCCCTCGCCGGGCACGCTGACCTCGTTCCGCCCGGCGTCGGGCCCGGGCGTCCGCCTCGACGCCGGCTACGAGTCCGGCGACACGGTCTCGCAGTACTACGACAACCTGATCGCCAAGATGATCGTCTGGGCGCCCCGACCGCGAGGCGGCCCGGCGGCGCATGCTGCGCGCCATCGGCGAGACCCGCATCACGGGGGTGGCCACCACGCTGCCGGCCGACGTGGCGATCCTGAGCCACCCGGACTTCGCCGCAGTGAGGTACTCGACCAAGTGGGTCGAGGACACGCTCGACCTGAGCGGCCTGGTCGCCGAGCCGGCTGGCGCTCCCGCCCCGCCGCCGGCGGACGAGGTGCCCACCGTGCAGCGCGACGTGACCGCCGAGGTCGACGGGCGGCGCTTCTCCGTGCGCCTCTGGGTGCCCGACCTGGGCACGACGACCGCACCCGGTCGTGCCGGCCGGCCCAAGCGTGCCGCCGCAGCGGCGGTGGCGGGCAGCGGCTCGGGTCAGGTGACCGTCCCCATGCAGGGCACGATCGTCAAGGTCCTGGTCGCCGTGGGCGACGTCGTCGAGGTCGGCCAGTCGATCTGCCTCCTCGAGGCGATGAAGATGGAGAACGCCGTGGCGGCGGAGAAGGACGGCGTGATCAAGGAGATCAAGGTGAGCGCGGGTGATTCCGTCGGCGCCGGCGACGTCGTGGCGGTCATCGAGTAGGTGGTCGCCGACCGCTCGTCGGCCAAGGACGCAGCCGCCGCGGTCATCGACCGGCACCTGGACCAGCTCGTCTCGCTGAGCCATTCGGTCCATGCGACGCCCGAACTGTGCTTCGGTGAGACCACCTCTGCCCGCGCCGTGGCCGAGGCGCTGCGCGCCGGAGGGCTCCAGGTGGACGAGGGCGTGTACGACCTGCCGACGGCGCTCGAGACCCGGGCGGGTAACGGCGAGCTCGTCGTGGCGGTCTGCGCGGAGTACGACGCATTGCCCGACATCGGCCACGCCTGCGGCCACAACATCATCGCGGCGACCGCCGTCGGCGCCGGGCTTGCCCTGGCCGCGGTGGCGGACGAGCTCGGGCTCACCGTCCGCGTCCTCGGCACGCCAGCCGAGGAGGGCGGTGGCGGCAAGGTGCTGATGCTCGAGCGCGGCGCCTTCGCCGGCGTCCACGCCGCCATGATGGTGCACCCCTGGCCGGGAGAGTGGCTCACCGGGAACTGCCTCGCGGTCGCGCACTACGACGTCCACTTCGTCGGTCGCGAGGCGCATGCGTCGGCGGCGCCGTGGGAGGGCGTCAACGCGCAGGACGCCATGACCATCGCCCAGGTGGCCATCGGCCTGCTGCGCCAACAGCTGCGCCCGGGCGACCAGGTGCACGGCGTGGTCACCAAGAGCTCGCACGCCGCCAACATCATCCCCGCCGCCATCACCGCCCGGTACATGGTCCGTTCGCCCACCGCCGCGGGGCTGGCCGCGCTCCGGCCCCGGGTCGACGCGTGCTTCGAGGCGGGCGCGCTCGCCACCGGCTGCACCCTCGAGTACGAGGAGCTGTCCCCCGTGTACTCGCACATGGAGGCCGACCCCGGCCTCCTGCAGGCCTACCGCGCCAACGCCGAGGCGCTGGGCCGTCGCTTCGACGCCGACGACGACGGGAAGCCGCGGCCGACGCTCTCGACCGACATGGCCAACGTCTCGCTGGCCGTGCCCACCATCCACCCGCTCATCTGGATAGAGGCCCACGGCGCCGTCAACCACCAGCCCGAGTTCGCCGCGGCCTGCATCACACCGTCGGCGGACGCCGCCGTCCGCGACGGCGCGATAGCCCTGGCTTGGACGGCCATCGACGCTGCCACGGATCCGGCGTTGCGCGAGCGGCTGCTCGACAGATGATCACGGAGCACGCCCTGCTCGAGGTCATCCCCGGGCAGGAGGAGACCTTCCTCGCGGCGATGGACAGGGCGAAAGCGCTCATCGCCGCGAGCCCGGGCTTCGTCTCGTTGCGCGGTCGAGCGCGGCGTGGAGCGGCCCGGCTGCTTCCTGCTCCTGGTGGAATGGGATCGCCTCGAGGACCACACGGAGGGCTTTCGGGGCTCGGCGGCGTACCAGGAATGGCGCGCCGCGCTGCATCACTTCTACGACCCCTTTCCCGTCGTCGAGCACTTCGAGGCGGTCGTCACCGCCTGAGCCAGATGAGAGTGACACGACACTGCAATCGGATTCCAAGGCCACGGCCAGGTCTTTCCGAGTTCCGGTTGAGGCTGGGCCGCCATGCTCGCCCGATGAACATGATCACGTTGGAGTCGTGCCACAGCACCTGGATCTTCGATGCCCGGCAGTTGCGGTTCTGCCGCATTTTGAAGGGGATCGCCGTCGGGCGGCGCCGGATCTCCACCGAATGGCGCCCCTACTGGGAGCTCGAGATCGACCCGAGCCAGAAGAGCTTCACGGTCTTCCTCAACGAGGCCCGGACCCGTCTCATCCGCTCGTCGATCCACACGCAAGGGTGCGTGCAGTGCGGCGGCCACCGCACGACCGAGCTCTCACTCGAGGACATCCATCGCTCCGTCGCTTGAGCAACCGCTCCGGCGGGGTCGGGTCACCTCTCACGCGACGGTAACGTCGGCGCGCAATGGACGATCGCCCGCCGCGCGAAGTGGAGGAGGCGCGGATACTGCTCGACGCGCGGAAGGAGCTCTACGGGGAGTCGGATCCGGCGACGTTCGACGCCATGCTGCAGCTCGGCCGGTCCCTGCGCGACGCCGGGCGGCTCCGTGAGGCGGAACAGGTACTGACGACGTCCCTGGCCCTGCAGCGCCGGTCGGCCGTGGACGACGAACGGCGGACGGCGTGGACCGAGTTCAACCTGGCCATCGTGCTCGACCGGCTCGGCGAGCAGGAGGCGGCCCGCCCGCTGTGGGAGCGTGTCCTCGAGGCTTCCGACCGGGAGAACGGCCCCGACAGTGAGCTGTCGGTGCAGACGGCCACGAACCTCGCGATCACCCTGCGCAAGCTCGGCCGTTCCGGTGACGAGTTCCCGCTGCGGGTCCGTGTCCTCGACTCGACCAGGCGAACGCTCGGCCCCGACCACGGCGACACCTTCAGGGCCATGATCGACCTGGCCCAGACGCAACGACACCTCGGCAATCACGAGATGGCCCTGGACCTGTTCACCGAGGCACTCGGCGGCCTGGAGCGACAGGGAGGAGACCAGCGGACGATCCTGTACCAGAAGTGGGCCATTGCCACCGAGCTGGTGGCGCTCAAGCGGCCGAAGGAAGCCTCCGTGATGTTCGATCAGGTCGTGGCCGGTGCCGTCGAACACCTGGAGCCCGACGATCCCTTCCGGCGCAGCGCGGTCCGGCAGCGGCGGGCCTACTGGTTCCTCGGCAAGTTCTCCGGACTCGGGCGGAAGTCACGGCGGGCTGAAGCGCCGGGCGGCTGACGGACCACAAGGGCCCCGCCGGTCAGGGCGCCTCCAGGAGCTTCCCGGCCTTGGACTGCGTCGCAGCCAAGGCGGGCCCCACTGCCAGGACGTTGGCCACCACGATCACGCCGATCGCCAACACAACGATCAGCCAGACGGGGACGACGGACACTGGGACGACGCCCAGGTGGCTGGCAAAGGCGTCCCAGGTCGCCCGTCCAGCGATCAGACCGAGCGGGACGCCGATGATGATGCCGACCACCGCCAAAGTCGTGGCCTGCCAGCTGACGGCCCAGATCACCTGTCTGTTCACGAACCCCAGGACCTTGAGGAGGCCGGTCTCCCGGCGGCGACGCGAGACGCTGACCACCAGCAGGTGGAGAAGCGTGGCCGCACCGAACACAGCCACGATGGCGCCGAAGATGAGGGGGAAGTCGACCGCCTCTCCGAAGTTGATCAGTGACGTGGGCGTGATCGGGAGCACGGCAACCGATTGCTCGGAGTCGAGAAGATGGGTGACGGCTGACTGCCCCTTCGCACCAGGCACCACCCTGGCCAGGATCGAACCGAGGCTCGTTCCAGCAACGGCCTGCCGGCACCTCGCCTGGCCGGATCCAGGGGGGCACACCGCAGCCTCGTATCCCGCGAGTGTCACGACCGCGCCGTTGCCCAGACCCGCGAACCCGTCGACCACCGGAAGGGGGATGGTGGAGACGACCCGGAACGGCACCGTGTGCTTGGCCCCCGAAGGCGCCGTCACACCGACGCGGAGCAGCGAGCCGACATGGGCATCGAACTGGCGCATGGTCGCCGCGCCCAGGCCGATCTCATCCTCGCCGTGGGGCAGGCTTCCCCCGACCGTCGACAACAGGACTGGGCCACGGAGCGATTGCACGGCCAGGGTGCCGACCGTCGTCTTCTCGATCGAGACCTGAGTTGCGACGACGCGGGTGATCCCGCTGACGTTCCCGTTCCGTTCGATTGTCGGCAGGAGCCCGGGATCGGGTAACCCCGGGACCACCTCGAAGCTGAGCTGGTACGCATCGCCGTAGAGCGAAGGGGTCGCAGTGAGGTTCGAGAGGCTGGCTCCGAAGACCGCCGTCCCGCACAAGACGGCGACCGCCAGCACGGTGCCCAGGTAGGCCGTCCCGATCGGGACGTTGGTGCCCATTCCTCGTCGCTGCAACGCGTTGCGCACGCCGATCAGCGTGCTCGGTGGTGCGCCGGCGGCGGCGAGGTGCTCGACGACCGTCGAAGGGTGCGTGACCGCTCCACGGTTGTCCGTGCGCGTGGCACGGCCCGCACGCACCGCGGGCCACATGCCGAGGGTGACGACGACGACCACGATCGCCAACGCCCCGAGCAGAAGGACGAGCGCGTCGAAGGAGATCCCCGTCGCCGGCTCAGCCAGGCGCGCCTCACCCACGGGGGCCAACGGCGACAGGGCCGTGGCCAGGATCACCGCACCGAAAGCACCGACCAGTCCCACCAGCAGATTCCGCACCACGCCCAGCATGACCAGCTGCCGTCTCCCGGCACCGAGCGCGCTCAGGGTGGCGTAGCCGTCGCGCTCGGCGCTCGACTGGCGGGCCAATGCCTGGCCGATGACCGCCAGTCCGACAAGCGCAGCCAACGCAGCAAGGATGTACCAGCCGACGCCCTGCGGATGGATCGACGCCTCCACTGTTGCCACCAGCCCGTCGTTGTTCGCAACGCCCTCCACCCCGGCGCGGTCCAGTGCGTTGGCCTCAGTGTCGAAGCGCGGCAGGTCCGAGGCGCCGTGTTGCAACCGCACGGCGTACTCGACGCCGGTCGCCGTGTACGGGATCACTTGACGGGCGAAGGCGGGAGTGGTGAACAGCTCGTACGACGGGGTGATCCCGGACGGAAAGTCGAACTCACTCGCGGCGATCCCCACGACCTGCAGCGCCACGGTCGGGCCCCGTGGTGCGGGCGGGGGCCCGCTGACGCTGTTCGCGGCCAAGGCCTGGGACGGAGTGAAGAACGGCACATGGATCACCGTTCCCACCTGCACGCCGTTATCTCGTTGCAGCGAGACGGAGGCCAGGACCTGATCGGGAGCGGCTGGGTCCGGTGAGCGGCCGGACACGAGCTTCCAGAGTGGCTTTCCACCGCGCGGCTCCGCCAGCACGGCAAAGTTCGCGCTCGTGACGTTGATCGAGCGGGTGCAGTGGCACGTCGGTTGCCCGTTGGACGGGCTCACCATGGCGGTAGCGGAGGACACCGTCGGCAAATGATGGAGCTGCGGGATTTCCGCGTGGCGAACACCGTGGCGTCGTAGCCATACGTGGAGACGAAGCGCGGGTACGCGCTTGAGGTCCGGCGACCGGCGGCGGTGGCAGCCAGCACGAACCCTCCCACCACCGCGATCAGGAGAGCGATGGCGAGCCACGATCGCCACCGGCTGCGCAGTTCGGCGCGGAACGCGAACGCGACTGCTCCCAACGCTCCCTCCTCTCGCAGCTTGCCTCCCGCTTCCAGTCTGACGCCAAAGCCGGCCAGCGCCAGGGTGGCCAGCCTGCCGAAACGCACTCGTGCTGGCACCACTCGGCCATGGGCACGGCGTCGGACTCAGGTCTGGGCGCCTCCGCGGTGGGTCAGTCGGGCCGACCCACGAACATGTCGAGGCAGCCCTCGAGCCCGATGATCTCGATGTCGTCCCGGCGACGCCGCTCCCAGGCGTCCCGGCCCGATGCGGAAGCGGATCGTGCGGGACGAGCCGTCGCGGCGGCGCCCTCTCGCCTCCCCGTTCTCCTCGTAGCCGACCGCACGTGAGGTGGCGAAGGAGGCCGCATTGTCCTCGAAGGCGCCGCTCAGCGCCTCCTCGGCCTCGAGGCCCGCGAAGGCCAGGTGCAGGATCGCCTCGCGCATCTCCCGACCCAGACCCTGGCCCTGATGGGCCCGGCCGAGCCAGGATCCCGGTCTCGACCGAGCGCACGGCACGGAAGTGCGTCGGCCTCGAGGTCCTGCAGCGCCGACCGGCGTCCCGTCGACGAAGCGCACCGCGTGAAGGTCCACTTGTCGGGCGACCAGCTGGCCCGGTGCCGCCACAACCACTGGGCCGACTCGCGGGCGCGTTGCGCCGGTTCGGCCTCGGTCCAGGGGACGAAGAATGGCATCGTCTCCGGCTCGTGGATCCCCTGATCGACGAGCTCGACGATGGCGGCGAACTCTTCTTCGCGTGGGAGCCGCAGCTCGAGCCGGGGCGTGCGGACGACGAGGTCGAACAGGGGCCAGAACGAGCGTCGGCCCCTCCCCCGCCACCGCTCAGCCGCCGGGCTGGTAGACGCCGAACTCGCCCGCAGGACGTCGGAGACCTCGCCCAGCGTGGCCATCTGCCTTGAGCGCGGCCTTCATCGGCACGAGCAGGTTGCCCTCCCCCTTGGCCGTCTCGGCGACGTCGGCCAGGGCCCGGTCCACCGCGGCCTGGTCCCGCTCGGCCCGCACCGAACGGGTGCGGTCGATCTGGATCTGCTGGAGCTTGACGTCGATCGGGAAGACCTCGGCCGGCTCCGCCTCGGCGTCGGTGAAGCGGTTGACGCCGACCACGACCTTCTCGCCGTCGTCGACCGACTTGGCGAAGCTGTAGGCGGCGGCCTCGATCTCCTCCTGCATGAACCGGGCCTCGATGGCCGCCACCGCGCCGCCGAGCTGCGTCGATGCGCTCCAGGTAGTCGTTCGCCGCCTCCTCCACCTCGTCGGTCAGCGCCTCGACGAAGTAGGAGCCGGCCAGCGGGTCGACCGTGTCGGCCACGCCGGACTCGAACCCCACGATCTGCTGGGTGCGCAGGGCGATCTTGGCCGCCCGCGTCGGTGGGCAGGCCGAGCGCCTCGTCGAAGCCGTTGGTGTGCAGGCTCTGGGTGCCCCCGAGCGCGGCGGCCAGGCTCTGCACCGTCACCCGGACGATGTTGTTCTCCGGCTGCTGCGCGGTCAGCGTCGACCCGCCGGTCTGGGTGTGGAAGCGCAGCATCTTGGAGCGCTCGTCCTTGGCGCCGAATCGCTCGGTCATGATGCGGGCCCACATGCGCCGCGCCGCCCGGTACTTGGCCACCTCCTCGAAGAGGTTGTTGTGCGCGTTCCAGAAGAACGACAGCCGCGGCGCGAACGCGTCGACGTCCATGCCGGCCGCGATGGCCGCCTCGACGTAGGCGATGCCGTTGGCCAGGGTGAAGGCGATCTCCTGCACCGCCGTCGAGCCGGCCTCACGGATGTGGTAGCCCGAGATGGAGATGGTGTTCCAGCTCGGGCAGGTTGGCCGCGCAGTAGGCGAACGTGTCGACGATCAGGCGCATGGAGGGACGCGGCGGGTAGATGTACGTCCCCCGGGCGATGTACTCCTTCAAGATGTCGTTCTGGATGGTGCCGCGGATCTTCTCGCCCGGCACCCCCTGCTCCTCGGCCACCAATTCGTAGAGCAGCAGCAGGATGGCGCCGGTGGCATTGATCGTCATGGACGTCGTGACCTTGTCCATCGGGAGGTCGGCCATCAGCAGGCGCATGTCGGCCAGCGAGTCGATGGCCACGCCGACCTTGCCGACCTCGCCCTCGGCCCGCGGGTGGTCGGAGTCGTAGCCCATCTGGGTCGGGCAGGTCGAAGGCGCACGAGAGGCCGGTCTGGCCGGCGTCGAGGAGGAACTTGAAGCGCTGGTTGGTCGCCTCGGCCGAGCCGAAGCCGGCGTACTGGCGCATCGTCCACAGCTTCGAGCGGTACATCTCGGCGTGGACGCCCCGGGTGTAGGGGAACGACCCCGGCTCGCCCAGCTGGGTCGTCGGGTCCCAGCCCTCGAGGTCGCCGGCGCGGTAGACGGGCTGGATGGCGATGCCCGAGTCGGTGCGGCGCTCGGGGCTGCCCTGGGGGTCCTTCTTCTGCGGTGTCACAGCGACGAGACTACGGAGGATCCGGGTGGGGGGGCCATACGGGCCGGCGACACGACGGGCAGACTACGGCCGTGGACGACGCCCCCGGACCCGTCTTCTCGCACTTCGGCATCTGCGTGAGCGACCTGGAGCGGTCGCTGCGCTTCTACTGCGACGCCCTCGGCTTCGAGAAGGCCGAGTCGCACGCGATCGGCTCCGAATTCGCCCGGCTCATGGACTTCCCCGACGTGGCCGTGACCTCGCAGTTCATCCGGCGGGGCCCGACCGCGATCGAGCTCCTGGCCTTCGCGAGCCCGCGCCCGTTCGGTCGAACGCGAGCGGCGGGCGGTCAACCAGCTCGGGCTGACCCACCTGTCCTTCCGGGTCCGCGACGTGGCGGCGACGGCGGCCCGGATCGTGCGAGCTCGGCGGCGCCGTGGTCGAGTCGAGCCGGACGACCATCGACCTCGGCGGGACGCGCGCTCGAGTTCGTCTACTGCACCGATCCCGACGGGGTCCGGGTGGAGTTGATGGACCTCGGCGGCTGATCGGGCCGGCGCCGCGGCCTCGGCCAGCGCCTGCGCGTCGAGCTCGCGGTCGATGCGCACCGCCTTGCGCTCCTCCATGTGCATCCAGCGCAGGGCGACGGGGATCATCGGCCACAGCATCAGCGTGTCGCCCACGACCCACATGATGTCGAGCCGCCGATGTGGAGGTCGATCGACGTAGGACGGGCCCCAGGTGCGGTGCGTGGCGAAGTAGGCGGGGAACATCTCCTTGGTCGCGCCGGCCAGCGAGAGGCCGGTGAAGGTGTCGATCGGGATGGCCATGAAGAGATAGAAGAACTGCAGCGCGGGATGGAGGCGGTAGCAGTTGGGGTCGTTGCCGAAGATCTGGCGCCAGAACAGGTAGCCGACGAGCAGGAAGGCCAGGTGCTCCGCGTTGTGCACGCTCTCGTGCGTGAGCGTGTAGTTGTACCAGATCGTCAGGTGGCTGATCGGGATCAACACGGCGTAGAGCACGAAGGCCACGGCCGGGTGTGCCGAGGAACTTGGCCACCCGTGAGCGCAAGCGCCTCGGTGACGACGAGGTGCGCCGTGCCCGTCGTGGACCGCCAGGCCAGCTGCAACGGGGAGGCGATGGCGAACAGCGGGGCGGCCACCATGATGAGGAGCAGGTGCTGGACCATGTGGTCCCAGAACAGCTCGCCGTCGTAGACGCCGACGAAGCTGAAGATGGCGACGCGCGGTGGTGAAGAGCGCGCCGATCCAGGCCGCCGTCTTGCCGGCCGACCAGGGGTGGCGGGGGTGCAGGGCGTTGTTGCGCCTGACGCCCCACAGGTAGAGGGCGAGGGCGGCCACGATCATCGCCACCGGGACGAAGTCGAACTGGGTGGAGAAGAGCTGCGACCCCCGCAGGGGCGGGAGTCCCGCGTCGAGCGAGCGCGGCGATCACCTCAAGACGGTACCGCCGGTCTCAGCCGTGCTGCCAGACGCGCTGGGAGATCCCCCGCTTGCCGTAGAGGGCGGCGCGTCGAGCTGGGCCAGCTCTTCGTCGGTCATCTGCCAACCCAGGGCACCCGCGTTCTGCTCGGCCTGCGTGCGGTTCTTGGCTCCCGGGATGGGCACGGCGCCCTGGGCGATCAGCCAGGCCAGCGCGACCTGGCTCGGCGTCCGGCCGTCGTGGGCCTCGCCGATGCGGCGCAGCTCGGCGACCACGGCGTCGACCTGCTCCATCGGGTGGGCCGAGAACGTGCGGCCGCCCGGCGGCGGGTTGGACGCCGAGTACTTGCCCGTCAGCCGGCCCTGCCCGATCGGCGAGTAGGCCAGCGGGACGACACCGAGCTCGCGGCAGCAGTCGAGAGCCCGACCCGCAGCGGCATGGTCCGCAGGAGGGAGAACTCGATCTGGTTGCTGGCCAGGCGCAGGCCCGCGCTTGCGCAGCGCGGCGTCGATGGACCGCGTCTCCTTGGCCGAGTAGTTGGAGACGCCGACCGCCCGCACCAGTGCCCTCGGCGTGCGCCGCCGCCAGCGCCTCGGCCAGCGCGTCGTGCGAGCGCAGCGAGATGGGCCCGTGGATCTGGTAGAGGTCGATGGCGTCCGTGCCCAGCCGCTCGAGCGACTGCCGGGCGGCGGAGAGCAGCGCGGCGCGGACGTTCAGCTTCCACGGGCTCGGCATGAACTTGGTGGCGATGACGACGCGGTTGCGCACGCCGGGATCGGCGGCGAGGAGGCGCCCGATGATGCGCTCGCTCTCGCCGCCCGCCGTAGACCTCGGCCGTGTCGAAGAGGACGACGCCCGCTTCGATGCTCGCCTCCCACGCGTCGCGGATCGTCGACTTCGGTGAGCGACTGGTCGTAGCCGCCCATGCCCCACGTGCCCTTGTCACCCCAGGCCCAGGTCCCCACGCCGAGGGGCGGGATGGCGACGTCGGAGCCGGCCAGGGCGATGCGGTCGGTCGCTTGCGGTGGCGCGGCGTCCCGTCACTGCGCCGTCCCAGCCGCGTCAGCCCAGGCCAGATGGGCCTCGACGGCGGCCCGCCACTCGTCGGGTGCGTCAGCTGCGGCGAGTGGTACGCGCCCGGAATGACGGTCAGCCGGCCGTCGGCCACCTGCGGCCGCCAGCTCGGGCGCCTGGTCGACCAGCGGATGGTCGTGCTCCCCGACGATGACGGTGGTCGGGCAGGTGATGGCGGCGAGGTCGGCTGCGCAGGGACGGCCCGCCGTCGGCGACGTCGGCCATCAGCGCCATGCCGAGGGCCTTGACGGCGTAGGCGTCCATGCCGGCGAAGATGGCGTCCTTCTCCTGCTGCCACTCCGCCGGCGTCGTGGCCTCGATCAGCGCGTCCTCGGGCCCACCCGAGGCTGAACGTCGCCGGCATGCCCCCGGCCGGGTCGAACGAGTCGATGAAGCCGTGCGACCAGGCCTGCGGATCTCCTCGTCGGGCGGCATGAAGGACCAGGCGCTGGTGTCCATGAGGATCAGCGAGCTCACCAGGTCGGGCCGGCTCAGGACGAGGCCCATGACGACCCGGCCGCCCATGGAGTGCCCGAGGAGGTCGACCGGACCGCCGCCCGACCGCCTCGAGGAACGCGGCGAGGTCGGCGGCGAGCTGGTCGATGGTGTAGCCCTCGAGGCTGCCCGGTCTTGGTGGAGTGCGCCGTGGCCGCGCTGGTCGAGGGTGACGACGCGCCGGTCCGCCGGCCAGGGCGTCGGCCTGGAGCGCGAAGTCGTGGGACGAGCCGGTGAAGCCGTGACAGAGCACGAGCGTCGGCGTCCCCTCCGGGCCGCTCCCCCGTTCGGACCATGCCAGGTCGACGCCGTTGACGTGGAAGGTCTCGGCCGAAGCCGCCGTCTGTGTCATGGCCCCTGTTTAGCGGCTGGTCCCCTCCGTCCGCTGGGCCGAGCCTGCCCGTCGCCGCTCTCCCTCGTGCGGGCGCGTCGGTGCGTCAGTGCGCGTGCGGCATGCAGAGCTCGTCGTACTCGGCGATGACGATCTCGCCGGCGTCGGGCCCGCAGGCCGGGCAGGCCGGATCGCGGCGCACCTTGAACGTGCGGAACGACTCCTCCAGCGCGTCGTAGGCGAGCAGCCGGCCGATCAGCGGGTCGCCCAGCCCGAGCAGCACCTTGATCGTCTCGACCGCCTGGATCGAGCCGATGATGCCGGGCAGCACGCCCAGCACGCCGGCCTCGGAGCACGACGGCGCCAGCTCGGCCGGCGGCGGCTCGGGGATCAGGCAGCGGTAGCAGGGGCCGTTGTAGGGGTCGAACACCGTGACCTGGCCCTCGAAGCGGAAGATGGAGCCGTGGATCACGGGGATCCGCTTGAGCAGCGAGGCGTCGTTGACGAGGTAGCGGGTCGGGAAGTTGTCCGTCCCGTCGACGATGGCGTCGTAGCCGTCGATGATGTCGAGGATGTTGTCGGCGCCGAGGCGCACGTCGTAGGTCACGACGTTCACGTCGGGGTTCAGCGCCGTCAGCGTCTTCTTGGCCGAGTCGACCTTGCGGTCGCCGACCCGGTCCATGTTGTGCAGGATCTGGCGCTGCAGGTTGGACTCGTCGACCACGTCCATGTCGATGATGCCGAGCGTGCCCACGCCGGCCGCGGCCAGGTAGAGGGCGGCCGGTGAGCCGAGGCCGCCGGCACCGAGCAGGAGCACCTTGGAGTCGAGCAGCTTCAGCTGGCCCACCTCGCCCACCTCGGGCAGCAGGAGGTGGCGCTGGTAGCGGTTGCGCTGGGCCGGGGTCAGGGTCTGCGGCGCCGCCCAGGGGCGGTCGCTCGTCCTTCCACTTGTTGAACCCGCCGATCATCGACTGGACGTCGGTGTAGCCGAGGTCGCCCATGGTCTTGGCGGCGAAGGCCGAGCGCACGCCGCCGGCGCAGTAGACGACGATCGGCGCCGTCTTGTCGGGGAGCTTGCCCTCGACCTGGAACTCGAGGTGGCCGCGGGGCAGGTGGACGGCGTTGGGGATGGCACCCTGCTCGTACTCGTCGGGCTCCCGGACGTCGAGGAAGGTGACGCCGCCGCCCTCCAACAGGGCTTGCGCGTCGGCCTGGTCCACCTCGCGGATGGACGCCTTGGCCTCGTTCAACAGGTCTCGTGGAGTGGGCACTTTCGAACCTCCGGGTCACGCCAGCCCGTTCGTACGGCTGCCGTCAGAACGGTAAAACACTACCAGCGGGGTCAACATTCCCGGTGGGAACGTCCAGGCCGGAAGCGGCGTTCCGCCCCTGCACCCCGGTGGGAGACTCCCGTCCGTGGAGCTCCACGAGGCCATCCGCCGGCGGGCCATGGTACGGAGCTTCACGACCGAGCCGGTCGATCCGGCCACCGTCGACCGCATCCTGCTCGACGCGCTCCGCTCCCCTACTGCCGGCAACACCGGGGGCACGGCCTGGGTGGTGCTCGAAGGGCCGGACCAGACCTCCCTCTACTTCGACGCCACCACGGACGAGGGCTGGCGGCAGTACCAACCGCCGCTGCCGAGGGCCTGCGCCGGGCGCCGGTCGTTCTGCTGGCCTACTCCTCCGCCGATGCTGTACGTCGCCCGCTACGGGGAGCCGGACAAGGCCGGCCTCGGGCCTCGGCGAGGCGGCCGACGCGCTGGCCGGTGCCCTACTGGACCGGGGACGCCGCCTTCGGCGTCATGGCCGTCCTGCTCGGTGCCGTCGACGCCGGGCTCGGCGCCTGCATCCTGGGGACGTTCCGGGGCGAGGCCGAGCTGGCGGAGCGACTCGGCGGTGCCCGACGGGTGGCGCCTCTTCTGCGCCGTGGCCCTGGGCCGGCCCGACGGCAATGACCACCGTTCGGCGTCGCTGGACCGTTCCACCTCACCTCCGGCCGAACGGATCCACCGGGGGCACTGGTGACCGAGTCCGAGCCGAAGTGACCGCTCAGCCGCTCTCGCCTCCGGCAGGCCAACCAGTCCCATAGGGATAGAAGTTCAGGCAACCCGTGGTGCCACCGGCTTCCCAGCTCGGAGCGGGGAGCGAGGTCGCTCCGTCACGCCTGCCCTCTGGATCGACGACGATGACGGCCGAGTCTCCCGAATAGCTCTGCACCACCCTGGTCGTGCCGGCGGCGGCGAGCGCCGACACGTATTCCTCGAGCGCAGACGGGGGCTCATACGTTCCGGCATCCGCGTACACGATCCACACCTTGTCGTACCGGCTCAACCACGCGGTGTCCTGCGTCGGGGAGCAGGCGGGCGTGCCGGGTGTGTGCGGGACCAGATAGACGTTCCCGTCCACCGTCATCCCGGCCGCCTGATGGTAGAAGGTATAGAGGTTCGAGGCCGACCCCTCAATGAGCACGAGGTCGTGTGGCCCGGCATGACCGATGGCGTACTGCAAGGCCTGTCGTCCGCTCGACATGGTGTACGGGCGCGCCAATGCGACCGCGGCGGAGCTGAACGTCGTTGCCGCGACCAAACCCACGAGCGGTATCGCGAGCAAACCAAAACGCGCCGAGAGCAGGATCGTGCCGGCGAGGAGCAAGGCTGCGACCGGCACGAGGAAGAGCACCATCCGATCCGCCACCGGGTACTCGCGCACGAACCCGCCGAAAAAGGTCACACCGACCAGTACGACGCAGAAGATTCCGATGGGGCGACGGTGGAGGACGAGCGCCACCGCGCCTGCGCACAGCAACACGGCAGCCAGCGGGATCACGATGAGACCGAGCGGATTGTGGAGGACGCCGATGCTGGCTCGGTACAGCCACGCGGTCTTGCTGCCGGTTGTCGGCGCCAACGTGTAAGACCAGAACGCGAGCAAGGTTCCGCTCGAATGCAGGTCACGCAAGGACACGACGTACTCGATCCCGAAGCTGACGATCCAAATCCCTGTCCCCATGGCGACCCGAATCAGCTTCGCCACGTCGCGACGGGCCACGAACAGGAAGACAACGGTGCCGGTACCCGCTGCGAACGCGGCCGGGAAGGAGAACCACACGAGGATTCCGCTCGCGGCGCCCCACGCGATCAGACTTCCCCTACTCAGGTCCCGTTCGACCGCCCGCATTGTCATCCAGGCCAGGAGGACGACCGCCATGGCGTCACCGCTGTACTGCTTTGCATCGGTCGAGTAGTAGACGAGCGATGGCGAGACGGCGACCAGCAGTACCGCCACGCACCCGGCCCACCCGCGGAGCGTCCGCATCGCGAGGGACCGAAAGACGATCACGAGGACCAAAGCGGCCAGAAATGGGGCGAGGCGCAGAGCGAAGGCTCTCGGTCCGAACACCTCAACCCCGGTCTTCTCCAAGAACAAGAACCCGATCGGGGCGCCTTGGTTCGAAGCGAGGGGATGGGTCAGTCCGGCGTAGGTCCGGTTGATGATGTTCGAAGCGAGCTCCGCCTCGTCGTTCCAAATCGACGGGTTGGCCAGATATTCGCGAAACCGGAGGATGAGACCGAGCACCGCGACGGCCCACGAGACCGTCACCGGCGTCACTCTGACCGGGGGCCGGCGCCGGCGCCGGTGCGCCGCGCCTCTCCGGGGCGCTGCGGCGTCGCCCCGGCCCGCGACCCGCGGTTGGATGTCGGTGGCGGCCTGCGTCATCGTTTTGAGAGCACGTGCTCCGGGCCCTCCTGCCAGCGCGCCATCGCCCAGAGTAGATCGGAGAGCCGGTTCAGGTAAGGCACCACCAACGAGCCCCCAGTTGGTTCGGAGACGGCCAACCGCTCGGCCCGGCGCACGATGGTGCGGGCCAGATCGAGGGCGGCGGCGACGCGGTTCTCCCCCGGCACGGTGAAGTCACTGGGCATGTCGAAGCGGGCGAGCAGGCCGTCGATCCCCTCCTCCAGCGCGGCCACCATGTCCGGCGTCACCAGGCTGGACCCCGCCTGGAGTTTCGAGCGGTTCTCCGGGGCGGTGGCCACCTCCGCCATCAACACGTAGAGGTCGCGGGCCAGCGCGATCAGACGGTCGTTGACCTCGCTGCCGGCCGGCGTCTCGGCCCGGGCCACGCCGATGGCGGCCTGGGCCTCGTCGACGACCCCGTTCAGGTCGATCCGCCAGGAATCCTTCGGCACCCGGCCGCCGAAGAGCAGCCCCGTGGTCCCGTCGTCGCCCCTCTTGGTGTAGATCCGTGGCGCCATCGGGCGATGCTACCGGGCCAGTTCGGGAGGCTACGGGGGGCGCCGGTATCCTTTAGGGGTGGTAGCTCCCTCCCCCGAATTGCTCGGTCGGCTCGACCCGTCCGCGTCGACGTACCTCCAGGCCCTGCGCGAACGGGTCGTCATCTTCGACGGCGCCATGGGGACGAACCTGCAGCTGCTCGACCTCGGCCCGGACGACTTCGGCGGGCCCGAGCTCGAGGGCTGCAACGAGTGGCTCGTCGAGACCCGGCCCGAGGTCGTGGCCCAGGTGCACCGCTCCTTCTACGAGGTCGGCTGCGACGTGGTCGAGACGGACACCTTCGGCTCGACCTCTGTGGTCCTGGCCGAGTACGGGCTGGCCGACCACGCCCGCGAGGTGACCCGCAAGGCCGCCGAGCTGGCTTGTCGGGTGCGGGACGAGTTCTCGACGCCCGAGCGGCCCCGCTGGGTGGCGGGCTCCATGGGTCCCGGCACCAAGTTCCCCACGCTCGGGCACATCTCGTACGCCGAGTTCCGCGATGCCTACGAGGAGCAAGCCCTCGGGCTGCTCGAGGGAGGTGTCGACCTGCTGCTGATCGAGACGCAGTTCGACCTGCTGTCGATCAAGGCCGCGGTCAACGGCGCCCGGCGCGCCATGGTGGCCCTGGACCGCTACGTCCCGCTGCAGACGCAGGTGACGATCGAGCTGACCGGCCGCATGCTGCCCGGCACCGAGATCGGCGCCGCCCTGACCGTGCTCGAGGCCATGCAGGTCGACGTGGTCGGCCTCAACTGCGCCACCGGCCCGGTCGAGATGGGCGAGCCGCTGCGCCACCTCTCCGGGGCCAGCCGCGTCCCCATCGCCTGCGTCCCCAATGCCGGCCTCCCGTCGGTCGTCGACGGCAACATGCACTACGACCTGACCCCCGAGGACCTGGCCGACCACCTCCACCGCTTCGTCACCGAGTTCGGCGTCTCCGCCATCGGCGGCTGCTGCGGCACCACGCCGGCCCACCTGGCCGCGGTGGTGGCGCGCTGCGCCGGCGCCACCCCGGCGGCGCGTCACCCGGTGTACGAGCCGGCGGCGGCCTCCATCTACACCTCGGTCCCGTTCAAGCAGGACACCTCGTTCCTGGTCGTCGGCGAGCGGACCAATGCCAACGGTTCGCGGGCCTTCCGCGAGGCCATGCTCGACGCCGACTGGGACACCTGCGTCGCCATGGCCCGCGACCAGGTCAAGGAGGGCTCACACCTCATCGATGTGTGCGTGGATTACACCGGCGCCGACGGCGTGGCCGACATGACCGAGGTGGCGAGCCGCCTGTGCACCCAGTCGAGCGTGCCGCTCATGGTCGACTCCACCGAGGGCCCGGTCGTCCGCGCCGCGCTGTCGTGGATCGGCGGACGACCCGTCCTCAACTCGGTCAACCTGGAAGAGGGCGACGAGCCCGGCACCCGGCTCGACACGTTCCTCCGGCTCGCCCGCGAGTTCGGCGCCGCCGTCGTCTGCACCTGCATCGACGAGGAGGGCCAGGCGCGCACGGCGGAGTGGAAGCTGCGCGCCGCCCGCAACATCCGCGACATCGCGGTCGAGCGCTACGGACTGGCCCCCGAGGACCTGCTCTTCGACCCGCTCGCCCTTCCCCTCTCGACCGGCATGGAGGAGAGCCGCAAGGACGGGATCGAGACGCTGGAGGGCATCCGGGCCATCAAGGCGGAGCTGCCCGGCGTCTCCACCATCTTGGGGCTCTCCAACGTGTCCTTCGGCCTCAACCCGGCCGCCCGCCAGGTCCTCAACTCGGTGTACCTCCACGAGTGCGTGGAGGCCGGCCTGGACGCGGCGATCGTGCACGCGTCGAAGATCCTCCCGCTGTCCCGGATCGACGACCGGGTCAAGGAGGTGTGCCTCGACCTGGTCTACGACCGGCGGACCGACGGCTACGACCCCCTCCAGGAGCTCCTGGGGCTCTTCGAGGGCGTCAAGGTCGATGCGGGGGAGGCGGACGAGCACCTCGACTGGCCGGTCGACCGGCGGCTGTCCCAGCGCATCATCGACGGCAACCGCAACGGCCTGGAGGCCGACCTGACCGAGGCGCTCGACGCCGGCACCGGGGCACTCGCCATCGTGAACGACATCCTGCTCGAGGGCATGAAGGTCGTCGGCGAGCGCTTCGCGTCGGGCGAGATGCAGCTGCCCTTCGTGCTCCAGTCGGCCGAGACCATGAAGGCCGCCGTCGCCTTCCTGGAGCCGCACATGGAGAAGTCGGACCAGGGCGGCAAGGGCACGGTGGTGCTGGCCACGGTCAAGGGCGACGTGCACGACATCGGCAAGAACCTCGTCGACATCATCTTGACCAACAACGGCTACCTGGTGGTCAACCTCGGGATCAAGATCGGCATCAACGAGATGATCGCCGCGGTCGAGGAGCACGAGGCCGACGCCATCGGCATGAGCGGGCTGCTGGTGAAGTCGACCCTGATCATGCGCGAGAACCTCGTCGAGCTGAACGGCCGCTCACTGTCGAACATCCCCGTCCTGCTGGGCGGGGCCGCCCTGACCCGCACCTACGTGGAGCGGGACCTGCGCGAGGTGTACGACGGGCGGCTCTTCTACGGGCGCGACGCGTTCGAGGGGCTGCGCACCATGGACCGCCTGGTCGAGTTGAAGCGCAACGGCGAGGAAGACCCGCTGTTCGGGCGGGAGATCTCCGAGAAGAACGTTCCCCGGCGCAGCCGGCTGGACGACCAGGACACCACCCCGGTGGAGGGGCAACCCGCCCGCGCCGACGTGGCGGCGGACAACCCGCTGTTCACCCCGCCCTTCGTCGGCACCCGGGTCGCGGTCGGGATCCCGATCGACGAGATCGCCGAGTACCTCAACCTGACCGCGCTGTTCCGCAACCAGTGGGGCTTCCGGCCCGAGAACGGCGAGAACGACACCGAGTTCAAGGACCGGGTCAAGGCGACGCTGCGCGAGCAGCTGGGCAAGGCCAAGGAGGCCGACCTCCTCGTGCCGTCCGTCGCCTACGGCCATTTCGCCGCCAACGCCGAGGGCAACGACCTCGTCATCTGGAAGGACGAGACGCGCTCGTCGGAGTGGATGCGCTTCACCTTCCCGCGCCAGCGCAAGGAGCCCTGGCTCTGCATCGCGGACTTCTTCAGGCCGTCGGGGTCGGGCTCGGGCGAGGAGGACTTCGCCAGCTTCATGCTGTGCACCATCGGCGCCCGGGCGTCGGAGGAGGCCGCCCGCCTGTTCGCCGAGAACGAGTACCAGCAGTACCTCTTCCTGCACGGCCTCAGCGTCGAGATGGCCGAGGCCACGGCCGAGTACTGGCACCGCCGGGTCCGCGAGGAGCTCGGGTTCGCCGACGAGGACGGCCCGACACTGACCGGGCTCTTCCGCCAGCAGTACCGGGGCGGGCGCTACTCGTGGGGCTACCCGGCCTGCCCGGACCTCACCGACAACGCCAAGGTCGTGGAGCTGCTGGGCGGGGACCGCATCGGCGTCACGGTCAGCGAGGGGTTCCAGCTGAACCCCGAGCAGACGACCGACGCCATCATCTGCCACCACCCCGAGGCCAAGTACTTCGTCGCGTGAGGGCGGCCCGGGCCCGATCCGGTGCCCTGGCAGGGTGCGGCATCCTCTTCTTGTTGGTCGGTACCGCCGCCGGCGCGACGACCACGCTCGGCACCGTGGTCATCCCCAACCTGGGTCCAGGCTACGCGGTCACGTCCCAGGGCCCGCTCGACCCCACACAGTTCGCGGCGAACGCGCCGGACCCGAGCGCGGCCGAAGGGGCGCTGTCCACCCTGGCCAAGTCCATCTCCACCTACGAGCGGGTGTGGCAGGCCGACGGAGGTCTCAACCAGGTGCAGGACCTCCTCGTCCGCTTCCCCGACGCCGTGGGGGCCCAGGTCTTCCTGCAGGCGGCGCAGCACTCGCTCGAGTCGGGCGAGATCGTGAGCTCGGACGCGCTGCCCTCCATCGCGGGCGCCCGTCGCGTCACCTACTTCGCGGCGACGAACCAGGACGGCGTGGGCGAGGCCATCACGATGCGCGCCGGCGTCTACGTCGACCTGCTGTCGTTCTTCTCGGCCGCCTCGGGCAACGCGCGACCCATCTCCCCCGCCAACGCCGAGACGGTGGCCGCGGCCCAGCACGCGGCGATGGTGGCGGCGCCCGGCGGCGCGTCCACGGACAGCGCGGCAGCCGGCGCCAAGAAGGGCGTCTCGGCCGGCACCATCGGCCTGGCCGTGCTCGTGGTCGCCGTGCTGGCGCTCGCACTGGTCACGCCGCTCGTCCTCCGGCGCCGGCGCGCCCTGCGGGAGCCCGCAGGGACGGTGGCGCCGCACGCCGAGCGCTCAGACGGCGACGCGCTCGAGGATCTCCGCGAGAACAGCGGGTGACGTCACGGGGAGCAGGTGGCCCGAGTCGATCCGGACGACCTCGACCGGAGCCGGGAGGCGCTGCACCATGACCTCCTGGTTGTCGGGGCGGACGGGGCGGTCCCGCTCGTTCAGCACGTAGGTGATCGGGACGCCCGCGGCGGCGGACCAGTACACCGGTTGGAAGTAGTGCTGCACCGTGTCCTCGACCGAGCGGACGGGATCGACCATGAAGGCCAGGCTCGCATCGTCGAGCGGGTCGGCGCCGTACGCGTAACGGAACGCCTCGGGATCGGCGGGAGGGCCGGGCAGGGTGACCGTCCGGCCATCCTTCGCTGCGGCGGCGACGGCCAGGCGCAGGCCGTCCCGGTGTCGTTCCTGCATGCAGTCGATCCCGCAACCCCCCTCGACGGGCACCAGGGCGGCGTTGAGGACGATGGAGCCCACCCGGCCTCCGAGCGCGGCCACGACGCCCGGCACGACCAGGCCCCCGGAGGAATGCGCCACGAGGGTGACCGGCCCGGCGGACGCGGCGGCCTCGATGTCGGCCACGACCGAGGCCACCTCCACCTCGACGGTCAGCGTGGCCAGATCGGCCGGCCGACTGGCGCGGCCGGGCAGGTCCACGGCGAGCGCCTCGGTTCCGAGGTACGGCAGCAACCGGTCCCAGAAGCGGGCGGTGGTGCCGCCGCCGTGGATCAGGACGACGGTCATGGCGGCGGAGGCTACTGCGGGCGGGGCGCGACCCCGGCTACCCGAGGCGCCCCTCACTAGGATCCCGGAGGTGAACGGGAGCGATGACGCGGGCGCGCCCATCACCGGGCTGTCCCACTTCCAGCTGCTGGTATCCGACGTCGCGGCCAGCGCACGGTGGTACAGCGCGGTACTCGGCCTGCGCCCCTTCGCGGACGACCCCGCCATCGGGTATGTCGCGCTGCGGCATCCCGGCGCGAAGTTCGTGGTGGTGCTGACGAAGGCTCCGGAGGAACGGGAGCGGTCGCCCGGGCCGGCCAACGACGGCTTGGATCACGTGGCCCTCGCGGTGTCCGACGGTGGCTCGCTCGAGGCCTGGGCGGCGCACCTGAGCGAGGTCGGCATCGACCATGCCGGTGTGGTGCTCGAGGGCGGCCACCCCTCGCTGCAGCTGCGTGACCCCGACGGCATCGCCATCGAACTCGTCGCGCCCTGACGTCAGCCCCACTCGGTCATCTTGCGAAAGCGGGACTTCCGCGTGGGCCGTGCCTGCGGCTCCTGCAGTGCCTCCACCCGGTGGCTGCGCAGCCACGTCGTCAGGCCGTCGGCATCCTTGAAGACGATCTCCTGGTCGGTGTCCATCACGTAGAGGTGGATCGTCCCGCTGTCGACCGTCACCGAGAATTCGATCTTGCCGCTGAAGACGAAGCACCACAGCGGCGTGGCGCCCGGGGTCGACCTCGGCTCCAGGCGCCAACCCGGCCGGCCGCCCAGCAGGTCGACGAGCTCGTTGGTCGACGGACCGGCGCGATCGGGCATGTCAGGCGAACCGTGATTCACGCTGGCGCGCGATGGCGCACAGGGTCTCGTTGTACGGGGTCTCGAGCCCGCGCTCGCGGCTCAGCGTCACCACCTGCCCGTTGATGACATCGATCTCCGAAGGCCGCCGGGCCAGGTGGTCGAGGCGCATCGACGGGCTGGCGTTGGGGATGGTGGCGGCGAAGTCGGTGACGTAGCGCAACGGGTCATCGAACGGGAACTCGACGCCCATGGCGACGCCGAGCCGGTAGGCCTCCGAGGTACAGCCAAGAGCAACCCGCCAGGCTTGGGGATCCGACATCAGCTCGCCCACGGTGACGTCGAACACCGCACACGGAGCGCTAAGCGTGACGTTGCAGAGGAACTTCTCCCAGATCATCAGGGTCACGTCGGCGAAGGCCCGGACGTTGAAACCGGCGTCGTGCCACGCCTGTTCGATGCGCAGGGCCCGATCCGTCAGGCCGCCGTGCATCTCGCCGATGCGGATCATGCGCATGCCTTCGTGGTGGACATGGCCCGGTTCCGGGATCGACGAACCGAACCCCTCGGCGATCCCGATCATGATGTGCTCCGGCGGGATGTGGCGCGCCACCCGCTCGCCGGCACCGAGCCCGTTCTGGAACGCCATGACCACACTGTCCGGCTCGAGCAGCGGTGCGATGTCCGTCGCCACCTGGTCCACGTCCGACGCTTTGGTCGCGATCAACCACAGATCGCAGGCCCCGGCGTCCGCGGTGATCTGCCCGACGTGGAGGTTGTCGACCACGAAGCTGCCGCTGGCACCCGAGACCGTCAACCCGGAGGTGGCGATGGCGTCGATGTGCTCCGGCCAGATGTCCACGGCCCACACCTCGTGCCCGGCCTTGCCGAGGAGCCCGGCGTACACCGAGCCCATGGCTCCCGTTCCGACAACCGCGATCTTCATTCCATCCTTTTGGGAGCGAGCTCGAGAGAGTGTGTTGCCCGCACCGCTGGGACGACGGGGCACTGGCGAGATTCTACGGAACGGACGGGTCGGGACGAAACCCGGCCCGGAGCACGGCGACTGGTGGCCACCGGGAGCCCGCCGGTAGCGTCCGACCCCATGTCGCAGGCAGCGGACCGATGACCGACCTCCTCGCCGAGGCCTTCTCCGTCCCGGCGCGACTCGGCGTCGTGGCCGAGATCCGCGACGACGAGCTTCGGCTGCGGCTGGAGCCGCGCGCCGAGGTGCTGCGCCACGGCGCCGTGCGGGCGAGCGTCATCGCCTTCATGATCGACGTGGTGGCCGGGATCGTCCTGGACGACGATCCTGATGCCTGGACCTTGACCTCGGACATGTCGGTACGGATGCGACCGCTGCCCGCACCCGCGTCGCTCTCGACCCGCCTCACCATCCTGCGGCGGGGTCGTCGATCGGCCACGGCAGCGGTGGATCTCGTCACCGACGAGGGTGAGCCCGTGGCGACCGGAGCAATCGGGTTCGCCCGGGTGCAGCGCCGTGACACCGATGCCGTCAAGCCCCAGGCTTCCCCGCAACGCATCACGACCATGTTCGACGGATCGATCACGTTGACCCGCCCGCTCCGGGAGGAAAGCGGCATCGTCGTGCTCGACCCGAAGGCCGGTGCGCTCGAGATGGCGGTGACGCCGCAGCTGCGCAATTCCGCGGGCACCTTGCAGGGAGCCATGGTGGCGCTCCTCGCGGAGGCGGCCGCCGAGGAGACGGTGTCGACACGATTCGACATCCCCGCCGTGGTGACCGAGCTCGATCTTCGCTACCTGGCGCAGACCGGCGCCAGTCCTGTTCGCTCGAGTTGCCGCCTGCTCGGCGAAGGGCCCGACGCTCCGATTGAGGTGGAGCTCCGCGACACGTCGACGGATCGGCTGACCACGCTGGTCTACGCCCGCACGGCCATCATTCCCACGTAACGTCAGGCACCTCGATGAGACGGACCGTCGCGCTCCTTTCTGTCCTGGCGACTCTGGCTGTCGCGAGCTCAGCCGCGGCGGCCGCATCAACGACGACGAGCCAACCCGTCGGCGCGCGGCTCGATCGTGCCCTCCACGCATGGGCCGACTTCCCGGCCCGATCGTCCCCTCGCCCTCTCGTCCTGCTCGAGGGAGACGTCTTGAACCCCGCGAACGGTTTTCCGGACGAGGCCAGCAAGGAGGCCTTCGGCAACGGCCAGATCACCCCGCCCGCCAGCTGGCCGGTGTCACCGACACGATCAATGGGCTTCCCGATCATCGGGGCCGCCGCCGCGTTCACGACGTTGCACACACCCGGCTCCAACGCACTCGGCTCGCCCCCGCCGCTCGGGACGACGGCGGTCCAGCTGGGCTCCGGGCTCTTCCTCACCGACCGAGGTTGGCGAGCCCTGCCGGCGTGGCTCTTCTCGCTCACCGGCGTCGACAACCCCGCCAAGGTCCTCGCGGTCGGGCCGTCCGCGATCTACCCCGCGCCGGCCGCCGGAGCCGGTTCCGCGCCGGCCCAGCTGTCCGTGACCGCCGCACCCGGCCGCCGGCACATCGTGGCGAACTTTGGCGGTGCTCCGGCGGGCACCGGAGCGTGCACCGCCAGCTACACCCTCTCGATCAAAGAGTCCAAGCAGGTCGTCGCGGTGGCGGTGCGTGCCCACCCACATCGAGCACCGCCTGGAGTGGGCGACGTGGCATGCGCGTTGGTGGCGGTCCCGCGGCATGCGTCAGGAGAGCTCAAGGCCCCCATCGGGTCGCGGGTCGTCGTCGATGCCGCATCCGAGGCGGCGGTCTCCGTGACTGCTCCACAGTCTGGCGGGGCGGAAGGTGGCTGAGACCCTCGCCGGCCACCTATCCGTTCGACGCGACGCCGACCTTGTGGCCCAGGGAGTCGGCGAAGACGCCGAAACTCGTTCCCGGCACCTGCTGAACAGGTTGCACGATGGTGCCGCCCAGCTCCGCGGCCTTGGCGAGTGTGGCGGCAACGTCTTCGACTGCGACGAAGAACAGCACCTCGTCGTCGGAACCCTGTCGTGGGCTGATGGCGACGTGGGGGCCACCCTCGACGCCTGTGTCGATGAAGGTGTAGCCAGGGTATGCGCCGTCGGCGGCCACTTTCCAACCGAAGAGGTCGGCAAAGAACGCACGGGTGGCGTCAGGGTCCTCTGAGCGGATCTCGGCGTGAACGACAGGGTGCGGCATGAGAATCTCCTTTGAACGAAGTCGGGCTTGACTGTCACTGGCACGACGAACGACGCGTGGTGAGATCGACACATCAGCCGAAATCTTCCGATCAGATCAACCGGACACCCTCGGCACTATGGTCGGCACCGTGCAGGTGGGAGCAGTGACGATCGAGGGCGTCTCTGACGGGAGCCTCCTGGTGCCACCGACGACCCTGTTCAACAAGACCGATCAGGATTGGCTCCAGCACTCTCAGTTCCTGGACGGCGAGGGAATGCTGCCCATCGAAATGGGCGGGTTCCTCGTGCGCACCGGCGAACGTCTGGCCCTCGTCGACACCGGGATAGGGCCACGTGCCGTTGCAGGGCGGACCGGGATGTTCATGAGGAACCTGGCCGCCCTCGGAGTCCGGCCTTCGGACATCACCGACGTCGTCCTCACCCACCTCCATTTCGACCACCTCGGGATGGGCAACCGACGGAGAACGCCGCCTCTTCAGCTCCGCCACCTACCGATGCCACGAGGCGGACTGGCATTTCTTCACGGGCGCCAACCCGTTCGACGACAGCCAGGCTGTCTCGTTGATGGGTGGTCGAACCTCGTCGGAACTGCTTCCCCCGATGGCGGACCGGCTCGAGACGTGGAGCGGCGACGGCACGATTCTGCCCGGCATGGATGTCCGCAGCGCTCCCGGTCATACGCCCGGCAGTACCGTCATCGTCATTTCGTCGGGGACGGAACGAGCCATGCTCCTCGGTGACGTCGTGCACTGTCCGGCCGAGCTCCTCAGCGACGACTGGGAGATGATCGGCGACGTCGACAGGCAGCTCGCGCAGCGGTCTCGTGAGGCCCTCGCCAGAGAGCTCGAAGGCGCGGACGTCCCTGCGGCGGCGTCGCACTTCCCGGGCCTGCAATTCGGTCGCCTCATGGCGGCGGACGGCCGGCGACAATGGACCTTCGGCTGAGCCGGGCCCGACTCGGCGCTTCTCGCCTTTACCGACGACTTACCGCAGCTCCGTACCATCCGTCGCATGGCAACGTACGAGGCGTCACACACGACGGATGAAGACGCGCCTGCTTCAGCCATCAAGCGAATCGGCACGAAGATCGCCGCCATCGGGATCGTGGTGGGCGTCAATGCCTTGATCATCGGGGGTGGTGGCATGATCGAGGCCGGCGCCGACGGGCTCTGGACGCCCGGCTACAGCCAGACACGATCATGGTTCGTTCTCGTCTTCGGACTCGCGGCGTGGCTGGCCACGGTTCTGATCGTGATCGTGGTGGTCCGTCGGGCGAAGAGACACCAACCTCGACAGGCGAGCTCGCTGCCGGTCAGTTCACCCGCCCCGACCAGCGGCCACCACGGCCTCGCGGGCGTGGTAGCTCGATCGGGTGAGCGGTGATGCCTCCAGGTGGGCCACGCCGAGCTCGCGTTCCGGCCTCGCGGAGGCGGTCGAACTCCGCCGGTTCCCAGTAACGGGACACCGGGAGGTGGTCCCTGCTCGGCCGCAGGTACTGCCCGATCGTGACGATGGAGACGCCCACGTTGCGCAGGTCGGCCATGGTCGCGACCACCTCGTCCTCGTGCTCGCCCAGTCCCACCATGAGACCCGACTTGGTCAGGAGGCCGGCCTGCCCCGCCCGGGCCAGCACGGCCAGGCTGCGCGCGTAGCCCGCTGAGGGGCGCACGGCGCGTTGGAGGCGGGCGACGGTCTCGATGTTGTGGTTCAGGACGTCGGGCCGGGCCTCGAAGATCAAATCGAGGGATGCCGCGTCGCCGCGGCAGTCCGAGATCAGCACCTCGACGGTCGTCCCCGGAGCACGGGAGCGGATCGCCCTGATCGTTTCCGCCATGGCCCCGGCGCCGCCGTCGGGCAGGTCGTCGCGGGCCACGCAGGTGACGACTGCGTGGCCGAGCCCCATCCGCTCGACCGCCTCCGCCACCCGCTCGGGTTCGTCGGGCGACAACGGGAGGGGATGGCGCGTGTCCACCTGGCAGAAGCCGCACGCCCGCGTGCAGCGTTCGCCGTTGATCATGAACGTCGCCGTGCCATCGGCCCAGCACTCATAGATGTTCGGACACCCCGCCTCCTCGCACACGGTCACGAGCCCGAGGTCGTGCACCGTGGTCCCGAGCTGGCGGTAGCCCTTGCCGATGCGCACGGGTACCCGGACCCAGGGCGGCTTGCGTTGCGCGATGTCGAGGCCATCCTCCGGAGCCACTCCGGCCTGGCGCAGGCGGCGCAGGAGCGGGCGCTCCCCCGTCGCCGACGCGCCGCTGAGGAGGGCACGTCCGCGCACCACGTCGTGGCGCTCCAGGCTCTCCCCACCGAAGGCGGCGGCGGCGCGGGCCACGAACGCGTCGACGACCGCATCCATCGGGAGGTCGATGCCCTCTGCCGCCAACGACGTCACGCCGCGATCGGCGATCCCGCACGGCACGATGTGGCCGAACATGGCCAGATCGGTGTTCACGTTGAGCGCCACACCGTGGAGGGTGCGCCGGCGTCCCGGGCCGGCGCGCACGGTCCGCACCCCGATCGCTGCGACTTTGCGGGCGTGCGGACCGCCGGCATCCAGCCACACTCCCGGGTAGGCGTCGTCGCTCGTGGCCCCGGTCAGGCCGAGGTCGGCCAACGTCTCCAGCACGACCTGCTCCAGGCGGTGCACGTGGGCCGGGCCGGACGCGGGGTCGTCGGCCACCGTGACGATCGGGTAGGCGACGAGCTGGCCCGGGCCGTGGTACGTGACGTCGCCGCCGCGGTCGGTGCGCTCGAGCACGGCACCGACGGAGGCGGGGTCGACGAGCACGTGGCGGTCGTCGGCGTGCGCCCCGAGCGTGTACGTATGCGGGTGCTGCGAGGACCAGCAGGTAGTCGTCGGCCGCCTCGGTCGCCAGGGCGTGCTGCAGCACGTACGCCTCGCGGTACGGAACCGTCCCGAGTGAGCGGACGCGCAGCACTGGCGCCGCCTTAGAGCTCCGCGGCCCAGTCCCGGGTACCCAGCAGGTCCGAGACCTTGGCCAGAAACAGCGAGACGTAGGCACCGTCGACCGCCCGGTGGTCCCAACTGACGCCGAGGATGCCGGTCGAGTGGATGGCGATGGACTCGGACCCGTCGGGCTGTGTCACCACCACGGGGCGGCGGGCGATGCCGTCGGTGGCCAGGATCGCCACCTGCGGCTGGTTGATGATGGGGACCGTGAAGTAGGTGCCGAAGGGGCCGTCGTTCGTGATGGAGAACGTCCCGCCCGCGATGTCGTCGGCGTTGAGCTGGCGGCCGCGGGCCCGCTCGGCCAGATCGCGGATGCGACGGGCCACGCCCCGCAGGGTGACCTCCTCGGCCCGGTGGATGACCGGAACGATCAGCCCCTCGTGAGAGAGGTCGACCGCGATCCCGAGGTTCACCTCGGCGTGGACGAGCAGTGAGTCGTCGACGACCGAGGCGTTCAGGAGGGGGAAGTCGCGCAGCGCCTCCACCGTTGCCCGGGCGACGAACGGGAGGTACGTGAGCGCGAACCCCTCCTCGGCCTTGAAACGCTCGCCCCAGGCCTTCCGCACGCGCTCGACGCTCTCGAAGTCGACCTCGTTGGCGATGAAGGCATGCGGCGAGGTCGCCTTCGAGCGCACCATGTGCTCGGCCGTCCGGCGGCGCATGTTGGAGAACGGCACGATCTGGTCGCCGGCGGCCCGGAACGACGCCATGGAGACCGGCGGCGCCTGCGGCGCCCGCGCCACGGGTGAGGCCGGCGCGGCCTGGGCCACCGGCGCGACGGGTGGCGCCGTGGGGGCGGCGGCCGGAGCCGGCGGCGGCGCGGCGGCGGCCCGGCGCGCGTCGACCACCCGCAGCGCGTCGTCCCGGGTGATGCGCCCGCCCGAGCCGGTGCCGGTGACCTCGGATTCGCTGATGCCGTTCTCGGCCAGGAGCTTGCGCACCATCGGCGAGAGCACGTGCGGCCCGACGCCGTCCCCGTTGGTCCCCGCCGCAGGCGAGGCGGGTGTCGGTGCCGGGGCCGGTTGGGGCGCGGCAGGAATTGGCGGTGGCGGTGGCGGAGGCGGTGCCGCTTGCTCGGGGGCAGCGGCTGCCGTCTGGGGTGCGCGCAGGTGCAGGTGCAGGTGCAGCTACGGCGGCCGTCGCGACGGGGGCACCGTCCGACGCGGCGGCACCGGTGCCGTCGCCGATAACCGCCAGCTTCACGCCCACCTCGACCGTCTCGCCCTCGGGGACGAGGATCTCACTGAGGACGCCGGCCGCCGGCGAGGGCACCTCGGAGTCGACCTTGTCCGTCGAGACCTCGAAGAGCGGCTCGTCACGCTCGACCGCGTCGCCGACCGCTTTCATCCAGCGCGTGATCGTCCCCTCGGTCACCGTCTCGCCGAGTTGCGGCATCATCACGTCAGCCAAGGTGCATTCCCCTTCCGGTCAACGCGAGCATGGTCTCACCGAATGTCTCGGACAGTGAGGGGTGCGGCTGAATGAACTGCGCCACCTCCTCGGGGAAGGCATCCCAGTTGACGGCGAGGTAGCCGGCTCCGAGTTGCTCGGTGACCCACGGTCCGCACATGTGCACGCCGAGGATCCGCCCGGCGGTCCCGTCGGGACGCTTCTCCGCGATGATCTTCACCACGCCCTCGGTGTCGCCGATGATCTGCGCCCGGCTGTTGCCGCCGAAGGGGTCCTTCTTGGTCACCACGGGGATGCCCGCCGCCTTGGCCTGTGCCTCGGTCATGCCGCAGAAGGCGACCTCGGGGTGGCAGTAGATGGCCCACGGCACCTTGCCGTTGTCGACCGGCACCACGGGCTCGCCCAGCATCCCCTTCACCGCCACGATCGCCTCGGCGAACCCGACGTGGGCCAGTTGCGGGGTGCCGGCCACGATGTCACCTGTCGCCCACACGCCATCGACGCCCGCGCGCTGGTACTCGTCGGTCACGACGAAGCCACGCCCGTCTATCTCGACGCCCACCCCGTCGGCTACCAGTCCCTCGGTGCGGGGCCGCCGGCCCACCGACACCACGACCGCCTCGACGTCGTACGTCTGCTCCCCCGCCTTGACCGTCGTGGTCTTGCCGTCCTGCGACGGCATGTGACCCTCGACCTTGACCCCCGTGACGATGTCGATGCCCCGCTTCTTGAAGGAGCGGGCGAGCAGGCGGACGATGTCGTCGTCACAGCCCGGGAGGATGGCGTCGAGCGCCTCGAGGATCGTCACCTTGGAGCCCAGGTCGGCCAGGAGCGAGGCGAACTCGCACCCGACGACGCCGCCTCCGATGACGACGACCGAGGCCGGCAGTTCCTCGAGGTCGAGGAACTCGTCGGAGGTCATGATCAGGCGCCCGTCGACTTCGAAGCCCGGCAGCAGGTGCGGCACCGAGCCAGCCGCAAGCACGACGTTGCGGCCCACGACGACCCGTCCGGCGTCCTCCCCGTCGACCACCTCCACCCGGTGGTCTTCCAGCAGCCTGCCGGTGCCCGACAAGGTCGTGACCTTGCGGCCCTTGAGCAGACCGGCCAGTCCCTTGTAGAGCTTGCCCACCACTGCGTTCTTGCGGTCCTGGCTCACGGCGAAGTCCACCGAGACCCCGGAGACGCCGATCCCGAACTCCTTTGACCCCTCGATCGTCCGGTACACGGCGGCCGTCTCGAGGAATTCCTTGGCCGGGATGCAACCACGGTGCAGGCAGGTGCCGCCCACCTTGTCCCGTTCGACGATGGCGACCGACAGGCCCGCGGCGGCGCCGTACAGGGCGGTGGCATAGCCGCCCGGACCACCGCCGATCACGACGATGTCGAACTCGTCCTCGCCTGCCATCGCTCGTCCTCTCCCTGTGTGCTCACGACGTCCGTCCGGCGCGCTCGGCCTCCCCGGGACATCCCGATCGCACTGGCGAGAGTCCTCTCCATACCCAGCGCGTTACCTGGCTCAGCCTACCGGTCGGGCCAGAGGCCCGAGTCCGGCGACGGCCCGCGATCAGCCGCTCGTCCCGCTCCCCAGATCGGCCGCCTCGGTGGCCAATTCGTCGACCCGATCGTTCCAGCGGTCACCCGAGTGGCCCTTCACCCAACGGAAGCCGACGGCGACGTCAGACGACACGGCCAGCTCGATGAGCGGCTCCCACAGGTCGCGGTTGGCCACCGGTTTGTTCTGCGTGTTCTTCCAGTTGCGGCGCTGCCAGCCCCGCCACCACCCGTCAGTGAAGCACTTGACGACGTAGGTCGAATCGCTCACCACCTCCACGCCGTCCGGCGCGTCGGGCGTCAGCGACCGCAGGGCCTCGAGGGCGGCCGTGATCTCCATGCGCTGGTTGGTCGTGTGGGGCTCGGCGCCACTGGCGTAGGGCCCGCCCGGCACCGCCCAGGCCCAGCCGCCGGGGCCGGGATTCCCCCGGCACGCGCCGTCCGTGTACACGACGATCGGGCCGTTCTCGGGTGCCATGACAAATGTGTAACACCCCCGACCGGTGGTCGTGGTGGTCCCCCGCCTGCCGGTACCGTGGGGAAATGCTGTTCGACGGGATCAGTCACCAGGTCCCGGACACCGATCCGGGGGAGACAGAGGAATGGCTCGACTCCTTCGACGCCATCGTCGACGCCCGGGGCCGCGCCCGGGCGCGCTACCTCCTGATGAAGCTGCTCGAGCGGGCCCGCACCAAGCAGGTGGACTTCCCGGCCACGGTGTCGACGCCCTACGTCAACACGATCCCGGCCGACGCGGAGCCGTGGTTCCCCGGCGACGAGTACACCGAGCGCCGCATCCGCGCCTACATCCGTTGGAACGCCGCCGCCATGGTCGTCCGGGCCAACACGCGCACCGAGGGCATCGGCGGGCACCTGTCGACCTATGCCAGCTCGGCGGCGCTCTACGAGGTCGGCTTCAACCACTTCTTCCGCGGCAAGGCCGACGGCGGCTTCGGCGACCAGGTCTTCTTCCAGGGACACGCCTCGCCCGGCATCTACGCCCGGGCCTACGTCGAAGGCCGGCTGACCGAGACCGAGCTCGACAACTTCCGCCACGAGGTCGGCGGCGACGGCCTGCCCAGCTATCCGCACCCGCGCTCGCTGCCCGACTTCTGGGAGTTCCCCACCGTGTCGATGGGGCTGGGGCCGATCAACGCCATCTACCAGGCCCATGTCAACCGGTACCTCAACCTGCGCCGTCTCGTCGACACCAGTGGCAGCCGGGTCTGGTGCTTCGTCGGCGACGGCGAGATGGACGAGCCCGAGTCCATCGGCGCCCTGGGCGTGGCCGGCCGCGAGCACCTCGACAACCTCATCTTCGTCGTCAACTGCAACCTGCAGCGCCTGGACGGGCCGGTGCGCGGGAACGGCAAGATCATCCAGGAGCTCGAAGCGGTGTTCCGCGGCGCCGGGTGGAACGTGATCAAGGTGATCTGGGGCTCGCGCTGGGACGCATTGTTGGCCAAGGACGTCGACGGCGTGCTGCTCGACCGCATGAACACGACGGTCGACGGCGAGTACCAGAAGCTGGCCGTCGAGTCGGGGGCCTACATCCGCGAGCACTTCTTCGGCCCCGATCCGCGTCTGCGCAAGATGGTCGAGGACCTGAGCGACGACGAGCTGGTCTCGCTCCCCCGCGGCGGGCACGACTACCGCAAGCTCTACGCCGCCTACAAGCTGGCCACCGAGCAGAAGGGCGCCCCCACCGTCATCCTGGCCAAGACGATCAAGGGGTGGACGCTCGGCCCCGAGATCGAGGCGCGCAACGCCACCCACCAGATCAAGAAGATGACCAAGGCGCAGGTGCGCACGCTGCGCGACCGCCTGTACCTGACCGATGACATCCCCGACGCCGCCCTCGAGGGCGACCCGCCCTACATTCGCCCGGCCGAGGGTTCCGACGCCATGGAGTACCTCCGCGCCCGCGGGCGTGTGCTCGACGGCCCGCTCCCCATCCGGGTGGTCCGGCCCACACCGGGACTGCAGCCCGACGCCAAGGTGTTCGAGGAGTTCGCCGCGGGGTCCGGGAAGCAGGCGGCCTCGACGACCATGGTCTTCGCCCGCCTGCTGCGCAACCTGGTGCGCGATCCCACCGTCGGCTCGCTGGTGGCACCGATCGTCTCCGACGAGGCGCGGACCTTCGGGCTGGAGCCGTTGATCGCCGAGGCCAAGATCTACGCGCCCGACGGCCAGAACTACATCCCGGTGGACGCCGACCTGCCGCTGAACTACGCGGAGAGCTCCTCGGGACAGGTGCTCCAGGAGGGGATCACCGAGGCAGGGGCGCTGGCGACCTTCATCGCGCTCTCCACCGCGTACGCCACCTGGGGCCAGCCGATGGTCCCCGTCTACCTCTTCTATTCCATGTTCGGGTTCCAGCGGGTCGGCGACCTGGCCTGGGCGCTGGGCGACATGCGGGGGCGCGGCATCCTGGCCGGCTGCACTGCGGGGCGCACCACCCTCATGGGCGAGGGCCTGCAGCACGACGACGGGCAATCGCCCCTCCTCGCCTCGACCAACCCGGCTGCCCTGGTCTACGACGCCTCGTTCGCCTACGAGGTCGCCGTCGATCGTGGAGGCCGCCGTCACCGAGATGCTCGGGCCCGACCCCAAGGACCGCTTCTGGTACCTGACGCTCTACAACGAGAACTACCCGATGCCCGCACTCCCCGAGGGGGCGGAGGGAGAGGCCGTCCGGAAGGGCATCATCGACGGGATCTACCGCTTCGCCGCGGCGCCCACGGTCGAGGGCAAGGGCAGGGGCGGAGCAAGGGCGACCTCCGCGCCTCGCTGTGCTTCTCCGGGCCGATGTGGAAGATCGCCGCCGAGGCGCAGCGCATCCTGGCCGAGCGCTACGGCGTGGCCGCCGACGCGTGGGCCGTCACGTCCTGGACGAACCTGCGCACAGACGCCCTCGAGGTGGAGCGGTGGAACCGGCTGCACCCCGAAGCCGAGCCCCGCACGGCGACCGTCACCGCGGCGCTCGGCGCCGGGACCGATCCCGTCGTCGCCATCACCGACTACATGCGCAGCGTGCCCGACCAGGTGGCGCGCTTCGTGGATCGTCCCTACCTGTCGCTCGGGACGGACGGGTTCGGCCGCTCCGACGCCCGCGACGCCCTGCGGTCGTACTTCGAGGTCGACAGCGCCAACCTGGTCGTCGCGGTGCTCCAGCAGCTCGCCCTGGGCGGGCGGATCAAGCCTTCGGTGGTGGCCGGGGCGATCGCCGACTTCGGCATCGACGCCGACGGGGCCGCTCCCTTCCTCGTTTGAGCTCCGTCAGGCGGAGAGCAGGGCGACGAAGGCGGCGAGCGCCTCCTCGGCGCCGTCGGGGACCGAAAGGACGAGTGTGCGCCGGTCCGCCTCCAGCGCGATGGACACCTCGAAGAAAGCGCAACACTCCTTCTCGCGCTGGGCCAGCGCGGCCGCCGACGTGAGGGCGGCGTCCGAGTCGCGCAGCACGAGGCGCACCGCCGTGTCGCCGGCCTCCACCGCGGTGACCCAGGCCGCCACGAGGGCGCGCCATTCGCCGGCCCGGTCCCCCAGTGACGCCGCGTCGAGGCTGCAGGCGATCGGCACGACGCCGGGCTCCGGTGTCACCGGCGCTGCCCGGCCACCAGCGTGTCCCGGGTGATCTCCATCTGGCCGAAGTGCTGGAACAGCTCCTCCAGAATGTGCAGCAGCACCGCGCCCTTGGTCTCGGTGTAGGGCACCGGATCGTCGGGGTTGCGGCGCACGCTGACCGGCGGGTCGGCGGCACTGAGGCCAACGATGTCCTCGCGCAGGCGCCGGCGGGCGAAATCGGTGCGCCGCAGCAGCCCGTCCACCTCGCCGGTGGCCGTGAACTCGGTGGCACGGTCGCGCTGCACGGGCCGCTCGGCCACCGTGGCTCCGCCCCAGTACTCCACGACGCCGAGGCAGTGGGTCAGGATGGCGTAGGCCGAGTTGCCGTCACGGAACGGGGGGCGCCGGTTGGCCAGGTCGTCCCCGAGCTCCTCGACGATGTCGGCCATCCCCCCGAGCGCCAGGTCGACGAACCACAGATAGTCGCCGGCGGCGACGGCCAGGGGCGCCGCGCCCTCGCCGTCAGTGGGCGACCCAGGCATCCGGGTCCGTGACGAGCTTCTGGATGTGCGGGGGAGCTTGCCCGAGATCACGTCGGTCAGGGTGATCTTCTCGAGCACCGAGCGCAAGCTGGCCCGGACGGCGACCCACACCTGCTGGAGGTTCTCGGCCGCGCCGTTGTAACTGGTGGCCTCGGGCCGGTAGCCGCGCACCTCGGCCAGCGGTCCGTCGAGGGCGCGGATCACGTCGGCGATGGTGATGGCATCGGGTTCGCGGGCGAGCCGGTACCCGCCCTCGGCGCCCCGCTGGCTGGCCACCACGCCGGCGCGGCGCAGGTCGGCCAGGATCGCCCCCAGGAAGCGGGGCGGCAGCCCCTGCTCCCCGGCCAGGTACTCGGCGGTCTGCGGTGTCCCGGCCGCCGCCAACGTGAGCAGCGCCCGGATTCCGTAGTCGACCTTGGCCGGGATGTGCATGGCGAGAGTCTGCCCGCGCCGGGCGTGCGGGGTCACTTCCGGTGCCGTGCCAAGATCTTCCCCATGGCACGGATCGCGCTCCACATCACCGGCGACGACGAGGCGGACGCGGTCCTGAGCCGCGATCCGCTGGCCCTGCTGATCGGGATGGTGCTCGACCAGCAGGTGACCATCGAGAAGGCCTTCTCCTCCCCCGCCGACCTGCTGCAGCGGCTGGGCACGAAGGCCCCCCTCGATGCCAGGGCCATCGCGGCCATGGATCCCGAGGTGCTCGCCGAGATCTTCCGGGAGCGGCCCGCCCTGCACCGGTATCCCGGCTCGATGGCCGGACGGGTGCAGGCCGTCTGCCGCGCCGTGGCCGACGACTACGGGAACCAGGCTGACGCCATCTGGAACGGCGTGACCAGCGGTGACGAGCTCATGGGCCGGCTGCGCGCCCTGCCGGGGTTCGGCGAGCAGAAGGCCAAGATCTTCGCGGCGCTGCTGGGCAAGCAGCTCGGCGTACGCCCGGATGGCTGGGAGAAGGTCACGGCCCCCTACGGCAAGGCCGGGAGCACGCTCTCGGTGGCCGACATCACCGATCCCGAGAGCCTGGCCAAGGTCAGGGCCACCAAGAAGGCGATGAAGGCCAAGGCCAAGGCCCGCGCCGGCGTGTGACCGGGGGGGCCGACCTCTCGGGGCGCCGCCTCTACCTGTGCACGCCGGACCGGCCGGACCTGGCCGCCTTCCTCGGCGAGTGCATCGCGGGCGGGGTGGACGTCGTCCAACTACGCGACAAGGAGCTCGAGGCCAAGCCGTTGCTGGCCCGGGCCAAGGTGGCGGCGGCCGTCTGCCGCGACCACGGCGTGCCTTTCGTGCTCAACGACCGGCCCGACCTCGCGCTGGAAGCGGGGGCGGACGGCGTCCACGTCGGTCAGGACGATGCGCCCGTCGCACTGGCCCGGCGCATCCTGGGCCCCGACGCCATCGTCGGGCTGTCGACCCACGGCCTCTCCGACCTCGACGGCGCGACGGGCCAGGCGGTCACCTACATCTCAGCGGGGCCCGTGGAGGCGACGCCGACCAAGCCTGGCCGCGCCGGGACCGGGCTGCGCTACGTCACTCAGGCCAGCGCACGCTCCAGTGTTCCTGTCTTCGTGACAGGCGGCGTGTCCCCTGAGAAGATCGATGCTCTGACGGGTGCCGGTATCCGCCATTTCGTCGTTGTGCGTTACTTGACCCAAGCGCCTGACGCTCGGTACGCGGCACAGGTTCTACGCGTGGCGATTGATCGTGCGTTGAGTAGTGCGCCATCTCCGGCGTGACCTGGTCCTCCTCGACCTCGGACGCGTCGGCCGCCTGCGCAGGCTCGGCCACGGCGAGCGCGACGGTGAACTTCGATCCTCCCCAACCCGACATGCCCTTCCAATCGGCACATCGGCCGCCCGCATTGAGCGCGTGCCCAGAGCAGCTCGTCCCGAGATCCCGCCCGGTCCGGTTCAACCGGGCAGCTTCCTCCAGATCGGCTGTGGGAGGAGACGGAGCACCGAGAACACCCAACGGAGGAGGGGTGGCGACCAGATGACCGGCTGATTCCTGGCCAACCCACGCACAACGTCAGCGGCGACGACGTCGGCGTCGACAGCGAACGGCGCCGGAGGCAGGCCCGACGTCATCTTCGTGCGGACGAATCCCGGTCGAACGATGTGGACGGAGACGCCGGTCCCCCGGAGCGATTCAGCCAGCCCCTGTGCGAAGCCGTCCAATCCGGCCTTGGAGGACCCGTACAGGTAATTCGACCGACGAATCCGGTAACCGGCGACCGAGGACAGAACCACGATACGTCCGTGGCCCTGCGCCGTGAGCTCACGCCCCAACGCCGCCAATGCAGCCGCGGGCCAGGTGAAGTTGACCGTGAGCATCTGCTCGACGCGTTTCGGCGAGTGCTCGTCCTCCGTCTGCCTCCCGAGCTCGCCGACGGCGACGATGGCCAGATCGACTGGCTCGGACGCGGCCTCCAAGCACTGCGTGACCGTCGCGTCTGCGGATGCCGCGTCGAGAGCATCGAAGCGCACGATATGCACCCGCTCAACCGCTTCTCGGAGCTCGTCGGCCGCAGACTCGAGCGCAACAAGATCCCTGCCCGCCAGGACCACGGTGCGGCAACGGTCGGCCGCGAACGACGCCACGATACTGCGGGCGATCTCCGACGTGCCTCCCAGGACGACGATGGACTGCGGATGTCCGAAGGCGTCGATCATTCCTTGATTCCCAGCCGGCGTGAAAGGTCCGAGACGAAGAGGCCGTCGGGATCCACACGGCGCCACGCGGTGACCATTTCCGCCAGGCGCGGGTACATGGTTTGCAGCAACTCGGGACGCAGTCGCGAATCCTTCGCCAGGTACACGCGACCTTCGGCGACGGCGACCATCTCGTCGAGGCGGTCGAGAAGCGACGGCAGACCGGCCGGCCCGACCGGGAAGTCCAACGCCAGAGTCCACCCCTCCTGGCTGAACGAGAGGGGACCCGGAGTGCCCGGACCGAACCGCTTGAGGACGGCCAGAAATGACGGAATCCCTGACGACGCGATCATGTCCACGGCGTCCCCGATGATGTCCCCGCGTCCGGGGGGCACGACGAACTGGTACTGCACGAAGCCACCCGGGCCGTACAGCAGATTCCATCCGCCCAGTCCGTCGAGGGGATGGAAATAGGTGGAGAGCCGCGTGAGTGCGTCATGGGACGTCGACGCCACCCGGAACCACCCCTCGTTCAGCAACCGGACGGACAATCGGTTGGCCAGCCGTGCCGGAACCGTTCTTGGCACCGTCAGCATCGGCTCGCCGGGGACTTCGAGCGCACGCGAACGAAGCGCTTCGGGGAGCTCGGCCTTTGCGGCATGCTCGCCGAGAGACAGCACGGAGCGGCGCTTGCCGTCCCGGCGACGAAGGCAGTCGAGCCACGCGACGGTGTATCGATGGCTGGCGTCCGATTCCTCCATGATCGACATCAACCGATCGAGGTCGACAAAGCGGCGACTCTCGACGCGCATCCACGAAGTCTCGATCCGGACGAGCCGGAGCGTTGCGCTTTCCACAATGCCGGTCAGCCCCATGCCCCCGGCAGTAGCCCAGAACAACTCCGGGTCGTCGTCCGGTGTGACCCTGATGGTCCCAGTCGGGGTCGCGAGTGTGATGGCCAGTACGTGCCGGGCGAAGCTCCCATCGCAGTGGTGGTTCTTTCCATGGACATCGGACGCGATTGCGCCACCCACGGAAACGAAACGAGTTCCTGGCGTGACTGCGACGAACCAGCCCCGGGGGATGATGTCCTGCATCAGCTGGTGGAGGCTGACCCCACCGCCCACCTCCACTGCGCCGGTCTTCTCGTCGATGGCGCCGATGTGGCTGAGCCCGGCCGTCTCTATGACCAGTCCTCCGCCGCATTGGGCGGCGTCGCCGTAGCTCCGGCCCAGGCCGCGGGCAATGACCGGTCCCGACAATGCGCGCAGCAGGTCCGACGTCGACGGTCCGTCGGAGGGACGGGCCACCGATGCTGTCGAGGGTGCCGTTCGTCCCCAGCCGCACAACACCTGCCGTGCCAGCTGCGGATTCTCAGCGGGGGGACGCTCGGCGACCGCCGTCACGCGTACAAACCGATTGCCATCAAGGCAACCCAGAGCACCCCGTATCCCTGCAAAATGTGATCCTTGAGCACCATCTGCTCGGGCTCGCCACCATCACCCGCATCGAGCACCCGGAGGATGTGCAGGACGGAGAGAACGAGGGGGACGACGGTCAGCTCGACCCACACCACATCGCGGCCGGAGTGGGCCAGGAGCCCGGTGCGGTCGAACGCCCACAGGCAATACGACGCGACGGTGACGCTGGCGGCGATCGTCAGCGTGGACTTCAAGAAGGACTCGGAGTAGTCGTCGAGAACGCTGCGGTGGGCGCCGCGATCCTGGCCCAAACGTGCGTGCTCCGCGTAGCGTTTCCCGGTGACGACGAAGAGCGCCGCGAAAGATGTGAAGACAAGGAACCAGGACGAGAGATAGACGTCCGCGACAACGCCGCCGGCCACCGCCCTCAGAACGAATCCGGACGCCACCACGGCCAGCTCCATCACCGGCTCGCGCTTGAGCCGAAGGGAATACGCGACGCTCAGCACAACGTACGACGCCACGACCACCGCGAATCCCCAGGGGCCGATCAGCATCGCGGCAGCCAGTGAGGCGGCAATCAGGACGACACCCGCCACCAGCGCGATCGACGGTGCCAGTGCGCCGCTCGCCACGGGCCGGTTCCGCTTCCACGGGTGGTAGCGATCCGACTCGGCGTCGATCACGTCGTTGATGAGGTATGTCCCCGAAGCGGCGGCGCAGAAGACGAAGAACGCACCGACGAGACGCAAGGTCGTCGTCCCGTCGCCCAGGACCCCGGCCGCCGCCGGCGCAGCGAAGACCAAGACGTTCTTGGTCCACTGCCGCGGCCGCAAGCCGCGGATGAGGAGCCACACGACGGCTCCCGTACCGGTGGCCAACTTCTTGTGGCTCTGCGGCTGCGACCCACGGTTCTCGTCATCCTCGTTCAGGACTCGGTGTGGTGTCGTCATGTCGATCAGAAGAGCTGCGGTCCGCCCAGGCGGAAAGTCACGTCGTTGAACTCCCTGCACGGCTCGCTCGGTGGGGAAAGCGGAACAACGTCGCCGCAAGCGCGCAGGTCTCAGCGTAGACGAGCACCTTGCATCGGTCACGCCAAAGCGGCCGGGCACCTCACGACCCGCAGCCCGATGACTCTAGTGGCGCCGCTCCAGCCAGCCCACCAGGATGGCGATGGCCCGGGGGTCGGCCCGGAGCCAGTGCCCGGCGCCGAGCACGATGTGCAGTTCCGAGGGCCCGGTCGCCGCGTCGGCCAGGGCGCGGGCGTCCGCCACGGGGACGTCGGGGTCGTCGGAGCCGTGGACCATGAGGAGCGGGCGGCCCTTGAGCAGCGCGGCGTCCTCGGCCGGGTGCAGCACGGAGAGCTCCTTGGCCCAGGCGTCGACCGAGGCCGGGAAGCCGGGGCGACGTGATGACGCCGGTGCGGCGGCAGCGGGCCAGCAACTGCTCGGGGTCGGCGGCCAGCGGGGCCGAGGTCGGCCGGCGTGCCGAGGCAGGCCACCCCGGCCACCCGCTCGTCGCCGGCGGCCAGGTGCAGGGCCAGCACGCCGCCGAAGCCGAAGCCGACCACGAGGCGGGGGACGACTCGGGGATCTCGGACGTCGGCCAGGAAGGCCAGGTCCTCCAGCCAGCCCAGCGCCGAGAAGTCGCCGGCCGACTCGCCGGCGCCGCGCAGCGCGGCCGTGACGACGCGCCAGCCCGACTCGCGGGTGAGGCGGTCGGCCAGGGCCGGATAGGTCACGGCGACGTCGGCCGCCGCGCCCTTGGGCCGCGGCAGGTCGTGGCAGAGCACGACGTGGCCGCGGACCGGGCGCGCCGGCGCTGGTGGTGCTGGCGTACGTGGCCAGGTCGCCCGCCGGCCCGGGGCGGAGCCTGAATGGCCCCGGCACGTCAGATGCCGATGCGCTGTGCCAGCAGCTCGCGGTGGTACGACGGGATCGCCCAGGAGGAGCTCGGAGGACTTGGCCCGCTTGAAGTAGAGGTGGGCCGGGTGCTCCCAGGTGAAGCCGATGCCACCGTGGATCTGGATGTTCTCCGCCGCCGAGTGGAAGTAGGCCTCCGAGCAGTAGGACTTGGCCAGGCTGGCCACGACGGGGAGCTCGTCGGAGTCCTCGGCCGCGGCCCAGGCGGCGTAGTAGGCGGCCGACTTGGCCGACTCGACCTCGAGCAGCATGTCGGCGCACTTGTGCTTGATGGCCTGGAAGCTGCCGATCGGCCGGCCGAACTGGATGCGCGTCTTGGCGTACTCGACCGAGGCGTCGAGCACGCGCTGGGCGCCACCGACCTGCTCGGCGGCCAGCGCCACCGCGGCCAGGTCGAGCGTCTTGGACAGGCCGGGCTCGGCGCCGCCGTCGGTGCCGATGAGCGTGGCCGGGCGTGCCGGAGAACTCGAGCCGGGCCTGCTTGCGCGTCTGGTCCATCGTCGGCAGCGGCGTGCGGGTCAGGCCCGATGCGTCACCGGGCACGGCGAAGAGCGAGACGCCCGCAGCGCGTGCGGGCGGCCACGATGATGAGGTTGGCCACGTGGCCGTCGATGACGAACATCTTGTGGCCGTCGAGCACCCAGCCGTCGCCCTTCTGCGTGGCCGCGCACTCGATCCCGCTGAAGTCCCACTTGCCGTTGTCCTCGGTGATGGCGAGGGTGGCGATCGTCTCGCCCGAGGCGATGCCGGGCAGGTAGCTCTTCTTGGCCTCGTCGTCGCCCGAGGTGAGCAGCGCGTTGGCGGCCAGCGCCACCGAGGAGAAGAACGGCGCGCACAGCAGGGCGGCGCCCATCTCCTCGAGCACGACGAGCAGCTCGACGTAGGTGAAGCCCGAGCCGCCGAACTCCTCGGGGATGGTCAGCGACTGCAGGCCGAGCTGGTCGGCCATCTGGCTCCACACCGCCGGGTCGTAGCCCTCGGTGGTGTCCATGAGGCGGCGGACCTCGGTCTCGGGCGACTTCTCGGCCAGGAACCGGCGCACCGCGGCGCGCAGCTCCTCCTGCTCGTCACTGAAGGCGAAATTCATGCCAGGGCTCCTCTGCCTCTCCCCCCGGCAGCCCGGCCGGCGGTGCGTCGCTTGGTCTACCAGGGTGTCTACCAGACAAGGGGGCGGCCCGACCAGATGCCCCGGCTCCGTGCGGAACGGACGGCTCAGCTGTGCCACGCTGGGGTCATGGGACAGCTGGAGCAGATCTGGAGCGACGCGGCCGCCGAGGTCCACCAGATCGTGGTCGGCCCGATGGACAACAACGTCTACATCCTCCGCTGCCGCCGCACGGGCGACGCCATGCTGATCGACGCCGCCAACGAGCACGAGGAGCTGCTCGAGATCTGCCGGCGGCTGGGCGTGAACCAGGTGGTCGAGACCCACGGGCACTGGGACCACATCCAGGCCGTGCCCGCCGTGCGCGACGCCGGCATCTCCGTCGCCGTGACCAGCGCCGACGCCGGCATGCTGCCGAGCTACGACCTCATCCTCGAGGACGACGAGCAGCTCAGCGTGGGCGACCTGCGCCTCAAGACCCTGGCCACCCCTGGCCACACCCCGGGCTCCATCTGCTTCGCCGTCGAGGGCACGAACCTCCTGTTCACGGGCGACACCCTCTTCCCCGGGGGCCCGGGCAACACGACGTTCGAGAACGCGGACTTCGCCACCATCATCGAGTCCATCGACCGCCGCATCTTCGCCAAGTTCGACGCCGACACCCTGGTCCTGCCCGGCCACGGCGACTCCACCACGGTGGGCAACGAGTCCCCTCACCTGGCTGAATGGGTCGAGCGGGGTTGGTGAGGGCCGCCGCGGGGAGTCCGCCGGACCCGTCGCGGCGGGCCGTACCGGAAAACCCGACCAAAACGGTAAGCTTTTAGCAATGAGCGCCACCCCCCCGCTGCTCGAGATCCGGGACCTCCACGTCTCGGCGGAGGACGGCGCCATCCTGCGCGGCGTCGACCTCACGGTCGGGGCGGGCGAGATCCACGCCCTGATGGGGCCCAACGGCGCCGGGAAGTCGACGCTGGCCGGCGCGCTGATGGGCCACCCCGCCTACACGGTGACCGCCGGCTCCATCCTCCTCAACGGCGAGGACGTCACCGGCTGGGCGACCGACGTGCGGGCCAAGGCCGGCCTCTTCCTCGCCTTCCAGTACCCCGAGTCGATCGAGGGCGTGTCGGTGACCCAGTTCCTGCGCCAGGCCATGGCGGCCCGCAAGGGCAGCGACGAGGTCTCGGTCCTCGAGGTGCGGGTGCTCATGACCGAGTGGATGGAGCGGCTCGGCATGGACACCTCGTTCGCCAGCCGGCACCTCAACCAGGGCTTCAGCGGCGGCGAGAAGAAGCGCAACGAGATCCTGCAGATGGCGCTGCTCGAACCGCTGGTCGCCGTGCTCGACGAGACGGACTCGGGCCTCGACATCGACGCGTTGCGCGTCGTCGGGCGCGGCGTGCGGGCCGTGCGCGAGGCGCGCCCCGAGCTCGGCGTGCTCGCCATCACCCACTACTCGCGCCTGCTGGCGGAGCTGGTGCCCGACGTGGTGCACATCTTGATGGACGGGCGCATCGTGGCGAGCGGCGGCCCCGAGCTGGCCTCCCGGGTCGAGACGGCGGGTTACGAGGGCTGGCGATGACGCCGCGCTCCGTCGCTCCGACCGGATCGCCGGCGGCGCCGCTCAACGTGGAGGCGCTGCGCAAGGACTTCCCGCTGCTGACGCGCCGGGTCAACGGGCGCCCGATCGTGTATCTCGACTCCGCCTCTTCCGCGCTGCAGCCCCGCGCCGTCATCGACGCCATGGCGCGCTACTACGAGACGACGCACGCCAACGTGCACCGCGGCGTCTACGCCACCGCCGAGGAGGCCACGGCGCTGTACGAGCGGGCCCGTGTCGTGGCCGGCCGCTTCATCGGCGCCCCGGACCCCGCCCACGAGGTGGTCTTCACCAAGAACACGACCGAGTCGCTCAACCTGGTGGCGCAGTCCTGGGGCCGGGCCAACCTGCGCGCCGGCGACGCCGTGCTGCTGACCGAGATGGAGCACCACGCCAACATCGTGCCCTGGATGATCCTCTCCGAGGAGCTGGGCGGCCTCGACCTGCGCTACATCCCGATCGACGGCGACGGGCGCCTCGTGCTCGACGACCTCGATCGCCTGGTCGACGGCGTCAAGGTCGTCGGCGTGTCCTGCATGTCGAACGTGCTCGGCACGATCAACCCGGTGCGCGTCGTGGCGGACGCGGCGCACGGTGCCGGCGCGGTGGTCGTGGCCGACGGCGCGCAGCTCGTTCCGCACGCACCGGTCGACGTGCGCGAGCTCGGGGTCGACTTCGTGGCCTTCTCGGGCCACAAGATGATGGGCCCGACCGGCATCGGCGTCCTGTGGGGCCGCGCCGAACTGCTCGAGGCCATGCCGCCCTTCCTCGGCGGCGGCGGCATGATCCTCGACGTCAAGCTCGACGGCTTCCGGCCCGCGCCGCCACCGGCGCGCTTCGAGGCGGGCACGCCGCCCATCGCCGAGGCGGTCGGCCTCACGGCCGCCATCCGATACCTGAACGACATCGGCATGGACCGCATCCGGGCCCACGAGCTGGCGCTGACCAACCACGCCCTGGCCCGGCTGGACGAGAAGCTGGGATCCGACGTGCGGGTGTTCGGGCCGCCGGCGGGCGACGACCGCGGCGGCGTGCTCTCGCTGGCCTACCGCGACGTGCACGCGCACGACCTGGCCCAGGTGCTCGACCAGTTCGGCGTGTGCGTCCGTCCGGGCCACCACTGCGCCAAGCCGCTGATGCGCCGGCTCGGCGTCCAGGCCACCGCCCGCGCCTCGTTGTCCCTGTTCAGCGACGAGCACGACATCGAGGTGCTGATCGAGGGATTGCTCGAAGCCGGTAGATTGTTCGGCTAATGGCCGACCTCGAAGAGCTGTACCGCGAGATCATCCTCGACCACTACCGCTCGCCCCGGAACCGCGGCGAGCTGGACTCCCCGCCCGCCCACCGGGTGGAGGGCTTCAACCCCCTGTGCGGCGACGAGGTCGTGGTGTCGATGGTCGTCGAGGACGGCACCCTGGCCGACCTCAAGATCGGTGGCTCGGGCTGCTCCATCAGCCAGTCCTCGGCCTCGCTGATGTCGGCCGCCGTCAAGGGCAAGCCGGTCGGCGAGGTGCGCCGGCTCATCTCGACCTTCAAGGGGATGATGTCGATCCACGAGGCCGCCCTGGACCACGACCACGGCGAAGACGGCGCCGAGGTGGACGGGTCCGAGGTGGTGTCGGGCGAGCCCGAGGAGATCGACCTCGACAAGCTGGGCGAGCTGGCCGCGCTCCAGGGCGTGGTGAAGTTCCCGGTGCGCATCAAGTGCGCCACCCTGAGCTGGAACGCCCTGGCCCAGGGCCTCGACGAGGTGGCGGCGGAAGCCTCTTAGCTGCCCAGCCGGCCGCCGCTCCGGCTCGGGACGCGGACTCCGGCACGTCGGCCGGTGTTTTTTCCGGACTCTGAACAGACCCGTTGAGAGTTCGGTGGGTGCGGGGGAAATCCCTGGCGCTTCCGACAACGAACGAAGAGCTCAGCTCGGGCTGCAGGTCGTCGGGTCGAAGGACGGCGGGGGGACCGTCGTGGTGGTGGTCGGGGCGGACCCGGACCCGGACCCGGACGCCGGCGTGCCCGAACTGGCCGGCGGCACTGTCGTGGGCGTGATGACGGGGGGAGGGTTGGGGTTGCCCTCGGCGTCGGGCGGGGGGTTGGTCGGCGCCGGCAGGGAGCCGAAGATGTTGACCAGCATCTGCTGCGCCTCGGGCTGCTGGACCGTCAGCACGTCGCCGAGATCGCCGAAACCGTTGGCGGCCTCGGTCGGCAGCGTCTGCCCCTGCAGGTTGGTCGGGTCGAAGGAGTGGTACGTCAGGGCCAGCCCGATCAGCTGGTTGAAGCCGAAGCTGTCGTCGATGGTGACGCCCTCGTGGACCGAGCCGATGAAGGCGTTGACCGTGAGCGGGTTCACCTTCGACTTGGCCGAGGTGATCAGCGCCTTGAGGAACACGTCCTGGCGCTCGATCCGCCCGAAGTCACTCGTCCCGTCGGTATGCCAGTAGCCGTCGGTGTAGTACTCGTAGTGGCGGGCCCGCGCCACGGCCAGCGCCTGCGCCCCGTTCAGCAGCTGGCAGCCGGGGGTCGTGATGTCGAGGCCCGAGTACGCGTCCTTGGCCGGGTACGGGAAGTCGAGGTAGACCCCACCGAGGGCCTGGACGGCGTCCTGGAAGCCCGAGAAGTCGACCTGGACCACGTGGTTGATGGGGATGCCGAAGTTGGCCGTGATCGTCTTGACCAGCTGGTTCGGGCCGGAGTTGTAGGACGAGTTGATGCGGTTGTAGGTGCCGAACTGTGACACGTCCGGCGGCAGCATGGAGACCACGGTGTCGCGGGGGATGGAGACGATCTGGATCTGCTTGGTCGACGGCGTCACCCGCCAGAGTTGCACGACGTCGCTTCGCTGCCCGGTGACAAGCGAGGAAGAGCCGAACGCCTGGGCCGCCGCGGCCGACTCCCCCACACGGGTGTCCGAGCCGATGACGAGGATGTTGAAGGGCGCACCGCTCGCTGCCGCCACCTCGTCACTGATGTGCACCTTGCTGATCTGGTTGTAGCGGTACCAGAGGTAGCCGTAGCCGCCGCCCACGACGGCCACAGCGAGCACGAGGAGCGCACACAGCGCCACGACCGTCTTCTTGCCAGCGCTCCACCGGGGCTTCCCGCTGCGACGCACCTTGGACCGGCTCCGCCGGCTCCGCTCGGAGTCGATGCGAGCACCCAACGCCTTCAGGCCTGACTCGTTGGCCACGCTCTCGCCTTCGGGCCCGGAGCGCATCTGCCTTCCGAGCGCGGACAACCCCTCTTGGTTCGCGTGCCTGCCGCGGCGTTTTTCGGGGGAGCGATCCGACCCGTCGCCCGTCGGACGACCGTTCGCCATAGAGAAGAACGGTACCAAGCGCCGTTGCGCAGGTGGCGGCAGGCGGTGTGCGGGTGGATCCCGCTCGCCGGCCGTCGCCGCTCAGCGTTTGTCCTGGTACCCCGCGTAGCCGGTCTGCTCGAGCTGCAGCGCCAGCGCTGCATCGCCCGTGGCAACGATGCGGCCGCCCACCAGCACGTGCACCAGGTCCGCCTCGAGCTCCACCAGGAACTTGTTGAAGTGGGTGATGGCGAGCAACCCCACACCCCACTCGGTGGTGGCGTGCTGCAGGCGGCGCGCCACCTCGCCCAGGGCGTCGACGTCGAGACCCGAGTCGACCTCGTCGAGGATGCAGACGGCGGGCCGGATGACGCCGAGCTGCACCATCTCGGTGCGCTTGCGCTCGCCACCCGAGAGATCGACGTTGAGGGGACGGCGCAGGAGGCGGGCGTCGAGGCCGACGGCCTTGGCCTCCTCTTGCATGCGCTCTTGCAGGGCGGCGGCTGTTTGCCCGTCGATGGCGCCCGCGCCCTCGCCCGCCGCCGCGGCGGCCAGCAGCGAGTGCAGGCCGACGCCGGGGACCTCCACCGGGTGCTGCAGCGCCAGGAACAGACCGGCGCGGGCGCGCTGCCACGCCGGCAGGCCGGTGAGCTCCTGGCCGTCCATGGTGATGGAGCCCGCGGTGACCTCGGTGCCCGGGCGACCCATGAGCGCGTGGGCCAGCGTGCTCTTGCCCGAGCCGTTGGGGCCCATGATCACGTGGACCTCACCGCTGCGCACCGTCAGGTCGATCCCGTGCAGGACCTCTTTGCCGCCGGCCGTGGCGTGGAGGCCGCGTACCTCGAACACGTGCTCGGCGGTCACGGCAGCACCACGGAGACGGTGCCGTCCTCCACCTCGACGTCGTAGACGGCGACGGGCTGTGTCGCGGGGAGCGAGCAGGGCTTGCCGGTCACCAGGTCGAACGTGCTGCCGTGGCGGGGGCACTCGATCTCGCAGTCCTCGACCCACACCTCGCCCTCGGACAGCGAGTAGTCCTCATGGCTGCACTCGTCGTCGAGCGCGTAGAACGAGTCGCCGATGCGCACCAGCGCAATTCGGCGGCCGGACACGTCGAAGCGCCGCGCTTCGCCGGAGGCCAGGTCGTCGGACGCGCAGAGCGCCACCCTCTCAGACACCGGCGGGCAGGGCACGGCCGCCCAGGGCGACGTCGAGACGGTCGTGCACCTCACGCTGGAGCAACGGGACCACTTCGGGGACGGGAGACCGGTCGATGATGGCATCGAAGAAGCCACGGACGATGAGCCCCTCGGCGATCTCGGGCACCACGCCGCGTGACTCGATGTAGTAGCGCTGGTCCTCGTCGATCGGCCCCACCGTCGACGCGTGGGAGCACCGTACGTCGTTCTCCAGGATGTCGAGGTTGGGCACCGAGTCGGCATGGGCCCCCTCGTCGAGCACGAGGTTGTGGTTGGTCTGGCGGGCATCGCTGCGTACCGCCCCGCGGTGCACCCGGATCAACCCGCTGTAGACCGAGCGCGACGTCCCGGCGACCGCACCCTGGCACAGCAGCTCGCTCGTCGTGCGCGGTGCGACGTGGTCCTGCAGGGTGCGGATGTCGTGCACCTGGCTCCCGTCGCCGAGGTAGGCCGAGAGGATCTCGCTGCGGGCGTCCCGTCCGTCGACCGAGACGTCCGCCCGGACCCGGTCGTAGGAGGCGCCGAGGCCGACGGTGAAGGTGCGCAACACCGAGCGGCCCCCGCCGCGGGCGGCCAGGCGGGCGATCGACCAGGCGTCCTTGCCGAGGATCTGCAGCGAGACATACGAGAGCGACGCGCCGTCGGCGGCGGCCAACTCGGTGACCGGCACGACGAGGGTGCGCTCGGTCCCCTCGGCCCCGGCGAAGACCTCGACGACGGACAGGCGCGATCCCACTCCGATGCGCACGCTCGTGCGGGGGAAGGCGGACGCGCCGTCGCACCAATGCACGATGAGCACCGGCGCGCCAGCGTCCACGCCGTCGGGCACGTCGACGAACACGGGGTCGGGTGCGAAGGCGTCGTTGAGGCGCACCAGGGCGTCGCCACCTTCCTGGACGGCGCCGAGCATGGCGGACGACCCCGCCACGTCGTCGGCCCGCCCGAAGGCGAATCCCTCCGCCGCCGGGCCGGGTGTCGTGAAGGCGCCGGCCCTGCCGTTGTGCACGAGGACGCTCCCGGCGAGCGGGCCGAGCGCCGTCGTCAACGCGGCCAGCAGCTGGTCGCCCGCCGGGGCCGGCCCGTCGTTCGTCGGAGGCCCGAAATCATCGAGGGCCAGGGCGTTGATCGGCGAGTAGCGCCAGACCTCTTCGCTCTCCGAGGGCAACCGGCACGACGCGAACGCCTCGTAGCCGGCGGCCCGCCGCCCGCGCAGCCAGTCCGGTCCGGTCAGGCCCGCGGAAGCCTCGGCGGTGAAGGTGTGCAGGGTCACGCTCTCTTTCGGGATCGCCAATGTGGCCCATGCACTCTACTGGTCCCCACTGACCTCCCCACCAGGCCGATTAGCCTTCCGGACATGGGAGAGATCGTCGATTTCGAGTCACCGGTGCTGCGCATCGAGCACACCGAGGCGGAGGCCGTGGCCACCTTGTGGCTGGACCGGCCCGAGGCCCGCAACGCCATGGGCGTGGACCTGTGGCGGGACCTGCCCCGGGCCATGGATGTGCTGTCCGCGGACACGGCGGTGCGGGCCGTCGTCATCGCAGCCCAGGGCCCCCACTTCTCGGTCGGCCTGGACCTCAAGGCCATGGGGGGCATGCTCAGCGGCGGGGGCGGGGACTCGGGCGGCGGCTCGTCACGCCCCTCCATGGCGGCCCGCGCCCGGTCGGCCCGCGCCAACGTCCTCCGGCTCCAGGACGCCATCGACCGCGGTGGCGCGCTGCCCCAAGCCGGTCATCGCGGCCGTGCACGGCTACTGCATCGGCGGTGGGGTGGACCTCATCGCCGCCTGCGACATCCGCCTGGCCTCGGCGGACGCCGTGTTCTCGGTGCGCGAGGCCAAGATGGCCATCGTGGCCGACCTCGGCAGCCTGCAGCGGCTGCCCGCCATCATCGGCGCCGGACACCTGGCCGAGCTGGCCTTCACCGGCAAGGACATCAGCGCCGAGCGGGCCAAGGAGATCGGGCTGGTCAACGACGTGGCGGCCGACGCCGAAGGCGTGCAGAAGGCGGCGCACACGCTGGCGGCGGAGATCGCGGCCAACTCCCCCATCGCCGTGCAGGGCACCAAGGCCGTGCTGGCGGCCAACGAGGGGCGGACCGTGGCCGAGGGCCTCGACTACGTGGCCACCTGGAACGCCGGCATGCTGGCCTCCGACGACCTCACCGAGGCGGTCACCGCCTTCATGGAGAAGCGCCCGCCGAAGTTCACCGGCCGCTAGGCAGACCGGCGCCGCCTCAGCGCTTGCGGCGCCACCAGCGGTTGGCGGAGCGGTCGCGGCGGGCGTCCTCGGCCCGGACCTCGTCGAGCACGTCCGGGGCGACCTCGTTCACGATGTCCTCGGCCGAGCCGAGCAGCTCGGCGACGTCCGCGCCGCCCGCACCGGGCTCCTCCTCGAGAGCCGGCTCCACCAGGCTGCCGTGCACCCAGCCCACGTCGGCCATGCGCCGGCTGGTACGAGGGGCAGTTGTCGGGGCAGCGCCACGGCGCCTCGGGCGCGAGGTCGAGCACGCAGAAGCGGGCGGCCTCGCCCGAGGCGTAGGTCCGGCTCTGGAAGTGGGTGCATTCCTCGCGCATCGGCACCGTTCTATGGTGCCACGCCGCAGGCGGGGTTGCGGTTCAGCCGACCGAGCCTTCCATCTGCAGCTCGATGAGGCGGCTCCACTCCACGGCGTACTCCATCGGCAGCGTGCGGGTCACCGGCTCAATGAAGCCGTTGACGATCATGCCCATGGCCTGCTGCTCGGAGAGCCCCCGGCTCATCAGGTAGAAGAGCTGGTCGTCGCCGACCTTCGAGACGGTGGCCTCGTGGCCGATGCGGGCGCTGCGCTCGCCGACCTCCATGTAGGGCTTGGTCTCGGAGATGGACTCGTCGTCGAGGAGCAGGGCGTCGCAGCGCACGAAGGACTTGGCGCCGTACGCCTCGGGGTCCACGTGCACCTTGCCCCGGTAGGTGGTGATGCCGCCGTCCTTGGAGATCGACTTCGACACGATGGTCGACGTCGTCTCCGGGGCGATGTGGAACATCTTGGCGCCGGCGTCCTGGTGCTGGCCCGCGCCGGCGTAGGCCACGGACAGGACCTCACCGCTGGCCTTGGGCCCCATCAGGTACACCGAGGGGTACTTCATGGTCAGCCGTGAGCCGATGTTGCCGTCGATCCACTCGACGTGCGCCTCGGCCTCGGCCCGGGCCCGCTTCGTGACCAGGTTGTAGACGTTGGTCGACCAGTTCTGGATGGTCGTGTAGGTGATGCGCGACCCGGGCAGGGCGACCAGCTCGACGACGGCCGAGTGGAGGGAGTCGGTCGAGTACACGGGGGCGGAGCAGCCCTCGATGTAGTGCACCTGCGAGCCCTCGTCGGCGATGATCAGCGTGCGCTCGAACTGGCCCATGTTCTCGGCGTTGATCCGGAAGTAGGCCTGCAGCGGCATGTCCACCTTCACGCCCGGCGGGACGTAGATGAAGGAGCCGCCCGACCACACGGCCGAGTTGAGGGCGGCGAACTTGTTGTCGTTGGGCGGGATGATCTTGCCGAACCACTTGCGGACGATGCTCGGGGTACTCGCGCACCGCGGTGTCCATGTCGCAGAAGAGGACGCCCTGCTCCTCGAGGTCCTCGCGGTTGCGGTGGAAGACGACTTCGGATTCGTACTGTGCGGTGACACCGGACAGGTACTTGCGCTCCGCCTCGGGGATGCCCAGCTTCTCGTACGTGTTCTTGATGGCGTCGGGGAGGTCCTCCCACTTGTCCACCTGCCCGCCGGTGGGCTTGATGTAATAGAAGATGTCGTCGAAGTCGAGGTTCGGCATCTGCGTGGCGAACCAGGGGGCCATCGGCTTGCGCTCGAAGTGCTTGAGGGCGCGGAGCCGGAAGTCCCGCATCCACTGCGGCTCGTTCTTCATCTCCGACATCTCGCGCACGATCGACTCGTTCAGCCCCTTCTTGGGCTTGAAGACGTAGTCCTCGGCGTCGCTCCACCCGAGCTGGTACCGCCCGAGGTCGAGATCCGTGGTGGCCATGTGGCTCCTGAAGTCGGAAGCAAGGGGGAATTTCCCCTATAGAGATAGTAACAACTACCCGGGCCAGCCGAAACGTCTCCAGCGGCGCACTGGCGTGTCGCCAGCGTGGCAGGCTCTCCATCCTATGGCCAGCCCCCCCAGCGCACCCCTGCGCCCCCACGTCATCTCGGCCCACGGCGACGACCGCGAGGACCCCTGGTTCTGGCTCCGCGAGCGCGAAGACCCCGAGGTCCTGGCCTACCTGGAGGCCGAGAACGCCTACACCGACCAGGAGGCGGCGCCGCTCGCCGCCCTGCGCACCGGGCTCTTCGAGGAGATGAAGGCGCGGATCAAGGAGACCGACATGTCGGTGCCGACGCGCCGTGGGCCGTGGTGGTACTACTCGCGCACCGAGGAGGGGAAGGACTACGGCATCCACTGCCGGCGGCCCGCGCGTGGCCGCCAGGAGCTGCCGCCGGCCGGCGAGCCCGGCCAGGAGGAGCAGATCCTGCTCGACGAGAACGCGCTGGCCGAGGGCTCGGAGTACTTCGCCGTCGGCAGTGCGGTCGTGAGCCACGACCACCGCTGGCTGGCCTACTCGACCGACCACCGCGGCAACGAGAAGTACGAGCTGCGCTTCCGCCCGCTCGACGCCGAGGTCGCGGCCGCCCCCGAGGCCGTGCCCGACACCGGGTACGGCCTGGCCTGGTCGGCCGCGGCCGACTACGTGTTCTACGTCCGCCTGGACGAGGCGCAGCGGCCCTTCCAGTTGTGGCGCCACCGGCTGCGGAGCGACCCGGCCGACGACGTCCTCGTCTTCGAGGAGGCGGACCGGCGCTTCTCGCTCGGCACCGGGTCGACCCGGGACACCGCCTTCGTGCTGATCGGCCTGCACAGCACCAACACCACCGAGTGGCTTGCACTCCTCTCGGCCGATCCCCTCGGCGAGCCCCGGGTCGTGCTCCCCCGCCGCGAAGGGGTGGAGTACGCCGTCGACCACCTCACGCCCGCGTCGGGAGGAGCCGGCTGGTTCCTCGCCCTGACCAACGAGGACGCGCAGGACTTCCGCGTCCTCGCCGCACCCGACGACGCACTCGGCAACGGCGTCGCTGCCGATGCGGCCTGGCGCGAGGTGGTGGCGCACCGCCCGGGCACGCGCGTCGAGGACGTCGATGCCTTCAGCAGCGTGGTCGTCCTCAGCGAGCGGGCCGAGGCCCAGACCCAGGTGCGGGTCCTCCCGCTCCCCGACGGGCGACCCCTTCGCGGGCGACCTCCTCGGGTCGGGCTGGATCATCCCCTCCATCGAGAGCCCCTCGTCGACCTGGCTGGGGGCGAACCCCGAGCCGGACGTGCCGGCGCTGCGCTTCGGTCGCACGTCGCTCGTGACGCCGTCGAGCGTGCTGCAGATCACCCTGGCCGAGCGCGAGGAGACGCTGCTCAAGCAGGAGCCCGTCCTGGGCGACTTCGACGCGTCCCGCTACACCACCTACCGGGAGTGGGCCGTCGCCCCCGACGGGACGCGGGTTCCGCTCTCGGTCGTGCACCGCAAGGATCTCGAGCTCCCCGCTCCCTTGGTCCTCTACGGCTACGGCGCCTACGAGATCAGCATCGACCCGACCTTCTCGCCCCACCGTCTGTCCCTCTCGACCGCGGCGTGGCTTTCGCCATCGCGCACGTCCGCGGCGGCGGCGAGATGGGGCGCGCCTGGTACGAGGGCGGGCGGATGGAGCACAAGGCCAACACGTTCTCGGACTTCATCGCCTGCGCGCGGCACGTGCTCGACGCCGGGCTCGCACGCCCGGGCCGGCTGGTGGGACGGGGCGGCTCCGCCGGCGGCCTGCTCATCGGCGCCGTGGCCAACCAGGCGCCCGAGCTCTTCCGCGCTCTGGTGGCCGAGGTGCCCTTCGTCGACTGCGTCACCACCATGCTCGACGACGAGCTGCCCCTCACGGTCGGCGAGTGGGAGGAATGGGGCAATCCCCTGGCCGACGAGTCGGCGTACCGCCGCATGCTCACCTACTCGCCCTACGACAACGTGACGGGGCAGAACCCGGACGGCTCGCCGCGCATCTATCCCGACCTCTTCGTCACGGGCGGGCTGAACGACCCCCGGGTGGCCTACTGGGAGCCGGCCAAGTGGGTGGCCAAGCTGCGGGCCCAGTCCCCCTCGACCAGGGTGCTCCTCAAGACCGAGCTGGGCGCCGGCCACGGCGGCCCATCCGGCCGCTACGACGCCTGGAAGGAGGAGGCGCTGGTGTACGCCTTCCTTCTCGACGTCCTGGGACTGGCTGACGAACGCGGACCGGCGGCGGCCGAGGGTTAACCCGACGGCGTGGCCGACGCCGTCAGGAAGTGCAACGTGAACGGAGCCTGATTGCCCAGGGGCAGCGTCACCGGCGCGCCGTTGACCGTTGCCGTGAAGGCGCCCGGCGCGCCGGCGATGACGGTCACCGGTCCGGTGGCGGCGATGGTGTGTGACTGGCCGGCGAGGAGTGTCGTCGTGAAGAGCACCGAGCCGGTCGCCGAGTTGGTGACGTCGATCCAGCACTCGCCCGTAGTGGCGGCGACGTTCAGCGAGAAGCTCGGCGCGGCCACCGTGTAGTTCGCCAAGTGCGCCGACACCGTCGCCGGTGCCGAGACCGCCGGCGCCGCGGTGGTGCTCGTCGTGGTGACGGTCGTGTGATGATGGTCGGTCGCATGATGGCCCGTTGCCGGGTGCGGCGGCGTCGTGGTGGCGGCGGTGGCTGACTTCCCGTGGTGCTTCGGGGTGTCGGAGTGCAAGCCCGTGATGATCAGCACCACGATCAGCACGACGACGGCGGCCACCGCGGCGGCGGGCCCGCCGAGGCGGCGGGGGCGGTGGTTGATGGAGTGGATGACCCGGTCCTCGTTCCCGGTCATGAAGGTCGCGGGGACCGGCTCGGGGTGGGCGTCGTCGAACGCCACCGGCTCGGAGGGGTTGGGCACGGGCGGCGGGGGTATCGGGGGCACGATGGGCCGCCCGGGCTCGGTGAGTCGCACCGTCGACGAGCCCGAGACATGGAAGGCGCTGGCGGGATACGCCGCGCTGTCGGCGCCATTCTCCGCGCCGCCGGTCGGGTGCGTCCGGATCTCCTCGAGCGTGTGGAGCTGGCGGTGGTAGTGCTCCACGGAGTGCACGTCGTCGTGGGAGCGCCGGAGCAGGAGCACGACCGCGGTGACGCCCAACACGACCACGACACCGACTAGCCAACCGATCAGCACCGCCCCATATTCAACAGGATCTGCGGGGGGAGTAGCACCGCGGCCCGACCGGCGGCGTCGCGGGCGCGATCAGGGCGGTGCCAGGCCTCCGGACGCGCCCGCATCCGGGCGCCCGCACTGCCTCAGGAGACCAGGCGGGGGCGGATCTCCTCGGGGATGTCACTGCGCCGCGGGTTGCTCCGGTCCCGCTCGGAGAGGACCGGCGCGGAGATCCCCCAGTCGGCGCCGACAGCGGGGTCGTCCCAGGCCAACCCGAGTTCGTCGGCGGGGTCGTAGTAGTTGTCCACGAGGTAGGTCAGCAGGATGTCGGTCAGGGCGGCGAATCCGTGGGCCACCCCGGGCGGGATGTAGACGCCCAGGTCGACGTCGCCGTCGAGGTCGATCATCTGGGTCGCCCCGTCCGTCCTCGACCCGATGCGCAGGTCGTGCAGGACCACACGGAGGCGCCCGCGCAAGGCGTACCAGTAGTCGGCCTGGTGGAGGTGGAAGTGCAGGCCGACCAGCGCGCCGGCCTGCTTCTCCGAGCGGTTGCCCTGCACCATCTCGCGGCCACTCGGGAACCAGCTGCGCCGGTAGGTCTCGACGAAGCGGCCGCGCTCGTCGCCGTGCACGTCGGGCCGCACCAGGACGACATCGTCGATCACTGCGGAAGGGATCAGCTCTGGCATCGGGCGAACGGTAGCGGCTGCCGTGTCAGGGGGCGAAACGTCCGAAGCCCGACCGGTAGAAGAGCAACGGGCTGCCCTCGCCGACATCCATGGCGACCACGTGGCCGGTGACGAGCTCGTGGTCGCCGCCGTCGAAGATGTCGCCCAACCGGCATTCGACGACCGCAAGGGATCCGTCGATCACGGGCGAGCCCGTGATGCCCTGCGACCAACCGACGCCTTCGAACTTGTCGCCGCCCGAGATGGCAAAGGCACGGCACAGCGCCTCCTGGTGCTCGCCGAGGATGTTCACGCAGAACGCGCCCGCCTGGGCGATGCGGGGCCAACTCGTCGAGCTGCGGGCCGGGGCGAGGATCACCATCGGCGGGTCGAGCGAGAGCGCGCCGAACGACTGGCACGAGAAGCCGACCGGTTCGCCCTCCTCCAGCGCCGTGACGATGGTGACGCCGGTGGCGAAGTGGCCGAGCACTTCGCGGAACCGGGCCTGGTCGAGGCCCGACACGTCTTGTTGCCTATGCCTTGCCGAGGTCGATCGACTGGGATTCGTGCGCCGAGGACACGTCCTCGACGAGCTTGGCCTCGGGAAGCCGGCGGGCCTGATTGAGAATGCGGTCGAGCTCGCGGTCGGTGTGCGAGGGGTCGTGGTGCGAGAGCAGGAGCCGCTTCACCCCCGCCTCCGCGGCCACGTGGACGGCGTAGGCGGCGGTCGAGTGGCCCCAGTCGGCCTTGGACGAGAACTCGTCGTCGGTGTACTGGCCGTCGTGGATCAGCAGATCCACGTCCTGGCACAACTCGAGGACGGCCTCGGGGATGGCCCGGCGGTCGAGCGGGGCCTGGTGATCGGACATGTAGGCGACGGAGCGGCCCTCTGCCTCGATCCGGAAACCGAGCGTCACCCCGGCGTGGGGAATAGGCCGGGCCATCACCTTGGCCTGCCCGACCGAGAAGTCCTCGGCACCGACATCGACGGTGATGAGCTCCCCGCGGAATTGCTCCATGTGGATCGGGAAGACGGGCGGCTGCACGGCCGCATGCAGCGCGTCCTTCAGGCTGCCCTTCGGCTGCGCCGGCCCGTACACGGTGAGGCGCGCGCCGGGGTCGTGCAGCGGGCTGAAGAACGGGATCCCCAAGATGTGGTCGAAGTGCAGATGGGTCAGGAGCGCGGTGGCGTGCATCGGTGTCCCGAGCGCACGCACCTCCCGCTGCAGGACGTCACCGTAGCGCCCGCAGACCGGTGCCCAGGTCGACGATGAGCGGCTCGTCGCCCTCGATGTCGATGACGAGGCACGAGGTGTTCCCCCCGTAGCGCCGGTACCGATCGCCCGAGCACGGGCACGACCCCCGCACGCCGTAGAACGTGACGTTCACCCACGCGACGTTAGTCTGCGCCGGAGCAGTACGTTCTGCACCCATGGAGCAACGGACCATCACCGCCAACGGGCTGGAGTTCGCCTGCCTGAGCGACGGGCCCGACGACGGGCCGCTCGCCCTGTGCCTGCACGGGTTCCCCGACACGGCGCACACCTGGCGGTACCTGCTGCCCGAACTGGCGGCTTGCGGCTTCCACGCCGTCGCCCCGTTCCTGCGCGGCTACGCTCCCACGCCTGTCCCCGCCGACGGGCGCTACCAGATCGGCGCCCTGGTGCAGGACATCACCGCGCTGCACGAGGCCCTGGGCGCCGGTCCCGACGCCGTGATCGTCGGCCACGATTGGGGCGCGCTGGCCACCTATGGCGCGGTGGCCCACCAACCGCAGCGCTGGCGCCGGGCCGTGACGGCGGCGGTCCCGCCGACGGCGTCCATCGGCATGTCGCTCCTCACCTACGCGCAGCTGCAGAAGAGCTGGTACATGTTCTTCTTCCTCTCCCCGCTGGCCGAGATGGCGCTGCCGCTCGATGACTACTCCTTCATCGACCACCTCTGGCGCGACTGGTCTCCCGGCTACGACGGGACCTGGGACGTGGCCCGCGTGAAGGAGTCCATCGGCGACCCCGAGCGCATCGTGGCCGCCATCGGCTACTACCGCGCGCTCTACGACCCCTCGCTGCAGGTGTCCGAGCTGGCCGACGAACAGGCCGCGTCACTGCTCCCGACCCCGAAGCCGACGCTGTACCTCCATGGCCGCGACGACAATTGCATGCTGCTCTCGTCCATGGGGTCCCCGCTCGACTTCTTGGCGGAGGGCTCGGCCGTGGAGATCGTCGACGCCGCCGGCCACTTCCTCCACGTGGAGCGGCCCGAGGTCGTCAACCGCCACATCCTCAACTTCCTGACCGCCTCCTGAGGGCACGCACGGGGGCGGCGGCCCGCCTCGACGGTCCGCCCTCAGCGCAGACCGAGGACGGGCTCCTTCCCGCCGGACCACCGGGCGAACCCCTCGGCGACCACCGCCGCGGCCACCCGCTCCGCCCGCGTCGGGTCCCCGGGCCAGCCGCAGGCGCCGGCCAGACCGCTCCGCGCCACACCGCCGCTCCGCAGCGCGTCGATCAGCCGCCCCCTGCCCTGGCGGTCCGAGCCCGCGAAGGTGCTCTGCCGCCGCGCCGTCGGGCTCGAGCGCCACGGGTCGGCGGTGGCCGTCCCCTCGCGGCGCCAGGCGCACTGGCGGCGCAGCGGGCACCGCGCGCAGTCGGGCCGCGCCGCCGTGCACACGATGGCGCCCAGGTCGAACATGGCCTGGTTGAACTCCCACGACGCACCGGCGGGGACCAGGCGGTCCCCCAACGCCGTCGCCCGGCGAACGTTCAGGGACATGCCCGCCACCCCGCGGGTCAGGACGCGCACGCCGTTGGTGTCGACGGCGGCCACGTCGTCCCCGAAGGCGAAGGTGCGCACCGCCCGCGCCGTGTACGGCCCGACGCCGGCCAGCGCGCGCGAAGGCCGCGTCGTCGTGCGGGACGGCACCACCGTGGTCGGCCACGACGGCCGCCGCCGCCCGGTGCAGGTTCAGCGCCCGCCGGTTGTAGCCGAGCCCCGACCACTGGCGCACCACCGCCGCCGGCCCCGCCGTCGCGCAGGCCGCCGGCGTCGGGAAGGCGGCGAGGAAGCGCTCGTAGTGGGGCACGACGCGGTCGACCTGTGTCTGCTGCAGCATGACCTCGGAGACGAGGATCCGCCAGGGATCCCGCGTGTGGCGCCACGGCAGGTCGCGCCGGTGCTCCTCCCCCCACTCCAGCAGGCGGCGCTGGAAGCGCCGGACCCGGTCGGCCCGGAGCGGCCGGGCCTCAGTCCCAGACGTCGTCGCCGTAGGGGCGCTGCCGCGCCGGCGCGGCGGCCGCCTTCCAGACCATCAGCTTGCGGCGGAAGTAGCAGACCTCCTCACCGCGCTGGTTGAAGGCCTTGGTCTCGACGGTCACGATGCCCCGGTCGTCCTTCGACTTGGACGGCGTCGCGTCGAGCACCTGCGTCTCGGCGTAGATCGTGTCGCCGTGGAAGGTGGGGAACCGGTGCAGCAGCGACTCGACCTCCAGATTGGCGATGCACGAGCCGCTGACGTCGGGCACGCTCATGCCGAGCGCGAGCGAGTAGACGAGGTTGCCCACCACGACGTTCTTGCCCTGCACCGTCTCGTGCTCGGCGAACCACGCGTTGGTGTGCAGCGGATGGTGGTTCATGGTGATCATGCAGAACAGGTGGTCGTCGTACTCGGTGATCGTCTTGCCCGGCCAGTGGCGATAGACGTCGCCGGGGACGAAGTCCTCCAGGTAGCGGCCGAAGGGCCGGTCGTAGACCGTCACTCGCCTGCTTGCTCCGGGCGGGGCCGGGTGGTGAAGCCCAGATTGGCGCCGGGGAGCGACTCGCCGTCGATGGTCAGGCGCCAGGCGAAGCGGGTGCCCGGCGCCAGCGGGAGCGGCCCCAGGTTGACCGCGAGCGCCACGTCGATCGGCGAGCCCTCCGGGATCCCCTGGGGCTGGCTCACGGTGAACTCTCCGCGCACCTCCACCGGCTGGGTCCCCTCGGCCGTCTCCATCATGACGGGGCGGCCGTCGGCATCCTCCAAGAAGAGCTCCCAGTGGTGCGACGTCTCGGCCTCGTGCCAGTCCACGTCGATCTTCAACGCGACGGCGGAAGGCACGGGGTCTGGGCCGGTCATGCTCCAGCCGCCACCCAGGATGTAGAGCTTGCCGTCGGACACCTGGGCCGCGTCGCACAGCAGCATGGTCACTTTCACGAAAAGGGAGGTTATCGGCCCGCCCCGGACTGCCGATAAACGCAGGGATGGCTGGCCTGCCGGCTCGCCGCGTCGCGGAGGGGGGTACATGCGAGGACTGGCCGTGTGGCTCGAAGACCGCAACCCGCCCGTCTTCGCCACGGTGGTGATGGTGGTCGCAGTGATGGCCTTCAGCCTCCTGGGCCATGTCGTCCTCCACGGCGGGCAGGGCGGGCTCCTCGCGCCCAGTGACCTGTGGAGCCTGGCGGGCTCGTCGTCGGCCATCCTCCACGGGGACTTCGCGCACGTCTACATACGCCACGGCGCACTGACGTCGCCCCCCGCCTTCGAGATCGCGCTGGCGCCCGTCATGGCGCTCGGGCAGCTGGTCGGGCTCTCCCCCCACCACCGGGCCGCAGGCGAGGCGCTGAGCCTGTGGTTGGTGTTGGGGCCCGCCGCGGTCCTCCTGGCCTCCACCGCGTTGTTCGCCTTCGACGCCGCTGCGCGCGCGTGGCGGTTCTCGGAGCAACGACGCCTGGCGCTGGCGCTGGTCGGCGGGCTCGGCGTGGCCAACGTCGCGGGGTACTGGGGCCACCCGGAGGACTGCATGGCCCTGGCCTTTGTCCTCTGGGCCGCGCTCAGCATGGAACGCAGCGACAGCGCGGGCGCCACGCGAGCAGCTCTCCTCCTCGGCATCGGCATCGCCTTCCAGCCCTTGGCCCTGCTCGCCGTCGCGCCGATCCTGGCCCGCCTCACCTGGCGCCGGGCGGCTCGCCTCGTCGGGTGGCTGGTGCTGCCGAGCCTGGTGGTCCTCGCCGGCCCCCTGCTGGCCGAGACGCATCGCACGCTCTTCGTGCTGGTGCGCCAACCCTTCCAGCTGAAGTGGGTCTCCTTGACGCCGCTCACCTCGCTGGCGAGCCACCTGGCTCCAGGACTCGACGGCGGGGGGCCGACACGGCTGGTCGCAATCCTCGTCGCGTCCGGCCTCGCCATCGTCGTATGTCACCGGCGCCACGACCTGCCGACCGTACTGACGATGGTGGCGGGGGCCTTCTTCCTCCGCATCCTCCTCGAGACGGAGATGAACTGGTACTACCTGTGGCCTGTCGCGGCGCTCTGCCTCCTGTTGGCGTTGCGGCGTGGCTCCCTCCGCTTCGCCGTGTGCTCGCTCGCCCTGGCGGCCTCCGTGGCGCTGGGCGACCGCAGGGTCCACGACATCGCGCTGTGGTGGCCCGCGCTCATGGCGACGGCGGTCGTCATGCTGCTGTGCGCGGCGCCGCCGCCACGCCGGTGGGCCACCGGGGCGTCGGGCCGCCCACCCGCCGGCGCGACCACCCGACCCGTAGAGTGCACCACCATGAGGAAGACGGTGGCCGCGGGCGGGCGGCGTGAGTGAGCTGCAGGGTCTGCGCGACGACGTCTACCGGCGCCCTCTGGCCACCGCCCTCTCGCGCCTGAGCCTCGGCCCCGGCTGGCGCTGCGTCGACGTCGGTGCCGGCGGGGGCGACGTCTCCGTCGCGCTGGCCGAGATGGTCGGTCGGGACGGGCGGGTCTACGCCGTCGACAGCGACCCGGCGACTCGTGACGAGGTAGCCCGGGCCGCCGCCGCATACGCGCAGGTGATCGCGCTGACCCAGGCCGGCGAGGACCTCTCCCTGCCCGAGGAGGTGGATCTCGCGTTCTGCCGTTTCCTCCTTCTGCACGTCCTCGAGCCCGGAGCCGTCGTACGCATGATGGCCGCCGCCGTTCGCCCCGGCGGCTGGGTGGTGGCCCAGGAGCCGATCACGTCGGCCGGCCGCGTCGCGGGGGCTGCTCTGTCCATGCCTGACGCGCGCCATCCCGACGTGGGCGCCGTCCTCCCCGCCCTCGTCCGCGACGCCGGCCTCGAGGTCGTCGACGCCTGGGCCGAGGCGCCCGCCGGCGTTGGGCCCGGCCCGGTCACGCGCTACCTGGAGTCGCTCACGGGCGTTGACCCCGGTGACGACCCGGTGGTCCTCCCGCCGCTGGTGACGGTCGTCGGCCGCCGCGGCTGAACGGGCCCGCCCGCACTCGGGCCAACCGGAAAAGGACCACTTTGGGGAGCCATTAGGGTCGCTCCCCGTGACGACGCCCACTGCTCCGGACCTCGCCGGCGCCGCCGACGCGGTCGACCTGGCCCAGCGCCTGGTGGACCAGGCCTGCACCGCGGTCCGCGACGGCGGGGGGATCGACGCCAACCAGGTGGTGGCCTATGACGTGGCGCACGCCGCCGCCGCGGTCGCCACGGCGCGGGCCACGCTCGACTACGGCGCGCGGGGCGAGGTCGAGGCCCGCATCGCGGCCGCGTTCGTGGCCGACGTCGTCGCCGACCTCATCGGCCGGGTGGCGGGTCGGGAGGCGCTCTGGGGCATCGAGCCCGGCTGGGAGGCGCCGGCCGGCGCCTTCCTCTCGGAGCAGCGCGACCCCGCGGTGCTGGCCGGCCTGGCCGCCACCGAGGGTCCCCGCCATCTCGGCGACGACTTCGAACTCGTGCGCGAGACGTTCCACCGCTTCGCCGAGGACAAGGTCCGCCCTCACGCCGAGCACGTGCACCGCCAGAACAGCGACATCCCGGAAGAGGTCATCGAGGGCCTCGCCGACCTCGGCGGTTTCGGGCTCTCGGTCCCCGAGGAGTACGGGGGCTTCGCGTCCGGCGGCGAGAGCGACTACATGGGGATGGTCGTCGCCACCGAGGAGCTCAGCTGGGGCTCCCTGGGCGTCGGCGGGTCGCTCATCACCCGGCCCGAGATCCTGACCCGGGCCCTCGTCTACGGCGGGACCGAGGAGCAGAAGAAGCAGTGGCTCCCCAAGCTGGCCTCGGCCGAGATCCTCGCCGCCGTCGCCGTGACGGAACCCGACTACGGATCCGACGTCGCCGGCATCGTGACAGCGGCCGCCCCGGTCGACGGTGGGTGGGTGATCAACGGCGTCAAGACGTGGTGCACCTTCGCCGCCCGGGCCGACGTGCTCATGCTGCTGGCCCGCACCGATCCGGACCGTTCCCTCGCCCACCGCGGCATCTCCATGTTCGTCGTGGAGAAACCGCGCGGCGACGGCCATGGCTTCGTCTTCACCCAGGCCGACGCGCCCGACCGCCCGGCCGATCTGGAGCCCGGACGCCTCGAGGGACGTCCGATCGACACCATCGGCTACCGGGGCATGCACTCCTACGAGCTGGCGTTCGAGAACTGGTTCGTGCCCGAGGCCAACCTGGTCGGCGGCGCCGACGGACTGGGCAAGGGCTTCTACCTCCAGATGCAGGGGTTCGAGAACGGCCGCCTGCAGACGGCGGCGCGTGCGCTCGGCGTGATGCAGGCCGCCTACGAGGCGGCCGCCGCCTACGCGGCCGAGCGCAAGGTGTTCGGGTCACCCATCGGCGAGTACCAGCTGACCCAGGCCAAGCTCGGGCGCATGGCGGTCATCATCCAGGCCACCCGCCAGAGCTCGTACCACGTGGCGCGGCTGATGGCGCGCGGCGAGGGCACCCTCGAGGCGTCCATGGTGAAGGCCTACGTGTGCCGGGCCGCAGAATGGGTGACCCGCGAGGCCATGCAGATCCACGGCGGCATGGGCTACGCCGAGGAGTACCCCGTGAGCCGCTACTTCGTCGACGCACGCGTCCTCTCGATTTTCGAGGGAGCCGACGAGACGCTGGCGCTCAAAGTGATCGCGCGCCGACTGATCGGCTGAGCCGAAGGGTCCTACCGTGCGCTGCGGGTCAGCCCCGCACGCTCTCCCCGGCTGACGAACTTGACCGCCATCTTCCGGCTCGCCTCGTCGATCATCTCGTCGCCGAACATGACCGCGCCCTTGCGGTCCTCGTCCGTCGCCTTGCGGTACGCCTCGAGCAGGTCGAACGCGTGGTCGAACTGTTCCTGCGTGGGCGAGAAGACCTCGTTGAGCACCGTGGCCTGGTCGGGCGTGAGGGCCCACTTGCCGTCGTAGCCGAGCATGCGGGCACGCATGGAGTAGTCCCGCAACGCATCGAGCTCGCGCACCTTGAGGAACGGCCCGTCGATCACCTGCAGCCCGTTGGCCCGGCCCGCCATGAGGATGCGGCTGAAGACGTAGTTGAAATGGTCACCGGGGTACTCGGGGATGGTCACCCCGCCGGTCAGCACCGGCATCTCGATGCTGGCCGCAAAGTCGGCCGGGCCGAAGATGATCGTCTCGAGCCGGGGGGAGGCGGCACAGATCTCGTCCACGTTGATCAGCCCGCGGGCCGTCTCGATCTGGGCCTCGATACCGATGTGGCCGACGGGCAGCCCCGACGTCTTCTCCACCTGCGTCAGGAGAAGGTCGAGAGCCACGACGTCCGACGCGTGACTGGACCTTGGGCAGCATGACCTCGTCCAGGCGTTCGCCGGCGCTGCTGACCACCTCGATCACGTCGCCGTAGGTCCACTCCGTGTCCCAGGCGTTGACCCGCACACAGAGCACCCGATCGTCCCAGGGGAGGTTCTTGATGGCGTCGACCACCTTGGGCCGGGCGCTCTCCTTCTGGAGCGGCGCCACGGCGTCCTCGAGGTCGAGGAAGGTCATGTCGGCCGGGACGGTTGGGGCCTTGGCCAGGAACTTCTCGTTGTCGCCGGGGGTGGACAGGCAGGAGCGCCGAGGCAGGTCACGGGAGCGTGCAGACATGCGGCGATGGTAACAAACGGGCTCCGGGGCCCTCTCAGGGGCTTGCGGACGCGGCGGAGTGCGCGCTCAGCCGAGGTGTGTGGAGAAGAACGCCACGCTGCGGTCCCACAGCTCGCCGGCCGCGTCCGCGTCGTACACCTCGGGTCGCGTGTCGTTGAAGAACGCATGGTCGGCGCCGGGGTAGACGACGATCTCGATCGACTTCCCCATGCCGCGCAACTGCTCGGCCAACGCGTTCGCCGCCTCCGGCGTGAAGAAGCTGTCCTTCTCCGCGTAGTGGCCGAGGACCGCGGCCGACATGGCCGAGTAGTCCGGCTGCACGTCCGGCCACGGGATGATGCCGTAGCACGGGACGACCGCCGCCACCGCGTCGGGTCGCTGCGTGGCCAACACGAGCGCCAGTCCGCCGCCCATGCAGAAGCCGATGACCCCGACCTTGGAGCCGCTGCTCCGTCGCAACACCTCGTCCACCGCGCCGCTCATGTCGCGGGCCGCCTGCTCCATCTGCATCGCCATCATCGCCTTGCCCGCCTCGTCGGGCTCGTCGGGTTGCACCTTCTTCCCGTGGTAGAGGTCCGGAGCCAGCGCGACGAAGCCGGCGGCGGCAAAGCGGTCGCACACGTCTTCGATGTGGTCGACCAGGCCCCACCATTCCTGGATCACGATGACTCCGGGCCCGCTTCCGCCTCCGGGAGCGGCCAGATAGCCTCCCGCCGTCGACCCGTTACTCGTGAATTCGATCATCTCTCCCATGCGGCCGACCGTAGTTCGCCACAACCCGTTTCGTTCTCCTCCTGCCGTTCACAAAAAGTTCGAATTTCTTCCTCTTGGATAGCGACCTGCACTTTCGTACCATGAGTACTACCCCACACAGCCGTTTCGTACCGAGGGTGTTTGAATCGGCGGAGAGCGTCCGATAAGAATGTGGCCCATCGTGACTGACGTAGAGCGGGTTCACCACCACTCCGCGCCGCGGTCTCCCAGGAGTGCTCGTCTGCTCCAGCGGGTCGGGATCCCCGCGTTGACCGTTGTCACAGTGTTGACAAGCACTGTGTTGAGCGCAGCGCGCCCGGCCGCCGGTGACGCCATCTCCGACGCCAAGGCGAAGGCCGCCGCCATCGAGTCGCAACTCACCCAGGCGCAGAACGAGATGTCGGCGTTGAGCCAGCAGTACGACGCCGCCCAGTTGCACCTCTCCCAGATCAACTCGAGCATCGCGACCACCAAGGCCAACGTGGCGGCGGACCAGCAGCAGGTCGCGAACGACAAGGCCACCCTCTCCAAGGCCGCCGTCGCCAACTACATCTCCGACGGCTCGGCGGCCGCCCAGAACCCGATCTTCAGCGGCAACGAGAAGACCCTCGGCGCGACCACCGAGTACAACCAGATCGCCGAGGGGGACATCTCCCTGGCGGTCGCCAACCTGCACACGGCCGAGAACTCGTTGAACGCACAGGTGGGCCAGCTCCAGGGTGAGCAGTCGCAGGCCCAGACGCAGGTGACGGCCGAGCAGAATGCCGTGAACCAGAACGCCCAGGCCGTGCAGCAGCAGAAGGGCGCGCTGGCCCAGGAGCAGGGTCAGATTGCGCAGCTCGTCCAGCAGCAACAGCAGGCGGAGGCCGCGGCGGCAGCCAGGGCCGCACAGCAACGCCAGCAGGCTGCGGCGGCGGCCGCGGCGGCCGCGGCCGCAGCAGCCGCTCCGAGCCCGTCCGGCGGCGGTGGCGGTGGCGGTGGCGGTGCCTCCCTGGCCGGTCTGAGCCAGGCCGCACCCCCGCCCTCCTCACCCGGAGGGGCCGGCGCCGTGCAGGCGGCCGAGAGCCAGATCGGCGTCCCTTACGTCTGGGGTGGTGAGTCCCCCAAGGGCTCGGCCAGCCCCGGGTTCGACTGCTCCGGCCTCACCGCCTGGTCGTGGGGCCAGGTCGGGGTCGGCCTACCCCACTTCTCCGGGGCCCAGATGTCCGACTCGACGCCGGTCCCGGTCAGCGACCTCCAGCCCGGTGATCTCCTCTTCTACGGCCCCGGCGGCTCCGACCACGTGGCCATGTACGTCGGCCCCGGAACCATGATCGAGGCGCCCTTCACCGGGGCGGACGTCCGGCTCACCGGCCTGCGGCTGGGCGACGGGTTCGTGGGCGCCGGCCGGCCCTAGCCGGTCCGGCCTCCTCTCCAGCCTCCCGGTCCCCGAACCCGCCGGTCCGCCTCCCGGTCCTAACCTGGCCCGAGTCCAGCCATGAGACCGATCCCCGTCGCATTCCATATCGGCCCGCTCGAGGTCCACACCTACGGCATCGGCCTCGCGCTCACGTTCTGGTTCGGGTTCGTCTACTTCGAGCGGCGCCTCCGCAAGAACGGCTACCCCACCGAATGGCTCGTGCCGGTCTTCCTCTGGATCATCCTGGCCGCGGTCGTCGGCGCCCGGGCCATGCACGTGCTGTCGAACCTGAGCACCTACACCCAGCATCCCGGCGACATCCTCGCCGTCTGGCAAGGTGGCTTGTCATCCTTCGGCGGTCTCCTCCTGGCCGTGCCGGTCGGCATCATCCTGACCCGCCGCCGCTGCCCCGAGCTGCCGATCGCCCGCGCCCTCGACCTGGCGGTGCCGGTCCTGCTGGCCTGCTGGGCCATGGGTCGCTTGCTGGGCCCCCAGCTCATGGTGGCCGGCGGCGGCCATCCGACGCACCAGTGGTTCGGCATGTACTACGCCGACCAGGTCGGGCGTCGCCTGCCCGTGCCCATCTTCCAGGCCCTGGAGGACTTCACCGTCTACCTGATCCTCATCGCCATCGAACGGCAGCTCGACCGTTGGCCCAACGGGGCACGCCGCACGGGCTATCCGTCGGGGATCGTCCTCGGCACCGCCATGGTGCTCTGGGGCATCGAGCGCTCCCTCGACGAGCATCTCTGGTTGGGCGAGGATGGCCGGCTCGGCTCGGACCTCGTGCAGTTGGCCGGCGTGCTCCTCGTCGTGGGCGGCGCAATCATCCTGTTGCGCACACGTGGCCGCTGGAAGCGGTGGCTCCTCACCCACACTGCGGCTGATGCGGCCGTCGTCGAGGAACCGGCGGGGCAGCCGGCCTGACGCAACGACGCCGCGCCAGCAGCACGCGGCGGATGCGGCGAGCGGCTACTCGTCGCGCACGTGGCACACGCGGGTGCTGCGCACCCTCGTGCGGTCGTCCTGGCGCTCGACGGCCAGCGCGTCGCCGTCCCGGAAGATCCACCCCACCTCGCGCCACGGGCGCATCTCGGGGAGCGCCTCAGCGTGCTCCACGCTCCGTGTCGTGATCTGGTCGACCCGAGTCCTCATGCTCCCGTTCCCCTTTTCCCCGCCATGTTTCCTCCCGCCCCTACAAGGGGAACTGCGCCCGGTCGCCGCACCTTGCGCGGCTTCAGGCTACGGATCGGACCGCGGTGGTGGTGGATCCGGGCCGAGCGGCGCAGCCCGGCATTTCCTGCACCACGGTTGCAACATTCCTGCGACATCCCGGGACCCCCACGCGCCGTATACGCGTATGACCCCGTCAAAAGCCCGATCCACTGACTCTCGCGAAAGACGAGGCGCTCTCAAGGCTTCCCCCAATGAAACCGATATGGCGGAGAGAGGGAGGTGCGTACGCATGGCCACCGTCCAGCCGTGGACTCCAATCATGAACGAGAAGATCTGGACCGAGGAGGAGAAGGCGGAGTGGCTCGCCGCTCACGGCGACGCGGCCACGCACGTCGTCACCTTCGAGCCGATGTTCCAGATCGAGATCTGCGTTCCGCCCTGGGAGCACCCCGATCGCCAGATCGCGCGTTCGGCCGTGGCGTGGGGTCAGCGCATGACCGAGGTGTTCAGTGGCGAGCACCTCGGTTCGGCCGCGGTCGTCGCCGCCCACCACGAGGGCAACTCGCTGGAGGTCTACACCGCGGTGACGCCCCGGCCCCGCCTGCACCGGGTCGTTTGACGCCGCTCTAGGCGTTGGGCCGCTCGCTCGATGCCGCCGCTTGGCGCATCTGTTCCAGCCGGTCGATCATCGCCATCCGCTCCTGCCCGACGTTGTCGTCGAGGCGCTCCACGATCTGCTCGGGCGTCCACCGGCCGTCGGCCCACATGGCCCGTACCTCCACCGGCTGGTTCCACACGGCGATCTTCGAGCCGACCACCGTGTAGACCTGCCCGGTCACGTGTTTGGCCCGATCGCTCAGCAGGTACACCACCATCGGAGCAACATCCTCGGCGTCGCCCATCTCCGCGAGCTCGGACGGGACGTTGGCCGACATGCGTGTGCGCGCGACCGGCGCGATGGCGTTGGCCGTGACGCCGTAGCGGTGCAGGCCGACGGCCGCCGAGCGGACCAGTGACACGATGCCGCCCTTGGCGGCGGCGTAGTTGGCCTGGGCAACGCTCCCCTGGAAGGCACCGGAGGTGAAGCCGATGAGCGCCCCGCCGCCTTCCTGCTTGCGCATGACCGCGGCAGCGGCCCGGAACACGGTGAAGTGGCCCTTGAGGTGGGTGGCGATCACGGCATCCCACTCGTCCTCGGACATGTTGAAGAGCATCCGCTCGCGCAAGATCCCGGCCACGGCGACGACGCCGTCAATGCGTCCCCACTTCTCGACCGCGGTGGCGATCAGGCGTTCACCCGATTCCATCTTGGAGATGTCGTCGGCCACGGCGAGCGCCTCGCCACCGGCCTTGGTGATCTCGGTCACCACGGCCTCGGCGACCTCGCTGCTCGGGTCCTCGCCGGCCATGCCGACGCCGAAGTCGGCCACCAGCACCTTGGCCCCCGCGTCCGCCGCGGCAAGTGCCACGGCACGCCCGATGCCACCGCCGCCGCCGGTGACGGCAACGACCTTCCCGTCGAGGAACCCAGCCATGGTCGTACGCTCCTGATCTCTGCGGGCCGGACGGCGCGGGCCGGTCCGGGAAATTGCCGTAAGTTAGAACACGTTCTAGCCTGCGGACGACGGGGGCTGCCATTTGTCCCCGCGTCGCGAGCCTGCAAGGAGACTGCTGATGGGTGACCTCGGCTTCTGGGCGCTGGCCCAGGAGAACCCCGACTATCTGGCTCTCGTCACGCCCGAGGGCGACGAAGTCATGGCCGGGGCACTGCTGGGACGGGCCAACCAAGTGGTGCACGCCCTGCGGGCCCGGGGGTTCGGCGAAGGGGACGTGGTGGCCACGCTGCTGCCCAACTGCGCCGAGATGCTCGAGGTCTACCTGGCCGCCCTGCAGGCCGGCTGGTACCTGGTCCCGATCAACCACCACCTGGTGGCGCCCGAGGTGGCCTACATCCTCAAGGACTCGGGGGCGAAGGCCTTCGTCGCCCACGAGCGCTTCGGCGACGTCGCCACGGCGGCGGCAGACGAGGTGGACCTCGTGGCCACCGGCCGGCTCGCCGTGGGCGACGTGCCGGGCTTCGCCTCCTACGCCGCCGTCCGCGACGCCCAGCCCACCACGCTGCCCGAGGGCCGCACCATCGGCGACGTCATGAACTACACGTCGGGCACGACGGGGAACCCCAAGGGCATCTACCGCAAGCTGATGGGCGTCACGCCCGAACAGGCTGCGCTGGGGCTCTCCGGTCTGCTGTTCCTGTTCGGGGTCCAGCCGCAAGACGGCAACGTCCACATCATCGGCTCGCCGCTGTACCACACCGCGGTGTTGCGCTTCGGCAGCGCGTCGATGCACCTCGGGCACACGATCGTGCTGATGGACAAGTGGCAGCCGGAGGAAATGCTGCGACTCATTGAGGAGCAGCGCGTCACCACCTCGCACATGGTGCCCACGCAATTCCACCGCCTCCTGGCTCTGCCCGAGGACGTGCGGGACAAGTACGACATGTCCTCGCTGCGGCACATGATCCACGCCGCTGCCCCGTGCCCCATCGACGTCAAGCACAAGATGATCGCCTGGTGGGGGAACGCCGTCGACGAGTACTACGCGGCGAGCGAAGGCGGCGGCACGTTGGTCACGGCGGAGGAGTGGCTACAAAAGCCGGGCACGGTCGGCAGACCATGGCCGATCAGCGAGATCGCGGTCTTCGACGACGACGGCAACCGGATCACCGAACCCAACGTCATCGGCACCGTCTACATGGCGATGCAGTCGGCCGACTTCGAGTACCACGGCGACAAGGAGAAGACGCGGAAGAACCGGATCGGCCCCTTCTTCACCGTTGGTGACGTCGGCCTCATCGACGAGGACGGCTACCTCTTCCTGCGCGACCGCAAGATCGACATGATCATCTCGGGTGGGGCCAACATCTACCCGGCCGAGATCGAGAATGTCCTGCTGTCGCACCCCAAGGTGGGCGATGCCGCCGTCTTCGGCATTCCCCACGAAGACTGGGGCGAAGAGGTGAAGGCCGTGATCGAGCCGGCCGAGGGCGTCGAGGCCGACGACGCGTTGGCCCAGGAGATCCTGGAGTTCTGCGCCGGCAAGCTGGCCAAGTTCAAGACGCCCAAGACGATCGACTTCACGACCGAGATGCCCCGGGACCCGAACGGCAAGCTCTACAAGCGCAAGCTGCGCGACCCCTACTGGGTCGGAGTACAGCGGGCGGTCTGACGGTCGCCCGCCGCCATGAGCCGGCTCGGCGGTCTGGAGCTCCGGATGCAGGACGAGGGCGCGGGCAGCATCTGCGCTGAAATCCTCGCCACCCTGCCGCAGTGGTTCGGGATCCCGGACTCGGTCTCCGACTACGTGACATCGGCGGACACGCTCCCGACCGTCGTGGCGACGCTCGGCGGGAGCGACACCGGGATCCTCACGCTGCGCGTCCACAGCCCGTACGCCGCGGAGATCGTCGTCATGGGCGTGCGGCCCGAGCATCACCGCGCCGGCATCGGACGGGCTCTGCTCGTTGCCGCCGAGGCCTGGCTGGGCGCCCGCGACATCGAGTTCCTCCAGGTGAAGACGCTCAGCCCGCGCCATCCGGACCCGGGGTATGCGGAGACGCGGGCTTTCTATTTCGGCTGTGGCTTCCGGCCGCTCGAGGAGCTGCCCGAGCTGTGGGGGCCGGACCAGCCGGCGCTGCAGATGATCAAGACCGTCGCCCCCGCGCCACCCCTCCTCCGATCTGACCGCTGACGCGGCCGGGGGACGGGGACCGACGCGGACGACCCCGGGGGCGCCGGTGCAAGGATCCCGTGGAAGCTCACCACTCGCATCGCATTGCCCCGTGGCCGGCACCCCGGTAGCGGACCGTCTACCGTTTGGCTCATGCCGGGGGAAAGGCGTTTGCGGTGACGAACACCGAGAACTTGGCCATTCTCTTCACCGATGTGGTCGGCTCGACGGAGCTCTCCCATCAGCAGTCTCCCGAAGAGGGAGACGAGGTGCGGCGGCGTCACTACGCCATCTTGCGCCGCGCCGTCCTCGAGGCCGACGGCAAAGAGGTCAAGAACCTCGGTGACGGGCTGATGGTCGTCTTCGGCTCGGCGTCGGCTGCCCTGGGGTGCGCCGTGGCCATGCAGCAAGGAGTCGACCTGGACAACCGCGAGCCTCTCCACCCCGTCGTCGGCCTGCGGGTCGGTCTCAGCTGCGGTGAGGTCAGTCCGGACGACAACGACTACTTCGGCGACCCCGTCATCGAGGCCGCACGCCTGTGTGCCCTGTGCGAAGGCGGGCAGATTCTCGCCGCCGAGATCGTGCAGCGGACCGCAGGTCGCCGGAGCCGCCACCAGTACCGGGACCTCGGTGCCCTGCCCCTCAAGGGCCTGCCCGATCCCGTTGCATCGACCGAAGTGCTCTGGGAGCCTGCACCGCAGGCACCCGCGGGGACGAGGATCCCGCTCCCGAAACGCCTGCCCCTTCGGCCTGGATCGGGCGTCATCGGCCGCGAGCCGGAGTTGCTGGTAATTCGGCACATCGCGAAAGCGATCACAGCCGGCGAGCCGCACCGGGCCTGCTTCATCTCGGGGGAGCCCGGCCAGGGCAAGACGACCCTGGTAGCCGAGGCGGCGCGCTCGGAATTCGATAGCGGGTCGTGCGTGCTGTTCGGACATTGCGAGGAGGATCTCGCTACCCCGTATCAGCTCTTTGCCGAGGCGCTCGGGCACTATGTGGCGCACGCACCCGAGGAACAATTGCGCACGCATGTCGCTCGGTTCGGTTCCGAGCTCACGCGGTTGGTCCCGTCCCTCGCCGACAGGGTCGCGGACCTGCCACCGTCGAAGGCCACCGACACCGATACCGAGAGGTATCTCCTCCTGGCGGCGGTCATCGGTCTCCTGACAGAGGTGTCGGAGAACCAACTGGTTCTGCTCGTCCTCGACGATCTCCAGTGGGCCGACGAAGGCAGCCTGCTCCTGTTGCGCCACATCATGGCGAGCGATCAGCGAATGCAGGTGCTGATCGTCGGGACATACCGCGACAGCGAGCTGTCCCTGACCCACCCGCTCCTCGACACGCTGGCCAGCCTGCGTCGGCGCGGGGAGGTGGCGCGCCTGGAGCTGGCGGGATTGGACAACGGCGGCGTGGTGGCGTTCATGGAGGCCATTGCGGGCTACACCCTCGACGACGCCGCGGTCACCCTCGCCCACGCCGTGCACCGGGACACCGACGGCAACCCGTTCTTCGTGAGCGAGCTGCTGCGCCATCTATCCGAAACCGGGACCATCTACCAGGACGAGAGTGGCCGTTGGGTGACGGACGAGTCGCTCGAGCAGATGAAGTTGCCGCTGAGCGTGCACGAGGTGATCGGCGCACGGGTGGGGAGGCTCGGGCTCGATTCCGGCAAGGTGCTGTCCCTGGCGGCAGTCATCGGACGTGACTTCGACCTCGACCTTCTTTCGCGAGCCACCGAGACGGCCGAGGAGGATCTGCTCGACATCCTCGACAGGGCCGTGAGCGCCGCCCTGGTACGCGAGCTCGCACATGCTCCCGGGCGCTTCACCTTCGCCCACGCCCTGATCCAACAGACCCTGTACGAGGACCTCGGACCCACCCGCCAGGCCCGGGCCCACCGACTGGTGGCGGAGGCCCTGGAGGACATGTGCGGGAATGACCCAGGGGCGCGGGTAGGTGAACTGGCCCGGCATTGGATCGGCGCCAGCCAGGGCAGCGACGTGCTCAAGGCCGTGCGCTACTCCCAGCAGGCGGGCGACGCTGCGCTCGGTGCGTTGGCCCCGGCCGACGCCCTGCGGCATTACACGGATGCCCGTGACCTCTCCGAGCGTGCCGCTGCCCCGGATCCCGTGCTGGCCATTGACCTGGCGATCGGACTGGGCACGGCTCAGCGGCAGACGGGTGACCCCGCGTTCCGCGACACGTTGCTGGGCGCCGCCCGCCGCGCCATCGAGCTGGGTGACACCGGCCGCCTCGTCACGGCGGCTCTGGCCAACGATCGTGGCTTCTACAGCGCCGTGGGAGCAATCGATGCCGACAAGGTCGAGATCCTCGAAACGGCAGCGGCCATGTTGTCCACGCCGAGCGCGGACCGGGCACTCGTGCTGGCAACCTTGTGTTCGGAACTGGCGCACGGCAGTCCGCTCGAACGGCGCCAGGTCCTGGCCGACGAGGCCATCGCCATCGCCGAGTCCCTCCACGACCACGCCGTCCTGGTGCGCGTCCTCAATCACATCCAAGTCGCCCTCCAGGTGCCCTCGCTCCTGGCGCTCTCACTCACCCGGACGACCCTCGCCCTCGAGCTCGCTGCGCGCGTGGGAGATCCGGTACAGCTCTACTGGGCGGCCCAATGGCGGGCCGAGGTTGCTGCCCGCGCCGCCGACAGCGACGAGATGCTCCGCTGCATTGGCATCCACGGGTCCATGGCCGAGCAGCTCAATCAGCCGATCCTCAACTGGGGCCATGCGTTCATCAGCGCGGTACCCGCCCAGATCGCTGGTGACACCGACGAGGCGGAAGGACTGGCGACCGAGGCCCTGCAGATAGGCAAGGAGTCGGGGCAACCCGACGCCGAGACCATCTTCGGCGCACAGCTCATCATCGTCTGCGGCCAGCGGGGGACGATGAGCGACCTGGCGCCGCTCATCGAGCAGATGGCGGCCGAGGCGCCCGACATCTCGCAATGGCTGTTCAAGTCGCTGCTCGCCAAGGCGTACGTCGAAGGCGACCGCTTCGACGCTGCCCGAGTGCTGCTGGAGGATTTCGCCGAGGCTCACTTCGACCTCCCGCAGGACCAGATCTGGCTCACCGGCATGGTCGACTTCGCCGAAGCGGCCATTGAGTGCGGTGATCCCCGCTATGCCGGTCCGCTGTTTGAACGCCTCGAACCATGGGCAGACCAGCTGCCCGCCACCGGTGGCTCGGCCTTGGCGCCGGTGAGCTACTACCTCGGTGGTCTCAGTACGGTCCTCGGCCGCTTCGATGATGCCGAGTCCTACTTCTCGCACTGCGGTGCGCTTTGTGCGCGCATGGGCGCCAAATTCTTCGCCGTCCGAACCGATCTCGCCTTGGGCAGGTTGCTGGCGGCGCGGCGCGGCCCCGGCGACGTGGCGAAGGCGCGGGAGCTCTACACAAGCACCCACGCCACGGCGGCACGTCTCGGCTATGGGGCGGTGGAGCGACGGGCGGGAGAGGCGTTACGCACCCTCATCACAACCTGACGGTCGTCCGACTGCGGGCCGGGCTCCTGGCCATCCTGTTTGAATGGCCTCCATGACTCTCTATGCGTTGGGTGAGGAACGACCGCGGATCCACCCTGAGGCCTATGTCCACCCCGAGGCCGTCCTGATCGGCGAGGTCCGTCTCGGACCGAAGTCAAGTGTTTGGCCGGGAGTCGTCATTCGTGCGGACAATGGACCGATCGTCATCGGTGCCCGGACCTCGATACAAGATGGTTCCGTCATCCACACGCAATCCATGAACCCGACACGGATCGGGGCCGACTGCGTGGTCGGCCACCTGGCGCACCTGGAAGGCTGCATCCTCGAGGACATGGTGCTCATCGGATCCGGCGCTGTCGTCCTCGAACGGGTCATCTGCCGCTCGTCTTCGCTGGTCGGGGCAGGCGCCGTCGTCCCTCCCGGTACCGAGGTCCCCGCGGGAGCGATGGCGCTCGGCGTTCCAGCCCGCATCCGACTCGCTGCGGTCGAACCGGGTTCGGTGGAGGCCCGCGCCGAGGCGTACTCAACCAGGCATTTGCCCCAACATCGCGACGGCAGTCACGAAGTGACCATGGCGGAGTGCCTCGAGCCCTGATACGGGCCGGCGTCGATGAGCATCAGTCCTCGGGAAGCTCATAGAAGTCACGCTTCATTTTCCGGTACCACCCCATTCCGGAAATGGGATGCCTCCACCGACCCTTCATCTCCTTCAATGTATCCTCGTGCGTCGCATCGCCACCGGCGACCATTTCCTTTAGATGGCCGTCTTGCGCCTTGATGACCTCATCAGCGGTCGCACCGTGGTGCGAGAAATCACATGGTCCGCCCATTTGCTTGCATGTCATCGTCTTCATGAGGCTCGCCTCCTTTCGTGGGACGTGGCCGTCAACTCGGACGATTCCCCGATGCAGACGAGGTTGCCCGAGTTCATCGATGATTGTAGGAGCGACGACCTGGCCAGATCTGATGGGCTTTTGAGCCATGCCTGATCCGATCTTCGAGGAGCCACGGCTCGCCGAAATCTACGATTTCTTGGAGCCCGATCGGCGTGATCTCGACGCGTACGTCGCTTTGGCCCTAGACCTGCGAGCTCTTTCCGTGCTCGACATTGGATGTGGAACCGGTACCCTCGCCTGCCGTCTCGCTGAGCTCGGCATGGAGGTGACAGCAGTCGATCCCGCCGCTGCTTCCGTCAGAGTGGCCCGCAGGAAGCCGCACGCGGATCGAGTGAGGTGGGTCGTCGGCGATGCCGCTTCACTGGCGTCACTGCAGGTGGATCTGGTGACCATGACCGGCAACGTCGCCCAAGTGTTCGTGACCGATCGCGAGTGGGAATCGAACCTCCAAGCGGTGCGGGCCGCCCTGCGGCCTGGTGGCCATCTTGTCTTCGAGGTACGAGATCCCGCTCGGGAGGATTGGAAGAACTGGACGCGACGGCATTCATTGACACGCCACGAACTGCCCGGGGTTGGCGGCGTTGAGACGTGGGTGGACCTCATCGCGGCCAACCCACCATTGATCTCCTTTCGCTGGACCTTCGCCTTTGAGGCCGATGGTGCCGAGCTCACGTCGGACTCGACGCTGCGCTTCAGAGAGCGGGCCGAGATCGGTGAAGCCCTCGGTGCGGCGGGCTTTGTGGTCGAGGATGTCCGAGATGCGCCGGATCGTCCCGGTCGGGAGTTCGTGTTCATTGCGAAGTGACCCAGCCCGATTCCGGCCTCCCGAGACCCTCACCCCGCCGCACCGCCACGTGGACAAGAATGCCGGGCAATGGCATTCGGTCAACAGTCAGGTCCACCGGCCTCGTCCACGCAGGTGCGAGAGCTTCTGGCCCTCCTCAAGGAGGCCGGACATTCCGACTTTCGCGATGCACGCGGCCCCATGCGGTTCACTCAGCGTCAGGCCGGGGGCAAGTTCTCTCGCGACGAAGCGGCGGCGTTCATCGCCCAGCTCTTGGATGCAGAGTCTGACGCGACGACTGCGGCTGCTCCGCCAGCGTGGCGGCACTCCGCCCAAGAGCAAGTGATCAGGGCCCTGCCTTCGGAAGAACTCGCTGGTGAGCTTCGTCGTCGCGGATGGACTGCCACTGAGCCCGAGACGGCGTAAGCGCATGGCGACGCCCCGCTCGGCGTGCGGAATCACGAGGGTGGCACCTGCCATGTCACAAGGTCACGACTGCGGGCGATCCCGATACGGGCGTGGCCCCAGCCTCCGAAGCGCGTGAGCTCGGTGCTGCCGGCATAGGTCAGGTAGTCCTCCCCTTGCGGCCCCACGCACAGGAAGGCGGAGTTGGCGTGCTCGTAGCTCACGCTGGAGATCCCACTGCCCGTGTTGAACGACTCACTGGGCACCGCGAGCGACTGGCCCGCACTCCAGTGCAGCCAGGTGGTCGGAGTCGCGGGATCCCCCGCACCGAGCGTGAACAGGAAGGGCTGGTCCAGGGTGTTCGACGTCGCCACCAGGTGCCACGCGCCGTCGACTGTCACGAACTCGTAATTCTCGACGGTGTCGTTGTACAGCACGATGTCGGGCCGGCCCACCAGGCGGAACGTCCCGGACAGCGTCGGCGCCCAGGCGATCTCGAAGTGCTGTGTCGCCGTCCCCGCCTTGAAGCCCAGGACCACCCCGTTTCCGGTGAAGGCCAGCGCGGCGTCGATCATGCGGTGCGCCAGCCCGGGTCCGAGCGGGTGCGCGGCCGACCACGTGCGCAGCGAGGCGTTGCGACTGGTCCGGTACGCCAGCCCCTCTGGCGTCTGGTACGTGACGATGAAGGTCCCGGTCGGTGATCGGACGATGTCGGGCGAGGCGGCGTTGTCGGCAATGACCTTCGGCGACGTCCAGTGCCGTAAATCAGGGCTCGACGAGATGGCGACGCTGAAGTGCACGCGCGGGGCCGCCTTGGTCTCGGTCATGTCGCTGTAGAGCATGTGCCACGACCCACCCGACCACTGCAGCGCCTGGTCCTTCACGCCCACCGAGGGGAACGACAGAATCGGGTTGCGCAAGGTGGACCAGTCGAGGGGCGGGGGCGGGGTACCCACGATGCAGGCGTGGTCCTGTCCGGGCGCGACGGGTGCCGCGCCGGCCAGACCGGGCCCCAGCACAATGGCCGCAGCCACCGCCGTGCTCACGAGAAGGGGGCGCCGCACGTCGGCACGCTACGGCAGACTGGGTGGTCGATGCAGACGATTGTGCTGGACATCGACTCCTCCCGCGAGCGCATCGTCGACCTGACGAGGGAGCTCGAACGCTTCTGCGCCACGCTGGGCGACGGGCTGGTCAACGTCTTCGTGCCCCACGCCACCGCCGGCGTGGCGCTCATGGAGACCGGCTCGGGGTCCGAGGGCGACCTCATCGCCGCGCTGGAGCGCCTCCTCCCCCGCGACGCCCGCTACCAGCACGCGCACGGGTCGCCGGGCCACGGAGCCGACCACGTGCTGCCAGCCTTCGTGAGCCCGTCGGTGACGCTGCCCGTATTCGGGGGCCAGGTGGCGCTGGGGACCTGGCAGTCCGTCGTTCTGGTGGACCTGAACGTCGACAACCCCCGGCGACACGTGCGCTTCAGCTTTGTGCCCGGCTCAGGTGGCTGACGACCCCTCGTCCTCGCGCCGCCGCGCCATCGCCCGCTGCCAGTCGGGGTCGACCAACGGCGCTTCGGTGCCGTGGGCGTTGCCGGAAACGATATCGAGCATGCGGCCCGGCGGGACCACGATGAAGACACCCTCGGCCTCCGCCGTCAGCTCGCCCTGGTAGTAGATGCCGCCCCAGGCGAAGACCTTGCGCCCCTCCGTGCCCGTGTTGCGGGCCGCCAGTTCGAGCGGGGCCAGCAGTGGCGTCGGCCGGCGGTAGCGGATCTTCAGGGTCCCGGTCATCGCCCCCGTGCCGGCCAGGATGTTGGACATGCCGAGCAGCTCGTCGAAGAGCTCGGCGATCACGCCGCCGTGCACGCAGGTCGGCGGTCCCTCGTAGGCGTAGCCGAAGGTCACCCGGCCCCGGACCTCGCGCTCCCCGTTCTCGCCCTCCACGGCCCAGACCTCGACCGGCGGCGCCACCGGGTTGGCGAAGCCGATCACGGGGCTGGTCGAGAAGATGTCCTGGGGGTGCCCCTCGGCGAAGGGCTGGTTGCGCGGTCGCTTCTCCTCCCGGGCCGCCGCCTCCAGGCGGTCGGCCACGACGGCAATCTGGGTCGCCGCCTCGGTGACGAACTCCTCGCGCAGTGGCTGGCCGACCGCCACCGCGGTGACCCGGCGCACTGCGTCGGCGAGGTGGTTCAGCGGCTCGTCGCCCGCCGTCGTCGACGGGCCGTCGACACCGGGGAACCCACCGCCGGCGGGCGGGTCGAGCGGGCGGTCCGGTCCGCTCACGTGCGGGTGTAGTTGGGGGGCCGCTTCTCGGCGAAGGCCTTCTGGCCCTCAGCGGCGTCGTTGCTGGCGAAGATCGGCCAGCCGATCTCGAGCTCGTGGGCCAGCCCGTCCACCTCGGACATGCCCTCGGTCTCCCGGACCGATCGCTTGATCGCCTCCACCGCCAGCGGACCGTTGGCGCCGATCACCGCGGCGATCTCGAGCGCCTTGTCGAGCGCGGTGCCCTTGGGGACGACGTGCCCGATGAGGCCGATGCGCAGCGCCTCCTCGGCCGGCACCTCACGGGCGGTCAGGAGCAGCTCCATGGCGAGCGTGTAGGGGATCTGCCGGCGCAGCCGCACCGTCGAGCCGCCGAGCGGGAACAGGCCGCGCTTGGCCTCGAAGACGCCGAAGACCGCCCCCTCCCCCGCCACGCGGATGTCGGTGGCCTGCAGGATCTCGGTCCCGCCGGCCACGGCCCAGCCCTCGACGGCGGCGATCAGCGGCTTGCGCAGGTCGTAGTGGCGCAGCAACGCCTTCCAGTGCAGGTCCGGGTCCTCGGTCATGCGCGCCTGGTACTTCTCGGCGTCGCTGCCCCCCATGGCCTTGAGGTCCATGCCGGCGCAGAACGTCCCGCCGGCCCCGGTGAGGATGGCGCAGCGGATGTCGTCGTTGCCGTCGATCTCCGCCCAGGCGTCCTTCATGCCGACCAGCATGGGCAGGCTCAACGCGTTCTTCGCCTCCGGACGGTTCATGGTGACGATGGCGGTGGCGCCGTCGCGCTCGAACGTCAGGTGCTCTGTCGTAACCACGGTCCCCTCCAGAGGTAGGCGCCGGAATGAAGATGGAGCGGCGGGCGAGTGCCCCTCAGAGCCGCTCGATGATGGTGCCCGTCGCCAGCGCGCCGCCGCAGCACATCGACACGAGCCCGTAGGTGCCGTCGGTGCGCTCGAGCTCGTGCAGGATCGTGGTGATCAGCCGGCTCCCGGTGGCGCCGACGGGGTGGCCGAGTGCGATGGCGCCGCCGTTGACGTTCAGCTTGTCCATGTCGGCCTCGTGCACCTTGGCCCAGCTGAGCACGATGGAGGCGAAGGCCTCGTTGACCTCGTAAAGGTCCATGTCATTCATCGTCATGCCGGCCTTGGCCAGCACCTTGCTGGTGGCAACGATCGGACCGTCGAGGTGGTAGTAGGGGTCGGACCCGGCCAGCACCTGGGCCACGATCCTCGCCCGCGGCTTGAGGCCCTCGGCCTTGGCCCGCTCCTCGGACATCCACAGCACGGCCGCAGCGCCGTCGGAGATCTGCGACGACGTCCCTGCGGTGTGCATCCCGTCGGGAAGCACCGGCTTCAGCTTGGCCAGGCCCTCGAGCGTCGTCTCGCGCGGGCCCTGGTCCTTGGTGACGATCATCTTCTCGCCGCCGTGCTCGCCCCGCGGCCCCTCCTCACCCACCATCGGAGCCTCGACGGCGAAGATCTCGCGGGCGAACCGGTCCTCGGCCTGCGCCCGAGCGGCCTTCTTCTGGGACTCGAGCCCGAAGGCGTCGACGTCCTCGCGGGTGATGCCGTGCTTCTTGGCGATGCGCTCAGCCGCCTCGAACTGGCTGGGCATGTCGTAGGGCAGGTCGGCGGGGAGGGCGCGCCCGACGCCGGGCGCCGATGCGTTGGCCCCGAGCGGGATGCGGCTCATGGTCTCGACGCCGCAGCCGATCGTCGTGTCCGCCGCCCCGGCCGAGATGAGGTTGGCGGCCATGTGGTTCGCCTGCTGGGACGAGCCGCACTGGCAGTCGATGGTCGTCGCTGCCACGTCGTAGGGCAGGCCGGCCAGCAGCCACGACGTGCGCGTCACGTTGAAGCCCTGCTCGCCGGCCTGCGTCACACACCCACCGATGACCTGCTCGACCGACGCGGGGTCGATCCCGGACCGCTTGACCACCTCGACCTGGGCCGCGCCCAGGATGTCGGGCGCCCGCAGGCCCGACAGCCATCCGTTCCTCTTCCCGATGGGGGTGCGGACCGCCTCGATGATTACCGGCTGCGCCATGACGGACGTTCCTCCTGCTGCGATTCCCGGCCCACGGCCGGCTGCCCGCGATGGGCGAAATATAGAACCTGTTCTAACTTTATCACCGGTCCTTCGGACCCGACCCCGGAAGTCTGCCCGGGCCGCGTCGCCGGGCGCCAACGCCGAACCGCCGGACGTCGCGAATCGGTTATCGCTCGAGTCCGGGACCGCCCAGTTCCCGCGCCGGAAACATCTCCTGGAGGAGGAACTGTGCCCGAGGCGCGATCACGTGGCTCGGATAGGTGGTCTCCAAGAGATGGAGCCCCTCTTCGGCGGTGGTGAACCCGCACAGTTCGTAGAGCGCTCGAATGTCGTCCTGGTCGCGATCCACACGGGCGGCCAAGAGCTTCATGGCGAGGAGATACCGAGGTGAGGCGGCAGCCACGCTCAGATTGTTGCCCTCAAAGACGGTGAGCTGGTCGGGGTCGTTCCCCGGCATGAACGCCTTGGCTCCGTCGTTGAGCCAGTCGGGTTCCAAGCCGAGCTCATCGGCCACCCGTCGTGCTGCCTGTCGCACCTCAGCGGCTGGGAGAAAAGTGGCGTCAACATCGACCGTGGCCCGGCGCGCGTCATAGGCGAGAGCCATCGCCGCCCCTCCCACCACGAACAGCTCACCACGAACGCCCGAGCGCCCGAGCTCGTCGTCCAGAGCAGCCAAAGCCCTCCGGATGCCATCTCGATCGAGGAGCATCACGCGTAGGTCAACGAATCCTCGGTGATGAACACGCCCCGTCGCTTGAACGAGATCGGGCTGTGCACAATGGCATCCGCATGGAGTGACCTGATTCCGGAAACGAACCACCACTCATCGAGGAATCGACTCGGGTCGTCTACCCAGGTGGGAGGAGGCATGCCGTGATGGATGCAGCAATACTCGACCAAGGAGGCTAACAGTGCATCGTAACGGCGGTCGTCAGTAGGGAGCGGCGCGAACTCGACCATCCGTCGGCGGTCAACTTCGTCCGCCTTGTCGAATTGCTCAACGAATCGGAAGGCAAGTCGGCGGCCAGAATCTTCGTCGTTCTGAGCCAAGCAAAGGGCCACTTCTGCCCCTACCTCAGCGATCGTCGGCCATCGGAATGCCATGCTTCAATCGTAGGTTGCCGGTGTTGCTGGCGGTTCCTCACAGATGCTTGAGCAGCTCCCGGGCGATGACGACCTTCTGCACCTGGTTGGTGCCCTCGTAGATCTGGGTCACCTTGGCATCGCGCAGGAAGCGCTCAACGGGGAAGTCCTTGGTGTAGCCGTAGCCCCCGAGGAGCTGCACCGCGTCGACGGTGATCGACATGGAGGCATCGGAGGCGAAGGCCTTTGCCATGGCGCCGAACTTCGTGAGCTCCCCGGTCGGGTCGTCGTCGACCATGGCACAGGCCCGGTACACCAGGGCGCGGGCCGCCTCGTTGCGCATGGCCATCTCGGCCAGCATGAAGCGCAGGCCCTGCAGGTCGGCGATGGGGCCGCCGAACGCCTGGCGCTGCTTCATGTACGCGCCCGAGTAATCGATGGCACCCTGGGCGATGCCGACCGCCTGCGCCCCGATGGTGGGCCGGCTGCGATCGAGCGTGTGCATGGCGATGGTGAAGCCCTCGCCCTCGCGACCGATGCGATGCGAACCCGGGACGCGGACCTCGTCGAGCACCACCTCGCCCGTCGGGCTGCCGCGCAGGCCCAGCTTGTCCTCGTGCTTGGCGATGCGGATCCCCCACTCCTTCTCGACCAAGAAGCACGAGATGCCGCGCCCGCCCGCTTCAGGGTCGGTCTTGGCGAAGACGATGTAGACGTCCGAGATGCCGGCGTTGGTGATCCAGTACTTGGAACCGGTGAGCACGTAGTCGTCGCCGTCGCGCACCGCCCTGGTCCGCATGGCGGCGACATCGCTGCCGGCGTCGGCCTCGGACAAGCAGTAACTGGCCTGGATCTCCCCGGTCGCCACCCGTGGCATGTAGGCGCGCTTCAGCTCTTCGCTGCCCCAGTTCATGACGGGCAGCATCCCGAGCTTGGAGATCAGGATGGTGAGCGACGTCGAGGCACAGACCCGGGCCACCTCCTCCACGGCGATGGCCTGCGTGACCATGTCCGCTCCGGCGCCGCCATAGGCCTCCGGGATGCCCAGCGCCGGCAGCTCCATCTCCTTGCAGGCCTCGAACGACTTCCACGGGAACTCCGCGGTGCGGTCGACCTCGGCCGCGTGAGGGGCGATCTTCTCCTCGCAGAAGGTGCGCAAGGTCTCGCGGAAGTCCCGCTGGACGTCCGTCAGGGCGAAGGTCGACGAGCTCACGGTGTCATTCTCGCAGGCGCCGCCCTTGGCTGTTCGCCCGGACCCCGACCATCGTCAGTCAGTGGGCGTTCAGGTGCCGGATCAGCAGCCCCGACAGCTCGACCGGGGCCATCTCGGGGATCCAGTGCGACACGTTGTCGAGCACCTCGAAGGTGTAGGGACCGTGCACGCATTCGGCGGTGTTCTCGCGCGGCCGCCCACCCGAACGCCCCGTCCCCGGTGGACCAGACGTAGAGCGTGGGCACGCACACAGGGTCAAGGCCCTCGAAGGCGGTGCCGTCCATGGCGCGGTACCAATTGAGGGCCGCCGTGAGGGCGCCGGGCTCGGTCAGCGCGGCGACGTACATCCGGGCGTCCTCGTCGTCGAGCCCGGTCTCCGCCAGGACGGTGGCGAGACCGCCGCCGCCACCGTCGGCGCCGAGCAACAGGCGTTCGGGGACCTCGGGCGTGCGGAAGGCATCCATGGACGCGCCGTAGGCGGCCTGATTCGGGTCCGCGCCGCGTAGTGCGTCGTGCAGCGCCCGCGGGTGCGGCGTCGACACGACGGTGACGGTGCGCACGCGGCCGGGGTGGCGCGCCGCCACGATCCAGGCCAACATGCCGCCCCAGTCATGGCCCACGAGGTCGAATGTCTCCATGTCCATGGAGTCGGCCAGGGCGATGACGTCGTCCAGGAGGTGCTCGGTGGCGTAGTCGGCCACCTCGGCCGGACGGGCGCCCCTGCAGTAGCCGCGCTGGTCGGGCGCCACGGCGCGGTACCCCGCCCGCCCGAGTGCCCACAACTCGTCGCGCCAGGCCCACGAGGTCTGCGGGAAGCCGTGGAGGAGCAGGATCTTGCGCCCCTCGTGCGGGCCACAGGCGCGCCCGGTGAAGGTGAAGCCGCCCGCCTCGATCTCGAGCCGGTCAATCGCCCCGATTGCGTCCACGACGGTGGCGTGCGCCGCGCCTAGGCGGCGGTACCGCCCCTGGCGCGAACGTCCTCTGGGCTGAGCCGGAACGTCTCTTCGGGGACGGCGTCGACGAGGGCGCGCTGCGCCTCGTAGTCGTGGGAGAGGGAGGAGAACGCCGCCCGCCGCGCCGCCCGCACGTCGACCGGCACGTCGGCGTCGAGGAAATTCCACAGGTTGAGCGCGAACCGGACGTCGAAGATGCAAGGCGCGCGGCCGAACAGTGCGGCCCGCTTAGAGGCCACGAGGCCGACGCCGAGCAGCACATCGTGCGCCGACTCGCCCTCGCCCAACTTGAGCTCGTCCTCGAAGCGGCGGGCCAGCCGGAGCGCAAAGCCCGAGTCGGTCCCGGGCGTCCCGATGTCCTTGCCGCGTTGCATGGTCGGCCCCACGAACTCGGCCGGGCGCGACGTGGTCCACGCCCCCGGGATCTGCAGGTGCCTGGCCGGTCGGACCTGGTCCGCCTCGGCGATGGGCACGAAGGTGGGCTGCGTCATCCGCGGGAGATTAGCCGAGGGGGTCCGCGCGGACCCATTCCACCGTCGCCCAGCGTGTCGACCTGCAACAGGCGCACCACGTGCAGCGCGATCGACGACGAATGTTCGGCGTCGTGGAAGACCTCCAGGTCGGCGGAGCGCAAGTTGGCGCCAGTGGTCAGCGGTTCGCCGGTGCCGGCGTTGCGGTTGAAGAGCGGGTGGGCACCGCTCGACACCTGCAGGCGGATCCGGTGGCCGGCTCGGAACGTGTTGGCGGTGGGCCACATGGCGATGTCGAGCCGGCAGACGCCGTCCGCCCCCTTCTCGACCGAGCCGGGAGCCAGCCGGACGATGCCGTCGCTCAGGTTGAACGACTTGCCCTTCTCCGACACGTCACACAGGCGCACGAAGTAGTCGGTGTGCTCGAGCGAAGAGCGCACGAAGAGCGTGGCCGTCAACGGGCCGATGACGGTGAGATCCTCTCTCAGGACGGGGCTGGTGTACGTGAGCACGTCGCGGCGCCGCTCGCGACGGCGCTGGTCCTTGCGCCCCGCGGTCGTCATGTTGAGCGACGGGCCGCCCGCGGCGGGCGTCGGGTCGTGCGGGTTGTAGTGGTACCGGTCGGGCGCGCTGTCTGCAGGCGTGGGCGGCGTGGGCGAGAGCGTGCCCGACCGCCCGAGATACCAGCGCTCGGCCTCCCCCGCCGGCGGCCACATGGAGAACTCCCGCCAGACGCGCGACCCCATGACGAAGACGCGCACCGGTGCCCGCGGTGGGCTGCCCCGCCGTTCGCCGAGCTGGGCGTCGAACCAGCGGGGGCCGTCGCGGACGGTCTCGGCGAAGAGGGCGGGGCTGGTGTGCGTCCAGGGGCCGATGGTCAGGCGCGCCGTGCGCCCGGCACGCCGGAGCGCCTCGTAGTCGGCCACCTGGGCGCGGAGGAAGATGTCGTACCAGCCGCCGATGAAGCTGGCCGGCGGCACCTTCTCCAGGCGGCGCCCGAAGTCGACTCCGTCCCACCACGGGTCACCCGGGGCACTGTGATCGAGCCAATCCTGGTAGAAGGGCACGCGCTCGCCGACGGCGGCGACGTCGCTCTTCCCGATGGGCAGCACGTCGCTCGACGTCGCCACCACTCGGGCGCCGCGCAGGCGGGCCCGCAGCACGGTGCGCCACCCGAGTTCCTGGTGCCGGATCTCGTGCAACCAGGCCAGGGCCGTCTCGAGCGCGAACGCGCCACCCGGGTACACCACCGAGTCGCGGAAGTTGGACGCGGTCACCTGGAAGCTGAGCGCCTTGAGGAAGTCCGGCGGGTCCTGCGCGACGGCCCACTGCGTCAGGCCGAGGTAGCTCCCGCCCCACATGACCAGGCGGCCGTCGAACCAGGGCTGGGCCGCCACCCATTCGAGCGTGGCGTGCCCGTCGGCCTGCTCGTTGCGCACCGGGACGAACGCGCCCTCCGAGCCGAACGTCCCGCGGCAGCTCTGCACGATCACCTGGTAGCCCCGTTCCGCGTACAGGCGGCCGAGCGGGCCCATCACGAAGCGCCCGTACGGGGTGCGGATGAGCACGGTGGCCAGGTCGCCGGACGGCTGCGTCGGGTACCAGCGGTCGGCCACCAGCTCGACGCCGTCGGGCATCTTGGCGATCAGGCCGCGCTCGACCGAAATGGCGGTGCTCTGCGGTGGGGGAAGTCTGACGGCGGATGCGGCGATGCGGCTCCACACGGTCATTGACGACCCCCCTGTACTCCCACTGGCGGCGAGAAGAGCTGCCCGGTCCCCGCCTAGGAGGCGTGGAGCAGCCCGAAGACGACCGAATCGTAGAGGGCCTGCCAGCTGGCCTCAATGATGTTCTCCGACACTCCGATGGTGGTCCAGGTCCGTTGCCCGTCGGTCGTGTCCACCAGGACCCGGGTGACGGCGCCCGTCCCCCGGCCCGTGTCGAGGACGCGTACCCGGTAGTCCGTCAGGTGGATGTGGTCGAGCGCCGGGAACTTGGCCCCGATGGCGCCACGCAGGGCCCCGTCCAGTGCGTTGACCGGACCGTTGCCCTCAGCGACGGCGACGATGCGCTCCTGCCCCACGTGGACCTTCACCGTGGCCTCGGTCGTGATCCCGGGCGTGTCGTCCGCCTCCCCGCCCGCCGCGGAGGCGTGGGCCTCGTAGTGCTGGCCGTGGTCCGTGATGACCCGGAAGGACTCCACCGTGAAGTAGTCCGCCACCCACCCGGTCGCCCGGCGTAGCAACAGCTCCAGGGAGCCGTCGGCCACCTCGAAGTGGTACCCCTCGTGCTCCAGCCGCTTGAGCTCGTCGAGCACCCTGCCGATGACCTCGCCGTCGAGCTCGAGCCCGAGCTCGTCCGCCTTCATGGCCAGCGTCGATCGGCCGGCCATCTCCGACACGACGACGCGGGTGCCATTGCCCACGAGATTCGGCTCCACGTGCTCGTAGAGGTCGGCGCTGCGGGCCACGGCACTGGCGTGCAGGCCGCCCTTGTGCGCGAAGACCGAGTTGCCCACGTAGGGCTGCTGCGGGTTGGGTGCGATGTTGACCAGCTCGGCGATGTGGTGCGCCACGGGCGTCAGCCGCTCCAGCCGGTCGGCCGGGATGGTGCGGATGTTGAGCTTGAGCGACAGGTTGGGGATGGCAGCCGACAGGTCCGTGTTGCCCGCCCGCTCGCCGTAGCCGTTGATGCACCCTTGCACCTGCGTCGCTCCCGCCTGCACGGCCACCAGGGAGTTGGCCACCGCACAGCCGGCGTCGTTGTGGCAGTGAATGCCGAGCTGCGCGCTCGTGCGGGTCCGCACGTCGGCGACGGCCTGCCCCACGTCGTCGGGCAGCGAGCCGCCGTTCGTGTCGCACAACACCAGCGCCTCGACGCCCGCTTCCTCCGCCGCTGCCAGCACGGACAGCGCGAAGTCGGGGTTTTGCCGGTAGCCATCGAAGAAATGCTCGGCGTCGAGGAAGACGCGCAGGTCGTGCTCGCGCAAATACCGCACGGAGTCGGCCACCATCGCCACCGCCTCGTCGAGGGAGGTGCGCAACGCCTCGGCGACGTGGCGGTCCCACGACTTGGCCACGATGCAGGCGATCGGCGCCCCGGCTGACACCAGGTTGGCCAGGACGGCGTCCGTCTCGGCCTTCACCCCGGCCCGCCGGGTTGAGCCGAACGCGACCAGCGTCGCGCTGCCGAGCGTCAGCTCCTTCTTGGCCCGGGCGAAGAACTCGATGTCCTTGGGGTTGGCTCCGGGCCAGCCCCCCTCGATGAAGGTGACGCCGAGGTGGTCGAGCTGTTCGGCCACTCGCAGCTTGTCGTCCACCGTGAGCGAGAGGCCCTCCTGCTGGCTGCCGTCCCGGAGGATGGTGTCGAAGATGTCGACCGCCTCGGGCAGCTCAGGGACCTCGTAGTCGTGAGCATGGGCGCTGTGGCCATGCGCGTGGGCGTGCCGTGCCCCGCCGTGGCTGTGCGCTTCCCCCCCGCCGTCAGTCGACATGGTCCAACCAGTCCTTGTACTGGTCCACTTCGCCCCGGACGGTGGCGAAGTAGATCTGCTGGATCTCCTTGGTGATGCGGCCCGGGTGCCCCGGACCGACCGGGCGGTCGTCGACGGCGCGGATCGGGACGACCTCGGCGGCGGTGCCGGTGAGGAAGGCTTCGTCGGCCAGGTAGAGGTCGGTGCGGATGATGGGCTCGTGGCGGACCTCGTAGCCGAGGTCGCGCGCGATGGTCTCGACGGAGTCCGCCGTGATGCCCTCGAGCGCGCCGGCGTCCGACGTCGGCGGCGTGCTAAGCACGCCGTCGCGCACGATGAAGATGTTCTCCCCGGTGCACTCGCTGACGTTGCCGTTGGGGGCGAGGAGAATCGCCTCGTCGTAGCCCGCGTTGAGCGCCTCCACCTTGGCCAGGGAGGAGTTGGCGTACATCCCCGTGCCCTTGGCCGCCGTCGGCACCGCGTTGGGGTCGTGGCGCCGCCACGAGCTGATCTTGCACGACACGCCGTTGGCGATGCCCTCGTCGCCCAGGTAAGTCCCCCAGGGCCAGGCGGCCACCGAGACGTTGACCGGGCAGGGCAGCGGGTTCAGGCCCATCTCGCCGTAGCCGAGATAGATGAGGGGACGGAGGTAGCAGCCTTCGTTGAGGCCGTTGGCCCGGACGACCAGGCGCGTGGCCTCGATGATCTCGTCCACGGTGTACGGCACGTCGATCATGAAGATCTTGGCCGAGGCGAACAAGCGGCGAATGTGGTCGCCCAGCCGGAAGACCGCGACCCCGCGGTTCGTCGGGTAGGCCCGGATGCCCTCAAAGACGCCGGAGCCGTAGTGCATGGTGTGGGTCAGCACGTGCACTGTGGCCTTGTCCCAGTCGACGAGCTCGCCGTCCATCCAGATCTTCTCGGTCGGGGTGATGGGCATGGCGGCTACAGCCTTTCTGCGATGGCGTCGCCCACGGCGGTGGTGGAGAGCGCTTCGGCGGACGATGACGGCGTTGACATGGAATCGGCCTGGGCGTCGAGGGCCTTGAGGATGCGCCCGGCGGCGTCGGCCTCGCCGAGATGCTCGAGCATCAGTGCGGCCGAGTGGATGGCGGCCAGGGGGTTGGCGATGCCCTTGCCCGCGATGTCGTGAGCGGCGCCGTGCACCGGCTCGAAGAGGGACGGGCCGGTTCGGGCCGGATTGAGATTGGCCGAGGCCGCGAAGCCGATGCCGCCGGCGACGGCGCCGGCGAGGTCGGTGAGGATGTCGCCGAAGAGGTTGTCGGTGACGATCACGTCGTAGCGCTTCGGCTGCTCCACCAAATAGATGCAGGCGGCATCGACGTGGTTGTAGTCCCAGTCCACGTCGGGGTAGTCGCCGGACACCTCGGTGACGGTGCGGTTCCACAGGTCGCCGGCGAAGGTCAGCACGTTCGTCTTGTGCACGAGCGTGAGGTGGTTGTTGCGCCGGCCGGCCAGCTCGAAGGCGAAGCGCACGCAGCGCTCCGCGCCCATACGCGTGTTCACCGAGCCCTGGGTGGCCACCTCGAACGGAGTCCCCTTGCGCAGGAACCCGCCCTCGCCGGCGTAGGTCCCCTCCGTGTTCTCCCGCACCACCGCGAAGTTCGCGCCCTCGGCGATCGACCCCGGCACCCCTTTGAAGGGACGCAGGTTGACGTAGAGGTCCAGCTCGAACCGGATCTTGAGCAGGAGGCCACGCTCGAGCGTGCCCGGTGGGACGGATGTGTCGCCGACGGGTGGACCCACGGCGCCGAGGAGGATGGCGTCGAAGCCTCGGAGCTTCTCCAGCGTCTCGTCCGAGAGAACCGTGCCGTCGCGCAGGTAGCGGGCGGCCCCGAGGTCGAAGTCGGTCGTGTCCAGGTCCACCCCGGACGCGGCGACGACCTTGAGCGCCTCGGCGCTGACCTCCGGCCCGATGCCATCCCCGCCGATGACTGCGACCCGATGTCTGCTGCCCTTGCTCACTGTCCTGTGGTCCTTTCTGCGTGCGCTGCGTCTGATGTCGTGCTCGTGGGGCCTACCCACCGCCGAAGCCGCCGGGAATTGAAAAACCGCCCACGCAGTGGACGGTTCGACGGCGCGCGGGGAGGGTGCGCGCCTAGTGAATAATGCCTACGAAGTGCTGGGAGCGGCCCATATCCGCTCCAGTCTCTCGCGGCCGTGCCGTCCCGTCAACCAAGGCCGCACGGGGCGACCGCCACCCCACGCGGGGCCGATTAGCCTTAGTCACCGCCGGCGCAGTGCACCGCACCGCCCGCAGATCCGCCCCTCGGAGGACCCGCCGTGACCAACGCTTCCGCAAACCAGACCGAGACGACCAAGTTGACCCAGGCCACCTACGAGCGCCTGACGGCCGAGCTCGAGGACCTGACCACCAGGGGCCGGGTCGAGATCGCCCAGGCGATCGAGTCCGCCCGGGCGCTCGGCGACCTGAGCGAGAACGGCGACTACCACGCGGCGAAGGACGCCCAGGGGAAGATGGAGTCGCGCGTCCGCCAACTGCAGGCGATGCTCAAGGAGGTCGAGATCGTCGACGAGTCGGGCTCGGACGACGGGTCCGTGTCCCTGGGCAGCACCGTCACCCTCCGCTACGAGGGTGACGACGAGGACGACACGCAGCGGTTCTTCGTGGGGTCCATCGAGGAGCGGCAGGGGGACCTGCCGGTGATCTCCCCCAGCTCGCCGCTGGGCCAGGTGCTGGTGGGGCGGGGTGCCGGGGACACCGTCGAGTACAAGGCGCCGGGCGGCATGCTCAAGGTCCACATCGCAGCGGTCGATCGCTGATGGCCCCGCGTACGCTGACCGAGAAGATCTGGGACGCCCACGTCGTCCACGCAGCCGAGGGCGAGCCGGACCTCCTCTTCATCGACCTCCACCTCCTGCACGAGGTCACCTCGCCCCAGGCCTTCGACGGGCTGCGCCTAGCGGGCCGCACCGTGCGCCGGCCCGACCTCTCCGTGGCGACGGCCGACCACAACGTCCCCACGACGGACATCGACAAGCCCGTGGCCGACCCGATCTCGGCCCAGCAACTGAAGGTGCTCGACGACAACACGGCCGAGTTCGGCATCACCTGCTACCCGATGGGGCACGCCAACCAGGGCATCGTCCACATCATCGGGCCTGAGCAGGGCTGGACCCAGCCGGGCATGACGATCGTCTGCGGCGACAGCCACACCTCCACCCACGGGGCCTTCGGCGCACTGGCCTTCGGCATCGGCACCAGCGAGGTGGAGCACGTGCTGGCCACCCAGACCCTGCCCCAGGTGCGTCCCAAGACGATGGCCGTGACCGTGGAGGGCGAGCTCGCACCCGGCGTATCGGCCAAGGACGTGGCGCTGGCCATCATCGGCACCATCGGCACAGGCGGGGGGATCGGTCACGTGATCGAGTACCGCGGGTCGGCCATCCGCGGCCTCTCCATGGAAGGCCGCATGACGCTGTGCAACATGTCGATCGAGGGTGGGGCGCGTGCGGGTCTCGTGGCCCCCGACGAGACCACCTTCGCCTACGTGAAGGACCGCGACCGCGCCCCGCAAGGTGAGGACTGGGAGGCCGCTCTCGCCTACTGGCGCACCCTGCCCACCGACGACGGCGCCACCTTCGACAAGGAGGTCGTGCTCGACGCGGCGATTATCACCCCGCACGTCACCTGGGGCACCAACCCGGCGCAGGTGGTGGCTGTCGCCGGGAACGTGCCGGACCCCGCGGCCATGGCCGACCCCGGCGACCGCGAATCCGCCGAGCGCGCCCTGGCCTACATGGGGCTCCAGGCCGGGACGCCGTTGCGCGACGTCAGCGTCGACACCGTGTTCCTGGGCAGCTGCACCAATTCGCGCATCGAGGACTTCCGGTCCGCCGCCGCCGTGCTGGAGGGCCGGACCGTGCACAGGGGGCTGCGGGCGCTCGCCGTGCCCGGGTCACACCGCGTGAAGGCCCAGGCCGAGGCGGAAGGGCTCGACAAGGTCTTCACCGCGGCAGGCTTCGAGTGGCGCGAGCCGGGTTGCTCCATGTGCCTCGCCATGAACCCCGACAAGCTCGCGGTGGGAGAGCGCTGCGCGTCCACCTCGAACCGCAACTTCGAAGGCCGTCAGGGCCGCGGCGGGCGCACGCACCTGGTCTCCCCCGCCGTCGCCGCTGCCACCGCCGTCGCGGGGACGTTCGCCACCCCGGAGGACCTGCCCTGATGGAACCCGTCGTCGTCGTGACCGGACGCGCTGTGCCCCTCGATCGCACGGACGTCGACACCGACCAGATCATCCCCTCGGACTGGCTGAAGCGGGTGGAGCGGACCGGCTTCGGAGCCGGCCTGTTCTCCGAGTGGCGGGACGACCGCGACTTCGTACTGAACAACCCCGATTTCGTGGGGGCGACGATCCTCGTGGCCGGGCACAACTTCGGCACGGGCTCGTCCCGCGAGCACGCCGTCTGGGCCTTGATGGACTTCGGGTTCCAGGCCGTTGTCTCGTCGCGCTTCGCCGACATCTTCCGCAACAACTCCACCAAGCAGGGGCTGCTCCCGGTCCAGGTCACCGAGGAGCTCGACCGGGCCCTGCTCGACGCGGTGACGAAGGACCCGTCGCTCGAGCTCACGATCGACGTGGCCCGGGGCACCATCGAGGCGCCGGCGGCAGGGCTGGCCGGCACCTTCCCGCTCGACGAGTTCACGCGCGAGCGCCTGCTCAACGGGTGGGACGACATCGGCCTGTCGCTGCGCCACGTGGACGAGATCGGCGACTTCGAGCGCGGGCGGCCCGCCTTCCTGCCTTCGGCCTGAGCGTCCATGGTGACGTTCCGCCAGATGACGGAGGAGGACGTGCCCGCTGCCGTGGCGGCGTTCGAGAGCGGGCTGCTGGGCATTGCCGCCGGTCACGGACTGCCGGTGACGGGCAACTCCATTCAGGACGAGCGCAGGCGTCTGGACCGCACCCGCCACTTCCTCGGCACGGACCCGGGCGGATCGTGGGTGGCCGAGGACGGCGGGACCGTCGTCGGCATGTCGCAATCGTTCGTGCGGGAGGACTACTGGATGCTGTCGCAGCTGGGGACGGTGCCAGGTCGTCAGGGTCGCGGCGTCGGCCGCGAACTGCTGCGGCTCGCCCTCGAGCACGGCGACCCGACCAGCCCGGGGACGATCCAGTGCTCCCGTGATCCCAAGGCGATGGCCCTCTACACGGGCTTCGGCTTCACCTTGCATCCGGTGGTGACGGCGTGGGGCCCGATGCGCCCCGGCTCGGTGCAGCGACCGCCCGATGTCGACCGCTACGAGCCCGACGAGGTCGGCGAGCGCGAGCTCGAGGTGGTCACGGCGATCGACCGCCAGGTGCGCGGCTCGGCCCGCCCCGTCGACATCGTGGCCATGCTGTCCCAGCCCGGGAACCGCCTGCTCCTCCACGCGGACCAGGGTTATGCCGTCGCCAAGGACGAGCGCATCGTCACCCTCGGCGCCCGCCAGGAGGAGTCCGCCGCGCTGGTGCTGCGGGCGATGCTGGCCGAGGCACCGGCGGGTGAGACGATCGAGATCAACTGGTTGACCTCGGCCCAGCAGTGGGCCGTGCGTGAGGTCGTGGCGGCGGGGATCGATCTCCGGCCGTACGGGCCGGTCATGGTCCGTGGCATGGACGGGCCGCCCAGCCCCTACATCCCGAGCGGTGGGTTCGGCTGAGCGGCTAACAGGGTCGCCCGGGGTAGCAGGCGACAACAGGCTGGGCGGGAACCGGGCTCGTGATCGGCGCCGGAACGACTTGGGTCTTCGCTCCGATGGCGGGGCCGGCGGCGAAGTGCACCGAGGCGACGACGAGGACCGCCACGAGGACGGCGGCGGCAACGATCACTGCAGCCAGGGTGCGGATGGTGCGGGTTGGGGGGAGGGCAATGGCCTGCACGGTTCGTTCTCCTTTCGGGTTCGAGCCGGCATTCCGACTCTGATCGAAGGGTACGAAACGGACTCCTTCCTGCCATCGGGAGCCGCCACCCAATTTGGCGTCGGGTGGTCCCTACCTCACCCCTTGAGGTCGAGCGCTGCCGCCATCCGGGCCGCCTCGTGACGATCACGCGCACCGACCTTCCGCAGTATCGACGAGACGTGATGGTCGACGGTCTTCGGTGAGACATCGAGACGCTCTGCGATGTCCGCATTGCGAAGACCGTCGGCGATCAGCACCAGCACGTCGACCTCTCGATTGCTCAGACCCGAAGGGTTGGCGCGGGTGGGGGCCCGAGGGCCCCGCGAGATGCGACGGGCGCCCATTGCCCGGAGCTTCGTCGTGACCATCGCAGCGGCGGGTGCGGCGCCGAGTCCCTGCAGCAGCTGGAGGGAGCGCCGGAGATCGCTCTCGTCGTCGCTCTCGGCCAGCGCCAGCGCCTCGTCGTACGGACACCCCACGGCCGCCCACGCCGCGGCGGCCTTCTGGGGGTGGCCCGCGAAGAGCAGCGCGTACGGCTCGGCCACCGGCGAGGGCAGGTGCTGCGTGAGATCCAGCTTCCACCACCAATAGGCGACCTCGCCCGTTATCCACACGTTCTCGTGGGGACCCAGGCTGGCCCGCGCCAGCTCGATCTCCGCCGCAGCCAGCGTGAAGTCACCCGCCAACCACGCCGCCTCCGCCCTCTGGATGCGCAGGGGACAGAGGGCCGAATCGTCCAGGCCGGGGTCGACGCTGTTCAGGGCCTCGTCCAGCCAGCGGAACGGGTCGGGCTCGCCGCGGCGGGCCGTGAGGAGTCCGAAGGCGGCGAGCGACTGGAACCGGCCGCTGCGCCATCCGCCCTCGATGGTGGCGCTGGCCTGTGCCGACGCCTCCTCCCACCTCCCGCGGCGAAGGGCTGCCTCGACGATGTCCCCGACGAGGCAGTGGCGGGTCATGTCGAGGTCACGCTCGGTGGCGAAGGCGACGGCGTCGGCCGCGAAACGGTCGAGCAGGTGGAAACGCCTGTTCTGCACCGCACCGGCGATGAGGTTGTTGAAGGCGCGGGAGATGTCGTCCTCGAGCTCTGCAGTCGAGGCGCGGCGCAGGCTCTCCTGGAGCTTGTCGAAGCCTTCGTCCCGCCCCAACGAGACCTCTGCGCCGCCGATGGTGCTCAGGGCGTGCACGATGTCGGCTTCTCCGTCCCAGCGCTCTGCGAGCGCGACCGCGGTGCCGCCCAGGTCGATGGCTTCCGAGCAGCGCCCGGTGATCAGCATCAGCTGGGCCAGGCGGGCATAGGCATGGGCGAGGTTGGGGCCCGGGGGGATCGACTCGAGTTGCGCGACGGCTTCGGATGCCGTGGCCAGAGCCTCCTCCGCCTGTCCGATCCAGAAGAGGTAGTGCGCCAGCTCGCTCCGTGTCCGCCCCTGGGCATCGACGTCACCGGCTTCGCGCCAGCAGGCGGCGGCCTCGCGCTGGGACGCCACGGCTCGCTCCAGGTCCTCGGCCACGAAACACTCGGACGCATGGGCCACCAGCAGGGGCGCCCGGTCGGTCGGTGTGAGCCGCGCGGCATAGGGCACGGCATGGTCGTAGTGCATGAGAGCGGCGCGATGCGCGCTCAGGCGGGCTGCCTCCGCCCCGGCCCGGGGAGCGAGCTCGAGCACGGCATCGGCGTCGCCGGCCTCGAGGGCATGGTGGGCCAGCTCGGACGGCTCGACGGTCCCCGGGCGCTCGGAGAGGACGGCCAGCGCTCGTCGGTGCAGCCGGATGCGGCTCGAGCCCGCGGCAGCCTCCAGGATGGCGCGCTGTGCCAGCTCGTGCGGAAATGCAACCACGGAGTCGTGCCGCCGGAGCATTCCCTGCTCGACGCACGCGAGCACTGTTTCCAGGGGGAGGCCGGCGACCCGGGAGAGGACATCGATCTCGCAACGTGGCCCCAGGACGGCCGCCGCGAGGAGCACCTCCCGGGAGTCCTCGGGCAAACGCCGGACCCGGGCCCATACGGCGTCGCGCACCGTCGGGGGCAGATCAGCCCCGCCCGACGCGAGCACCTCGGCCACGAAGAACGGGTTCCCGCCGGCTGTGGCATGCAGGGCGACCGGATCGATGTCGGTACCCGACGCCAGCTGGCGGACTGCGGACACCGACAGCGGCGGCAAGGGCACGGACACCATGAACGTCGGGGGAATGTCTCCGAGCGTTGTCGACAGAGGATGATCGGGGCCGACCTCGTCCTCACGGATCGTCACCACGACCAGCGCAGGAAGCTGCTCGATGCGGCGACCGACCACCTTGAGCAGGTCGAGCGTGGCGTCATCGGCCCACTGGGCGTCCTCGATCACCACAATGCGCGGACCGCCTTCGGCCCGGAGGAGGCCGAGGAAGACCGAGGCCACTTGATGTCGATCGCCCGCATCGAGCGCCTGGCGCAAGCCCGGCGAGCCCTGATCGGCCATGTCGAAGATGGGTCCAAGAGGTCGCGGTGGCGTCACCGGGTCACACGCGCCCCACAGCACCCGGCCTTCCCGCCCACTGGTGAACGACTTGACGAGCGTGCTCTTCCCGATGCCGGCTTCCCCGCGGACGAGCACGAGTCGGCCCCCGTGCCAGACAGCCTCGCCAAGCAGGGAGTCGAGCCCACCCAGCAGCGCCTCGCGCTCGAGCACGACCACTGGGTCGATGGTACCGCCTGGTCCTGCGCCTTCCCTGGGGAGCGTGATCGCCGTCAGCTGTAGAAGTAGGGATCGAGGACCCGCACTTCGGCGATGGCGTCGACTGGCAGGCTGTTCTCTCCGGCGACCCGGCGGATGGCCTCTGGGCTCGGCGCGTCGTAGACACAGAACGTCTTCGCCCTGTCGGCCGACACGTACGAGTGCACCCAGGTGACACCGTGCGCGGCATTGGCGGAAACGACGTGTTCGACCACCTTGAGCCCGTCGTCATTGATCGGGATGCGCAGTCCGTCGGGGAACGTGCGTTCGACCATGTACCTCGGCATGCCAACTCTCCTCTCGGTCACGGTGGCCGACAGGGCCACCCGACCGACGGTACAGATCGGGGCCCGGACTCTCTATAGGGAGGCCTCCCTACGTCGGGATCCTTCCCGTGAGGCGGGTACGGACGAGTCAACGCGGGGCGCGCGGCATGCCCAACCCGATCATCGCGACGATGTCGCGCTGGATCTCATTGGTCCCGCCTCCGAAGGTGAAGATGGTCTGCGTCCGGGCCTGCTGCTCCAGACGGCCTCGCAGGAGGGCCCCCGGCGATCCGTCGACCAGGTAACCCGCTTGACCGACCACGTCGAGCAGCAGTCGGTAGACCTCCAGAGCGAGCTCGGTTCCGTACACCTTGGTCGCCGATGCATCGGCTGGGTTCAGACCCTTGTCGGAGGCCCAAGCCACCTTCCAGTTCAAGAGCTTCAGCACGTCGATCTTGGCTCGCACCCGGGCCAGGCTGATCTGCACCCACTCGTGGTCCAGCACCGTGCGGCCGTCCCGGAGCCGGTGCCCCTGCGCCCAGCGACGGACCTCACTGAAGCTGCGCAGCAACCCCGAAGCGGGGCAGATCGCCACCCGCTCGTGATTGAGCTGATTGGTGATCAGCTTCCAGCCCTGGTTCTCCGCACCGACGAGGTTCTCTGCGGGGACCCGGACGTCCTCGTAGAACGTCGAGCTGGTGATGTCGCCGGCGATGGTGGCCAACGGGGTCCAGTGAAACCCGGCGGAATCGACCGGCACGATGAACACCGAGAGGCCCTTGTGCTTGGGAGCATCGGGGTCGGTCCGGACCGCCAGCCAGACGTAGTCTGCGTACTGGATCGCGCTGGTGAAGACCTTCTGGCCGTTGATCACGTACTCGTCCCCGTCGCGCACGGCCTTCGTCTTGAGCGAGGCCAGGTCGGTGCCCGCGGAGGGCTCGGTGTAGCCGATGGAGAAGTGGACCTCCCCCCTCAGGATGCCGGGGAGGAGTCGCTCCTTCTGTTCGTCGGTGCCGAGAGCCATGAGCGTCGGGCCGACACTGTTCAAGGTGAGCAGCGGGAGGGGCACACCCGCCCAGTGGGACTCCTCGACGAAGATCATCTGATCGATGGGCCCCCGGGCCTGCCCTCCGTACTCCCTGGGCCACCCGATGCCGAGCCAGCCGTCATGGCCCATACGGCGGATGTACCGGGTGTAGGGCGGCTCGTCCGTGGGCGAACCTTCCACCTCTGCGACGAGCTCTTCGAAGTAGGCGCGGAGCTCTCCCTGCAGATTCCGCTGCTCTTGGGTGAACTCCAGGTACACGTGGCCCTCCGAGTGTGATCTCTTCCGGGGGGCATTATCGCGAGAAGCGGACCTCGGGGCCGCCTGCCCCGCCACGCGGGGGATGGCGCCTACGCCAGAAGTCCGTAGGACCCGACCATCGAGGCGTCCGCCGGAGCAGGCCCTTCGACGCAACGCTCCGCGATCCCGGCCTGGAACGCGGCGAACGCCGGCGACGACGTCAGGGGATTCACCGCACCGTCGAGGACGGCCACGTGCAGGAAGCTCACGCCGTCATCGAGGCGGAACGCGGCGTAGTGGAGTCCGCCGGGATCCTGCCCGGCCAGCTCCGTGAACACCTCCCGGATGAGCCGCTCGTTCTCGTCGGCATGCTCGGACTTGGTGCGGTAACGGACGACCTTGGTCACGGACATGGTCATGCTCCTCTTCTTGTTGGCGGTCGGGGTCCCGGGCGCGGCCGGGCTCAGATGGCGCGCATGCTGTTGTTGCGCGCCTCGTGGGTGAGCTCGGCCAGGCCGAGCAGCTCGAGAAGGGGCGGGAGATACATGCCGAAGCGGCCCCGGTAGCCCTTGCGCTGGCCGTACCAGCCGCCCAGCGGGTTGTCGGGCGAGCGGCCCCACGCCTCCACCGTGCCCTCGGCCGCCGGCTTCTTCTCGTCGGCCGCGCCGAGCGGCACCCAGTCGCCCTGCGTGGTGAGCCAGCTGTGCAGGTCCTCGATGGCGCGCAGGTCATAGGTGAGCTTCGTGGAACCCACCTGGCACACCAACACCGCCGGCTCCGCCTGCTCGTCGCGGTACATCGTGTACTCGGAGCTCCCCGGAGGGGTCTTCAGCACCCAGGGGTCCTCTTTGGTCCCGGTCGCCATCAGTCGGCCCCCTTCTCGGCGGCCGCCGCGAAGTGCGGCAGCAGCGCATCCCATCCGCCACGGTTCTGGTCCCGCCAGGTGTCGGCTTCCTCGCCCAGCCTCTCCCACCCGCCGTGTTCGATCTCGATCCGCGTGCGCTCGTCCCCCTCGCCGACGAAGGTGATCTCCACCTCGGTTGCCGTGGCGCGCTCCCGCCCGATGTGCCACAGGTAGGCCAGGCGACGGGGTGGCTCCCACACGGTGACCTCACCCCACTCGTGCCGCACGCCTGCCGCTGTCCGCTCGTAGATCCGCCCCCCGGCGCCGCTCTCGAGCACGACCTCGGCGGGATCGCCGCTCACCGTGTGATCCCGCGGCCACCAGGTGCCGATCTTCGACGTCCAGACCGCGAACGCGTGCTGGGGTGGGCACTCGACGTCGAAGCTGATGTGCAGCGGGGCGGTCATGGCGGGGGCGGCACGGTGTTCTCGGCCAGCAGGCGGAAGCGGGCGGCCGCCGCGCCCCAGACGCCCTCGAGGTAGTCCTGAACGGCGCGCAATCCGCCGTCCTGCAGGTGGTAGATCCGGCGGCTTCCCTCGGCCCGCTCGGCCACCATGCCCGCGTCCTTCAAGAGGCGCAGGTGACGCGAGACCGCCGGGCGGCTGATGGGCAGCGCCTCGGCGATCTCGTGCACGGGCTTGTCGCCCTCGCTCAGGAGCCGAAGGATCTCCCGGCGGTTGGGGTCCCCGAGGGCGTCGAAGGGATCGCCAGCGGTCACCGGTAACATCTTCGTTACCGTAACAGGATGGTTACCGATGGGCAAGGCCCACCGGCGCTGGGCCTATGCGGCGTCGACGAGCGTCCTCGACGCGACCGTCTGCTTCACCTTCGCGGCCACCGAAGGGGCCGCCTCGATGATCCGGCGGAATTCACTCGGTGAGCCGGCGTAGATCTCCGCATCGGTGATGGCGGTCACGGTGGCGTTGCGCCTGCCTCTGCCGGAGCCCTCGAGCAGGGCCATCTCGCCCACCAGGTCACCCCGTCCGATGGTGGCGATGCTCCGGCCACCCTGGGTCACCTCGGCCATGCCGCTCACCATGATCATGAACTCGTTGCCGATGGCCCCCTCGCGGACGAGGACCTTCCCCGCCTTGACCTTGAGCCTGGTCAGCTGCCGCGCGATGACCTCCAGCTCTGACCGGCTGGCCTCCGAAAACAGGTCCAACTCCCGCAGATCGTCTCTGAAAAGTCGCACTGGAACTCCTTCGCACTCGCTCTTCCCACAGCCAGAGTGACGCCCGGAGACAGAATCTGTCAAGCAGCTCAGGAAGATTCCTACTATCTGTATTCCAGATTAGCGGGAACTATCCCTCGAACCAGCGGTAACGGGTCCAGCCGGCCATCGGCCGGGCGCCGAAGCGCTGGTAGAAGTCCATGGCGGGGACGTTCCACTCGAGCACGTCCCACTCGACGCGGCCGTCGGTCTCCTGGCGCAGGCGGGTGAGCAGCTGGGCGGCGTAGCCCTGGCGACGGTGCTCAGGGCGCACGTAGAGGTCCTCCAGCCAGATCCCCGTCTTGCCCAGGAAGGTCGAGAACGTCCGGTACCACAGCGCGTGCGCGGCCAGCCCCCCGCCGGCGTCCTCCACGACCCAGTCGTGGGCCACCGCCTCGGGCCCGAACAGCGCCCGCGCGAGGTCGTCCTCGGTGACCGCCACCTGGTCCGCGAGGTTCTCGAACTCCGCCAGCTCGCGGATCATCGCCACGAGCTCCGGGACGTCCGCCTCGACCGCCGGGCGGATCACCCCTTGCGGGCCCGATTCGCCGCGGAGACCACTGCCCCGAGCGAGGCGTCCAGGATGGACGAGTCGCGGCCCACGCCCCACCAGGTCGACCCGTCGGCCCCGGCGCACTCCACGTACGCCACCGCCGACGCGCCCGAGCCCTCGGTGAGGGCGTGCTCGGAGTAGTCCTTCACCTCCAGCACAATACCGAGGTCGGCTTTGAGTGCCGTGACCAGTGCGTCGATCGGCCCGTTGCCCTCACCCGTCACCGTCTGGTGCTGGCCGTCCACCAGCAGCTGGGCCGTGACGCTGGTGTGGCCGCGTCCGGTCGACACCTCGCTGGTGATCAGTCGGAGTCCGGCGTCCTCGGGCAGGTAGATCTCCTCGAACACGTCGCGCATCTTCCCCGATGGGATCACCGTGCCGCTCTCCTCGGTGATCTCCTGCACCCGCTTGGAGAACTCCACCTGCAGGCGCCGCGGCAGGTCGAGGCCGTGGTCGGTGTCCATCAGGTACGCCACGCCGCCCTTGCCCGACTGGCTGTTCACCTGGATGATGGCCTCGTAGGTGCGCCCGGTGTGCTTGGGGTCAATGGGGAGGTAGGGCACCTCCCACTCGTCGTAGTCGTCCCCGATGGCGGCCATGCCCTTCTTGATGGCGTCCTGGTGGGAGCCCGAGAAGGCGGTGTACACCAGGTCCCCCGCGTAGGGGTGGCGCGGGTGCACGGGCAGACGCGTGGCGTACTCGGCCACGCGGCGCACCTTCTCGATGTCGCCGAAGTCCAGCGCCGGGTCGATGCCCTGCGAGAACAGGTTCATGGCCAGCGTGACGACGTCGACGTTGCCCGTGCGCTCGCCGTTGCCGAAGAGCGTGCCCTCCACCCGGTCGGCACCGGCCAGCACGGCCAGCTCGGCCGCCGCCACGGCCGTACCGCGGTCGTTGTGCGGGTGCAGGCTCAGCACGATGGCGTCGCGGTCCTTGATGGTGCGGCCGAACCACTCGATCACGTCGGCGTACACGTTGGGGCTGTACATCTCGACCGTGGCCGGCAGGTTCAGGATCATGGGCGACTCGGGCGTCGGCTTGATGACATCCATCACCGCCTCGCAGATCTCGACGGCGAACTCCGGCTCGGTGCCGGTGAAGCTCTCCGGCGAGTACTCGTACCTGACCTCGGTCCCGTTCAGCTGGGCCTCGTACTTCTTGCACAGCTCCGCCGCCTTGACCGCGATGTCCACGATGCCGGGCTTGTCGAGGCCGAACACGACGCGGCGCTGCAGCTCGGACACCGAGTTGTAGAAGTGCACGATCGCGCGCGGCGCGCCCGCCAGCGACTCGAAGGTCCGCTCGATGAGCTCCTGTCGGCACTGCACCAGCACCTGGATCTCGACGTCGGCCGGAATGAGGTTCTCGTCGATGATGAGGCGTTGGAAGTCGAAGTCCGTCTGCGACGCGGACGGGAAACCCACCTCGATCTCCTTGAACCCCACGTCGACCAGCGTCTGGAACAACGCCAGCTTGCGCTCGGAGTCCATGGGATCGATGAGGGCCTGGTTCCCGTCGCGCAGGTCCACGCTGGCCCAGCGCGGGGCCCGGGTGAACTGGCGGTCGGCCCACGTGCGGTCGTGCAGGACGAGCGGTACGTGCGAGCGGTACTTCCCGAAGGGCATCGGTGACGGGTCGCAGGGCAGGGCCAGGCGACCCTGCTCCCTGTCGTCACCACTCCCTTGCTGTCCCTCAGCCATCGGTTTCTTCCCTTCTTTCTATCGAATCCATCCGGTTCCGGCCCAACAAAAAACCCCCTGGCCTTTCGGCGCAGGAGGTTGCGAGCGAACGCGATGTGGCGTTCGCCGTCAGGTAAGCAGCAGGTCGGACGCGGTTGCCTTCACGGTCACGAGTCTAATTCTCCCATCGGGTGCGGCGGGCGTCAAGGCGTGATCGGGGACCCGAAGCGCAGCAGGTTCCCGTCGGGGTCGGTGTGTGCCGCCTCCCACACGCCGAATCCCGGGTCGAACAGGTCAGAGGTCTCGCCCACCGCGGCCGTCCGCCATTCGGCGTGCAGCGCGTCGGCGTCGTCGACGGCGAGGTAGGCCGCGCCCCGTTCCGTCCCCGGTGCCAATCCGGGCACCAGCTTGAAGTGGATGCGGATGCCATCCCGGGAGGCGGTGCCGTAGCCGCTCCCGTGGACCTGGACCGTGAAGCCGAGGGCCTCGTAGTGCGACTGCATCGCGTCCATGTCCGCCGTGGGGAAGATCGGGGCGACGCTCAGCAGGGAGGGCATGCCCGCTCACGCTAATGGGGCTGGACCGGTTTGCACCGGGCAAGCTGGTCTCCGAGCCACCCGGCGGGAGCACTGCCGCACGCAGGGCCGTGAGCTCTAACGGTAGACCGTGCCCCGCCGGGCCGGTGAGGAGACAGACAGCTGATGGGATGTCGTGCCTCGAGCACTGATCCATTAGGTCGCTGCGCATCTCCTCAGGCTCTTGAGCGAGAGGAGGAGCAGTGCTCTTTGTCGGAGTGGACTGGGCTGAGGACCATCACGATGTCTGCGTGATGGCCGAGGACGGAATGGTGATCGGCAAACGCCGGGTCCCAGACAGCGTGGCCGGGATCGGCGATCTCCACGGACTGATCGCCCAACACAGCGACGATGACGAGGCGGTGGTGGTGGTCGGCATCGAGGTCGACCGTGGGCTGGTCGTGTCGTCGTTGCTGGCGGCTGGTTACGAGGTCTATGCCATCAACCCGTTGGCGTCTGCTCGCTATCGGGATCGCCACGCCACCTCGGGGGCCAAGTCCGACCCCGGCGACGCCAAGGTGCTGGCCGATCTGGTCCGCACCGATCGGCATAACCACCGGCCTATCGCCGGTGACTCGGATCTGGCCGAAGGGGTGAAGTTGTTGGCCCGGGCCCACCAGAGCGCCATCTGGAGCCGACAGCGCCAGCTGAACGCACTCCGCTCGTCGTTGCGTGAGTACTACCCCGGGGTTCTGGCGGCCTTCGGCACCGATCTGGCCAGCACGGATGCGTTGGCCGTCTTGGCCATCGCTCCCACCCCCGAGCTCGGGCGAGGGCTGTCGCGTTCGAAGATCGCCTCGACGCTGCGCAAGGGAGGCCGCCAGCGCAACATCGAGCGACGGGCCGAAGAGATCCAAGCAGCCCTGCGCGGCGAGTACCTCGAAGCCCCTGCACTGATCACCAACGCCCATGGGCTCGTCACCCGTTCGTCCGTCGCGCTCATCGCCACGTTCAACGTTCAGATCGCCGAGCTCGAGGCGGCACTGTCGGAGCATTTTGAGCAGCACCCGGACGCCAAGGTCGTCCTCTCCCTGCCAGGACTAGGGACGGTCCTCGGTGCCCGGGTGCTGGGCGAGTTCGGTGATGACCGGACTCGTTTCTCGGGTCCCAAGTCTCGCAAGAACTATGCCGGCACGTCACCTGTGACCAAGGCCTCAGGCCACAGCCGGGTGGTCCTGGCTCGATTCGCTAGGAACCGGCACCTCGGCAATGCCTGCGACCGATGGGCGTTCTGTTCGCTGACCCACTCACCAGGGGCACGCAGCTATTACGACCAGCTGCGAGCTAGGGGCAAGACCCATCACCAAGCGCTCCGGCAGCTGGCCAACCGCCTGGTCGGGATCCTGCACTTCTGCTTGGAGCGAGGGGTGCTCTACGACGAGTTGGTGGCCTGGCCACAGCAATCGGAACTGGCAGCTTGACTTTTAGAGCCATGGGATGTCTACCGTGGTCGGATGCGCCGGCTCCTCTCGACCCTGTTCCGCTCCGCCCTCATCATCGGCGTGCTGGCTGTGGTGCGCGCCGTCCTGCTGGACCGGGCGCCGCGGCGGGAGCTCCACCGCGGCGAGCCCGTCATCGGCAGCCTGGACACCTGGCCGGACGTGCCGCGCAAGCCGCAGGCCTGACTACAGGGTGACGCGGTGGATGTCGAGGATCCCCTCGTCGCCGCGGAGCTGCTCCACCACGACGTCGGGCGCCGGCGTCGCCGTCGAGATCACCATCATGGCGGTGGTGGACTCGGGGCTCGGCCCCACGGCCATGGACGAGATGGAGACGCCCGCCGTCCCGAGCGCCGTCCCCACGATGCCGATCACGCCCGGCCGGTCGTCGTTGCGCACGACGAGCATGTGGGTCGACGGCGGCACCTCGACCATGTGCTCGTCGACGATGACGATGCGGGGCTCGGTGCGCAGGCCGACCGTGATCAGCGTGCCGGCGACCGAGTGCGAGCCCGAGCGCAGCGTGATGAGCGACTTGTAGTCGTGCGAGGTGGCGGTCGACGACTCGCGCACCTGCAGGCCGCGCTGGTCGGCCAGCTGCGGCGCGTTGACGTAGGAGACCGGCTCCTCGGTCGAGCCGCCGAAGATGCCCTTGAGGACCGACAGCGTGAGGATGCCCGTGCTCTCCCCCGCCAGCTCGCCCTGGTACTCCATGTCGATGGCGTCGGGCAGCCCGTCGTGCAGGCCGACGAAGAAACGGCCGAGCTGCTCGGCCAGCCCCATGAAGCCGCGCACGGTGTCGGTGACGTCGCGCGCCGCCACGTTCACCGCGTAGGGCACGAAGTCGCCGGCCAGCGCCAGCAGCACCTGCTCGGCGATGGTGACGCCGGCCTTGTCCTGCGCCTCCTCGGTCGACGCGCCGAGGTGCGGCGACACGACCACGCCGGGCAGCTCGAAGAGGGGCGACTCGGTGCAGGGCTCCTTGGCGAAGACGTCGAGGCCGGCGCCGGCCACGATGCCGTCGCGGATGGCCTCGGCCAGCGCGTCCTCGTCGACGATGCCGCCGCGGGCCGTGTTCACGATGCGGATGCCCGGCTTGGCCTTGGCCAGCAGGTCGCGGCCGAACAGCCCGATGGTCTCGGGCGTCTTGGGCGTGTGGATGGAGACGAAGTCGGCCTCGGCCACCAGCTCCTCGATGCTGACCAGGCGCACCCCCATGGCCCGCGCCCGCTCCTGGGACACGAAGGGGTCGTAGCCGATGAGCTCCATGCCGAAGGCGTGGGCGCGCTGGGCCACCAGCGAGCCGGCGCGCCCGAGCCCGACCACGCCGAGCACCTTGCCGTGCAGCTCGACGCCCTCCCACTTCGAGCGCTCCCAGCGCCCGGCCACCAGCGCCGCTGTGCGCCTGCGGGATGTTGCGGGCCTGGGCCAGCAGCAGCGCCATGGCCTGCTCGGCCACCGAGAGGATGTTCGACGTCGGGGCGTTGACCACCATGACGCCGCGCTCGGTGGCCGCGTTGACGTCGACGTTGTCGAGCCCGACGCCGGCCCGGCCGACGACGACGAGCGTCGTCGCCGGCGGCCAGCACCTCGGCGCGTCACCTGCGTGGCGGAGCGGATGATCAGCGCGTGCGCGCCCACCACCGCCTCGAGCAGCTGCTCGGGGCTCAGCCCCTCCTGCACGTCGACCTCGTGGCCCGCCTCGGCCAGCAGGTCGAGCCCGCTCTGCGCGATCTTCTCCGTTACCAGTACCCGTGCCACCGCGGTGGTCTCCTCACTCCCCCGCCGATTGCCCCCCGCCGATTCGTCGGTCAGTCTTGCGCCTCGCCGAAGAGCGCGGCCAACCGGCTCACGCCCTCGACGAGATCCTCGTCGCCCAGTGCGTAGGACATGCGGAAGTAGCCCGGCGCGCCGAACGCCTCTCCGGGCACGACCGCCACCTTGGCTTCGTTGATGCAGATCTCGGCCAACTCCGCGCTGCTCGCCGGACGTTGTCCCCGGAGGCTCCGCCCGAGCAGCCCCTTGACCGAGGGGTAGGCGTAGAACGCGCCCTCGGGCACGACGCACACGACGCCCTGAATGTCGTTGAGCATCGACACGATGGTCAGCCGCCGGCGGTCGAAGGCCTCCCGCATCATGGCGACGTCGTCGAGCCCGCCCGACACGGCGGCCAGCGCGGCGCGCTGCGACACGTTGGCGACGTTGGAGGTCTCGTGGCTCTGGATGTTGGTGGCGGCGACGATGGCGTCGGTCGGGCCGATGAGCCACCCCACCCGCCATCCGGTCATGGCGTAGGTCTTGGCCACGCCGTTGGCCACCAGGCAGCGGTCGGCCAGCTCGGGCACGACCACCGGCATGGAGTGGTGCTCGGCACCGCCGTAGACGAGATGCTCGTAGATCTCGTCGGTCAGCACCCAGATGCCCTTGGCCACCGCCCAGCGGCCGATGGCCTCGATCTCGTGGCGCGGGTAGACCGCCCCGGTCGGGTTGGACGGCGAGACGAAGAGGAGCGCCTTGGTGTTGGGGGTCCAGGCCGCCTCGAGGTCCTCGACCGAGGAGCGGAACCCGGTCGTCTCGTCGGAGGACACCACGACGGGCGTCCCGCCGGCCAGCGCGATGGACTCGGGGTAGGTCGTCCAGTAGGGGGCGAGCACCAGGACCTCGTCGCCGGGGTCGCACAGCACGGCGAACGCGTTGGCCACCGCCTGCTTCCCGCCGTTGGTGACGAGCACCTGGCCGGCGCGTCACCTCGTAGCCCGAGTCGCGCAGCGTCTTGGCCGCGATCGCCTCGCGCAGCGCCGGGATACCGGCCGTCGGGGTGTAGCGGTGGTTGGCCGGGTCGCGGCAGGCGACGACAGCCGCCTCGACGATGTGCGCCGGCGTCGGGAAGTCGGGCTCGCCCGCGCCGAAGCCGATGACGTGCTCCCCCGCCGCCTGCAGCGCCTTGGCCTTCGCATCGACGGCGAGGGTGGCCGAGGGCGCCACGGCGGCGGCCCGGCGAGAGATCCGGCGGAGCTCGGTCGGCGATTTCGTGGTCGTCACGGGTGCCATGATCTCATACGTGCCAGACGCCCCCGACATCACCATTCCCCCCGAACTGCTGCCCTCCGACGGCCGTTTCGGGTCCGGGCCCTCCAAGGTCCGACCCGCCCAGATCGACGCGCTCGCCAGCGTGGCCACGACCTACCTGGGCACCAGCCACCGCCAGAAAACGGTCAAGGCACAGGTGGGCCGGGTACGCGCCGGCATGCGCCAGCTCTTCTCGCTCCCCGACGGCTACGAGGTCGTCCTCGGCAACGGGGGGACGACCTGCTTCTGGGACGCGGCGACGTTCGGGCTGATTCAGGAGCAGAGCCAGCACCTGAGCTTCGGCGAGTTCTCCTCGAAGTTCGCGGCCTGCGCCAAGGCGGCGCCGCACCTGAAGGATCCCCAGGTGATCGAGTCCGAGGTGGGCACCCACCCGAAGCCGGTGGCCGACCCGTCGGTCGACCTCTACGCGCTCACCCACAACGAGACCTCCACCGGGGTGGCCATGCCGATCCGGCGGCCCCAGGGTGCGGCCGCCCCCGCCGACGGAGGTGGGCTGGTGGCGGTGGACGGCACCTCCGGCGCCGGCGGCCTGCGGGTCGACCCGGCCGAGTTCGACGCCTACTACCTGGCGCCGCAGAAGTGCTTCGCCAGCGACGGCGGCCTGTGGATCGCCCTCATGTCGCCCGCCGCGCTCGAGCGGGTGGAGCGGATCGCCGCCTCGGGCCGCTGGATCCCCGCCTCCATGGACCTCAAGACGGCGGTCGACAACTCGCGGCTGGACCAGACCTACAACACGCCGGCGCTGGCCACCATCTTCCTGCTGGCCGAGCAGCTCGATTGGATGAACGGCAACGGCGGCCTGGAATGGACCGCGTCGCGTTGCGACCGCTCGGCCGAGATCCTCTACACGTGGGCCGAGCAGTCCGGTTTCGCCCGGCCCTTCGTCGAGAACCCGGCCGACCGGAGCCACGTGGTCGGGACCATCGACTTCGTGGACGCGGTCGACGCGGCGGCGGTCGCTGCAGTGCTGCGGGCGAACGGGATCGTGGACACCGAGCCGTATCGCAAGCTCGGGCGCAACCAGCTGCGGATCGCCATGTTCCCGGCGATCGAGCCCGACGACGTCGCCTCGCTGTGCGGCTGCATCAACCATGTGGTGGGGGCGCTCGCCAGCTGACGCCTCGGCACTGGTGCTAACCCCAGCGCAGAGACGGGTGAAAGCACCCTGGCGGCAACGGCGATGTCCTCTGTACTCTACTGGGTATAGCGCAGACCACCTGGGCGGCGGCGCGAGAAAGTGGAGGTCAGAGCGTGAGCACTGCAACACTGGCCAACTCACCGCCGGCCGTGGCCGGCGGTAACGAGTGGGCGGTCGAGACCCATGGGCTGACCAAGCGGTTCGGGGACAACGTCGCCGTCGACAACGTCGAGCTTCTGGTCCCCCGGGGTTCCGCCTTCGGCTACCTCGGCCCCAACGGCGCCGGCAAGACGACGCTGATCCGGGTGCTGCTGGGACTCACGCACGCAGACGCCGGAACGATGTCGCTGCTCGGCTACGACGTCCCCCGCCACCGTGACCGGGCGCTGGCCCGGGTCGGTGCCATCGTCGACGAGCCCCGCTTCCATGGCCACCTGACCGGTCGCCAGAACCTGCAGATCCTCGCCGCGGCGCGTGAGCCGGCGGCCAAGGGCCGCATCGACCCGGCGCTCGAGCGCGTCGGCATCCTCCATCGGGCCGACGACAAGGTGTCGAAGTACTCCATGGGCATGCGCCAACGCCTCGGCGTCGCGGCCTGCCTCCTCGGGGATCCCCAGCTGCTCATCCTCGACGAGCCGATGAACGGCCTCGACCCGGGGGGAATGCTCGACATGCGCGACATGATCGTGTCCCTCGTCGCCGAGGGGCGCACGGTCATGCTGTCCTCGCACCTCCTCGACGAGGTCGAGCGCACCTGCGACGCGGTGGCCATCGTGGACCATGGAAAGGTCATCCGGCAGGGACCGATCTCGCAACTGCTGGCCGGCTCATCCTTCGAGGTCCAGGTCGAGTGCTCCGAGCCGGACCGGGCCGGCGGCCTGCTCGGGGGCACCGCGTTCGGCGCGCACATGCAGATCGGGCCGGACGGGCTCGCCATCTCGCTGCCCGAGGGCACCGAGCGCGATGCCATCGCCGAGATCAACCGCCTGCTCGTGGAGGGCGGGATCTCGGTCTACCGGCTCCAGCACATCCAGGCCTCGCTCGAGTCGTGGTTCCTCCAGGTCACGAGCCGACTGGGGGATCCCGAATGACGACCATCACCGACGTCGGCACACCGGGTCCGGCTCCCGAGACGGTTCCGGCGGACGCACGGAGCGATCACCGCGGCTCGTGGATCCCGACCTGGGGCATGGTCGCCACGCGCTTCATGGAGCTGCGCAAGCGGCGCGGGCTGATGATCGCGCTGATCGCCGTGAACATCGGCATCCCCGTCGTCTTCCTGGGCGTGCGCCTCATCTCCCACGCCGTCGCCCCCAAGTCCTACGGGCCCGCCGGCGGCTACAGCATCTTCACCACACTGGTGGCCGGCTTCATGTACGTCTTCGGGTTCGTCGTGGCGGCGGTCGTGGGCTCCACGGCGGGGTCGGTCGACCTCACCGAGGGGATGTTCCGCCACCTCGTCATCACGGGCCGTTCCCGGCTGGCCCTGTACTTCGCGCGCATCCCGGCCGGGCTGGCCATCGTCATCGCCATGGTGGCGGTCGGCTACACCATCGTCTGCGCGGTGTGCGTGTTCGCCGCCCCGACGCAGCTCAACTACGACGGCGTCAACGTCCCCGCGGGGCTGTCGCGTCCGGCCCTGGACACCTGGGCGGCGTCGCACGCCGACGAGGTCATCTGCAACTTCAACTACAACGGGGGCCAAGGTCTCGGCGGCCCGCCGCCGAACGTCCCGTGCGGCAACGGTCAGAGCTTCGTCGGTCCCCCGCCGGGGACGGTGATCCATACCAAGGGCGGGGGGACGATCACCGTGCCCGCCAACGAATCGCCGGCCCAGATCCGGGCGTTCGCGGTCTCGGTCGCCAACGCGGACTACGCCGACTACCACACCAACTTCCTGGCCCCCTCCACCACGCTGATGGTCGACGTCGGGCTGTGGATCGCGCTCGAGGCGACCATCGGGTTCATCGTCGGACTCGGGCTGGCCTCGCTGATGGGTCAGCGGACGGTACCGATCGTCATCCTCATCGTGCTGGAGCTGATCCTGACGCCGCTCTTCAGCCGCCACATCATCACGCACCTGCTCAACGTCCAGCGGGGGATCGTCGGCGTGGCGATGACCCACATCGAGCCGGGGGGTCTCCCGACCCCGTTCGGCGGGGGCGGGGGTGGCGGCGGCGGGCCTGGGGGGAACCCGTTGATCCCCGAGTCCACCTTGGCGTCGTCGTTGGTGATCGTGGGCTGGATCGTGTTCTGGACCGCCATCGGCGCCTGGCGCATGAAGACGCGCGACGCCTGACCCGGCCTCAGCCGATCGCGAACCCCGTCGCCGCGAGCAGCCGTTCGCTCTCGTCCCACAGCCGCGCCGCCGCCTCGTCGCTGCGGGCCTGGCGGCTCATGTGACCCGGCTTGGAGCGGACCCAGTACATGCCGGTCTTCGTCTCGACGTCGGGTGAGGTCGCCAGAAAGATGGACGTCTTGGCGCCGCGTCGGGGGCTGATCTCGAACGGCCGGACGAGGCGCATGCCGAAGCCCATGAAACCGTGCAGGTCGCCGTCCATGCCGAAGCTGCTGCGCACGGGCCCCGGGTGCACGGCGTTGGCGGTGACGCCGGCGCCGTCACCGAGCCGCTTGGCCAGCTGGCGCGTGAAGAGGACGTTGGCGAGCTTCGAGCGGCAGTACACCTCCATGGCCTCGTAGCCCTTCTCGCTCTGGAGGTCCTCGAATCGCATGCCGTGCCAAGCCGCATGGTGGCCCGACCGAGGTCACGTTGATGATGCGGGACGGGCCGCCGGCGCGCAGCCGATCGAGCAGCAGGTTCGTCAGGGAGAAGTGACCCAGGTGGTTGACGCCGAGCGTGTACTCGAATCCCTGCGCCGTCTGCTGGCGCGCCGACCATGTCCCACCGGCGTTGTTGACGAGGACGTCGAGGCGGTCCCAGCGGGTGAGGACCTCCTCGGCCGCCTTGCGGACCGACGCCAGGTCGGCCAGGTCGAGGGGGACGACGTGCACGTCGTCGTTCCAGGTCCGTCGTGTGACCTCCTGCGCCGCCGCCTCGGCCTTGGCCTGGTTCCGACAGGCCAGCACCGTGGTCGCCTCCTGGGCGGCCACGCCGACGGCCGTCTCGAGGCCGATGCCGACGTTGGAGCCGGTGACGACGACGACCTTGCCTTTCATGCTCATAAGGGACGTCCAGTCTGGAGAAAGGGTGTCAGGAGATTCTTAGCCGCCGGCCGCCCGTCGATCACATCTTGACGGCTCCAGGTGGGCGGCCTCTACGCTGGCCGTGGTCGCGCCTCGGCCTCGGCCTGGTCGACCGTGACCACGAGACAATCTGACATCTGAGACCTGAGGCCTGGCCGGCGGAGACCAGCACATGACCATCATCTCGAGCCCCACCCTTGACGCACTGCTCCTGCAGGTGCTCGTCACGCCCGAGGGGCAGGCGGACCCGTACCCCTACTACGCCCGCATGCGCGAGGAGTCCCGGGTGAGCCGGACCGCGTTCGGGCCCTACGTCGTCAACGGGTACGAGGAGTGCCTCGGCGTCCTGCGGGACCCCCGGCTCGGCCGGGGCATCGGGGATCGAGGACACCTCCACGGGGATCTTCGGCGATGGCGGCACCCGGCGGGGCGAGTTCCTGGACGCATCCCGGCACAACATGCTGCTGTCGGACCCGCCGGACCACACGCGCCTGCGCCGGCTGGTCTCGCGCTCGTTCACGCCCCGCCAGGTCGAGCGGCTGCGTCCCGCCCTCCACGAGCTGGTCGACGGCCTGCTCGACGTCCTGGCCGAGCAGGGCGAGGTCGACTTCATGGCCGAATTCGCGCTGCCGCTGCCCATGTCGGTCATCGGCGAGCTGGTGGGCGTCCCCACCGGCGAGCGTGCCCACCTCCAGCCCTACGTGCGCGCCGCGGCCAAGGGGATCGAACCGGTGCTCAGCGAGGAGGAGACGGAGGCGGCCATCGAGGCGATCACCTTCCTGGGCGGCTACTTCGTCGAGCTGCTCGAGGAACGGCGCAGCCGCCCCCGCGACGACCTCTTGACCGCGCTGGTGCAAGCCCGGGAGAGCGACGACCGCCTGACCGACGAGGAGATCACGTCCACCGCCATCCTCCTCTTCGCCGCCGGCTTCGAGACCACGACCAACCTGCTCGGCAACGGGCTCCTGGCGCTGCTGCGCCATCCCGACCAGCTGGCCGACTGGCGGGCCAATCCCGACATCGCCCCGTCAGCGGTCGAGGAGCTGCTGCGCTTCGACAGCCCCGTCCAATTCAATCTCCGCACCGCTCTGGAGCCCGCCGACCTCCTGGGGGAGCCGTTGGCACGCGGCGACCGCATCGTCGTTCTGCAGGGTGCGGCCAATCACGACCCGGCGCGCTTCGCGGCGGCCGACGAGCTCGACCTCCGCCGCGAGGGCAACACGCCCTTGAGCTTCGGGTGGGGCATCCACCACTGCATCGGTGCCGCGCTGGCCCGCATGGAGGGCGAGATCGCGTTCAACGCGCTGCTGGACCGGTTCCGCACCATTGAGCTCCTCGAGGACGAGGCGCACTGGCGCCCCAGCTTCACCCTGCGCGGGCTGCTCGACCTGCCGCTGCGCGTCGCCGCCGGCTGATCACCGAGCGTCGCCTTCCACCGCGCCGTGGATCCGCTCCCACTCCTCGGGCGGACCGATGGCCGACGCCTCGGGCCCGAGCCGCTCCACGTAGCCGCGGTGAACGACCCGCCAGCGGTCGGGCGGCTGCCACGCGAGGTCCGTGCCGTCGCAGGCGGCCACCAGCTGCTCGAGGCACACGTGCCAGCCGGCGGCGTCGCGTGCCGCCTTGCCGTATTCGGGGAACGTCACCGTCAGGCGCAGGATGCACCCCGGCGGGTCGGGCTCGAGCTCGAAGCGGAGCACGTCGTCGGCCCAGCGCAGCTCCATCAGCGACGGAGGTGCGAAGGCGAGCATCTCGCCGTCGAAGGGCTCGCCCTCGGACTGGCGGAACGCGAAGTGCAGGGGCGCTCCCGCCTGTCGCTCCCCTTCGATGGTGGTCGGGAACCATGCCGCCAGGTGCGTGTCCTCGGTGATGGCGCGCCAGACCATTTCCCGGGGGTGCGCCAGACGACGCTCGTAACGCAGGACCGAGAGGTCCCCGCTGCGCTCGAGCGTGCCGAACTCGCCCGGTCCCCGCCAGCCGCAGCCGCGGACGCCGGGGTCGCCTGCGCTCATGCCCACGGCTCCCCGTCCATGATCTGGAGGTGCCGCTCCAGGGCGTTGAGGTGAGCCGCCCACTGCCGCCGGTAAGGCGCCAGCCACTCGTCGACCTCGCGCAGCGGCTCGGGACTGACCCGGTAGATCCGGCGCTGGGCGTCGATGCGGGACTCGACCAGGCCGGCCTCCCGCAGCACCTTGAGGTGCTTGGAGACCGCCGGCTGGCGCAGGTCGAGCAGGTCGACGAGCTCCCCGACAGGACGCTCCTCCTCCACCAGGAGGTCGAGGATGCGGCGCCGGCTCTCCTCGGCCAGCACCTCAAATGTCGCCGTCACACAGGCTATATTCCTCTAGAGGCATATACCCTGTCAAGGACCCGATCAGGTGGTTACGGCGGCCTTCTTGGCGGCGATCCGGCGCAGCGGAGGGAGGGTCGGCGGGGGCTGGCGCCGCGGCGGCAGGGTGGCCAGGAGCGACATCGTCGCCTCGGTCACCTGGGTCACGGCGCGCTCGAACGCCTCCTCGGTCTGGGGCGACGTGGTCTGGACGCCGCTGACCTTGCGGACGTACTGGCGCGCCGCCGCCTCGATCTCCTCCGGTGTGGCCACGGGCTGGAGCCCGCGCAGGGTGGTGATGTTGCGGCACATGCCGCCACCCTATGCCTGGGTCGCGTGGGCGCCGGCGGTGGCGCAGCTCCCCGGCGTGATCACCACCGAGACGCGTTTCCCGGAGCGGGCATTGTCGACTTCGAGCAGGTCGCTGCTCCGCGCCGAGACCACCCGCGCCCCCGTTGTGCGGGCGCAATACCCGTGCGGGTAGTGCAGCTCGGTCGGTACGAAGATCAGGGTTGGCGCATGGATGCGGTGGTTGGGCACGTACGCCATGGCGAACACGCCGGTCGACGGCGAGAAGGAGAAGGACAGCGGAGTGCCTGCCACTGCCTGCGGATAGGCCTGGCTCAGCACGCGGGCGGTGGAGCGCAGATGCCCGTTGGCCATGACGAGTGACTCGGCCTCGCTTCCCGTCGGGTCCCCGTAGAACTTCCAGGCCCAGTAGGCCCAGCCGACTTGCTGGGTGTCCATTGCAGCCGTGATGGAGGTCAGGAGGGCCGGGTTGCTCGTCGCGCCGAACTCACTGACGAACCAGGCGGGCCCTTGCGGTTGCGCCTCGGAGGCCATCTCCGGGCGGTCGTACGATCGCACCCCCAGCGAGTGCTCGTCCTGGGCGGCGCAGGCCGCGGCGTCGGTCGGGTTGCCGGTCACCGGGCTCCGTGCCCCGCAGTAAATGTGGACGTTGAAGACGAGGTTGGGCAGGTCCATCGGCCCGATATAGGTCGGCAGACCGCGGCTGCCGTAGTTGTCCGGCTCGTCGAAGATGAGGTGGGTCGGGTCGTTGGCCAGGATGGTCGGCACGACGCCTTTGGCGAGGTCGTGCCGGGGACACCGCAACAGTGGCGCGCCGTGGGACGGGGCGCCGAGATGAGCCGTACCGGTGTAGAAGCACTCGAGCTGTGCATCGAAGTGCTCGTCCCCCAAGCGGATCAGCGACGTGGAGAACGGCTCGTTGAAGGGGTCGTAGCCGAGGATCCAGTGATTGCCCTTAAAGGCGCGCGCCACGTCGCCCCAGACCCGGTCGTACTCGCCCTGTAGGTCGCCCCGGACGTTGTTCCGCCAGAAGTGGCTGAAGGCGATGCCGGCGGCGGCCGTGCTGTACTCGAGGGACCAGCGCCCCGGCGGGTCGACGCTCCGGACGCCGTTGGTGCACACGGCCCAGCGCGGGGCGCCCTCGCCGTCGAACATCTGGTTGTACACGTCCTGGTGCATGTCGAGGATGGTGTAGATGTGATAGCGGCCCAGCAAGTTGACCGTCTTCATCAGCCGCGCCACGTAGCGGTCCAGCACGGACCGGTTGAACTGGTGCGGGTCCGTCGACGTCCCGGGACCGCAGATGGCTGGGTCGTTGGCCGGGGCGGTGCCCGGTTCGAGCCCGCTCCACGTCATTCCGAGCCGCACCACGTTGAAGCCGAGCCGCGCCATGAGCGAGGCGTCGGAAGCGGAGAAGTTCCACGGCTTCCCCGGGTCGTCGTACAGCTCGTAGGGCGGGTATTTGTAAACGGCGTCGACGCCGTGAAAGAAGACGACCCGCCCCCTGGAGTCGTGGAGGTAGGGCCCGCCCGGCGCGCTGATGCGACCTGACACCATGGCGGTACCGGAGTCGCTGGGCGCGGCGACGAGGGGCGAGGCCAGCGTGGGCAGGGCGGAGACAGAGGCGCTGGTGGCCGAGCCTGCGCCCGATCCCACGAGGGTGGTACCCGCCAGAGCGACCAGCAGGACGACGAGGGCCAATGACCGACGGTGCACGGCCTCCAGTCTGTCCCCAGGTCCCTCCCAGGTGGCCGCGCCCGACGGACGACGGCATCAGGGTCCGCAGGCCTCGACAGGTGGGGATGAGAATTCCGACCCCGCCTCGCTGTCGAATGTGGTCGTTGTCGGTTTGAGCAGGTCAGGTTTGTAATTCCCAACCCCTGACTGATGTCGTATCGGCCCCGGATCGGCCTCGCTATGTCCTTATGGAATTATCGACAGATTGCGGTTGACGAGCCGGATCTGAAGCTCAACTCGAGCGGAGCTCGCTCAGGGCGCCTGGTTGTCAACTGTCACAACTATCCCAGGGCTTATTGCCGTCATGCCTCCACGCTCAGTGGCGATACTTTGGAGCGTGTAGCTCCCGTTCGGAACAGTGATCGTGTTCCAATTTGTGATCCAGCCGTCCAGGGTAAGAGCAGCGTTCCCGACCACGTGGTTGGAAAGTAAGGCGGAGGTCACGACAAAACGCACGCTTGTGATGTCGTTGGTCCCAGCCGTGGACGCGTCGAGGGTCACCCTTGACCCGCGGACGGTGGTCCCATTCGACGGGACGATGACCTTGGTTTGGAGCGGCACAGAAACGGGGCGGCTGCCGCGAGGACGGTACGTCCCGAGCACGACCTTCTGGATCTGTGAATTCCCTCCTTGATCCTTCATGATCACATTTACTTTCGGCGCAAACGGATCACTCGGATAGGTGATCGCACTCAACACGGTGAAGAACGGCGGCATCAGTGGTTTAAACCCGGCAGCCGTCAATTGCCAAAGGATTGCCTGCCCGTACTGATACGCCACATAGTCTTCCGTACTCACGGAGAAGACAGATGGCCGGGGCCAAAACTTGACCGTAATTGTTCCCGGCCGGATTTTGTGCACAACAGTTCGCACGACTTTGCTCACTTGCGCGCTCTCCACGGAATTCACTGAGGACTGAGACGGAAGCCTCCAGACGCCCACGAGGCCTAGCAGGAGGAGCACTCCGACCAGCACTCCGAACGACATGGCGGGTGACGGCCGGTCCCAGAGAGAACTCTTCTGAAACCTCCGCGCGCGTACGGCCTCGATCACAGCCCAGATCACGATGAGCCACCAGATATAGGCGACAACCCAGAGTATGGGCATGAGCCATAACAAAGATTCCACATGGGCGGCCGGAACGGATGCGAAAGCGACGACAACACATACCGAGCAGGTGAGCCCGATTGCCGCAAGTGCACCCAGATCCTTCCGCCCGTATCGCCACGCCGTCATGGCGATGAACGCGATCGAGGCCAGGACGACAACACCACAGACCACTGGCACAGTTCCAACGGAAAAGTAGGAATCGGTCGTATATTGAGAGACCGGAAGCGGAGTCGGCCAGACAAGTCGGCCCAAACTCCGTAGGCCATAGGCGATCCCGAGAGACGCTTCCCTCCTGGTACTGGCCAGAGCTCCCAGGTTGCCGGGCGATCCCGAAAACTCCTGTATGACGGACGGAAGCCAGCAAAGGACACCCACACCGGCGCCGACCATCAACCATCGAAAGCGTGTCGGCCGCCCTGAATGCCAAAGTCCGAGAAAAGGGCAGACGATGACGAGACCAGCAGCCACGGTGGCGTAGAACAACTCGGTCTGAGCCGCCACCGAGGCGGTGAACACCAGAACGGGCCACCACCCAAACGAGCCGAGTGCTACCGCCCAGGCCAGCACGATTGACGCAAGCAGGAAGGGCAGGCCGAAGTCGGGATTCCAAATTTGATGACCGAAGACCGATGGAACCGTCCAGGCTAGATCAACGACTGCCAGAGCTACGAGAACACAAGCCAACCAACGACCGACGGACCACATCGCCTCCACTGCGAGGGAGAGCACTACTGCGTAGATGAGCGCCGAACCCCACAGGCCGCCTTGGAGGTGGTCGATGTGGATCGGAAGAGTAAGGAGCACATACTGGAGTGGTCCCGGGTCGAACAGAATGTGCCCAGAACCGCCCGAGACTGTCGAGTATTGGCCCAGCAAGGGAGGATGCAACGAGAGAATCTCGAAGGAGCGCAAGGTGATCGTCGCATCATCACCGATCAATGGACGCCATCCCCGGAACAGCTCCATGAAAGTTGGAACGAAAACGATGGCCCAGATCAGTACATGACTTCCGACGCGTGCGACGCGATCGACGCCCACCCTGTCCCAGGCCGTCATCGAATAGATCCTTTCACGACCAGAACTTCCTGACATTTGATGGTCTTCGGAGACGATCAGGGCGCGCTGCGATATCTTTTGGGGTGTTTCCAAGGCCATTTCGCCGGTTTCTCTCTATGGAGACCCCATGAGACGTTCTGCCGACTCGGGAGAGACGCGTCCTCGATTGGAGGCTCGTTGACAACGGGTTGAGGCCGGTGGTTTGCGCTAATCGGAAGACTCTCAGCGTGCGCCGACTTGCGAATTCCGTGGAGGTGCCGGGTCTTGAACCCACGAACCTCTTGAGCGCCAGGCCCCCGGAGACGATTGGGTCCAGCGTGGTTGTCGCGGGTTCTGGCTGGTCGTGTTGGTCGGCTGGATCCTGGGCTCGTGAGGATTGGTTGGGTCTCGCGATGTGGGGTTGCCTTGGCAAGTCCATTGACAATGCATCCTTTGCTCCGGACTCGCACTTCAATCGCGGGACGTTGTCGAGCCGAGGCAGCGGCGACAACCGGATCGCAACGGCTGCGCCGGGATCGCGTCGCCGAGATCGGGTAGATGAAGCCCTTCCGTTCCGTGGTCGCTGCAGTCACCCTGGCGCTAGTGTGGGCGCGCTCACCGGCGCGATCGAACATGGGAACGCCCACTCCAAGTCGGCAGCGGAGGAGAAGACCCGGAAATAGCGACGACCCGAGGAGGTGCGACCTTCGTGAACCTGTCAAAGCGAGAGGAAGAGCTCGAGGCGTTTCGTGAGGCCATCCGGGTGAACATAAAGCTGGAGCACGAGACTGTCGAACGAGAGTTGGAAGCCGAGCTCGCCCGACAGCTTGCGCTCGAGCGAGGGTATTCGTTCACCCGGGATTATGTCTCGCACGTCGAAGAGAACTGGCAGCCGCTCCGGGAGAAATTCCAGGGTCGCCCTGACGTCCGCATGCTTGAAATCGGGAGCTTTGAAGGCCGTTCGGCAGTTTGGTTTCTGGAGAACGTGCTGACCCACCCGAGCGCGGAAATGGTTTGCATCGACACGTTCCAATTCGGGGAGGCACGGTTCGACCACAACATCCACATTTCGGGGTTCGCGGAGAAAGTCCAGAAGCTCAAAGGCTCGTCCGAGGAGCTCCTGCTTTCACTGCCACTCGAGAGTTTTGATCTCATCTATGTGGACGGCGATCACCATGCAGCCAACGTGCTCATGGACGGTGTTTTGTCTTGGTACAGACTAAAGCCGGGCGGAGCAATGATCTTCGACGACGATTGGATGGACAGGCTGCCTGACAGCCGCCCACGGATGGCGATCGACCTCTTCCTCCAATTGCTCGAAGGCCAGTATGACCTGTCTTTGCGGGCCCGCGGTCAGGTCGTGTTGTGGAAGTACCCATAGCACCACCCCCTACCCGAGCACGCCCTCTGTAGGGTCATACTCAACCTTTACCTCTTAAGTCGCCAACCTTTGATTGACGCTCCTCTTCCCTCACGATCTTCTAGGTCACAGACTGCCCCAAACTTCGGCTGGGACACCGCGCGGCACAACCTGTCCATCCACCTACCCCGGCGCCGATCGGCGCGTCCTGACAGCCCACACGGCGCCCCAGAACGCGTCGTCTACGGTGCGAATAGCACGGTTGCGAAACTTGAGCTTCCACGCTGGAAAAAATGGTTGTTGCGACCAATCTTCGCTCAGCAGGCCTTCTGACAATCGTCTGTATGCCGCCCACTTCGGTGTCTTCTCCAGCTCCTGCCATCGGTCATCGAGTGCAATAAAGGTCTCAATAATGAGTGACACTTGGGGTAGCTGCACGTCGTCGAATACCACTACTCCATTTCTACGCAGCCGACCGGCCCCGTAGAACCAGTCGATTATCGTCACCGGGAAACCGTGGCATCCGTCGATGAAGACAAGGTCAAGCTCACCTGAATCCGCCCGATCGGGGAGCGCCACTTCTGAAGGTCGAAAGTCGAACGTGAGTGAGTCAGTACTGATGCCGTTCTCGGCGCAGTACGCCTCGATGGCCGTCGCCTCTCTACGAGACGGAACAACGGCCAAATGATCACAGCCCCAAGCAGCAAAGAGAGCGGTTGAAAGTCCCGCACCAGTTTCGAGCGTGCGAGAGCCGCGCCCAACATGATTTGCCATAAGGTCGTAGCATTCGCGAGCTGTACGCCACACCCCGCCCGGAGCTTCGGGGTGCACCACCGGCGGAGAGTCGGTTACCTTCCTTACGGTAGCGATCCTGTTTTCCGCGCTGTCGTCATTCTCCATAGCTGCAAAGGTAGATGGCCAAGAAGAACCGCTCCACTGCTGAGAAGCGCTGGGAAAAGGACGAGGGCGCTTCCTATTTTTGGCTCACACCTCAAGCCTGAAGTGCTTTCGCCCAATTCTGGGTGACCTCGGACGGAGCGGTCCCCGCTGGAATCCGAAGAGCCCACGAAGTGGAGGCGATGGGGCTTGAACTCACGAACCTCTTGACCGACAGTCTCACCATGACAGCGACTGAACACACTGGACAGCACCGACCTCGGAGGCGATGATCGGATGACCTCCCGCGAAAGGAGAAGGAAATGCCCCAGTACGTCATCCTCGCCGACCATTCGGCCGACATCTGCCCTTCGTCGAACGCCAACAGCCGGGCGCGCGCCATTGAGGGGTTGGGCCAGAGTCTGCCGACGCTGTCCGCCGAGGCGGGCGTCACCTTCCTGACGGGACCGCTCCACCTCGACCCCGGGCATCGCACAGTGGCCGTAGTGGAGGCGCCGAGCATCGAGGCGGTGACCCAGCTCGTCTACGCCACGGGCCTCTCGCAGTGGAACACCGTCGAGGTCTGCCCTGTCACACCCGTCGCCGACATGATGGCCAACCTCGAGAACTTCCCGATCGTGTTCCAGTAGTCAGGCGACGTGGTCGAGCGCCCGCCCGATCTCGACGTTGCCCGAGACGCTGCGGACGCTCAGGTCCACCCGGGTCTCGGGACGCATGCCCGGGGCCGGGGCGTCGTCGAGCGGGATGTCCGAGTGGACGGTGCCCGACAGCGTCTCCACATCGACGTGGAGGTCTACTCCCCTGGCCACCCCGACCGCGACGTCACCAGAGACGGAGCGGACATGCAGGGCGCCCTCGCCGAGGGAGAGGACCCGGACGTTCCCGGACACGTTGACCACCCGGGCGCCCCGGGCGAGCTCGCCCAGGCGCACGTTGCCCGAGCTCGCCTTGACCTCGACACGGTTGCCGGCGGCCCCAACCTCGAGGTCACCCGAGGCGGTGGAGAAGACGGCGCTGCCCGCCACACTCGAGCAGCGCAGGTCCCCCGAGGCCGTGCTGGCCCGGATGTCCCCGCCCACCGTGCCCACGGTGATGTCGCCGCTCGCCGTCTTGGCCATGACGTCGGTGGCCACGTCGTCGGCCGAGACGTTGCCGCTGCCCGTCGTGAGGTCCGCCTCGCCGACGGACCCGTTGATCTCGACGTCGGCCGACGCGGTCATCACTTCGACCTGGCCACCTTCAGGCACCTCGACGCGCACCGTCACGGCGTTGCGGCGCAGGAAGCGCAGGCCATGCCCGTGGGGGACCTTCACCGCGACCAGGTAACGGCCACCGGACGGCCGGCACTCCACGATGGCCCGCTCGACGAGCTCCTCCGCGTCCGGCGTGTCCGCCTCGAGCGACACGAGGGTCCGGTCCGTGTCCCAGGCGGTGATCACCACCAGCCCTACCTCGTTCTCCACGTAGAGGCGCACGCCTCCCGGTGTGTCGAATGTCTTCTCCATGTCGTGTGCTCCCTTCAGGTCGTGCCGTAGCCACGCAGGCGGTTCCCCGCGCGACCGCTCCGGCTCCGGTTGCTCGACGTTGCGCGCTCGAGCGTGCGCAGGATGAAGGTGTTCACCGAGACCCCGTCCGCCGCTGCGCCCTGCTCGACGCGGGACTTGAGCCCCTCGCTCACGCGCAGCGTGATGCGCGCCGACAGGTCGTCCCCGTCCCCTGGAGCCTGCATCGGCCCGGGCTCGTTCTCGACGTAGGTCATATCGACGTCGTCGCCCGCCACCCGGATGTCGATGCGCCCGTCCGGGAGCGAGGCGGTCAGCTCGGCGGCGGCGTCGGAGAGGAGGTCCAGCACGCGCCCCGGCACCGACCGCGCCAGCACGTCGGCGATCCGCTCGGCCACCTCGGCCACCGTGTCGTCGCCGAGCTCCCCGACGGCGACCACGTCCGAACGCAGGCCGTCGACCACGAGTGACATCTTCATGATGCCACTATGACATCACTATGATGTCAGGTCAAGATGTGCTGGTCAGCCGCCTGAGGCGTCCTGCACCTTGGTCTTGCCGGCCGAGATGAAGGGCATCATCGCCCGCAGCTCCTGCCCCACGGTCTCGATCTGGTGGTCCTGGCCCTCCTTGCGCAGTGCCTCGAAGCGGGGACGCCCGGCCCGGTTCTCGGCGATCCACTCCTCGGCGAAGGAGCCGTCGCGGATCTCGCCGAGGATCTTCTGCATCTCCGCCCGGACGGCTTCGTTGATGACCCGCGGCCCCCGGGTCAGGTCCCCGTACTCGGCCGTGTCGGAGATCGAATAGCGCATGCCGGCGATCCCCTGCTCGTACATCAGGTCCACGATCAGCTTCAGCTCGTGCAGGCACTCGAAGTAGGCCGACTCGGGCTGGTAGCCCGCTCCCACCAGCGTCTCGAAGCCGGCGGTCACCAACGCCGTCAGCCCGCCGCACAGCACCACCTGCTCTCCGAAGAGGTCGGTCTCGGTCTCCTCGTCGAACGTGGTGTCGAGCACGCCGGCCCGTGTGGAGCCGAGGGCGTGCGCGTAGGAGAGCGCGAGCTCACGGGCCTTGCCGGTCGCGTCCTGGTGCACGGCGATCAGTGTCGGGACCCCTCCCCCCTCGGTGTAGGTGCGGCGGACGAGGTGGCCGGGCCCCTTGGGCGCCACCATGGTGACATCGACGCCGGCCGGGGGGACGATCTGCCCGAAGCGGATGTTGAAGCCGTGGGCGAACATCAGGCAGTCGCCGTCGTTGAGGTTCGGAGCGACGAACTCGTCGTAGGCCGCCTTCTGCTCGGTGTCGGGCAGCAGGATCATGATCACGTCGGCCTCGGCGGCGGCGTCGGCCAGCGACGTGACGCGCAGCCCGGCCTCCTCGGCCTTGCTCCGGCTCGAGCTGCCCTCGCGCAGCGCCACGCGGACGTCGACCCCGGACTCCCGCAGGTTCTGCGCGTGGGCGTGTCCCTGCGAGCCGTAGCCCAGGATCGCCACCTTGCGGCCGGCGATCAGGGTGGGGTCGGCATCGGATTCGTAGTACATCGTGGCCATGTCGTCAGCTCTTTCTCTCTGTGCTCAGTGCCGTTCCAGCTTAGGCAGGGCGACCCGCCCCGTCCGTTGGAGCTCCTCGACGGTGTAGTGCTCCAGCAGTCCCTCGAAGTCGTCGATCTTCTCGGGGCGGCCGGCCAGCATGACGGTGATGCGGTCGGCGCCCACGCTGACCACCTCGCCGCCGAAGACCCCCACCAGCTGGATGACCTGCGAGCGCTCGGTCGGCCCCACCGCCACCGTGACCAGGACCAGCTCCCGCTCGACGGCCTCGGCCGGCGACAGCTCGTCGATGGAGACGACGTTGATCAGCTTGTCGAGCTGCATGATGACCTGCTCCAGGGGCGCGGACTCCACGTCGACCACGATCGTGATGCGGCTGAAGTGCTCGTCCTCGTCCGTCGGGGCGACGGCCAGCGAGTAGATGTTGAAGCCGCGGCGGCTGAACAGCCCGGCCACCCGGGCCAGGACGCCGGCCTTGTTCTCGACCAGCACCGACAGGATGTGGTGCCGGGGAGCCGTCGGCCCGACCACGACCATCGGGCACGGCGTGCAGCGGGGCCGGCGTCATCGGGCGGCCGGCGGCGGCCTGGTCGGGGTGGACGACGATGTCGTCGTTGGACGACCCGGCGGCCACCATCGGGTACACCTTCTCGAAGGCGTCGGTGCGGAAGTCGACCACGACGGGCCGGTCGTCGATGGAGTTGGCCTTCTCGATCGCCGGCCCCACGTCCTCGGGCGTCTCGGCCCGGATGCCCACGCACCCCATGGCCTCGGCCCACTTCACGTAGTCGGGCAGGTCGGGCGAGAGGTAGACCTCGGAGTAGCGCTCCTCGTAGAACATCTCCTGCCACTGGCGCACCATGCCGAGATAGGCGTTGTTCAAGATGGCGATCTTCACCGGGATCTGCTCGGAGCTGGCGGTGACGAGCTCCTGGGCGGTCATCTGGAAGCAGCCGTCGCCGTCGATGGCCCACACGGTGCGGTCCGGGCGGCCCACCTTGGCCCCGATGGCGGCGGGGACGGCGAAGCCCATGGTGCCGGCGCCGCCGGAGTTCACCCAGGTGTAGGGGTGCTCGAAGTTCCAGTACTGCGAGGCCCACATCTGGTGCTGGCCCACGCCGGCGACGACCACGGTGTCGACCGGCGCCGCATCACGCAGCTGCTCGACGACGTTCTGCGGCTTGATGGCGCCGCCCTCGACGTCCTCGTAATACAACGGGAAACGCTCACGCCACTCGTTGATCTGCTTCCACCACGGCGCCAGGTCCTGCACCACCGGTCGGTCGCCCTGGGCGTCCATGGCCAGCAGCATCTCCTCGATGACCTGGCGGCAGTCGCCGGCGATGCCGACGTCGGGGATGCGCACCTTGCCCAGCTCGGCGGGGTCGATGTCGACGTGGATGATCTTGGCGTCGGGGGCGAAGGCGCTGATCTTGCCGGTGACGCGGTCGTCGAATCGTGCGCCGAGGCTGACCAGGAGGTCGCTCTGCTGCATGGCGGTGACCGCGGTGTAGTGGCCGTGCATGCCGGGCATGCCGAGCGCCTGGGGATGCGAGTCGGGGAAGGCGCCCCGGGCCATCAGCGTCGTGACGACCGGGATCCCCGTCCGCTCGGCCAGCACCCGGAGCGCCTCGGCGGCCCGGGCCTTGAGCACGCCGCCACCCACGTACAACACCGGCCTGTGCGCCTGTGAGATCAGCTCCGCCGCCTCACCGATGAGCACGGGGTCGCCGAACGTCACCGGGTGGTAGCCCGGCAGGTCGAGCTCGTCGACGGACGACGGCCAGTACCACTCCATGGGCGCGTTCGAGATGTCCTTGGGCAGGTCGATCAGGACCGGTCCCGGCCGCCCGGTGGTGGCAACGTGGAAGGCGGCGGCGACCACCCTCGGGATGTCGTCGACGTCCTTGATGAGCCAGTTGTGCTTGGTGATGCCCATGGTGACGCCGGTGATGTCGCACTCCTGGAAGGCGTCGGTGCCGATGGAGCCGGTCGCCACCTGGCCCGACACGACGATCAGCGGCGTCGAGTCCATGTAGGCGTTGGCGAGCGGCGTCACGATGTTGGTGGCGCCGGGGCCGCTGGTCACCATGGCGACGCCGGGGCGCCCGGTGGCCATGGCGTAGCCCTCGGCCATGTGGCCGGCGCCCTGCTCGTGGCGCACGAGGATGTGGCGGATGGAGGAGTCGATGATCGGGTCGTAGACGGGCAGGATGGCGCCGCCGGGCAGGCCGAACATGACGTCGACTCCCTGCATCTCGAGGCTCTTTATGAGGGCCTGCGCCCCTGTCATCTTCATGTGCTTCCCCTTTCTGCCGGTGGTGGTGCGGTGCGGTGTGAATGGGTCCGGAAATTGAAAAGACCCCCCGGTTCGGGAGGTCGTAGGGCACGCGTTCCGATGTGGGCGCGTGCCTACGTGACGAGTACCAGAATCTCGGGCCGGTTGCTGCGTGCCTGCATCAGGCCGACATTGTGCCACGCCGGGAGGTCAGAGGACAACCCCTTGGGAGGGGCCACCCGCCCCAACCGCCGGACCTAGGTGGCCGGGGGTGTCGCCATGCCACCGCCGAGGAGGGCGGGGAGCGCCGTCGCCCGCATCCGGGCGAGTACCCGGTCGGTGACGGGGACGGCGTCGGGATGGACGCCGCCGTAGCCCTCGACTGCTGCCCGCCAGGCGGCGCCCCGCTCCTCGAGGAGGTCGGGCTCGTCGAGCTCGGTGCAGTCGAGGCGATCCGTGTTGAGGTCGACCACGATGCTGTCCCCGTCCTCCACCAGCGCGATCGGCCCCCCGAGGATGGCCTCCGGGGCCACGTGGCCGATGACCAGGCCGACCGATCCGCCCGAGAACCGGGCGTCGGTCATGAGCGCGATGGTGATGTGGCGCTGGCGGCAGAGAGCGGTGATGCGCGAGGTGGGGTCGAGCAGCTCGGGCATGCCCGGTGCGCCCCGGGGCCCCTCGTAGCGGATCACCACCATGTCGTTGTCCTCGAAGCTGTCGGGGTACTTGTCGAGGGCGTCGATGAGGTCGCGCTCGCCGTTGAAGACGCGGGCCCGGCCGGTGAAGACGCCGTCCTTCACCCCGCCCTCGATGCCGGCGACCTTGAGGATCGCCCCGCCGTCGGGCGCCAGGTTGCCGCGGAGCAGACGGAGCCCGCCCGTGTCCTTGAAGGGCTTCGCCACCCCGTAGATGACGTCTTGGTCCGGCGGCGGCGGGGCCAGGCGGCGGACCTGCTCGGCCAGGGTCTCACCCGTGCAGGTCAGCGCCTCTCCGTCGAGGAAGCCCGCCTCGAGGAGCTCGGCCACGATCACCTGCAGCCCGCCCTTCTCGTCCACGTCCACCATGGAGTAGTCGCCGAAGGGCCGCATGTTGACCAGCACCGGCAGGCGGCGGGCCAGCTGGTTGAAGTCGTCCTGGCTCATGACCTCGTCCCAGAGGTCGATGCCGGCGGCCCGGGCGATCTCGACGCTGTGCAGCAACACGTTGGTCGAGCCCCCCATGGCGATGGCGACGGTCATGGCGTTGCGCAGCGCAGGCAGGCGTCACGATGTCGCGGGGCCGGATGCCCCGGCCCTCCATGGCGAGGAGACAGTCGACGATCTGGTCGGGGAACTCGGTCAGGCGACGCGGATCGTCCGAGGGCGGGGCCACCATGTGCAGCGGCTCGAGCCCGAGGACGGAAATGAAGGTCTGCATGGTGTTGTAGGTGAACATGCCCCCGCAGCTGCCCTGACCGGGGCAGGCGTTGAGGGCGTACCGGGCGCGGACCTCGGCATCCTGGTCGGCCACCTGGAAGGCCGACACCAGATCGATGCGGTCGCCGGTCGCCGGGTCGATCCCGGGCCGGATCGGCCCGTCGGAGAGGACGACCGCGGGGGTGTTGTTCTCGAGCACGGCGGCGACCGTCCCGACGGGGGGCTTGTCACAGGCCACGACGGCGACCAGCCCGGCGACACCGTTCGCCGCCAGGTGGACGTCGGCCACGTCGTGGACGAGCTCGCGCCCGACCAGCGAGAAGCGCATCTGGGGCGTGCCGTTGAGCTGGCCGTCCGAGACGCCCAGGGTGAAGGCGGGCGGGATCAGGCGGACCGGCAGGTCGTCCTCGGCGATGCGGCGGTGGAGGGCGGCCTGGACGGCCTGGACCTTCTGCGGGACGCCGAGATAGCACTGGCTGTCGCCGAGGTTGCCGATCACCGCCCATACGGGGTCGTGGATCTTGGCGACGTCCTCACCGAGGAAGGCGGCCGTACCGACCCGCTGCACGTCGCGCCCGGGGTTGAGCGAGACGAACGTGGCCACGGACTCCGAATCGGTGCTCACGGAGCCAAACTAGCGGAAGGGGAGGACGAGGCTTCCTGACCCGGAGCACGACGTTTAAGCGAAGTTCATTGACCTTCCATGTGACCGGGAGTAACCGGTTTGCGCACCCGTTTCACGGGAAGCTGGCATGAGTACGATCGCAGATTGAAGAAGAACGCCGTGTCCCTCCATCCAGCGCGTTGACGACGTGAGCTCATATCGCGGCTGATTCGGTGCTCGCCGTCTGCAACTGCGCCAGACTTATCGGGTGGAAGCGAGAGATGAGGGCTTCATACCGTCGACCATCGAGTGGCGCGACGGTTTCGTCCGTCTGATCGATCAGCGGCGTCTACCGGAAGAGCTGGTGTTCTTCGATGCCACGACGGTTGATGAGCTGTGCGAGGCCATCCGCACGCTCGCCGTGCGGGGTGCGCCAGCTTTAGGGGCGGCAGGAGCCATGGGGGTCGCTCTGGCGGCATTCCGCGGCGAGGACCTCGTCGACGCGGCTGGCCGTCTCGCGGGCACCCGGCCGACTGCGGTCAACCTGCGCTGGGGGGTGGAAAGGGCTCTCGCGGCTTCCGATCCGGTCGCTGAGGCCATGGAGGTGGCTTCGGAGGACGCTGTGCGTAATCGCCGTCTGGGCCGGCTCGGTGCCGAGTTGTTACCTGCCGGTGCGCGAGTCCTGACTCACTGCAATGCCGGCTCTCTGGCCTGCGTCGAGTACGGGACGGCTCTGGGAGTCATCAGGGCGGCTCACGAGGTGGGGAAGGTGAAATCGGTGTGGGTCGACGAAACCAGACCGGTGCTGCAAGGTAGTCGCCTGACTGCATGGGAGCTCGCGCGGCTGGGCATACCGGCGACCGTCATTGTCGACGGGGCAGCAGGATCGGTGATGGCTCAAGACGAGGTCGACTGCGTGATTGTTGGGGCCGACCGGATCGCCGCCAATGGCGACGTCGCCAACAAGATCGGCACCTACTCTCTCGCTGTGTTGGCTCGCCATCATGGCGTGCCGTTCTACGTGGCCGCCCCCGTTTCGACCGTCGACCTGCAGTGCGACTCGGGATCCGAGATCCCGGTGGAGCAGAGGGACTGGACGGAGATCACAACGTTTGTTCCCGAGGGCGTGGCTATCGCCAACCCGGCATTCGATGTCACGCCGGCCCATCTCGTCACGGCAATTATCACGGACGCCGGTGTGGCGACGCAGCCCTACCGCAACGTGCTGGCATCTTTGGTTGCCGGTCACGGAACCTGAGGGGATTCGCTGAACGTCGCGCCCGGAGTCGAGCGAGACGAACGTGGCGACCGGTTCGGATTCCGATTCTTCGCTGGGCACGGATCCAAACTGGCGGGCAGGATCGGTCCGACCCGATGGTCAGACGGGGGAAGGCACCGGCGACTTGGACGGCGGCGACGTGGGCGGGGACAACGGCTGCGATGGGGGCTCCGGCGTCACCTCGACGCCGATCTTCGGGATGGACCGGTCCATCCAGCGCGGCATCCACCAGTTGACCGGCCCGAGGATCTCCATGATCGACGGGACGAGCATCATGCGCACGATCGTCGCGTCGACCAGCACGGCCGTCGCCAGCCCCAGACCGAAGACCTTGAGGATGTGCAGTGGGTCCTTGATCACGAAGGAGGCGAAGACGCAGAACATGATGGCCGCCGCCGCCGTGATGATCCGTCCGGTCACGGCGATGCCGTCGGCTACGGACAGCGAGTTGTCGTGAGTGCGCAACCACTCCTCGCGGATGCGTGAGAGCAGGAACACTTCGTAGTCCATGGAGAGCCCGAACAGGACGACGAACAGCGCCACAGGAATCCACGGGTCGATGGGCCCCGTCTCGCCAATGCCGATGATGCGCCCGGCCCAGCCCCACTGGAACACGGCGACCATCACGCCGTATGCGGCTCCCACGCTGAAGAGGTTCATGATCACGGCCTTGAGCGGCAGCACCAGTGACCGGAAGACCAACATCAATAGGATGAAGGACAGGATCAGGACGGCGCCGATCACGAGGAAGAGCCGGTGGCCGAGGAAGTTGGCGGCATCGATGCTGCCGGCCGTCTCCCCGCCGACTTGCGCATTGACACTCGTCCCGGCGACGACGGGCGGGATCACGTCGTTTCTGAGTGTCTGCACCAACGTCCCGGTCTGGGCCGATTGCGGTGATGTCGTCGGGTAGACGACGATGACCGCGCCGTTCTGCGCCTTGTTGAATTCGGGCGGGGTCACGAAGGCGATGCCGCTGTGGTGCGCGCTGATCGCCTGCTGCAGGTGGTCCACGGTGGCCCGGTCGCTCGGGCCCTGCATGTCGGCGGCGACGACGAGCGGTCCATTGAACCCGGGGCCGAATCCCTGGGCGAGGAGGTCGTAGGCCTGCCGGGTCGTCAATGAGGTCGGGTCGTTGCCGGCGTCGGTGAAGGCGAGCCGCATACTGAACAGCGGGAGTGCCAACGCGACGAGCACGAGCACGGCCAGGATGCCCGTGACCCACGCCCGCCGCTGCACGAAGCGGCTCCAGCGGTACCAGAACCCGTTCTCGGGCGGGGGTCCGCCGGTCTGGAGCAGGCGGGGCAGGTGCAGCTTGTCGATGGCGTTGCCGGCGAAGCCCAACATGGCGGGCAGCAGCGTGAGGGCGGCGATGAGCACCATCAGGACGGCGGCGATGCAGGCGGTGGCCAGCCCAATCATGTACGCCTGGCCGATGAGGTAGAGGCCGAAGAGCGAGATCACCACCGTGCTACCGGCGAAGAGGACCGACCGGCCGGAGGTCATGAGGGAGGTCACGACGGCGTTGCGGGGATCTCGTCCCTCGAAGATCCCCTGCCGGTAGCGGGTGACGATGAAGAGGGCGTAGTCGATGCCCACGCCAATGCCGATCATGGCCGCCATCTCCGGGGAGAAGTTCGGAACGGTCAGCACATGCGTCAGGAGTTCGAGCAGGGCGATGCCGATGCCGAGCCCGGCCAGTGCGGTGATCACCGGGAGGCCCATAGCGACCACGGAGCCGAAGGCCAGGAGCATGATGAGGATGGCCGCGGTGATACCGATGCCCTCGCTCGGGCCGGGTGCCGCCGTGGCGGCGGCCGAGATCGGGCTTCCACCCAGCTCGACCTGGAAGCCCTTCGTGGCTGCGGCCTGCGCCGTGGTGATGACCTGCTTCACGGCCCCTGTCGGGATGTCGGCGGTATCGGTAGTGAACTGGATTTCGGCGAAGGCGATGTTGCCCTTGCCTTGCGGGGCGATCTGGTGTGCACCAGCGGCCGAGAACGGGCTGGTCACGCTCTGGACGTACGGCAGCGGCTCGAGGCTGGTCACCACCTTGGTGATGGCCGCCTGATTGGCTGGGCTCCCGATCGGCGCGGTCGTATGGAAGACGACGTCGGCCGTGTCGCCGGACTTCGACGGGAACCTGGACTGCAGGATGTTCTGCGCCTGCTGCGACGGGGTGTTCCCCGCCGTGAACTTGTTTTCGAAGTGGGTGCCGACTACCTGGGCGATCACGGTGATGCCGATGATGGCCAGGATCCACAGGACCAGGACCGTCCGCCGGCGGTCGTAACAGGCGCCGGCCAGGCGTCCCAGAGCCGTGACGGGCACCTCCTCGCGCCGGATTCGCCGCGCTCATGGTCGCCTTGCCATAAGATTCACCATTGATGAGTTGTAACACAGAATTCCCCGCTGGTGAATCCCCCATGGGGTGGAAATTTCGGGTGGCTCATACATGAGTGCAGCCGCCGCGGCCGCCGGTCGCCGGCCGGGCAACGCCGACACCCGGGGTGAGATCGTCGAGGCGGCCAAGCGCGTCTTCGCCGCCAAGGGGTACGACGGGGCGAGCCTGCGGGCCGTGGCCCGGGAGGCCCAGGTGGACCCCGCCCTCGTCCACCACTACTTCGACGGGAAGGCGAGCCTCTTCGTCGCGGCGATGGCTCTGCCCTTCGATCCGCGCGTCGTCCAGAAGGGACATGACAACCCCTCTTCGACCTCGAGTCCCGGTGTGACGGTCGTGACGGGCTTTCTCACCATGTGGGACCACGCGGAAGGAACCGGTTCCTCGTTCGCCGCCTGTGTGGCAGGTATGGCGGCGTCCGCGAGTGTGGCCGATGCTATGCGGGAGTTCGTGGCCGAACGGGTCTGGAACAACAGCCCTGTGAACGAAGGCGAGAGCGAGGACCAGACCCGTCAGCGGCGTGCCCTCGTCTCCTCGCAGCTGATGGGTCTGGCCTTCACCCGCTACATCCTCCGGGTACCGCCGGTGTCGACGGCCACGCCTGCGGAGATCGCCCGCTGGGCGGGTCCCACCCTGGACCGCTACATGGTCGGGGTCGGTCGAATGAACCCTGGTGGCCAAGAGGGCGTCCCTATGACCTAAGACCCGGCAAGCGATGGCACCGTTCTATTCCAGGTGTCCTCAACAACCGCAAGTTTTGCCTGGTGCTTTGCCCTGGTGCGCGTGCGGACTGCCATGGTGTGGGTCTCCGGCCTGGCAACGCCGCAATGGGGGTCGACCGAAAGGGCGTCGCGGCCAGAGCCGATGCCCCGGTTCCAAGTACGACAGGAACGTCGATGTACTCGGTGTCGCCGGAAGGAGCGAAGAACCATGTTTCTATCGCATATGGTCGCAGAGACATTGCAGCGTTGCCACCGGTGCGGTGCAGCAGTTTGTCGTCGAACAACAACCCGTCGCCCGGCCCGAAGCGCGGCCGCCGCCAGCCAGCGGGCCCGGCAACTCGAATCACGACGTCCTCGGCGACCGACCAGCTGTAGGACGCACCCTCGGTGCCGATCGAGACGATCTCGTCCAGTCGCCTCGGGAAAACGTCCAGGCTCGGTGCATCGCGTCCCGCAGGCGCTGAGAGCGAGCCACACGCTCACGCGCCCTCACCCGCCCGCCGAGAAACACTCCATCCTGATGCCACTCGACTAACGATCGCGGGACCTTGGCCGCGTTCGCAGTTCCGCTTGTGGCAACTACGTACTCAGATGCGAAGACCTCAGAACTTCCGATCAGACCAATCCAGACGGCGACATACGTCATCCAGGTCACAGCGCCTATCTGGTACTTACTGGCGCGAAGATTGAACTTGTGCTCGCCATCAGACCTGGATGGTCGGCAAGGCGTACGAACAGTACCATCAGCATCCGTGACCGAGACGGTGTCGCACAAGTTCTCGGCAAAGACTGCCATTCCATGGGTTACATCCGTTGTTGTTGGAGTAATTTTCTGATTGCTTTTGTTGCTCCACTCCACAGCGGGCTTCGCTTAACGATTTTCCCACAAGATGAGGGGCTGCTACTCGTCTATCCATCGCTGCTTTTGAAAGGTGAGATTCCCAACCATTCATTCGAGTCGGTTTACGGCGTGACCAATCTCTGGATCATCGGTGCCGCTTTCAAGGTCGCGGGTTACACCGTCACGGTGGAGCGTGCCGTTGGTATCGCATATCGATTCGTCATCTTTGGGTCGCTGGCAGTATTGGCATGGCGGCACCGAGGTCCGATCGCGGCGTTGATCGCTGGGGTGATATGCGTCGTCCTACTTGTCGGCACATTTGGGCTGGCGGCCTACGCATGGTTATGCGCTTTGGCATTTGCGGCGTTGGCCCTCGTGTTGATTGACATGGGACTGAATGGCGAATTTAAGCCGCTCCCGGTCGCTGTGGCAGGCATTTGTTTTGGGTTAGCGCTGGGGGCACGTCTCGATATGTCGCTGGCAATATTCCTCGTGTGTGTGGTGCTCGCCACCAACCGACGGGAATGCCTGGCTTGGCTGCTCCTGGGAATGGTTGTGGGTTTGACGCCACTGTTCGTCAATGTCGCGCAGGCAGGTCTCTCAGCCGTAGTCAGAGACGAGATTCTTCAGCCGATTTTTGTGTCCGGACCATCACGACGGCTGCCACTAAGTACGCTCACTCGGCAGGAACTGTTTCTCTTGCTCCTCTGCGTGGCCGTCGCCGTGGCCAGCGTGGCCTGCGGAGTTGTATTCGTACGACGCCACAGAGGCAAATGGGGCTATGTGCTGCTGCTGGCTCTCGGTGCGTTCGAGCTCGGGTTGCTACCACAAGCATTTCAACGCAGTGACTTTCAACATCTGGCACTGGTTGGATGCTTCATTCTTCCCGCCGCTGTCATGCTGCCTTGCTGGCGCACGACAAGAGTCTCAGCGTTACAAAACGTCAATTGGCTTCCCATCGTTGTAGGGATTGTCGTCCTGTTTTTGGCGTATCCATTTTATGGACGCGTTTATCGATCGGAATTTGGCTTTGGAGGTGACCAACCGGCGGTGTATTCGGTATCCAATGACGGGCGGTCCGTCCCTGTGGCGTCAGAAGCAGACAAGCTGGCCCTCTCCACTATCCTGCACGAAGTCGATAGTCGTGCCCATCCGGGACAGCGCGTGTTCGTAGGACCATTAGACCTGCGAACCGCAAACTACAACGACACGTTCATTTACTTTCTGCTGCCGAACCTGACGCCCGGCAGCTACTACCTGGAGATGGATCCGGGTGTGGCCGATGGGAAGAACTCACATCTCGCGAGCGATCTGCGTCGTGATCAATTTCTGATTCTCAGCGGTCAGTACGACGATGAATACGATCCCGTCGCTGCCACGAGAACCGGATCGAACATTCCGAACGAAGTTGTCAAGAGTCAGTTTCGGCAGATTGGATCGCGAGGTCCTTGGATACTCTTTCAACGACGCAGGTAATGGGTCGGGGCCTAACCGGAACGCCCTACGCCGATGGAATGGAGTCCCTTCCTTCGGAGCCGACGACCCGCGAGCGTAACGACCGAGTCACTCGCTGAACGATCCGGTGTGGGAGACGGGTAACCGGAAGGTCCGCGAAACGATCGGGGCGGGTACCAGCCGGCGACGTAGCGTGGTTCTGTCGGTACAACCAGTATCTGGCATACCCCTTTGGCCTAGATATTTCGACAATTGGGTAGCCTCTTCGGTCATGACGAGGCCACTCGAAACGCCGACGAGCGATCCGAATTCCGGCCGAGCCACAGAGTCTGCGTTCCGCCTTCTCGGGCGGGCCCCAAGTCTCGACGGGTTACGTGCGATCGCCGTTCTGATCGTTTTCATCTCCCATGTCGAGATTTTTCTGCCCATCGCGGACGCTCCTCGTTATTCCGGGCGGAACGGTCGGCTTGGATCCGTTCTTTGTCCTGAGCGGATTCCTGATCACAGCGTTGCTGCTGAAGGAACAGGCTCTGTCGGGCACGATCCACCGGTGGTCCTTCTACAAGCGCCGCATCGTGAGGTTGCTTCCGCCACTTGCATTTCTTCTGCTGGCCAACGTCATTTACGCCTTAGTAACGACAGGGTGGGACCATCAGCAGTTTGAGTCCCTCATTTCTGTAAGTTTCTACTTCTCGAATTACTACGAGGCGCATTCGCCCAACTCCTTTTGTTCGAACCTTGCACCCGGCTATTCGCACCTTTGGTCCCTTTCGTTCGAGGACAATTTTATCTGGTGTGGCCGTGGGTCGTCATCGCGTTCCTCACGGTTCACCGCTCCCTAAGAACGGTTGTCGGGGTCCTCCTGGGTGCTATTGCAGTCATTGGGATTCATCGTGCTCTCGCCTATGACGGAGCGGGATCGTGGTGCTACCTGTTCCACGCGACAGAAGATCGAGCGGACGCTCTCCTCTGGGGATGCCTGGCCGCTCACCTCTGGGTGCGAGCACGAGAGCCTGTGAGAGCGATCCGATGGCTCGTCTGGCCAGCGGCACTCTTCCTCCTGGCCTGCCTACCGTTTTCAAACCTGATGGGACCGTTCCTTTATCGAGGTGGGTTCGATGCCATCGACCTGTCCGCAGCGATCATTCTTCTGGCGCTTCTCGGAAGTGAGTGGGGCGGGCGTCGCTTCTTCGAGTGGAAGCCGCTCGTCAAACTCGGACTGGTCGCCTATGGCTTCTATCTGTGGCACCTGACGGTGTTCTATGTCGTGTCCCGAGTTGATACAGGGTGGAACTATGTCTTGAGGGTGGTTGTGGCCTTCGCCGGAACCCTCGCCTTAACCCTTTTATCATGGTTCCTACTCGAACGACCGCTGCAGCGCTGGGTGCACAAGGCGGCTCCTCGGGTAGAACCACCCGCCAAAGCCCCCAAGATCCGACCTCCCGTTGGTGATCCTCCCGCCACGTCGACCGAATGACGTCGAGTGCTGGCGGAGCGCCGTCTGGGCAGTACGACCGGGGAGGTCAACCGTAGCTTCCGGCAGCGAACCAGGCAATCCACAAGATACCCAGTACCTGGAGAGTGTGGTCGTTCAGCACCAAGTCCTCGGGTGCGCTTCCTTCGCCACGGTCGAGCAAACGCAAGACATGAAGAATGCCGACGATCACGGGGATGCCGTGAGTTGTGTCCAAAAAGCTGTCGTGGCGGATCGATCCGACTCCCTCACCGCCAAAAGCCCAGAGACAATAGGCCGTGACGGTGACAGCGGCTGACACGGCTAGCGTCGATTGGAGGAAGGATGTGGTGTACTCGCTCAAAACCTCTCGATGGGAGCCGGGCGCTGAGTCAGGCAACTTGAGGTCGGCGGCCCGCTTTCCGGCGACCACGAAGAGCGCACCGAAACTTGTTACGGCTAGGAACCAAGTGGAGATGGGGACATCGGTGGCGATCCCACCTGCCAGGGCGCGGAGGACGAATCCGGGACGCTACGAAGGCCAGCTCGACCACGGGAACTGTCTTGAAGTAGATGGTGTAGGCGGCACTGATCACCGTGTAGAGGCCGACGACCAGCGCCAACCTCCAGCCGGCTAGGGCCCACGCCGCGCCGATGGAGCCGATTCCCAACACACACCGATGACGACAGCGGTCGATATCTGTAGGTCACCCGCTGCTATGGGGCGGTGTCGTTTGAGGTGATGCGCGCGATCAGCATCGGCGTCAAGCGAGTCGTTCAAGAGGTAGGTCGACGATGCGGCCACGAGAAGATCACGAAGGCCGCCACGGAGTTCAAAGAAGTTCTTCCGGTGGTGCAATACCCCGGCCGCGGCGGGGGCTACGAAGACGAGGACGTTTTTGTTCCACTGTCGAGGTCTCAGTGCCCTGTCGACATTGACGAGCGTTGGCGGCAAGTTCAACCGTTCCGATGCATCAAACTGTTCGCCATAAGCAGATCTCGCGGCTCAGTTCCTTGGACAGGTATCGACGGCCGGTGCTGTGCGGTAGCGACCTTCTTGGGCACACCTCGGCTTCTCATCGCACGCGGTGCCGCGAAGATCGGTAAACCCCTCCCGCGGCGACACGAGGGGTGGGAACTGCCGTAATGCCTTTGCGGTTCCAATCCTCGTTGAGCGCGCTTTATCTTCACCGGATTCACCTATGCGGGCTCGGGGCTGTCTCAACGTGGGGTCGTGTCGCAACGCCAGCAGCGCGCGGCTCGGAGTAATGTGCCGCTCGATCCGGTTCGCTTGGGTGACATCGTTCAACGAGTCATGCAACGACCTAGTGCGGTGACATTCAAATAGCGCGCGATTGACGCACGGTCTCGAGGGCCACCCGTCCCCGTCGGACCTTGGTGATGATCTGCTTGGCCGTCTTGGTCCAGATGAACGGAATGGGGTCCTTATTGTGATGGGCGATGTAGTCCTCGATCGCTTCAATGAGCTCAGGAACGCTGCCAAAACTGCCCCGTCTGATCCGTTTGGTCGTAATCGCACCGAACCACCGCTCGACCATGTTCAACCAAGAAGAGCTCGTCGGTGTGAAGTGAAAGTGGAAGCGCTTGTGCTTCTCCAGCCATGCCACCACGTCAGGATGCTTGTGGGTGCCGTAGTTGTCCAAGATGATGTGGATCTCCTTGCCCCGCGGGACCTCCCGGTTGATCAGAGCGCAAGAAGGCCAAGAACTCCTCGTGACGGTGGCGTGAAAAGCACTGACCGATGAGCTCGCCGGTGAGGACGTTGAGCGCGGCGAACAAGGTGGTGGTGCCATGGCGCTTGTAGTCGTGGGTGATTGTCCCGGGCGTCCTTGTTTCATCGGCAGGCTCTCTGGGTGCGGTCGAGGGCCTGGATCTGGGACTTTTCATCGAATGAGAGAACGATGGCACCATCGGGTGGGTTCATGTACAGGCCGACGACGTCGATCAACTTGTCCTCGAAGTCCGGATCATTCGAGACCTTGAACGTCTTGACCAGGTGAGGTTTGATCCCACGGGCCTGCCACTCGCGCTGGACCGTCGTGCGTGAGAGCCCGCAGTGTTCGGCCATGGTGCGATTCGACCAGTGGGTGGCATCGGGCGGCGTCGTGTGCAAGGTGTCGCTGATCATCTGGTCGATCTGTTCTTGGGTGATGACCGGTTTGCGACCCCGGCCTTCGTGCACCTCGCCCACCCAGCCGACTCCGTCGGTCTCGAAGTGGCTCCGCCATTGGAGAACTGTCGAACGAGAGACGCCGAGAGCCTCGGCGATGCTCGAGTTCGCCACCCCGTCACCGGCCATCAACAGGCCTTTGGCCTCCCTCACGGCCCGGTGGGGCAACGAGACACTCGCTGCGATACCCTCGAGCGCTGTGCGTTCCTTCTTGGTCAGGTGCAGCGGTGGCGCAGGTGGACGGGCCATAAGCCCATCCTACTCCTATCGCGCGACGATTTACGTGTCACTACACTAGATGGCGCGGCTTGCCGATCATGATTGACGGCGCGAGCACCCCGACCACCGGCGGCCGAGTCGCCGTTGGGCGTGGAGGTGCCGTCCCAACGACAGGCGAGCGGCATACCGGAGTCCTGGTACGCCTCGACCCAAATGCGTGCCACCGTGGCATTCAGCGGGACCGCCGCCTGCACCGTCACTTGCTGTTGTTGGTAGCCCTTCGAGCCGTGGCTAAGCACCATCTGGTCGCCGAGCGCTGCGAGATCGGCGTTATAGGTCAGGTCAGAGGCAGCATCGATGTACGCGGGCCGGTCGATCTGCGGGGTTCCGGTCCCTTGTTGCAGGATTCGGATCAGCTTGCGGTGGGTCGGCGGCTTGATCGTCTTCCCCGAGGGAGAGCGAGCGTTGTCCCAGGCGATGTTGGCCAGGATCGTGTAGATCTCGTTCGGGCCCGGCGGGAAAAGCCACGTCGTGTGGTCGGTGTCGAGGCGCACCGGTGTGTCGTTAAGCAGCACCCGTGGCCAGGGGATGACCGTCCATTGATCGCTCGGTACCGTGATGCCGCGGGGGTTGATCGCTGAAATGGCAAGGCTGTTCGACGAGGCGGCCGCGGGCGGGCTCCGTGAAAAGGACCGCCGACGCCCCGATCGCGCCACCCGTGAGTATCGACCGCCGTGATGGCTTCGGTGTGTGAGGCAATATGAACTCCTGCTCCCATCGGTTCTTGGGTGCTTCAAATCATGCCCCGATCCCGCGGCGATGTCGACAGCAGACTTTAGCCCGCCAACTTCCGGTTCCGGACCCGTGATCTCCGGGTCGACCCACTTGTTGGACGATAGCGATTTCGTAGCCGTGCAGCAGGCTGTGCGACCAGTTTGCCCTTGTGATCGGGCGACCGTTGCGGCCGTCAATTTCAAAGCCTTGCCGCGATACGTGTTTCGACGGTGGTCCTCGATGCTTGCCGGCGTGCAGACGCAGTCCGTCGTCACCCACATCGGTCTCTCCAATCCCACTACAGATTTGTATAGGCCGACCGTGAGCGCGATCCCTGATCCCAATGAGGCAGGATCATGGTCGATCCAAGGGAGGTCGTTTGATCCCCTCGACGAACGCTGACGTTGCTACCTTGCTTGGGAAGCTGCACGCACACCTGGTCCGGGCTGCTTGTGCCTGCGAGCACCAAGAACCTGACCGGTCCATTGAGGCACATGGATGAGAACGCACACGCCGTGAAGCGAAAGACAACGGCATCTCAGCTACGGTGGCGTCTGGATCGTGATCAAGGTCGGAGTTGAACCTGGAAGGCCCTACCCGGTTGACGTTGAATAAGACGAATGAAGGCTTGCCCTAAGGGTCGGCGCCTGAGAGGCGGGCACTCAATCAAGACCACGCGCTTGATGTCGATCCCTTGATCAAGGAAACACGAGCAGCCCAATGTGGGCCCGATGCGCTGAAGGACTGGTAGTGCGAATTTCGTGCTGGTTCCTCGTGGATGTCGAGCTCAGGCTGGGAGCGCCTTCTCGACTACCGCGAAGGCGACGAACTCCTCCACGCGCACGAGCCGCCCTCGGAGACCGTCGAGAGTGGCGATGATATTTCAAACGAAGGCTGACCGACGAGCAATCATTTGATTGTGCGGTTTGACTGTCGGCGAAGTGGCGAAGCATCGTCACTGATCTTGTGGTCGTGGGCGTACTCATTTTCGCCGCCTTTTTCGTACGTCGACACGGCCTGCCGACGCAAGGCCTCTGGCTCGACGACGCCGTTGAAGGCGCCGCCCGAAAGGCACCGTTGTCACAACTGATCACGGTCAGCCAGGATCATCCGGGCTATATCGCAGCATTGATGGCCTGGGGCCGACTAACAGGCGGCAGTGATGTGAGCCTCGCCTACCCTGCGCTCATTGCCGGGGTGCTCGGTCCCGCCGGTCTTGTACGTAACCCTTCGGGTACTCGGCTACGCACGATGGATCGGCGTTCTACTGGCTGCGGCGTTGGTCGCTTCACAGGCGGACATCGTCTACTCGGGCCGGCTGAAGCCCGACACCACGGACATTCTCGTGGTGCTCGTTCTGGTCTTGCTCGTTCCGCGACTTGCTCGAACTAGGTGGCGCTGGCCGACCGCAGTCCTGTGGGTCTTGGCTCCGTTCTCGTTGCATCCATCAGCCTCTTCGCACTCGTCGCGGTGGCGGTCGCGGGATTGGTGCTGCTTAGTTCATCCGGCCTCGGATCTCAAGGTTCGTGGTCCCGCCATTGGAGTACAGGCGGGAGCCACCGTCGCCCTTGGCGTTGCCATCGTCGAGAGCTACAACACCGGAGCGGTCGCGGCGCAATGGCGCCAACTCTGGGACGCCTTCATCACCTTCTACCCAAATCCACTGCGCTTTGGCTCCGAGGTGCTGCATCACCTGACTCGGATCGCCCAGGTATTCCCGGGCGGTCCTGGCTGGTTCGCGACACTGTGCGTGCTCGTCGCCATCGTTGGCTTGGCCAGTCGAGGCCTGGCAGGGGCCACAGGGCGATCGTGGCCCGTACCTACTTCTGCTCCTGGCGGTGGCCTTCGTGGGCGGTGTTCTGGGCAAAGTGCCGTTCGGACCGGCAGTGAGCAACCCGCTCGTGACCGGCGGACGCGGCATCCTTTGGCTGGTTCCGGTCATGGCCGTTGGTCTGGCGGCGGCCCTTCAACGAGTACAGGACAGCATCCATCTGAGCGGCTTCCCCATGGCCTTGGGCATCGTCGCCTGCGTGGGTGCGGCCGTCACTCTGGGATTCGCGCTCGAGGCGACGCCCTTGTCCTACCCCTTCCCGGGCGCGAAGCAGGCGGTCAGCTTCGTCGAATCCCACCTTGGTCGGAACGACTCTCTTCTCGTGGCCTCGCCCGCATACTCGTTCGCCGCTGAGTCACACTTCGCGCCGACGTTCTATGGGCAATCCCTCTGGGTTTCCCAGGCTTCTCCCCAGGGTTCAAAGATCCACGCATTCACGCCGATCTCTATCGAGTAGACACTGAGCAGGTTGCCGATGATGTCGCAGACGCCAAGCGCGTTCTCGTCTACATCTCTCAGCCTGCCCTCAATTCCTGGAGGCGAACGACGGACAACTGCTCGACCACGCGCTTGTGGCCCTTGGGTTCCAGTCAGAGTCGCTTCATTCCAGGCCGCGAATGTAGAGGTCTGGAAGCCGCACCTCGGGGACGCTCCCGACAACGAGCGTGCTCCTTCCGTCGCCGGGTGCGACGCTGACCGGATCGACCAGCTTGACGCTTCCGCGTCGAATGCCACGAGGGTCGAATATCGCATCTTTGGCGGCAAGTACGGGTACTCGGGACCAGTGATCGGCAAGGCCACCCAGACCATCTACGGTTGGGTGTTGACTGGAATACGACGACCGTGCCAAATGGCTCCTACGTCGTGTTGTCCGAGGCCTTCAACCATGCCGGACATACCTTTTCCAAGGGCGTGAGCATTAGGGTCAAGAACTCAATAGACCGGTCCACTAGTCGGAACGCCAGCTAGGTCCAGTGGACACTCAGAACATTGGACTGGATCGCGACGCACGTCCCGACGACACCTGCTGCGGGAAGCAGGAACCGCACGGGCAACTTCCATCGCTGTAGAGCAAAGGCAATCAGCCCGGCGATGCCGACGCAGCCAACGAGTGCATAGCGACCTTTGTACGAGGCGGTCTGAAACGCCACTATCCAGACGCTGAGCAGAGCGGCGAGCGAGAGACGCGACCAATGTGATCAGCACGTCTCGAGGAATCTTCTGACCGTAGATGCCAACGAGGACAACGAGAACGACCACTGTGATGGCGACGTACACCGGCATCTTCCAGGTGAACTGATTCCATCCGGATTCGTACCAGAATGTTCGCATGATGGTCTGTGGAACATTCCAGAAGACATAGCGAAGCGGATCCTTCACCCTGTAAGGCGCCAAAAGGGTTCCGAGGCCCCCGTTCAAAGCCAGATAGCGGGAACTCGCCGTCCTGGCCAATGGGTCCCCGTAGCGAACCGTGTTCTGGATGAGATACCAACCACACGTCAGCGCCGCACCTCCGCCCGCAACGGCCAACAGGGACAGTCGCCGCTTCCAGGTGGGCACCAGAAGAACGAGGACCACGATCACAAGGCCCATCGGAAGGGCCGAAAGCTTGGTCGCAACCAGCAGCCCGAAGGTTGCACCGACGAAGGCCATCTTCCCGAGGCTCGGAGACATGATGAACCTCAGAGCCAGGTAGCCGAGGACCGCGCCCAAGAAGTTCACCAGATTGTCGTTGGTCACGAAGGCCGAGAGGAACACGAAGCGCGGGAGGAGGCGAGAATGGCGGCAGCCACGACCGGGGTCCAGGGATCACGACTCACCCGTCGTATCGCCAGGAACACCACCAAAACGGTTGAGGCCCCAAGTGCGATGTTGGGAAAGCGGAGCCAGAGAAGAAATCGATGGTCGGAGGCACTGTGGTGCGAGAACTCCTCCCCGCCGAAGTAGATGGTCGGACTCGTCCGAATGTTCGGTGGAGGCCTCGGCGGCAACCCCACAATCTTCTGCCAAGCGGCCATCGCCAAGTAATACATGGGGGCCTGCTGGACTTCGTTTTCTTCGCATGAAGGCGGCTTAACTCCGAAGCCAAGACGAATCGGCAATGTGTGTTGATCCCATACCAATGGCCGCCGACAATCGTCTCGATGTTGTCGACGTGATCCGGCTCATCCGCTGCTTCCCATGCGGGCGTCTTGATCGCGATGACACTCGACAGCGCCACAAACACGAGGATGACGAGTCCGAGACCCAACCAGACCTGACGTGGGCTTCCGGGTCGCGACGCGTCACCTTCGATAGAAGGCTCGGCGTCTGAGCTAGACGACAGCGACGAACCCAACGTTCCCGGTGGCGACTCGATTGCCACCTCATAGGAGTAGCACATGGTCCGGCCCGGTGGGCGGGAATGGCCAAATGAGAGTACGAGGTCCCGGTCAGACGAATCCGCCGAGGTGCGAACCGGTCGTCGCGTCCATGGCGGGAGTTGGTGGACTTTGTCCCGGAGCGCCAACGAGGAGCTGACCGTTGTCGGCACGACGGGTTGGTCCGATGACGTCGGGGCCGTCACCGATTTCGGCGACCGACAGTGGCGGCCGGATCGGGTCGTCGGGCTACCGCGAACCGCGGCGACGGCGCAGTTCCGCCGCCACTTCCTTGCCGTTCGCCTTGCCCGACGTGGCCTTCATAACCGCTCCGGTGAAGAACCCCATCAACTTGTCGTCGCCCTCGGCGAAGCGCGCCCACTCGTCGGCGATGCGCAGCGATCACCTCGTCGAGCACCGCGCCCAGGGTGTCGGACCCAGTGCCTCGAAGCCCATCTCCTTGGCCAGGGCGGCCGGGTCTCCCCCGCCCCGCTCGAGGAGCGCGCCAAGACCGCCTTGGATTGGGTCGCCGAGAGCTGGCCGCCCGACTCCATGGCGAGCACCGACGCGAACGAGTTCGGGTCCAGTTGGAGGCCCGCCTCGCTCTGCGCCGCCACTTCGTTGGCGGCACGGGCCAGGGCCAGGGCGGCGGGCGCGCCCGCATCGGCGGCCGCCGTCACCAGAGCGTCGAGACCCAGGTCGACGACCGCATGGATCTGGTCGGTCTCGGCGTCAGTGGGTGATCCACCCAGTGCGGACGCGAGCACCGCCCGGCGATCCGCCGGCATTGAGCCCAGCCCCGCCCGCACCCGTGCCTGCCACGCCTCGTCGGGCGCCAGCGGCACCAGGTCTGGCTCGGGGAAGTAGCGGTAGTCGTTGGCCTCCTCTTTGGAGCGCATCGAATCCGTGCGCCCCGCCGACTCGTCCCAGTGCCGGGTCTCCTGGGTGACGGAACCCCCAGACTCCAGCAGGGCGATCTGGCGCGCCGCCTCGTACTCGATCGCCCGACCCAGCGAGCGCAGCGAGTTCAGGTTCTTGATCTCGCACCGGGTGCCGAACGCGTCGGTGCCAACGGGGCGGACCGAGACGTTGGCGTCCACCCGCATCGACCCCTCCTCCATCCGTCCGTCGGAGGCACCCGTCGCCATGAGAATGCCGCGCAACTCGCTCACGTAGGCCCGCGCCTGTGCCACCGTCCGGATATCGGGCTCGCTCACGATCTCGACCAGTGGGACGCCCGAGCGGTTGTAGTCGACCAGAGCGTGCAGGGCCGCATTGATGCGGCCGCTCGCCCCGACATGGGTGAGCTTGCCCGTGTCCTCCTCCATGTGGGCCCGCGTCACGCCCACGCGGAACCCATCGGGGAGCTCGAGCCACCCACCGACGTTGAGCGGGAGGTCGTACTGGCTGATCTGATAGTCCTTCGCCTGGTCCGGGTAGAAATAGTTCTTCCGGGCGAACTCGGACGGCCGGATCTCGCAGTGCAGGGCGGCGCCGATGCGCATCGCCAGCTCGACCGCCTGCTCGTTCAGTACCGGCAGCGACCCCGGTAATCCCAAGCAGGTGGGGCAGACGTTCACGTTCGGCTCGTCGCCGAACGCGTTGCGGCACCCGCAGAAGAGCTTCGTGGCGGTCGCCAGCTCGGTATGCACCTCGAGCCCGACGACGAGCTCCCAGTCCGCGCTCACGATCCCAGCCCGTTCGGTGCGTGCGACTCGACCACCCGGGCCACGCGGAACAGCAAGGCCTCCTGGAGCGCCGGCGCCAGCACCTGCACGCCGACCGGCAGACCGTCGGCCCCGGTGCCGAAGGGCACCGAGACAGCGGGGTGCCCCGAAAGGTTGGAAGGGATGGTGCAGACATCGTTCATGTACATCGCCATGGGGTCGTCCACCTTGGCCCCGATGTCGAACGCGGTCGTCGGCGCGGTGGCGCCGAGGAGAACGTCGAACGACTCGTAGGCGCGATCGGACGCCTGCATCACGAGCGTGCGGACCCGCTGGGCTTGCGCGTAGTAGGCGTCGTAGTAGCCCGGCGGACAGCGCGTAGGTGCCCAGCATGATCCGGCGCTTGACCTCCGCGCCGAATCCCGCCGTGCGGGTCGCGGTATTCATGGTCGCCACATCCTCGCCATCGACCCGCAGTCCGTAGCGCACACCGTCGTAGCGCGCCAGGTTGGACGACGCCTCCGCCGGCGCGATCAGGTAGTAGGCCGAGAGCCCGTAGCCGAACTCCGGGACGGAAATCTCCTCGACCTTGGCGCCGGCGTCGGCCAGGGCATCGGCCGCCTGCCGCACCCGTGCCACCACGTCGGGTGCGCAGCCGTCGACGAGGTCACGACAGAGCCCGACCCTGATGCCCTCGGCTCCGTCATGCACGGTCGCCAGCGTCGGCTCGGGCAGGGACGGCAACGAGGTGCTGTCGAGCGGGTCGTGCCCGGCCAGGACGTCGAAGAGCAGCGCGGCATCCTCCACGGTCGTGGCGAATGGGCCGATCTGGTCGAGCGAACTGGCGAAGGCCACCAACCCGTACCGTGAAACGCGACCATAGGTGGGCTTCATGCCGACCACCCCGCACAACGCGGCCGGCTGGCGGATGGAACCGCCGGTGTCGGAGCCTAAGCCGAGCGGCGTGAAACCAGCCGCCACGGCTGCGGCGGAACCACCGCTGCTGCCACCGGGAACCCTTCGGGTGTCACGGGGATTGCGCGTCGGTCCGAAAGCCGAGTTCTCCGTCGAGCTGCCCATGGCGAACTCGTCCATGTTCGTCTTGCCAAGCGTGATCGCCCCCGCGTTGCGCAGCGCCTCCACGACAGTGGCGTCGTAGGGCGGGAGCCAGCCGTCCAGGATCTTGGAGCCGCACGTGGTGTTGACCCCGCGTGTACAGAGATTGTCCTTCAGCGCCACGGGCACTCCAGCCAGCGGCCCGGGATCGCGCCCAGCGGCCACTGCGGCGTCCACGGCGTCGGCACCCGCCCGCGCCTCGTCGGCCAGGACCGTAAGGAAGGCGTTGAGGTCGCCGTCACCCGACGCCACGGCGGACAACGCGTCGTCGACGACCTGGCGGGCCAACCGCTGACCCGAGCGGACTTCGGCGGCCAGTGCCAGCGCGGTGCTCACGGGGCCTCCCCACCGATGCGGGGCACACGGAAGCGGTGGTCCTCCACCGCGGGCGCGGCGGCAAGCACCTCTTCGCGGTCGAGGCTCGGGCGGGGCTCGTCCGCCCGCAGGACATTGCTGAGTGCGATCGGGTGTGACGACGGCTCCAGGTGCGACAGGTCCAGCGACGCCACGTCCGCCGCATGGTCGAGCACGGTCCGCAGCTGGGCGGTGAAGAGCTCGACCTCCTCGTCACTCAGATCCAATCGAGCCAGGCGGGCGACGTGGACAACGTCCTCCCCGGTGAGGCCCGTCGGGTCGCCGGTCACGGGCGTGGCGGGAGAATGCCGCTGACGAATTCGACGGTGCGCGCTTCGATCTCGTCCTTGTCCCAATCCAGCGTCGCCACGTGGAAGCTCCGGTCGAGCATCACCTGCTCGACCGGCCCTTTGGCGCGAGCCACCAACTTCTCGCTCGACACCGGGTCGACGACATGATCCTGCACGCTCGTGAAGACGAGGACGGGGCAGGCCACCGACTCGAGCTCGTTCTCCACCTCCGCTGTGGCCGCGAACAGCGAGAGTGCGGCCCGCAGGGGGAGGCCGGGATACGCCGCCTCAACCGCACCCTCCATTGCAATGTCGGACCCGATCCCGGGGGCCACCTCGTCGCCGCCGTCGATCATGGCCTGAATGAAGCCCACCGTGTCCGCGTCGGGCGGTGACAGCAGCGGATTCACCACGGCGATGGCCGCGATCTCCGGGTGATGCTCGGCCAGCCAGACGCTCAACGTGCCGCCCATGGAGAGGCCCACGACGGCCACCCCGTCGCTGCGGGCGGCCAGCTCGGTGTAGGCCGCCTCGGCCGCTACGGCCCAGTCCTCCCACGTCGTCGAGAGCATGTCCTCGATCTGGGTGCCATGGCCCGGCAGCAGCGGCATCTCGACGGTCAACCCGGCGTCGGCCAGGGCCAACGCGAGACCACGCATCGACTGCGGATTCCCGGTGAACCCGTGCAGGACCAGCGCGCCGCGGGTGTCGCCAGTCGTGGAATAGGGCTCGGCACCGGGGATGATGGAGGCGCTCACGGATCGGCAGCCTACCGGCGAGACGAGTAGGGTTCCGGCGCCAGATGGCTCCGGGCGGGGCGACCGAGGTCCTGCTCCGCGACCGAGACCGATGACACGTAAGGAGCACGCAATGCCGTCGTACCCGTTCCTCAGCGACGAATGGCTGGAAGAAGCCCGCAAGATCCGCGCCGAGTACGAAGGCAAGACGCTTCCCGTCCCAAACGTGGTCCGTATGAACCTGGTCGTGACGGCAGTCCCCTTCTCGGACGAGGACATCCTCGCCCACATGGACACCTCGAGCGGCGAGCTCGTCCTCGACACCGGCCACCTCGAGACGCAGGACCTCAAGGTCACGGTGGACTACGAGACGGCCAAGGCCATCCTCATCGAGGGCAACCCCCAGGCGGGCATGCAGGCCTTCATGGCCGGCAAGGTCCGCGTCGAGGGCGACATGGCCAAGCTGATGGCCCTGCAGTCGGCGCCGGCGTCGAGCGACCCCAACGCCGCCGAGCTGGCCACCCGGTTGCGCGACATCACCGAGTAAGCGTCCCCACCAGAGGGCTCCGGGCTCAGCTCGGGTCGGCCAACAGCTGCCCGGCCCGCACGTCGCGGGGCAGCGGCCGGATGAACAGCGCGCAGAACACCGCCATCGCGGCGACGCCGGCACCGACCCAGAACGGGACGCTGAAGCTGTGGAGCAACGCAGTGCTGTGTTGCACACTGCCCAGGCCCGAACGGCGGGCGATCGACTCCTGAATGGTCAGCACCGCCTGGATGCCGGCCACTTCCCCGACCTGGGTGGCCAGCAACTGCGCCGCGCTCATGACGCCGTACTCGGTCTCCGCCAGCTCATTGGACATGGTCGACGAGGTGGCGGGCATGGAGACGCCCATGCCGAGTCCGGACAGGGCGAGTGCCACCAGGATGATGAACAGGCCCGCCGACGGGCTGAGCGTGGCGAAGAGGATCATGGAGAGAAGGAGCGATCCGGTACCGAAGAGCGTCGCCGTCCGCTCCCCCGTCCGCACCGTCATGTAGCCGGCGATCGGCGCGCTGATGGCGAACAGGAGTGGTCGGGCGACGGAAATGAAGCCGACCTGCGAGACGCTGTAGCCGTAGACCTGCTCCATGAGCAGCGGGAACAGGAAGAAGCCGCCGAAGTAGGCGAAGCTCGAGAACGTCTTCGTCCCCATCGGGAACATGAAGTTGCGACGCCGCCAGTACGTGGTGGGCACGAGCGGGGTGGCGAAGGTCAACTCCCGATGGACGAACACGCCAGCCAGCACGGCGGCAACGACCCCACAGGTGATCACTGCGGGCGATGTCCAGCCCACGATGGGGCCGATGCTCAAAACCAGCATGGCAGCGGTGACGGACCCGGCCAGGCTCCAGACCCCCACCCAGTCCATGCCCTCCCAGACGTGCGAGCGCTTTCGGCGACGCGAGCCATCATCCTCGGCCGCAACGTCCTTGTGGGGCACCTTCCGGTCTGACGGCAGCAGCAAAGCCACCACCACCGAGGCGATGACCAGCAGCACCAGCTGCCCCCAGAACAACGTCCGCCACCCGAAGAACTGGATCACCGGCGAGCCCAGCGTGACGCCCAGCACGGGTCCGCCGGCGCCCACCAACGACCACCACCCGAGGGCCTTGACCCGGTCCTGGCGGGAGAACAGCTCCAGGATGATCGCCATCGACGCCGTGCCGGTGGCGGCTCCCTGCACGCCGTCGAGGGCCCGGGCGAACAGCAACATCCCGACGTCCGGGGCGGTGGCGGTGAGGATCGCACTGACCATGGCCCCCAGCAGGCCGAACTGGTACAGCCGGCGGTGGCCGAAGAGGTCTCCGGCCTTCCCGAAGAAGGGCGCGGCAACACCGAAGGCCAGCAGCGGTCCGGTCGAGGCCCAGGCGAGGACGGAGAAGTTCGTGTTGAAGTCCGCCTTGACCGTGGGCAGGGCGACTACGAAGACGGTGAAGGTGATGTTGAGGGAGAGCAGCCCGGCCAGGAGCGCCACGAGGGCCCACCACTGGTAGCGCGGGCTGCGGACTGCCCGCCCCGTGACGCGCTGGTGCAGCAGGGCGAACCAGTTCGTCTCGACGGATCCGTCCGCCCCCATCGTCCCCATCGCCCCACCGCCGGGGTCGAATTTCGGGTCGAGGAGGACGTCGGATTGCTCGGCCCCTGGGTCCTCCACCTGGGACACCCTAGGGGCCTGGTCCCGTGCGACTCCCGGTCGCGGATGTGCTCAGGCGGCGAGCGTCAGCGTCGTCGTCAGCGCAGGCCGCGCAGGCGGAACCACCAGTTGGGATCGCGCCCGTGGGCGTGGAAGTGGTTCGGGATCTGGCGCATGACCCGGTCGACCGACCATTCGCCCTCGCCGAAGCGGGCATCGGCCACCCGGGTCAGTTGGGCCACCATGTGGTCGACGTCTCCATCCGGTGGCGTCGGTCCGTGCTGCTTCCAGACCACCATGGGCACGCCGCACACCTCGCAGTCGGCCACCCAGCAGACGTCGTCCTCGTGGTGCCACTCCGACAGGCGCGCCGCCTCGCAGAGGTCACAGTTGGGATCGAAGGAGAGCACCACCGGTACTGCTAGTGGGTGAAGAGCTGAACGGACGAGCTGGTCGGCACCGTCGACCCCACCGAGGGCTGGGTCCCGCTCACCATCTTGCTGGGGCTCCCCGACACACCCGAGACGCTGAGCCCGTCCTGTTGCAGGACGCCGGTGGCCTGCGTCACCGTGTCACCGATGACGTTGGGGACCTGCGTCGTCGGCGGGCCGGTCGAAATGTTGACCGTCACCGCCGACCCGAAGGGTGCCTGCGCGCCGCTGGCCGGTGACGTCGAGATCACCTGGCCCGACGGCACCGTCGTGCTGGACTCGTCGTTCTGGGTCGCCGTCAGGCCGACAGCCGTCAGCGCGGCCTGGGCCTGGGTGAAGGTGTAGCTGGTCGGGATGCTGGGAACCGTGGCCGGTTCATGGCCCAGCGAGGGGACGAGCGTGATGGTGGCCCCGTAGGGCGCCTTGGTCGGGTTCTGCGTCGAGCCGATGGACCACAGCACCAGGACCTGCGACGGCACGTTGTTGTTGTACGTGCCCGGAGCGCAGACGGAGAGGAAGTGCGCCGACTGCAGGGCAGTGGCGGCCTGGGCGCAGGTCATGCCGGTCAGTGACGGCACGGTCACGTTGGGCTTCCCGGACGCGAGCACCACGGTCACCGTCGAGCCCTCCTTCTGCGACACCCCCGGCTTCGGGCTCTGCGACACCACGTCGCCGGCGGCCACGGTGATGGACGTCACCGGCACGCCCTCCTTCAGGGTCATATGGACCTTGGCCACCGCCGCCTGGGCCTGGGCCAATGGCAGGTTGACCACGGTCGGCGTCGGGTGCGACGGCGTGAACATCTTCGTCTCGAAGGCGGCCACCAGACCGGCCGCGATGATCACGGCGGCCACGACCGCCCCCACGATCCACCAGGTCCGCCGGCTCTTCCGAGGCCGGTACGGCGCGGCCGGCCCCCCGCCCCCGCTGCCGGAGCTCCGGCCCCGGGAGGATCGACCACCGGAGGGCTCGGCGTCGAAGATCTCCCCGGGCCCCGCCTTCGTCCCGACGGGCGCACCCGCCACCCCGGGCGCGATCGCCGTGGCATCACCCACGGCAGCGCCCGCCGCGGCACCAACGGCCACCGCGGTCACCCCCGAGTCGGTCAGCTCGGACACCCCGGGCGCCCGGAAGCCGGCGATCGGAGCGGAGTCCTCCGGCCGGGGCGTCACGAGGGGCAAAGCCGAGGGCGTCGGGAGCGCAGAGGCCAGCGCCCCGAGCCGGGCTGCCAACCCAGCCGCGTCCAGGCGAGTGGCGACGTCGGGCGCAGCAGCACGGGCCAGCACGTCATCGAGCGGGCCCAGCGCGTCGTGGTGCGGCAGCGGCTGGCCGATACGCGCCGCCAGCGTGCCCATGGTCGTGTCCGTGACGAAGGGAACCGTCCCCGTCACGGCCTCATAGAGGACGAGCGCCAGCGAGTAGACGTCGGCCCGGCCGTCGACCGGCTTCCCCTCCGCCGCCTCGGGCGAGATGTACCGGGCCGTCCCCACCATCGCTCCCGCCGGCTCGGTCCAGGCCGCCTCGGCCAGCGCACGCGCCACGCCGAAGTCAGCCACCCGCACCCGCCCCTCCTCGTCGAAGAGGAGGTTCGCGGGCTTGATGTCTCTGTGAACCAGCCCCCGCAGGTGGGCGTAGGCCAGACCCTGCGACACCTCGGTCCCCAATTGGGCCGCTTGCGACAGCGACAGCCGGATGTCGCGATCCAACAGATCACGCAACGAGCCCCCACCGAGATACTCCAGGACCAAATACGGCCCGTCCTGGTCCTCACCCCAGTCGAAGACGCGCAGCACGTGCGGGTGGTTCAACGACGCCACGGAGCGCGCCTCGGCGCGGAAGCGCTTCAAGAAGGCCTCGTCGGTGGCCAACCCGGGTTGGAGGACCTTCACCGCGACATGGCGCTGCAGGGACACGTCCTCGGCCAGGAAGACGTGTGCGGAAGCGCCGGTGCCCAAAGCGGAGAGCAGCCGGTACCGCTTCCCAAGGACCCGGCCGATGGAGTCTGATATCAGGGGCATCGGGGCGAACTCAGGCTACCGACCCCGGACGCCCGTCCGGTGGACACCCCCCTACCAGCAACGGTCGTGCTCATGCGGGCAGTTCACCCGTGTCGAGCAACATCTGGAACGACGCCGCGTCGAGCGTCGGCACATCGAGCTCCTCCGCCTTCTTCAGCTTGCTGGCGCCCGGCGACTCTCCCACCACCAGGACGAAGGTCTTCTTCGAGACGCTCCCAGGCGACTTGCCGCCTCGCGCCATGATCGCCTCCTCGGCCGCCTCCCGCGTGTAGTCGGGCACACCACCGGTCACCACCACCGTCTTGCCCTCGAGCGTCTGCGGGAGGGCCGCCCCGGCTCCCCCACCCGACGTACCGTCGGCCCCCGGCTCCGTCATGGTCACCCCGGCCGAGCGCAACCGCCCCAGCACGGGCACGTTGGTGTCCGCCGAGAGGAACTCGGCCAAGGAAGCAGCGATGATGCCGCCGACACCGTCCACGGCCGCCAGCTCCTCGACCGTCGCCCCCTCGATGGCATCGAGGGATCCGAAGGCGCGCGCCACCGCCCGGGCCCCGGTCGGTCCCACGTGCCGGATCCCCAGCGCCACGAGCAGCCGGCTCAACGGTTGGGCCCGCGAGGCATCGATGCCGGCCACCAGGTTGGCCGCCGACAGTGCGCCGAACCGCTCCAGGGTGACGAGTTGCTCGGCGGTGAGATCGTAGAGGTCGGCTGCATCGTGCAGGAGGCCCGCCGCCACCAGCTGGAGCACGCGCTCCTCGCCCAGCCCCTCGATGTCCATCGCCGAACGCGACGCGTAGTGCGAGATCCGCTGCACCCGCTGCGCCGGGCAGTCGATGTTGGTGCAGTACGTGTCGCTCTCCCCCGGCAGGCGCACCAGCGGCTGGCCACACGAGGGGCACGACGTCGGGAACTTCCACTTTGGTCTGCGCCGCTTCGGCACACCCGGGCCGTCGCGCACCGGGCCCACCACCTCGGGGATGACGTCGCCCGCCTTGCGCACCACGACGAGGTCGCCCGGTCGGACGTCCTTGACCGCCACCTGGTCCTCGTTGTGCAGGGTGGCCACGCCGACCGTCGAACCGCCCACGAAGACCGGCTCCAGCCGGGCGAAGGGCGTCGCCCGCCCGGTGCGCCCGATGGAGACCATGATGTCGAGCAGCCGGGTCGTGCGCTCCTCGGGCGGGAACTTGAAGGCGATGGCCCAGCGGGGTGCCCGCGACGTCGACCCGAACACGTCGTGCAGCGCCAGCTCGTCCACCTTGGTCACCACGCCGTCGATCTCATAGGCGAGGTCGTGGCGCGCCTCGGCGAGGTCGTGGCAGCGTTCCACCACCGCCGTCATGCCCACGATCCGCCGGGCGTCGGGGCTCACCGGGAACCCCGCCTTGGCCAGCTGCGCCAGCGTGTCGGTCTGCGTGGCCGCCGGCCATCTGTTCCGGGCCGGTGCCCCGCCTCCCTCCACCACGCCGACCGCGTAGGCCCAGAAGTGCAGCGGCCGCGTCGCGGTGACCCCCGGGTCCTTCTGGCGCAAGGCGCCGGCGGCGGAGTTGCGCGGGTTGACGAAGAGCCGCTCCCCCAACTCCGCCTGCCGCTTGTTCATGGCCTCGAACTCGGCCACCGGCATGTAGATCTCGCCCCGCACCTCGAGCAGGGTGGGGTAAGGCCCGCCCGCCTTGCCCAGCTGCTTGGGCACATCCGACACGGTGGCCACGTTCGCCGTCACGTCCTCACCGGTCACGCCGTCCCCCCGCGTCGCCGCCTGCACGAACTTCCCACGCTCGTAGGTCAGGGACATGGCCACGCCGTCGACCTTGGGCTCGCACGAGAAGGCGAGCGACTCCACATCGAGGTCGGGCGCCTGGCGCCGCAGCCGCTCGGCCCACGAGCGCAGCTCCCCCTCGTCGAACGCGTTGTCGAGGCTCATCATCGGGACCCGGTGCCGGACCTCCTGGAACAGCCCCGACGGCGCCGCCCCCACGGTCTGCGTCGGCGAGTCCGGCGTGGCGAGCGAGGGGTAGTCGGCCTCGAGCTGACGGAGCTCGACCACGAGCAGGTCGTACTCGGAGTCGGGGATCTCGGGCGCGTCGAGCACGTTGTAGAGCTCGTTGTGGTGGACGATCAGCGCGCGCAACGCCGCAGCACGCGCTGCCGCCTTGGGCGGAACCTTCCCGTCGCCCGCGCCGGGCCCGACGGCACCGGTCGCGTGGCCCCCTGCGGCAGCCACGGCTACGCCGCGATGCCCGCGCCCACCACGGCGTCGGGGTCGAGCTCGTCGTAGAGCGCCACCGTCTGGCCCGGAGCCACGGGCCGCTGCGGGTCGTCGAAATGGACCTCCATGCCGGCGTCGCCCGGCGATTGCTCCAGGGTGCACGGCACGGGGCGCCCGTGCGCGCTGACCTGGGCCACGGCCCGGGAGCCCGGGACGAGTGGCTGATCGACCCACGTCATGGACGGCCCGGCGAGCACCACCGACGAGCGCAGTGCGTCCGAGGCGCTGCCGACGGTCACCCGCCGCGCCGCCACGTCGACGTGCGTCACGTAGCGCCGCTTCCCGTCGCTCCCGTGGCCCATGCCCCGCCGCTGGCCCACCGTCACCAGCTCGACGGCTTCGACGGAGCCGGCCGGGCGGCCGTCGCCGTCCACCACCTCGGCCGGGTGCAGGTCCACCCGGCGGGACAAGAACCCCTCACGGCCCTCCGCACTCCCGATGAAGCACACGTCCTGGCTGTCCGGCTTGGCGGCGGTGCGCAGGCCGAGACGGCGGGCGTGGGCCCGTACGTCGTCCTTGGTCATCTCGCCCACGGGGAAGAGCACACGGGCCAGCGCGTCCTGCCCCAGCATGGAGAGCACGTAGGACTGGTCCTTGGCCGGATCGGCCCCCCGGCGCAGGCCGATGGCCGGCGGAGCGGCAGTGCTGACGCGGGCGTGGTGGCCGGTCGCCAAGCGGTGGAAGCCGAGGCGGTCGGCCCGGTGGAGCAGCCGGTCGAACTTCATGGAGCGGTTGCACTCGATGCACGGGTTCGGCGTCCGCCCCCGCGTGTGCTCACCCACGTAGGGCGCCACGACGTTGCGGTCGAACTCCTCGGTGAGGTTGAAGACGTGGTGGGTGATGCCCAGCTGCTGGGCCACCCGGCGGGCGTCCTCGACGTCGGCCACGGAGCAGCAGCCCGAGTCCGAGGGCCCGCCCCACAGCTTGAGCGTGGCTCCCACGACCTCGTGGCCCTGCTCCACCAGGAGCGCCGCCGCAACGGAGGAGTCGACGCCTCCCGACATGGCCACGAGCACCCGCATGGGACCAGTGTGCCACCGGGGATCACGTCCCTCGACGCAGTGCGGCTACCACGGCCGGCACGACGGCGAGGGCGCGGTCGATGTCGGCATCCGTGGTGCCATATCCCAGCGTGAAGCGGAGAGCACCCGCCGCCAGTTCGGGGGCGACGCCCATGGCGGCGAGGACGTGGCTGGGCTGGAGGGCGCCGCTGGCACACGACGACCCGCCGGAGATGCAGACGCCCTCCTCGCCGAGCGCGACGAGCACCTCCTCCCGCTCGACCCCCGGCACGCACAGGTGCAGGTGGCCCGGGAGGACGTCGACCCCTTCTCCCGGCGGCACGGTGCGGTGGGCTCCCTCGAGTGACGCCAGCAGCCCGTCGGCGAGCCGGTCCCGGAGCGCCTCCATGCGGGGCACCGCCGCGGCGCGCTCGGCCGACACCAGGCGCAGCGCGGTGGCCAGCCCCACCGCCCCCGCCACATCTTGGGTCCCGCTCCGCCGCTCGCGCTCCTGCCCTCCTCCGTACTGGCGCGGCTCCAACACGACGCGACCGGTCACCGCCAGGGCACCGACCCCGACCGGCCCGCCGATCTTGTGCGCGCTCACCGAGACGAGGTCCGCGCCGGCGGTGGCCTCGGCCAGATTCAGGGAGAGCGACGCCTGGACGGCGTCGGTGAAGACAGAGGCGTTGGGGGCGCGCCGGCGCACCGTCTCGACGATCTCGTGGAGCGGTTGGATGACCCCGGTCTCGTTGTTGGCCGTCATGACCGCGACCAGGGTGATGCGTGACGACAGCGCCCGGGCCAGCGCGTCGGGTTCGACGATGCCGTGGGTGTCGACCGGCAGCTCGCGCACGTCGATGCCGGCCTTGGCTGCGGCGCGGGCCGACTCGCGCACGGCCGGGTGCTCGACGGCGCTGCACAGCACGACGGCCTCGCCTTTTTCGCGCCGGGCGGCCTCGGCCGGCCCGAGCACGGCCAGGTTGGCGGACTCGGTGCCGCCGGACGTGAAGACGATGTCGCCCGGATCCCGGCCGAGGAAGGCGGCCACCTCGTCGCGCGCCTCCTCGAGCAGGCGCCGCGCCCGCTGGGCGGGCGGATGGCTGCCCGTCGGGTTCCCGAGCACGCCGGCATGCACCTCGGCCATGGCGGCGGCCACCTCGGGCCGCAACGGGGTGGTGGCGGCGTGGTCCAGGTAGGTGACGCCGGTCACCGCGGCACCGCAGGTCAAGCGACGTAGACGGTCTTGGGGTTGGTGAACTCCTTCAGACCGAGCTCGGAGAGCTCGCGCCCGTACCCCGACCGCTTGATGCCGCCGAAGGGCAGCTCGGGCATGGAGGCCACCATGGCGTTGACGAAGACGGCGCCCGCCTCGATCCCCTCGATGCAGGCCTGCACCTCGATGTCGTCGCTGCTCCACACGCTCGAACCGAGCCCGAAGGTGGTGGCGTTGGCCGCCGTGATGGCCGCGGCGAGGTGCGGGACCCGGATCACCATGGCCACCGGGCCGAAGATCTCCTCCCGGGCCACGTCCATGTCGGTGGTGATGCCCGAGAGCACCGTCGGGGCGAACCACCAGCCGTCGCCGTCGGGCAGCGGCGCGCCGGTGTGCACGATGGCGCCCTGCCGCACGGCCTCCTCGACCTGGCCGACCAGCTCGTCCCGCTGTGCCTCGGTGACGATCGGGCCCACGTCGGTGGCGGGGTCGAATGGATCCCCAACGACCAGCGCGCTCATGGCCTCGATGAAGCGGGACTCGAACTCGTCGGCCACCGCGTCGAGCACGATGAACCGCTTGGCCGCGATGCACGACTGGCCGTTGTTCTGCACGCGGGCGGCGACGGCGGTGCGCACGGCCGCTTGGAGGTCGGCGCTGGGGAACACGATGAAGGGGTCGGAGCCGCCCAGCTCGAGCACGGTCTTCTTGAGGGCGTCGCCGGCGGCCGCGGCCACCGACATGCCAGCCGGCTCGCTGCCGGTGATCGTCACCGCGGCGATGCGCGGGTCATGGATGAGGGCGGCGACCTCGCTCGACGGGATGAAGAGGTTGGTGAAGACGCCCTCGGGCAGCCCGGCCCGGCGGAACAGGTCCTCGATGGCCAGCGCCGTCTGCGGGACGTTCGACGCGTGCTTCAGCAGCCCGACGTTGCCCACCATCAGCGCCGGCGCGGCGAACCGGATCACCTGCCACAGCGGGAAGTTCCACGGCATGATGGCCAGCACCGCACCGAGGGGCTGGTAGTGCACGTAGGACCTCGCCGCCGTGGTGGGGATCGGCTCGTCGGCCAGCAGCCCCTCCGCGTTGTCGGCGAACCAGCGCAGGCCGACCGCGCACTTGGACACCTCGGCCTTGGCCGCGGCGAACGTCTTGCCCATCTCGGTCGTGAGGATCCGGGCCACGTCGGGCACCTCCCCCTCGAGCAGCTCCGCTGCGGTCAGGAGATGGCGGGACCGCTCGGCGTAGGTGGTGGTCCGGTATTCGGCGAAGGCGGCGACGGCGCGATCGAGGATGGCCTCGACCTCCGCCGGCGTGTGGGCGGGGAACTCCTTCTCCGTCTTTCCGGTGGTGGGGTTGATGGTGGCGAAGGGCATGAGAGCAGTTTTACCCGGCTGCAGCCCCGTTTCAGCCGGACAACCCCAGGTGTTCGGGGACGGCCCGTCGTATGAGCTTCCCGGTGGCCGTGTGGGGCAGGTCCTTGGCGGCGACGTACGTCTTGGGCCGCTTGTACGGGGCGAGGCGGGCCGTGGCTGCGGCCCGCAGGGCCTCCTCGGCGGACGACGCGGTCGGACGGGCGTTCGGGGACGTAGGCGGCGCAGACCCGCTGGCCCCATTGGTCGTCGGCGAGGCCGAAGACGGCCACCTCGGCGATGCCGTCGACGGCGGCCAGGACGTTCTCGATCTCGGCCGGGTAGACGTTGACGCCGCCGCTGATGATGAGGTCGTGGCGCCGGCCGGTCAGGTAGAGGTAGCCGTCCGGATCGAGGCGGCCGAGGTCGCCGACGGTGCACGACGACCCGTGCCAGGCGGCGGCGGTGGCGGCGGGGTCGTCCCAATAACTGAACCGGGCGAAGGCCGGCACGTCGCACCAGATGGTGCCGACGGCGTCGTCGGTGTCGGCATCGGTGTCCGCTGCGTCGGCGTCGGTGTCGGCGGCGATCTCGAGGCGGCGCCCGGGGCGGGCCCGGCCGACGGTGCCGGGGCGCTCGAGCCAGTCCTCGGGCGGGCACACCGTGAACTGGGCCTCGGTCGAGCCGTAGAACTCCCAGACGGCGCCTGGGCGGGCGCGGGCCATGACGGCCCGCTTGACCGGCTCGGGGCAGGGGGCGCCGGCGTGGGCCAGCAGGCGCAACGAGTCGAAACGCTCGTCTTCGCCGAGGTCGGGCCGCTGCAGGATGCGCTGCAGATGGGTCGGCACGAGGAAGGTGGTGGTCGGGCGGTGGCGGCGGAGGGCATCGAGGGCGGTGGCCGCGTCGAAGCGGCTCAGGATGACCAGCGACCCGCCGGCCAACAGGGTGTTGGAGGCGAAGCGGATGGAGACCATGTGGTACATCGGCGAGCAGACCAGATGCAGGTCCTCGGCGTCGAAGTGCCAGACGGCGGCCTCGTCCTCGAAGACGGACCAGGCCGTGGCCTCGTCCCACAGGCCGGTCGTGACGCCTTTGGGCCGGCCCGTCGTGCCCGACGTGTAGTGCATGGGGCGGGTGAGGGGATGGGGAGCCAGGTCGACAGGGTTGCCCTCATGTATGAGCTGGGCCAGGTCGGCTCCGGTGAAGACGCGCACGGTCGGGCGGGCGTCGTCGGCCAGCTCGTCGCGCTCGGCCGGGGTCAGCGTGGCGTTGAGCACGACCGGGATGAGGCCGATGCGGGCGGCGCCCAGCACCGCACAGAGGAGGTCGGCCGACGAGCCCAGGGCGAAGGCGACGCGGTCGCCCCGGGTGCAGCCCCGGGCGAGCAGCGCGCCGGCCGCTCGGCGCTGGCGGTCCTCGGCGTCCGCCGCATGCAGCAGCTCCACGGTGGAGGCGTCCCGGGGCACCGGCGCAGGATACGCGCCGGTGACCGTGCCACCATGGCCCGATGGGGATGACCGACGACATCGGGCGGGCCCGTTCGCTGCTCGAGCAGGCGCGGCGGGTCGTGGTGCTGACGGGCGCCGGCATCTCGACGGACTCGGGCATCGCCGACTTCCGGGGGCCGCAGGGCGTGTGGACCAAGAATCCCGAGGCCGAGAAGATGGCGACGCTCCAGGCCTACGTCTCGGACCCCGAGCTGCGGGCGCGGTCGTGGCAGAACCGCCTGACCTCGTCGATGTGGTCGGCGGCGCCCAACGCCGGTCACCGGGCCCTGGTCGACCTGGAGCACAGCGGGCGGATGGACCTGCTCGTCACGCAGAACATCGACGGGCTGCACCAGAAGGCGGGGAGCGACCCGGCGCGCATCGTCGAGATCCACGGCACGTCACTCGAGGTGATGTGCCTGCGCTGCGGCGACCGTCAGCCGGCCGAGCCGGTGCACGACCGGGTGCGGGCCGGCGAGGCCGACCCGGCCTGTACGGCGGTGGTCGGCGATGGCGACGCCGTCTGTGGCGGGATCCTGAAGTCGGCCACCATCAGTTTCGGCCAGAGCCTCGTGGCCGAGGACCTGTTCCGGGCCGAGGAGGCGGCGTCGCGCTGTGACCTCCTGCTCGCGGTGGGCTCGACGCTGGGCGTCTTCCCCGCTGCCGGTCTGGTGCCGGTCGCCGTGCGGCACGGCGCCGTGGCGATCATCGTCAACGGCGGACCGACTGACATGGACTCCCTGGCCGACGCGGTCGTGCAGGGCTCGATCAGCGAGTGCCTGCCGGCGCTCGTGGAGGAACTGGGGCCTATTTCTCCTCGGTCGTGATCCCGCGGTCGCGCCTGGCCTTGCGGCGGGGCTTGAGCGCGAACCACCAGATGCTGGCGATGGTCCCCAGCGTCACCGCGGTGGCAGCGACCGGCTTGACGACCTTGCGGGCACCGCTCTTGGCCATGGCGGCACCTTACCCGGCAAGTCTGGGACACGGCCGAGACCGGGACCTCATCTGGGGGTTGCAGGTCACACGGTGGCGCGCACCGACCGTTCCTCCCTGTACTCCCGGGCCGCCCGGACCAGGGCATCGAAGGGCCGCTGGTCCATCCCCTCCTCGGGGTGCCATTGGACGGCCAGGACGAAGCGGGCGGAAGGGAGTTCCACCGCCTCCACGACGCCGTCACGGGCGCGGGCGGTAACCACCAAACCGCGACCCAGGTCACGGATGGCCTGGTGGTGCGAGCAGCGGACCTTGGTCGCGGCGCCGAAGACGTCAGCGGTCGCCGTGCGCGGCACCGTCTCCACGTCGACGTCACCGAAGACCATGGGGGCGCTGCGGTGGTCGAGGTTCCCGACGACGTCGGGCAGGTGCTGGTGCAGGGTGCCACCCAGGTAGACGTTCAGCACCTGGCAGCCCCGGCAGATGGCGAGCACGGGCATGTCGGCCTCGAGCGCGGCGGCGAGCAGGGCCTGCTCGCTGGCGTCGCGGATCCGGTCGATGCCGCCCACCTCGGGGTCAGGGTCCGCCCCGTAGGCGGCAGGGTCCAGGTCTCCCCCGCCGGTCAGGACGAGGCCGTCGAGGACGGCGATCACCTCGGCCGCCCCCGTCCCGGGGCCGCCCGGGGCAGTGCTGGCGGGCGGAAGGAGCAGGGGTCGCCCACCGGCGGCGGCGACCAGCTCGAAGTAGGACTCAGGCAGGACGGCGGCGCGGCGCTCCCACGAAGCCCAGGCAACGTCGGCCACGTAGGTCGATACGCCGATGAGCGGGATCACCAGCCCAGCGTACATACGGGCTGGTGTTTCGCCCGCGGTGCGGTAGACACTGCGCATGCCTGGACGAGAGCTCATCGATGCGGCCATCGCCGACGGATCGGTCGACACCGTCGTACTGGCCTTCCCCGACATGCACGGCCGCCCCGTGGGAAAGCGGGTGACGGCGGACTTCTTCACGTCGCACGTGGCCGCGCACGGGATCGAGGCCTGCGACTACCTGTTGGCCGTCGACGTCGACATGAACCCCCTGCCGGGGTATCGCTTCACCAACTGGGACACCGGCTACGGCGACTTCGTCTGCCAGCCCGACTACGCCACGGCCCGGCTCATCCCCTGGCTGGAGGGGACGGCGCTCGTCATCTGCGACCTCACCGACGAGGAGGGAGTACCGGTCGAGGTCTCCCCGAGACAGATCCTGCGGCAGCAGCTGGCGCGGGCGGCCGAACGCGGGTTGCGGGTGTGCCAGGCGACCGAGCTCGAGTTCTTCCTCTTCAAGGAGTCCTACGAGGATGCGGACGCCAAGGGATGGAAGGGCCTGACGCCGCACACCTCGACGATCGAGGACTACCAGCTGCTGCAGACGTCACGCGAGGAGTACGTGCTGCGCCGGATCAGAAACGAGATGTGCGCCGCCGGCGTCCCGGTCGAGTTCTCCAAGGGTGAGGCGGGGCGCGGTCAACACGAGGTGAACGTCACCTACGACGAGTCCCTGGTCACCGCCGACCGCCACCTCGTGTTCAAGAACGGCATCAAGGAGATCGCCGCGCAGGAAGGCCGGGCGGCGACGTTCATGGCCAAGTGGACGATGGAGGACGTCGGGTCGTCGTGCCACGTGCACACCAGCTTGTGGGACGCCGAGAGCGGGGACCCTCTGATGGCGGCCGAGTCGGGCGACGATCATCCGAGCGGCCTGTCGACGTTGGGCCGGCGCTTCCTGGCCGGGCAGCTGCACGCCGCCCGGGAGCTGGCCTGGATGGCCGCCCCGACCGTCAACTCGTACCGGCGCTACGTGCCCGGCAGCTGGGCCCCCACGGCGGCGGTCTACGGCGAGGACAACCGCACGTGCGGCTTCCGCCTCGTCGGGCACGGGGCGGGGCGCCGGGTGGAGTCGAGGATCCCGGGGGCGGACGTCAATCCGTATCTCGTGCTGGCGGCCCAGATCGCGGCGGGCCTCTACGGCGTCGACCACGAGCTCGAGCCGGGCGACCCCTACCCGGTCAACGCCTACGAGGCGACCGACGTGCCGCGCATCCCCTCGACCTTGGTGGAGGCCATCGAAGAGCTGCGCGGCTCGGCGGTGGCGCTCGAGGCGTTCGGGCCCGACGTGCACCACCATCTCCTCAACACGGCAGAGCAGGAGTGGCTGGCGAGCAACCGCCACGTGACGGACTGGGAGCTGGCCCGGAACTTCGAGCGGATTTAATCCCTGGCCTATGCGTAGGCGTGGACGACGACGCGGTAGTTCGTACTCGGGGCCGAGGGCTGCGGCTCCGGGTGCTTCGGCGGCGGCGTTCCCGCCACCCGGCGGGCGACGCGCTCGCGCAGGCTCGGGGGTGGATCGGTCGTGGTGAGCGGATCGGGCGCAGAGGGAGGTGCGGGAGGCCCGACCACCGTGCGCACCTCGGCGAAGCCGGCCGCGCGGCACAGGTTGTGCAGCGCCTCGATCGTCGGCACGAACCAGTTGCCGAAGTCGATCCGTAACGAGCTCCCGCGTAGAACTGCAGCAGCGCCTCGTGCTCGAGGCCTTGGAAATGCACCGCCTCGGACTCGATGACCGCCACCTCCTTGGTGACGGCGCGCACCCGCTCGAGGGAGGTGAGCGGCTCCTTCATGTGGTAGAGCACGCCGAGATACAGCACCACGTCGTACGTCCCGAGCTCGTCGAGGTCGCACGTCTGGAAGTTGGCCACCACCGGCTCGACCTTGGAGCCGAGCGTCGCGGCGGCGAACTCGAAGCTGCGGCGCCCCGGCAGGTCGGGCAGCCAGAAGTCCGTCTCGTCGCGCGACTGGTCGGGGAAGACGCCTTTGGCGATGCACTCGGCCCAGTACGCGCCGCGGCGCCGCGAAGTCGATGCCCCAGGCGTAGTGGTCCAGCGCGACGACCCGGTCCGCGCCCGCCTGCTCGGCGAGGAACGAGTACTTCCCGTCCCAGGCGCCGATGTCGAGGACGCTGCGTGCGCTGACGTCGGGCAGGATCTCGGCCCCCTTGTCCTGTGCGCTGGCGCCCTTGGTGACGACGCCGTCCCCGAGGTCGATGGAGTGGTACCAGTACAGCGCGTCGGCCTGCGCCTGCACCTCCGCCGGAGACGTCATTGGGCGAGAGCGTAGCGACCCGCCTGGTGGAGGCCTGCCCTCTACACTTGCTCGGTGGCCACCTCGGTAGCAGTACCGGGGGTGGGAGGCGAGCCGGCCGAGCTCGAGGCGCCGGCGCCCCATCCCAGGGCAACGAAGCTGCAGGGCGGCTTGCGGATCGCCTGGTTCGTCGGGCTCGCCGTCTTCGCCGTGCAGTTCATCCTGCTGGTGCAGCACAGCTGGTACCTGTGGGACCACTTCGACCTGACCGCCGACTTCGGCCAGTACAGCCAGGCCTGGCAGCAGATCGCCACGGGCCACCTCAACCCCTACGACACCACGTACGCCTGGTTCTACCCGCACTACGGCTACCCCTTCTACCAGGCCGACCTCGAGCTGATCATGTGGCCGCTCTCGCTCCTGTACTGGGTGTGGCCGCACGCCATCGACCTGTTGATCGTGCAGGACGCCGCGCTGGCCGGGGCGGGGCTCGTCGCCTACCGGTGGTCGCTCGAGCACCTGCAGCTCCACGCGCCGAACCGGCGCTTCGCCATCGGGGTGGGCGCGTCGCGTGGGCGCGGTGCTCGTGCTCAACCCGTGGACGTACTGGGCCGCGTCCTACGACTACCACTCCGAGCCGCTGGCCGCGCTGTTCATCCTGCTGGCGGGGCGCGACCTGTGGAGCGACCGGCGGCGGGGCTGGATCTTCGTCGGGGTGGCGTTGCTGTGCAGCAACGTCGCGGCGTCCTACGTGGTGGCGCTGGGGCTCGCCGCGCTGATCAGCGGGCGGCGGCGCTGGCGGACGGGGCTGATCCTCGTCGGTGCCGGCGTGGTGTGGCTGGCGTTCGTGGGTCTCGTGCACTCGGGGAAGGGCGCGGCGCTGGGGGCGTACGCGTATCTCGACAACAAGTCGAGCGTGAACGACAGCATCGGGGGGATCTTCACCATCGTGTCCGGCCTGGTGTTCCACCCGCACATCGCCGGCCACGTCGTCACGTCGCGCTGGGGCGAGATCTACAAGTTCGTCGGCGGCGCCGGGACGATCGGCGTGTTCTCCGCCTTCGGCGGGATGCTGTCGCTGGTCGTCCTGGCGCCCGAGCGCGCTGAACTCCTCCCCCGCGTTCATCGCGGACATCGGCGGCTCGCAGAACATCATGGCGGTGATGGCGGTCGCGGTGGGGATCGCCATGGTGGCGACGTGGCTGACCCGTCAGGGCGAGCGCCTCGACCGGCGCTGGCGCGTCGGGTTGGCCACGCTGGCGTTGGCGCTGGCCGCGGGCGCAGTGATCCAGACCGCGGTGCTGAGCGCGCACTGGACGCCGATGTCCGGGCAGATGTTCGCCCGGGTCGACTCGGCCACCGCGGCCGAGTTGTCTGCGGTCGAGGCCCAGATCCCCGACGCAGGACGAGACGGTCGTGTCCCAGGGGGTGGTGGGCCGCTTCGCCCAGCGCCACGCCTTCTATCCCTACTTCGACGTGTTCGCCGACGGGCAGACCGTGCCGCTGTTCGGCCACACCGTCTACGTCGTCCTGGTGCCGCGCCAGGGGGTCGAGGGGGCCACGCCGGCGGCGACGATGGCGGCGGTGAAGCTGATGCGCGACGTCGGGGCGCACCAGGTGGCGGCGCGTGACGGGGTGTACGCGTTCGCCTGGCAGGTGCCCAAGGGCCGGCACACGTTGACGTTCCCGCCGCCCTGACGCTGGGCGGGCGGTCAGTCCTGGCGCAGCCGGCGGCCGTTCAGCCGCTTGTGGATCCCCTTCGTCTTCTCGTAGAGGTTGACGAACTCCTTGAGCAGGGCGGCGTAGACCGCCGCCGGCGGCCGGGTCGGGCTCGTAGGTGGCCTTGACCGTGACGGTGCTCGGTATGTCGGCGATCTGGAGGTGGCCGAGCGCGAGCAGCGTGAGCAGTCCGGCGCCCCGCACGTTGGCCAGCACGGGGTCGGCGATCTGACGGATGGTGCGGCCGGTGGCGTCGGCGTGGATTTGCGACCAGAGGTCCGAGTTGGCGCCGCCGCCCACGAAGGCCAGCGTGTCGAAGGGCCGCTTGGTGTACTTCTCGACCGCGCCGAGCAGCCAGGCCGAGTTGAGGGCCACCCCCTCGAAGACGGCGCGCACCATGTCGGCCCGGGTCGAGGAGAGCGAGATGTTGTGGAAGCCGCCCCGGATGGTGTGGTCGTCGACCGGGGAGCGCTCGCCGTTGAGCCAGGGCGTGAACAGCACGCCGTGGGAGCCGACGGGGACCGATGCGGCCACGTCGTTGAGTGTGGCGAAGACGTCGGCGGGGGCAGTTGGGTCGGCAGCGGGGGCGGTCAGGGCGTCGTCGGGGAAGAGCAGGTTGTCGCGCAGCCAGGTCAGGCAGGCGCCCCCCGTCTCGTGCTCGTCGGCCACCAGGTAACGGCCGGGGATCCCCGAGGGGATGGACGCGATGTTGGTCAGCGGGTCCGTCTTCTTGAAGGGGACGTGGCAGCTGATCCAGCTCGAGGTGCCGATGTAGAGATGGCCGTCGAAGTCGTTGACGGCGCCGGAGCCGACGGCGGCCGAGTGCAGGTCCCCGGTGCCGGCCACCACGGGCGTCCCCGGGAGCAGGCCGAGCTCGCCGGCGGCGGCGGGCGTCAGGCCGCCGAGCACGCTGCCCGTCGGCACCAGGTCGGGCAGCTTCGCCCGCTCCAGGCCGGCCAGCGCCATCAGGGAGTCGTCATAGGCGATCGCGTTGATGTCGCGGTTGTCCGTGACCCAGTGCAGGGTGATGGAGTCGTGCGAGGCCCGCGCCAATCCGGTGAGGCGCAGGTTGAGGTAGTCGACCGGCTCGAGGAACACGGCCGCGGCCGCGTAGACGTCGGGGCGCTGCTGGCGCAGGAAGTGGATGTGGCCCACCGGGTCCTTGCCCGACAGCTCGGGATGCCGCCGGTCCGGCGCACCCAGCGGGCCAGCTTGGAAGCCGAGTAGCCCTGCACGTTGAGCGCGCCGCGCACCGTCTCGCGCACGGCGCGGGCACCGCGGGAGTCCATCCAGGTGATGGCGGGACCGATGGCCGACCCGTTGTCGTCGACGGGCACGGTGCCCGACCACTGCGAGGTGCAGCCGATGCCGACGACGTCCCCGGGCGCCACGCCGCTGTCGGCCAACGCCCGCCGGGCCGACGGCAACGATGGCGTCCCACCAGGCTTGGGGGGACTGCTCGGCTCCCCCATCGTCGGTCAGATCGATTCCGACCGCCTGGAAGGCGTGCGAAACGACCCGGCCGGTGGACGCCAAAACGGCCACCTTGGGCCCGCCGGTGCCGAGGTCGACAGCCAGCACGTGCGGGCTCGTCGACGCGAACGCGGCGGAGCTCGGTGGCCGGTGCGGTGCGCAAACTCCCCGCTGGCGTGGCCATGGCGGGGAAGCGTATCGAGCGGTGCCGGCCCGGGACCCGGACCGGCACCCGCCCTACGAGGTCAGGCCAGAGCGGCCTCGGTCTCGATCTCGATCACGACCTTGTTGCCCACCACGACACTGCCGTCGAGCAGCGAGTGGTTGAAGCTGACGCCGAAGTCGCGCCGGTCGATGGTGGCGCTGGCCGAGAAGGCGACCACGGACTTGCCTTCCTGCATGGAGGCGCCTTCCCCGAGGAACTCGAGGTCGAAGTCGACCGACTTCGTGACGCCGCGGATGGTCAGGTCGGCGGTCAGCACCCAGTGGGTGTCGTCGACCCGGCGGATCCCCGTGCTGACCAGGGTCAGGGTCGGGAAGTTGGGGACGTCGAGGAAGTCGTTGGTGCGCAGGTGCTCGTCCCGCTGGACCTGACCGGTGAAGATGCTCTCGGCCTGGACGGTGGCCTGGAGGGTCGAGTCCTCGGGCTTGTCGGCCACGGTGAAGCTGCCCTCGACGTCGGTGAAGCGGCCTCGTACCTTCGTGCCGACCAGGTGGCGGGCGACGAAGCCGACGTCGGTGTGGGCCGGGTCGATGGTGTACGTCCCGGTCTTCGGAACGGTAACGGTGCTGGTAGTGCTGGACATTTTGGAACTCTCCTTGTGCTCGGCAATCTTCGTTGCTTGTATTATATCTGACTATACAGATACTTGTCAATCAGATAGAATAGGCAACGAGTGGTTTTCGGGGGAGACTGAGGAAGGCGACATGGGTACGGCGATAATCCAGGCGAACGGCGGTAGTGACCAGCCCCGGGGACGGGTCGCGTCCCGACGCCGCCGCGGAGGGCGCCGGGACCTGCGGCGTCCTGGGCCAGATGGACGACGACCGCATCCGCCTGATGGGCCTCATCGTGCGCACGCACCGCCAGTTGACCGACCGTCTGGGCCGCGAGCTCGAGCAGGACGTCGGCATCCCGCTCGTCTTCTTCGACGTCCTCATCCACGTCGGCGGCGCACCCGAGCGCCGCCTGACCATGAGCGGGCTCAGCGCCGACGTCGCCCTGACGACGGGTGGGGTCACCCGCCTGGTCGACCGCATGGTCGAGGCGGGACTGGTGGCACGGCAGCACTGTCCGAGTGATCGCCGGAGCATCTATGTGGTGCTTACCCCGCAGGGTCAGGAGGTACTCGACCGGGCCGTCGCCGCCCACATCGACGGGATCGACCGCCACCTGGTGGCCCACCTGAGCGACGGCGACCGTGCCGCCCTCGAGGCGGTGCTGCTCAAGGTCCTCGACGCCGGCTGCTGATCAGGCCGCCGCTTCGCCGTCCACCTTCGACAACCAGACCCGCACGGGCTCGTTGAGCAGGTCGTCGTCGAGCTCGAGCAGCGTCCCCTCCCCCTCGCCGGGCCCGCTCACGATCTCCACCGCCAGCACCTCGCGGGCGATGAAGGCGAAGAACTCGGCGATGGAGTCGAGCCCCACCACGTGCAGGCGGATGCGGTCGGAGACCTCGAGGCCGCTGGCCTTGCGCAGGTCCTGAACGAGCCGCACCACGTCGCGCGAGAGTCCGCGCTTGCGCAGACCCTCGTCGAGGTTGAGGTCGAGCGCGACGACCTCGCCCCCCTCGCGTGACACGGCGAAGCCCTGCTGGCCCCGGACCCGCAACTGCACGTCGTCGGGCGACAGCTCGACCGGCTGGCCGCCCAGTGTCACCGTGATCGAACGCCCCGCCTCGAGGTCGGCCGCGGCGGCGACGGTGTCGAGCGCGGCCAACGCGGGCTTCAACTCCTTGACCAGGTCGCCCAGGCGCGGGCCGAGCGTGCGGAAGTTCGGCACCAGCTCGAACTGCAGCACCTCGCTCAGCTCCTCGGCGGTGTCGATCTCGTCGACGTTGAGCTCGTCCGCCACGATGTCGCGCAGGATCGCCGGCGCGTCGGCCGGGAGGAAGACCAGCGCCCGCTTGAGCGGCTGGCGCACCTTGACCGAGGCCTCGCTGCGGGCGGCCCGGCCCAGCGAGGTGAGCCGGCGGGCCAGCGCCATCTGCGCCTCGAGCGGCGGGTCGACGGCGACCCCGGCCACGTCGGCCGCCGGCCAGTCGGCCAGGTGCACCGACTCCCTCTCGCCCGCGCCGGTCAGGTGGCGCCACATGGTGTCGGCCACGAACGGGCACAGCGGCGCCAGCAGCAGCGCCAGCGTGGTCAGCGTCGTGTGCAGCGTCGCCTGGGCGGCCAGGGTGTCGCCGGCCGGCGCGTCGGGGTCGGTGCGCCAGAAGCGGCGGCGGCTGCGCCGGACGTACCAGTTGGAGAGGTCGTCGACGAGGTCGGCCAGGGCGGTGGCCGCCGCCAACGGCTCGTACGTGGTCAGCGCCTCGGTCACCTGCGCCGTCGTGCTGGCCAGCCGGGACAGGATCCAGCGGTCGAGCGGCCCCCGCTCGGCCGGGGCCGGCACGCCCGGGTCAAGGGGGTCGAACTCGTTCAGCGACGCGTACGTCGTGAAGAAGCTGAACGTGTTCCACAGCGTGAGCAGCATGTCCCGCATGGCGGTGTCGATGGCGCCGAGCGTCGCCCGCGTCGGCGTCCAGGGCGAGCCCTGGCTGAACATCCACCAGCGCATGGCGTCGGCGCCCCGGGTGTCGAGGATCGACCAGGGGTCGATGATGTTGCCGAGCGACTTGGACATCTTGCGGCCGTCGGCGTCGACGATGTGGCCGAGGCAGACGACGTGGCGGTACGGGCTCTCGCCGAAGACCAGCGTGTTGATGGCCAGCAGCGAGTAGAACCAGCCCCGGGTCTGGTCGATGGCTTCCGAGATGAAGTCGGCCGGGAACGTGAACGCCTCCGCCGATCCCTCGACGTGCGGGTAGCCGACCTGGGCGGCCGGCATGGAGCCCGAGTCGAACCAGGCGTCGATCACCGGCTCGACCCGCCGGCAGACCGACAGCTCGTCCACCTCGTCGACGGGCCCCACGTCGGCGGCACACGTCCCACAGGTGAACGTCACGTCGTCGATGGTCGGCCGGTGCGGGTCGATCTCCGTCACGTCCCGCCCGCACAGGTCCGAGAGCTCGGCCAGCGAGCCGACGCAGCGCACGTGGCCCCGCCCGCAGCGCCAGATGGGCAGCGGCGTCCCCCAGTAGCGGTCGCGGGACAGGGCCCAGTCGACGTTGTTCTCCAGCCACTCCCCGAAACGGCCGTCCTTGATGTACTCCGGGTGCCAGTCCACCGTCTGGTTGGCCGCCAGGAGGTCGTCCTTGCGCGTGGAGGTGGCGATGTACCAGCTCGGCTTGCCCCAGTAGATCAACGGCGTGCGGCAGCGCCAGCAGTGCGGGTACGAGTGGACGTAGGGCATCCGCCGGATCAGCAACCCGGCCGCCTCCAGCCGGTCGTTGATGTCGTGGTTGGCCTCCCGGACGTCGCGCCCGGCCAGCCACCCGACCGCGTCGGTGAAGCGGCCGTCGGGACCGACGGGGTTCAACGACGGCAGGCCGTTCTCCCGGCCGATCTGGCGGTCGACCTCGCCGAAGGCCGGCGCCAGGTGCACCAGCCCGGTGCCCTCCTCGGTGGTCACGTACGACGCCGGCACCACCCGCCAGCCGTCGGCGCCGTGGGGCGCCTCCACATCCGAGAACGGCCGCTCGTAGTGCAGGCCCACCAGGTCGGAACCCTCGATCCGCGAGGAGATCCGGGCCGACGCCCCCTCCCCCATCACCGCGTCGACCAGGTCCTCGGCCATGATCATCCCGTCGACGACGGCGTAGACGAGGTCGGGGTTCACCGCCACGCCGGTGTTCGACAGCAGCGTCCACGGCGTGGTCGTCCAGACAGCCAGCCACTGAGCGCCGGCCAGGTCTTCAGGCCACGGGTCGGTGATCCGCAGCCGCACGTAGGCCGACTCGTCCTCCTCGTCCCGGTAGACGTCGGCCTGTCCCAGCTCGTGGCTCGACAGCGCCGTCCCGCAGCGGGGGCAGTACGGGACGACCTTGAGGTCCTCGTAGAGGAGCCCCTGGTCGAAGAGCTGCTGCAGGTGCCACCAGACCGACTCGATGTAGGTCGAGTCCAACGTCCAGTACGCCGCATCCATGTCGACCCAGTAGCCGATGCGCGTGGTCAGGCGGGCGAACTCGTCGACGTAGGAGTAGACGGACTCGCGGCACAGCCGGATGAACTCGGCGATGCCGACCTGCGACTCGATCTGCTCCTTGCCGGTGATGCCGAGCTTCTTCTCCACCTCCACCTCGACGGGGAGCCCGTGGGTGTCCCAACCGGCGCGGCGGGCCACGTACGAGCCGCTCATGGTGCGGAAGCGGCAGAAGAGGTCCTTGTAGACACGGGCCCAGGCGTGGTGCAGGCCCGGCATGCCGTTGGCCGTGGGTGGGCCCTCGTAGAAGACCCAGGGCGGGGCGCCCTCGCGCTGGGAGACGGAGCGCTCGAAGACGCGGTGGGCCGACCAGCGGGCCAGCTCGGCCTGCTCGAGGGCGACGAAGTCGATGTCGGGGGGGACGGGAGAGAACACGGGAAAAAGGTGGCGGGCGGGCGGGGAACGGGCGCCCCGGCCTCGTCGGAAAGGATAGAGGGTATGCATCGCCCCGCTTCCGCCATTCTGCCGGGCCTCACCGTGGCCCGTGAGCCCTACGCCGGCGACGGCCCGCGGTGGGTGGTGGCGCAGGCCGAGGCGGAGCTCGTCGCACGCTACGGCGAGCTCGACGACGGCGAGCGCGGCCTCGCCGCGGCCATGTTCGACCCACCGGCCGGGGCCTTCTTGGTGGGCCGCGCCGGCTCCGCCGGACCGCCGGTCGGCGGGGTCGGGGTGCGCGTCGTCGCCCCGGGTCTGGGCGAGGTCCGGCGCCTCTGGGTCGACCCGGATTGCCGAGGGCAGGGCGTCGCCCGCCATCTCATGGCCACGCTCGAGGACGCCGCCCGTTCGCTCGGCCTGAGCGCCCTGCGCCTGGTCACGGGCGAGCGCCAGCCCGAAGCGGTGGCCCTCTACGAGTCGAGCGGCTGGGAACGGGTCGAGGTCGGCGGGGCCCCCTGCGGTCTCCGCTTCATCAAAGCGCTATGACGAGCCGGCCCTTCGAGCTGATCTGCGAGATAGAGCCGGCGACCAGCCCGGACCTCACCCGCGTCCGCCACCAGATCGGCGTCCTCAGCCCGGTCGCCACCACGTTCCTGATCCCGGACAACCACATCGGGCGGGCCACCGTCTCGAGCGTCGCCGTCGCGCACGAGGTGCAGCAGATGGGCGGGCGCTCCATCGCCTGCCTCAACGCCCGCGACCGCAACCTGCTCGGGTTCCGGCGCGACCTCCTCACCGCGGCGGCCTACGGCGTGGACCAGTTCCTCTTCGTCTACGGCGACGAGCCGCGGGCCGGCGCCCGCACCAGCGAGCTCACCGTGCGCACCATGCTCAGCGAGGGACGTACCTACGCCGAAGGATCTGGGGACCGGCACGCCGATGCGCTTCGGCGCGGCCGCGGGGCTGCGCGCGCTGCCGGCGTGGAAGCAGGCGGCCGACTTCCTCTGCGTGCAGATCGGCTTCTCCCTCGACGACCTGCTGGCCTGGCGGGCCCAGCTGGGCGCCGCCATCGACGTGCCCGTCTACGCCGGGGTGATCGTGGTGGCCAGCGCCGGCATGGCCCGCACCTTCACCATCCCCGGCGTGGATGTACCGCCCGACCTCGTGCAGCGCCTGGAGAAGGACGCCAACGCCGGCGTCGACGCCTCCTGCGACCTGGTCGTCGGCATCCGCGATTCGGGTGCGTTCGACGGCGCGCACCTCATTCCCGTGGCGCGCTACCGCGAGGTGGCGGCCCGCCTCGAACGCGTCGCTCTGATCGGGCGACGCCGCATCCCGCCCGTCGCCGACCGGGCCGCTCAGGACGGTCGGGGGCCGGTGCACGGCCCCGCGCCACAGGGATCGGTCACCTGACCGGTCGTGAAGAACGCGTGCATCTGGGCCCAGAAGTCCGGGAACGTGCGCGGCGTCGTGTCGTGCGGGTCGGGGCCTTGGGTCGGCGCCGTGTCGCCGAGCGGCTCGGGCGGCACGCCGGTGTCCCACACGAAGAGCGCCGGGCCCTGCGACGGGGCGTGCAGGGTGGCCAGGTCCCAGAACGGCTGCGACTCGGCACTGCGCCCGGGCGCCAGGGCTGGCTCGTGGAGGCGGGCTCCGATGGTGCGCGCCTCGGTTTCTGTCGCCACGTTGGTCACCTGGTGGTCCCCGAAGGCCTCCTCCAGGAGGACCTGGTGCGGCGGGGTCGCGGGCAGGCCCGACGTCATCTGCTCGGCGTAGCCGTCGGCCTCGCCCCGGTCCCACAGCATCTGGATCACGTCATACGCCAGCTGCTGCGCCGCCACGTCGGGATAGGTGGTGTCCAAGATGGTCTGGAACGGCGCGAAGTCCGCGCTGCGCGGCAGGAGCACCGCGTAGTCCATGCCCGGAACCCCGAGCACGGACCGGCGCACCTCGGTGGAGAGTGCCGTGAAGGCGCCGCCCATGATGCCGCCTTCGGAGTTGCCGTAGTAGACGAGGTGTGCGGCGGGGCGGAAGAGCGGACGGTGCTGCGCGTCCTGGAAAGCAGGGTTGCTGGCAAACCCCTTGGGGTTCACCATGAGGTTCCCCAGCACCTGGGCGTTGAGCAAGGCCTGCAGCAGGTTATCGACGAGGGTCGGAAAGCCGTTCAGGTCATCGACGACCGACACGGCAAGCCCGAGCGTGCTCGACGACAGACCGACCCAGTCCGTCGCGCAGAACATGGTGTCGTAGCGATCCGAGTACCGCGGCACCGCCGACTGCGTCACCTCGTCGGCCGAGTTGAACAGGCCGTGGCCGTACACCCCGATTGCAGCCGGACGAGACGCGGTGGCCTCCTTGGGGATCTCGCACTCGAAGTTGGCATGGTCGACGCGACCGGCCGTGTGCACGGGTAGCCCGTCGGCCCCCTCGGTCAGAACCGAACCCAGGCTGCCCGGCGTGCCGGTCAGGTAATCGGGCACGTCGAAGGTCCCGGTGACGACCCGAGTGAGGTCGGGCTGGCCGGGTGGGTCGATGTGGTCGTGCGCCACGGCGAAGGGCCCGACGCCCTTGCCCAGCGCGGCGAACGTCTGGTCCCGCATGGCGAGCGGGGCGCGGTCAGATCGTGCGTGCTCGCCACGGTGAAGTCCCACGCGAGAAACAGGCCGGACCTGCCCACCCCGAGGTGACCGAGCTGCCGGACGATCCCGCGGAGGTGTGCGGCGTAGGCGGACTTCACACCGACGACTCTGGGCGAGGACGACCCCAGCACCATTGAGAAGGCGGACCCGGGCGTGATGAGCGAGCCGGCCGCTGTCCGCAGATTGCGCAGGGCCACGATGTAGCGGTCGCCCTCGGTCAGGTTGCGCGCCGGGTGGATCATGAGCAGCTGTGTCATCGGGTCAGCATCACTGGCGTCGAGCTCGGCCCATGTAGGCCAGCGTGCGCCCGTGCGGGTGTCGACGAGTACGACCGGGCTGGTCGGCGCCACCGACGCCCCCATGTCCGAGATAGTCGCCGCGTGGCTCCTCGCCAGGCTGAGGCCTGGCACGTGGGTCAGGATCGTCGACCCGGGGCTGAAGCCGTCGTTGCCCTCCCACGGCGCGGGGTCGAAAGCCTGCCCGCCGGCCGGTGTCGGGAAGGCACCGGGAGGGAAGGAGACCCGGCGCCCCGTCGAAATGCCCCGGTCGGCCACGGTGTAGTAATCGTTGGGGAAGGGCAGCATGCAGAGGCTGGCATCGAGGCCGTCACACGGAGCCGACACGGTGGCGCCCCAGTCGGCACCATTCGCCGCCTGGGCGTCTGTCGCCCCAGGGACAGCGAACGAACTTAAGAGGGTGATCAGAGCCAGCGAACCCAGGATGCCAACACGCCCACGCGACACTCCAAACAGCCCGGCCCCACGGCCGGCGACTCTACCCACGCACCTCCGGCGACGAGCGGCGGCCAGGCCCAAACGCGTTCTCCCGTCGCATTGACCACAGGCGCGCCGTGGCACAATCTTTCCCATGGCGACCCGACCTGCCGCGGCACAGCACCTGGCCGACCTCGCGTGGCTCCGAGTTCGCCGACGCGACGTGGCACAATCTCGGCGATGACGACCACCAGCCCCGCCGCGGCGCAGCACCTGCGCGACCTGGCGTGGCTCCGACGCGTCCGCGACCGGATCGACCGGGAGTACGCGCAACCGCTCGACGTCGAGGCGCTCGCCCGCGGCGCGCACATGTCGGCCGGGCACCTCAGCCGTGCGTTCAAGCGGGCCTACGGCGAGTCGCCGTACGGCTACCTGATGACCCGGCGCATCGAGCGCGCCATGGCGCTGCTGCGTCGCGGCGACCTCAGCGTCACCGAGGTGTGCTTCGCGGTCGGCTGCTCGTCGCTCGGCACCTTCAGCACCCGCTTCAGCGAACTGGTCGGCATGCCGCCCAGCGCCTACCGGCGCCAGGCGGCGAGCACGACGAACGGGATGCCGTCGTGCGTAGCGAAACAGGTGACGAGACCGGTCAGGAATCGAGAAGCGCGGTCGGCCGGCCCCACTTAGCATGACCGGCATGGACATCACGATCTACTCGACATTCCTCCCGCACAACGACCCGGACGCCTCCGTCGCCTTCTATCGCGACACCCTCGGCTTCGAAGTCCGCGCCGACGTCGGTTACGGCGACATGCGCTGGGTCACGGTGGGCCCCGCCGACCAGCCCGACACGTCCATCGTCCTGGAGCCACCCTGCGTCGATCCCGGCGTCACCGACGACGAGCGCCGCACCATCGCCGAGATGATGGCCAAGGGCAGCTTCGCCCGTGTCATCTTGGCCACCGCCGACCTCGACGACACCTTCGGGCGGCTGCAGGCGGCCGGCGCCGAGGTCGCCCAGGAGCCGACCGAGCAGCCCTACGGCGTGCGCGACTGCGCCTTCCGTGACCCGGCGGGCAACCTGGTCCGCATCAACGAGGTGCGCTGAGTCAGCCGGCGGGGGCGAGGGCACGCTCCAGCGCGTCGAGCGACGCGCTGGACACATCGAGCAGCGAGTCGACCACGAGGTCGGCCAGGGCGAAGGCGGGATGGCCCTCCTCGCCCCGCTCGGGCACGGCGATGCACGTCATGGACGACGCCTTGGCCGCCAGCACGCCAGCCGGCGCGTCCTCCCACACGAGGCAGCGGCGGGGCGGCGCGCCCAGCTTCGTCGCGGCGGTCAGGAACACCGCCGGGTGCGGCTTGCCGTAGTCCTCGTCCTCGGCCGAGTGCACCAGGTCGAACCGGTCGCGCAGACCGAAGTGCGCCAACGCGGCGTCGATGAGGCGGTACTGCGAGGACGAGGCCACCGCCAGCGGCAGCCCGCGGTCACGACAGAGGTCGATGGCGTGCTCGGCACCCGGCTTGAGCACGCCTTTGCTCACGATGAGCTCGATCACCCGGTCGACGATGGTGACCGCCACCTCGTCGGGCGTCGGCGTGGCGCCCGGCCATGGGTGCAGCCCGTACCAGTGCGCGGTGACCTCGTCCACGAACATGCCCTTGGTCGAGCGGCAGCCGTCGACGGCAAGCGGGACGCCGAGAGCGCCCAGGATCTCGATCTCGGCCTCGTGCCACAGGATCTCGGAGTCGATGAGGAGCCCGTCCATGTCGAAGATGGACGCGGCGAACCCCGCCCGAACGGGGTGCGACGAAGTCAAGCGCTGAGGCTCAAGCGCTCAGCTGCGCCTCGATGTCGGCCACGACGGTCGGGTCCTCCGGCTCCACCTGGGGCCGGTAGCGCGCCACGACGTCGCCCTTGGGGGACACGAGGAACTTCTCGAAATTCCACGTGATGTCGCCGGCGGCACCCTCGGCGTCTTCCTTCTCCGTCAGCTCGGCGTAGATCGGGTGCCGGTCCTCGCCGTTGACGTCGATCTTCTCCATCAGGGGGAAGGTCACCCCGTAGGTGGCCGAGCAGAACTGCGCGATCTCCTCGGGCGTGCCGGGCTCCTGGCCCATGAACTGGTTGCTCGGGAAGCCGATCACCGAGAAGCCCCGGTCGCCGTAGGTCTTCTGCAGGCGCTCGAGCCCCTCGTACTGCGGGGTGAGGCCGCACTTGGAGGCCACGTTGACCAGCAGCAGGGTCTTGCCCTTGTAGTCGCCGAGCTTGGCGTCGTCGCCCTGGAGGGTGTGGATGGGGATGTCGTAGAGAGCCATGCGCCCGACCCTAATGGGCACCGGTGGCCCCGTGCCGGGGCCGCGTAGGGTGGCCGGCATGCACGCCGTCGTGATCCGGGAGGGCCAGCTGCACTGGGATGAGCGGGACGACCCCGTCCCGGGCGACACCGAGCTCCTCGTGGCGGTGCGGGCGGCCGGGTTGAACGCAGCGGACCTGGTGCAGCGGGCCGGCTTCTATCCGGCGCCGCCCGGCTGGCCCGCCGACATCCCGGGCATGGAGTTCGCCGGTGAGGTGGTGGCCACAGGAAGGCAGGTCACGCTCTTCTCCCCCGGCGACCGCGTCATGGCCGTGGTCGGCGGCGGGGCACAGGCGACGCTGGCCCTCGTCGATGAGACGCACGCGCTGGCCGTGCCGGACGCGCTGCCCTGGACCGAGGCCGGCGGCTTCCCCGAGGTCTTCACGACCGCCTACGACGCCCTCTTCCGCCAGGCCGACCTGCAGATGGGCGAGCGCGTGCTCGTCAGCGGCGGCGCCGGTGGCGTCGGGACGGCCGGCGTGCAGTTGGCCAAGCAGGCCGGCGGCACGGTCACCGCCACCGTGCGCGACCCGGCGCGCCATGACGCCGTCGCCGCGCTCGGGGCCGACGTGGTGCTGGCGCCGGGCGACGAGGCGGCGACAGGCGCCCTACGACGTGGTGCTCGAGCTCGTCGGCGCGCCCAGCCTGACCAACGTGCTGCCGCATCTGGCGCCATGGGCCCGCGTCGTGGTGATCGGCGTCGGTGGCGGGGGCCGCATGGAGGTGGAACTCATGACCCTCATGCAGAAGCGGATCCGCATCGGCGGCTCCACCCTGCGTATCCGCAGCCGGCGCGAGAAGGCCGAGGTGGCGGCCGACGTCGCAGCGCACGTGCTGCCGGCACTGGAGGCCGGGCGCCTGGAGGTCCCGGTGTGCGAGACCTTCCCGCTGCCCGAGGCGCAGGCCGCCTACGACCGCTTCGGCGCCGGCGCCAAGTTCGGCAAGGTGGTCCTCGTCGCCCCGTGATCGAGGCCGTCCTCTTCGACGGGGACCAGACACTCTGGGACTTCGAGCGTGTGATGCGCGACGCGTTGATGGCGACGGCGGCCGAGTTGCGCGCCGCCCGGCCCGGCGCGTTCGCCGACGCGCTGCGCTGGCAGGACCTGCAGGTTGACCGCACCTTCGTGAGTGACGCCATGCCCGATGTGTGGTCGCTGTCCGAGCTGCGCGTGCACGGTTTCGCCCGCACACTGGCGCGCCGGCGGGCGGCCGAGGGTGGCGACGAGGCAGCGGACGACGAGTTGGCGCGGCAGCTGGCTCACTCGTACTTCGCGCACCGGGACCGCGACCCCGGCCCTCTTCCCCGACACGATCCCCGGCCTGGACGCCCTGCGCGCCGACTACCGGCTGGGGCTTCTCTCCAACGGAAGCCGGCTGCCCGAGACCGTCGGCTTGAGCGGCTACTTCGAGTCAGTCGTCTTCGCGCAGGATCATCGCGTCGCCAAGCCCGACCAGGGGATCTTCGATGTGGTCGAGCGTGAGCTCGGGGTGGGGCCCGAGGCCTGCGTGCTCGTGGGCGACCACCCGGTCAACGACGTCGCCGGCGCCCACGGCGCGGGCTGGCGCTCGGTGTGGATCGACCGGGACGGCACGATGCCGTTCCCCGCGGACGGCCCGGCGCCCGATGCCGTGGTGACGGCGCTGACCGAGCTGCCCGACGTGCTGCGCCGTCTGCAGGACGATCCGAGCAGGACCTCATAGGATCAGCGGGGTGGCCTGCGGCGTGTTGCCGAGGAGCTGAAGAGTTCGCTGCGAGGATGCGAGGCAAGGATGCCTCTCGAAAGGGAAGTTCGGAGTTCGGACAGGCACGGCGAGGTCGCTCCCGCTCTCGACCCGATCGCTGCCGCCGAGGTCGCCGCCGCACACCAGGAAGCCCCGAGAGTCGGTGGGGCGCTCGCCCACGCCGCCTACGCCCAGCTCGTCAGCGAGTCGGACCAACTGTTCACGCTCATCACGAAGGCGCGACGACGCTTCCAGATCTTCTTCACCATGTCGACGACGCCATACTTGGACGCGGCCGAACTCATCGTTTCGATCCAACGCGACCGCGTGTTGGAAGTCACGACAGCGGCACGCGATCGCGAACGTCCCCATCCCGTGATGGGATGCGAGGTCGGCGGCGCCTATGACCGATTCCGGGCCGTGCACGACGTCCTCGGTCACGGTCGCCTCGCGGTTGGCTTCGACCGAGACGGGGAGTATGCAGCCTGGTGCTTCCAGGAGCGCTACCACAGCTTGCTGGCCCGCCGCGCCCTGGCCACCGAGCTGCACGGCGAGCACAGCGTCCGTTGGACGACGGGTGACCTCCCCGAGCACAAGGCGACCGTTCTGGACCCCCGGCTGATCGAGAGGTCCAGAGTCGGGGCACGCACCAGCGATAACTCGTCGCTGCTACGGAGCGCCTCGAATCTCGGCGCTAACGGGTCAGGATGACGACGCCGGCGTTGGCGCCGCGGCCCACCGTGTGGGACAGCGCGGCCCGGGCGCCCTCGACCTGGCGGGGCCCGCACTCGCCGCGCAGCTGGCGCACCAGCTCGACCACCTGACCCAGCGCCGAGGCGCCGAGCGGCTCCCCCTTGGAGAGCAGCCCCCCGCTCGGGTTGACGGGGAGGCGACCGCCGAGGGTGGTGGCACCCGAATCGAGCAGGGCGGCCGACCCGCCGGGCTCGCAGAGCCCGAGCTCCTCACACGAGCCGAGCTCACGGGCGGCGTCGGTGTCCTGGCACTCCACGACGTGGAGGTCGGAGGGGCCGAGGCCCGCCTCCTCATAAGCGTCGGTGGCGGCGAGCGTGGTCGGCGCCGGCGCGTCGTCGTGGGCCAGGCCGGCCAACGGGGTGGACTCGCTCAGGACCGAGCCGGGGATGTGCGAGCGCAACACCGCGGCGGCCAGCGTGACCCCACTGCCCGACGGCACCAGTTCGGCGCGCCGGAGGACCAGGGCGGCGGCACCCTCGTTGGGCGAGCACAGCATGAAGAGGTGCAGCGGCTCGCATACGACGCGCGAGGACAGGACGGCCTCGACCGTCGTCTCCTTCTGGTACATGGCGTCGGGGTTGGACGCCCCGTGGTGCCGGTTCTTCACGACCACGCGAGCCAGGTGGTCCTTGGTGACTCCGGACGTCACGAAGAGACGCTGGGCCCGCAGCCCGAAGAAGGCCGGCGTGGCGGCCAGGCCCGCCTCCTCCTGCCAGGGGTCGAAGAAGGAGGAGCGGATGATCCCCTTGGGCATCTTCTCGGTGCCGAAGACCAGGACGGTGTCGTACTGCCCCGCCCGGATTGCCCCCGCCGCCAGCATGAGCGCGGCGCCGCCGCTGGCGCAGCCCGCCTCCACGTCGACGATCGGCATGCCGGTCATGCCGAGGCGGCTCAACACCTTGTGCCCCGTCGCCACCCCGCCGTAGGCCGTCCCGCAGAAGGCGGCCTGGAAGCCGCCCTTGCCCACGCCCGCCTCGCGCAGCGCGGCGCGCACGGCCACCACGCCCATGTCCGTGGTGGACACGCCGTCGAAGCGGCCGAAGGGGTGCAGACCGACGCCGGCCACGGTGACGCCGGTCATGCCGGTGCGAAGGCGTAGGTGACCACGTCGTTGCCGTCCTCGTCGGCATGCAGCGCCACGATGCGCAGCTCCATCGACTGGCCGAAGGACAGTGCGCCCGGGTCGCTCTCGGTCAGTCGGGTGATGACGCGCACGCCCTCGGGCAGCTCCACGATCCCGATGCCGAAGGGCACCTCGCCCCGGTAGCCCGGGGGCGGTGCCGTGACGGCGGTCCAGGCCCACAGGGAACCCTGGCGTGACAGCTCGATCGGCTCGGGGTCCTCGGTGGCGCAGTAGGTGCAGGCGTCGGCCCGCGGGAAGTGGACCGATCCACATGCGGCGCAGCGGGTCCCCAGCAGCGCCGGCGGATCGCCGTCGGTGAAGAGCCCCTCGTGGACCTGGACGCGCACGGTGCCGCTCAACTCCCGACTTCCACCAGCTCCAGCGCGTCGAACTCCCAATAGGCGCGCAGCGACGCGATCCTGCCGGCGCCGTCGGTCCGGTAGGTGTAGACGCCGTGGACGATGGCCTGGTGGGTGCCGCCCGCCAAGGTGGTGCGGATGATGCCGACGTCGGCCACCTCGTCGCCGCACAGGTAGGACTCGGTGATCTCGAAGCTGATGGCCTCACTTGACGCGATCACGGTGTCATAGAAGGCGGCGATGGCGGCGCGCCCGTGATGGCCCTTGCCCTCGGGGTCGAAGGCCGAGGGGCCGATGGGGTCCTGCACGAAGGCGTCGTCGGCGAAGAGGCCCAGCCAGCCGTCGCGGTCGCCGGCGGTCACGGCGGCACGGGAACGGATGCCCAACTCCCGGGCGGAAAGCGGTGTGTCAGTCATGTCCCTCCCTGTCAACGGACCTTGGCGATGACGTCGTCGGCGAAGCGCGTCAGGTTGTCGACCTTCGTCGCCAGCGACTCGGTGTCCTGCTCAATGCCGTAGGGCCAGCGGAAGCCGACGATCACGTCGGTGACGCCCAGCTCCTCCAGTCGGCGCACCCCGTCGGGCGAGTACGCATCGAGCGAGATCACGTGCACCTCGAACGGCTTGCTCTCCGTCCCGTGCTCCTTGCGCAGCTCAGCCAGCCGCGCCAACAAGCCGGGCAGGTCGGCCGGGTCCCCGCCGCCGTGCAGCCAGCCGTCCCCGTCGACGGCGGCGCGGCGCAGGGCGGCCTCGTGGTGGCCGCCGATCAGGATCGGCACGGGCTTGGTCGGGGAAGGCGTCATCTTGATGGATGGCACGTCGAAGATCTCACCGTGGAACTCGAAGAAGCCGCCGGCCATGAGGCCGCGCATGATGGCGATCTCCTCGTCCATGCGCTTGCCCCGGCGCTCCCACGGCACGCCGCAGATCTCGTAGTCCTCGGGCCAGGGGCTCGTGCCGACACCGAGCAGGAGCCGGTTGTCGGTGAGCACGGCGGTCGAGCTGACCTGCTTGGCGATGAGCACCGGCTGGCGGATCGGCAGCTTGACGACGAAGGTGACGAAGCGGAGGCGCTCGGTCAGCGTCCCCATGGCGGGGATGAGGGAGAACGGCTCCAAGAAGGGCTTGTCGTCGAGGAACTCGCGGGTCCCGTCGGGGTTGAAGGGGTAGGTGGTGTCGGAGACCTCGGGATAGCAGATGCTGTCGGGTACGACCATGGAGTCGTAGCCCGCCGCCTCGGCCGCCTGGGCCAGGGGGACGTAGTACGACGGATCGGTCATCGACTCGGCATACGAGAATCGCACTGCACCTCCGGCTGTCCACGAGTTCGGGCGCGCCTACCATGCGGCCCGTGCCTGCTCATCCTGCCAGCACCGATGCGCCGGGGCACAACCCCGTCCCCGTGAGCGCCGCCGCCCCCCTGGTCACCGACCTCTCCCTGGAGGACCTGGAGCGCGACGCCCGGCACGCCATCGGGGAGATGGCCTACGCCTACTACTCGGGGGGCGCCGACGACGAGCGCCTGCTCCAGGGCAACGTGAAGGCCTGGAGCCATTGGCAGCTGCACCCGCACGTGCTGGCGGGGCTGTCGGAGGTGTCGGCCACCACCACCCTGCTCGGCTCCACGGTCAGCTCGCCGGTGGCCATTGCACCGACGGCGATCCAGGGGCTGGCCCATGCCGAAGGGGAGGTGGCCTGCGCCAGGGGGGCCGCTGCCGCCGGAGCCCTGCTCATCCTCTCCTCGCTCGCCACCTGCCCGCTCGAGGACGTGGCCGCCGCCGCCCCGGACGCCCCACGTTGGATGCAGATCTACGTTCTGCGCCAACGGACGCGCACGGAGGATCTGGTGCGCCGCGCCGCCGCCCACGGCTACCGCGCCCTGGTCCTGACCGTCGACGCCCCCGTCTCGGGGCTCCGCCTGCGCGAGTGGCGCATCGGCGTGCACCTGCCCGACGACCTCGCCCTGCCCAACCTGGCCGGCGACAGCACCGACAGCGCACGCGAGGGTGGCTTCATGGCCGTCGTCACGAACGAGTTCGAGCCCGCGCTGACGCCAGACGACATCGAGTGGCTGGCCGGCCTGAGCGATCTCCCCGTCGTGGTCAAGGGAGTCCAGCGCGCGGACGACGCCGTGCGCTGCGTCGATGCCGGAGCAGCGGCTGTCGTCGTCTCCAACCACGGAGCCAGACAACTGGCCGACGCGCCTCCGACCGCCGACATTCTGGCCGAGGTCGTCGACGCCGTGGACGGGCAGGCCGAGGTCTACGTCGACGGCGGGATCCGCCGCGCCCCCGACGTGGCCAAGGCGCTGGCGCTCGGGGCAAAGGCCACCCTGATCGGGCGACCGTCGCTCTGGGCGCTCGCCACCGGCGGCGCCGACGGCGTGGAAACGCTCCTGCGCTGGTACGAGACCGAATTGCGTCGCACCATGCACCTCTGCGGCGCCGCCACCATCGACGACATCGACCGCACCCTGGTGCGCCGGACCCCGGGCTGGCCACTCCCGTGACGACGGTCGCCGCCATGCTGGCCGCCCGCGCCGAGGACGACCGCACCGGGATCATGGACGCCGATGGGCGTTGGACCTGGCGCCAGGCGGTGCAGGAAGGCGCTTCACGCGGCGCGCTGGCCCGCTCGCTGTTCGCCGACGCCAAGCCTCACGTGGGTGTCCTTCTGCCCAACGGCGCCGAATACCTCTTCTGGCTGAACGGCGCCGCGCTGGCCGGCGCGGCCATCGTCGGCATCAACCCCACCCGGCGGGGCGAGGCCCTGGCCGCCGACGTTCGTGCCACCGACTGCGCCATGATCGTCACCGACGCCGAGGGTGCAGCGCTCCTCGACGGGCTGGACCTCGGCGTTGATGACGACAAGGTCCTCGTCATCGGCACCCCGCGCTACGACGCGCTCATCGAGCAGTGCGCCGCCAGCGACGAGGCGCGGCACCTCATTCAGCGCGCCGATACGGTCGACGAGTCCGCGCTCTACCTCCTCATCTTCACCTCGGGGACGACCGGCGTGCCCAAGGCGGTGCGCTGCACGCAGGGCCGGTTGGCCGGCATCGCCGAGGTGGCCGGGCCCGGCTACGGCTACACGACCGATGACGTCTGCTATTGCCCCATGCCCCTCTTCCACGGCAACGCCCTCATGGCGCTCTGGGGGCCATCGGTGTTGATGGGCGCCGCCATCGCCACCCGCCCGCGCTTCAGCGCCTCGGCCTTCCTCGACGACGTACGCCGGTACGGCGCCACCAAGTTCAGCTACGTGGGCAAGGCGATCGCTTACATCCTCGCCACCCCGGAGCGGCCGGACGACGGCGAGAACACGTTGAAGAGCGCCTTCGGCACCGAAGCCTCGGTGCGCGACCGAGACCGCTTCCGGGCGCGCTTCGGGTGCTACCTGATTGAGGGTTACGGGCAGAGCGAGGGTGGTGCGGCGGTCAACCCGGTGCTCGGTATGCCCAAGGGCGCGCTGGGCAAGCCGGTCGGGGGCGTCGACCTCGCCGTCATCAGCCCCGAGACGGGCGAGGAGTGCCCGCCGGCGCAAATCGACGCAGAGGGGCGCCTGCTGAACGCCGGCGCCGCCATCGGGGAGATCGTCAACCGCAGCGGCCGGGGCAGCTTCGAGGGCTACTACCGGCGCGACGACGCCGAGCAGGAACGGCTGCGCCGCGGCTGGTACTGGACCGGCGACCTCGGCTACGTGGACGCCGACGGCTTCTTCTACTTCGCCGGCCGCACCGGGGACTGGCTGCGCGTCGACTCGGAGAACTTTGCCGCCGGTCCGGTCGAAGCGATCATCTCCCGCCATCCCGACCTGGCCGTGGCCGCGGTCTACCCCGTCCCCGACACAGCGTCGGGTGCGGGCGACCAGGTCATGGTGGCGCTCGAGACGGTGCCGGGAAAGACCTTCGACCCGGCCGACTTCGCCGAATGGCTCGTCGCCCAGCCCGACCTCGGCCCGAAGTGGTTGCCCCGCTACGTCCGCGTCTCTCTCTCGCTCCCCCAGACCGCCACTGGGAAGGTGACCAAGGTGGGCCTCCGCGCCGAGGCCTGGGCCTGCGACGACCCAATCTGGTGGCGGCCGCTCGGCAGCACCGCCTTTCGCTTCGAGCCGCTCACCGACGACGACCGGGCGGCCCTGGCCGCTGGGCTGGCGCAGAACGGACGGCCGCCGGTTGGGGACACGACGTAACAACACACGGGGCGCCGGACTCCGCGAGGTCGCGGTCCTGGGCCACGGCTTCGTGGTCGGAAAGCCGTCATGGCCGGACTGGACTCCCGATCCGCTCACCGTCCGTCGGCCCCGCGGCGGGTAGCGAATCGCTCCGCAACCGGGCGACGATCTCGAGGACGCCGGTCAGCTCCCCCACCCGGTGGTCGCCGCGCTGCAGCACCGGCGGGAGCTGCCCCTTCCGATCCTCCGCGCGCCAGACGTGGACTGCCACCATCCCGAGCTGCCGCGGGCCACGCACGTCGGGCTCCCACGAATCGCCGACGAACACGACGTCCGCCGCGTCGACGCCGAGTGCCGCCATCGACCCGGCGTAGATACCGGGATGCGGCTTGCGCGAGCCGGCGCGCGCCGAGGTCACCGCCACGTCGACCAGATGGAGCAGCCCGACCTGCTCGAGGAACCCGTTGAGTTCCCAGCCCCAGTTCGAGCAGACACCGATGGCGAGGCCCGCCTCCCGAAGCGACGACAGCGTGGCTGCCGCTTCGGGATAGGGCACCATCGGTCCCTGGTCCGACGCGCGCAGGGCATCGATGAGGTCGGCGACCACGGGATCAGGCACACCACAGGAGCTGGTCAGCTCGCGCAGGCGCGCCCGCACCCAAGCCTCGTAGGCCTCCTCGCTGACCGAGTGCTCGGCGTGCTCGACTCCGTCGTAGCGGGCGAAGTAGTTGTCGAGGACCGACCGCTCCGGCCGGTAGCCGTGAGCGGCGAAGACGGTCTCGTAGTTGGAGACGGTCGTGTCGGCGAATTTGGCCAGGGTGCCGTAGAAGTCGAAGATCACCGCGCGTACCACGGGCCCCATTGTGCCCCGGGGCCGTGACAGGCCCGCAGTGCCCCACCACGCCAGGGCCTTCGCGCCATACTTCTTCGGACATGGACGGGGACCCACAGGCAGCCGACGCGCCGGCCCCGGCAGAAGACGCCGAGGGGAAACATTCTTCTTCTCGCTGGATCGTTGAGATGGTCGGTGTCGTGGTCATCGCCATCGTCGTCGCCGTGGTCCTGCGGACCTTCGTGGTCGCCACCTACTCCATCCCCTCGGGCTCCATGGAGCCGACCCTCAAGATCGGGGACCGGATCGTGGTGGACAAACTCAGCTACCACCTCCACGGGGTCGACCGGGGCAACATCGTGGTGTTCTCCACGCCGCCGACCGAGGATTGCGCGGGACCGCCGGTGTCGGACCTCGTCAAGCGCGTGATCGGCCTTCCGGGCGACACCATCTCGCTCACGGACGGCCACGTGTACATCAACGGGCGCCTCCTCCCCGAGCTGTACCTCCCAGCGGGCGTCCGGAACGACACCTACCCGGGCCCGTCGGGAGCCGCCTACTCGTTGCACCACGCCTACCGCGTCCCCGCCGGTGACGTCTTCATGATGGGCGACAACCGGCCCCAGTCCTGCGACAGCCGCTACTGGGGCCCCATCCGCGAGTCGACGATCGTCGGCAAGGTCGACATGCGGATCTGGCCGCTCTCGCGGATCGGCTTCTTCTAGCTACGGCGCTCGCGTCGCCACACGACGCGCAGGCCCGACCAGGTCTCGTCGATGGCGCAGACCTTGTTGTCGACGAGACCCAGCGGTAGCGCGACCTCGCGCACCACGTGCTCGTCGACGGTGGTCGTTCGGCCCGAGGAACGCTTGGGCCAGGCCACCCACAGTCCACCGGACGGGAAGATCATCCGGCCCAGGGCCTCGATGCGACGCTCGAAGTCACGCCGATCGGTGAAGAAGGCCACGACGACGTTGGCCTTCCCGCGGGCCTGGCGCTTCACGGTCACGTCCGGGGGCAGGCCGTTGATGACGCCGGGCGGCGCGCTGACGAGCGCCAGCGTCGACCCTTCGACGATCCCCAGCTTCTTGGCCAGGGGCGTCCCGCTGTAACCGGCCATCAGCCGTTGACGGCCTCGTAGACCCGGAAGGCCAGGGGGTACTCGTATTCGTCGGGCCCGACGGCGAACCGCTCGAGATGGCGCTCGACCATGGTCTCGGCCTCTTCCAGTCGCTCGGGCTCGACGCCCATGAACTGGAGTAACGACGCATCCACCACAGCGCTGGCCGGAGCGCGGACCGTGATCTCGTAGTCGGTGCTCTCGACCCCGACGAAGCCCGCTCCGCCCAGGACGTCACGCACGTACTCGTCGTCTCCGAGGGTGAAGGGGCCAACCGGGCTCTTTCCTGGGGGCGGGACCGGCGGCGGCGGAAGCAACCCCCGCAAGGCCGTCGCCAGGTGCCACGGGTTCTGCTCGACCCATTGCCAGCAGGCGAAGACGAGACGACCTTCCGCACGGAGCATGCCGCGGATGGCGCCGAACGCGACGAGTGGCTCGTCGAAGAACATCACCCCCAGCTGGCTGACGGCCAGGTCGAAGGGCTCCTGACCGAGGCGCCCCGTCTGCACGTCCACGACGACGAACTCCACGTTCGCCGCGCCGGCCTGACGCGCCCGGTCACCCGCCAGCTCGAGGAGGGGGGCCGATACGTCGAGCCCCACGGCCCGACCGTCGGGGGCCACGGCATCGGCGAGCATGATGGTGAGGAGTCCGCCACCACACCCGATGTCGCACACCCGCTGGCCGGGTTGGGCCGCGGCAGCCGTGAGCACGAAGGGAGTCAGGGCTTCGGTCAGCCGTTCCCGGTTGATCCACGACGCCGCCCACCGGTCGTCGTTCCACCGCTTCGTTTCCCTCTCGTTGGCCACCGCGACAACGTATAGGTTCAGCGCCGTGCGCATCGGCCTCGTCATCCTGCCCTCCGACCGCTGGAGCGAGGCACGTCGCCAGTGGGAGTGGGCCGACCGGGTCGGGTTCTGCACCGCGTGGACCTACGACCACATCCGCTGGGGTGGCATGCCGGACGGTCCGTGGCACGCGGCGGTGCCCGTGCTCGCCGCCGCGGCGGCCGTGACCGCGCGCGTCCGGCTCGGCACGCTGGTCGCCACGCCGAACTTCCGCCACCCGGTCACGCTCGCCCGCGACGCCCTTGCACTCGACGATCTGAGCGGCGGCCGCCTGGACCTCGGGCTCGGCCCGGGCAGCGAGGGCCCGGACGCGACGGCGCTCGGGCAGGAGCCCTGGACGCCCGCCGAACGCCTCGCCCGCTTTGCTGAGTTCCTGCAGGTGCTCCAACCCATCGTCGACGGGGAGCCCACGAACAGGACGTCCATATCGACGGCGCACTACATGGCCACAGAGGCGCCCAGCACACCGGGCGCGCTCCAGCGGCCCCTCCCCCTCACGATCGCCGCGGGCGGCGCCAAGGGTCTCCGCCTCACGGCCACCTACGGAAGCAACTGGGTCACCATCGGCCCCACCGGGCGCGGGCCCCGCACGCCCGAGGCGGTACTCGACGCGGTCCGCCGGCAACTCTCTCTCCTCGACGAGGCGTGCCGGTCGAGCAACCGCGAGCCGTCCAGCGTCGGCAAGGTGCTGCTGTGGACCCCCACCGAACCGCTTCTGGACTCACTCGACCAGTTCGACGAGCTGGTCGCGCCGTACGAGGAGCTGGGTTTCGACCAGTTCGTCCTCCACCACCCGGCCCAGACGGGGCCCTACGGAGGGGACCTCACGACGTTCGAGAGGATCGCCGAGCGCTCCGCCGCCAACTAACGAAGGGGCAACGGGTCTCCTGACGCCGATCTGTTGCGTCAGGCGGCCCCCAGGACCGTCGTTCGCGCCAAACTTGCCCTCGGGAAGCTCGAAGGCATCGTTATGCTCTCGCCGATCAAAGCATCCCCCGTTGAAGAAGTGAGGATCGCCGTCCTCGGCCCGATGCTGCTCCGTGTGGGCGGTCGTGACATTCGCGTGACCGCCCCCAAGGAGCGGGGCACCCTCGCACTGCTGGCCATCCGCTGCGGCACCGTGGTCAGTTGCGACGAAATCAGTCTCGCGCTGTGGGGCGACCAACCCCCGCGGACGGCGATCAAAGCATTACACGGGTACGTCTCGAATCTCCGTCGCGTCCTTCCCGCCGAGAGCATTCAGACGATCACTCCCGGCTATCGAGCGGTGATCGATCCGTAGGGCGTCGATGTCATCCGCTTCGAGAGGCTCCTGTGGAGGGCCAGCCATGACTTTTCTGACGATCCCGCCGCAAAGGCGGAAGGTCTGTCCAAGGCTCTGGCGCTCTGGAGGGGACCTGCGTTGGGCGACCTCGCGGACCATGAGCTCGGTCGAAACGAGGCGACGCGCCTGTGGGAGTTGCGGCTGCAGGCGGAGGAGGAGCGCCTCGACGCCCTGTTGGACTGCGGTGAGCATCAGAAACTGGTCGCCGAGCTGATGGCGGCAGTGGACGCCGAACCGTTCCGGGAAGCTCGCTGGGCCCAACTCATGGTCGCTCTCTACCGGTCGGGACGCCAAGGTGAGGCCCTGCGGACGTATCAACGCCTGCAGAACAAGCTCAGCCACGGACCTGGGCATCCGGCCGAGCGCTCGGCTGTCGAGCCTGGAGGTCTCGATACTGCGGAACCGGCCCGAGCTGGACTGGGCGCCCGGTGGCCCGAACCCGAAGAAGCACCGTCCGGGCGACGCGACGACCGCCGAGATCCGGAGGATCCCCCTGCCCGGGCACCTGCGCGTCCGGCCTACCGAGAAACTGGTCGGGAGGCAAGCAGAGGTGGAAGCGCTGAGGGACGCGTACAAGCGCGTCGCCGGCGGCGATGGGCTCGAGGTACTGCTTCTCTCCGGAGAGGCGGGTCAGGGCAAGACCACCCTGCTGGCCGAGGCGGCCCGCGCCGCTTTCGAAGCGGGGGCGCGCATGTGCTCTTCGGGCATTGTGAGGAGGATCTCGCCAGCCCCTACCAGCTCTTTTCCCAAGCACTCGGCCATTACTTCGCCCACGTGGCTGACGAGGAGCTCCTGGGCCAGCCGGCCGTCCACGGGCCGGAGCTCCTCCAATTGGTTCCGTCTCTGGCCAACCGAGTCCATGGCCCGGCGCCATCGAAGGCCACCGGCACCGACGCCGAGCGCTACCTGCTCTTTGCCTCCGTGGTCGACCTGCTTGCGACCATGTCGAACCACTCGCCTGTTGTCCTCGTCCTCGACGACCTCCAGTGGGCAGACAGGGCAAGTCTGCAGCTGCTGCGCCACATCATCGCTGCCGAGAGGCCGATGCGACTGCTGGTTATGGGGGCCTACCGTGACAGCGAGCTGTTCCGCGCTGGTCCATTGGTCGAGACTCTGGGGGCGCTGCGACGGCACAGGGACGTGGCACACATCGCACTCAGCGGACTCGATCACGCCGGAGTGATCTCGCTCATGGAGTCAGCCGCCGGCCACCCACTCGATGAAGCCGGGCGGCGTCTCGCCCACGCGATCTCCCTCGAGACCGACGGGAACCCGTTCTTCGTGACCGAGGTGCTCCGACACCTGCTCGAGACGGGGGCCATCAGCCGCGACGTCATGGGTCGCTGGGTCGCCGTTGACACCCTGGACGGAACGGCGCTGCCGGACAGCGTGCGACAGGTCATCGATGCGCGCATCGTCCACCTCGGGAGAGATGCCGGACGTGTCCTGTCGATGGCGGCAGTGATCGGCGTCGAGTTCGATCTCGACCTCTTGGCCAAGGCCACCCGCACACCGGAGGACGATCTGCTCGAAGTCCTCGACGCTGGTGCGGCCGCTGCACTCGTGCGCGAGCTGCCCGGGCCCACTCGGGAACTACCGCTTTGCCCATGCGCTGATCCAGAGGACGCTCTACGAGGACCTGGGACCGACCCGACGGGCTCGGGCCCACGCGAACGGTGGCCACGTCGTTGGAGGAGCTGTGCCGAGGGGCGCCGGAGGCGCCGGGCGGGCGAGCTTGCTCGCCACTGGAGCCTGACGGCGCGACCGGGTGACCTTCGCCGCGCGCTCGACGCGGCCCGTCGAGCGGCCGACATCGGCCTTGGCGGGGCTCGCCCCGGCTGATGCCCTTCGCTACTACTCCCAGGCCCTCGACCTCTTGCCCAGGGAGGGACACAGAACCCGCCCCTCGAGCTCGACCTCACGACCGGACTGGGCATTGCACAGCGACAAACCGGCAACCCTGCCTCCCGCCAGACGCTGCTCGGCGTGGCACGCGAGAGCCGTCGAGCTCGGTGACACGCATCGCCTCGTCGTTGCGGCATTGGCCAACGACCGCGGTTTCATCAGCACGTTCGGTCGCCTCGACACGGAGAAGGTCGAGATGCTGCAAGCGGCGATCGACCAACTGCCTCCAGACCACATCGACCGAGCACTTGTCCTGGGCACGTTCTGCCAAGAGCTCACGTTCGGCAGCAGCCTGGAGCGCCGACGCGCCCTGGCCGACGAAGCCGTCGCCATCGCCGAGCGCGCGGGTGACGAAGCGGTCACGGTCCGGGTGCTCAACCACATCGCGGACCCGCTCCGAGTGCCGCAGCTGCTCGACTTGTCACTCGTGCGGTCGGCGGACGCACTGGCGATGGCCGAGCGGGTCCGCGATCCCCTCCTCCACTTCTGGGCGGTCACGGCGCGCCGGATCGCCGCCGCCGCCGCGGGCGACATCGACGAAGTCGATCGGTGCCTCGAAATCGGGGACATTCCTGGCCAGCCTGTTGCACGAGCCGACACTCGACCTGGACCCAGAAGTACGCGACGGCCGATCGCTCTCTCCTGGCCGGAGACTTGGACGAGGCGGAAAGCCAGGCGACGGAGGCCTACCGCATCGGCTCTGAGAGCTGGCGAGCCTGACGCGAGCAGGTGTCTTCGAGGCTCAGTTCATGTCCATCAGCTCACAACGCGGCACCATGGGCGAGTTGATCCCGCTGATCGAACAAGCGGTGACGGACAATCCGGGGATCCCGTCCTTCGTGTCCGTGCTGGCCGGTGCCCACACGGAAGGCGGCCGGATCGAAGAGGCCGGCCGCGTGCTCGAGCAGTTCGTGGAGGCCGGGTTCCGGCTGCCCGACGACATGGCGTGGATGTCGGGAATGGTGACGTACGCCGAGGCCGCCGTCGAGATGCCGGGATCCCAGGCTGGCCGGACCGATCTTCGAGCAGCTCCGTCCCTGGGTGGACCAACTGTCCTACAACGACGTCACCACCGAGGGCCCCGTGAGCCATTACCTCGGAGGACTGGCGACGGTGCTCGGGCGATTCGACGACGCGCACGACATACTTCATCGGCCTCCGCTGAGTTCTGTGCACGCGTCAGGGCCAAGTGCTTCGGCGCACGCACAGACCTCAACTGGGCGCGCCTGCTCCTCGAGCGTGGCGGACCCGGTGACCTCGATCGAGCCTGCGAACTGCTCCAGAGGGCACACACCGTCGCGGTCGAACACGGTTATGGGACGACGCTTGCGACGTTCTGCCCGGCTGCTCGAGCAACTGGGCTGATCAAGAGACGCCGAGCCGCAGCGCGTGACTCAGGCGGGCGGACGCCGAAACCGCCGCCTCCAACTCCGCCCGCGCCGCCGCCGGCTCGACACGCTCGATGACGCACGACGTCGAGCCGACCCATGACGCCGCCTCCACCAGCGCGCCGGCGATCTGGGCCGCGGCGCCCGAACGCAGCACCGTCACCTGTTTGGCCACCAGCACGTCGCCCCGCCGGCCCGGGTCGACGAGCCCGACGATCCGCGTGCCGGCGAGCACGGGCATGGCGAAGTAGCCGTAGATCCGCTTCTCCTTCGGGGTGTAGGCCTCCAGCCGGTGGCGCAGCCCGAAGAGGCGCTCCAGGCGTTCCCGGTACCAGATGAGCGAGTCGAACGGGGACAGCAGGACATTCCGGCCGCGCATCCTGGTGCCCACCGCCTCCAGCGCGCCGGGATCGGCATAGGCGGCCTGCCGCCATCCCTCGACCGACACCTCGGTCAGCCCCGAGGACCCCAACACCTGGCGCACCAGAGGGCGCGGCAGGCCGTGGTACACGGCCAGGTCAGCCTCCGTCGCCACGCCGAGCGAGCGCGCCGCCGCCGTCGACGAGGCGCAGGGCGCACTCCTCGTCGCTCCACTCCTGAGCCAGCAGATCAGCCGGGATGGCGCGCTCGGCGAGGTCGTAGACCCGGGCGAAGCCGCGGCGCTCCCGGCAGACCAGCTCGCCGATGTCGAGCAGCCACTCCGCGGCGATCTTGGTCTCGGACCAGTCCCACCATGGACCGCCCTTCTTGGCGCCGCCCAGCTCATTGGCCGTCAGCGGGCCCTCGGCGCGCAGGCGGGCCACCACCTCGCCGGTACGTCTTGTCCTGCTCCTGCAACACATGCCAGCGTTTGCCCTTGGCCCGCCGGGCCCGACGCTTGAACGCATACGCCGGCCAGTCCTCGAGCGGCAGCACGCAGGCGGCATGGGACCAGTACTCGAACGTGGCGCTCTTCGGTCCCCAGTAGGCCCGCTCCACCCGGTCCCGCCCGATGGCCCCGAGGCGGGCGTAGGCCACCAGCTCGTGCGAGCGCGCCAGGACCGAGATGGTGTCGAGCTGCACGGCGCCGAGCCGGCGCACCATGCGGGACGCCGCCTGTGGTGACGCGGGCGCCCCGAAGACCCTGCGCCCGAGGGCGACACGGCGGGCCTCCTCGATGCTCAGCGTGTCGCGCGCCATTGCGCTGCAAGATTGCCTGACTGGCCCCTCGGGCAGGTCTACCGGCCTCGACGGTGCACCGTGTGCTCCAACGCCACGGCGTGAGTCGTCTGCGCGATCTGGACCGCCACAGCGGCCGGGTGATCCGACGCATCGAGACCAGTCGCCCCGGTGAGCTGGTCCATATCGACATAAAGAAGCAGGCCCGGATACCTAAAGGTGGGGGCTGGCGGATCCACGGAGTTGAGCACAAGAACACCGCCCGGTCCCGACCTCGTATTGGTTACGCCCACGTCCATTCCGCCATCGACGCCTACAGCCGTCTGGCCTATTCCGAGGTACACAACGACGAGACCTCGGTGACCAACATTGGCTTCTGGCGCCGGGCCAAAGCCTTCTTCGAGAGTTACGGGATCACCATCGAGCGGGTGCTCACCGACAATGGCTCGTGCTATCGCTCAAAGGACTTCGCCACCGAGCTGATCAAGGACGCCATCAAGCACACCTTCACCAAGCCCTACAAACCTCAGACCAACGGCAAGGTCGTAGCAAGCGTCCACTGGCACGAAGGCCGACAAACGACACATGCAAACCTGGGCACCCTTCGGCGTGGGATGACCAACGACTTCACCGTCCGCCAACGTTCAAGCTCCGCTCGGGAAGACCCGTCCGGGTCTTGAGGCTCCTCTGCGAAGAGGCGGACTGTTCGAGTGCCTTAGTTCGCCTCGGCCAGGGTCAGTTGAACACCGTTGGTGTAGCGGCCCACCGCTGTGCACGTTGTCGCAGCTGTGCACGAAACCCCGTACAGGAGACTTGCCGTGGCGATCGAAGGATTCGGTGTGGTCTGCACCGCCCAGCTGCTTCCGTTCCACGCTTCCGCAAGTGTCACGGTGATGTTCGAGGTGTTGGTGTAGTAGCCGACGGCGGTACATGCGGACGCCGCGGTACATGAGACGCCCGTGAGAGCGCTCAGCGTGGCACCCGGATTGGGGGTGGTCTGGAGCGCGAAGCTCGTTCCGTTCCACGCTTCCGCCAAGGTTAAGGTTCCGGTGCTGTTCGTAAACGAGCCGGAGGCGGTGCAGGCGCTGTGAAAGCAGATGCACGAGACACCCGACAGGGTGCTGGCCGTGGCGCCGGTTGGATTCGGCTGTGGAGATCACCAGCCAGCCATAGAACGGACCGTAGTAGCCCAGGGCCAGGGTCACCTTCGTGCCCGCGCTGTTGTCGTAGTACCCCACAGCCATAGCAGAACCCGGTGGCCGCGCACGCAGGAGACGCCGAGAGAGGACACTCGCCTTGGCGCCAGATGGCGACGTGGGTCGGTCTGTAACACCCAACTCGTGCCGTTCCAGGCTTCGGCCAGTGAGGCTCTGTGCCGTTGTGACGGATTTTCCCACGGCGGTGCAAGCACTCGAAGAGATGCACGAGACGCTCGAGAGGGAACTTGAGGTGGCGCCGGTCGGGTTGGGTGTCGACTGGATGGACCACGCGGTCCCGTTCCAGCTCTCGGCAAGGGTCACGGTGGTGCCGCCACTGTTGACGTAGCTGCCGACTGCTTCGCAGGCAGTGGCAGCACTACACGAGACGCCTGAAAATGAGCTCGCCTTGGCCCCGGTCGGGACAGGTACGGACTGGATCGACCCAGGTTGCGCCATTCCACGCCTCGGCCAGGGCGGCATCGACCCCGGCGCTATTGATGGAGTACCCCACACCCGTACACGCCGAGGCCGCGGAACAGGAGACGGCCGACAGCATACTCGTGGCCGCTCCGTTCGGATTCGGAGACGTGACGATCAACCACCCATATACGGTTCCGTAGTAGCCGAGGGACAGTGCCGTGGTCGGACCCGCCCGCGTTGGTCGAGAAACCCACGCCGAAACACCCGCCCGTGCGACTATGCACGACACGCTCAAAAGCGGGCTGACCACCTGTTCGCACGGGTCAGGTGTGGACTGAATCGACCAGGCGGTCCCGTTCCAGTGCTCGGCGAGGGTCAACTGCGTGTGCCCGCCGAGTTGTAATACGCGCCGACCGCTGTGCACGAGGTCGCCGAAATGCACGAGACCCCGTGAGAACGCTCAGTGTGGTGCCCGCAGGGTTGGGTGTGGACTGAATCGACCAGGCAGTCCCGTTCCAGGCCTCGGCGAGGGTCAACTTGGTTGCCCGAGCTGTTGAAGTAGTTGCCGACAGCGGTGCATGCAGTGCTGAGCGTGCAGGAGACACTCGACAAGGTGGGAAACACGCTTCCGGTCGGGTTGGGGGTCGAAGGGATCGACCATGTGGTCCCATTCAAAGACTCGGCCAATGTGAACTCCGTACCGGACTTGTTGTAGTACGAGCCGACTGCAACACACGCGGTGCTCGATGCGCACGAGACGCCGGCCAAAGAACTCACCGTTGCAACGCTGGGGTTGGGCGTGGTCTGCACCGACCATGCGGTCCCGTTCCAGACCTCCGCCAAGCGTCAGCTCCGTCCCCCTCTTGGGCCCGTAGTTTCCCACGGCGATGCATGCGGTCGCCGATGTGCACGACACCCCCAGCGAGCATGCTGAACGTGGCGCCCGTCGGCGTGGGCATGGTCTGGATTGTCCAGGTGGTTCCGTTCCACCGTTCCGCAAGGGGGAGCTCGGTGCCGGCGCTGTTGCCGTAGTACCCGACGGCAGTGCACGCAGTGGCAGAGGTGCATGACACCCCTGACAAGAAGCTGTAGATCGCACCAGAAGGGTTCGGCGATGACTGAATCGACCAGCTTGTCCCGTTCCACACTTCCGCCAGGGTGAGGTCCGTGCCGGCGCTGTTGCTGGTGTCACCGACAGCTATGCAGGCTGTGATACGAAATGCAGGAGACGCTGCCCAGCGTTCCGGCGGGAATGACAGGGTTCGGCGTTGGCTGCACCGACCACGGGCGTCACCGCAGAGGCTGACCCACCTCCGATCGCGGCGAAACCCACGAATGAGGTCCCGACGGTCAAGAGCAGCCTTGTCACCAGTCGCATCTGCCACGCCTCCTAGGACCCTCGTTTCGAGAGTCCTCTCCGTCACGTGTCAGCCCATCGGCCACGCCGTCACCCCCATGACGGACCCTAGGCTCACTGCACTCCGCGTGCCATGATTGAGCGGGACAGTGGGGATGTCAGATGACGTACGTCGGAGGGTACTGG